>CAWINA010000006.1:0-517775 GCA_963837405.1 uncultured Thermoleophilia bacterium
GGGAAGGGGAAGGGGAACTAACCCGACTCGAGCGCCGTGAGCAGCTCCAGATGGCTGTCGAGGACCAGGTCCGCCTCG
Source organism: uncultured Thermoleophilia bacterium (assembly GCA_963837405.1). GTDB lineage: Bacteria > Actinomycetota > Thermoleophilia > Solirubrobacterales > 70-9 > VAYN01. The sequence goes on from CAWINA010000006.1 coordinate 79, forward strand.
ACGCCGGCGGCCTCGTCGGGGTCGTCGTGGACGCCGCGGTAGCGAACCGTTCGCATCCCCAGGGCGGCGGCGCCGGCGACGTCGGTGCGGCGCAGGTCGCCGACGTGGAGAGCCTCGGCGGGGCGTGCTCCGAGGGCGCTCAGCGCCGCTTCGAAGATCCTGGGGTCGGGCTTGTAGTAACCGACCTCGTCCGAGAAGGCCCAGCCGGAGAAGTGCCCGAGCAGGCCCTCCCGCTGCAGCAGGTTGCGCAGCTGCTCGCCGCCGGTGAAGCCGACGTCGCAGACGATCCCGAGGCGGACGCCCCGCCCCGCCAGCTCGGCCAGTACCGTCCCGATCCCGGGTAAGAATTCGAGCTCGGCCTCGCGGCCGACGCCGAGGAAGGCTTCGGCGACGAGCTCTTCCGCTGCTCCTTCGGCGCCGAGCACTCGAACCAGCATCGCCGCGCCATCGCGCGGGTGCAGGTGGACGCCGTCTTCCCAGGCCCGTTCCCAGTGCGCGCCGACCTGCTCCAGCGCGGCAACCAGAGCCTCGGCTTCGACCTCCACCCCGCCCTCGGCGCAGGCGGCGCCGACGGCCCGGGTCCGCGCCTCGGTCATCGCCCCCGTCGGCACCCGCGCGATCGTGTTCCAGAAGTCGAAGGTGACGGCGCGGATCATCGCTCGCCCCAGGCGGTCGCGACCAGCGAGCGCGGGCCGCCGTGGTCGCGGTGCTCGCAGAGGTAGATCCCCTGCCAGGTCCCGAGCGCCAGCCCGCCACCGCTGACCGGCAGGGTCAGCGAGGGGCCGAGCAGGGCGGCCTTGATGTGGGCAGGCATGTCGTCCTCGCCCTCCAGGGTGTGGGTCCAGAACGGCGCCCCTTCGGGCACCGCCTGGTCGAACCAGGCCTCGAAGTCCCGCCGCACGTCGGCCGAGACGTTCTCGCTCAGGGCCAGCGAAGCCGAGGTGTGCTGGATCAACAGGTGCAGCATCCCGACCCGCAGCTCGCCCAGCTCCGGCAGCTCACCGAGGACCTCGCCGGTGATCAGGTGGAAGCCGCGCGGGCGCGGCTCGAGATCGATCTTCCGCTGGACCCACATCGTCCCCCGATCCTAGGGCTCCGATCCCCCAACCCACGAAGGGGGCGAGCCCCACTTGGCGGCCAGGAGCTCGGCCGCGTCGGGGCCGGCGCAGTCGCGGACCTTCGCCTCGAGCTCGACGGGATCGAGCGGGCGGCCGGGCGCCCCCGCGGGCAGCTCGACGGCGGCGAAGCGGGTCGCGCCGCCCGACAGCTCGACGGTCACCTCAACCCGGCCGGAGAGCAGGTCGCCGCCGCCCGGCGCGGTCTCGACTTGGACTCGCTCGAGCAGCGCCTGCGCCGCGGGGCGGGAGACGGCCTTTTCGCCGAAGCTGGCCAGCCCTGGGTGGCCGTCGAGGACGGTCGCCGGAGCGCGTACTCGAGGCTGAACTTCGCCTCCAGGCCGGTCGCCGGGCGGCTGTGAAGCAGCGGCCGGATCACGTCCTCGTCGAGCCGGACCAGCAACGACGAGACCTCGTCGGGCGCGACCGCCTCGCCGCCCAGCGCCTCCCGCGCCGCCTCGATCGGCCGCTGCAGCGCGTAGCAGCAGGGGTACGGCTTGATCGCCAGGCCACCGGGGATCGCGGGCACCGCGGCAAACGGCGCGGGTGCACCGCCGACCAGCGCCAGCCACTGCTCGAGCGCCGCCGGGCTGGCGCCGGCGCCGGCGGCCGCGAGCTCCGCCGCCCGCACGCCGGCGTCGGCAGCGAACCCAACCTGCAGCGACTTCGCGGCGCTTCCGAAGGCCCGCTGCACCCCGCCAGCCGCCGGCAGCGAGAGGGCGATCGCCCCCGCCGTGCGCTCCGCGTCGAGACCCAGCGCGGCCGCCGCGGTAACCGCGGCGGCCGGGGCGCCGGCGGTGCAGGTCGCGTGCCACCCGCGACTGTAGTGGGCCCAGCCGAGCATCTCCCCCAGCCGCGCCATCGTCCCCGCACCGGCCAGGTAGGCCCGCGCGTCGCCGCCCGCGGCCAGCGCGACCGGAACGCAGACGGCACTGACGTGGCTGGTCGACGAAAGGTGCAGGTCGTCGTAATCGAGCAGGTGGGCGAGCGTCGCCAGCCGCCCCGCCGGCCCGAGCCGCTCGGCCAGCGGCGCCAGCGGGTGGCCCACCGCGGCGCGCGCCACCGCGAGGGTGTCGATCAGCGAACGCCGGGCCAGCGCCAGGTCCTCCTCGCCGGGCACGAACCCGGTCGCCCACTCGGCGAGCGCTGCGGCGGTTCCCTGCTCCTGCACGGCCACCGCCTGAAGGTACCGCCCCCTGACCAGCTAGGGACAGAGGCGTTCGCGGGCGATCCAGTCGGCGCCGGCGCCGGGGGCGTGCTTATTCCCTTCCTTGCCGACGCACTCGGGCGGGCGGTCCTTGCCGGATCCGACGGCGGGGCGCGCCGAGATGCTCGGCAGCAGCAGCGGCGCCGGGTCGATCGGGGTGTCGTAGCGGCGGACCTCGAAGTGCAGGTGCGGTCCGGTCGAGTTGCCGGTCGAGCCGACGTAGCCGATCCGGGTGCCGCCGCTGACCTGCTCGCCGACCGAGGTCGTGATCGAGGAGAGGTGGGCGTACCAGGTGGTGTACCCGAGCCGGTGCTGGACCACGACCAGGTTGCCGTAGCCGCCGAAGTTGAAGCCGGCGTAGATCGTCGTGCCGACGCCGGCGGCGCTGACCGTGGTCCCGTAGGCGACCGGGAAGTCAAGGCCGGTGTGCAGGTGGTCGGAGCGGGGCGCGCCGAAGCCGTCGCCGATCGGCCCGGGGACCGGGTGCAGGAACCGCACCGCCCCTTCCGGCGGCGCCGCTACGGTCGTCGTCGACGAGCCGCCGCGCAGGGCGCTCAGCGTCGTCGGCCCGGCCAAACCATCGGCCGCGATCCCGGCCGCGGCTTGGGCGCGCTTGACCGCCGCGTCGGTCAGCGGCCCGAAGAGGCCGTCGGCCCTCCCCGGCCCGTGGCCCGCCCGTTGCAGCAGGAACTGCAGCGCCGCGACGTCCCAGCCGCGGTCACCGAGGCGCATCGTGCGGCTGCCGAGCCCCGGCTTGCCGCGCCAGCCCAAGGCGCGCCGGGTGCGTGGCCCGGCGACCCCGTCGACCGCCAGCCCGCGGCGGCGCTGCAGGTCGAGCACCGCGCGCCGGGTCAGCGGGCCCCTGACCCCGTCGACGTAGCCGTCGTAGAGGTGCAGGGACTGGAGGGCCGCTTGCAGAGCGGCGACCCTGGCGGGAGACGCATCGGCGGACGCGGAGCCGGCGAGCGCGGCGACGACCAATGCCAATGCGCCGGCGATTCGCAGCGGGCGCATAGGTCACTCCTCGACAGCTCAGACCGGGCTGCCAACCCCGCAAGGTTCCGTGCAAAAGGCCTCCGGCGCCGCCCCACCGCGCCGGAGGCCACTGCTGGCCGAGTCTCCTGGCTAGTCGAACGCGTACGCTTCGTATTCGCCGACGTTCTCTTTCGTCACCACCGCCGCCGGAACGATCACCTGGCGCGGCACCTCCGGCGGGACCAGCTCGCCGAAGCCCTCTCCGAGCCCGATCAGGCGGGCCATGTTGACCGCCGAGGCGGCCATGTTCGGGTTGTAGAGGAAGGTCGCCCGGTAGAGGCCGCCCTCCTTGATCTGGTCCATCGCCGCCTGCGAGCCGCCGACGCCGGTGAGGAACATTTCGTCGTCGCGACCGGCGTTGCGGATCGCCTGCACGACGCCCTGGGCCATGTCGTCGTCATGCGTGTAGACAGCGTCGATTTCGTTCTCGGACTGGAGGATGTTCTCCATCACGGTCAGGCCCTTGTCCGGGTTGAAATCGCCCGGCTGCTGGGCCACGACTTCGACCCCGCCGTCGGGACAGGTCTTTTTCAGCTGGTCTTCAAAGCCCTGGGTCCGTTCGTCGGTGACCGAGATCCCGGCCAGGCCCTGGATTTCGACGACCTTGCCTTTGCATTTGAGTTCATCGCCGATGTAGTCGGCCGCGAGCACACCGATCTGGTAGTTGTCGCCGAGGATCGTCGCGGTCGCCGCGTCGGGCTGGGTAAACAGGCGGTCGATGTTGACCACCGGGATCCCCGCCGCCTCGGCTTTCTGGGCGACCGGCGTCAGCGCTTCGCCGTCCTGCGGCAGGACGACCAGCACGTCTGGTTTTTCCGAGATCACCTGCTCGATCTGCTGCGCCTGCGAGTCGGCGTCAGCGGCCTCGAGCAGTTTGAAATCGACGTCGTCGTATTCGTCGGCCTGTGCCTGGGCGTCCTTCGAGATCGCCCCCAGCCAACCGTGGTCGGTCGGCGGCACGCTGGCGACGATGCTGACGGTTTTCCCCGAACCGCCGCCGGAGTCTCCGCCGCCGGCTTCTCCGGAGGCGCCGGGGCTCTCGCTGGTCACCGTCACCGTCTCGGTGTCGCCGCCGCAGGCTGAAACTCCAAACACCAGTAGGCCCGCGACTCCGATCGCGAGCAACAGTCGCTTCAGCGACATGGTCTCTCCTCCTCTTGTTTTGCTTTCCCCTTCAAAAAGCCATCTCCCTCAGTACCTCGCCTCGGGGCGCTGGATCAGGACCGCGCCGAGCACGATCGCCCCTTTGGTCACCTGCTGGATCTCGGTCGAGAGATCGAGCTGGGTCATCAAGCTGAAGATCAGGGCGAAGGTGAGGACGCCGAGGAAGGTCCCGACCATCGTCGCCCGGCCGCCGGCGAGGCTGGTGCCGCCGATCACCACGGCGCCGATCGCGTCGAGCTCGTAGAGGTTGCCGCTGACCGGCGAGGCGCTGCCGAGCCGGGCGCAGAGCAGCACCGTCGCGATCCCCGCCATCAGCCCCGAGAGCACGTAGACGCTGAAGATGATTTTGCGAACTGGCACGCCGGCGATCCGCGCCGCCTCGCGGTTGCCGCCGACCGCGACCACGTAGCGGCCGAAGCGGGTGCGGTTGAGCAGCAACCCAGCCGCCGACGACGATCCCGAGGAAGACCCAGACCGAGACCGGGATGCCGAGGACTTTCCCGGTCCCGAACCAGAGCAGCGAGAACGGGGCCGGGTCGCCGAAGGAGCCGCCGTTGAGGTCGAGCAGGCCGACCGGGAGCTTGTCGTTGAGCAGCAGCGCCAGCCCGCGGGCGATCGAGAGCATCGCCAGGGTGGCGATGAAGGGGACCACCCGGCCGAAGGTGATCGCGGTCGCGTTGACCGCCCCGAGCAGCAGCGCGAACCCGATCGCCCCGAGCATGAAGACCAGCGTGGTCCCGCTGGGGTCGACGAGGATGCCGCCGAAGACGCCCGCCGCGGCGACCATCGAGCCGACCGAAAGGTCGATGCCCGAGGTCGCGATCACGAAGGTCATCCCGACCGCGAGCACCCCGATGATGCTCGCCTGGGTAAGCATGTTGCGGACGTTGTCCCAGGTCGGGAAGGTCTCCGGCCGGAGGATCGCGCCGGCGACGAACAGCGCGATCACGACGAGCCCAGCGCGTACTCCTGGAACTGCAGAGCGCCGAAGCGGTTGCGCAGCGCGGCTACCTGGCTCATGCGACCTCCTCGACGAGGTCGGGACCGGCCGTCGGGACGACCGCGTGCGAGAGCAGCTCGCGCTCGGTCGTCCTGGCGCCCTCGACCTCGGCGACCAGCTCGCCCTCGCGCATGACCAGAACGCGGGTGCAGATCCCCGCCAGCTCCTCCAGCTCGGAGGAGACGAGGACGACCCCGAGGCCGCGCCCGGCGAGCTCGGTGACGATCCGGTAGATCTCGGCCTTGCTCGGGATGTCGACCCCGCGGGTCGGCTCGTCGAGCAAGAGCACGCGGCATTCGCGCAGAAGCCAGCGGGAGAGCACGACCTTCTGCTGGTTGCCGCCGGAGAGCTCGCCGGCGCGGCGCTCGGGGTCATCGGGAACGGTGTTGAGGGCGCGCAGCTGGGCCCGCGCCGCCTCGCGCTCGCCGCGGACGTCGAGCAGGCCGTGGCTGAAGCGGCCGAGGTCGGCGAGAGTGATGTTCTTGGTCAGACTCCAGTCGAGCAACAGCCCCTGGGACTTGCGGTCCTCGGGGGCGAGGCCGAGCCCGGCGGCGATCGCGCGGTCGGGCCGGTTCGGCGCCAGCCGCCGTCCCTCGACCTTGACCTCGCCGGCTTCGCGCTGGTCAAGCCCACAGATCAGCCGCAGCAGCTCGCTGCGGCCGGAGCCGACGAGGCCGCCGATCCCCAGCACCTCGCCGGCCCGGACCTCGAAGCTGACCCCGCGCACCGCCGGTAGCGCCCGCATCTCGCGGACCTCGAGCAGCACCTCGCTCGCCGCCGCGCGGGCGCTCCGGGTAGAGGCGCTCGACCTTGCGGCCGACCATCAGCCAGACCAGCTCGTCGGTCGGGGTGTCGGCGGGGATCCCGTCGGCGGCGGTGGCGCCGTCGGCGAGCACGGTGACGCGGTCGCCGATGCGGCGGATCTCGTCCAGCCGGTGGGAGATGTAGACGACGCCGACCCCCTCGGCGGTGAGCCGGCGGACGACCTCGAACAGGGTCTCGACCTCGCCCGCGTCGAGGATCGACGAGGGCTCGTCCATGATCAGCACCCGGGCGTCGTAGGAGAGGGCGCGGGCGATCGAGACGATCTGCTGGGCGGCCGGGCGCAGCGCCCGCACCGGCAGGCGCGGGTCGATCTTCTCGTGGCCGAGCCGGGCCAGCAGCGCCGCCGCGTCGGCCCGCATCCGGCCCAGGTCGAGCAGCGGGCCGCGCCGCGGCTCGTGGCCGAGGAAGACGTTCTGGGCGACGCTGAGGTCCTCGACCAGGTCGAGCTCCTGGTAGATCGTCGCGACCCCACGCTCCAGCGCCGCCGCGGGATCGCGTTCGGGCAGCGGCTCGCCGTCGACAAGGATCTCACCCGCCGTCGGCTCCACGGCGCCGGCGACGCACTTGATCAGCGTCGACTTGCCGGCGCCGTTGGGGCCGAGCAGGCAGTGCACCTCTCCCTGGCGAACGTTGAAGTCGACCCCGCGCAGCGCCTCCACCCCCGGGTAGGTCTTGACCAGGGAGCGGACCTCGAGCACGGTCGGCGCTGCTCGGCGCCGTCTCGCCGCGCGTTCATCCGACCACCAGCGGGCTGAGGTTGCGCTGGGCGATCTCGAGACCGCGCAGGACCTTGTCCGTCGGCGCCGCCCCAGATCGGGTCCTCGTGCTCGACCGAGAGCACCCCCTGGAAGCCGCCTTCATAAAGGGTGTCGACGTAGCGGCGGAAATCGACTTCGCCGCTGCCCGGCAGCCGGTAGCGCCACCAGCCCATCTCCCAGGGGTCCTGTTCGCGCTCGCAGAGCCGGCCGAAGAAGCCGTAGCGGTTGCGCTCGGCCGGGAAGACCTCGGCGTCCTTGGCGTGGGCGTGGACGACGCGGCCGACGTAGGGGCGCAGCGCCTCGATCGGGTCGATCCCGAGCCAGAGCAGGTGCGAGGGGTCGAAGTTGAGGTAGAGGCCGAGCGCGAACATCCACTCCCAGAGCTCCGGCGAGTAGGCGAGGTTGCCGGGGGCGCCATCGGGGTGCCAGCCCTCCATCACGCAGTTCTCGATCATCAGCTTGACCCCGCGCTCGCCGGCGTAGTCGACCAGCGGCGGCATCACCAGCTCGGCCTCGCGCATGTTTTCGCCGACCGTGCGGCTCGGGTCGCGGCCGATGAAGGTGCCGACCGGGACGCCGCCGAGCTCGGCGGCGGCGTCGATGCAGGCCCGCAGGTGGGCGTGGATCGCCTCGCGCTCCTCGCGGCTCGGATGCAGGTTGTTGTCGTAGTAGGCGAGCGCCGAGAGCGCGAGCCCGTTTTGGGCCAGGGCGTCGCGGACGCGCGTCGGCCTCGGCGGCGTCGAAGCGGTCGGCGGCGAGGTGGGAGGCGGTGAAGGGACGGTCGCCGAGCGAGGGCCAGGCGGCCAGCTCGAGCGCTTCGTAGCCGTTCTCGCCGGCCCACTCGGCGATCTGCTCGAGCGGCCAGTCCGGCAGGCAGGCGGTGAGCAGCCCGAGCTTCACCGCGACCCCCACCTGGGCGCACCTGGGTCCACTCGCCGCGCCGCGCCGACTCCAGCACCGCCGCGGTGATCGCGCACCGCGCGGGCGCCGTCGGCGAGCCGCGGGCAGGCCCTCGGCCGGCGCCTCGCCGGCGAAGGCGGCGTAGCTCTCGGCGACGAAGGCGTCGAAGCAGTCCTGGTAGCCCTGCGGGTGACCGCCCGGCAGGGTCACGTAGCGGGCCGCCGCCGGGTCGAGGGTGTCGAAGTCGCGGGGGACCGTTTCCGCCGCCCCGCGCCGCAGCACCGTCAGCTCGTCGGCGCGTTCCTGGTCGAAGGCGAAGGTCTCGGCGCCGGCGGTGATTTCGAGCCAGAGCCGGTTCTTGCGCCCGGCCGAGACCTGCGAGACGAGCACCGAGCCAGTCGCCCCGGCGTCGGTCTCGAACAGCAGCGCGGCGACGTCCTCGGTCTCCACCGGCCGCTCCTCGCCGCCGGCGCCGCGCTCGAAGGAGGCGGCGCCGGCGCCGCGCCGGACCTCGTGCGCGATCGCCGTCTTCGCGACCAGCGCGGTCAGCCGCTGGCCGCTGACGAACTCGACAAGGTCGCACCAGTGGGAGCCGATATCGGCGAAGGCGCGGGAGGCGCCGCCGAGCTCGCGGGTCGACCCGCCAGTTGTAGTCGCCGGCGTCGAGCAGCCAGTCCTGCAGGTAGCCGCCGCTGAGCAGCCCCGCCGGCGCCGCCGCGGCGAGCCGGGCGCGGAGCTCGCGGACCGTCGGGTAGTAGCGGTAGACGAAGGGGACCGTGACCAGGACGCCGGCCGCCTCGGCCGCCGCGGCGAGCTGTCCGCCTCGGCCGAGTCGAGGCCGACCGGCTTCTCGCAGATCACCTGCTTGCCGGCCTCGATCGCGGCCAGAGCCAGCGGCACGTGCAGGTTGTTGGGGGTGCAGATGTGGACGACGTCGATCCCTGGGTCGGCGACCAGCTCCTCGGCGCTGGCGAAATCGCGCTCGGCCCCGAGCTCGGCCCGGGCGGCAGCGGCGCGGGCCGGGTTGGAGGCGGCGACCCCGGCGATCTGGGCCCCGGCAAGGCGGGCGGAGCGGGCGTGGACCCGCCGACAAAGCCCGCGCCGACGATCCCGGCGCGGAGGCCCTGGGCGCTTGCCAAGGGGCTCTGAGGCCCCGGCTGGACCGCGCTCTCTTCCATGAATCGAACCTAGCCCGCTTTTGTAGGGCTGTCAAGCAAAAGTCTCTTGCCAGGCACGCATAAGTCCTCCATACTCTGCGCCGGCCATGGAAACCAGCTCCCTGCTGAAGCTGATCCGCGAAGGCGACGGGACGACCCGGGCCGATCTCGCCACGCGCACCGGCCTCGCCCGCTCGACGTCACCCAGCGGCTCGAGCAGCTCCAGGGCCTAGGCCTGCTGAAGGAGGTCGCCGGGGCCGAGTCGACCGGCGGGCGGCCGCCGATGCGGCTGGTCTTCAACGAGGACGCGGCGCTGGTCCTCGCCGCCGACCTCGGCGCCACCCACTCGCGGCTCGCGGTCACCAACCTCGGCGGCGAGGTGCTGGCCTCCGACCGCGGCGACATCGAGATCGCCGACGGGCCCGAAGTCGTGCTCGAGTGGGTCGAAAAGCGCTTCAACGCGCTGCTCGCCGAGGCCGGCGCCGAGGCCGCGACGACGTCGCCGGGATCGGGATCGGCGTGCCCGGCCCGGTCGAGCACTCGACCGGGCTGCCCCGCAACCCGCCGATCATGCCCGGCTGGGACGGCTTCCCGATCCCCGAGCGCTTCGCCAGCGCCTTCGGCGTCCCGGTGCTGGTCGACAACGACGTCAACATCATGGCCCTGGGCGAGCACTGGAGCCACTGGCGCGAGGTCGAGCACCTGCTCTTCGTCAAGGTCGGCGACCGGGATCGGCTGCGGGATCATCGTCGACGGCAAGGTCCACCGCGGCGCCGACGGCGCCGCCGGCGACCTCGGCCACGTCCGCATCCCGGTCGACGACGAGGAGGAGGACGTGATCTGCAGCTGCGGCAACGTCAACTGCCTCGAGGCGCTGGCCGGGGGCGGCGCGATGGCCCGCCACCTGCAGCACCGAAGGCGTCGAGGTGCGCGATTCCCGCGGCCTGGTCGAGCTGACCCGCGCCGGGGCTGCCGGCCGCGGTCCAGCTCGTCCGCCACTCGGGCCGGCTGATCGGCGAGGTGCTGGCTGCCGCGGTGAACTTCTACAACCCCTCGGTGATCGTGATCGGCGGCGACGTCGCCGACGCCCAGGAGCAGCTCCTGGCAAGCATCCGCGAGGTCGTCTACCAGCGCTCGCTGCCGCTGGCGACCCGCCACCTGCGGATCGTCCGCAGCCCGCTCGAGGACCGGGCCGGGGTAATCGGCGCCGCCGCGATGGTGACCGAGCAGGTGCTCGAGCTCGATCCCCGGTTCGCGCGGCCGTGAGCGGCGCGGCCGCCCGGGAGCAGCGCCTGCGCGACCTCGCGCACCTGCGCCGCGCCCGCGACCTGATCGACCGCGAGTACATGCGCCCGCTCGACGTCGCCGCCCTCGCCCGCGCGGCGCTGATGTCGCGGGCGCACTTCTCGCGCCAGTTCCGCGCCGCTTACGGGGAGACGCCCTACGCCTACCTGATGACGCGCCGCATCGAGCGGGCGAAAGCGCTACTGCGCCGCGGCGACGTCTCGGTCACCGAGGCCTGCCTCGAGGTCGGCTGCAGCTCGCTCGGCTCCTTCAGCGCCCGCTTCTCCGAGCTGGTCGGCGAGGCTCCCACCGCCTACCGGGCCCGCGACCACGGCGCCCTGGCGGGCCTGCCGGGCTGCGTCGCCAAGGACATCACCCGCCCCGAACCGAAGTCGAGCAGGATCGGAGAAACGCCGCTCGCCCCCGCGCCCTAGCCTTGCGGGCATGAACCTCTCACTCTCCACCTGCTTCGTTCAGGTCAACGATCCCGACAGCGCCCTGGCCTTCTACCGCGACGACCTCGGCCTCGAAGTCCGCAACGACGTCGGCAAAGGCGATTACCGCTGGATAACCGTCGGCAGCGCCGCCCAGCCCGACGTCTCGGTCGTCCTCACCAACTACGTGAACGGCGGCCCGGACGACGGCGAGGCGGTCGCGGCGCTGCTCGCCAAGGGCGCGATGAACGGCGTCCACTTCCAGACCGACGATCTCGACGGTGCCTTCGAGCGGCTGCGCGCCGCGGGGGCCGAGGTGGTCGAAGAGCCGAAGGAGCAACCCTGGGGGACCCGCGACTGCGCCGTTCGCGACCCCTCCGGCAACCTGGTGCGGATCGACCAGCCGCCCGCCTCGTGAGCAAAGCGCCCGCGGCCGACAGCCATGACTTGATCCGCGTCCACGGGGCGCGGGTCAACAACCTCAAGGACATCAGCGTCGAGCTGCCGAAGCGACGGCTGACCGCCTTCACCGGCGTCTCCGGTTCGGGCAAGAGCTCGCTCGTCTTCGGCACGATCGCGGCCGAGTCCCAGCGGCTGATCAACGAGACCTACAGCACCTTCGTGCAGGGCTTCATGCCGACCCTGGCTCGGCCCGAGGTCGACGTGCTCGACGGGCTGACGACCGCGATCACGGTCGACCAGGAGCGGCTCGGCTCCGACGCCCGCTCGACCGTCGGTACGGCCACCGACGCCAACGCGATGCTGCGGATCCTCTTCAGCCGGCTCGGCAAACCGCAGATCGGCTCGCCGGGGGCGTTCTCGTTCAACGTCGCCTCAGTCGAGGCCTCGGGAATGATGAAGGTCGGCGAGGGGAAATCGGAGCGGGTCAACTTCTCCCGCACCGGCGGCATGTGCCCGCACTGCGAAGGCCGCGGCAAAGTCAGCGACTTCGACCTGGCGGCGCTCTACGACGAGGAGAAGTCGCTAAACGAAGAGGCGCTGACGGTCCCCGGCTACAGCATGAAGGGCTGGCAGGGGCGGATCCTCCGGGGCTGTGGGTTCTTCGACCCGGACAAGCCCATCAAAAAATTCACGAAGGTGGAACGCAACGACCTCCTCTACAAGGAGGCGACGAAGATCAAGGTCGAGGGCATCAACCTCACCTACGCGGGGCTGATCTCGACGATCGAGCGCTCGATGCTGGGCAAGGACCGCGAGGCGATGCAGCCGCACATCCGCGCCTTCGTCGACAAAGCGGTCGTCTTCACCACCTGCCCCGAGTGCAACGGCACCCGGCTCAGCGAGGCGGCGCGCTCCTCGAAGATCAAGAAGATCAGCATCGCCGACGCCTGCGCGATGCAGATCACCGATCTGGCCGAGTGGGTGCGCGGGCTGAAGGAGCCGTCGGTGGCGCCGCTGCTCGAGGTGCTGGGCGAGACGCTCGACTCGTTCGTCGAGATCGGGCTCGGCTACCTCTCGCTAGAGCGGCCCTCCGGAACGCTTTCGGGCGGCGAGGCGCAGCGGGTGAAGATGATCCGCCAGCTCGGCTCCTCGCTTACCGACGTCACCTACGTCTTCGACGAGCCGACGATCGGGCTGCACCCGCACGACATCGAGCGCATGAACAAGCTGCTGCTGGCGCTGCGCGACAAGGGCAACACGGTGCTGGTGGTCGAGCACAAGCCGGAGGCGATCGCGATCGCCGACCACGTCGTCGACCTCGGTCCCGGCGCCGGCGCCGACGGCGGCACGGTCTGCTTCGAGGGCACGGTTAAGGAGCTGCGCAAGAGCAAGACGGTTACCGGCCGCCACCTCGACGACCGCGCGGCGCTGAAGGACACGGTGCGGGAGTCCTCGGCGGGGCTTGAGATCCGCGGCGCCACCGCCAACAACCTCCAGGACATCGACATCGACATCCCGCTCGGCGTGCTCGTCGTCGTCACCGGCGTCGCCGGCTCGGGCAAGAGCTCGCTCGTCGACGGCTCGGTCTCCGGCCGCGACGGCGTGGTCACGATCGACCAGACCGCGATCCGCGGCTCGCGGCGCAGCAACCCGGCGACCTACACGAAGCTGCTCGACCCGATCCGCAAAGAGTTCGCGAAAGCGAACAAGGTCAAACCCGGCCTGTTCAGCGCCAACTCCGACGGCGCTTGCCCGAACTGCAACGGCGCCGGCGTGATCTACACCGACCTGGCGATGATGGCCGGCGTCGCCACGCCCTGCGAGGAGTGCGGGGGCAAGCGCTTCCAGGCCGAGGTGCTCAAGTACAAGTTCGGCGGCAAAGACATCAGCGAGGTGCTGGCGATGTCGGTGACCGAGGCCGAGGCCTTCTTCGCCGACGGCAAGGCGAAGATCCCGGCCGCGCACAAGGTGCTCGCGCGCCTGGCCGACGTCGGACTCGGCTACCTGACGATCGGCCAGCCCCTGACCACCCTCTCCGGCGGCGAGCGCCAGCGGCTGAAGCTGGCGACCCAGATGGGCGAGAAGGGCGGCGTCTTCGTCCTCGACGAGCCGACCACCGGCCTCCACCTGGCCGACGTCGAGCAGCTGCTCGGCCTGCTCGACCGCCTCGTCGACTCCGGCAAGTCGGTGATCGTGATCGAGCACCACCAGGCGGTGATGGCCCACGCCGACTGGATCATCGACCTCGGCCCCGGCGCCGGCCACGACGGCGGCAAGGTCGTCTTCGAGGGAACCCCCGCCGACCTCGTCGCCGCCCGCTCGACCCTTACCGGCGAGCACCTGGCTGAGTACGTCGGCTCCTGAGCGCGTAGCTGGCGCGTATTTAACAGCGTGCGGGGAGAATCTGGTCGTGACCGACCCCGACCAGGTGCGCATGGTGCCTGCGAGCACTGAAATGTTTGACCGCCCCCGGGCCATCCCCTATCCCTTAGTGGCCGGGCAATCCGGTCCGGCAAGAGAGATAGGAGCACCACAATGACCCGCAACCTCAAGGTCCTCGGGCTCGCGATCACCGCGGCCCTCGCGATGAGCGCGGTCTGGGCGGCAGGGTCGGCTCAGGCGGCCGATCCAGAACTGCATTGCACAAGCACGACCAATACCTGCACAGTCACAGCGCCAGAAAAAAATGCCCACACGTTCACCTTTGAAGGCGTCAACATGAGATGCAGATCGAGACTGACTGCGACACTCAATAACAAAACAGTGTCCAGCGTCTCCGGTGTGTCCGCTGCATACAATGAATGCAGATGGATTCTTAGCCCGACTATAAATATGGAAGGCTGCACCTACGCGTTCAACATGGTCGCGGCCAGTATTCCTCCGACAGCAAATTTCAGCATCGTCTGCCCCGCAGGAAAAAGCATTAATATTAATAACCCTTTTCTGCCCTGCACGATTACGATCGGCGCTCAGAATAGCCTGGCGCACATCGTGTTCAGCAATAGCGGCACCGAACCGACACACGTAAACGCGAACATTACAGTTAGCGGTCTCAGATACACCACGCTCCAAAATACGTGCCCGGGAAGAAGCGGCACGTTCAATACTGGCACCTACAATGGTGAAAGCACACTGGAAGGCTACAATGACAATGCCCCCAGCACCGAGGGCACCAAAGTCGGCCTCCACGTTAAACCGCTCTAAGAATTACATTTCGGAGCCAGTTAGCGGCTAACAGCGATCGTAGGCGAGGTGAGGGGCGGCATCTGCCGCCCCTCACCTTTAGGGCTTGGCGCTCGTCGCCTGGTAGCGCTCGACCAGCGGGGGCAGCAGGCTTGAGACCTCGGTGCCGGCGCCGAACCCGCCGGCGGGGACGCGGTCGCCGTGGTGGAGTTCCTGTGGCGGCCAGGTGTAGTCGGGCTCGCCGGGCTCCAGCTTCATCGCTACGAGGCGGCCGTGGACGGGGTCGGCGAACCAGTACTCGGCGATGCCGGCGCGGCCGTAGGCCATGCGCTTGACGCCGAGGGCGTAGCGGTCGGTCGACTCGCGTTGGACCTCTACTACCAGCCTCGGCACCTCCCCCTCCCCGATCACCGCGAAGTCGGGCTGCAGCTCCGCCCGGCCGAGGTCGAGCAGCGGCTCGGTCAGGATCTCGTCCTCCCCACCGGCCAGGGAGCGGATCGACTCGGCGATGATCGCCAGCGCCTCCGCCTGGAACTCGGTCGGGCCGAGCGAGACGAAGATGTGATCGTCGATCCGCTCGCGGCGGCGGGCGGCGCTCAAGGCGAGTAGGAGTTGGAATCGGCTCCCATCATCTCCCGCCACTTGACCCAGAAATGACGGAGTCGGTTGTCGTCGCCGCGGGTCCCTTCGAGCGCGTCTTTGCCGCGCGCGATCAGGCTCAGGGGCACGCCGCGGGAACGGACGCCCCGCTGCTGGCCCTCGAAGATCGGGTGGTCCTCGAGTTCCAGCGGGTTCTGGAACCACGCTTCCTGGCTCGCCTGGCGAGCGGCCCGCTGCTCGTCGCCGTCACCCTTGAGGCCGAGGGTGCGGTTGTGAAGCACCATCTGCTCGGGGCCGTCGAAGGTCTGCCAGTCGAGCGAGATCATGTTGTAGCGGAGGGTGATCGTCATGTCGGGGAAGAGGTTGATGATGTAGCCCTCGCCCTCCTCGACGCCCGGCAGCGGGTACTGGCGGATCACCTCCCAGAGCTCCGGCTCCATCCCCTTCGGGTCGACGCCCAGCTCCTGGACGGCGTGGCCGTTCTCCAGCAGGTGGTACTGGCCGGGCGGGCTCGCCTTGCGGAAGAAGGGGTGCACGAACGGCACGTGGTAGCCGTCGCGCGCGTTCTCCGCGAAGACCTTCCAGTTCGCCTCGGTCGGCAGCGCCTGGCGATGGAAGACCTCCAGCTCGCAGTCGGCCATCGGTTTCGCGATCACGTCGATGACCCCGCCGAGCCACTCGCGCAGCGGCACCGCGTCGCCGGAGAGGTTGACGAAGATCACCCCGAAGACCGTTTCCGTGCGGACCGCGACGAGCCCGGTGCGCGACTTCTCGAAGCCGGTGTCCTCGTAGGCGGCTTCGCCGGGGATGCTGGTCAACTCGCCCTTCAGCGAGTAGCACCAGAAGTGGTACGGGCAGCGGAAGAAGGAGGCGTGCCCGCGCTCCTCCATCGCGACCAGGGCGCCGCGGTGGCGGCAGGTGTTGTAGAAGCCGCGGACCTCGCCGTCCTCGTCGCGGTTGATCAGCACCTCGACCCCGACCACGGCGGTGGTGATGTAGTCGCCCGGCTCGGCGATCTCGCTCTCGTGGCCGACCATCATCCAGGCGCGTTCGATCACCTGCTCGCGCTCCGCCTCGTAGACGGCGGGGTCGTAGTAGACGCGGTTGTCGACGATCCGCTCGGGGGCGATCGCCTCCAGCCCCAGCTCCTCGCGGGTCGCCGTCACTCGGGAACCTCGACGTCGAGCGTCTTCTCAACCGCCTCGCGCGCCTGCAGCAGCGGCACGAGTTTCATCACCTTCATCGGGTTGACGTCGGCCTTGATCTGACCGCCCATCGCCGCCTGCTGCGCGCTCAGCTCGCCGCGCGCGACCCGCGCCCCGTCGACGTACTTGCAGGTGAAGGTGACGTCCGGGTCCGCCGGGTCCTCGAGGCTGAGCGCGACAACGCCGTCGGCGATCGTCATCCCGTAGCTGATCTCGCCCCCCTCCGGGGCCTCGATGAACACGTAGCGGATCGTCTTGTCCTTCTTCGAAGCCGCCTTCTGGAACCCCTCGTCGGCGTTCAAGGCCGCGGTGAGGCCGTCGATCCACTCCTGGCTAAGCCACTGCATTCGTTGCTTCCTCCTCGTTTTGTCTAGCTCGCCAACGCCGCGTCCCGCTCGGGCGGGCGCATGCCCACGCGCTCGTAGGCCCAATCCGGAACGTCGGCCTGGCTCTTGAAGACGGTCCAGCGACACTTGTCGTCCGGCCCCTCGGGGTACTCGGTGATCCGCATCGGCGCGCCGAGGCGCTCGATCGGAAAGATCTCGTTGACGAAGGCGCAGTGGGCGCAGTAAAGGCAGACGCCCTCCTGCTGCCAGGTCCAGTCGTGGGCCTCCTCGGTGAAGCCGAACCCGTAGGGGGCCTCGCCGCGCGGGGTCTGCCCCAACATCGGTTCGCCGCGCCGCATCCGGCCGCCGCTACCGCAGGGGTCGAACGACATCACCCACTTCCCCTCGTCCTCTTCAACCTCGACCCGGCCGCTGTGCTCGGGGCCGCCGAAGTGCGCCCGCATCCCCTCGATCGCGAGCTCGAAGGACTCGCGCTGGTTGAGGTCGCCGAGGTTCGCGTAGCGGGCGCCGACCCAGCCTTCCTGGGTGGCGCGCAGGACCTCGCCCATCGCCGCTTCCCCGAGCGCGTCGCGGAGCGCGGTCAAAAGGCCCCAGAGCCAATCGGTGAGGTCGTCGTGGACCTTCCACTGGGCCCGGCGCAGCTCGGTGACGGCGGGCCCCAGCGCCGTCAGGTCGCCGGCCGCGGCAAGCCCGCGCGCCCGCTCGGCCTCGGCGGCGGCGATCAGCGTCGCCGGCGCCAGCGGGGGCGCCGCCCCGATCGTGGCCTCGAGGGCCGCGACCCGAGCCTCCCAGTCATCGACATGCTCTTGCCCGTACTCGAGCTGGTGCTCGAGCCAGGTGATCAGGATCGCGAAGATCCGGCCCGCCTCTTCGACCACGTAATCGACGAGGCGGGCGACCTCCTCTCGGTCGCCCGCCTCGATCGCCGCCTTCAACAACTCGTCGGTCGGGACTCCGAGCTCCTCAGCGGGAGCCGAACGGATCGTTCGACCGAGCTTGCGGTTGAAGGCGAGCTGGCTCACCGCGCGAGCTCACGGTCCGGGGGCCGACGCTCCATCGGCGCCCCTTCGGCCATCTGGTCCAGCGCCTTGCCGACGATCTCGATCATCTCGTCGATCTCCGCCTCGCTGACGGTCAGCGGCGGCGCCAGGAAGAGCACGTTGCCGGGATGCAGGACGATCGAGATCAGCCCCATTTCCAGACAGCGGGTCCGCAGCTCGTTGCCGGCGGCCGGCAGGTCGGCGAAGTCCTCGCCGGTGCTGCCGTCGGCGACGATCTCCAGGCCGGCGATCAGGCCGCGGCCGCGGGCGTCCCAGTAGAGCGGGTTGGAGGAGAGGCCCTGGAGCCCCTTCAGCAGCTGCTCCCCACGCTCCGCCGAGGCCTCCCAGAGGCGCTCGCGCTGCAGACGCGCGAGCACCGACCGCGCCACCGCGGCGCCGATCGGGTGACCGCCGTAAGTGTGGCCGTGCCGGAAGGCGACGTTGTCCTTGGCGAACGGCTCGGCGATGTGCGGCGCGACCAGACAGGCCGCGATCGGGAAGTACCCGGTGCTGAGCCCCTTGGAGACGGTGATGAAGTCGGCCTGGATCCCCGCGTATTCGGTCGCGAAGAGGCGGCCCGTCCGCCCCATGCCCGCGATCACCTCGTCGCAGATCAGGAGCACGCCGTACTCGTCGCAGACCGCGCGCAGCTGGCGCTGGTAGTCGTCGGGAGGCATCCCGACCGCGATCGCCGTCGCCATCGGGTCGACGACCACGGCAGCGACCGTCTGTGGGCCCTCGGCCCGGATCGTCGCCTCGATCGACTCGACCGAGGGGACGTGGCGCCCGGCTTTGCCGAGGTCGGCCGGGTAGGGCTCGGCCACCGGCGCGACCCGGCCCCAGGTGAGACCGCCGTCGTAGACGTCGTTGGCGGAGGCGAAGTAGCGCCCGTCGAGCGCCATCGCCCCGTAGGTGACCCCGTGGAAGGAGCCCTGGCGGGTGATCACTTTCTTGCGGTAGGGCTCACCACGCATGTGGTGGTACTGGCGGGCGAGCTTCATCGCGACCTCGTCGGCCTCCGCCCCACCCGGGGTGAAGTGGGCGTACTGCATGCCCGGCGCCGCCGCGGTCAGCTCGGTCGCGAGCTCGACCTGGACCGGAGCGGCGAAGCGGAAGAGATCGAGGAAGGCGAGCTCGCGCGCCTGCGCGGCCATCGTCTCGATCGTTTCCTCGTCGCCGTTGCCGAGGATCGCCGCCTCCAGCGCCGAGACGCCGTCGAGGTAGCGGTACCCCTCGGGGTCCCACAGGTAGGAGCCCTCGGCCCGGTCCAGGAAGCGGATGTCGTTCCCCGCCGAGCCTTGCTTGCCCGGCGGGGAGTACGGCATCCAGAGGTGCTCGGCGGCTTTTGCGCTGAGGCTGGAGCCGGCGTCGTTGTTCTTAGTCATCGCTTTCTCCTCGCGGTCGCTCAGTCTTTGAGCCAGCCGACGAGATCGATCGTCGCGCCCTGCGAGACGAAATCGCCGCCGCCTTCGATCCCCTCGTAGTCGCCGGTGCCTTCGGTGAAGGCCCATTCGCCCGCGATGCTGCCGTCTTCGCGCGGGTTGCCGGTCGACTCGTAGCTCGCGGTGCCGCCCGGGAACGTCATCGTCATCGTCGTCTTGCCAACCGAGCCGGCGAGGCTGACTTCACCCTCGGCGGTCCCTTTGCCCATCGTGCCGGTGACTTTCCCGTCTTCGAATTCAAAGCCGGTAGCGGTGCCGACCGCTTTGACGACGAGTTCGAGCTCGACGTCGTCCGCCCCGTCGGGGCGCTGCGGGGCGACGACCTCTTTTTCGTTCGACGGCGGCGCTTCGGCTTCGGTCGTTGCCGCCGAGGTCGAGCCGGTGCTGTCGGAGTCGGAGTCTCCGCAGGCGGAGAGTGCGAGCGCGGCCACCAGGCCGAGAAGTGCGAGCAGAGATGCGTTACGGCGTCTCATTGCGATGGTTCCTTTCCTTCCAAAGCGGGAGGACAAGGCTCCCGGGTTTCCCAATCTGTATCCAAAATACAGAATTCAAAGGCGCTCATAAGTGCGCTCGGTTTGGAACGGCCGCGGCGTCGAGGACCTCGATCCCCTGCGCCCGCCAGCGCGCCGCCGCTCGTCTCAGCGAGCGGTCGCGGCCGACCCGCCCGAGGACCACGGCGCCGACCGCCTTGCCGTGGAGGAGCCGCTCGAAGCCGCGGCTGCGGCCACCGCAGAGGACCTGGTAGGCGACCGGCGTGTCGGCGGCTACTGCGCTGACCAAGGACCGGCAGCGGCGGTCCATGCGGTCAATGTTCTCGCGCCGCAAGCTGGCGTAGGTCGCCGGCAAGCTGACGGGTGACATCGAGATCGAAATCGGCGCGCGGACCGGGACCCCGACGACGAGGAGGCGGGCGAACCGCTCGCGCGCCAGCGCCGCGGCAAGCTCAAACGCTTCCCGGTCCTCCTCGCGCTCGGAGAGCACCACCGCGACCATGAATCCTCCTCATTCACATACGCTGTTCAAAACAACGTACCAAACGAAGAGGTGCGATTCAACCCCTCTCAGCAGACGCCCTTGCCGGGGTTCATCCGCCCGTCCGGGTCGAGCGTGTCCTTGATCGCGCGGTTGAGGTCGAGCACGCGCTCGCCAAGCTCGGCGCGGAGGAAGTCGCGCTTCAGCGTCCCGACGCCGTGCTCCCCGCTGGCGCTGCCGCCGAGCCCGAGCGCGAGCTCGACGATCGCCGCGAACGCCGCCCGGGCAGAGGCCGTCTGCCCGGGGTCCTGGTGGTCGTAGACCAGGGTCGGGTGCATGTTGCCGTCGCCGGCGTGGCCGAAGGTCGCGATCAGCAGGGCGTGGTCGGCAGCGATCCGCTCGATCCCCTCGACCAGCGCCGGGATCGCGCCGATCGGGACGACGACGTCGTCGAGCAGCGTCGTCCCCAGCCGCTCCAGGGCCGGGTAGGCGAGGCGCCGCGCAGCCATCAGCATCCGGCCCTCGGCCTCCTCGTCGGAGACGACAACCAGGGTCGCCCCCAGCTCTTCGCAGCGCCCGGCCATCCACTCGACGTCGTCGTAGCCGCCGGCGGAATCCGAGCGGGCGAAGAGCAGCGCCCCGGCCTCGCGGTCGAGCTCCATCGGCCGGAAGTCCTCGACCGCGTTGATCGTCGCCCGGTCGAGGAGCTCCAGCAGCGAGGGCTGGCGCTCGGCGACGATCCGCCCGACCGCTTCGCCGGCCGCGACGATGCTGGGGAAGCTGGCCGCCAGGGTGCTGGCCGTGCCGGGCAACGGCAGCAGGCGCACGGTCGCCGCGGTGACGATTCCCAGCGTCCCTTCGGATCCGCAGAAGAGGCCGGCGAGGTCGTAGCCGACGACGCCCTTGCGCGTGCGCCGCCCGAGCCGGACGGCGCTGCCGTCGGCGAGCACCGCCTCGAGGCCGAGCAGCGAGTCGCGGGTGACGCCGTACTTGACGCAGCAGAGGCCGCCGGCGTTGGTGGCGACGTTGCCGCCGATCGTGCAGAACTCGTGGCTTGCCGGGTCGGGCGCGTACATCAGGCCGTGCTCGCGGGCCGCGAGCCGCAACTGCTCGTTGAGGACGCCCGGCTCGACCGTCGCGGTAAGCGAGGCCGGGTCGATCTCGACGATCCGGTTCATCCGCTCGGTCGAGAGGACGAGACAGCCGTCGATCGCGTTGGCGCCGCCGCTGAGCCCGGAGCCGGCCCCGCGGGGGACGATCGGCGCCCCGTGCGCGGCGGCGGCCCGCACCGCCTCCTGCACCTCGGCGGTCCCGCCGGGCCGGACCAGCGCCGCCGGCGTCCCGGCCTCGAGCAGACCGGGCGCCGCCTGGTCGCGCCGGTAGCTCTCGAGGACGTCGGGGTCGGCGACCGCCCCGCCGGCGGCGGCGAGGGCGTCGAGCGGAGCGCTCACGCCGCCGCCGCGGCGACCGGCGTCGCCCCCGGCTCGCGGCCGCGGGTCCCGAGCAGCTCCCGCGCCTCGTCCGGCGTCGCCGGCCGCAGCCCCAGCTCCTTGGCGATCCGCACGGTGCGGTCGACCAGCTGGGCGTTGTCGCGCAGCGGCTCGCCCTTCGCCCACATCACGTTGTCCTCCATGCCGGTGCGGGCGTGCAGTCCCATCGCCATCGCGATCGTCGTGATCGGCAGCTGCGTGCGGCCCATCGAGGAGGCGGTGATCCGCAGCTCGTCCCAACTGACCGGCAGCAGCTCGCGCGTGCGTCGCACCAGCTCGACCAGGTTGGCGGCAGTCCCCCGCTCCCCGCCCTGGGTCGGCGTGTGGAGGACGAAGTTCAGCGAGTAGGGCGGCTGCAGGATCCCCTGTTCGAGCAGGAAGGCGACCTCCTCGAGCATCGCCGCGGAGTAGATCTCGAGCTCCGGCTTGACCCCGCGGGACACCATCTCCTCGGCGAAGCGGAGGATGTCGGAGCGGTGGTTGGGGAAGAAGACCTGCTCGCCACGGATGAAGAAGTTGAGCAGGCCCATGTTCAGCGAGCACATCTCCGGCGCCAGGAAGGCGGTCTGGATCCGCTCCTGCACCGGCAGTTTCGGGCTCGCGCCGGTGGTCAGCTGGACGATCGCATCGGTCTCGGCGCAGAGCCGCTGGTGGATCGCGGAGAAGATCTCCGGGTCCTGGGTGTTGCTGCCGTCGGGCCGGCGCGCGTGCACGTGCAGGACGGCGGCGCCGGCGCGCACCGCGTCGATGCCCTGGGCGACGATTTCGTCGGGCTGCTCAGGCAGGTTCGGGTTCGCCTCCTTGCCGTGGATGCCGCCGGTCAGGGCGCAGGTGATGACAACCGGATTCGAAGAGGACACCGGGCACCGCTCCTTCGTCTAGACTCCCAAAAATGAATACAGTTTATCCGCAGGGGCCCGTCGTCGAGCACGCGGGCATCACCGTCAAACCGGGTCAGGAAGAGGCTTTCGAGCGTGCCGTCGCCGACGCGCGGCCGATCTTCGCCCAGGCCAGGGGCTTCCGTTCGTTGGAGCTGGCTCGCGCGGTCGAGGACCCGGCCCGCTACGTGGTCCTGGTCGGCTGGGAGACGGTGGAGGACCACACCGTCAACTTCAAGGAGGACGGGCTCTGGCAGCAGTGGCGTGACCTCGCGGCCGAGCACTTCGCCGGCCCACCCGAGGTCCACCACTACGTCGCGGTCGACGGCGTCTGATCCGGAACGAGCGGCGGCGCGTCGAGCATCGACGCCAGGTACTCGAGGAGGAAGGTGTTGCCTTCCAGCCATGGCACCGGGCGCGGAGGATCGTTCAACTTTCCGCGGAATCCCCCCTGCAGGGCGAGCAGGACCACCGCGATCAGGCTGCGGAGCCGGAAATACGCCTCCTCCGGACTGAGCGTCGGTGAGGCCCTGCGCATCAGGTCCAGGATCAAGCTCTTCAGCGGCGAGAGATACGCGACAAGTTGCTCACGCGCCGGGCTCTCCGAGGCGCTGATGATCTGCATCACCAGCCGCACCCGGCTGCGGCCGTCCGGCCTCGCCATCATCGCCTCGTAGGGCGCCAGGAAGGCGCGCACGATCCCGTCCATCGTCGGATCCTCGTCGGCTTCTGAGAGCTTTTTCAGTTCGATTTCCTGGGCTGCCCAGAGGTCGGCGTTGATGTCCATCGCGATCGCGACCAGCAGGTTCTCCTTCGAGCCGAAGTGGTAGTTGACGGCGGCGATCCCGACCCCCGCGGCTTCGGTGATCTCCCGAGTCGAGACGCTGCTGCCCGAACGGAGGAACAGCGTCTCCGCCGCTTCGAGCAGTTGTTTTTTGGTGTGTGCCGTCGCCACGTCTTGCGAGCGCGCCCCCTGCTCAATACCGGTAGTGATCGGACTTGTAGGGCCCCTCAACCGGGATCCCGAGGTAGGCGGCCTGCTCGGCGCTGAGCTCGGTCAGCTTGACTCCGAGGGCGTCGAGGTGCAGGCGGGCGACCTTCTCGTCGAGGTGCTTGGGGAGGACGTAGACCTTCTTGTCAGCGAACAGCTCGCCCTTGCCAAAGAGCTCGACCTGGGCCATCACCTGGTTGGTGAAGGAGTTGGACATCACGAAGCTCGGGTGGCCGGTGGCGTTGCCGAGGTTCAAAAGGCGGCCTTCGGAGAGGACGATGATCGAGTGGCCGTCGGGGAAGGCCCACTCATCCACCTGGGGCTTGATCTCGATCCGGGTGGCGCCGGAGGCTTCGAGGGCGGCCATCTCGATCTCGTTGTCGAAGTGGCCGATGTTGCCGACGATCGCGTTGTGCTTCATCTGGGACATGTGATCGAGGGTGATGATGTCCTTGTTGCCGGTGGTGGTGACGAAGATGTCAGCGCTCCCCACCACTTCCTCCAGGCGGCGGACCTCATAGCCCTCCATCGCCGCCTGCAGGGCGCAGATCGGGTCGATCTCGGTGACGATCACGCGGGCGCCCTGGCCTCTGAGCGAGGAGGCGCAGCCCTTGCCGACGTCGCCGTAGCCGCAGACGACCGCTACCTTGCCGCCGATCATCACGTCGGTGGCGCGGTTTAGGCCGTCCACGAGGGAGTGGCGACAGCCGTAGAGGTTGTCGAACTTGGACTTGGTTACCGAGTCGTTGACGTTGATCGCCGGGAACAGCAGGCCGCCGGCCTCGGCCAGTTGGTAGAGGCGGTGCACGCCGGTGGTCGTCTCCTCGGTCACGCCCTGGATCTGGGCGGCGATCTTGGTCCAGCGCTCGGGGTCTGCCGCCAGGGAGCTCTGCAGGGTCTCCAAGACGATGCGGAACTCCTCAGAGTCAGCGGAGGCGGGGTCGGGGACCGAGCCTTGGGCCTCAAACTCGACGCCCTTGTGGACGAGGAGGGTGGCGTCGCCGCCGTCGTCGAGGATCATGTTCGGGCCCGCACCGCCCGGCCACAAAAGGGCCTGCTCGGTGCACCACCAGTACTCCTGCAGGCTCTCGCCCTTCCAGGCGTAGACGGGGATCCCGGCGGCGGCGATCGCGGCGGCGGCGTGGTCTTGGGTGGAGAAGATGTTGCAGGAGGCCCAGCGGACCTCTGCGCCTAGTGCGACCAGGGTCTCGATCAGGACTGCGGTCTGCACGGTCATGTGGAGGGAGCCGGTGATGCGGGCGCCCTTTAGGGGCTGGGTGGCGGCGTACTCAGAGCGGGTTGCCATCAGGCCCGGCATCTCGACCTCGGCCAGGGAGATCTCTTTGCGCCCGAACTCGGCGAGGCCGATATCGGCGACTTTGTAGTCCTGAGTTGCGGTGGTGGTGGTCACACTGGCTCCTTTGCGTTCTCGAACTCGAAGTTGGTGATCTGCTTGATCTGTTGGACGCGCTCGTCGACCTCGTCGCTGCCGAGCCGCTGCAGCCGCTCGGTCCCGAACTCCTCGACGTTGTGCGAGGCAATCGCCGTCCCGTAGACCATCGCCCGCCGCAGCACCTGGTCGGAGAGGCCGCCGGCCCCGTTGCGGGCGACATCGCGGGCGACGTAGCCGACGAAGCCGCCGGCGAACGAATCGCCGGCGCCGGTCGGGTCGACGACGGTCTCCAGCGGGTAGGCCGGCAGGGCGAAGAACGAGTCCTCGGTGACCATCGCCGCCCCGTACTCACCCTGCTTGGCGACGACCACCGACGGGCCCATCGCCAGCACCGCGCGCGCCGCCGAGACCAGGTTTGGCGCCCCGGTCAGCTGCCGTAGCTCGGCGTCGTTGAGGATGACGCAGTCGACCCGGCCGATCACCTCTACCAGCTCCTCGCGGGCGATCTCGATCCAGAGGTTCATCGAGTCGAGCGCGATGAAGGCCGGCGCCTCGCACTGCTCGAGCACGCTCAGCTGCAGCCCCGGCTGGATGTTGGCGAGGAACAGCACGTCCGCCGCCCGCGCCGCCGGCGAGAGCTTCGGCTCGAAGGTCTCGAAGACGTTGAGCTGAGTGTCGAGGGTCTCGCGCGAGTTCAGGTCCCAGCCGTACTCCCCCCGCCAGAAGAACGTCTTGCCCCCGGCGACCCGCTCGACGTCCTCGGTGCGGGCGCCGCGGGTGCCGAGCACCTCCATCTCCCCCGGGCCGAAATCCTCGCCGACCGGGCCGACGACGCGGACCTCGTCGAAAAAGGAGGCGGCGAGCGAGAAGTGGGTGGCCGCGCCACCCAGCATCCGCTCGCGCTCTCCGAAGGGGGTCTTGACCGCGTCGAACGCGATCGAGCCGACCACGGTGATGCTCATCGCTAGACCGCCGCGGTCTCGGGCTCGCCTGCGCCCAACCCCGCCGCCTCCCGCAACGCCTCCGCCCGGTCGGTCCGCTCCCAGGTGAAGTCGGGCTCAGAGCGGCCGAAGTGGCCGTAGGCGGCGGTCTTTTGGAAGACCGGGCGGTGGAGGTCGAGGTACTGGCGGAAGGCGCCGGGGCGCATGTCGAACTCTGCCTCGACCAGCTGGGAGATGCGGGAGTCGGGGAGTACGCCGGTGCCGAAGGTCTCGACCATGAGAGAGACCGGGTGGGCGACGCCGATCGCGTAGGCGACCTGGACCTCGCAGCGCTCGGCGAGGCCGGCGGCGACGACGTTCTTGGCTACGTAGCGGGCGGCGTAGGCGGCGGAGCGGTCGACCTTGGAGGGGTCCTTGCCGCTGAAGGCGCCGCCACCGTGGCGGGCCATGCCGCCGTAGGTGTCGACGATGATCTTGCGGCCGGTGAGGCCGGCGTCGCCGACCGGGCCGCCGATCACGAACTTGCCGGTTGGGTTGACGAGGAAGCCCTCGAGGAGTTCTGCCTCCTCATAGCGTCCGGGGACCTCGGCGGAGAGGACCGGGAGCACTACCGCCTCAAAGAGGTCGGGTTTGATCTGGGTCTGGGAGTCGATGCCCTCGTCGTGCTGGGTGGAGATCAGCAGCTTGTCGATCGAGACCGGCTTGCCTTCTGCGTAGCGGACCGAGACCTGGGTCTTGCCGTCGGGGCCGAGGTAGGGCAGGGTGCCGTCCTTGCGGACCGCCGCCAGGCGCTCGGCGAGGCGGTGGGCGATGTGGATCGGCATCGGCATCAAGGCCTCGGTCTCCTCTGAGGCGTAGCCGAACATCATTCCCTGGTCGCCCGCTCCGGCGATCAGGAGCTCATCCTCGGCGTCCTCCACTCGGGTCTCATAGGCGACGTCTACTCCCTGGGCGATGTCGGGGGACTGCTTGTCGAGGGAGACGAGGACGGAGATGTGGTCGCAGTCATAGCCGTAGCGGCCGTTGCCGGTGTAGCCGATTTGGCGGATCGTCTCGCGGACGATCTCGGGGATGTCGAGGTGCACGTCGGTGGAGATCTCTCCTGAGACCACCGCCATGCCGGTGTTGACCAGGGTCTCGCAGGCGACGCGGCCGCTTGGGTCCTCGGCCAAGATCGCGTCGAGGACGCCGTCGGAGATCTGGTCGGCAACCTTGTCGGGATGGCCCTCGGTTACGGACTCGGACGTGAAGAGGTGCTCGTTCTCGGCGAGCGGTTTGGTCGGCATCGTTCCGTCGCTCCTCAGACGCCCGCGCTGGGCGCGTTCCCGACGAAGTAGGCGGCGGGGAACTCGGCGATCACCCGTCCGAGGCTGTCGGCTTCCGACTCGACCTCGGCGATCAGCTCCTCCTCGACAACCTTGCGGCGGTCGGCCGGGACCACGTCCCAGACGGCCTTCATGCCGTGGTTCTGGGTCCAGCGGACCAGGTGCTCGGCCGATTCGGCTACCACTTCGACCGGCTCCTGGTGAACGGCGACGTCCTCCATCCCGGCCATCCGCATGAACTCGGCGAAGAGGTCGAGCGGCAGCAGTTCGCCTGCGACCAGGCGCTGCAGCATGAAGTTGCCCTCGATCGCGTCGGGGTCGATCTCGGCGACGATGCGGCCGAACTCGAGGCGGCCGAGCTTGACCTCGGCGAGCGGCGTCGTGTAGCCCGGCGAGGTCATCCCGAAGCGGCCACCGGAGCGCAGCAGGGTCACGTAGTTGGCAAGCGCGGCCGGCAGGTCCGGCACCATGATGATGCTCATGCTGCCGACGATCGCGTCGAAGCTGGCGGGGTCGAACTCCGGCTCCTGGCCGTCCATCTCCAGCACCTTGACGTTGTCCAGCCCCTGGGCGGCGGCGTCGGCGGCGGTCGCCTTGACCATCTCACCGGCGATGTCGATGCCGATCGCCTCGCCGCTCTCGCCGACCACCTCGGCCGCCCTGAAGAGGACCGCGCCGCGGCCGCAGCCGATGTCGAGCACCCGCTCGCCGGATTTCACGTCGGCGTGTTCGACCAGCCGCTTGGCGATCGGCTTGAAGAAGGTGACGCCGTCGGCGTCGTAGTCCTGGGCGACGACGTCGAAGACCCCGTCGAAAGCGCTCTTCTGCATTACAAACTCCCTCTCTCTATATCCCTGTCGGGCCACCCTTGACCCGAACCAAAAAGTTCCGCTCCCGCAAAGCCCCCCGGCCTACAGCTCTCCCGCCTCCTGCAACACCTCCCGCGCGCGCCGCATCGCCGCGTTAGCGGCCGGAATCCCGGCGTAGACGGAGGTCTGGAGCAGCACCTCGGAGATCTCCTCGACGGTGAGGCCGTTGCGCAGGGCGGACTCGACGTGAAGCGCGAAGTCGTCGAGCCGCCCGAGCGAGGCGAGGATCGAGAGGCTGATGCAGCTGCGGGTGCGACGGTCGAGACCGTCGCGCGCCCACACCCCTCCCCAGGCGAAGCGGGTCAGCTCCTCCTGGAACGTCCTCGTGAAGTCGTCGAGGTCGGCAAAGACGCCGTCGACCTTCTCCTCGCCGTGGACTTCGCGCCGAACCTGGATCCCAAGCTCTAGCCGCTCGTCGCTCACGCCCAGCCCTTGAACCCGTCCTTGCCAACATCCCCCGGAGCGGTCACGAAGGCCCGGGTGGGGCCGTTGACAACGAGCGCGTCGCCGCCGGAGAGCAGCGCGAAGCCGTGCTCCTGGACGTCTTGCTCGGTGCCCTCGATCGTGGCGGTGAGGCCGCCCTCGAGCACGTACCAACCCTCCAGCGAATCGGCGGTGCGAAGCGCCACCGGCCCCGTTCCATCGAGCTCGACCTCGAGGATCGTGTAGGCGCCGGCGGACCGCTCGGCGTCGATCAGCAGACGCGCCCTGCCGCCCTCGACCGGCTCCCAGCCGTCGTCGCCGGGGGGGGTCAGGACGAGACCCTCCTGCCCGGGCCAGGGTTTCTCCCAGGCGTCCGGGCCGAGCATCTCCACCGAGTGGGCCTCCGAGGCCTCGATCATCTTCGGGAAGTCCTCCGGCTCCGGCGCCCGCATCTCGACCGGGGTGTCGGCATCAGCCTCGCTGGCGAGCGCGCGCAGGAAGCCCTCCGCCCCGCCCGGCGAGCCGAGGATCACCTGGTGCAGGTCCTCGAACATGAGGATGCAGTGGGGCACCCCTTTCGGCAGGTAGACGAAGGTCCCCGCGCCGATTTCGAAGGTCTGGTCGCCGCAGTGCACCTCGGCGCGGCCGGAGACCAGGTACCAGGCCTCATCTTCGAGATGGTGGATGTGCGGCGGCGAGCCGCCGCCTTCCGGCCCCCAGCTGTCGAAGACGCTGTAGGCGCCGCCGATCGACTCCTTCGGGGCGCGCACAGCCATCAGGGTGCCGAACATCGACCGGAACTCCCCGTCGCGCCGGTTCAGCACGTACGGGGCGACGGGCGCTGCGGGAGCCTCGGCGCTCACTCGGGTACCTCGACCGCGAGCTCTTTCTCGACCGCTTCCCTGGCCTGCAGGACCGGGACGATTTTCATCACCTTCATCGGGTTGACGTCGGCCTTGATCTGGCCGCCCATCGCCGCCTGCTGGGAGGAGAGCTCACCGCGGGCGATGCGGGCGCCGTCGGCGAATTTGGAGGTGAAGGTGATGTCGGGCTCGGCGGGGTCCTCGAGGCTGACCGAGACGACGCCGTCGGCGATCGTCATCCCGTAGCTCTGCTCGCCGCCCTCGGGGGTCTCGACGAAGAGGTAGCGGATCGCGTCGTTTCGTCCCGAAGCCGCCTTCTGGAATCCCGCGTCGGCGTTCAGGGCCTCGGTCAGGCCGTCGGCCCACTCCTGGCTAAGCCATTTCATATCTGTGTTCCTCCTTGGTTGAGCAGGCCGGCGCTCATCGCCGCTGCAGCAGATCGATGCAAGTGCGTTCGCATTCCCGGCAGCGCTCGACCGTGGCCAGCAGCACCGCGTCGCCGTCGGCGACCTGGGAGCAGCTGCGGGCGCAGAGCATCGCTGCCTCCGCCGCGCCTTCGCAGTAGCGGCGGTAGAGAGGCTGGGAGCCCGGCAGGGTCGCTCCCTCGAGGATCGAGTCGCGGACCGCGTCGCAGGCGAGCACGCAGTCGAGCAGGGCCCGGATGCTGGGGTTGCCAGCCGCGTCGCCGCCCAGGGCAAGCAGGCAGTGCTCGATCGTTTCGATGCACTCGTCGTGCGTCCGGTTGGCGACCGCGACGCACTCCTTGAGGTCCTCGTCGAGGGCCTCGAAGACCTCCTCGACGACCTTCATCGGCCGACCCCGCGCTCCCCGTCGAGGAACTCGCCGAGCAGCTCCGCCGTCGCCTCGGGCTTGTCCATCTGCACCCAGTTGCCGGCCTCCGAGAAGACGACAAGGCGAGAGTCGTAGATCAGGCGGGCGAACCCGATCTGAGCGTCCAACCCCACCCCGCGGTCCTCGAGCCCGCTGAGAACCAACGTCGGCGCGCTGATGTCGTAGATGCGTGACTCGAGGACCTGCGGGATGTGCATATCCATCGGCGAGGCAGCCACCGATTCGATGTGCTCCGGGTGCTCTTCTACGCTCGCCAGAAACTCGCCGACGAGCTCGTGTGAGACTGCAAAGTTGTTGTAGACCACCACTTCCAGCAGGTTGCGGAGGTTCTCTTCGGTCGGGGCCGCCGTCGCCTCGACGTTGAGGCGGGGGAGGTCGTTCGGCCCCGGGGCGAAGTACTGGTGGCCGCCGGCCGAACCGATCATCACCAGCCGCTCGCAGCGGCGCGGGTGCAGGGCGGCGAACCAAGCCGCAGTGTTGGCGCCCGGCCCGCCGCCAACGACGCTCGCCGTCTTCAGATCGAGCGCATCGAGCAGCCCGACGATCGCGTCGGCGGTGTGCTCGGCGCGCGAGCGCTCGAGGACGACGGTGTCCGAGTCGCCGAAGCCCGGCAGGTCGAGGGCAATCACCCGGCGACCCCCTGCGAGCTGCTCGAGGATCGGTCGCCAGTACAGCCAGCCGTTGACGCCCGGGGTGAGGTCGTGGAGCAACACCACCGGCGCGCCGGCGCCGGCCTCGTAGTAGTGCAGGCGAGCGCCGTCGACCTCGACGGACGCGGCGCTGACGCCCGCGGGCAGCGCGGCCGCCATCAGATCAACTCCGCGAAGCTCGGCGGCAGGATTTCCGCGTCGAGGATCGCCCGGTGCTCGGCGTATTTCCACTCGCCGTCGATGCGGGTGAAGGTGTCGAGGATGTGACCCAACGCATACAGTTCGGTCTCCTCGTCGGTGCGGGTCCGGTAGACGGTGAAGTTGGTCGCCGTCTGCGCCGTCCCCGCCTCCGTGTCCGCCTCCACGACGCGGAAGCTCGAGAGCATGTGCGTGGTTTTCGCCCGCGGGTTATGCCAGATGCCCTTCAGCTGCGCGACCCGCTGCTTGATCGCGGCGTAGTTGTGGTCGTGCACCAGGAAGAGTCCCTGGCCGATCTCGTTCGCGTAGTTGAGGACCCCGTACTGGCCGTCGGGCGCGAACAGCTCGAGCCAGTCGATGAACCGCTGTTCGTCGAGGAGGCGGGCGCTGCGCTCGACGAACTCGCGCAGCTCCACCGCCACCTCGGTGCTCCCGTCGACCGTCATCGCTGGTCCTCCGCGAGGACCACGCTCTTGGGCAGGTTGTCGCCCATCAGCTCGAGGTAGGTGTCGTAGAAGCGCCGGATCGCGACGTCGTCGCTGGCGTTGCTCTCCCAGCCCTCGGTCAGCCCGCGCTCGATGTTCGAGTAGGGAATGTCCTCGTAGGAGTCGCTGCCGGTCTGACAGCGGGCCCAGGCCTCGAGGTCGTCGGCGCCGGCGCGGCCGGAGGTGCCGATGTCGAGCAGGGCGACGTCGAGCCGGTGTTTGCGCATCGCCTCCGACTCGCCCGGTTTGCCGAAGACGATGTTCTCGACGAAGCTGCGGTCGTGGGAGACCGGGTAGACCGCCTCGATGTGGCTGTCGCTGCCGCCCCAGTTGGAGAACAACACCCCGTTGGGGAAGAACGAGGTGACGGTGTTGGGCTGGGTCGCGTCGACCGGATCCGGCGGGAACATGTTCGCCTCGAAGAACTCTTCGCCGTCGGAGGGCAGGCCGGTGATCTTTTCCACCCCGGACATGAACCGCTCCGGATCGAAGCCGTCGAAGGTGACGTGGACCTGGACCTCGCAGTGGCCGTTGGGGAAGGTGTTGAGGTGGTTTTCGTGGCGCAGGGCGTCGAGCGTCGCCAGCATCGCAACGTGCGGGTGCGCGTAGGGGGCGTGGTAGCCGTCGCCGCCGTTCTCCCGCATCAGCTTCCAGTTCGCCTTGATCCGGTAGCGGTTGCGGCCAATTACCTCCATGCCGCCGAACCGGCTCTCCAGCAGCTCGCCGAACTCCGGGCCGATCCACTCCGCGAGCGGCGCGGCGTCCACGTCGAGGTTGACGAAGACGAGGCCGGCGTAGGTCTCGACCCGGACCGGCCGCAGACCGTTCTTGGAGCGGTCGAAATCGGCCGGCATGCCCTCGGGCTCGGGCACGTGGTGCAGGGCGCCGTTGAGGTCGTAGGTCCAGCCGTGGTACATGCACTGGAAGGCGCCGCCACAGTCGCCGACCCGGTCGGGGGCGAGGACCGCGCCGCGGTGGGCGCAGGAGTTGTAGAAGCCCTTCAGCTCGCCGTCGCGGTTGCGGACGACGACGATCGGACGTCCGGCGATGATCGCCGAGGTGTAGCGACCCGGATGGTCCATCTCGCTCTCGTGGCCGAAGAAAGTCCAGACCTTCGTGAAGAGGTGCTCCTGCTCGGCGCGGAACACCTCGGGGTCAGCCAACAGCGCGCGCGGGATCATCGTCGTACGGCCCTGCTCAGCAGCAGCTTTGAGCATCTCCACTCACCCTTCCCAAGATTGAGCTTTCAAAAATTGAACGCTATTCCAAACAGCGTACCATAATTGGAGGTCACCGCAAGGCGGCGTCGGCGATGCGTGCCCCCGCGGCCATCGCCTCCAACTTCGCCCAAACCAGAGTGGGCTCGACGAAGGCGGCGCCGGCGATCGTCGAGAAGCCGCAGTCCGAGCCGGCGATGACGTTTTCGCGGCCGACCAACCGGCCGTAGCGGACCAACCGCTGGGCGATCAGCTCGGGGTGCTCGATGTAGTTGCTGGTCGAGTCGACGACGCCCGGGATCAGCAGCTTGCCCTCCGGCAGCTCGACCTCCTCAAAGACTGCCCACTCGTGCTCGTGACGGGGGTTGGCGCCCTCCAGCGCCAGCCCATTCGGGCGCGCGGAGAAGACGATGTCGATGATCTCCCGCAGCGGCACGTCGAGGTGATGGGGCCCCTCGTAGTTGCCCCAGCAGAGGTGCATCCGCATGTTTTCCGGGGCGATGTTCGCGGTCGCGTGGTTCAGCGCCTCGACGTTGACCCGCGCGTACTCGCGGAAGGCCTCGAGGTCGCCGCCCGAGAGGGCCGCGGTCGCGTGCCTGCCCATCGCCAGGTCCGGGCAGTCGATCTGCAGGACCAGGCCGGAGGCGGCGATCGTCTCGTACTCGTGGCGCATCGCCTCGGCGATCGCGAAGACGTACTCCTCCCGAGTCGAGTAGTGGTGGTTGGCGAAGAAGAGCGAGATCACGCCCGGGGAGGCGGCGGAGAGAAACCCCTCCTCCGCCCCGGCCGCGGCGATCGCCGCCTGCAGCAGCTCGACGTCGGTCGCGACCGCCTCCTGCGCCTTGACCGCGATCGGGCCGCAGCAGGCCGGCGGCGCCACCACCTTGGAGACGTCGGTCCCGCGCTTTTCCTTCACCCGCTCGACGTAGGAGGGGAACGCTTCGACGTCGGCGAGGGCGATCGTCTGCTCGCCCTCGCCCTCGAAGCCGGAGAGGCGCTCGCGCACGTAGGTCGCGTAGCTCTCCTTGCCGGCCTCGCCGTCGTTGACGACGTCGACCCCGCTCGCCACCTGCTGGGCGACGATCTCCACCACCGCCCGCTCGACTTCCGCCGCCAGCCGCTCGGGCTCGGCCGCGTCGCGACTGCTGGCGTGGACGAGGTCCAGCAGGTAGGACGGCCGCGGCAGGCTGCCGACGTGAGTCGTGAGGATCCTGTCGGTAGACCTGCGCATCGCGGCCGTCCTTCTCCCGCTAGTGAACCGGACTCGCGGGAATCTCGACGGCGGGGGTCGCCATCACCGCGACCTCCTCACCCTCTCCCTCGATCCCGTGGCTCGGGCGCCGGTTGGTCAGCCAGGCGCAGATCACCACGGCGGCGACGGCGAGGACCACGGCGCCGACGCGGTAGGCGTGGACCTGGCCTTCGACCCACGGGATCGCGATGAACGGGGGCATCGCTTCGCCCTCTTCACCGCCGCCCCCGCCCTGTTCCTGGCTTTCGAGCAGATAGGGCGAGAGATGGTCGTAGAACCAGGTGAACATGGTCGTGAACAGGACCGCGACCATCACCGCGCCGCCGATGTGCCCGAAGGCGTTGACCGTGCCGGAGGAGACGGCGGCGTCGTTTTTGGCGAAGGCCTCCGAAGCGGCCATGGTCCCGGTCACGATCGTCCAGGCGACGCTCATCCCCAGCAGCGTCACCGGCACCGCCACGGTCCCGTAGCTGCCGCCTTCGGCGACGACCACCTGGCTGAGCCAGAACATCGAGCCGGCGGCGACGGCGAGGCCGGCCGGGACCGTGAACTTCGGGCCGAACCTCCGCGCCAGCTGCGCCGCCGGATAGCTGATCAGGATGCCGCCGATCGCGTTCGGCATCAGCATCAGGCCGGTCTCCACCGCGGTGTGCCCGAGCACCGGCTCGAGGTAGAGGACGGTGACGACGATGCCCGAGGTGGCGCCGGTGGCCATGAAGACAGCGAGATGGCCGGCCGCCACGTTGCGTTGGCGGAATGCTTTATGCGGGATCAACGGGTCCTTGCTGAAGCGCTCGACGATCACGAACCCGACCAGCAGGACAGCGCCGGCACCGAGCAGGGCGAGCGTTTTGGTGTCGCCCCAGCCCCAGTCGATTGACTTGACGCAGCCGAGCAGGAGGAGGCTGGACCCGGTGATGGTGAGAATCGAACCGGGGATGTCGAGCCCGCGGCGTCTGGCGTCGGGGGCGACGCCCGGCAGGATCCGCGCCGCCGCCACCGCGACTCCGAGCAGGATCGGCGCGTTGGCGATGAAGACCCACTCCCAGCCAAACTGGTCGGAGATCAGGCCGCCGAGGACGAAACCGGTGGCGACCGCGGAGGCGTTGGCCATGCCCCAGGCCGCCATCCCGGTGGCGCGATCGGCTGGGTTCCGCGTGACCGCGAGAATTGCGCCGAGCCCGCTGGCGAGGATCATCGCGCCGGCGATGCCCTGCAGCGCCCGCGATGCGAACAACACGCCCGAGTTGGGGGCGAGACCGCAGCCGAGCGCGGCGAAGGCCGCGAGTACGCAGCCGCCGACGAAGACGCGGCGGATCCCGACGCGGTCGGCGAGCCGGCCGAACATGATCAGGAAGCTCGCCAGGGCGAGCATGAAGGCGTTGTTCACCCAGCTCGAATCGCCGCCGGAGATGCTGAGGTCGGCGGTGATCTTCGGCAGTGCGACGGAAGCCAACCCCGTGTCGGCACTGAGGACGAATGCGCCGATACACGACACGATGATTGCGGCGAGCATCGCCTTTCGCCGCGCTAGCTCAGCGACGTCGGAAGCGACGTTCGCCGTCTGAATCTGGTTCATCTCTCCTCCGTGTTATGTCAACCGCGCAAGCCAGCTCCCACACCGGCCACCCGGACTCCGATCTGATCCCAAACGACGTTCGATGTGAACGTATTTTCAAACGTCGTTCGGATGACTGTACACTGCATATTGAGCCGAATGCCACTGATTGGGCGATTTCCTTCCTGCGCGACATCCGTTGTCTGCGGCAGGGTCAGCCCGGGCTTCGAGATCGTCGAGCTGGAGTTCCGGCGCAACCTGGAAGCGGGCGGCGAGCTCGGAGCTGCGTTCAGCGCGGTGCGAGACGGGGAGGTCGTGGTCGACCTCTGGGGCGGCTGGACAGGCGCCGCCACGGGCCAGCGCTGGGAGCGGGACACGCTGGTCCCGGTGCTCTCCGGCAGCAAGGGCCTGCTCGCCGCCTGCATCGCCTGGCTGCTCGACCGCGGCGGGCTCGAGCTGGAGCGACCGGTTGCGGACTACTGGCCCGAGTTCGGGCGCAACGGCAAGGGCGAGATCCGGGTCGAACACGTCCTCTCCCACACCGCGGGAGTCCCCGGCCTGACGACGCCGGTCAGCGTCGAGGAGGCGCGCGACCCGGTGCGGATGGCGGCGCTGCTCGCCGAGCAGGCGCCGCTGGCGCCGCCCGGTAGCCGGCTCTGTTACCACGCGCTAACGATCGGCTGGATCTGCGCCGAGCTGGTGCGGCGGGTCGACGGCCGCCCGCTCGGGCGGCTGCTGCGCGAGGAGCTCGCCGACCCGCTCGGCCTGCATGCCTGGATCGGTCTGCCGGAGCTGCACCGCGACCGCGTCGCCGTGCTCGAGCCCGGGTCCGGGTTCAGCCGCGAGGCCTCCCCCCCACTGCCCCGGGAGAGCAACCTCGCCTGGTCGATCTACGACAACCCCCCGCGCTTCCTCGCCGGCGCCCTGGCCGCCAACGACCCCGTCTGGCAGGCGGCCGAAGTCCCGGCCACCAACGCCGTCGCCAGCGCTCGCGCCCTGGCCCGGCTCTACGCCTGCCTCGCCCGCGGCGGCGAGCTCGACGGCGCCTGCCTGCTCTCCCCCGCGACGATCGAGCTGGCCCGCCGGCCGCTCTCCTCCGGCGTCGACCCGGTCCTCGGCACCCCCCTCGCCTTCGCCGCCGGCTTCCAGTTGCAGACCGAGCTACAGCCGTTCGGCCCGGCGGCCGACGCCTTCGGCCACCCCGGCGCCGGCGGCTCCGTCCACGGCGCCTGGCCCGGCCTCGCGACCGGCTTCTCCTACGCGACCAACACCTTGCGCCAGATGGCCGGCCCAGACCCCCGCGCAACCGCCCTCCTGGAGGCGCTCCACCAAGCGCTCTGACATCCGAGGTGTCGCCTTATCCGTTTATACGACGGATAAGGCGACACCTCGACTGCGTTCAGGCCGGGTCGGCGTGGGCTTCGAGCATCTCCTGGTCGAGCTCGAAGCCGAGGCCGGGTGCGGTCGGCGCGTGCAAGCGGCCGGCGGAAAGCGTCGGCCCGCCGGAGACAAAGCGATGAGACGGCTCGAAATCGTTGCCGGTCGGGTCGAAGGTCTCGACCGCCAGCGCGCCCGGCATCGCCGCAGCGCAGTGGATGTGGACCTCGGGGTAGACGTGGGGCGCGA
Organism: uncultured Thermoleophilia bacterium; assembly: GCA_963837405.1. Lineage (GTDB taxonomy): Bacteria > Actinomycetota > Thermoleophilia > Solirubrobacterales > 70-9 > VAYN01. The sequence continues at coordinate 37,160 of CAWINA010000006.1, forward strand.
CGTCGACGCCGGCGGCGGCGGCCAGGTGCATGATCCGCATCGCCGTGCTGATGCCGCCGACCGCGGTCGCGTCGACCCGCAGCACGTCGACCGCCTGCGCCCGCAGCAGCGAGTGGAAGGCGTTGGGGTCGCTGAGCTCGTCGCCGAGCGCGACCGGCACCGGGCAGGCCTGCCGCAGCGCCGCGCAGAGATCCACCCGCTCCGGTGGGAAGGGGTCCTCGAGCCAACCGAGCGCGCGGTGCTGCTCCCAGGAACGGAGCTCCGCGAGCGCCTCGCGCACGCTGCGCCAGACCCAGAGGCCGTCGACGACTACCTTCGCCCGCTCGGGCAGGTTCGGCACCACCAGGGAGAGCAGGCGATCGGTCGCCGCAGGGTCGGGGGAGCGCGCGACCTTGAGGTAGTCGTAGCCGGCGGCGGCGTGCTCGAGGACCACCTCGGCGACCTCCTCCGGCGTGGTGCCCTCGGTCAGGTACCCGGCCACCATCGAGACCGGCAGCTCCGGTTGGTAGCCGCCGAGCAGGCGCCACAGCGGCAGGCCGGCGCGCTGGGCCTTGATGTCCCAGAGGGCGATGTCGACGAGGCTCAGCGCCCGCATCGCGATTCCGACCCTGCCGGCGGGGATCGTCGCCCGGTAGCACTGCTCCCAGCGGGCGGCGATCGCGTCGGCGTCCTGCCCGACCAGCAGCGAGGCGAGCGGCCCTCGCACGACCTCCGCCACCGGCAGGTCGCGGGAGAGAACGAACGCCTTGCCGACCAGCCCCGCCTCGGTGAGGACTCTGACCACCGCGTACTCGCGGTGGGTGATGCTCATGTCGCCGATCTTCAGCGGCTTGCGCAGCGGAAACCGCACCGTCTGTGCGTCGACCGCCGCGATCGGATCGACTGTCATCTCGGTGGCTGTATCCATGGGTCCTCCAGGCTCGGAATCAGGTGGCGGTGACCAGCTCGGTGTCGATGCCGAGGTCGCCCAGCTCCTCGGCGCCGCCGGGCGAGCCGAGGGGCTCGTCCCGGCCCGGCAGGCGCGCAAAGAAGAAGTTGCGGGCGTCCTCGATATGGATCGTCTCCGTCGCCGGCACCGACTCCTCCTCGAAGACCGCATCCACGGGACAGGCTTCGATGCAAGCCCCGCAGCCGATGCACTCGTCCGGCTGGATGTAGGCCTTGCGGGCGCCGACGTAGATGCAGTCGACGGGGCAGGAGTCGATGCAGGAGCGGTCTACGTTGTCGATGCAGGAGCTGCCGATTACGTAGACCGCTGGGCTCATGACTCGATGTACTCGAGGTCCTCTTTCAGGTTCTCGGCGAGCCAGGGCCGGTAGGCGAGCGACCAGGCGTCGGGCACCTTGAGGTGGAGCTCTTCACGCAGGTCGAGCGGGATCTCCTGCGGCCGCTGCGACTCGACCACCGGCCGGTCCTGCTCGATGATCGTGCGTTCGAAGGCGCGCATCCCCTCGTCGAGCTCAGGTTCGAGGCCGTGGGTGCGGCCGACCCAGGAGAAGACGGTGGTGCGGCGGGGCGAGTGCGGGCAAGCCGACATCCGGGCGAGGTTGACCTCGTCGGGGTCGTCGCTGATCCCCGGGCCGGTCCGTTCCAGGTGCGTGGTGAAGGGGAAGTAGGTGTCGAAGACGTATTTGACGCCGACCTGGACCGTCTTGCCGTCTTCCTCTTTGAGCCGTTCGATCTCGTGGTGCAGCCCGCCGTCGATCTCCTTGACCGAGTACTTCGGGGTCACCGCCTCGTCGCGCTCGGCGAGCAGGCCGGTGTGCACCCACGGGAGGTGGGCCCAGTCGTTGAAGTTCTCGGCCATCCGCGCCGCCGAGGTGTCCCAGGTTTCCTTGTAGTTGGTGATCACGCGCCAGTTCGGGTCCTCCCACTGGTCGCCGGGGAACTTCGGGACGTCGGACACCGGCTCCTCGAGCGAGACCCAGATCGCCCCGTAGCGCTCGACCGCGAAGCAGGTCATCGCTTTCGCCTTCGCCGGGATCGGGCTGCCCGGGGGGAGCGAGGGGATTTCGACACAGGCGCCGCTGGGGTCGTACTTCCAGCCGTGGTAGGGGCAGACGATGCAGTCGTCGGCGACGAAGCCGAGCGAGAGCCGGGCGCCGCGGTGGATGCAGACGTCCCGCATCGCGACCACCTCACCGCCACTGCGCCAGAGGACCAGGTCTTCTTCCAGCAGTTCGACGCGCAGCGGTTTGTCCTCTACTTCGTCCGCCCAGGCGACTGGGTGGTAGTAGTTGGCAAGCCCCGGCTTCGCCTCCTGGCGATCGGCGGTATCGGTGTCCACGGCTCTCTCCTCTACGACAGAAATTGAACTTTGTTCAGAACACTGTACAAGAGTGGCCGGAGGCGGGCAAGCGCAGCGCGCTTCGGCCGCGCGGCGGAAAGTTCCGGGACTAGGAGGATTGGCGAAACTCGCGTCTGCGATCCGCGAGCGCCGGACCAAGCTCAGATCAGCCGTGCCGCGCCCAGTCGGTGGATCACGCTTGCGACATTGACCACCCCTGAGGTGGGTCAATGTCGCGAGCGCCGGGCGGGGGTTTCACCGAGCCCTCCTACGCCCGGCCGGGCGGCGCGGCGAGCATCCCGGCCATCGCGGCGGCGAGGACCGCCTTGTCGGCGTCGAGATCGCCGTCGAGCGCGGGCGAGAGGTAGCCCTGGTAGTAGAAGAAGGTGACCGCCGCGAGGCCGAGCAGCCGCGAGCGGGCCTCGGAGGCGGAGAGCCGCGGGTTGACCCTCTCGAGCAGGCGCAGGGTCAGTTCCTCCAGCGGCCGCGCGGCCTCGTAGAGCTCGCGCTGGGCGAGCGAGTCGGGGCCGCCGAAGACCGCCCCGATCAGCGAGAGGCGGCGGCGCACCGCCGGGTCCGCGGCGGCGTCGAGGTAGGGCTCGACCCAAGCGCGGGCGATCTGGTCGACCGTCGGCTTGCGCCGGGCGGCGAGCAGCCCCCGCATCCGCTCCTCCTGGTGCTCCTGGACCTCGGCGTTGACCCGCAGCACCACCTCGGCGATCAGACGGTCCTTCGAGCCGAAGTGGTAGTTGAGGGCACCGACGCTCACCCCCGCCTCCTTGACGATGTCGCGCACCGTCGTCTCGTACGGGCCCTTGCGCGCGAACAAACCCTCGGCGTGCGCAAAGATCCGCCCCCTCGTACCTACGGCGGCGGCCACGCCTAGGTCGACCGCCGCCGCGCCACGGTCAGGGGATGACCCAGCCGGTCAGTTCGATCCGTTCACCGCGGGAAGCAAACTCGCCCCCGCCTTCGATCCCGTCATAGCCACCGGTCCCTTCGGTGAAGGTCCATTCGCCGGCGATACTGCCGTCTTCCTGCGGCTCCCCGGTCGATTCCCAGCTTGCCGAGCCGCCTTTCAGCTCCATGTCCATCTCCGTCTTGCCGACGGCCCCGGACAGGTTCAGGGAGCCGGTCGCGGTGCCCGACCCCAGCGTGCCGCTGACGCGGCCGTCCTCGAATTCGAACCCGGTCTTCGTGCCTTCGGGCCTGACCTCCACGATCAACAGGACGTTTTTGGCCCCGTCGGGGCGCGAGGGGGCGACGACCGTCCCTTCGGGTGGCGTCGCCGAGGTCGCTGCCGTCGTGCCGGAATCGTCGGAGTCACCGCAGCCCGAAAACGCGAGTGCGGCGGCGAGGACGAGGAGTGCGAAGGCCGATCCAGCTCGGAGTCTCATATCGAAACCTTTCCGCGGGGGGTGGACAGGTGTCCAACGTACCTCCCGCCGCCTTACCGGAAGGCCTGAATCCCCGTCACCGCCCCGCCGACCACCAGCGCGTGGACGTCGGCGGTGCCCTCGTAGGTGACCACCGACTCGAGGTTGTTCATGTGACGGATCACCGGGTACTCGAGCGTGATCCCGTTGGCGCCGAGCACCTGACGGGCGCTGCGGGCGACGTCGAGGGCGGCGTTGACGTTGGCCAGCTTGCCCATGCTGACGTGCTCGGGGCGGAGCGTGCCGGCGTCCTTCATGCGCCCGAGGTGGAGGCAGAGAAGGGTGGCGCGGTTGACCTCCAGCGCCATCTGGGCAAGCTTCTGCTGCTGGATCTGGAAGGAGCCGATCGGCTTGCCGAACTGTTCGCGCTCCTTCGCGTATTCGAGCGCTGCCTCGTAGCAAGCGCGGGCCGCCCCGACGGCGCCCCAGACGATCCCGTAGCGGGCCTCGTTGAGGCAGGAGAGCGGACCTTTCAGCGAGCTGACCTCGGGCAGGACGGCGTCGGCGGGCAGGCGCACGTCGTCGAGCAGCAGCTCGGAGGTGATCGAGGCGCGCAGGCTGAGCTTCTTGTGGATGTCCTGGGTGGTGAATCCCTTGGTCCCCTTGGGGACGAGGAAGCCGCGCACGCCTTCGTCGGTGTGGGCCCAGACGACCGCGACCTCGGAGATCGAGCCGTTGGTGATCCACATCTTCTGGCCGTGCAGGATCCAGTCGGAGCCGTCGCGGCGGGCGCGGGTGCGCATCGAGCCGGGATCGGAGCCGGCGTCGGGCTCGGTCAGGCCGAAGCAGCCGATCACCTCACCGGTGGCCATCTGCGGCAGCCACTCTTGTTTCTGCTCCTCCGAGCCCCAGCGCCAGATCGCGAACATCGCCAGCGACCCCTGCACGGAGACAAGGCTCCTTACCCCAGAATCGCCGGCCTCGAGCTCCAGGCAGGCGAGGCCGTAGGCGGTGGCCGAGGCGCCGGCGCAGCCGTAGCCCTCCAGGTGCATCCCGAGCAGGTTCAGCTTGCCGAGTTCGCGGGCCAGCTCGCGCGGCAGCACCCCCTGCTCGAACCACTCGCCGACCTCGGGGACCACCTTGTCCTGGACGAAGGCGCGGACGACGTCGCGGATGTCGCGCTCCTCGTCGGAGAGCAGCCGGTCGATCGCGAGGAAGTCGTGGGGGCGGATCTCGGGGGCGACGGAGGTGGATGACATTTCGTTCCTGCTTTCGAGGTCTTGGTTGGACTTGGAGATCAGCGACCGCTTCCCGGCGGGTCGTCCCAGGGGAAGAACCCCCCACCGCTCTTGCGCCCCAGCCGTCCTTCCGCGACCATCGTGCGCATCAGCGGGGGTGGAGCAAACCGCTCGCCGTAGGTCTGGCTCAAGCGCTCGGCGATCGCGCAGCGGACGTCGATCCCGACCAGGTCGCTGAGCCGCAGCGGCCCCATCGGGTGGCGGTAGCCGAGCTCCATCGCGCGGTCGATCGCGGCCGGGCTGGCGACCTCTTCTTCGACCATCCGCGCCGCCTCGACCCCGAGCAGGACGCCGAGCCGGCTGGAGGCGAAGCCGGGCACGTCACGAACCTCGATCGACTCCTTGCCGAGCCGGGCGACGATCTCGCCGGCCTTGGCCAGGGCCTGCGGGGAGGTGGCCTCCGCGAACACGACCTCGACCAGCGCCATCGCCGCGACCGGGTTGAAGAAGTGCATGCCGAGAAAGGCCTCGGGGCGCTGCAGGTCGCGGCCCAACTCGGCGATCGAGATCGCGCTCGTGTTCGAGGCGAGCAACTGCGGCTGCAGCCGCTCCGCTTCGGCGAGGACGGTGCGCTTCAGCTCCAAGTCCTCCGGGACGGCCTCGATCACCGCGGACGGCTGCGGGCTCGTCTCCCCGACCGAGGCCACCACCGCGACCCCGGCCGCCGCGCCAGCGCTGCCGGCGTCGAGCTTGCCGCGCCGTTCGCCGTCGACCAGGATCCGTTCGACCCGGTCGCGGACCTCGCCGGCGCCGGGACCGGGCTCGACAACCTCGACCCCGTAGCCGGCGGCGACCGCGGCGGCGGCGATGCCGATGCCCATCGCGCCGCCGCCGACGACGGTGATCCGCTCCGGCCTGGGACCGTTCACAGCAGCGCCCGCACCGGCGACTCGAGAGTGGTGCGGAGGTCGGCGAGGAAGCTGGCCGCGTCGGCGCCGTAGAGGACACGGTGGTCGCTGACCAGGCTCAGGGTCATCAGCGGGCGCGCCACCACCTCGCCGTCGAGCACGGCGGGGCGTTCGCGCACGGCGCCGATGCAGAGGATCGCCGCCTGCGGCGGGTTGACGACCCCGGCGAAGCGGTCGATTCCGAACATCCCCAGGTTGGAGACAGTGAAGGTGCCGCCGGCGAGCTCCGGGGGCGTGACCTCGCCGTCGCGGACGCGGCCGGCCAGGCGCCGGGTCTCGACCGCGATCTCGCCGAGCGTGCGGCGGTCAGCGTCGAACACGGTCGGCACGACCAGCGCTCCCTCGGCGGCGACGGCGACGCCGACGTTGATCCGCTCGTAGCGCTCGAACTTGCCGTCGCGGTAGGCGCCGTTTACCCGCGGGTGCTCCTTCAAGATCCGGGCGCAGGCCTTCAGCACGAAGTCGTTGATCGAGGGCAGCGGCTCGGCTCCGCGAGCCTGCTCGCGCAGCTCGAGCACCGCGGTCATGTCGACTTCGATCTCGACGACGAAGTCGGGGACGGTCGCCTTCGATTCCGACATCCGCCGGGCGATCGTCTGCTGCAGCCGGCTCGGCTGCTCGACGACGACGGCGCCCTTGGCGCTCTCCGGCCGCGAACTGGCGGCGGCGGCGGGCTCGGCGACCGCCGTGGCGGCGCCGCCATCGCGTGCGGCCGCGACCACGTCGGCCTTGAAGATCCGCCCGTAGGGGCCGCTGCCGGTTACCGCGTCGACCGCGACGCCGAGCTCGGCGGCGACCCGGCGGGCCAGCGGCGAGATCCGCGTCCGCCCGGGCTTGGAAGAAGGAGCCGCAGCGCCGCCGTGGGGTGACGGCGGCGCTGCGGCGACGACGGGGGGTCGCTTCGCCGCAGCGGAGGGAGCGGCGGGCGGCGTCGTCGTCGTCTCACCGATCGAGGCGATCGGCGACCCAACGGCAACCGTCTCCCCTTCCTCGGCAAGTATTGAGAGGCGTCCGGAGAAGTCCGCCTCGTAAGTCATGGTCGCCTTGTCGGTCTCGATCTCGACGATCTCCTCGCCGGCCTTCACCGCGTCTCCCTCGGCGCGCAGCCAGCGCACGATCGTGCCCTCCTCCATCGAGTCCGAGAGTCGGGGCATCGGCACCTCAGGCACGGGCGCGTCCCCGCTGCTCCGCCATCAGTAGGCGACCGTGGTGCGGACCGCCTCGGCGATCCGCTCGACCGAGGGGATCCAGAGGTCTTCGAGCGAGCCCGAGTAGGGAATCGGCGTCTCGTCCGCGGCCACCAGCGACGGCGGCGCGTCGAGCAGCTCGAACCGCTGCCCCTGCAGGAAGCTCGCGATCAGGGTCGCGCCCCAACTGCCGCCAACCGGCGACTCCTGCGCGATCACCAGCCGGTTCGTCTTCTCGACGCTGCGCTGGACCGCGTCGAGATCGAACGGGATCAGCGTGCGCGGGTCGATCAGCTCGACGGAGATCCCCTCGGCGGCGAGCGCCTCCGCCGCCTCCGCTGCGCGCAGGCGCATCAGCTGGGTCGCGACCACCGTCACCTGCTCGCCCTCGCGGACGACGTCGGCCTTGCCGAGCTCGCCCACCGACGGCTCTGCCGGCAGCTCGCCCTTGGTGTTGAAGAGGCCCTTGTGCTCGAAGTAGAGGACGGGGTCGGGGTCGCGCACCGCCGCCCGGATCAGTGAGTAGGCGTCGGCCGGCGTCGCCGGGACGACGATCTTCAGGCCCGGGAGGTTGAGGAACCAGTTCTCGACCGCCTGGGAGTGCTGGGCCCCGAAGCCGGCGCCGGCGCCGTTGGCGAGGCGGACCGTCACCGGCAGCGTCACCTGGCCGCCGGTCATGTACCGGTACTTGGCGAGCTGGTTGGCGATCTGGTCGAAGGCGACCCCGGCGAAGTCGGCGAACATAATCTCGGCCACCGGGCGCAGGCCACGGATCGCCGAGCCGATCGCGGTGCCGATGATCGCCTGCTCGGAGATCGGGGTGTCGAGGACGCGTTCGCCGCCGAACTGCTCGAACAGCCCTTCGGTCGCCTTGAAGACGCCGCCGGCGGCGCCGACGTCCTCGCCCAATATGAAGACGCTCTTGTCGCTGGCCAGCTCGTCGGCCAGGCCGCGGCCGATGCCCTCTCTGTAGGTGATATTGGTCATGTCGGGCTCGGTCGTTCGGTCTCGGTCATTCGGCGTAGATGTGTTCGAAACGGGACTCGGGGGCGGGGTCGGGCCAGCTCTGAGCCCGCTCGAGCGCCTCGGCGACGGCCTGCTCGGCCTCGGCCCGCACGGCCTCGACGTCCGCCGCCGCGACGCCGGCCTCGGTCAGCCGCTGTTCGGCGAGGACGATCGGGTCGCGCTGCAGCCATTCATCGAGCTCGCCCTCGGGGCGGTAGGCGCCGGGGTCCGAACGCGAGTGGCCCTTCTGGCGGTAGGTCAGGGCCTCGACCAGGGTCGGGCCGCCGCCGGAGCGAGCGCGCTCGACCGCCGCGGCGATCCCCTCGTGCACGCTGCCGACGTCGTTGCCGTCGAGCTGGGCTTTCGCCATCGCGTAGGAGTCGGCGCGATCGGCCAGCCGCTCGACCGGGGTCGTGGTTGCAATCGGCGAGTACTCGCCATAGAGGTTGTTCTCGCAGACGAAGATCACCGGCAGGCGCCATTGCGAGGCAAGGTTGAGCGCTTCGTGGAAGGCGCCGATGTTGGTCGAGCCGTCGCCGAAGAAGCAGAGGCTGACGCTGTCGTCGGAGTTGTACCGCGAGGCGAAAGCGAAGCCGACGGCGATCGGCAGGTGGCCGCCGACGATCGCGAAAGAGCCCATCGCGCCACGGCTGACGTCGGTCAGGTGCATCGACCCGCCCTTGCCGCCGCAGAGGCCCTCGGCCTTGCCGAGGATCTCGCCAAAGGTGGCGTCGAGCGGGGCGCCCATCGCCAAGGTCGCGGCGTGGCCGCGGTAGGTGCAGGTCATCGTGTCGCCGTCGCGCAGGGCGCTGCAGGCCCCGACAGCGACCCCCTCCTGTCCCTGCCCAAGGTGGGTCGAGCCGCGCACAAGACCCTGCGCGAAGAGACGGTGGCAACTGTCCTCGAAGGAGCGGATCTCCTGCATCGCGCGGAGCCAACCGAGCAGCTGTTCGGAGGAAATCGGGGGGTCGGCGGGGGTTGCGGCGGTTCCTTTGCTCATGCTGTCGATCATAGTACGTTGTTCTGAACGACGTTTGTATACTGCATCCTATGAACATGGATCAGATCCTCTCCCCGTCCGATGGCTGATCGTCTAGCCGACAAGGTCGTCCTGATCAGCGGCACCGCCGGCGGCATGGGCCGCGTCGCGGCCCAGCTCTTCGCCGCCGAGGGCGCCAAGGTGATCGGCGGCGATCTCGACGTCGGCGAGGACCAGGAGACCGCGAAGCTCGTCGCCGCGGCGGGCGGGAGCATGGAGTCCCTCTCCCCCGTCGACCTCAGCGATCGCGAGGCGGTCTACGACTGGGTCGACCGCGCCGCCGCGATCCACGGCCGGCTCGACGTCGTCTACAACAACGCGAGCCGGGCAAAGATGGTCCCGTTCGCGCACATGCCCGACGACGACTGGCACTTCACGATCGACAACGAGCTGCACCTCGTCTACTACTCCTGCCGCGCCGCCTGGAAGCACCTGGAAGCGAACGGCGGAGCGATCATCAACACCGCCTCCACCCTCGGCACCCGTGGCATCGAGGGTCTCGGCAACGCCGCCCACGCCGCCGCCAAGGCCGGGGTGATCGGCCTCACCCAGCAGCTCGCCGTCGAGGGCGGCCCGCTCGGGATCCGCGTCAACGCCGTCTCCCCCAGCCTGATGGACACCCGCGCTTCGGGCGAGATGTTCGCGATGCCCGGGGTCAACGAGGCGGTCGCGGAAATGTCGCCGATGAACCAGGTCGGCACCTCCGAGGACGTCGCCCAAGCGGCGCTCTTCCTCGCCTCCGACGAGTCTTCGTTTATCACCGGCGCGAACATCATGGTCGACGGCGGGACCACGATTCGCATCACCAACCCCGTCGCGAAGCTGTTCGCGGGCGGGCCACCCGAGGGGGTCCAGGAATGAGTCAGGGTCTTGCGGTAATCACCGGCGGCGACCGGGGCATCGGCTACTCCGTCGCCGAGGGCCTCGCCAAGCGCGGCGTAACCGTGGTGCTGGCCAGCCCCGACGCCGAGGCCGGCGCGATCGCGGTCGCCGACATCCCCGGCTCGCGCCACGTCGCCACCGACGTCTCGGACACCGCTTCGGTCGCCGCCCTCGCCGAGGACGTGCTCGCGACCGGCGCGCCGGACATCCTCGTCAACTGCGCCGGGATCAACATCGACCAGGGCGGCAGCCGGATCGAGGGCGGCGTCGGCGCGATCGTCGGCGACGCCGAGCGGCCCGAAGTCGGCCGCGGCGCCGGCATCCTCGAGATCGACCCGCGCCTCGTCGCGGCAACCTTCGAGGTCAACGCGCTGGGCTCCCTGCGCGTCGCCCAAGTTTTCCTGCCGGCGATGGTCGAGCGCGGCTCGGGCCGCGTCGTCAACGTCTCCTCCGAGCGCGGCGCCTTCGGCCTGATGGAGCGCGACGGCGACGGCGACGCCCCCGGCTACCAGATCTCCAAGGCGGCGCTCAACGCCGCCACCGTGATGCTCGCCCACGCCGTCCGCGAGCACCCCGACGTGCTCGTCAACGCGGCCTGCCCCGGCTGGACCCAGACCGAGATGGGCGGCCCCTTCGCCGAGCGCACGGTCGAGCAGGGCGCCGAGAGCGTCCTGCACGCTGTCGATCTCCCCGCCGGCGGACCCAGCGGTCGCTTCTTCCGCGACGGCGAGCCGCTCGCCTGGTAAGCGGCGCTACGGCGGGCGAGGGCGCTCGCCCAGACGGGAGGAGTGTCGGCGGGAACGCGGTACCGGAGGCATCCTCGGCTTTCAGAGCCGGGTCCTAGGATCTGCATCAACCTCTCTGCTGGGCGGAAGTCTGAGCTATCCTGCGCCCAGTTCAAGCAGGACGGCAGGGGTGCCATTTGAGATCTGGATCGTGGAATGGACCAAGGCGAATGTCGCGATTGCTCGCGGCAACCTTTGGACTGCTCCTGACGACGTGCTCTACCTCAACGGCCGCCGCCGCACCAAACTGGTCTTTCGACCCGGCGAGTTGGGACTTCGGGGTAGTCGTGCCCGAAACCGGTCCCACTTCCCCCAAGGCCTTTACGCTGACGAACACCGGCGATGTGGAGCTGCGGACGGGCTTCGTCAGCGTGGAAGGCAGCGAAGGCGCCGGGTTCAATCTCGCAGGCAACACCTGTGGAAAACTCAGTCCAGGGGGGAGCTGCACGATCGGCGTCTCCTTCAACCCTTCGACTCCCGGCCCGAAGGATGGTCAACTTCAGGTCTTGAGCCAGGGTGGCGTCGCTCCAGCGGCCACCGTCGGACTGGTCGGAACGGGCGCCGGCCCGGAGGTCTCCCTAGATCAGTACTCCCTGCGGTTTCCAGTGGCCGTGCTGGGGGAGGTAACGCCGCCGCAGCCGCTCACGCTGACCAACACGGGCGCAGTTGATCTGACCATCTCCTGGATTGCGCCGGTCACCCATCGCCACGGCGGCGATTCGGATGTCTTCAACGTCTCCGGTGGAACCTGCTCCGCTGGCTCAATCCTGCCCCCGGACGGTAGCTGCACCGTCGGCGTAAGGTTTGCGCCTACCCGGTCTGGCCATATGACCACGGACCTGCTGATCTCCAGTGACGCCCTTGACTCCCCTGAGGTGGTGATACTGGAAGGAGACGGGATCGCGCCTGTTAGCGCGTTAGCCCCATTCATCGGCCCGTTCATCCCACCCCGCGCTGCCATCGTCCAGCGACCGGCGAAGCGCACGTTCAGGCGGCAGGCCGCCTTTTGGCTTCGGGGCTCACTCAACGCAGCGCACTTCGCGTGCAAGCTAGATGACCAGCAGGGTCTTGAGGTCTGTGACTCGCCGGTGCGCTATCGGCGGCTTCGAACCGGCCCGCATCGGTTTCTTGTGCGCGCAATCGACGCCATGGGCCGCGGGGGCGCCATCAAGGAATTCAAGTGGACCATCGTCGACAGGAAAGTCGCCACCCGGAGGGATTGAACGTGTGCCCCCTTCGGCAAGGGAATATGCGTAGACGGACAGCCAGGACTCGAACTGGAATCGCCGGTTTTGGAGACCGGTGCCTTAGCCAGTTGGGCCACCGATAAACGGCTCTGTCAAGCCAATTTGGAAGTCGAAGCCGTCCTGGAGGGATTGTCAGGGGAATGAAACCGGGATGAAAGCTCTTAACGACCCCAGAATGGCGGCCGCTTAGCTCAAAAGATCGCGTAGTCGCGGACTACCTGCGGCAGAACCCTGGTCTCATAGAGCAGGGCAAGGAGCCCGTCCTGAAGCTCGCGACCAATTCGCTGGACGTCGGCGAAGGCAGCCGACTCAGCAGAATTGCCTCGCACGACACTAGCGAGGTCAGCGCGGAACTCGGGGTCGTCCATCCGACCGACGAACTCGTCGTAGGCTCCGAAGGTACGAGCACCGGGTTCGACGGCGTTGTGAAAAAGGAATGATTCGGCGATGCGATCGGTGGGAAGCATGTTGAGTTGCTCCTCCAAGTATTTACGGATGCCCTCGGTATCGAAGCGAAAGCATTCGAGGACAGGCAGGAGACCACAGGCAAAGAGGATCTTGCGCGAAGTACGAAGCTTGGCATTGCGCAGGCCCCACTTCTTTGGGCCTTCGTGCTCTTTGCCAGCGAAGTCGACACAGATCGTCCGCCAGTAGCGCACGATGTCGTTTAGGAAGAAGCGGGGCGGCCGGTAAGCCTTGACAGACTGATCGAGGTAACGGTCGAGCAACTCGGTGCGAACCTCGCGGTAGGCGTCCTCACCCGTGACGGGCAGGGACTCGAGCATCAGCAGCAAGCGCCTCGTGAAGTTGCTGTTGTCATCATCGTCGAGCCCGATGTCGTGTACGAGCCGCTCGCTGAAAGCAGGTACCCCGAAGATGTCCTGATCGCCGGGAGAGCTATTGAGCACGGAGCCGATCTGCTCGACCGACGGCTCCACTTCATCGTCGGATCGCTCGGCACCATGGACAAGAAGCATGAAATCGTCATCGCTCTCGGCAGTCACCTCGCCCCTCCCCCAGGAGCCCATGAGGACGATCGAGACCTCAGCGGGACCCGAAAGCGCGGCCAAGCGCTCGCGCCGCTCCGATAGCCCCAACTCAGTGCGCTCGCGAGCAGCAACGAGGCAGGGGAACTCTCGATCTGCCTTTTCGGCAAGGACTTCGAGTGGGCTGGCACTCGCGACAGCCAAGGTTCCCGACCGTTAGATGAAACCGCGAGGTGGAGCCTCGAAGATCCAGGGAACGTCGAGGCAGCGTTCGAGCGTGGGTCGGAAATGCGCTTCATCCTCAACGCTCAGCGGCACGTGATGAAGGCCCTCAGAAAGAGAGCTGAGATGGACATGGCGCAAGCGAGCTCCGAATCCATCGAGGAGCTCGCCGGCAATCGCCATCGTAGAGTCGACTGACCAAGCGTGAGGCACGTCAAAGCAGAAACCGGCATCGGGGAGCTCCTCAAAGAGGGGCGCGAGCTCCTCGCGAGTCCGACCAGACTCCTTGCGGGAGTCCATGTTCTCCAGCAGGAGCTTGTGGCCCAGGACTTGAAAGAGAGAAGGATCCTCAATCGTGTCGGGGTGCATGACAATGGCACTGGCATACCGGGCCAGCTCGGCCAGCTCGGCGACTAGCTTCCCCTCGTCGCCTTGAAGGTTCTTGGACGGGCCATGGATGCTGATATAGCGAAAAGGCAGGCTGGGAGCCCCGTCGAGGAACTCGGCGAGTGAGGGGAGCTCGGGCTCTGAGAGGGCCGATAGCTCAATCGCAAATGGCGAAACAGCCCACGCCATTTTGATCTGCGCAAGCCAGTCTCCGCGTTGCTCTGCCATGTAGCCAGTGGAGGCACCGAGCGGATGGTGACGCGAAACGATCGATTCAGCCCATTCCGGTCGAGTCGCAGTTTTCATAGACCGAAGCTACCAACCGGACTCGACAACGCCCGCCAGCCCAGGCGAGCGGAAATTGCAGGCTTTCGATCAGCGGCGCGCCGCACGGTCTCTAACTCGTTCGGCGAGGAAGGCGTCGAGTTGATCGCGGGTGCGCTCCAACTCGCCCGGAAGGACGTGGGTGTAGCGCTGGAGAGTGACGCGGGCAGCGCCGGTCTGATGCTCAGGCGTCCTGTGTCCCATGATTTTGGAAGCCACCTTGGCGAGATTCCAGCATGCGATCACTACCCGCCGCGCTCAGACGATTACGTAGACGTCCTCCCCGTCGACCTCGACGGGGAACGACTTCACGCCCTCGATGCACGGGGGCATCACGGCCTCGCCGCTGGCGACCTCGAAGGCGCCGCCGTGCAGCGGGCAGATCAGCAGGTCCGCGTCGAGGTGGCCTTCGGAGAGCACCGCGTACTGGTGCGTGCACATGTCGGCGACCGCGTGGAAAGCGCCGTCGACGTTGCAGAGGGCGATGCCCTCGCCGACGCCGTCGACGGCGAAATGGCGGACCTCGCCTGGCGCCAGATCAGCGACAGCGGCGATTCGATGGCGGCCCGGCTCGCTCATGCCGCCGCCAGATGCCTTACCATCTGTTTAGAACGCTGTTCAGACGGGAGGGCAACGAAGTGGCGACGGCACACACCAGGAAGCAGATTCTCGACGCCGCCGAAAAGCTGTTTCTTCGGCACGGTCCCGACGATGCTTCGATGCGGGAGATCACTCAGGCAGCCGGAGTCGGCCTCGCCGCGGTCAACTACCACTTCGGCTCCAAGGACAACCTGCTCGCCGACGTCGCACAGCGCATCACCACGCAGCTGTGGGCCGATCAGGAAAAAGCACTGTCGAAGCTGCGCGAGTCCGACCAGACGCCGACGATGGAAGAAATCATCAACGGCTTCATCGTCCCCTACCAGAAGACGATTGGGCGTCGCGACGGCCGCGGCCGTCTGCGCCTCGTCGCGCAGATCCTCGGCGGACCGCCGAGCCGCGCGCGCGAACAGCTGACCGAGGCGCTGCAACCGCTGCAGAGTCTGCTGCTGGAACTGGTGCACCAGGCCCAGCCCGACCTCACCGACGAGGAGGTCCGGTTCCGCCTGGAAAGCATGGTCGCGGTCGTCCTCTTCGCCCTGCAGGGCGGCTTCGACGAGCGGATCCTGGGGGCCGACCTGAGGCTGCCCGAAAGCGACAGTCCCTTCGTCAACTACCTGGCGCAGATCCTCGCCGCGCCGGCCCTGGACCCCGCCGTCGCGAACGCCTGAGCAGCCGCGACGGCGTTGCACCCTCGCAGCCGCGAGCCCGCTGCTGGCTCCGGTAGCCGTCTCAGTCATTCCAAATCTCCGCTGCACTCGATCTCGCTCCCACGTTCATTATTGAACGATGTTTTAAACAGGGTACTACAATAGCCGGAGCCCTTGACGGATCCCTGGCGCAACCATCCGGCGTTCCAGATCGCCAGTCCCGCCGACTGGCGGCGGCGCCTCGACGCGATCGCGGCCTCGCTTCAGGTCTCCGAGCGACCCGGCCCGACGCCGCGCACCGCCGCCGGCCCCGAGCTGGTCGGCGTCGACCTCGGCGTCTCCGGTGAGATCGACGGCTGGGTGCTGCAGGGCGGGCTGCTCGACGATCTCGCCGAGGACGAGTACGGCTGGCTCCTCGACACCGATGTCGCCCTCGCCCAGGAGCGGTTCCTGCACTTCGCCCACACGCGGCCGGGCGAGCCCTTCGACCCCCCCGCCCCCGCGGACGAGCTGGCCGGGCGGCCGCGGTTCGCGCGGGGCACGATCGACGCCGCGCTCGGCGCCGGCCTGCGGCTGCTCTCCCCGCGGCGGGCCGAGGACTGGGACGGACGCCTCTGGGTCCTGACCTCCGGCACCGGCGTCTACCGCGACCTCGCCTGCGTCTACGTCTCCGCCGACCCGCAGCCGCGGTCGGGCGAGCTGCTGCCGCTCCCCGCGGGCGGTTTCGCCGAGGGCCTGGGGGCGAACCTCTACGCGGAGCTGCTGCTCGAGCGCGGCGCGGCCGTGGCCTGGATCCGCAAGGACGAAGTGCGCCCGCCCGACGGGGTCAACCGGGTCGAGCTCGAGGACGGCTCCTCGGCGCGGGTCTCCCACCACTCCAACCTCGGCTACACGCTGGCCCTGATCGAGCTTGCCCAGCGGGAGCTGGCGCGGCGCCTCGGCTCGCCGCCGCGGCGCACCTACCTCTACGGGCACTCGAGTGGCGCCGCCACGGCGCGGCTGCTGAACCTACGACCGGCCAGCAACCGCCGCGCCGACGGCGGGCCGATCGTCGACGGCCTGCTCTGCGACGACGCCGCCGCCGGCATGTACTTCCCCGCCGCCTTCGACGCGGAGGGCCACGACACGGTGCTCACCGCCGCCGCCGACCGCGACGCCTTCGTCCCCCAGATCGACGTCAGCCGCGGCCTCTACCAGCCGGCGGCCTACCTGCCGGTGAAGCGCGAGAACGCCCGCGTGCTGCGCGAGAAGGGGCTCGGCGATCGCCACCGCCACTACGAGATCGCCGCCGTCTCCCACTTCGACGCCGGCATGGCCGACACCGCCGGCACGCCGGCGGCGCTCGACCTCGGCGGCGTCTGGGGGGCGCTCTTCGAGGCGATGGTCGCCTTGGTCGAGGAGGGCGCGTCGGCCCCGGACTCGCGCGAAGGCGAGCACAGCCTCGTGGTCCCCGAGGCGGCCGTGCCCCTGGGAGCCTGGGAAGCGCCGCGCGGCGGTCCCAAAACCAGCTTCGCGCCGTTCGACGGCGAGGAGGGCCGGGAGACGCTGCCCGAGGCCTGGCGCCGGCTCGGTCTGCTCGACCCGGGCGAGGACCTCGACCTCGGCCGCTACCGCGCCCGCCTGGCCGGGGCCGCCGAGGAGCTGGCGGGGGAGCGACTGTTCTCCCCCACTGCGGCCGAGTGGACGATCCACTCGGCCGCGGCGCTGCTAGACCGCAGCGGCGCCCGCCTCTGAGCGCTGCCCGCTGACGAGCGCGCTGCCGTCGTACGGGAAGGCCTGCTCGAGGTAGCTCTGCAGCGCCTCGAGGTCGGCGGGCTGGCTGCGGAAGCCGACGTAGCCATCAGGGCGGATCAGGTACAGGCAGTCGTGCCGGGCGCCGTAGCGCCAGATCGCCCGCATCCAGAGGTCGCAGACGGTCTGCTCGTCGGGTTTCGCCGGGCGGCCGGCGACCAGCAACGGCCGGATCAGGTCGCCGTGGCGCTCGGCCACCTGCGCGACCAGCTTGCGCAGCTCGCCGAGGCGCTCGCCGTCGGTGGTGATGCCCTGGAAGACGAGCAGGGTGTGGCGGGTGTCGCTGCCGAGCGTCTGCAGCAGGCGGCGCTCACCCTCGAGATCGAGGATGCCCTCGACGTCGGCGGCCCGCTTGCCGGGAGCCGGCCCGAAGCGCTTGAACATCCGCCGCGAGGCCCACGGCACCGGCTGCTTCCCGCGCAGCCGCGAGGTAAGCGAAGCGCGCTGCTCGGAGACCAGCGGCCCCTTATAGGTGACCCGGAAGCCGGCGACCGAGGTGCGGCCGAGGTCGTTGAGCTTTTTCGTCGTCGCCGCCAGACCGACCGCGCGGACCCGCATCCGCGCCGTCAGCTCGCGCTTCGCGGTCAGCGTCGCGGCCGCCCGCTCGACCGCCTTCAGCAGTACCTCGACGTTCGGCTTGCGCTCAGACTCGTAGGTGTCGAGCAGCCCCGGCCCGCCATAGCCCCTCAGCGCGAGGTCGAGCTTCCAGGCGATGTTGAAGGCGTCGAGCACGCCCGTGTTCATCCCCTGGCCGCCGGTCGGGTCGTGGATGTGGGCGGCGTCGCCGACCAGGAAGGCGCGCCCGTCCCGCCACTTGTCGACCATCCGGTTGGAGATGTAGAGCGAGGTCGCCCACTGCGGCGGACCGATCAGCTTGGCGCCGATCCCCTCCTCGTCGACGAACGCCTGCATCTCCTCGATCGTCGGCGTGTGGGTGACCATGCGCGGATCGGATTTGGGCAGGGAGACGACGATCCGGGTCATCCCCCCGGGGTTCTGCCACATGATCAGGTCCTTGCCGCAGCTCAGGTAGTTCTGGCCGGCGTCCTCGAAGTCGCCCCCCGGCCAGTCGACGATGCAGTCCATCAGGAAGGCGCCGCGGAGCTCCTTGCCGGCGAAGTTGAGGCCGAGCTGTTTGCGCACAGCGCTGCGACCGCCGTCGCAGCCGAGCAGGTACTTGCAGCGCAGGCTCTCCTCGGCGCCGGCCGCGTCCCGGACCACGGCGTCGACGCCGTCGGCGTCATGTTTGAAACTGACGAGCTCGACCGGACGCTCGACCGAGTGGCCGAAAGTTTCAAGGTGCTCGAAGAGCAGGCGCTCGGTTTCGCTCTGCGGGTACATGACCGAGAAGCCCCAGTGGGATTCGACTCCCTCGACGATCGCGCGGGCGAAGCGGCCGCCTTCGGTGTAGGCGCTGATCCCGGCCAGGTAGGCGCCGTCGGTGGTCAGCGTCTCGACGATCCCGTATGGCTCCCAGAGCTCGAAGGTGCGGGCGTGGATCGCGGTCGCCCGGGACTCCGCGCGCGGCCGCGGTCCGACCTTGTCGATGATCCGGAACGAGACGTCCCGCCTCGCCAGCTCGATCGCGCAGGTCAGCCCGGCGGGCCCCGCTCCGACGATCAATACGTCGACGTCTCTCATTCGAAGTCCTTTCAAGTGCGCTGCCTCAGAATTGAACAGTGTTCCAAAAGTACAGTATCCTGCAGGTCCGACCAGACCAAAACAGGAGGCTTGTTGTTTTGAAGTTGCTGAGCGAGGAGTGGGCGGCGGCGCTGACCACCGCCCTCAACGAGGACGACGGCTTCCGCGGCGCGGCGCAGGGTCGTTCGGACGTGATTGCCTACCGCGTCTCCACCCCCGGCGAGGACGAGGTCGTTTACTCGCTCTCCCTGAACGACGGCGAGGCGAGCGTGAAGCTCGGCGAGCCGGAGCGGAAGGCCGACCTGACGATTCAGCTCGACCGCGAGACGGCGCTGAAGATGTCCCAAGGTGGGCTCAAGGGCCAGCAGGCCTCGATGACCGGACGGGTCAAGCTCGACGTCCCGCTGGAGGCGATGATCTCCTTCGGGCCCCTGCTCGACACCCGCCAGGTGGTCGAGATGCAGCTGCCGGTCGAGGCGTAACCCCCCAAACGCGACAAAGGAGATTTCGATGACGACCGCCGCCAGCACCCAGCAGCCGGCCATCGCCGGTGAGGAGCGTCCGATCATGCAGTCGGTGCGTTGGGTCCGCACCGACGAAGGGGCCGAGTTCATGGTCGAGCGCGTGTTCCCGCAGGGGAAAATCCAGTACGTCGACCCGATCCTGCTGCTCGACGTGGCGAACGGCCTGGAGGCCGGGCGGCCGGACAACGCCGGCTACCTCCCCCACCCCCACGCCGGCTTCTTCACCGTCACCTACATCATCGACGGGCCGCCCTGGGACGGCTACGACTCGACCGGCGACAACTACACGCAGGAGACCGGCTCGGTCTCCTGGTTCGTCGCCGGCAAGGGCGCTGTCCACGTCGAGCGCCCGGCGAGCCCGTGGCGCGAGGAGGGCGGCGACGGCGTCGGCGCCCAGCTCTGGATCGACCTCCCGAACGAGCTCAAGGACACGACCGAGCCCGACCGCGCCTACGTCGCCCCGGACGAAGTCCCCGAGTGGGAGAGCGAGGACGGCAGCGCCAAGGTCCGCGTCCTGGTCGGCGAGCTGTTCGGCATGAAGTCGCCGGCGCACCTCTCCCCGACCGCGCTCAGCTACTACCACGTGATCCTGCAGCCGGGCGCCTCGGTCTCGATCCCGACCGAGAGCGGCCACAACGCGATCGCCCGTCCGATCGGCGACGAGCCGCTGACGATCGGCGAGACCGAGCTGCCTGAGGAGCACTTCGTCGTGCTCGGCCCGGCCGAGAAGGTGACCTTCTCGGCCTCCGCCGACGCCAAGGGCCCGACCCATGCTCTGCTCGTCGCCGCCGAGCCGCACGATCAGCAGATCGCCTACCTCGGCCCCTTCTCCGCGGTCAACATGCAGAAGATCGGCGAGCACTTCGCCAACGGCGCCCGCGGCGTCTATGGCAAGCTGGGCGACGAGGCCTACTAGGAGTCCAGCGCGGCATCGGGGTGTCGCCTTTTCCGCCTATACGACGGAAAAGGCGACACCCCGGGTAGCTTCAGTCGAGCTCGCGCCAGTCGTAGGGCAGGAACTTGCCGTTGAGGACGATCTCGACCCGGTCGCCGTCGGGGTCGGGGACGCGGCGGACGGAGAAGCCGAAGTTGATCGCGCTCATGATCCCGTCGCCGAACTCCTCGTGGATCAGCTCCTTCAGCGTCATCCCGTGCACCTGGACCACCTCGTAGAGGCGGTAGACGGTCGGATCGGTGGGGACGGCGGCCCCCAGCGACCCGCGCACCGGCACCGCGGTCAGGGTCGGGACCGCGCTCTCGGGCAGCCCCAGCGCCGCGACCGCGGTCCGGGCCTGCTCCTCGCTCAGCGGGAACTGCCCGAGCAATGCCGAGACGGTCCACTCCAAAGGCTCGCCCAGGCGCTCGGCCAGGTCCGCCCAGCCAAGTCCCCTCGAGCGCTTCGCCGCCAGCACCGCGGCGGTCAGCTCCTGTCGCTCGCTCATCCTTTTGCTCCTTCCGAAATGGAACGTCGTTCGAAAAATCGGGCCGATTGTGTCAACATCAATACCAGCGTCCAAATTTCGGAGAAGTGTAGACTGTAGCCATGCCTAGCGCGCTGAAAACCGACGCTCTGGTCGAGCGACTGAAGCAGACCGTCGAGCCCGAGGCGGGTCGGATCCCGATGTTCATCTACACCGACCCGGAGGTCTACGAGATGGAGCTGCGCCAGGTCTTCGGGCGCACCTGGATGTTCGTCGCCCACGAGTCCGAGCTGCCCGAGCCGGGGAGCTTCGTCGTGCGCACGATGGGCGAGCAGTCGGTAATCGTCGGCCGCGGCGAGGACGGCGTCGTCCGCGTCTTCCTCAACAGCTGCCGGCACCGCGGGATGAAACTGGCCTGCGAGGACTTCGGCAAAGTCGGGATGTGGCGCTGCCCCTACCACGGCTTCGCCTACGCCAGCACCGGCGAGTTCATGGGCACCCTGGTCGGCGCCCCCTACGAGAAAATCGCCTACCCCGACGGGCTCGACCGCCAGGCGCTGCGCCTGATCGAGGCCCGCTGCGAGAGCTACCGCGGGATGATCTTCGCGACCTGGGACCCGGCCGCCGATCCGCTCGAAGAGTTCCTCGGCGACCTCCGCTGGTACCTCGACATCGTCCTCGGCCGGGCCGAGATGGAAGTCGTCGGCGTCCCCCAGAAGTGGGTCATCCCCTGCGCCTGGAAGTTCCCCTCCGAGAACTTCACCTCCGACGCGTACCACACGGCCACCGCCCACGCCTTCCTTGCCCGGCTCGACCTGGTCAAAGGGGTCGACTTCGGGCGCGACGGCTACCACGTCGACACCGGCAACGGCCACGGGCTCGGGATCGGCGTCCACGATCCCGCCGAGGGCTCCTACTTCCCGGCCGAGCTGCAGGAGGAGTACGCCGCCAACCTCGGCCCCGATCAGCTCGAGCTGCTCGGCCGGATCAAGAACTTCCACGGCAACGTCTTCCCCAATCTCTCGTTCCTGATCCCGAACTTCATCGAGGTCGACGGGAAACGGGTGATGGGCATGATGCTGCGGCTCTGGCAGCCGATCGGGCCGGACAAGATCGAGGTCTACTCGTGGCACCTGGTCGAGCGCAACGCGCCCGATTGGTGGAAGCGCCTCGGCCGGCGGATGTACGTGCAGACCTTCGGCGCCTCCGGGATGTTCGACCAGGACGACACCGAGAACTGGGAGCTGCAGACCCAGAACTCGAACAGCGCCCTGAGCCGCCGCGACGAGGTCTGGATGCACTTCGAGATGGGCTTCGACCAGGAGCCGATCGCCGACTTCCCCGGGCCCGGCGGCGTCTTCGACGGCAAGTACAGCGAGTCGGCCGGGCGCACCTACTACCGGCGCTGGCTCGACCTGATGCTGGAGGGAACGTGATCGACGAGGCGACCCGGCTCAACGCGCAGGACTTCCTCATCGCCGAGGCCGCCCTGCTCGACCACCGGCGCTTCGAGGACTGGCTCCACTTCTTCGCCGACGATGTCGAGTACTACGTCCCGATCCGGGTTACGCGCAAACAGCCCGAACCCGACGTGGTCGAGGAGATCGGCTACTTCGACGAGAACAAGCAGTCCCTGACCCTGCGCGTCAAACGGCTCGGCACCGACGTCGCCTGGGCCGAGGACCCGCCCTCCTTCACCCGCCGCTTCCTCTCCAACTTCCGCTTCGAGGCCGGCGAGGACGAGGGCTCGCTGACCGTGTTCGACTACCTGCTGCTCTACCGCAGCCGCGGCGACCGCGGCGTCTACGACCTGATCTCGGGCGAGCGCCAGAACCTGCTGCGCCGCGAGGAGTCCGGGAAGTGGCGGATCGCCCGGCGCCACGTGATCCTCGACCAGGCCTCGCTCGGGACCAAGAACCTAGGGGTCTTCCTGTGAGCCAGATCGAGATCACCGTCGACCTCAGTCGCTGCCAGGGCTACGCCAACTGCGTCTCGGCCGCGCCCGACCTCTTCGACCTCGACGACTCGGGGCTCGTGAAGCTGCTCGAGGACTCGCCTTCGGCCGACCGCCTCAGCGCCGCGCAAGAGGCCGAGCGCCTCTGCCCGGCCGCGGCGATCGTCGTCAAGCAACCGGGCTGAGAACCCGCTCCGGCATGCTCCGGCGCAGGCCGAGCAGCGCCCGCGGGTGGTCCCAGGCGAGACCGCCGACCAGCTGCTCGCCGCGGTAGGCGGCGAGCGCGAAGCGCCCCTCCTCGAGCGAGCCCTCGACGATCTCTTCGCGCTCGCCGGTGCCGGGCAGGCCGATCGACTGCGCCCGGACGCCGAAGTGCTCGGACCAGAAGGTGGGCAGCGAGCCGTGGGCCGGGGCCTCGACCCCGCGCAGCAGGGTGACCGCGGCGGCCCGCCCCTGCTCGGCGGCGTTGGTCCAGTGCTCGATCCGCATCGGCCGGCCGTCGAAGCGCGGGTTTGGCCAACAAGCGATGTCGCCGGCGGCAACCACGTCCTTGACCCCGACCGCGGCGAGGCGCTCGTCGCAGAGGACGCCGTTGGTGAGGTCGAGACCCGACCCCTCCAGCCAAGCGGTCGACGGCCGCACCCCGACCGCGGAGAGGACGGCGTCGGCCTCGAGCTGGGTGCCGTCGTCGAGCTTTATCCGCAACGGCCCCTCGCCCTCGACGGCGGCGACGGTCCTGCCGATGTGCAGCTCCACCCCGCTCTCCTCCAGCAGCCTGGTGGCGTGGGCGGCGGCGAGCTTGCCGGCGACGGCCAGCGGCGGGTCGAGGGCGACCATCGTCACCTCGACCCCGAGGCTGCGGGCCGAAGAGGCGGCCTCGACCCCGATGAAGCCGCTGCCGACGATCAGCAGGCGACTGCCGGCGACCAGCGCCTCGCGTAGGCCGAGCGCGTCGTCGATCGTGCGCAGCTCGTGGATGCCGTCGCGCTCGGGGTCGAGCCCGGGCAGGCGCCGCGGCTCGCTGCCGGTGGCGATCACGAGGCCGTCGAACGGGACCCCTTCGCCGCCGGCGAGGCGGAGCCGCCGCTGCTCGAGGTCGAGCCGTTCGATCGCCTTGCCCAGCATCCACTCGGCGTCGAGGTCCTCGTCGACCCGGAGGGCGATGTCGGCCGCGCCGGCGGTCCCAAGCAGGACCTCCTTGGAGAGCGGCGGGCGGTCGTAGGGAATGCTCGCCTCGGCGCCGACGATCGTCAGCGGGCCGTCGTGGCCCTCGGCACGCAGGGTCTCGGCCGCGCGCAAGCCGGCGAGACCGGCGCCGGCGACGACGAGGCGCGGCGCGGGCATCAGGCCGACCCGGGCTTGCCGACCGGTTTCGGAGGACGCAGCATCGTGTGGACGACCTTGAGCTGGAGGTAGCTCTCGTACTCCTCGATCGAATCCTCGCGGCCGAGGCCGCTGTCCCCCCAGCCGCCGAAGGGCGTGCCGAAGAAGTGTTTGGAGGAGTCGTTGATCCAGACGTAGCCGGAGTTGAGGCGCGCGGCCACCCCGTGGGCGACGTCGAGGTCGCGGGTCCAGACGCTCGCGGTCAGCCCCAGCTCGGAGTCGTTGGCCCGGCTCAGAACCTCGTCGAGGTCGCTCCACGGCGCCACCGCCATCACCGGGCCGAAGATCTCCTCGCGGGCGATCTTCATCCCCTGGTCGACGTCGGCGAACAGGGTCGGGGCGACAAAGTAGCCGCCGCCGGGGGCCTCGCCGCCGGGGTGGCCGCCGCCGGCGACCAGGCGCGCACCCTCCTGCTTGCCGGAGTCGACGAAGGACATCACGCGGTCGCGGTGCTGGCTGCTGACCAGCGGGCCCATCTGGGTCTCCGCGGCGTAGGCCGGGCCGACCTGCATCGCGTCGAGGCGCGCGCCGAGCCGTTCGACGAAGTCCTCGTAGATGTCGCGGTGGACGAAGACCCTCGAGTTGGAGCCGCACGACTGGCCCTGGCAGAGCCCGAAGTTCATCCCCTCGATCGAGCCCTGGACGGCTTCGTCGAGGTCGCAGTCGGGGAAGACGAGCATCGGGTTCTTGCCGCCGAGCTCGAGGCTCAGCGTCTTGATGAAGCCGCTCTGCGCCGCCCGTTCCTGGATCTTCAGCCCGGTCGGGACGCTGCCGGTGAAGGAGATCCGGCGGACCTCGGGATGGGTGACCAGGGCGTCGCCGGGCTCGGCGCCGCCGGAGAGGATGTTGAGGACCCCGGGCGGGAAGATCTCCTGGACCATCTCGGCCAGGACGAGCGCCGAGACCGGCGTCTGGTGGGCCGGCTTGAGGACCACCGCGTTGCCGGCGATCAGGGCGCAGAGCGGCCGCGTGATCGCGAACATCAGCGGGTGGTTGAAGGGGATGATCCGCGCCACCACGCCGTAGGGGCGGTGGGCGGTGTAGTGGAGGCCGTTGGGCGTCGACGGGATCGTGCGGCCGCCGTGCCAGCGGACCAGGCTGTGCCAGCCGCGCAGCAGTTCCAGCGACATCGAGGCGTCGAACTGCATCCCTTTGTAGGGGTTGCCGGAGTCGACCGCGTCGATCAGCGCCAGCTCGTCGGCGCGCTCCTCGATCGCGACCGCGAAGCGCTCGAATACCTCCGCCCGGCCGTCGACGCCGAGCGCCTCCCAGGCCGGCTGCGCGGCCTGCGCCGCCGCCACCGCGCGGTCGACGTCCTCGGCGGTCGCGTCCGGGGCCTCGATCAGCTCCTCGCCGGTCGAGGGGTCGTGGGTGAGAAGCCGACGGCCGCCGCTGGCCTCGACCAGCTCGCCGCCGATCAGCATCCGCAGCTCGCGGCCGCGGACCGCCTCGAGCGGATCGGCGAGCGCGCTCACTGGCCGCCCTCCCGCTCGATCAGGTCTTTGATCGTCCGCACGCTGCGGTCGAGGCTGCGCTCGACGTTGCGGCGGACCAGCGGCAGCGCCAGCCGAGCCGGCCCGCGCCCGCTCACGCTCGCCGACAGAGTCGCCCGCGTCGAAGCCTCCCCGCGCGGCTCGATCTGCGCCTGCACCTCGATCGTCATCGGGCCGGAGCGGCTGACGAAGGTCGCCCCGCGCGGCGGCTCGAAGCTCGTCACCTCGCACTGCTCGCGCAGGCGGCGCGGCCCGGCCTTGCGCACGAGCGTCGCTTTCGTCCCCTTCTCGGCCGGCCCCTCGCCGCCCTCGACGGCGACGATCGAGCTGTCCCAGCGGGGGTGGTTGGCGAAGTGGTCGCGGCAGATGAAGTCGAAGACCTCGGCGGCCGGCCGGGAGATGTCGATGGCTGCAGAGGGCATTCGCTCAGGCCTCCAGCGGCTTCGGGATCGAGGGGCCGGTGACGATGCGGTCGTGGCGCTTCATCCCCGCCCGCTTGAAGAAGCCGCGCATCGCCTTGTTGCGCACGCCGCAGACCACCGGGTTGCTGAGGTGGATGGTCTTGCCCATCCGCTCCGACATCTTCACCAGCCAGTTGGCGCGCTCGTGGCGTTCGGCCTCGTATGCGCGCAGGGCGGCGACCGGGTCGCTCGGGTTCGCGGCTAGCTGTCGGCCGAGGACCAGCGCGTCCTCCATGGCCTGGCAGGCGCCCTGGGCCAGGTGCGGCTCCATCGCGTGGGCGGCGTCGCCGAGCAGGGTGACGCGGCCGTCGCCCCAGTTGGTGACCGGGAGGCGGTAGAAGAGGCCGGTGTAGATGACCGTCTCGACCGGGGTCGCTTCGATCAGTTCGCGGATCGGGGCGTGCCAGCCGCCGTAGCGTGCGAGCGCCTGTTCCTTCCAGCGCTCCGGCTCGCGGGGGGCGTCCATCGGCAGCAGCGGCAGTTTCGCCGTCGCCGAGTACCAGTAGATCCGGCCGTCGACGATCGGCATCCAGCCGAACTCCTCGCCGCGGCCCCAGGTGTTGCCGCCTTCGCCAGGTTCCATCCCCTCGACGGGACCTGGCGCGACCCCGCGCCAGCCGGTCAGGCCGGTGTAGACGGGGTCGCCGTCGCCGACCACCTGGCCACGGATCGGCGAGCCGATCCCGTCGGCGCCGACCAGGATGTCACCCTCGAACTCCTCGCCGCCGGCGGTGGTGACGACTACCGAGTCGGCGCTCTGGCGGTAGCTCGCGAACTCCCGGCCGAAAGCGACGTTCTCCTCGCCGACGGTGGCGATCAGGCCCTGCAATAGATCGGCCCGGTGCAACGGCATCGACGGGCGCCCGTAGCGCTCGGGGAACTCGCCGTGGGGATCGTCGTAGATCACCTTGCCGGCGGTGTCGCGGAAGACGACTTTCTTCAGCGGAACTTTGATCTCCGGAAGGTTCGGGAGGACGCCGAAACGATCGAGCAGCTCGGTCCCGTTGGGCCAGATCGTGATCCCGGCGCCGCCGCGGATCAGGTCGCTCTTCTTGCCATCGAGCGTTGCCCGCTCGAGCACCACCACGTCCCATCCCGCCTCCTTCAGCGAGAGGGTCGCGGTCAACCCTCCGACACCACCTCCGACGATGATCGCCTTCACGCGTCGAACCTCCTCTGCGGCTTGATATTGGCTACAGTATACAACTAGCTCGGTCCTGAGCTCCGGACTCGCATTTGCTTCAAACGTTGTTCCGAACAGCGTATCGTTACGGGCAAGCCTCCCAGCCGAAAAGAGCACCAATGGACGCCTCGCAAGACACTTCATTCGCCGATCGCCCGGTCGTCGTCACCGGCGCCAGCTCCGGGATCGGCGCCGCGATCGTGGCCGAGCTCGACCGCCGCGGCGCGCGGGTTGCCGCCCTCTCCCGCTCGGCCAAGACAGACGCCCCCAACGCCCGCGCGATCGCCTGCGACGTCACCGACCCCGCCTCGGTCGAAAAGGCCTTCGAGCAGGCGGCAAGTGAGCTGGGCGGGATCGAGCTGCTCGTCTGCTCGGCCGGCGTGGTCAGCGAGCACCGGGTCGAGGACCTGCCGCCGGAGGAGTGGCACCGGGTGATCGACTCCTCGATGACCGGCACCTACCTCAGCTGCCGCTCCGCGATCCCCCACCTGCGCCGCGCCGGCGAGAACGCCGCGATCGTCGCCATGTCCTCCGGCTGGGCGCGCCGCGGCTACCCGCGCGGCGCCCACTACGCGGCGGCCAAGGCCGGCGTCGAGGCGATCGTGCGCTCGCTCGCCCTGGAGCTGGCCCCGGAGAGAATCCGGGTCAACGCGGTGGCGCCGGGGCCGGTGCGGACCGCAATGCTCGACGACCTTCCCGAGTTCGACGAAGACGCCCGGGCCGCGATCATCCCGCTCGGCCGGATCGCCGAGCCGGGTGACGTCGTCGACCCCGTGCTCTTTTTGCTCGACCGCCAGAGCCGCCACATGACCGGGCAGGTGCTGCAGGTCAGCGGCGGCCTCCACATGCCATGAGAGGACCGCGATGACCCCCGGATTGCTGTTCAGTCAGATGGAGCCCCCCGCCGGCTGGGAGGACGAATTCCACGAGTGGTACGAGACCGACCACATCCCGGCCCGGATGAAGATCCCCGGCTTCCACTCGGCCTGGCGCTACGAGGCGGTCGACGGCGACCCCCGCTGGCTCGCCTGCTACTTCCTCGACGACCTGGCGACGCTCGAGCAGCCGGCCTACGCCGAGCTGAAAGCGAACCCGGGGGCGCCGACCGAACGGATGCTCGCCAACGTCGAGAAATTCACCCGCTACATCTGCGAGCAGACCTACGACACGGGCGAGGCCCCCGACGAGGAGATCGGGCTGCTCTCCGTGGTCGCCTTCGAGGTCCCCGAGGAGGCCGAGGAGCGCTTCGACGCCTGGTATGAGGGCGAGCACATCCCGATGCTGATGGAGGCCGACGGGTGGGTCCGAGCCCGGCGCTTCAAGCCGATCGGAAGCTTCGACGGTCCCCGCTTCACCCACTTCGCTCTGCACGAGCTGCGCGACCGCTCGGCGATGGACTCGCCCGAGCGCGCTGCCGCCCGCGACACCGAGCAGCGCCGCGCCCTCGCCGCCGAGCCCTGGTTCGGCGGCTCCGGACGCTGGCTGTACCGCCCGATCCACGTGGCCCAGGCCACCCAAGCAAACGGAGGCTGAAGTGCCCTCTAACGCCCTGCCTTACACCCGCTCCGAGGTCAAGGACCGCGCCCGCACCTGGGCCGGAGCCACCAACGTCACCCTCCCCTCCTTCACCTCCGATTTCAAGGGGCTGAACCGGGCCGGGATCGAACACGACATCCGCCACGGCGCCAAGCTCGGCTTCTGGGGCACCCTGGTCGCCAGCGAGTGCGGGACCACGGTCGACGAGTACGTCGAGTTCATGCAGATCGCCGCCGACGCGGCGCCCGACGACTTCGCCCTGGTCGCCCACTTCAGCTTCGACACGACCGAGGAAGTGATGCGGGTCGCCGACGTCGCCGAGTCGCTCGGGTTCGAGGCGGCGCTGCTCTCCTACCTCCCCGACTTCCGCCCCAAGAACGCGGCCGAGATCGTCGAGTGGACCAAGTTCGTCGCCGACGGCACCGACCTGGCGCTGATCCTCTTCGCGGTCCCGACCTGGGGCTTCAAGCCGCTCGACCCGACCGGGTTCCCGCCCGAGGCGATCGTCGAGATGGCCAACCTGGAGACGGCGGCGGCGCTCAAGTACGAGTGCGGCGGCTCGGCGACGATGACCGCCTTCGCCGACATCCACCGGCGCTGCGGCGACCAGGTGATCGTCGAGAACCCCAAAGAGCAGTTCGCCCCGGCGATCATGTCCGCCTACCCGGACGTGCGCTGGATCGGCACCAGCGCCTACGAGTCCTTCGGCGACCGCGTGCCGAAGGTGATGAAGCTGGTCTCCGAAGACCGCTGGGACGAGGCGATGGACGTCTTCTGGAGCTACAACGCGGCGCGCGAGGCGAAGGGCGCCTTCCACGGCACCTTCGGCGGCGCCAACCTGATCCACCGCAACGGCTGGAAGTACCTGAGCTGGATGCACGGCTTCAACGGCGGCCTCCTGCGGATGCCGCAGATGCGCCTGATCCCGGGACAGATGAAGGGCCTGCGCGCCGGCCTCGAGGCCTCCGGCTTCGATGTCCCCGCGACCGACGAGGGCTTCGTCGCGGGCCGCAATCCCGCCTAAGGCACCCCGGGGTGATGAGTCCGCCCTGGGCGCCTGAGAGGATGCGCCGATGCTGGGTGAAGCGATCGGCGGCTTGCTCCCGTCGGCGATCGCCGTCGCGCTCAGCCCGATTCCGATCGTCGGCGTCGTACTCGTCCTCGGCACGCCGCGGGCCCGTGCTTGTGGAACCGCCTTCGCGCTCGGCTGGATTCTCGGCCTCGCGGCGCTAAGCACGATCGTCGTCCTGGTGCTGGGAAGCGGAGTCGACCACGAGACCGAATCGGGAATCGAGTGGTTCAAGGTGGCGGTGGGGATCGTCTTCCTCGCGATGGCGGCCCAGCAGTGGAAGAAGCGCCCACGCGAGGGGGAGGTCGTCGAGAAACCGAAATGGATGGACTCAATCGCCTCGATCACGACAGCCAGGGCTGCGACCCTGGGGGCTGGGCTCTCGGCGGCGAACCCGAAGAACCTGGCGCTGACCCTCACTGCCTCGGCGTCGATCTCAGAGGCGGGCCTTGACCGCCTCGACACGGCGCTCGCCGTCTTCGTCTACGTGGCCCTGGGCTCGGTCACGGTCGCCGGATCGGTGCTGCTGTACCTGCTGAGCCCCGAGCGAGCGTCCCGCCCACTGGAAGGCGTCGGCCGATTCATGTCCGAGAATAGCGCCGTAATCATGATGGTCGTGCTCCTGCTGCTGGGGGCCAAGCTGCTCGGCGAGGGGCTCGGCGGCGTCTCCTCGCTGTGAGAGTCCCTAGGCAGCGGCGACTGGGCCCGGGCCGCCGGCGTCCTCGAGGAAGCTCTTGGGCGGCGGGGGGCCGAACAGGTTGAGCGAGCGGCGGCGGTCCTCGGCGGTGCGCAGGATCGGCTCGTCCTCGGGGTCGAGGCGGTGCAGCTCGGTGCAGATCTCCCAGCGCAGACCGAACTCGTCGCGCAGGTAGGCGAAGAGGTTGCCGCCGACCAGGTGGCGGCCGGGGCCGAACTCGATCGCGCCGCCGGCCTCGACGACGCGGTCGAGCGCGCCGATGAACGAGGCGCGATCGGGCAGCTCCACCGCGAGGTGGTTGATCGCGACGTCCTCGCGCGAGGCGAAGGCGATCGAGTGGTGGACCGGGTTCGGGCGCATCCAGCAGAAGATGTCGCCGAGCGTCTCGCTGAGCAGGAAGCCGGACTCCTTGTAGAAGGCCTGCTGGCGGTTGGGGTCGGGGCTGCTCAGCGTGCAGTGGGAGAGCGTCGTCCCCTCGAGGCGCAGCGGCTCGACCTCCTCGACCTCCTGCAGGCTCATCGTCCAGCCGTCGGGGTCGGTGAGGCGGCCGTCGACCGCGCCCAGCTCGCCCGCCGCGGCGTAGAGCTCCGGGGTGGCGAGGAAACGCATCTCGGCGAGGCCGGTGCTGGGACCCTCGACAACGGTGATCCGGGTGTCCCCGCCGAGCGCAACTCCGGCCTCATCGGGCTCGCCGCCCAGCAGCTCGGCCCAGCGCTCGGATACCTTGCGCGGATCGCCGGAAGTGGTCAGAAGGATGTCCGTAAGCTTCGCGCTCCAGGGGTTCATACGATGCGTTTCTCCATTCAGGGTCGTTCCGCGCCCCGTACTCATCAGATCAGCAGAAGTGTAGACGTTATACACTCTTTGGACGCAATGGAGCACTTCTCTCGATGACCGACGCCACCGGACCCTGGGTCTCCGACGCGGTCGTCGACCTGCTCGTCGAAGCGGGCGTCGACCTCGTCGCGTTCAACCCCGGCGCCAGCTTCCGCGGCCTCCACGACTCGCTGGTGAACCACCGCGAGGACGGGCCGGAGCTGCTGCTCTGCCTACACGAGGGGATCGCGGTCGGCGTCGCCCACGGCTACGCGAAGGCGAGCGGCCGTCCCGCCGCCGCTCTGGTCCACGACATCGTCGGGCTGCAGAACGCCTCGATGTCCGTCTTCAACGCCTGGTGCGACCGCGCGCCGGTGCTGGTGCTGGGCGGGACCGGGCCGGTCGCGACTGAAGACCGGCGCCCCTGGATCGACTGGATCCACACCGCCCTGGTCCAGGGCCAGGTGGTCCGCGACTACGTCAAGTGGGACGACCAGCCGGTCGACGCCGCCTCGATCCCGCGCTCGATCGCCCGGGCGATGGTGACCATCGCCAGCCAGCCCCCCGGCCCCGCCTACATCTGCCTCGACGCCGGCATCCAGGAGCAGACGCTGGCGGCCGGGTTCGAGTGGGAGGGCATGTCCCTCCACCCCATCCCCGCCGCACCGGCGCCGGACCCCGAGAGCGTCACCGCGATGGCCGACCTGCTGCGCGAGGCCGAGCTGCCGCTGCTCGCCTCCGACTTCGTCGGCGACGACCCCGAGGCCTTCGCCGACCTCGTCGCGCTGGCCGAGCTCTGCGGCGCCCCGGTCTTCGACTGCGGCGCCCGCCTCAACTTCCCCACCGGCCACCCGCTCAACGTCACCTACGCACTCGAGGCCCTGGACGCCGTCGACGCGATCCTCGGGATCGACGTCGACGACTTCGACGGCATGCGCCGCCGGGTCCCCGCCGCCGCGCGCGCGATCCACGCCGGCGTCGGCCACCTGAAGCTGCGGGCCTGGAGCAACGACTTCCACGAGCTCCCCTCGCTCGACCGCCACGTCACCGCCGCCGCCAAGCCGACGCTGAAGGCGCTGCTGGCGGAGCTGCGCGAGCGGCCGCCGAGCGAGACGAGGCTCGCCGCGCGCCGCGCGGCGCTGCCCAGCGTCGAGCCGGGCCAGCGCCCGCGCGAGGCCCGCGCCGCCGCCCTCGGCGAAGAGGCCGCGGGCGCGATCCCGCACAACCGCGTGCTCGCCGAGATCTGGGAGCAGGTCCAAGACCGCGAGATCGCGGTGGTCCATGGCGAGCCCTCCCCCTTCGGCCTGGAGCGCCAGCTCTGGGAGCTCGACACTCCCCGCAGCCACCTCGGCAGCGCCGCCGGCGGCGGGCTCGGCGACGGTCCCGCGACCGCCCTCGGAGCCGCCCTGGCGCTGCGCGACAGCGACACCCTCTGTATCAACCTGCAGCCCGACGGCGACCTGCTGTTCGCGCCGACCGCGCTCTGGAGCGCCGCCCACATGAAGGCGCCCCTGCTCACGGTCGTGCTCAACAACCGCCAGTACGGCAACACCGTCGGCCACGCCACCCGGCTGGCCGAAGAGCGCGGCAGGCCGCTCGAGAACCGGCTCGTCGGCTCCGCGATCGACGACCCGCCGGTCAGCTTCGCCGGCCTCGCCCGTGACTTCGGGATGTGGTCGGCCGGCCCGGTCAGCGACTCGCAAGCGCTCGCCGAGGCGATGCGCGAGGCGATCGCGGTGGTCGACGCGGGCGCGCCGGCGCTGGTCGAGGTGCTGACGCCCGGAGGCTGAATGCGCTGACGCCGGGGGCTTCCGCCCCCGGCGTCATGCGTGCCGCTTCGAACTCGGGCGCCGGCCTAGCCGGCGGCGCCGATCGAGAGCTTGTCGTGCGAGGCGCCCTCGGAGATGTCCTCGCCCTCGACTTCCTCCTCGGAGTGGTCGCGATGGTTGGTCAGCCAGAGGCAGCAAATGATTGCCCCGACGCCGACGATAATCGCCGCGACGCGGAAAGCGTGGACCTGGCCTTCTACCCAGGGGATGGCGATGAACGGTGGCATCGCTTCGCCTTCAGCACTGATGCTGCTCCCTTCGGAGGATTCCAGCAGGAACGGCGAGAGGTGATCGTAGAACCAGGTGAACATGATCGTGAACGCAATCGCGATCATCGCCGTGCCGCCGATCTGCCCGAAGGCGTTGATCGTCCCCGAGGAGACCGCGGCGTCGTCTTTGGCGAAAGCCTCGGAGGCCGCCATCGTGCCGGCGACGACCGTCCAGGCGACGCTCATGCCGAGCAGGGTGAGCGGCACCGCGACGGTGCCGTAGTTGCCACCTTCCGCGACCACCGACTCGCTCAGCCAGTAAAAGGTCCCGGCGGAGACGAGGAGGCCGAGGGTGACGACGTACTTGGGCCCCCAGCGTCGCGTGGCCTGGGCCGAGATGCCGGCGATCAGCATTCCCCCGATCGCGTTCGGCAAGAGGAGGACGCCCGTCTTCAGGGCCGAGTAGCCGAGCACCGGCTCCAGGTAGAGGACGGTCAACACGACCCCCGCGGTGGTTGCCGTCGCCATCAGGACGGCGAGATGGCCGGCGGCGACGTTGCGGATCCGGAACGCCTCGAGCGGGATCAGGGGGTCGGAGCTGAAGTGCTCGACGACGACGAACAACGCGAGCAGGACGGCGCCCGCGGCCAACAACGCGATCACGCGCGTATCGCCGAAGCCCCAGTCGATCGATTTGACGCAGCCGAAGATCAGCAGCCCGATGCCGAAGACCGTGAGGATCGAACCGGGGATGTCCAGCCCGCGGTTGACCGCGTCCGGAAGCCGGCCCGGCAGGACCCGGTGAGCGGCGAAGGCGAGGCCGAGCAGGATCGGGAAGTTGCCGATGAAGACCCATTCCCATCCGAACTGGTCGGAGACGAGACCGCCGATGACGAAGCCGGTGGCGACGGCGGAGGCGCCGGCGATTCCCCAGGCGGTCATCCCGATCGCACGGTCGCGCGGGTTGCGCGTCACCTCGAGGATCGCCCCGAGGCCGCTGGCCAGCAGCATCGCCCCGGCCAGGCCCTGCACCGCGCGCGCGGCGAAGAGCTCGGTCGAGTTCTGCGAAAGACCGCAGCCCAGCGCGGCGAGGCCAGCGAGGATGCAGCCGGTGACGAAGACTCGGCGGACGCCGATGCGGTCCGCAAGGCGGCCGAACATGATCAGGAAGCTCCCGACCGCCAGCGTGAAGGCGTTGTTCACCCAGCTGCTGTCGCCGCCGGACAAGTTGAGGTCGGCCGTGATCTTCGGCAGCGCGACCGAGACCAGGCCGGTGTCGGCGGTCAGTACGAACGCGCCGACGCATGAAGCGATGACCGCGAAGAACATCGCCCGCCGATTGGTGGTGTAGTCGATACCCCCGGCGCGAATAGCTTGACTCTCGCTCATCTCTCTCCCATTCCCATAGTTGAGCGCGCCGCGGGCCGGTTCGGAGAACCGGCCCGCGCGCGTTCAGGCGACTAGAATTTGTAAGTCCCTTTGACGGTGCTTACGCGGTCTTTGCCGACCGGTTTAGAGGTAAAGGTTCCGCTACCGGAGACATCGCTGTATTTGCCGGTACCGCCGATGAATTTCCAGGTCCCGGAGATGTTTTCACCTTTCGGTTTACCGCTGGACCGGAATTTGATCGTCCCGCCTTTGACGCTAAACGTCAGGGTGGTGACACCGGACGAGCCAGTGACGTTGACCGTTCCGCTCGCCGTCCCGCTGAGAGTGCCGCTGACCTTGCAGCCTTTCAGGTTGAATCCGGTCGAAGTACCGGTGGGTTTGCAACCGCTGTAGGTGACGTTGAGGGTGCCGCCTGCGGCGGTGGCCGAAGAAACCACCATGAGCGACGCAACCAGCGCCGCGAGCACGACGACCGTGACCTTGACTCGATTCATATCTCTCTCCTTGTTGATTACGCGAAACCGCTTGCGTTCGACGACTGGAGTGGTCAGGCGCCACGCAGAACGCTGTTCGGAACGCTGTCTGTAACACTGTATACTTTATCCCGGACCTTCGCAAGGAATGGCCCAGTCCCCTCGGAGAGAGGCAGCTCAGTGAGTGAGGATTGGAGAGGTGCTTAGGCGCTAAGCGCCGGAAGCGGCGGTCTCTGCCGACCCGGCGAAGACGATGTCGCGGGTCGCGAGGATGTGCTCGCGCAGCAGCTCGACGGCTTTCTCGGTGTCGCCGCTTTCGACCGCCTCGAGCACGGCCCGGTGCTCGCGCCCGACCTCCTGGTTGCGCTCGACGCCGCCGGAGCGGCGCAGATAGCGCTCGACCTGGTGGGAAAGCCGCTCGACCACCGAGACGGCGGTCGGGGTGTCGCTACGGGCCAACAGGCCGTTATGGAAGTCGTGGTTGAGGGCGAGCCATTTCCCGTGGTCCTTGACCGCGTCCATCTTGTCGATCACCCGGCCCAGCGCCTGAAAGTCGCCGGCGGTCAGGTTCGGCGCCGAGCGTTCGAGCATGAACCCCTCGAGCAGGGCGCGGATTTCGAAGATCTCCGCCACCCGGTCCGGGGTCAGCCCCTGGACGACGACGCGCCGGTGGGCCTCGGCGACGACCAGGCCCTCGGCCTCAAGCCGGCGCAGCGCCTCCCGGACGGGAACTCGCGAGACGCCGAAGTGGCGTGCGAGCTCGACCTGGTTCAGTTCCTCGTTGTCGCCGAGCTGGCCGCTGACAATCGCGTCACGCAGGGCATCGGCGACATCGTCTGACGCGGTGCGCCGTGCGGCGGGGTTGCTGATGGCCGGTAAAGGACTCATTGTGTAAACAAGCTACAGATGCCAGAGGATGCGAGAAGCGTCGTAATTAGTGCCGTACCGGCTCCCAACCGAGATCGTACCCAATGCCTGCTTGCTTGGCGGCCGCATGGACAGCCGAGGAAACTGCCAGGTCCTGGAGCGCGGTGCCGACCGACTTGAAGACGACTAGGTCCTCCGGCGGCCACTCGACCTGGGCCGTCCCGGCGACCAGATCGGCCAGCGGGACCATCGCCGACTCGCTGAGGAACCCCCCGGCGACCGCCGCCTGGACGTCGCCCGACTCTTTGACCAGCTGGGCGGGCGCGTCGGCGACGCACTGGCGGGCGCGGCCGAAGGCGGCCTCGTCGAGCTCGCGCAGATCGGGGCGAGTCGACCCGATCGAGAGCACCACGGCGCCGGCCGGGAACATCTCCGAGCGGGCGACCGGCTCGGTCGTCTTCGTCGCCAGCAGGCTGACCGGCTGCGCGGCCGCCGCCTCCGGCTCCGCGGTCGGCTCGACCGTGATCCCGAGCTTCGACGACATCCGCTCGGCGAACGCCTCGCGGCGCTCCTGACGGGGGCTGTAGACGACGACCCGCTGCAGTTGCGGGAACAGCTGGCTGAAGGTTTCGACGTGGCCTTCGGCCTCGTGGCCGGAGCCGAAGACACCGAGCTCGGCGGCCGGCTCGGGGCAGATCGCGCGGTAGGCGATCGCGGTCACCGAGGCGGTCCGCAGCCGGGTCAGCCGGGCGGCGTCGATGATCGCCTCGAGCTCGCCGCTCTCGGCGTCGTAGAGGAAGGCGATGTAGCGGACCCCGGTCTTGCGGTTCAGGTTCATCACCTTGAAGCCCATCGCGGAACCGCCGTTGCCACCGTCGATAACCGCCGGCATCAGCCGGATCCAGCCGCCCGGGGCGGCCGCGTTGAGACGGCCGGGCACGGCGGTGCTGCCCGCGGCCTCGTGGCGCATCGCCTCTTCCAGCGCGGCGATCGCAACCGGCGGCGTCAGAACGGAGGCGACGTCCTCGTCGCGGTAGAGGACCGCCATCTCAGGCGCTCGCGACCGCGGTCGGAGAGAACTCCGGCATCCGCTTCGGCGGCGCGGTGTTGCGGCTGCGCACGAAGCGCACGACGCCATCGGTGACCAGCGAGGTGATCGAGGGCAGGTCGCCCTTCTCGATCGCCCCGGCGGCGTCGGGCGCCTCCGAGGACATCGGCGCGTCGAGCAGGACGAGGTCGGCCGGGGCGCCGGCCTCCAGGACCCCCGCCTCCAGCGCGTAGGCCTCACGCACGTTGCCGGTCGCGAAGCAGAGCGCGTCGGCGGCGTCCACCCCACCGAGCGAGGAGAGCTCGACGACAGACTTGATCACCGCCAGCGGCATCACGCCGGTGCCGGTCGGGGTGTCGCTGGCGACCAGGACCTTGCCCATCCGGCCGCTCTCGCCGGCCAGGCGGACGATCTCCAGGGCCGAGCGCAGGTTGCCGGCCTGGCAGATCTGCAGGGCGATGCCGGATTCGACGACGCGCTGCAGGTCGGCGTCGGGCAGCGCCGTGGTGCCGCCGTTGACGTGACCGGAGACATCGGGGTCGATCTCGAGCAAGTCGTCGGCGGTGACCGGGGTGCTGTCGGGGATCGACTCGCCGCCGGTGTGGCACATCACCTTGAAGCCGTGGCGCTTGGCGGCGGCGACCAGCGGGGCGACGTCGCGCGAGGGGTTGAACCGCCCCATCCCGGCCTTCGCCTGCCAGAGGCCCTCGGCCGCGAGCTCGCGGAAGTCGTCCTCCACGAGGCCGGGCTCGAGGATCAGCGAGCCGCCGTGGACGGTCATCCCCCCCGGCCTGATGTTCTCGAAGCAGCGGTGCGCGGTCAGCGCCAGGGCCTTGACCCCGGCGGGGTCGTGGGGGCGCCCCGGCGCGTGCACCTCGCTCGCCGAGAGCGCCCGGCTGAGGCCGCCGTGCGAGTAGCTCTCGAGGAAGCCGATCGTGTTCTGGCGCGGGGTCCAGTCGCCGAGCACGGTGTGGACGTGGGAGTCGATCAGCCCCGGCGCGACGAGGTTGCCGCGGGCGTCGAGCTGCGGCGCGTCGCCGTCGACCGACTCGCCGATCGCGACTACCTTGCCGCCGCGGATCTCGACCGTGTCGGCCTCGACGAAGGGGTTGGCGAGGTCGCCGGTGGCGACGCCGCCGGCGTTGACGATGCGAAGGTCGCCGGTCTCGCCGCTCATCGGGCCGCCAGCCCCTCGGCGACGGTGTAGCCGCGGGCCCGCTCGTTGAGGCGCGAGCGGGTGGCGACGCCGATCGCGACGAGGATCTCGTCGGGCGCTGGCGCGTCGGGCACGACGATCGAGATCGCGTCGTAGTGCGAGCGGGCGCGGATCACGTTCTTGTGCGCGAGCGGGATGTCGATCGGGGACCCCGCCGCGGCGCGCTTGGTCACCGAGGAGACCCACTCGGTGCCGCCGGTGAGCTCGCGCAGGGTGTCGCCGAAGACGGTCGCGACGAAGGAGACGCCCTGCTCCTGATCGCCGTCGAGGCCGATCACGACGCCCTTGCCGTAGCTCTCGATCTCGGCGTCGCCGCAGAGCGCCTGGGCGCGCTCGACCAGCTGGCGGCAGATCACGCCGCTGGCCGGCTCGTTGGTCAGCACGTCCTCCTGCCAGACGCCCGGCTGGGGGTTGGCGACGACAGCGGCGACGGCCACCCGCAGCAGCGGGCGCTCGTCGGCCTCGCGCCCCGCTTCCGCGAAGACCTCTTCGCGGAAGGCGGCGAACTTGCGGATCTTCGGCTCAGCGCTCAAGCTCGGCTCCCCATCCCGCCTCGCGGCGTGTCACTCATTCACCATCGTCGAGGGGATGTCCCCGAGGAGGATCTGGTCGTAAGTTTTGGAGAGGTCGATCAGCGCCTCGCGGGTCGCCTTGCCTTCGGCCAGCAGGCGGGTGCGGTCGCGGAACCAGCCCTCGAAGCCGGCCGGGCAAAAGAGCGAGAGCATGCGGCTGGGCTCCTCGCCCTCGGTCCAGAAGGAGTGGCCGATGCCGCGCGGGACCATGAACGTTTCGCCGGCATTCGCAGCGTGCACCTCGTCTTCGATCCGCAGCTGCAGGGTCCCCTCGAGGATGTGCCACATCTCCTCATGGGACTCGTGCATGTGGTGCGGGATGCCCGGATGCCCGGGGACCGACTTGAATTCGAAGAGGGTGAAGCCGCCGCCGGACTGGGCCCCGGTCACCTTGAAGCGGATCTCGTCGCCGGCCGCGAGGTCGTACCGCTCCCCCTCGCCGGCGGGGACGATCGTCGTCTCGAAACCCCAGGAGTTGTCAATCGGCAAGGTCATCGGCTGCTCCCTTCGTCGCTGCTCGTCGCTCGCTCAACAATGTATACCATCGACAGTATCCGAAGAGCCGATCCAACCCAGGACAGGAGCTGAAAGTGGCCTCTAATACCGAGTCGGCCCCCGCCGGGGCCATCTCCGAGCTGGACGTAATTTCAAACGTACCCACCGGACTGTTGATCGGAGGCAACTGGCGCGCCAGCGAGACCGGCGCGACGATCCCGGTCGAGGACCCGTCGACCGGCGAGACGCTAGCCGAGGTCGCCGACGGCACCGCGGCCGACGCCAAGGCGGCGCTGAACGCCGCCTGCGAGGTCCAGGCGGAGTGGGCGGCGACGACCCCGCGCGAGCGCGGCGAGCTGCTGCGCCGGGCCTACGAAGCGATCATGGACCGGGCCGACGAGCTGGCGACCCTGGCCAGCCTGGAGATGGGCAAGCCGCTCAGCGAGGCGCACGGCGAGATCACCTACGCCGCCGACTTCTTCCACTGGTTCGCCGGTGAGGCGGCCCGCATCGACGGCCGCTACGCCCCGGCCGAGAAGGGCGGCAGCCGGGTGCTGGTCAGCCGCGCGCCGGTCGGCCCCTGTCTGCTGATCACCCCCTGGAACTTTCCGCTGGCGATGGGCACGCGGAAGATCGGCCCGGCGATCGCGGCGGGCTGCACGATGGTCGTCAAGCCGGCCAAACAGACGCCGCTCTCGATGCTGCGGCTCGCCTCGCTGCTGGAGGAGGTCGGGCTGCCGGCCGGCGTCCTCAACGTCATCACCTCGTCCTCCTCGGGCTCGGTGATGGAGCCGTTGATCCGCGACCAGCGGCTGCGCAAGCTCAGCTTCACCGGCTCGACCGAGATCGGCCAACTGCTGATGGAACAGGCCTCCGAACAGCTGCTCCGGCTCTCGATGGAGCTTGGCGGCAACGCCCCCTTCCTCGTCTTCGAGGACGCCGACCTCGAGGAGGCGGTCGACGGGGCGATGATCGCGAAGATGCGCAACATCGGCGAGGCCTGCACCGCCGCCAACCGCTTCCTCGTGCACGAGTCGGTCGCCGCTGAGTTCACGGCGCGGCTGGCCGAGCGGATGGGCTCGATGAAGATTGGCCGCGGGGTCGCGCCGGGGACCGAAGTGGGCCCGATCATCGACGACGAGCAGCGGCGCCGGATCGACGACCTGGTCGGCGAGGCGCGCCAGGCCGGCGCCAAGGTCGAGGTCGGCGGCGAGCCGCTCGACGGGGCCGGCTACTTCTACGCCCCGACCGTGCTCTCCGGCGTCCCCGCCGAGGCGCGGCTGCTGCGCGAGGAGATCTTCGGCCCGGTCGCGCCGGTCCAAACCTTCGCCAGCGAGGAACAAGCGCTGGCGCTGGCCAACGCGACCGAGTACGGCCTGATCGCCTACGCCTACACCGAGGACCTGCGGCGCGGGCTGCGGGTGATCGACGGGCTCGAGGTCGGGATGGTCGGCCTCAACCAGGGCGTCGTCTCCAGCGCCAGCGCTCCGTTCGGCGGCGTCAAGCACTCCGGCTTCGGCCGCGAGGGCGGCCGCGAGGGCATCGACGAGTACCTGATCACCAAGTACGCGGCGATCAAACGCTGAGCAACGGCGTTACTCGGTGGCGGGCGGCGCCCCCGCCACCGAGTCGAAGTGCCGCTGGGCGGCCGGAGCCAGCGATTCGTAGAGGCGGCTGAAGACCGAGACCGCGGCGCGGCGCGCCTCCGCTCCCTCGAGCATCGAGTCGGGCAGGCCCGGGTCCATTACCGCGAAGCCGCGGAACAGGTGGGTGAGCCGGACCCGCAGCTCGAAGGCCGCCTCCTCGTCGGCGGGCGGATCGGCCAGCGCCGGTTCGAAGCGCTTGGCGAAGGCCCGGTAGCGCTCGACCAGGACCGGCAGGTCCCAGGCAGTGGCGATCATCGTCTCCAGGCCGCGGGCGGGGCGGCCGCCGAGCACCGCCACGTGCTCGCCGATCTGCAGCTGCTCGAGGACCGAGGCGAGCTCGGCCTGGCGGTCGACCGGGGAGACCCAGAGCCCGTCCTGCAGCGACCCGAAGCCGAGGAAACGCAGGCGGCGCGCCAGCTGGCCCCGCTCCAGCGCCCGGTCCTCGGGCAGATCGTGCCAGAGGATCGTCCAGGCGCCGTCGCCCTGCTCCGAGCCGAGCCGGAAAATCCGCTGGTCGCCCTCGGCGAGCAGCTGGTCGCAGCGCTCGGTCAGCCGGTAGTGGATCAGGCGGCCGTTGCGCTCCCGTTCGAGCAGGCCGCGATTGACCAACCGGGTCAGCGCGACCCGCGCCGAAGCGGTCGAGAAGCCGGACTCTTCGAGCAGCAGCACCAACCCCCCCGACCAGGCGGTTTCGCGCACGCCGCGAACGTTGGCGCCTAGGATCGTCAGCACCAGGTCCTGAGGCCGCAGCGGCGCCGTTCCAAGCGGCACGTCGTATCTCAAGGCAGCCTCACGATTTCCCCGCGGCGGCATCTTACGTGAGCGTCCGGCCCACTCATGCCGCGCGCAACGACGATAGTCAACATATCTACCAGGTGCAAAGTTAATTTTAATTGGCCGGTGACAGTCCCGGCCCGGTCGAAAGGTTGCGAGGAATGGGCGAGGATCACTCGGAGAAGGTCGGCATCGTCGGCGGCGGGATCATGGGCAGCGGGATCGCCGAGGTCTGCGTCAAAGCCGGCCTGCAGACATGCTTGGTCGAGGTCGATGCGGGCGCCGCGGGGGTGGCCCGGGAGCGGATCGAGAAGTCGCTGCAGCGGGCGGTCGCGCGCGAGAAGGTTTCCGCCGAGGAGGCCGAGGCGGCGCTGGGCCGGCTCGCCTGCGAGGCAGACTTCGCCGCCCTCGCCGACCGCACCCTGGTCGTCGAGGCGGTGGTCGAGAACCGCGACGTCAAGCTCGGCATCTTCGAGCGCCTGCGCGAGATCGTCGAGGACGAGGACGCGATCCTCGCCTCCAACACCTCCTCGATCCCGATCGTCGAGCTCGCCGCGGCGGCCGGACCGCGCGGCGACCACGTGCTCGGGCTGCACTTCTTCAACCCGGTGCCTGTGCTCGAGCTGGTCGAGATCATCCCCTCGCTGCTGACCTCCGAGGCGGTCGTCGAGCGCACCCGCGCACTCGCCTCCGAGCGCCTCGGCAAGGACCCGATCGTCGCCCCCGACCGCGCCGGCTTCACCGTCAACGCGCTGCTGATCCCGTACCTGCTCTCGGCGATCCGGATGTTCGAACAGGGACTGGCCAGCGCCGAGGACATCGACAAGGGGATGGTCGAGGGCTGCGCCCACCCGATGGGGCCGCTGGCGCTCGCCGACCTGATCGGCCTCGACACCGTGCAGGGCGTCGCCGAGACCCTCTACGCCGAGCACCGCGAGCAGCTCTTCGCGCCGCCGCCGCTGCTGCAGCGGCTGGTCTCCGCCAACCTGCTCGGCCGCAAGAGCAAGCGCGGCCTCTACAGCTATGACTGAGGAGGTCTCCCTCTCCCCGTTTGACCGCCTGCTCGGCCTCGAGCTGAGCAGTTGCGGCCCCGAAGGGGTCGCGGGCAGCCTGGCAATGCGCGAGGAGCTGACCCAGCCACACGGTCTCGCCCACGGCGGCCTCTTCGCGACGATCGCCGAGACCCTCGCCTCCGAGGGGACCAACGCCGGGGTCGGGGCCGAAGGGATGATCGGCCTCGGCGCCGCCAACGACACCAGCTTCCTGCGGCCGATCTCGGCCGGCCGGATTTACGCCAGCGCCAAGCCCCGCCACCGCGGCCGCAGCACCTGGGTCTGGGACGTCGAGTGCCGCGACGACGCCGGCGAGCTCTGCGCGATCAGCCGGGTGACCGTCGCCGTCCGCCCCGAGCAACTGCGGCGCTGATCAGGACGAAGCGGTGGCGGCGGGGCGCCAGCGGCCGCTCTGCTGCGGGCCGCTCTGCTCGAAGCGGCGCGGCTCCGGCTTCAGGGCGCTCTCGGCGGCGCGGCCGTCGTTCGGGCGGCGGCGGCCGCTGCGGTACTGGGGGATCCAGGGCATCCGGTGTTCCTGTTCGGCCGCTGCGTGCAGGGTCCAGAAGGGGTCGTAGAGGTGCGGGCGGGCGAGCGCGCAGAGGTCGGCGC
This sequence comes from uncultured Thermoleophilia bacterium, assembly GCA_963837405.1. GTDB lineage: Bacteria > Actinomycetota > Thermoleophilia > Solirubrobacterales > 70-9 > VAYN01. Next base: position 80,491 of record CAWINA010000006.1, read on the forward strand.
GGCCGGAGAGGACGATCGTGTTGACGTCCTCGTAGGAGCTAATCGCCCCTACCGCGATCACCGGCATCCCGGTCTCGTTGCGGATCCGGTCGGCGAAGGGGGTCTGGTAGCTGCGTCCGTAGGCGGGCTTCTGGTCGGGCCAGACCTGACCGGTGGAGACATCGACGACGTCGCAGCCGTGCTCGCCGAGCAGCCGTGCCAGGGCGACCGCTTCGTCGCCGTCGAAGCCGCCCTCGACCCAGTCGGTGGCGGAGATGCGCACGCTCAGCGGCAGCTCGGCGGGCCAGGCCTCGCGGCAGGCGGCCAGCACTTCCAGCGGGAAGCGGGCGCGGTTCTCGAGGCTGCCGCCGTACTCGTCCTCGCGCAGATTGGTCAGCGGCGAGAGGAACGAGGAGAGCAGGTAGCCATGGGCCATGTGGATCTCGAGCAGGTCGAAGCCGGCGTCGGCGCAGCGCCGGGCCGAGATCGCGAAGTCGCCGACGACCCGGTCCATGTCGGCGCGGGTCATTTCGCGCGGCACCTTGCTGTGCTCCAGGTAGGCCAGCGGCGAGGGCGCGATCAGCGGCCAGTCGCCTTCCTCCAGCGGCTCGTCCATGCCCTCCCACATCACCTTGGTCGCGCCCTTGCGGCCGGCGTGCCCGATCTGGGCGCCGATCTTGGTCGCGTTGCCGTGCGCGTGGACGAAGTCGACGATCCGCCGCCAGGCCTCGACGTGCTGCTCGGTGTAGATGCCGCCGCAGCCCGGCGTGATCCGGCCCTCGGCCGAGACGCAGATCATCTCCGTCATCACCAGGCCGGCGCCGCCGATCCCGCGGGCGCCGAGGTGGACGAGGTGGAAGTCGCCGACCGTGCCTTCCTCGGCCGTGTACATGTCCATCGGCGAGACGACGACGCGGTTGGCGAGCTCGAGCTCGCGTAGGCGCAGGGGCAGGAACATCGGCGGCTGCTGCGGCTCGCCGTCGGTGAACTCGGAGTCGACGCCGTCGACGAAGCCGGCGTCGCGCAGACGCAGGTTGTCGTAGGTGATGCGGCGGCTGCGGGTCAGCAGGTTGAAGGCGAACTGGCGCGGCGGCTGGCCGACGTAGCGCTCGATCTCCTCGAACCACTCGAGGCTCGCCTGCGCCGCCCGCTGGGTGCTCTCGACCAGGGTCAGGCGCTCCTCTTCGTAGGCCGGAATCGCCCGCGCGAGGTCGTCGCCGGACTCGCGCAGCGACCAGGCGAGCGCGATCGCGTCCTCCATCGCCAGCTTCGTCCCGGAGCCGATCGAGAAGTGGGCGGTGTGGGCGGCGTCGCCGAGCAGGACGACGTTGCCGTTGCTCCAGCACTCGTTGCGGATCGTGTTGAAGTTGAGCCACTTCGAGTTGTTGGCGAAGAGCCGGTGGTCGCCGAGAATCTCGGCGAAGTGGCGCCGGCAGAACTCGATCCCCTCCTCGTCGCTCTCGCCCGGGGGGATGTCGCGGCCCTCGTTGACGTCGAGGCCGGCGCGCCGCCAGGTGCGCTCGGAGGTCTCGACGATGAAGGTGCTCATCTCGCGGTCGATCGGGTAGCCGTGGATCTGGAAGATCCCGTGCTCGGTCTCGACGATGTGGAAGCTGAAGGCCTCGAAGACGAGGTCGGTGCCGAGCCACATGTACTTGCTGTGGCGCTGTTCGATCGAGGTCCCGAAGGCGTCGGGGCGTTCGCCGCGGATCTGGCTGTTGAGGCCGTCGGCGGCGATCGCCAGGTCGTAGCTCGCGGCCAGCTCCGCGCCCGTCGGGGCCTCGGTCTGGAACCTGAGGTCGGCGCCGAGCTCGCCGGCCCGCTCCTGGAGGATGTTGAGCAGCCGTTTGCGGCCGAGCGCGGAGAAGCCGTGCCCGCCGGAGCTGCTGGATCGTCCCGCGGTAGTAGATGTCGATGTCGGCCCAACGCGCGAAGCTCGCCTCGATCTCCGCGTAGGAGGACGGGTCGGCGGCTTCGAACGCGTTCAGGGTCTCGTCGGAGAAGACGACCCCGAAGCCGAAGGTGTCGTCGGCGGCGTTGCGCTCGTAGACGGTCACGTCGTGGCCGAGCCGGCGCAGAAGAATTGCCGCGTAGAGGCCGCCCGGTCCGCCGCCGGCGATGCCGATCTTCATCGGGCCGCCTCCCCGCTGGGGATCAGCGCCCGGGCGATGATCTCGCGCTGCATCTCGGAGGCGCCCTCGTAGATCCGCGGCGCCCGCACCTCGCGGTAGAGGTGCTCGAGCAGGTGGCCGCGCTCGAGCCCGCGCGCGCCGTGGATCTGGATCGCGATGTCGACCGCTTCCTGGGCGACCTCGGTGGCGAGCAGCTTCGACATCGCCGCGACCATCGCCACCGGCCGCACGCCGCTGTCGTAGCAACGCGCCGCGTGGTGGACCAACAGACGCGCCGCGTGGACCCGCGCGGCGACGTCGGCGAGCGGGTGCGAAACGGCCTGGAAGGACTTGAGGCTGCGGCCGAAGGCCTGGCGCTCGTTGGCGTAGGCGGCGGAGGCGTCGATCGCGCTCAGCGCCATACCGATGGCGAAGGCGCCGACGCTGGGGCGGAACATGTCGAGCGTCCGCATCGCCACCAGGAAGCCGCCGTCGACCTCGCCGAGGCGCTGCTCGTCGGGGACGAAGACGTCCTCGAAGCGCAGGCGGCCGATCGGGTGCGGGGACAGCAGCTCCAGCGGCTCGCCGCTCAGCCCCGGCGTGTCGCGCGGAATGAGGAAGGCGGTGAGGCCGCGGGCGCCGGCCTCGGGATCGGTGCGGGCGAAGACCGAGTAGACGTCGGCGTCGGGGGCGTTGGAGATCCAGGTCTTCTCGCCGCTCAGCCGGTAGCCGCCGTCGGCGCGCTCGGCCGCCAGCGAGAGCGAGGCGACGTCGCTGCCGGAGCCGGGCTCGCTGAGCGCGAAGGCGGCCACCGCCTCGCCGGCGGCGAGCCGCGGGGCCCACTCGGCGACCAGCTCGGGGCTGCCGCACTGCAGCAGCGGGAACGAGCCCAGGCCCTGCAGCGCGAAGGCGGTCTCGGCGTGGGTGTCGGCCGCGCGCCAGACCCTCGCGGATCAGGCAGAGCGAGAGCGCCGAGACGTCGGTCTCCCAGCCGCCCCCGTCGGTCGGCACGAAGAGCTGTTCGAAGAGGCCCGAGCTGGCGAGGGCGGCGACCAGCGGCCGGTTGACCCGGCCCTCCGGACCGGCCTCGGCGACCGCGTGCAGCTCGCCTCGCCGAGCTCCCGCGCCCTGGCGCAGCAGCGCGCGCTCGGACTCGTCGAGGTGGGCGTCGAGCTGGTCGGCGATCGCGCTCACTCGCCCTCCGCCCGCGGCGATCGCCGCCGATCGCCCATCAGCTCGATCAGCGCCTCCTCGTCGAAGAGCCGGGTCACGCCGAACAGCCCGGTGGCCGGGTAGTGGCGGCCGAAGTGGCGGCTGCCAGACCTCGCCCAGCTCGCGCAGGTTGGCGCGGTAGTCGGCGACGTCGGTGACGAAGATCTGCATCGAGACGATGTCCTCGGCGGCGGCGCCAGCCGCGGCCAGCGCCTCGACCACGTTGGCGGCGGCGACGTCGAGCTGCTCGACCAGGGTCTCGCCCCACGATCTCTCCCTCCGGGGTCAGCGCGGTCTGCCCGCCGAGGTGGACGAGGCGGTCGCCGGGGCCGGTAACGATCGCGTGTGAGTACCCGACCGGCTTGCCGAGCCCGGGCGCGTTGACGATTTCGCCCGCCATCAGCGTCCCTCCCAGCGCGGCTTGCGGCGCTCGGTCCAGGAGGCGTAGAACTCGCGGTGGTCGTGGCTCAGCATCAGCAGCGCCTGGTTGGCGCCTCCAGCTCGAGGGCGCTGGCCAGGTCCATGTCGAGCTCGCGGCCGAGCAGCGCCTTGGTCGTCGCGTAGGCGAGCGAGGGCCCTTCGGCGAGGCGGGTGGCGAGCGCCGCGGTGCGCTCGGCGAGCTCCTCGTCGGGGACCAGCTCGGTGGCGAGGCCGAACTCCATCGCCCGCTCGGCGCCCAGCTTGTCGCCGAGCATCAGCAGCTCGGTGGCGCGGCCGAGGCCGACGATCCGCGGCAGCAGGTAGGCGGAGCCCATGTCGGCCCCGGAGAGCCCGACCCGGGTGAAGAGGAAGGCGAAGGAGGAGGAGTGGGCGAGCAGGCGGAAGTCGCTGGCCAGGGCGAGGACCGAGCCGGCGCCCGCGGCGACCCCCTGGATCGAGGCGACGATCGGAATCGGGCAGTCGCGCATCGCCCGGATCGTCGCCCCGGTCATCCGCGTGAAGCGCAGCAGCTGGTCGGGCTCCATCCGCTGCAGCTCGCCGATGATCTCCTCGACGTCGCCGCCCGAGCAGAAGCCCTTGCCCTCGCCGGCTAGGACGACCGCGCGCACGTCTTCGCGCAGCGGCAGCTCACCGAACAGGTCGCGGAGGTCGGCGTAGGCCTCGAAGGTCAGCGCGTTCAGCTTCTCGGGGCGGTTGAGCAGGACAGTCGCGACCCCGTCCTCGATCTTCAGGTCGAAGTTCGCCCAGCGCTCGGTGAAGGGGACGGTGGCGCGGAATTTGCTCACGGCTGCAGCCCCCCGCCGTCGAGCACGACCGCCTGGCCGTTAATCGTCGCGGCCGCGTCGGAGGCGAGCCAGAGGACGCAGTCGGCGACCTCGTCGGGACTCAGCAGGCGGCCCAGCGGCGAGGCGGCGGCGAAGCCGGCGAGCGCTTCCTCCTCGCTGCGGCCGGCGCTCTCGACCACCCGCTCCACCGAGCGCTTGGTCAGCTCGGTGTCGACGAAGGTCGGGCAGACTGCGTTGGCGTTGGCGCCGCTGCCGGCGAGTTCGGCGGCAGCGCTGCGCATGACGCCGAGCGCGGCGTGCTTGGAAGCGGTGTAGGCGCAGGTATATGGAGTGCCGACGCGGGAGGCGGTCGAGGCGACGGTGACGATCGAGCCGCTACCGCGCTCGCGCATCGGGCCGATCACCGCCCGGGTGCAGAGGAAGGCGGCGGTGGCGTTGACCGACATCTGCAGCTCCCAGCTGGCGAGGGTGGTGCGGGTCAGCGGCGCGGTCTCGGCGACGCCGGCGTTGATCACCAGGGTCTCGACCTCGCCGGCTGCCGCGAAGGCGTCGAGCACCTGGGCCTCGTCGGCGACGTCGCAGCGGACGCCGCTCGCCCCGCTCGGCAGCGCCGCCAGCGCTTGCTCGTCGCGGCCGAGCGCGATCACCTCTTGCCCAAGCCCGGCAAAGCGCTCGACGACGGCGCGTCCGATGCCCTTCGAGCCTCCGGTGACGATCACTTTCCCGCTCATCGGAGAAATAGTTTACACCTGGCTCGACTGAACCGTTGTATATTCCCGGCGAGGAGAAGAACCGGCCGCGAGCCCGCCCGAGCAGAAAGGATCTCCGGATCATGGAATCGCCCTACTGGAACCCCCACACGGAGACGCTCGACCGCGAGTCGCTGCAGCAGCTGCAGCTCGCGAAGCTGCGCGAGCTGGTCGGCTGGACGCTGGAGAGCGCTCCCTGGCAAGGTGCCCGCCTGCGCGAGGCGGGCATCACCCCCGAGTCGCTACAGACGATGGATGACGTCCGTCGGATCCCCTTCCTCACCCGCGAGGACTGGATGGCGAGCCAGGAAGCCGACCCGCCCTTCGGCGAGCTGCTGTCCCAGCCGCGCGAGCAGGCGATCCGCTACCACACCACCTCCGGGACCAGCGGCAACCGCCCGCTCGCCGTCCTCGACGGCCCCAAGGACTGGGAGTGGATCAACGAGATGTGGTGCTACGGCCTCTGGGGCTTCGGCATCCGCCCGACCGACACGATCTTCTTCGCCTTCAGCTACGGCACCTTCGTCGGCTTCTGGGGCGCCCAGTACGCCTCCGAAAAGCTCGGCTGCCTGGTCCTCCCCGGCGGCAACATGACCACCGAGGGCCGGGTGCGGATGATCGACGAGGTCGGCGCCACCGTCGTCTGCTCGACCCCGACCTACGCGCTGCGGATGGCGCAGGAGGCGCGGTCGATCGGGATCGACCTGCCCGGCGGAGCGGTCAAGAAGCTGATCCTCTCCGGCGAGCCGGCCGGCTCGATCCCCGCCACCAAGGCGCTGATCGAGGAAGAGTGGGGCGCGAAGGCGGCCGACACCGCCGGCATGACCGAGGTCGGGACGATCATCATGTTCGAGTGCTCCGAGCAGCCCGGCGGCGCCCACCTGATCGAGGACCACTACCTCGAAGAGGTGATCAACCCGGAGACCCTGGAGCCGGTCGAGTACGGCGAGGAAGGCGAACGGATCGTCACCTCTTTCGGGCGCGGCTTCATCCCGGTGCTGCGCTACCGGACCCGCGACCTGGTCCGCCGCATCCCCGGCTCGACCTGCGGCTGCGGCCGCGGCTTCGACCTCTACGACGGCGGCATCCGCGGCCGCGTCGACGACATGAAGGTCGTCCGCGGCACCAACGTCTACCCGCGCGCGATTGAGGAAATCATCCGCAAGGTCGACGACGTGGTCGAGTTCCAGATCCGCCTCTACACCGCCGACGGGACCCGCGACGAGATCGAGGTGCTGATCGAGCTCGGCGGCGAGGGAGACGCCGAAGGGGCCCTGAGGGAGCTCGCCCGCGACCTCGCCGAGGCGCACGAGGGCCTGCGGATCGACGTCAAGCAAGCCGAGCCCGAGTCGCTCCCCCGCTTCGAGCTGAAGGCGAAACGACTGGTCGACGAGCGCCACGTCTGGGGCTCGGATGAGAGGAAGGCGATGTAGATGAGCACCGATGTCGAGTTCGAGCTGAGCGCCGGCGAGCAGCGCCTAGTGGAGATCTACGAGCAGCTGGCGGAGGTGCTGCGGGAGCAGGGCGACGACCTGCCCCCCTACGCCCGCCGCAACGCGGTGAAAGCGCTGGCCGTCCTCTGGCAGGTCGCGAACGGCGCCGGCGCCGCGCCGGGCCAGGTCTACGACCTCGGCGCCTGAGCGCCGCGCCATGAGCGGGCTCACGACCCAGCGTTCGGAGCGGACGCTGGTGATCGCGATCGACCGGCCCGAGGCCCGCAACGCGATCGACCTCGCGGTCGCCGAAGCGATCGCGGCGGCGCTCGACGAGCTCGACGCCGACCCCCAGCTCCAGGTCGGGGTGATCACCGGCAATGGCGGCTACTTCTCGGCCGGGATGGACCTGAAGGGGTTCGCCGCGAGCGGAAAGTCGCCGCGGGTCGAGGGGCGCGGCTTCGCCGGGATCGTCGAACGGCCCGCCGAGAAGCCGCTGATCGCCGCTATCGAGGGCTTCGCCCTGGCCGGCGGCCTCGAGATCGCGCTCGCCTGCGACCTGATCGTCGCCTCCCGCGAGGCGCGGCTCGGCATCCCCGAGGCGATGCGCGGTCTCTTCGCCAGCGGCGGCGCCCTGCTGCGCCTCCCCCACTCCCTGCCGCGGCAGGTGGCGATGGAGATGGCGCTGACCGGCGCGCCGATCTCCAGCGACCGCGCCGCCGAGCTCGGCCTCGTCAACGCCCTCACCGAGCCGGGCGAGGCGCTCGACCGCGCGCTCGAGCTGGCGGCCCAGATCGGCAAGAACGCCCCACTCTCGCTGCGCGCCTCCAAGGCGGTCCTACGCCGCGCCCCGGGCTGGAGCGAGGACGAGGCCTTCGAGCGCCAGCGCCAGTGGACCCAGCCGGTGCTCGAGTCGGCCGACGCCCGCGAGGGCGCCCGCGCCTTCGCCGAGAAGCGCGAGCCCCGCTGGACCGGGAGCTAGCGCCCGCCCGATACCGCTACGTACCGGAGCTGCTCCGCTCGGATATTCTCGCGTCCTTCGATGGCCTTCCGCTCCCGCCTAGCCCTCGTCTGCGCCGCCCTGCTGGCGGCCCTGCTCCTCGCCTCCTGCGGGGGAAGCGACGGGGAATCCGACCAGGAGAAGGCCGCGGCGGTGGCGCGCGACTACGCGACCGCGGTCGCCGAGAAAGACGCCGAGGGCGTCTGCGCAACCTTGACCAGCGAGGCGATCCAGCGCGAAGCGACCCGCTTCGCCGACGCCTACGCCGAAAGCGGCGAAGGCCTGCCCACCTGCGTCAAGCTCTACGAATTCGCCTTCGGCCTGTTCGGAGCCGACAAAGCGGCCGAAGCGGCGGCCGCCGCCGAAGAAATCGACGCCTCCGACATCGAGCTGCAGGGTGATACGACTGCCGTCCTCGCCGTGCGCGGCGACGTCATCGTCCTCAAGAAGTCAAACGGCGAGTGGCTGATCAACCAGCCCAGCAGGGACTGACCCGCCCTCATCGAGGCTCGGCGCCACTCGTAGCACCACCGCCCATTTACAGCGACTTCAAGAGGGGTGGCAGACGGGATTCGAACCCGCGACCGCCGGCACCACAAAAGGCTTTCCCCCAGCCGTGCTGAGAGCGAATCCCGCATGGCAAGCGGATTTGCGCCGCCCCCAAGATCGCGCCCCCCCGAGGCGATATGCGGGGGATATTTCGGCGATTGCCGGGGTGTTCAGGCAGAAATCCCGATTTCTGCCTGAACGGGGCCTACCCCCGGTTTAAAGGCGCGGGTACTCCGATCGGAGACCACCTACAGATGATTACCGGGAGCTCAGAGGAAGCTCCGACGACTCCTGACCAGCTCGGCCCGAATGAACTTCGAGTCCAGCTAGTCGCCCCCGGCTCTGCTGTTTGGCTTAAGCCAGAGACCATGGTCACCGTGCATCTCGAGCCAGCACGTACCGAGCGATCAGTCGGCCCGACTCCGTCTCTGGGTCCAAGTCGACACTCCCATCGATGCCACGCAATGCATTCCCTGCCCACTCACGAAGTGCCTCATCATTGAGATCCTCGGATGGCGGCTCCAGCAGATCCGCGAGAAGATGGGCGATGACTCGAGGGCGAGCTCCCGCCCTAAGCAAAGCGAGGGCGATCGGATTAGAAGCACCAAAGCGAAGAACTACTGGAAGTCGCTCAAGTTCCTGGCGAGACGGTTCGCTGGGAGCATCGAGGGCCTGTTCCTCGACTGCCACATCAAGGGCTGCAGCAAGGAGCCCCGCTGCGCGAGTCAGATTGAACCCTATCCCAGTATCAACCAGACGGATCGTCCTCGGGATGGGACTGCGCTCGGTACGACCCATATCCTCAATAGGGCCACCTCCATGGGCGGCGCCCCCAACGACGTTCAAAGGCTCGCCTTTGAACCAGAGCCTAAGAGTTTCCGCCAAGACGGCACGGGCGGCTGCGCTTTTGCTTACGTCCTCTGAAAAGAGATCAGCGAGACGAGTCGACTTGAAAGCTTCCTTGTCAAGGAGCAAACCGAGTTCCTCATGGGGGATCTCTCCGATGCCGGAGATCAGCAGGTCCATCCAATCGTCAACGCTCTCCGGCGTCGTCTCGCGCATAGCCTCAAGCAGAAAGGCGCAAAAGCGGCCAGCCAGTGGCACAGCGACGCCTGATCGCCGCGCTGCCTCGGCTGCCCACTCGGGTCCGCTCGATAGCTCCAATGACCCGCGACTCAGCGCCTCGATCGACCCAGAAAGACCCTCGACACGCTCGAGCAAACCGAGCTGCTGCGCTCCCCAGGAGCGGCTGAGGATCCGAGGGGCCAAGTCCTCCTCTTCATTTGGGGCGAGATAAGACACGACTATGTGGTCAGTTGGATAAAGGGTGTCGGGATCGACTCTCTCCTCATCCAGTCGGCTAAGAAGAGGACGAAGTGCGCTCGTCACCGCAGTCGACGCATCCTCCTCTCTAAGGAATTCGGCACGCGGGAGAACGACCTCTGCCGCCGTCTCCCCGTCCAAGACCGGCAGTTTGTTCGGTACGACCAAGGCGATCGAGCGCATCGCGACCCTTGCGCGGCCGGCGCGGCCAATCGCATTCAATAGCTGACTACGTTGCCGACTAAGTTCCTCGTCAGCGCTCTGGTCTGGGGAATACCCAATCTTCGTTCCACCGACTATTACAGCCGTCGCCGGTAGATTCAGGCCTTGGGCAAGGGTGCCGGTGGCGAACAAAACCAAGCATCCTCCGCCGACAAAAGCAATCTCGCTAGCCCTCCGCTCCTCAGCTAAGAGGGCGCTGGTATGCACCCCTGCCCCCTTTCTTAGTGCCTCACCGAGCAGGGACTGGACGCCAAGCTCTGCAGAGGCGAGCGCGAGGAGGGACTCGACCGTCTGATCCAACTCGACCTCACCAAACCCATCTAGCGAAAGCGCGGCACGAAAGCTGTCATGTCTTGAGCCGGGCTGAAAGGCCATCGTTTTTTGACCCCGCTCGCCAAGCAATTGGGCTAGCGCTTCCACCGTCGGTCTTACTTTTGCCGAGTCTTCATCGATGAACACCCTGTCGCCATCCCCCCGCGATACCTGCATCGGCGTAGTTGCACCGATGCGGTGCAGTGAGTAGTCCTCGGGCTCATCCGTCGACCAAGGGCCACGGAGTCCCGCCAACACCGCGAGGCGCCCCTCGAACTTCTCATGTTTGCGGTGCGGCGGCATTGCAGCTAGACGATCGATCGGCTCTCTCGCTGCTTCGATGGTGGCGCTGCCATCAATGCCAACGACCGCCCTCAGAGTTCTAGTTGGCCTCCAGGGCTCTCTAATCACCACTGCGTTACGCTGCTGTACGTCGCTAAGCCATGAGGCAAGGCTCTCGGGATTTTCGATTAGAGCAGACATTAAAAGCAGGTTTACCTGCTCGGCTCGGACCAGCACCTCAGCGAGAACCAACTCACTGAGCACACCGCGACCACCTTTCTCAGCGAGGCTGTGCGCCTCATCAAGGACCAAGAGCGCGAGGTTGCTGAACGTTCCAGCCGATTGACGTAGGGCCAGCGAACACTTCTCGGGCGTCATCACCAAAACTTCGCCGGTGCCTATATCGTCGAGGGCCTCACCTGCGAGCGTCGTGTACTCGACGCCACCTAGAAATTCACGCACGTTGACGCCGGGATGGTCTTGGCGCAACTGGCGTCGAATTTGACCGACCAGCGCATTAGTTGGTGCGATGTACAGCACCCAGCCCCTCGTGATTGCGTGCTGAATCGCGAGATCGGCGACGGCCGACTTTCCGGCTCCGGTGGGAACTGAAACAACCCCGCTAACCGATGGACCCGGAAGCGCCGCCGCCGCGTACTCATACGCAGCCGGCCACAGGAGAGGCTGAACCGAGCATCTCTCTTTCAGGAAATTGACGAAGGTCTCAGGGGTGCCCTCCGGGGCAGGAACATTGCGAAGGGCGCGCGTCGAAGCTTCCGTCAGCGCGGCACCAGCCACCCGAGCGAAATGCTGAGTTGTGGGGTGGGCGCTGATGGGAATGTCATCCTCATCCAGTCTTAGACCATCAGCGAGATCGAGTAGCCGGGCGGGGTCATCCCCATTGGATACCGCAGGGTCTCGCAGCCACCGAGCGAACCCACTCACTAAGTCGCCTATCTCCATCATCAAGGCGGCCTCAACTCGCTCATAGAGAAGCAAGTCGACATCATCCGTGCCATCCGGTCGCTCTGGCATCTCGCCCCCACCAAGGAACGCGAGGACGCCTGACAGGGCGTATTGCTCGGCGGGACTGCGTTCGGAATCGATTTCGACATCACGGATCGCAACTCTTGCGTTGGCGTCATAGCCGGCGATCAAATAGAGAAGTGCGACCAGGATTTGCTCGAGATCGGCGGCACCGTCGAGTCCGCCATCAAGTTCTTTAGCGATCTCGAGCGACTCGGCAGCCACAAATGCCGAGGCTTTGCTGACCTGATCATCAATCTCACTACGAAGCACGGCATCGACTTGGAGGGCCGTCGCCAAGCGCCGCAGGTCATCCGCATTAGGGGTATCAGCGCTCGGCGGGGCATCAAACTCATCGCGCTCGACCACCTCAAGCCATGCGCCAGAAAGCAGCCTGTAGACAGCTGCCTCGTCGAGCTCCCCGAAGTCTGGCAATGACTGCAGGAGTTCATTTATCCCTCGGTTGAACATCAGACGACCAACTCATTAACCACGTTGGGCATGGCGGTGGCAACGGCCCCGAAGAACGCTTCGAAGTCGACAATCTGGCAGGTCAGGACGCGCTTGCGAGCCGCGACTGGCGGCAACGCTGCTAGTCGCTCGCGAGATCCGCTCGCATCAAAAACGGCCTGATGAAAGATCGCCGGTAGATAGCACCGGTTCTTGCGCCACAGTGCCTCACCAACCTGAGACTTCATTGGGTCCGGAAGCGCCGCTCCGAGCACATCGATCGCATTGCGGATATCGGGACCGTGCAGGCCTGCCTCGACACCGTCAAACATGTCGCAAGCGCTAGTCAGCTGTGCGCTCGCATTGTCGGCCGTCGCCTTGGTCTCACCAAACGTCATCACGGCGATCCCCTCCTCCCCGTAGATGGCGACAGAATCAAGTCCTTGCCGCTTAGGAAGTGGGTGAGGACGAAGAAGCGCTAACACCTCACCCTGCAGGAAGTCAGACATCCTCGTTCGGTGTATGACAAATAGCGCATGGGTGAGAACCTCGGCAATCCAAGCATTTCGCCACGTCCGCTTCCAGATCTCAAGCCGCTCAGCATCTACGTTGGCTTCTGGCGCCACAATCCGATCGACCAGCTTGGCAACCTCAGGTCGTTTCTCGACACCTTGTATGGCCAGTCTGGCTGCGATGGTCGCATCCTGCTGAACCCAACCAGCCAAGAAGGCAACGGCATAGCGCGCGAGAGCCTCTGGCACCTCGGGCTTGTCCATGCCCGTCACCTTGATGACCATGTGGGAGTCTGCACTTGGCTGTTTCTCACAGCAAACGCACCCAGCGATCATGTCGAGTGACTCTTCTATGAGCTCCTTTGGAGGTTTTGCCACCGCTGCTCCTCAGACTGTTGGCGGATTGAACTCGCCTCCTTAGAAGGAGATGACGAAGAATCTCGATCTAACCGGAATCCGGCTCGGTATCCAAGAGATCGTCGAGGCTCATCCCGTAGCCAGAATCTTCGGTGTCTCCCGGCTCGATGGATATCCATTCTTTCTCAATGCGTTCTGGCGCAATACTCTCACCCGGTTTCGGGCGACGAATTCGGAGACGGGCTTGAACCGGCTTCCTAAAGAGGCCGTTGTCGAGGGCTGCATCCAGCAGTTGGGTTCTTGCTCCAGCAATCACCTTTGGCCCTGCCCCCGGCGGCTTATCCGACCAGTGGAAAAGATGGATGCCAGCGGTTCCTTTATCTGCTCCGGGCTCGGCGATGAGGCGATACAGGATGCCGTTCACAGCGATGTCCCACTCGGTCATCTCAGACGGCCGCTGAAGGCGAGTGTGCTGGCGTCCCGCAGCGTCGGGCGTCAGTCGTCGTGCGGGCGCATTCCGCGGCTTCCAACTCAGCACCATGCCCTCGCTCTGCACAAGCTGAGCTAGCTCGTCGTATCGCACCATCGGGGCTCCGACTGCTAGTGCCTTTTCCATGAATTCATCTGCTTCGGCCTCGACCAACTCCGCGATCCTTACGGCTGCGCTCTCGGTCGCGCCCAGTGGGAACTCAGTTTGCGGCCCATCTGGTTTCGGATCGCCGAAGAAAAGGGTCATCGAATTCCCGGGGGCGATTCCATAGAGCATGGTTTCGGAGCCTGCAACCTGATGCACAAGAGCGCCAATCTTGGTCGCGAGCTTCCCAATCACATCTGCGGGGGCAAACGACTTTCCGATCGGACCGCTGGCCACGGTTACCGCCAGCGGGGAGTTGGCCGCAAGGTCTCCCACGATGAACTCGATGTCTTCGAGTTGGTCCGGGTCCGGCGGAGGCGGCAGATTTTTCGAGGAGTCGCTTGACCCCTCGGAACCCTCTTTACTTTCGCTTGGATCGTCGGACGGATCAACCATGCTGGGTAAGCGCGATAAATACCAGAATTAGCTCTAAGCCAGTTAGTCCAATAGAGAGGAGTGCTGCCGCTGCAGCCTTCCTTACCCGCTTGAGCCGTTCCGCGTTCCCCCCTCTCCGACTCTCCGCGAGATTGAGGTAGTGATGCGCCAACTCCCGATGGGCGTTCTCATCGCCTAGCGAAATACGGTCGACCATCGCCCGCAGGTCAGGGATGGGCAGATCTTTCCAAGCTGAGTTCGCCAGGCATCGGCTGCCGCGAGCAAGGCTGCGACAGTCATCAAGCCGGCCGGTACGGCAGCTGAAGCTAGCGTTGCGATCCATCCTTTCGAAAGCCCGGCACTGGTTATTGCATTGATGGCCACCGCCTGTACAACTGCGAAAAATGCTCCTGCCGTCGCCGCTTGGTATCGAGCCTTCCGATCAAGCCGCTCGGCAATCTGGAACTGCTCGCCGACCATTGAGCGAGCGGACTCAATGACCTGTCCTGGGTCGTTGTCCCTTCGAACGACCTGCTCGGCATGGATGTCCTCGGCCATACCTCTAAAGATACGTCGCGCGTTCCACGGCATAACTGCCAAGAGCGGAGACGACCGGAGCAGCCCAGCTGGAATTGCTCGGCATCGCCGCACATTCCCCACATATCCACAGCAATCAGGCAGTTTCTGCCTGGTGGGGAGCGGGAATTGGGTCCCGGGTTTAAACGACTACCACGACCCCAACCCACCCATTTGGAGCAACTTCAAGAAGGGTGGCAGACGGGATTCGAACCCGCGACCGCCGGCACCACAAGCCGGAGCTCTACCAACTGAGCTACTGCCACCGCGCGGGAAGCAATCTAGCGGAGGGCAGGGGCGATCTGGCGGCCCATCAGCTCGACGGCGTCGAGGTCGCGGTGGAGCAGGTGCTGGCCCATCAGGCGGGTGAGGCCGGCGGCCTCAAGGGCGCGGAGCTGCTCGATCGCCTGGTCGGTGGTGCCGAGGATGGTGGCGTCGCGGAGGCCGGCGATGAAGGCCTCGGCGCCCCCAGTCTCTCCCTCCCACTCGGCGAGGCGGGCGGCGCGGTCGTGGAGTTCGGCGAGGTCGGCGCCGACCAGCCAGCCGGTCATCATCGAGAGGGGCAGGGTCGCGGGGTCGCGGCCCTCGGCTTCGCAGGCGGCGTCGAGGCGGCGGCGGAGATCGGCGATCTCGGCCGCCGTCGCCATCACCGTGTTGTACTCGTCGGCGTATCGAGCGGCGAGGCGCAGGCTGCGGGGACCGCCGCGGCCACCGAGGATCAGCGGCAGCGGTCGCTGCAGCGGCTTCGGCTGGGCGTCGAGCTCGTGGGCGCGGAAGCTGCGGCCCTCGAAGCTGAAGGGGCCCTCCGCCCAGTGGCCGCGGATCACCTGCATCTGCTCCTCGAGCGCGTCCATCCGGGGACCGACCGGCGGCAGGTCGAACCCGTAGAGCTCGTGCTCGCGCTCCCACCAGCCGGCTCCGATCCCGAGTTCCACCCGGCCGCCGGAGACGTGGTCGGCGGTCACCGCCGCCTTCGCCAGCACCGCCGGGTGACGGAAGGTCGCCGGCGAGACCATAGTGCCGAGGCGCAGCGCCTCGGTGACCGCGCCTAGCGCGGTGATCGTGCCCCAGGCGTCGAGCGAGCCGCGCTCGCGGCGGTCATCGACCGAGAGGTAGTGGTCGGAGCGGAACATCGTCCCGACCCCGTGCTCCTCGCAAGCCGCGGCGAGCGCCAGCCAGTCCTGCCAGGTGACGTCCTCCTGGCCCTCGATCATCAGGCAGACCTCCATCGGCACCCAGGCTAATGGCCGGCGCTTGTGACCAGGTCGGCGAAGGTCTCGAAGCCCGGGGTCGAGCGCTCGATCAGGTCCTCCTCCAGCGCCTCCGCCCGGCCGAGCAGGCGCGACGTCTCGCCGTCGCCGATCGCCGCCAGCGCCTCGTCGATCATCTCCGGCACTGCCAGCCAGGCCTCGACAAGGGCGAATCGGCCTCGGGGTGGAAGAGCACGCCCCAGGCGTTGTTGACGCGGAACGCCTGGTTCTCGGTCATCGCCGAGGAGGCGAGGTGATGGGCGCCGACGGGCAGATCGAAGACGTCGCCGTGCCAATGCAGGACCTCGGCGCCGGGGGCCAGCCCGCCGAGCAGCGGGTCGGCCGGATCGTGGACGCGGACCTCGGCGAAGCCGAGCTCCGGCTTCGGGCCCGGCCGCACCTCCGCCCCCAGCGCCCGCGCCAACAGCTGCGCGCCGAGGCAGATGCCGAGCAGCGGCATGCCGCGCTCGACCGCCGCGGCGATCCACTCGCGCTCCGCGGCCAGGCCGGGAAAGCGCTCGGACTTCGTCGACGTTCATCGGCCCGCCCATGAAGACCGCCCCGGCGACCTCCTCCGGCGGCGGCAGCGCGTGCCCGGCCAGCGGTTTGACGGTGTGGACCTGGAGGTCGCGGCAGGCGTCGAGGATCCGGTGCGGCCCCTCCCAGGGCACGTGCTGGACGACCAGCAGGGTTGGACGCTCGTCCGCGCTCATCTGTCCGTCAGGCTAGCCGCGCTACGGTTGCGGCGATGTCCAAGGCGAAGCACAAGAAGAAGTGCAAGTCGAAGGGCAACGGCAAGTCCGTCCAGCTCGAGTCGCAGACTTGGGGCTCGACGCGCGATCGGCGCCACGCGCGATCGGCGCCAGCGCCCGCGGCGCCCTGGCGATCGGGGCGCTGGCGGTCGGCGCCGCCGCGATCGGCGCCTTCGCGATCGGCCGGCTCTCGGTCGGCCGCCTGGCGCGTCAAGCGCGCGAGCTTCGGCCGAGCTCAGCGTCAAGCAGCTGGAGATCGAGGAGCTGGAGATCGGCCGCATCGATCGTCCGCGAGGGCTGGCCGGCCATGCATGAAGTCGCCGCCCTCAGTCGGCGGTCGCTGCGCTCTGCTGCCTGCGTCGCTGCCTCGCCTTCGCGCCCCGCCCACGCCGTCGGCCCCTACCCCGAGCCTCGGCTCCTGCCAGGTCTTCCCCGACCCGCCCGCCTCGCTGCCGGCCAACGCCAAGTCGCTGCCCGACCCAGGCCGCCTGGAACCAGGACATCTCGAAGGCGCCGCGCGACCCGCGCTCGGCCGCCTACATCGCCTACATCAACTCCCAGGGCGGCGACCACATGCACCCGGACTTCGGCTCGCCCCGCCCCTACGGCTTCCCCTTCGCGGTCGTCGGCCCGGGCCAGCGCCAAGCTCCCGATCAACTACACCGCCTACGGCGACGAGAGCAGCCCCGGACCGTTCCCGGTCCCCGCCGGCGCCCCGGTCGAGGGCGGCACCGGCAGCGACGGCGACCGCCACGTGCTCGCCGTCGACAACGGCGAGCTGCAAGCTCTACGAGCTCTACCGCGCTTTCTACGTGCCGCAGCCGAAGCCGCACTGGAACGCCGACTCCGGCGTCGCCTGGGACCTGCGCTCGACCGCCCGCCACCCCGAGGGCTGGACCTCCGCCGACGCCGCCGGCCTGCCGATCTTCCCCGGCCTGGTCCGCTACGACGAAGTCGCCGCCGGCCAGCTCGACCACGCGATCCGCGTCACCTTCGAGAGCACCCGCGACGCCTACGTCCACCCCGCCGTCCACTGCGCCGGCGACACCGCCAACGCCGCCGCCCCGCCGATGGGCCTGCGGCTGCGGCTGAAGGCGGGCTACGGGCTCGGCCGCTTCAGCGGCGCCGCGAAGACGATCGCGCTGGCGATGAAGCGCTACGGCCTGATCGTCGCCGACAACGGCTCCAACTGGTTCTTCAGCGGCAGCAGCGACCGGCGCTGGGACGACGAGAACCTGAACCAGCTGAAGGCGCATCCCCGGCAGCGCCTTCGAGGTCGTCAAGAGCGCCGCCCGCCCCCACGCCTGCTGAAACAAAACCGCAACAATCCGCCGGCGCCAGCGACGTCGCTAAAGTTTCACGGGGTCAGGGATCTCTTGGCGCACTTCGCTCACACGCAGCACGACGCGGCGCACCTGGCTCTGCGCACTTGGCGCATGGCGGCGCTGCTCGCGCTCGCGCAGCCGAGCCGCCGGCCGCCGCGGCAGCCGCCCGCGGAGCCGGGACCCGCTCGGCGTGCTCGGCACGACCGCGCTCGCCGCGCTCGGCTCGGCCGGCGCCGACGACGCGCTCGACACGCGATCGGCACGAGAACCTGGCGCTGCTGGCCGCGCAGGAACGGATCGCCGACCGAAGCCGAAGGCGCAGGCGCCGAGCGCCGAGGAAGCCGCGAACCGCAGCCGAAGTCCCCGACTACTCCGACATCAAGGACCCCTCCGAACTGCCGCCCGCCTCGGCCGGCACCAACGGCACCGAGCACACGCACGCTCCGAAGGCCGAAGCGGCAAGCGATCTTCGCCCGCACCCCCGCCGACGGCGACCCCGGAATCGACCTCGATCCTGCTCACCGGCATCGCCCTGCCGCCGCCCGAACGCGCCCGAGGTCGGTCAAGGAAGTGATCAACAACGCCAACACGATCGTCGGCCGCCCCTACATCTGGGGCGGCGGCCACGGCTCCTTCTACTCCTACGGCTACGACTGCTCGGGCGCGGTCAGCTTCGCCCTCTTCGGCGGCGGCCTGATCCCCCGCCCCGCTCACCTCCGGCGAGCTCGAGGGCTGGGGCGAGCCCGGCCCCGGCAAGTGGATCACCGTCTACGCCAACGCCGAGCCACACCTGCGGCGACGATCGCCGGCCTGCGCTGGGACACCTCCGGCACCGAACGCGGCACCGGCCCCCGCTGGCACGTCGACACCCGCCCGACCGAGGGCTTCGTCGTCCGCCACCCGCCCGGGCTCTAGGCGCCACCGGCGCACCTCCCGCAACGTCCCTGAACGTTTCCGCACTTTGCGGCGGTCTCCGTAGGCGGGAGGCAGGACAACCCACAGCGGAGGAGGAGCAAATGAAGTTCGCGATCATCTACCGGCCGAAAGACTCACCGACCCCGGAGCAGATGCCGGCCCTGCTCGGAGAGATGGGGGGCTGGATGCAGACCTACTCCAATCGCCTCGAAAACGTCAACTTCTTCGTCGGCGGCGGCGGCTTCGGCACGATCGAGACCGACGACGCCAGCGAGCTGACGAAAATGATCAGCGAGCACCCGTTCACGATCCACTCGGAGGTCGAGATCCGGCCCCTGGTCGACCCCGCGACCGCGATGGGGATTCTCCAGGCGACCTACTCCTGAGGTCGCGACGCGCTAAGCGGACGCTCGGCTGCGGGCTTTGGCCGGGACGTCCCCGGCGCGTTTCGCGCGCGCCGGGCGCGGGCCCTTGGCCTCGTCCAGGACCTCGCGCAGCGTCGGCTCCGGCGCTTGCTCGAGGTCCAGGCGGCGCTTCGTCGCCAGCCAGTTCGCCTCGCGCTGGCGCTCGGTGTCCTTCCACTCGTCCGCCCTGCGGCGCGAGCTCTGGCGGCGCCACCTGCGGACGAGGAAGGCGGCGAGCGCGAGGAGCAGGATGACCGCGGCCACCATCGCGAGGGAGCCGAAGGTCGAGCCCTCCCGTTCGCCGGAGTCGGTCGCGATCGGAGCGGTCGCCGCGGGCGCCGGGTCAGCCTGGCGCGGCTGCGGGGCCGGTTTGGCGGCGAGGTTCGCGGCGCCGCCTGCAAGCTCGGCGCGCTCGGGCTTCTCGGCGACGGGAGCGGCGGCCGGCGCCTCGGCGGCTTCGACCGGCGCGGGCGTTTCGGACACCGGCGGCGCGGTCGTTTCCACTTCGGGGGTGGGGGTGACTTCAGTCGGTTCCGGTTCCGGCGTCACCGGCGCGGGCGCGGGGGTCGGGGGCGGCGCCGTGGCCTTCGTCTGCGGTGCGGCGCCACCGCCGCTGCCGAGCGAGCTGCCGCTCTGGACTTCCGAGGAGCCGCCGGAGGTCGTCGTCCCCGATTCCTGCCCGACCCATCCACCGGTCGGCGAGCCGCCTTCGGAGCCGGTCGTCGTGCCCGGTTCGGCGGCTTCGGCCGCGAGCGCCGTCGCTGGCAGGCCGAGCGCCAGGATGGCGACCCCGACTGCGCAGCAGTGAAAACGGCGACGAACAAATTCCTTCATCAGCGGCAGACCCCGGTAGTGGCGAGCAGGACGGACGGATATTCTAGTTCGCCGTTCAAATTATCCGAATATCGGTCGCCAGGAGTGAAAAAAGAATGAAATTCGCCGTACTGCGCTGGGGCGGGCTCACAAGCTCGGCCGTCATCAGCGCCCTTGCCGGCCTGGCGCTGCTCGCGCCGGCCGCCTCTGCCGCACCGATCCTCGACCTGGACGCGACCGACGCCGTAGTCGGAGGGACGATCGAAGCGACCGCCGAGCTCTCCGAAAGCCCGGGCGCTACCGGGACGATCAGCTTCGAAGTCTTCGGGCCCGGCGACACGGGCTGC
The DNA here is from genome assembly GCA_963837405.1 of uncultured Thermoleophilia bacterium. Taxonomy (GTDB): domain Bacteria; phylum Actinomycetota; class Thermoleophilia; order Solirubrobacterales; family 70-9; genus VAYN01. The sequence continues at coordinate 100,625 of CAWINA010000006.1, forward strand.
GCCACCCCGCTCAGCCCGGCCCCCGCGGCCGCCACGGTCACCGGCGAAGGCAGCTACACCTCGGGAACCTTCACGACGACCGCCGCGGGCGTCTACCGCTGGAAGGCGCTGTTCGCGAGCGATTCCGAAGGCGAACCTGCCGAAGCCCCCTGCACCGCACTGTCGACGGTTGCCGCGGCGAATCCGTCGCTGGCAGGCAGCGCCAGCTCCGCCGTCGTCGGCGGCACGATCACCAGCACCGCCACGCTCGCCAACGGCTTCGCGCCGACCGGACAGCTCGTCTTCCGCGCCTTCGGCCCCGGCGACCCGACCTGCGACGACCCGTCCGTCTACGAAGCGCAGGTCGCGATCGCCGGCAACGGCAACTACGCGCCGGCGGGATTCGCACCGGCCGCGGGCACCTACCGCTGGACCGTCGACTACGCGGGCGACGCCAACAACGACGCGGCGAGCGCAGGCTGCAACGCCCCGAACCAGGCCTCCGTCGTCAGCAAAGCGACCCCGGGGCTCGCTGCGACGGCGACCTCGTCCTTCAAAGGCGGCGTCGCGATCACCGACAACGCCACGATCTCCGGGGGAGTCTCGCCGACCGGACAGCTCGTCTTCAAGGCCTACGGTCCCGCTGACCCGAACTGCACGGGCGGCCCCGACTACGAAGCGAGCGTCGCGGTCGCCGACAACGGCGCCTACGCGCCCCCCGGGTTCTCCCCCGCTCCGGGGTCCTACCAATGGACCGTCGGCTACTCGGGCGACGCCAACAACGCGGCGGTGGCCCAGTCAGCCTGCGGCGCCCCGAACCAGACCTCGACGATGAGCCAAGCTGTCCCGGGGCTCAGCGGGACCGCTACCTCGGTCGTCCTCTTTGGTCTCAAAATCACCGACAACGTCACCCTCTCCGGCGGCTTCGCGCCGACCGGGCAGCTCGTCTTCCGCGCCTACGGCCCCGCTGACCCGACCTGCTCCGGCGCCCCCGCCTACGAGCAACAGGTCTCGACCGCCGGCGCCGGGAACTACGCGCCCGCAGGGTTCGCGCCGCCACCCGGCCTCTACCTGTGGACCGTCGATTACGCCGGCGACGTCAACAACGCGCCCGTGCACCTGGCCTGCGGCACGGGCGACCAGCGTTCGGCGGTCGGCAGGCTCGACGTCAGCCTGATCGCGACCGCCAGCGACAGCACCGTCGGCGGCTCGCTGGGCGCCATCGCGACGCTCAGTAACGGAGCAATCCCGGGCGGGGAGATCACCTTCAAAGCGTTCCCGCCCGGGGACGTGAGCTGCTCCGGTGCCGCCGCCTTCACCTCAACCGTGGCGGTCGCCGGCAACGGCTCCTACCGCTCGAGCGCCTTCGCGCCGAACCGGGTCGGCACCTACCGCTGGACCGTCGACTACGCGGGCGACGGCAACCACGCGGCGACCAGCGTCGGCTGCGGCATCGCCGCCTCGGCGGTCTCCAAAGCGACCCCGACGATCACCGGCTCGGTCGGCCGCCAGCTCAAGGTCGGGACCAAGTTCCGCGACACGGTGATCCTCGCCGGCGGCTACGCGCCCAACGGCACGGTCACCTTCGCGATCTACGGCCCCGGCGACAAGAGTTGCGCCAAGCCCGCCTTCGTCAACACGGTCGCGGTCGCCGGCAACGGCACGGTTCGCTCCGACCCGTTCACCGCCAAACGGGCCGGCACCTACCGCTTCGTCGCCACCTACTCGGGCGACGCGGCGAACCAGCCGGCGACCGAACCGTGCGGCTCCTTCGAGCAGCTCGCCCAGGTGAAGAAACGGACGCCGCGTCTGCTGCCGCTGGCCCGACTCGTCGAGCCCCACCAGGTCTCGATCCGGGTCCGCCTCTCCGGAGCCGCCTCCCCCGCCGGCGTCGTCACGTTCCGCCTCTTCAAGCCCGGCGACCGCCGTTGCACCGGCAAACCGGCCTTCAGCGGCAGCCTCCGGGTCAAATCCAACGGCAACTTCGCCCTCGCCGAGTACATCGCGACCAAGCGCGGCATCTACCGCCTCGGCGTCGGCTACTCCGGCGACCCCCGCAACAGCGCCTCGCGAATCAACTGCAAAAGCGCCCAGCCGGTCTCCGTCGGCTGATCAGCGCCCTACCGCAGCTCGGCTCGTGCCGACGAGAAAGTCCCAGTGCTGGATTGCGGACGTCTGCACGGTTTCGGACATGTAGAGCCCGAACTTCGGATAGACGCTGGCGCCGCGCTTGACCGTCTCGTGACCTTCGGCGACCTGCTCTCCGAACAGGTACACGCGCTGCAGGGCCTTGGCGGGATCCTCCGACCAGACAGCTTCAAGCAGCCAGGGGTACGGTTTGCCGACTTCGATGTCGGCGATCTTCGGACCGTCGACCGACCCGTAGCGAAGACCGGCATTGCCCTGGGCGTAGAAGTCGAACGGGGCGCCGCTCTCATCGTTGTGCTTGAACTGGATGATGGTTCGCCAGGCGCTCGGGTTGGCCATGTCGTAGCCGGGTTCGAACATGAACGAGCCGCTGTAGAAGAGGAGCTCGTCCTTGGCGACGATCTCCGGCCAGCGCCTCGTGTCGATGTAGACCTCGGAGCGGGCGGCCCCGTAAGACTGCTCGGTGGCCGAGAGGTAATCGCCCGGCCGGGTTTCGAAGCGGTAGTCGCCCGGGCGGACGGTCGTGATCCGGCCGGCTTTGGCCTGGACGACGAACTTCGAGAGCGAGTCGCCGGCGAACAAGGGCTGTGCTCCCGTCGGTGGCGCCGCGGGCGGCACGGGGCTGGGGTCGGGCTCGACATCGGCGCCGGAGGTTATGGGCGGAACGGGAGCGCCTGGCGTCGGCGCCGGTGGGCCGCTGACAGGTTTTCCGACCGGCTCGAGGTCGGGGGGCGTGGCCACGACTTCCGGCTCGGGCTCCGGTTCAGCTTCCGCCCCTGGCTCTGGAGCAACCGCTGCCGGCGGCTGCGGATCGGTGGCCTGGGGCAGTGGGCCGAGATTCGCCACAGCTTGCGGCGGCGGCGCTTCGGCTCCATGCGGCGGCGTGTCATTTGCAGCAGCACGCACAGGGTCGTCCCCCTGGCCGCCGGCTTGCCAGCTCCCCCTGTGGGGGTCCTGGCCCTCACCCCCGGGCGCCGCGGAAGCCACGACGGGCCTGGAGGCGGCCAGAGCTCGACCGAAGCCGAGCGCCTGCGCCTCACCGATTCCAACCCCCACCGGCGCTCGGCGGGCCTCGACCCCACCGGTCCAAGCGTGAGCGCCGGCGGCGGCGCCGACGATGCAGACCGTCAGGCCAAGGGTGAGGAGAATTGCGCGAGGGCGATAGCTCAAGGTTCTTCAACCTTGCCCGATCCTCATGCGACCAAACGTTAAGAAGATGCAACCGGAAAAAGGAGAGCACCGTGACCGCGACCTATAGCCTCGACGTCTTCTCCAGCCTCGATGGCTTCGGCGCCGCAGACGGCGACTGGACCGGCTACTGGGGCAAGCAGGGTCCCGAGTTGCTCGACCACCGTTTCGTCTTGTACGGCGAGGAGCAGCGGATGGTCTTCGGGGCCAACACGTTTCGGGCGTTCACGCAGATGCTGGCCGCGAGCACCGAGGAGTCGGGGGTGCGTGACCCATGGGTCACGCGGATGCACAATCTGCCGGCGACGGTGGTTTCGACCACCTTGGATGGACCCCTCGACTGGCCGGACGCGAACATCGTGAGCGGCGACGCCGTCGACGTCGTCGCCCGACTCAAGGAGGAGTCCAAGGTCCCACTGCGATCCCACGGCAGCCTGTCGATGAACCGAGCGCTGATGGCCGCCGGCCTGGTCGACCGTGTCCAGGTGACGCTCTTCCCTGTGATCACCGGCCAGACCGGACGCGCGCCGCTCTTCCAGGGTGCAGCCGACTTCGACCTCGAGCTGCTCGAGAGCCGAACGCTCGACCGCAACATTCAGGAGCTCGTCTACCGGCCCACCCTGCACGGCTGAGCCGCTACCTGACACTCCCGGCTGCGAGGGGGACCACCCCTTCGTTCAGCCCAGGAGTTGGACCGCGCAGCTCAATCCCGAGACCGACGCCATCCGCTGATCGCCCGTTACGAGGAGTTCGACACTCGCCTCGGTGTCCGCGGTCGCGAGGATCAACGCGTCCGGCATTCGCAGGGATTTGAACCGGGAACGAAGGTCGGCCGCCCTGCCCGCAACAGCAACGTCGACAGGCAAAATGGAGGAGATCAACTCGGCGAAGAAACCGCGGATCGCTGCCTCGTCGTGATGCCCAAGCCGGGCGCCGGTCATCACCTCCGCGTAGGTCACCACCGAGACGAGAATCCGGTGCTCGCCGATCACATCGCGAATCGCCGCGTCGGCGGAATCGTGAAGAGCGTCGTCGCGATCTAGGAAACCGACGACAGCGTCGGAGTCGAGGACTACCGCCACTCCTCGCGGAGCCCTCCCACGTGGTGACGCAGGTCGCCACCGGTCTCGAGGCGTCCGGAGTACCGATCCACCAGCTCAGCAACGCGCGTCAGGACCACGCGTCCCGATCCCTCAGCCTCCACCTTCAGAACATCCCCGGGCTCAAAGCCCGCCGTCCGGAACGCGCCCACAGGGATCGTCACCTGGTGCTTGCTGGAGACCCTGGTCTGATTCTTTACCTTCTCGGACATAGGTAAAGCGTAGCATCGACGCCCCCGGCTGGATTCGAACCAGCGACCATCGGATTAGAAGTTCAGCCGAAAGGTGTCCAGGAGAGGGATCTGCATTGGCGGAGCCAATCCTGTCCAAGGAGTTCGACTGAGTTCGCTGGAGTTGGGACCAATTTCGGGACCAAGTTTTCAGCGCTCTGTACCCCGCCCCTTTCTCGCGCTACCGTTGGTGGCAATGGCTGCGTCCGTCGACTTCACGATTGCGTTCGACCGGCCCGACGAGGATGGCTGGATCGTCGCGCGCGTCCTTGAGGTGCCAGGAGCCCTGAGCCAGGGCCGCACCCGCGAGGAAGCCCGCGAGAACGTGCTCGACGCCCTCCGCACGGTCCTCACTCCCGACGAGGAGCTGGCCGGCGAAACGGCCGACACGGATCGAGAGCACCTGCGGTTCACCGCCGCGGCGTGAAGCGCCGCGACCTCGAACACCATCTTCAGGCGCACGGCTGCCGCGAGATCGGCGGCTCCAAGCACGCCAAGTGGCGCGGTCCCCGGGATCAGGTCTCAGCTATCCCCCGCCACAAGGAGATTGGCCCCGGTTTGGCAAGGGCAATCTGTAGGCAACTCGGCGTCCCAGCCCCGGCTAACCCACGCTAGGCATTCTCTGCGGATGGCATTAGCGGCTCTCGTCATCTCCGTTCTAGCCCTTCTGTTCACGCTTCTTTCGTTCTGGTGGCTGAACGCTCGACGCGGCTCCGTTCAAGCGGCGACGCCACAGAGCTATGCGTTCGTCGATGGCTTCCGCCTTCGTCTGCCCCTAGCTTTTTTCAACAGCGGCGCAGTGCCCCTATTGATCACTGACTTGAGAATCGAGCTTGCTGGCGTTGGCCACTTTCCGTGGCAGACGACGCGATCAAAGCTAAAGCCGAGCTCTGACGACGACCACGCCTTCGGAACTCCATTTTCTGTCCGAGGCCGAGACACTAAGGAGCTCATTGCAGAGTTCGGAGACAACGTCAATTGGCTCCCAGAACCCGGCGCCGACCATCGAATCTCTCTTGAAGCAATGGTGCATCCGAGTCGTCATGGGACACGGTGTGCGTATTCACCTGGTGGGCACCACCAAAGGCGGAGCTGATGACCAACTACATCACGCATCGCAACCAGCCGGAAGCCGCCACCTCCAGCTCCGGACAGCGACCGGACTGAGACGCCCCCGGCTGGATTCGAACCAGCGACCATCGGATTAGAAGTCCGGCGCTCTGTCCACTGAGCTACGGGGGCCTTGGGGGGGCAAGCGTAGAGCGCCCCGGGGCGTTTGGGCCCCGCGGGGGGCGGGCGCTAGTTGGCCTGCGTGGGGGCCGGGCAGCCGTTGGGGTCGAGCTTGCCCTTGACGCGGAAAACGAAGTCGGGCTGGGGGACGATGTCCAGCTCTTTGACGACCAGTTCGAGGGCCGGGTCGTCTTTGACCCATTTGTAGATCGGGAACCAGTATTCGGAGGCGGGCGAGTCCTGGGTCGCCTGGCTCATGATCAGGTATTCGTAGTCGCCTTCGTTGATCAGGCGGCGCAGAGTGCGGCAGTCTTCGGGCAGGCGGTTGGAGCCGTTGGGGCCGCGGACGCCGATGTATTCGACGTCGTTGGAGGCGTCGTTGCCGTAGAAGCCGTACTGGCCGAAGATGATCTCGCTCGAGCCGATGATCCCGATCTTGGTGTCCTTCTTGTGCTGGGCGAAGGCGTAGGCGTCCTGGGGCCCGCCTTCACCGAGGAAGAGCGTCGTCCGCGTGTAGTGGTGCTCCATGTACTGGACCTGCTGGGCGCGCCCGAGGCCGATGGCTAGGAGGACGATGAGCACGGCGACGCCGGCGACGATCGCGCGGCTGACGACCCGGCGCGAGCGCCCCATCGCCAGCCCGGCGGGGACCCAGACCAGTGCCACGGTGAGGAAGACCGTGCCGAGGAAGTAACCGGGCGCCCAGCGCGGCGTGGTCAGGACCGTGATCGCGTAAATCGCGGTCAGGAAGAGCAGCGTCTTCCAAGCGCGCCCGTCAGGAGCACGCAGCGGCCGCGCGACCGGCAGCAGGACCATCGCCAGGACCAGGCCCGGGATCAGATAGCGGGTGTTGGTGAAGAAGCCGGTCGGCGAGCCCTCCTGGCCGGCCGCGGTCAGCGGCGTGAACAGGTAGACGACGGCGGTCGCGAGCGCCGCGGCGGCGATCACCCGGAGGATCTTGTTTTTCGATTTCCAGATGATGTAGGCCGCGGCGGAAACGGCGATAATCAGGATCAGCGGCCAGAGCGGGCCGAGGGCGTTGTCGAGCTCGGGGAAGAACCAGCGCCGGTAGATCGTCGGTTCGGTCAGGTAATGGGAGACCGAGAAGCGCGGCCGCGGGTCGAGCGGCATCTGGTCGGGGGTCGGCAGGTTCAGCGGCCCGAACTTGGTGATCGGGATCGGGTTGCCGCCGGTGTGGATCGCCGCTCGCAGGTACCAGTAGCCGCCGACCACGAGCATTGGCACGCCCATCACCCAGGTCGTCGTCCAGCGCCGGCCGCGGCCGCTGAAGAGGATCACGCCGATCGTGATCACGGCGACCGGGACCAGGAAGGTCGTCTTCACGGAGCCGGCGAGGCCGGCGGCGATCCCCGCCATCACCAGCGGACCCTTGTCGAGCAGCGGCGCGTTCTCCTCAGGTTTGTCCTGGACCGCCCCGGCGACCGGCGCCCGCCGCTGGTGGCCGTTGATCAGGAAGGCCGCGAAGGCGAGCAGGAAGGCGAGGCCCATGATGTCGTTGCGGCCCTCGCCCGGCTGCGTTTCGATCATCGCCCCGGAGTCGAGGACGATCGCCGCCGCGATCATCGTCGCCGGGCCAACCTTGTAGGGACGGCCGACGCAGTAGGCGGCGAGCAGCGCGATCGCGATCCAGATCATGTTCTGCAGCGGCGCCATCCAATCGTTCTTGAAGATCACGATCCCGGCCGCGTTGACCAGCTCGTGGCTGGCCGGGTAGAACCAGGCGGCGAGCCGCAGCGGGTCGGTGAAGTGCAGCGGCCAGGTCGAGCCGTCATGGGCGATCGCCGCCGAGAACGGCATGTGGTACCAGGTCGTGTCGCCGCCGAACATGCCCTGATCGAGGCTGAGGAAGGTCGGCACGGTCCACTCGGCGACCGTGAAGGAGGCGATCGCGATCGCGATCCAGAGCGCCGCGTTGCCGACCCGCGGCGCGTCGATTTCCCTGCTGGAGGCCGGCGCCATGTGACGGCCGAGCGCCGCCGAGCCGAGGCCGACGGCGATACAGCCGATGATCGTCCAGCCCAGGGTGAGGATCCCGATCGTGCCGAGAACCTCGAGCGCCAGGATCAGCAAGGCGACGGCGATCGTCGCGTCGGCGAGCCGCGCCAGCGCGCCGGAGAACTCGGGCACGATCCAGCGCCGCAGCCAGTAACCGCCGAGCCCGAGCGCGCAGACGATGCCGATCAGGGCCAGGCAACCGCCTATGTAGGAACCGAAAGAGGGCGCCACGAGCGCGGGATGCTATCCCGCCCGCCCCCCCTATGAAGCTGCCGTGGGAATGGCGCAGGTGACGCCGGTGCCTTTGAGGCCGCAGTAGCCGTTCGGCACCTTGTGCAGGTACTGCTGGTGGTAGTCCTCGGCGTAGTAGAAGGGCCCGGCGGGCTCGATCTCGGTCGTGATCGGCTCGCGCCCCGCCGCCTTCAACTGCTCCTCGTAACTCGCCCGGACCATCTCCGCGGTTGCTTTCTGCGCGTCGTTGACGAAGTAGATCCCCGACCGGTATTGGCTGCCGACGTCGTTGCCCTGGCGCATTCCCTGGGTCGGGTCATGCTCCTCGAAGAAGACCTTCAGCAGGTCCGCGTAGCTGATCTTCTGCGGGTCGAAAGCGACCAGCACAGCCTCGGCGTGACCGGTCCCGCCCGAGCAGACCTCCTCGTAGGTCGGGTTCGGCGTGGTCCCGTTCTGGTAGCCGACCGCCGTCGTGTAGACGCCGTCCAGTTCCCAGAACAGCCGCTCGGCGCCCCAGAAACAGCCGAGCGCGAAGTAGGCGGTCTCGATCCCGTCAGGGAAGGGCGGCTGCAGCGGCGTGCCGAGCACCGCGTGGGCCTCGGGGACCGCGAAGGCGGGCTCACTGCGGCCGGGCAGCGCTTCCTCGGGACTCACGATCCGCGTCTTCTCGGGGTTCAGCATGGTCATCAACTTTCCAAGTCTCGTCACGTTTCATACCTCCTAATACAAACGTTACGCCCCTCGTCCAGCGGCTCCGGCGCCCCGCTCGGGATTAGTTGATCTGGGCGAGGATCGCGCCGCTGTCGAGCTCGTCCCAGGCCTCGGCGATGAGGCCGTCGCGGACCCGCAGGATCGCGGTCGAGGTGAACTCGACCCACTTGCCGGTGGCGGCGACGCCGAGCAGCTCGCCGCCGTGGGTGCCGGCCCAGCGCTGGTGGGCGGCGACCAGATCGTCCTCGCCGAGCAGCAGCTCGATCGCGTGCTCGAGGTCCGGCAGCGCGGCGAGGAAATAGTCGACCGCCTGGCGCTGGCCGGCCCGGCCGCGCGGCTCGCCGTTGTGGACGAAGTCGGCGCTGAGCAGCCGCTCGCAGGTGGAGGAGTCCCGTTCGACGATCGCTTCGCGGTAGAAGCGCCGCACCAGCTCCTTGTTCTCAGCCGCCCCGATGCCGGCAGTATCCCCGACTGGTCGGCGCGGTAGGTTCACAGCGCATGGGATGCCTGCTGGTCCTCTTCGCCTTCATCTCGCCGCGGCTGGCGCTGTTCGTGATGTTCCTCTTCACGGACCTGCTGAGCCGGGCTTTCGACAGCTGGGTCATCCCTCTGCTCGGCTTCTTCCTGCTGCCCTGGACGACGCTCGCCTACGCGGCGATGTGGAGCGTCGGCTCCGACCAGGTCTCCGGCTTCGAGTGGTTCATCGTGATCCTCGCCTTCGTCATCGACCTCGGTTCCTGGGTCGGGCGCGACAAGGCCCGCCGCAACGGCTGAGCCCGCGCCGCCGGCTCAGGCCGAGAGCGGGTAGGCGAGGCGGATGTGCGACTTCGAGATGACGATGAAGGGTCGTTCGCTGACCCGGCCGTCGGCGAGCGCGGTGACCTCGACGTTGGTCAGCGAGACGAAGTCGAGGTCGTCGCGATTCAGCGAGTCCGAGAAGCGACCGTGGTAGCCGGCGGGAGGCAGGGTCAGATCGCCAACGATGAAGTGCCTGTCGGTTTCGAATGCGGCCCGTTCGACCCGGCGCTCAGCGCCAGTCGCGGAGGCCTCCTGGCTGATGCCGTTGAGGTCCATTTGGAGGCCATATCGACACAAAAATCCTCGAACTAAAGCACTTCTTTGACATAACGTAACGCTTTCGTTACGTTATCGCGATCGCCCGTCCGCTCAACCCCCAGACCGACGACGCGATCGCCACCGCGACCCTCGACCTGTTGAAAACGCGCGGCTTTGGGGCGATGACGATCGAGGCCGTTGCCGCCACGGCGGGCGTCGGCAAGCCGGCCATCTACCGGCGCCATCCCGACAAGGCGAGCCTGACCGCGGCGGTGATCGCCCGCCAGTTGCCGCAGCTCGAGGTACCCGACCGCGGCGACGCCCGCGCCGAGCTCTGGCTCGCGGTCCAACGCGGCTTCCCCGAGGACGGCCCCTCCTACGTGCGGCTGATCGGCGGCCTGATCGCCGAGCAGGACCGCCACCCGGAGCTGATCGAGGCCTTCCGCGAGCGCATCCTCCTGCCCCGCCGCGCGATCGTCCAGGGGCTGATCGAACGCGGCCAGCGCCGCGGCGAGATCCGGCTCGAGCTGGACCCCGAAATGGCGATGGACGCGCTCGCCGGACCGTTCCTCGCCCGTGTCTTCGCCGGCGCCGACACCGGTCCCGCCTGGCGCGAGCAAGCCTTTGAGATTTGGTGGCAATCCGTCGAGGAAAGGACACAGTGATGATCGAGTTCAGCGTCGAGACGGAGATCGCGCGATCCCCCTCCGAGGTCTTCGCCTACGTGACCGACCCGTCGAAGCTGCCGACCTGGCAGCGCAACACGATCTCGGTCCGGCAGGAGGACGACGGCCCGGTCGGCGTCGGCACCCGCCTGCACGAGGTTCATAGGGCGCCCGGCGGCAAAGAGCTGGAGTCGGTGGTCGAAGTCTCCGAGTACGAGCCCGACCGGGCCTTCGCGCTGAAGATGATCGAGGGGCCGCTGCCGCTCGACGCGCGCCTCAGCTTCGCCCCCGGCGGCGCCGGCACCCTCCTCACCTTTGTCGGGCGTGGCCAGCCCGCTGGCGCGATGCGACTCGCCGGCCCGCTGCTCGGCCGCACCCTGAAGCGCCAGTTCGCCCGCCACTGCGCGGACCTGAAAAAGGCGCTGGAGAATCAACCGCCCACCTGAGCCGACGGCCCATACACTCGGCCGATCGACCCTCTGATCGAGTTGCGGGACTGGATCGAGGAGGCGCGCGCGGCGGGGCTGCCCCAGCCGGCCTCCGTCGCTTTCGTGACCGTCGGCGCCGACGGCGGCCCCTCGGCCCGCACCGTCAACCTGAAGCGGATCGAGCCCGACGCGCTCGTCTTCACCTCGGCCCTGTGGACGCGCAAGGCGCGTGAGATCGCCGCCAATCCCCGCGTCTCCCTGCTCTTCCACTGGCCCTCGCTGGGCCGTCAGGTCCACGTCGCCGGCGAGGCCGTCTGGGCCGATCGCGCCCTCGCCGAGGAGCTGTTCGACGCCCGCGACCTCCACCACCAGCTGCAGACCGTCGTCTCCCGCCAGGGCGAGCCAATCGAGGACCTGGCGCCCCTCCGCGACCGTCTCGAGCACCTCGCAGCGGCGCAGGAGACGCCGCCCCGCTGCCCCGACGACTGGGGCGCCCTCCGCGTCCTCCCCGCCGTTATCGAGCTCTGGGAGGAAGCTCCCGACCGCCTGCACGAGCGCCGCCTCTTCGAGCGCGACGGCGAAGACGGGGGCTGGACCGTCACCCTCCTCGCCCCCTGACCGGAGCCGGATGGACCACGCGATCCGCACCGGTGTCGGCTCCGATCTGCCAAGCGTCCTCGCGCTGTGGACGGCGGCAGGCGCCCAGCCCACCGCGACCGACGACGAGGAGGGATTGTGCACCCTGCTCGCGCGGGACCCGGAGGCGCTACTGGTCGCCGAGCGCGACAGCGTGCTGGTCGGGACGCTGATCGCCGCCTGGGACGGCTGGCGCGGCAGCTTCTACCGGCTCGCCGTCCACCCCGACGCGCGCCGCCGGGGACACGGCACGGCGCTGGTCCGGGCTGGCGAGCGCCGCCTGATCAAGCGCGGGGCCCGGCGGCTGACCGCGATCGTCGCCGAGGACGAGCGGGCAGCCGCCGGGCTGTGGGAGGCGGTCGGCTACGAACGGCAGGCGCAGAGGGCGCGGTTTGTCCGCAACCTCTGAGCGCCGGCCGTCACCGCCGCAGCGTCCACTGCGGCAGGCCGGGATCTTCGGAGGCCCTGGTCACCAGCGAGCGAGCGCCGCCGGAAGCGCGCACGGTGTAGAGCGCGTTCTCGAAGCCGCCGCGGCCACCCGGCACCTCGCCGACGAAGGCGATGCTGCGGCCGCTCGGCGAGTAGTCGGGGTCGGGATATTCGCCGCCGGTCGAGGTCACCGTGCGCAGGCCGCTGCCGTCGGCCCGAATGACCGCGACGCTGCCGCGGCGGGTGCGCTCGTTGTACTGGCCGAAGGCGATGCTGCGGCCGTTGGGGCTGAAGACCGGGTTGACGTCGCTGACGCCGTTTTCGGTCAGCCACACGGCCTCGCCGCCGGCGGTCGGCATCGTGTAGAGCTCGGGCTTGCGGCTGTCGCCGAACGTCCGAGAGAAGACGATGCGCTTGCCGTCGGGCGAGAGCGCCGGCATCTCGTCGTTGCCGGGACCGGTCGTGAGCTGCCGCAGACCGCTGCCGTCGGCGCGGACGAGCCACAGTTTCGACTTGTCGCTGCTGAACTTGCCGTTGCGGGCGGCGAGCACGAGCAGTTTGCCGTTGCCCGAGATCCCCAGCCCGGTCGCGTAGAAGCCCTCGCGGCGGTGGCGGAACACGGCGCGGCGCTTGCCGTCGGGCGTGAGGAGGTAGACGTTCGTGAAGGCGTTCGAGTTGGCGCCGCCGCCGGCCACGTTCTTGGAGAGCACGGCGATCGTCCCGCGCTCGTTCGAAGCGGTCTCCACCGCCGAGCTGATTAGCGCCACTCGCCGCTCGCCGCGGCTGTGTGGGGTCACCGAGCGAATCACGTCGAAACGGTTGCAGGCCTCCCCGCGGCAGCGCTCGGCCTTGCCGGCGACGAAGACGATCTGGCCGGGACCGCTGCCGGACCGAGCTTCGGCGCTCGGGGTGAGTAAGCCGGCGAGCGAAACCAGCGCGAGCAGCGCAGCGGCGACACTCTTGATGACATGAGCGGGGTGGGTCGTGACGGTGTGCATCCGGGGCCTCCTGAGCCAGGGTTTGACTGATGCACCGATCGTCGCCCGGGCCGGCGCCCCTGCCGAGGGCCCCCAGGGTGGAACGTCCTCACCCCTAACCGGGGTTGGTCGCCGCAGCGATCCAAGCGGACGCGCGGCCAACGATCGAGCCGTCCGGCTGCTGCCAGGCGGCATAGTGGTCGGCCAGGGCCTCGGCTATCTCGCCGCGAAGGCTCTCGCCGTGCTCGCCGTTGAGGCGGATCAGCTCGGCCCCAGGACCGATCGCCAGCAGAGATTCCACCGCCTCGGCCATGTCCTTGCCCATGAAGTAGTCGAAGTCGTGACGGTGCAGCTCGACCTCGGCGAAGCCCGCCGCTTCAAGGATGCCGCGGGTCGTCTCGGGATTGCCGAGCGAGAACGGTCCGGGACCGCAGGTGTCGGCGTCGTACTCCTCGGGGCGGGAGAGGAAGCCCAGCACGACCTCCTCGGTCTCCGCCCAGAACGGACTCTCGTCTTTACGGCGCCAGCAGATCTTGCGCAGCCCGCCGCCGGGCTTCAGGGCGCCGCGGATCGCGCGCATCGCCGGGACCGGCGCGGCGAAGAACTGCGTCCCCATACGCGAGAAGGCGTAATCGTAGGCCGGGTCCCACTGCGCGGTCTGCGCATCGGCGGTCTCGAACTCGACGTTGGCGACGCCCGCTTCGGCCGCCTCGCGCCGAGCGTCCTCGACGAACCGGGGGGAGGAGTCGGTGCCGAGCGCGAAGCCCTGCGGACCGACGAGCTCGGCCAGCTGCTGCGTCGTCTCACCGAACCCGCAGCCGATGTCGATGCAGCGTCCACCCTGCGGTGGGGGGAAGCGACCGAAGAGCTCGTCGGTTAGGCCGTCCAGCGCCCCCACGAACACCTTGCGGTTCTTCTTCCAGCGTTCGTAGAGAACCGTGTCCCAGGCCCGCACGGCTTCCTCGTTGCCGATCGCAACAGTGCCTGAGCTCTGCGGCTGGGCCATCTCACTCACCTTACATCCGCCTACGTAAGCAAGAGCCACTACCGGTTATCGATCGCAGCTACTCCTTCGGTACAAGCCCGGGGTCAAAGTGCTCGTCAATGTCGTTTACGAGCAGCCTCATCAGCTCTCGGTCGTCGAGAGTTCGGTCGAACTGCCCGAATGACTTAAGCGGCGCCCGTCGTGGGGCCTCGTGGTTCAAAGACCCAGGACGAGCGCGAGCGCTTCGTCGAGCGCTCCCAACTCATCGACGTCCAAGCGCCCGGCCGACCGCCCCAAACGCTCCGGGTCGACGACCGTGGTCTGCTCGACGAGGACTCGGGTCTCGGTCTCATCCAGCGAGATCGTCGGTCGGAAGGTCGCCGGACGGGCGCTCGTGGAAGTCGGCGCGACCAGGGTCGTGCTCAGCGCCATGAGCTCATCGGCCTGAACTACGACGGCGTAGCGTGCACCTCGCTGCTCCCTTCCCCGAGCACCCCGGGGGGACGGCAGCCGGAAGATCTCGCCACGAACCATCTAGTCGACGGGGTCCGGCGCGAGCTCGGCCATCTGCTCGCGAATGATCCGCATCTCGGTCCGATCATCCTCGTTGGTCGCCAGCCGCTCGACCTCCGCGGCGATCGATGAGCGCGTCCGGCGTCGGGCGGCTGACTCTAGGAGAGCCGCTCGAACGGCTTCGGAATCGCTCATCGAATCTCCACGAACGATCCGCAGAGCTGCCGCCGAGTTGTCGTCCAAGCGAACGTGAAGCGAGCGACTCATAAGTCAAGCGTAGCACGAATCGTGCTACGAAATATCGGGGCGCCCGGATTCGAACCGGGGACCTCCGCCACCCAAAGGCGGCGCGCTACCAGGCTGCGCCACGCCCCGACGTCGGCGATTGTAGTTAGCGTTGGGTCCCATGGCTGACGTGCGGCCCTTTCGGGCGCTCCACTACGACCTCGGCAAGGTCGGCGGCCTGGGGGCCGTCGCCTCTCCCCCCTACGACGTGATCGACGCGGCGGAGCGGGCGCGGCTGCTTGGGCTCTCGCCCTACAACGCGGTTGCGGTCGATCTGCCGAAGCCGTTCGATCCGGCCGACCCCGACAGCGATCCCGACTATGACCCCTACGAGAGGGCCGCGGCGACGATCGCCGACTGGCGCGCGCAGGGCGTCCTCGTCGACGACGCCGAGCCGGCCTTCTGGGCGCTGACCCAGGACTACACGGCACCCGACGGCTCCGAGCACAGCCGCCACGGGATCCTCGCCCAGGTGCGGGTCGAGGACTACGAGACCGGCACGGTCCGCCCGCACGAGCGCACCCATCCCGGCCCCCTACTTGACCGGCTGGAGCTGACTCGGGCCACCCACCTCAACCTCTCGCCGATTTTCTCGCTCAGCACTGCCGACCCCTGGCCGCTGGTCGAGCCGGCCGTGCAGGGCGAGCCCTGGGGCGAAGTCACCGACCCAGACGGGACCGTCAACCGGGTCTGGCGGGTCGGCGACCCGGCGATCCTCGCCGCGGTCACCGAGCTGCTCGGCGGCGCCCAGCTGCTGATCGCCGACGGCCATCACCGCTACGAGACCGCCCGCGCCTACCGCGACGAGGGCGGCGGTGAGGGCGGCCACGAGTACACGCTGATGTCGCTGACCGGACTCGACGACCCCGGCCTCACCGTCTTCCCCACCCACCGCCTGCTCTCCGGCTTCGCCGCCGATCCCGAGCGAATGGCCGCCTTCGGCGCCGGCATGCGCGAGCTCTTCGACAGCGAGGCGGTCGCGCGCGAGGCGGTCGATCCCGGCGGCGAGGAGGGGGTCGGCGTCTTCGGCCTCTACGACTCCTTCCACAAGCAGACCTACCGGTTGCGCCTCAAGGACATCGCCGCGCTCGACCTCCGGCTCGAGGGCAAGCCCGAGGCCTACCGCCGGCTCGACTCGGCGATCCTCGAGACCCTCGTCCTCAAGGGCCTCGCCGGGATGAGCGACCACGACATCGACGAGCGCAAGGGCCTGGAGTACGCGAAGAGCGTGCCCGACGCCCTCGCCCGCGTCGACTCCGGCGAGTACGACATCGCCCTGATCCAGCGCCCGGTCCCGGTCGAGCAGGTCAAGGCGGTCGCCGAAACCGAGGAGAACATGCCGCCGAAGTCCACCTACTTCTTCCCCAAGGTGATGACCGGCATGGTCTTCAGCCCAGTGGGCTGAGTGCGGCAGCCCTTTCACCCGCTATCCGAGTTGGAGGTCTGCCGCACCCACGTAGACTCCGCGCGTGGTCAAGATCTACACCAAGAAGGGCGACGACGGCTCGACCTCGCTCTGGTACGGCGGCCGCGTGCCCAAGCATCACGGCCGCACGCAGGCCTACGGCGCGCTCGACGAGGCCTGCTCGCAGCTCGGCGCCGCTCGCGCCCTGTGTGATCCCGGCCAGGAGGAGCTCGCCGCCGACATCCTGCAGCTGCAGAACGACGTCTTCATCGCCGGCGCCGAGCTGGCGACCGCGCCGGAGGCGGCCGGGCGGCTCGAAGACGGGGTAAGCCGCACGACGGCGGAGATGGTCACCGAGCTCGAGCGCCTGATCGACCGCTACATGGCCGAGGTCGAGCTGCCGCCGAAGTTCGTGATCCCCGGCGGCAACCAGCTCTCCGCCCAGCTCGACGTCGCCCGCACCGTGATCCGCCGAGCCGAGCGCTGGATCTCGGCGCTGAACGAGGCGGGCGAGCTCGCCGACGAGATGGTGATCCACTTCGTCAACCGCGCCTCCGACCTCGCCTACGCGATGGCCCGCTGGGCCGACGTCGATGATCCCGCCCTGTTCGAGGGCCGGGGCAAGTAGGGCGTGAAGGTCCTCGCGCGCCGGATCGAGGGCTACGCCCACGAGATCGACCTCGAGGGCGGCCACGAGCTGATCCTCGACGAGCCCGCCGACCGCGGCGGCACCGACACCGGCCCCCGCCCCACCCAGCTGCTGGCGAGCAGCCTGGCCGGCTGTATCGCGATCACGATGGAGATGTACGCGGACCGCAAAGGCTGGGACCTCGGGCAGCTCGAGGTCGGCGTCGATGTCTCCTACGAAGGCCCGGTCCCGAACGACTACGAGGTGACGATCTCCCTCCCGCAGGGGCTCGACGCCGAGCAGCGCCGCCGCCTACTGGTGATCGCGACCAAGTGCCCGGTCCACAAGGTGCTCGCCGGCGAAGCCCAGGTCCGGGTCAGCGAGCGCCTGGAGGCCGCCTGATGGACCTCGGCCTGGCCGGCAAAGCCTGCGCGGTCACCGGCGCCAGCCGCGGGATCGGCCGCGAGACGGCGCTGGCACTCTGCGCCGAGGGCGCCCAGGTGCTGCTGATCGGCCGCGACGAACGCCGCCTGCTCGAGGTCCAGGAAGAGGCCGACGGCGCCGGCCGGTCAGCCGGCGGCCGCGCCGCGATCCTCGCCTGCGACGTCACCGAGCCCGCCGCCGGCGAGCGCATCCTCGCCACCGCGACCGACTACTTCGGCCAGCTCGACGTGCTCGTCAACAACGCCGGCTTCGGCCAGTGGCGCGACCTCTTCGACGTCCCCGACGAGGACTGGCGCGCCCAGTACGAGATCAGCGTGATGGCGCCGCTGCGGGCGATGCGCGCCGCTGCCCCGCCGATGGCCGAGCGCGGCTGGGGCCGGATCGTCAACGTCTGCTCGACCTCGGCCAAGCGGCCCTCGCCGCTGCTGTCCGAGTACTCGGTCGCGAAGGCCGCCGAGCTCTCGCTCAGCCGCCTCTTCGCCGACCGCTACGCAAAGACCGGGGTGCTGGTCAACGCGGTCTGCCCGGGCCCGACCGAATCCGACCTCTGGATGGCGCCCGGCGGCCTCGCCGACCAGTCCCAAGCGCAGCTGAACGCTGCCAGCCGCGAGGAGGCGATCGAGATCGCCGGCGCCAAACGCCCGATCGGCCGCCTCGCCACCAGCGAGGAGATCGCCGGCACGATCGTCTTCCTCTGCTCCGAGCGCGCCTCCTATGTCGTCGGCGCCGCCTGGTCGGTCGACGGCGGCACCGTGCAGGTAATCATTTGAGCCCCGAGCTGGCGGCGCTGCTGCTCGACCCCGGCGAGGTCGAGGCGAGCGCCGGCCCGGGCACCAAGGCGGCGGTGCTGCTCGCGCTCTACGGCTGGCCCGCCGAGCCGGGACTGATCTTCACCGAGCGCCGCGCCGACCTGCGCCGCCATGCAGGCGAGATCTCCTTCCCTGGCGGCCGCCAGGACCCCGGCGACGCCGACCTGGCGGCGACGGCGCTGCGCGAGGCGCAGGAGGAGATCGCCCTCGACCCGGCCGCGGTCGAGCTGCACGGCGCCCTACCGGCGGTCTCGACCTTCGTCACCGACTACCGCGTCCACCCCTTCGTCGGCCTCGTCCCCGACCCGCTCGAGCTAAAACTGGAGCCGAGCCCGAGCGAGGTCGAGACGGTGCTCACCGTCTCCCTCGAGCGGCTGCGCGAGGGCTACTCGATGCGACGCCTGGTCCGCCGCGGCGTCCCGATCCGCACCCCGACCTACGAGGTCGAGAACGGGCAGCTGATCTGGGGCGCGACGGCGCGGATCCTCGGCGACTTCCTCGACCGCCTCGGCTAGTTCAGACCGGCGAGGCGCTCCGCGTCGCCTCTAGCCAGGCGGCGCAATCGCCCGGATCGGCCTCAACGACCGCGACGGGGATCCGCCAGGTGCGGCCTGCGGCTTGCACCAGCTCCGCCCCAGCGCTCAGCAGGGCAGGATCGACGCTGCCCGCGCCCTCGTAGACGAAGCCACGCACCGGCGTGTCGACGAGGTGTTCGAGCAGGCGCTCGAGGCGCGGGCGGTGGATCGCCTCGACCAGCCCCTCCTCGCCCTCGGCCGAACCGAGCAGGTAGTAGACGACGGCGACGTCGACGACCAGCTCGAGCAGGGTGCCGGGGCGCTCGGGGTCGGCGAGAGCCGGCTCGATCCCCGCCGCCTCGATCGCCGCCAGGCCCGCCTCACCGCGGCTCGTCCCACGCACCGCCCAGCCTTCGGCCAGCAGCCGCTCGCCCAGCAGGCGGCCCCGGCAACCGCATCCGACTATCAGCGCGCGAGCCACTCCCCCTGACTCTATGGATCGAGCAGCCCCCGACCCTGGAGCCGCGCCCGCTCGTCCTTCGCGACCTCCGCCTCGAGGTCCGCCTCGGTCATTTCCTTCGCTCCGCGCCGCCGGCGCATCTCGTTCTGGGCCTCGAGCATCTGCCGCACGTCGTCGATCTCGTTCTGCGCCTCGACCTCGGGCGAGCGCGTCGGTTCCCAGTGCACCAGCTCGGCCCCCGTGCCCGGATAGGCGCGCCCGACCAGCACCACCACTCCGACGATGAACAACACGATCCCGATCGTCCCCAGAACGAACAGCATGGAACCAGGATACGGTCCAGGGGTGAGCGAAACAAAGGAAATCGCCAGCGTCGACGGCCGCCTGACGCCAACCGCGGAGGCGACGGTCCCGCTCAGGGACGACGGCCTCTACCGCGGCGACGGCGCCTTCGAGGTGATCCGGCTCTACGCTGGCGAGCCGTTCGCGCTCGGCGAGCACCTCGACCGCCTGGGGCGCTCCGCCGCGGCGATCGCGCTCGAGTTCGACCGCGGTGCCCTGGAAGCCGAGATCGCGGCGCTGCTGGCCCAGTCAGGCGCGGGCGACGGCCAGTTGCGCCTGATCGTCACGCGCGGCGGCCGCCGCATCGCCGCCACCGAGCAGGTCCCGCCACACCTCGATTCGGTCGCGGTGGCGACCGTCGTCTACTCGACCACGATCATCCTCAACCGGGTCAAGTCGCTCTCCTACGGGGCCAACATGCACGCCACCCGGCTCGCCAAGGAGGCGGGCGCCGACGAGGCGATCCTCGTCACTGCGGACGGGACCGTGCTCGAGCCGCCGACCTCAACCGTCTTCTGGGCGACCCCGGACGGGGCCCTGCGCACGCCCTCGCTGGAGCTGCCGATCCTCGACTCGATCACGCGCGGCCGCCTGGTCGCGGCGCTCGACCTCGAGGAGGGCAAGTTCGGGGTCGACGACCTGCGGGCCGCCTCCGAGGCCTTTCTCGCCTCGACCACGCGCGAGGTGCAGCCAATCGCGACCGTCGACGGCGCCGCCCTCCCGGCGGTCCCCGGCCCGCGCACCGAAGAGGCCAAACAGGCCTTCGCCGCCGTCCTCGAGCGCGATCTGGAAGGGCGCTGATGGCGCTGCTCGCGGTCTCGGCCGCTGAGCCCCACGTCGCCCTCGTCCGCCTCGACAGTCCCGAGACCCGCAACGCCCTCTCGCCGCAGATGAAGACGGAGCTGGGCGCGGCGCTGGCGCGACTCGACGCCGACCCCGAGGTCCGCTGCATCGTTGTCGCCGGCTCGGAGCGGATCTTCGCCGCCGGCGCCGACATCGCTGTGCTCGCCGCGCAGCCGCTCGACGCCCTTGCCGATCCCGAGCGAGTCGCCTTCTGGCGCGGCCTCGGGAAGATCGAGACGCCGCTGGTCGCGGCGGTCTCAGGCTACGCGCTCGGTGGCGGCTGCGAGCTGGCGCTGGCCTGCGACATGATCGTCGCCGACAAGGACGCCCGCTTCGGCCTGCCCGAGGTGACGCTGGGGATCCTCCCCGGCGGCGGGGGTACCCAGCGCCTGACCCGGGCGATCGGCAAGCAGCGGGCGATGGAGTATGTGCTCACCGGGCGCCAGTTCGATGCCGAGATGGCGCTCGAGTGGGGGCTAATCACCCAGTCGGTTGGGCGCAAGGCCTGGCTCGAGGCAGCACTGGAGCTGGCGCGGACGATCGCCGAGCGAGCGCCGGTCGCCACCCGGCTGGCCAAACAGGCGGTGCTCGCCGCCGAAGACGGAAGCCTCGCCGCCGGCTTGGCGACCGAGCGCCAACTCTTCGACCAGGTGATGACGACCGAGGATCGCGTCGAGGGCACGACCGCGTTCCTGGAGAAGCGCGAGCCGAACTTCAAGGGCCGCTGAGCACGGCGGACGGGCTCAGTGCCCGTGGCCCTCGCCGAGCCGCATCATCACCTCGTCGACGTAGCACCAGCTCCAGTCCTCGCCGGGCTCGGCCGAGCGGATGATCGGGTGCCCGGTCCCCTGGTGATGCGCGGTGGCGTGTTTGCCGATCGAGTTATCGCAGCAGCCGATGTGGCCGCAGGTCTGGCACATACGCAGGTGGACCCAGCGCATTCCGGTCGCCAGGCACTCTTCGCAGCCCTCGACCTCCTCCGGAAGGGAGAGGATCTGGACCGAGTCGAGATGGGTGCATTCGGAAGCCGTTCCCTAACCATACAAAGTCATACTCTTTTGGCTTTGGCAAGCCAAAAAAGTAACTGTGCGTTTATGGAACGGGGTTGTTCCTAGAGGAGGAAAATGAACGCCCAGACGACCGCGGCGAGCAACGAAACCGCGATCAGCCGCATCCCGGTTTCTCGGTCCTCCTTGAGGGCGACCCCGCCCAGGATCACCCCCACCGGCGGGAACAACACCGCGAGGGCGTAAGGAACATAGACGCCGGCACGCTCGCCCATCGGCGCAGCCTAGCCGTAACCGACTCGGTTAGGAGCCCGTGGCGATCTCGGTCGGCTCGCCGCCGGGCATCCAGTGGGCCTCGACCGGGGGCGGGCTGTCGCGCAGGAAGCGCTCAGCGTCGAGCGCGCCCATGCAGCCGGTGCCGGCCGCGGTGACCGCCTGCCGGTAGGTGTGGTCGACGACGTCGCCGACCGCAAAGACGCCGGCCAGGTTGGTCCTGGTCGAGCCGGCCTCGGTGACGATGTAGCCGTCCTCGTCGGCATCGACCTGGTCCTTGACGATCTCGGACTTTGGGATGTGGCCGATCGCGACGAAGGCGCCGGTCGCCTCGATCTCCTCGCTCTCGCCGGTCTCGGCGTGGCGCAGCCGGATCTTCTCGAGTTTGCCGTCCTCGCCGGCGACGAACTCCTCGGGGATGAACGGCGTCTTGAGGCTGATGTTCTCCTTCTCGCGGGCGCGGTCGAACATGATCTTCGAGGCACGGAACACGTCGCGGCGGCCGACCACCGTCAGGTGCTCGGCGAACTTGGAGATGAAGATCGAGTCCTCCATCGCCGAGTCGCCGCCGCCGATCACGATCACCTCGTGGCCCTTGAAGAAGGCGCCGTCGCAGACGCCGCAGGTGGAGACGCCGCGGCCGGCGAGCTCCATCTCGCCGGGGATGCCGAGCCGTTTCGGCTCCGCCCCCATCGCCAGGATGACGGTCTTGGCGCGGTGCTCCTCGTCGCCGAGAAAGACCTTCTGCACGCCGCCGTCGGAGAGCTCGACGCGGTCGACGTCGTCGGTGACGAAATGGGTCCCGAAGCGCTCGGCCTGGGCGCGGAACTGGCCCATCATCTCCGGGCCCATGATCCCCTCGGGGTAGCCCGGATAGTTCTCGACGTCGGTCGTGTTCTGCAGCTGGCCTCCCCACTGGAAGCCCTCGAAGACGAGCGGCTCGAGGTTGGCCCGCGCGGTGTAGAGCGCCGCCGTGTACCCGGCCGGCCCCCCGCCGATGATGATTACGTTCTCGACCTTCTTGCTCTCAGTCATATCCGCCTCGGAAGACTAATACTTTACTTTTTATAGTATCACCGCAGGGTCGGCTCGAACTCCGACCTCACCCCGTCTCCGCGCTCGATCGGGAGCCCGTCTGTTTCCCACCGGTGGACGGTTTTGCGGAGCTGGAAGAAGGCGACGATACCCGGCGCGATCGGCATCCAGAAGGCGACCAGGCGGAAGATCAGGACCGCCGGGAAAACCGTCTCCTCGGGGATCCCGAAGAGCACGAAGGCGCCGATCATGCCGGCGTCGACCGCCCCCACCCCGGCCGGGGCGAGCGGGAAGAGGTTGGCGACCATGCCGAGGAAGAACCCTTGGACGACGACGGCGAGTGGCACGTGCACGCCGAAGGCGTGGAAGGACGCCCAGAGCACGCCGATGCTCGCCGCCCAGTAGCCGGCGGCGCCGAGCACCGCGAGGCCGCCGCTGGAGGGGTGGGCGAAGAGGCCCATCGCGAAGCGGAACCCCTCCCCCACCGTGGCCGGGACTTTCGCCGCGGTGCGCAGGAACTGCCGCGCCTTCTCGCCGCGCGCGAATGGCTGCAGGCGGCGCTCGACGTCGGCCGGGATCAGCGCAATCAGCAGGCCGAGCACCAGCATCACCCCCGCCACCGCGGCGGGGATGATCGTCAGCTCGACGTCGTTGGCCCCGCTGACGACGCCGGTCCGCAGGAGGACCCCGCAGACGATTAGGGCGATTGGGTAGAAGGCGTAGTGGAGGCTGATGAAGGCGACCATCCGCCGAGCCACGTCGCGGCGCCGCATCCCCGCCTTGCGCAGCGACCAGTAGGTGAGGGCGATGCCGCCGGCGCCGCCGGCCGAGAACAGCAGCGTCGCCGCCACCCCCGCCATGTTGATCTCGTAGGTCTCCAGCCAAGTGAGCCGCAGCGCGCGGCCGCCGACCACCGCCTTGAAGAGGGCGATGTAGGTGGCGAAGGCGACGACGTTGAAGCCGATCGCGATCCCGATCCAGAGCGGGTCGGCGTCGCCGAGTTTGCTCATCGCGTCGCTCAGCCCGACCAGCTTCGGGAAGAGGAAGTAGATCCCGACCAGGAGGATCACGATCAGGACCACGGTCTGGACCAGCCGACGCGTGGTCAGAAGGGGTACTTCAGCGGGGGCCTCTTCGCGAGTATCTGGCTCAACCGACTCGGGTGAGTCGGTCTGCACGGCCCCTTTGCCGTTCACCGAGTCGCTCACTGGCACGACCGAAAACTACCCGGTGGCGATCCTCTCCAATTGCTGCAGCGTGCCGTTGAACCCGTGAACGAGCGGTTCGGCCAGCGATTCGCCGCGGCGCACCGCGGCGACCAGCAACCCCCCTGCCAGGAGGTCGGTCACGTAATGCTCGCCCAGGTAGACGAGCCCGAAGCCGAGGGTCAGCGCGTAGGCCCAGCCCAGCGCCCCCTCGGCCTTTCCGGCTTCCGAGAGCGACAGCGCCGCCTGCACGGAGGTGGCGAAGTGCAGCGAGGGCATCGCCGCCCAAGGGTTGCCGCCGAGCGTGCCGTACATCGTCGGCCAGGCCCGGCCCCAGGTCTCTTCACCGACCTCGACCATCACCCGCCGCACCTCTTCGCCGTCGGTGAGTTGCTGCTCGGAGGACCACCAGGGCGGCGCCGTCGGCGCGACGAAGTAGACGGCGCAGCCGAGATCGAAGACCGCCGCCATCTGCCGGGCGGCGCGCGGAAAGCGATCGTTGTCGCGGGCCAGGATCAGGGCCAGCGCCAGGTAGGGCTCGACGAACCAGAGCCAGTGGGTCCAGGCGAGAAATTTGTCGACCGGACCCCCCTTGGGGAAGCGCGAGAGCAGCTTCTGCAGGCGGGCGTTGGGCAGCCGGCCGCCGCCGATCAGACGGTCGCTGACGATCGGGTAGCGGGTGCGCAGGCGCCGGCGCAGCTTTTCCGGGTCGTCATAAGGGAGCTCGTGGACGACGGTGAAGGCGAGCATCTGCAGCGTGAACATCGCCACGTCGCGCTTCTTCGAGCGCGGCACGAGGACCGCCAGCGCCAGCGGCGCCGAGTAGCAGGCGGCGGCGGTTACCGGAGCCGGAATGCGCAGGCGGCGGCGCAGCAAAGGGACGGCGACCGCCGCCCCGAGCGCGGCGTAGGCGCCGGCCCGAACCGCGAGTCGAAGCTGCCGCTGGTGCCGGGAGCGCCGCTTCATAGGGTCGGCGAGTATAGGTCCCCCTCAGGGTCAGGACTCGCGGCGCCGCCGCGCGTGAATAGAATGGCCGCGCTTTGGCGCCGCACTCCCCTGCCACGGATCAGATCGACACGCTGCTTTGGATCGGCTTCTTCGCCGCAGCCATTCGTGGTGATCGCGATCAACGTCGCGCTGTTCTACGCGGTGCGCAAGTACCGCAGCGAGCGCGGGGCCGAGCCGCGCCAGGTCTCGAGCGGTCGCGGCATCCAGTTCCGGGTCGCCGGCCTGCTGACCGCCTTCGCTGTCTTGCTCTTCGTGGTCGGCGTGTTCTTCACCGACAAGGCGCGCGAGGCGCCGAGCACCGGCGGCGAGGGTCTCGTCTCCGACAAGGGAGAGCCCGCGAACCTGGAGGTCAAAGCGACCGGCCAGCAGTGGCTGTGGCGCTACGACTATCCCAACGGCGCCTTCTCCTATTACAAACTCGTCGTCCCTAGCGACACCGCGGTTACCCTCGACCTGGTCAGCACCGACGTCGTCCACACCTGGAACGTCCCCGACCTCGCCGCCAAGCGCGACGCGGTCCCCGGCAAGACCAGCAAGGTCCTCTTCAGCACCGATGACGAGGGCGCCTACACCGGCCGCGCCTCGAGCCTCTCCGGCCAGGCCTACGCGGCGATGGGAACCGAGGTCGAAGTCGTCTCCCCCGCGGAGTACGAGGACTACATCAAGCAGCTGAAAACCGACATCGAGGCCGCCCAGGAACGGGTCGTCAGCCAGATCGAAAATGGAGAAGTGCCGTGAGCGATAGGCCCCGTCCCGAGATCGCGATCGACCCCACCGAGGTCGGCCGGCAGCGGCCGCGCTGGGCCGAGCTGACGACCAGCGCCGATCACAAGGACGTCGGCCGGGTGATGATCTGCAGCGCGCTCGGCTTCCTCTTCATCGCCCTGCTCGAGCTGCTGCTGATGCGCCTGCAGCTGGCGATCCCCGACAACACCTTCCTCTCCCCCGTGACCTTCAACCGGATGCTCTCCGGCTACGGGGCGACCGCCGTCTTCCTCTTCGCGATTCCCCTGGTACTGGGGCTCTTTTACTACGTTGCGCCGCTGCAGGTCGGGGCCCGCGGGACGGCGCTGCCGCGGCTCGGACAGCTCGGCCTGGCGCTCTACGTCGCCGGTGCCACCGTCCTCTACGCGACCCTCCTCTTCACCCCCTCGGAGGCCGGCGTCAACCCGCTCGCCCCGCTCACCGAGGTCGCCTTCCTCTCCAGTAACGGGGTCGACGCCTGGGCCACCGCGACCGGCCTGGCGACGCTCGGCTTCGTCCTCCTCGCGATCGACCTGCTGACCACGATGCGGAAGATGCGGGCCCCCGGGATGGCCTGGCGCCGCGTCCCGGTCTTCGCCTGGGCCGCCACCGTCGGCTCCTGGCTGATCCTCTTCATCGGCCCAGTCCTGCTCGCAGCGCTGACGATGCTGCTGATCGACCGCAACTACGACGGCATCTTCTTCGCCGACGGCTCCGGCGGTGCGCCGCTGCTCTGGCAGCACCTGAGCTGGATCTTCTTCTCCGGCAGCTACATGCTGATCCTGATCTTCGGCTTGGCGACGATCGCCGAAATCGTCTCCACCTTCTCCGGCAAACCGCTGTTCAACCGGGGGGTGGTGATGGGCTCGCTCGCCGCGATCGCCGTGATCGGCACCCTGGCCTGGATGCAGAACATGCTGACCGCGCCGATCGGGATCGGCTGGATGTACTTCGCGATGGCGCTCTCGCTGGCGCTGATCGTCCCCTTCGGGCTGATCATGTTCAACCTGATCTCGACCCTGATCGGCGGCACGCTGCGGATGCGGGCGCCGCTGGTGTTCGCGGTCGGAGCGATCTCGATGATCTCGATCGGCCTCGCCGCGGAGATCGGCCACTCGCTGGTCGGCGCCGCCTGGAACGTCAAGAACACGGTCGACGCGACCGCCGCGACCCACTTCGCCCTGGTCGGCGGCGCCGTCTTCGGCGGCTTCGCGGGCCTCTACTACTGGTTCCCGAAGATGACCGGCCGCACGATGGGTGAGAGCCTGGCGCGGATCTCCTTCTGGACGATGGTGGTCGGCATCCTCCTCGCCTTCGTGCCGCTCTTCTTCGCCGGCTCCGAGCAGGGCCAGGTCATCGACGCCTACAAGTTCTTCAGCGGCGAAGGCGTCGACGCCTACAACCTGATCGCCTCGATCGGCGTCCTGGTGCTCGCGACCGGGATCGTGCTGACCCTCGTCAACGCGATCGCCAGCCGCGAGGGCGGCCCGGAGGCCGGCCACGACCCCTGGGGCGGCGACACGCTCGAGTGGCTCACCCTCTCGCCGCCCGACCCGCACAACTTCGACGTCCTGCCCGACGTCCGCAGCCCGCGCCCGATGCGCGACATCCGCCTCGCGATCGCCGCGCGCAGCGCCCGTAGCGAGGCTGCGGCCCGCGAGTCGCAGCCGGTAGCCTGACCGCGATGGATTCCGGCGCGCGGACCGCGCCCAACCCGGCAGCCGCCGCGCGACCGGCCGCCCCGAGCCTGCTTCGCGACTACCTGACGCTGACCAAGCCGAAGGTGCAGTCGCTGCTGCTCTTCACCACGGTGACGACGATGTACGTCGCCGGCGACCCCTCGCTGGGCCTGATCTTCCTCACCTGCCTCGGCGGGGCGATGTCGGCCGGCGGGGCCGGCGCGGTCAACCACGCGCTCGACCGCGACATCGACCAGATGATGGCCCGCACCGCCAACCGCCCGGTCGCCGCGGGCCGGATCTCGCCGCGCGCGGCGATCGTCTTCGGCGTCTCGCTGGCGGCCGCGTCCTTCCTGCTGATGTCGCTGGCGATCAACCCGCTGGCGGCCAGCCTCTCGCTCTCCGGCTTCCTCGGCTACGTCTTCCTCTACACGATCTGGCTGAAGCGCTCGACCTGGCAAAACATCGTCTGGGGCGGCGCCGCCGGCGCGGTCCCGCCGCTCGTCGCCTGGGCGGCGGTGACCGGCGAGCTCAGCGGCATGGCCTTCTACCTGTTCGCGATCATCTTCTTCTGGACCCCGCCCCACTTCTGGGCGCTCTCGCTGCTGATGAAGGACGAGTACGCGAAGGCGGGGATCCCGATGCTGCCGGTGGTCCGCGGCGAGGCCGAGACGCGGCGCCAGATCATGCTCTACACCGTCCTGCTCTACGCGGTGACCCAGCTGCCCTTCTGCGCCGGCGGCCTCGGGATCGCCTACCTGGTGCCCTCGATGACGCTCGGCGCCGTCTTCATCTACTTCTCCTACCGCCTGCTGCGCGCTGCCGACCGCGCCTGGGCGCTGCGCACCTACCTGTTCAGCCTCGCCTACCTGGCGGCGCTCTTCCTCGCGATCGCGATCGCAGCGAACGTTTAAGTCCAGAGGGCGCCGGGCCAAGCGGGACAAGGACGCAGGGAGGCCGAATAGCAGAGCTATTTGGCCGACCGAGGACGCAGTAACGCGTAGGTCCGCCGCCTTCTGGACCTGATAGAAATCAGGCCGTGGATCGCGAGACTGCACGCAAGAACATGAGCGCCGGCCTGGTCGCCGGGGGCTTCGCCGCCGCGATCTTCGCGCTCTCTTTCGTCGCCGCCTTCCTCTACATCGCCCAGGGATGAGCGAGCACCGTCAGATCCCCGAGCCGGGCGAGACGATCCACACGCCCCGCGCCTCCTGGGCGCCGGCCTTCTTCGCGCTCGGCGCGATCGGCCTGGTCGCCGGCATCTACGCCTCCGGCTTCATCTTCGCGCCCTTCATCTACGCGATCGTCGGCGCGATCCTCGTCCTCGCCGCCTTCCGCAGCCTCGTCCGCAGCTCGATCCGCGAGTACTACCGCCTGCCCCGCAAGCAGGTCGTCCGCGGCGCCGCGCTGCCGGTCGAGACGATCTCAGCGCCCCCGAAGCCCTAAGCCGGCTCAGCCGGGCGTCATGCCCGAGGTCGCTCCGTCGCTGGTCCAGACGCGGACGATGTCGCGCATGCTGAGCACGCCGATCGCGTCGCCGCCCTCGAAGACGACAAGGTGGCGGACGCCACGACGCGACATCTCGGCGGCGGCGCGCTCGAGGCTCCAGTCCGGGGTCGCCGCGATCACGCGCTCGCTCATGTGCTGGCCGACCAGCTCGACGTCGGGGTCCTCGCCAGCGCCGATCGAGTTCAGCAGGTCGCGCTCGGTGACGATCCCCGGCTCCGGGGACTCGGCGTCGGAGACGAGCGCCGCGCCGGTGCCGCTGCTCGACCATCATCCGCGCGGCTTCGCGCAGCGTGTGCGTCGGCCCCACCGTCAGCGATACCTCGGTCATCCCGTCTCGAACCTGCATCGCGTCCTCCTCGCAGCGTCACTGAGTTAGTGCGGATCGCATCGAGAGTACCCGAATCGACAGGGCCTAGACGAACGCTTTCGAGCGGCCTCGACATATAGACTCCGCCCCGCCTTCCGCCGTATGAACCGCCGCCCGAAACTCATCAATCTGCTGCTCGCCCTGGTCGCCCTCGCGGCCACCGTCGTCGTTGCCAGCGGCTGCGGCACGACCAGCGCCGATCCGGACCGCGGGCGCATCCTCTTCCGGGCCAAGTGCGGCAACTGCCACGAGCTGGCCCAGGCCGGTTCCGCCGAAGGGATCGGCCCCAACCTCGACCACGCCTTCGCCTCGGCGCGCGAAACCGGGATGACCGACGACACGATCGAAGGCGTCGTCAAGGCGCAGGTCGAGCTGCCGCGCCCGGCCAGCGGCAACCCACGAGCCGATATGCCCGCCGAAGATCGTCGAGGGCCAGGACCTCGAGGACGTCGCCGCCTACGTGGCGATGTGGGCTGGCGTGCCCGGCGCGGAACCGCCCCAGGTCCCCGGTGGCCCCGGCGCCCAGGTCTTCGCCAACAACGGCTGCGGCGGCTGCCACATCCTCGAAGCCGCCGGCTCCGGCGGCACCACCGGCCCGAACCTCGACGAAGTCCTGGTCGCCGGCGTGACGACGGAGGAGATCCACGAGGACATCGTCGACCCCGACAAAGTCATCGCTCCGGGCTACTCGGCCGGCATCATGCCTTCCAACTTCGGCGAAACGCTGTCGAAAAAAGAACTGGAAGACCTCGTCCAGTACCTGTTCGAAAACACGCCCGCCGGCCAAGGCAAATCCGGCGGCTGAGCGAAGCGGCCCTCGCCGGCCGCTTCGGTGGAGTACCTAGTTGCGAGAACGCCTGAGGAATCGGCTGGAGATCTCGCCTCACCGCTACGCCCAGGTGACCGCGGTGGCGCTTGCTTCCCTGGCCCTGATCGTGCTCACCGGCTCGGCGGTGCGGCTCACCGGGTCCGGCCTCGGCTGCCCGGACTGGCCCAAATGCCACGGCGGCACCGTCCCCCCGCCGACATCAACGCGGTGATCGAGTACGGCAACCGGCTGCTGACCGGGTTCGTCGGGCTCGCCGTGATCGCCGCCTGCGGGCTCGCCTTCTTCCGCAACCCCTACCGCCGCCACCTGGCCTGGATCGGCGGCCTACTGCCGCTGGGCGTCGTCGGGCAGGCGGTGCTCGGCGCCCTCGTGGTCAAGTTCCACCTCGCGCCCGGCCTCGTGATGTTCCACTTCATCCTCTCGATGATGCTGCTCGACGCCGCCTTCGCGTTGGCCTGGTGCGCCCGCTACGAGCCCGGGGAGCGGCGTAAGTCGACCGACTTCCGGGGCGTCTGGGCGGTGCGGGCCCTGATCCCGCTCGGGCAGCTGACGATCCTCGCCGGGACGATCGCCACCGCCTCCGGGCCGCATCCGGGCGACCACGACGGCGAACTCGTCCACCGCTTCGATTTCTACGGCGGCCAGACCCTGGAATGGGTCGTCCAGCGCCACGCCGCGCTGGCCACCGTCTACGGCCTGGCGGCGATCGGCGTCTGGTTCTTCCTGCGGCGGCCAGGAGGCGACAGGAGGGCGCTGAAGCCCCTGACCGTGGTCCTATGCCTCCTCGCGGTCCAGGGCGTCGTAGGAGGCGTCCAGTGGGCCCTGGAGCTGCCCGGATCGCTGGTCTGGGTCCACGTCGCCCTGGCGACCGGGAACTGGCTGGCGATGCTCTGGACGGTCGCCGCCGCCGGTCAACTCGAGCCGCGTGAGAAGCCGGCCACCGTGGAGCCGGCGCAGCCAGCCGGCGCGGCCTCCGGCGTCGGCTAGGGGCGAACGGGGCCGATGCTCCCGTTCTGGCTCTCGATCGGGGCGCTCAGCCTCGTCCAGGCGGCCCTCGTGGCGGCCCCGAGAGCGGTCGCCGCGACGCCCCTGCTCGACCGCGCGCGGAGCAACTGGTGGGCGCTAGCCCTGCCGTTGCCGATCGGTCTCGTCGTCGCCGCGATCGCGCTCGACTCGGCCAGCGCCGACTTCCTCACCTACCTGGCGCTGATCGCGGTGCCGCCGCTGGCAGCGCTGGCCCTGGCGGCGCTCGTCCGCGGCGCCCGCCCGCCCCTCGCCCTGCTGGTCGTCCCGCTGTTCGCCGTCGCCTGGGCCTGGAAGGGCGAGCTCGGCGGCCATACCGCGGCGCTGGTCCTCTCGGCGCTCGCCTGCGTCAGCCTCGGCTGGCTGCTGGTCTCCGTCGTCCCCGGCCGCTGGGTGAAGCTGGGGATCTACGCGATGGCGGCGATCGACGCTTACCTGGTCGGCTCCAACCTCCTCCAAGAGCCGAACGCCACGCTCAACGCCGCCGCCCCCGCCGCCGGGCTCCCAAAGCTCCAGCTCGCCCATTTCGGCGACGCCCTGATGGGCTTCGGCGACCTCTTCATCGCCGCCACCCTCGGCGCCCTGCTCGCCTCCAACCGCCGCCTGCAGCTGACCGGCGCCGCAATCGCCGCCCTCTTGGGAGTGAGCTTCGACTTCCTCTTCTTCACCCTCGACACCCTGCCGGCGACGGTGCCAATAGCGCTGACGCTGGCGGTACTTGAGCTGAGCGGGAGGTTGTGCCTCAGGTCTGCGCAGCGATGAAGCCGATCGTCGCGACGAAAAAGGTGACCTGCAGCCCGACCACCCAGGCGAACCCCTGCCACATCATTCTCTGCAGCCCGTCTATCCGAGCTTCCACCTGCGCGAACCTGAGATCCACCTGAGCGAACCGCTGATCCACCTGGGTAAAGCGCAAGTCGATCCTCGCGAAGCCGTCGTCGACCTTCTTGTTCAGGTCGTCGAGCCGCTCGTCGGTCCACTTGTCTCTCATCGCGGTAGCCATGAAAGCAGGCTACTCGGAAAGTTGCAATGTGTTGTCTGCAGATTGCAAATTCTCAGCGCCGGATTTCGCGCCGTTTGCGCACCGCCCAGCGGTAGCCGTAGACGCACCCGACGATCACCAGCACCAAGAACCACAGTGCCCCAACGAGCTGGCTCGTAAGCAACGTCAGCACGATCACCGTCGCCGCCGCCGCGCCCACGATCAAGACCCATTTGAAGACCGCCGCCTCGTTGATTCTCATCCTGAAATCCTCGTCCTGAGCGGGAGAAGCAAGCGCGGCCGCGAAAACCAAGCAGGTCGTGGGACGCAGGGAGTGAGGTGAGAGGAGCGCACTTCTAGTGCGTGACTCGATCCGAACGACTGAGGACCGCGAGATGCGCCGGTTTGCAGCGGCCGCCTACAAGATATAGACGGTCACATAGACGACGATCCACATGACGTCGACGAAGTGCCAGTAGATACCCGGCACCTCGACCCCGAGATGGTCCTCGGCCTTTGGCCCGAAGTGGCCGCGGAAGGCGCGGATCGAGGCGAAGCTGAGCAGGAGGAGGCCGACGAAGACGTGGGCGCCGTGGAGGCCGGTGAGACCGTAGAAGATCGAGCCGAAGGCGAGGTCGCGGGCGCTGAAGCCGATGTGGACGTACTCGTTCATCTGAATGAAGAGGAAGGTCGCACCGAGGATCCAGGTGAGGACGAGGCCGAGTTTGAGGCCTTTGCGGTTGCCGCGGCGAATCGACTCGAGCGCGTAGTGGATCGTGAACGAGGAGGAGACGAGGATCGCGGTGTTGATCCCGGCGACGGCGACCGGCAGTTCGTATGGATCCGGCGGCCAGCTCGGCGGGTCGACGACGACGCGGAGGAAGAAGTAGGAGGCGAAGAACGATCCGAAGACCATTACCTCGGAGACGATGAAGAGCAGGATGCCAAGGACCTGTTTGTCGATCCGCGAGCTCTGGTTGGCCTCGGGTGGGCCGTGATGGTGCTCGGCGTGGCCGTGACCGACGGCGACGGTTGCGCTCTCCATCAGGCCTCCCCTCCCTCGGCGGTAGCGCCGCTCTCGGCAACCGCAGCGGCGACGGCGGCGGCGGGACGGCCGACCTCGATGTGCTCGACGGGCTTCTCGGTGATCTCGCGGACGCGGCCGATCAGGTCACCCTCCAGCCAGCGCGAACCCTCGCCGGCGAAGGTCGAGATCAGGACCTCATCGATTTGGTAATGCTCGATCGCGTTCTTGACCGCGAGGAAGGGATCGGGGCTCATCGGCTGCCCGGTCGCGTCGATCTCACCTTTGTAGAGCTCGGCGAGGGTCGCAGCGAGGTCGTTGACGATCTGGGCCTCGCTGACTTCGTCTGCCCGCGGGCAGACGATCGTGTAGCGGTGCGGGCTCGCCGCGGCGCGCTCCTTCAGCCGCTCGACCAGGTCGGGAGCGGCGACGGTCTGGGTCGCGACGACCAGCGTGTGGATCAGGTCCCAGCGGATCGCGTCGTCTTCGATCCGCACCGGGACATGGGTCAGCTTCGCCTCCGGCTCGACTTTCTCGCGCGCCCACTCGACCAGGTCCTTGCGGGTGAGGCCAAAGCGCGAGTCATAGAGACAGGAGAGCAGCACCTCGCCCGGCTGGTGGGCGCGGACGGCGTCGTCGAGGGCGAGGGCCGGATCGGGGTCCATGACCTCGCCGACCGACTCGATCCCGAACTCGCTGAGCACCGCCATCGTCACCTCGACCCGGGCCCGCGCGGCCTCGCGCAGCTCGCCGGCGTCGATCAGCTGGCCGACCGAGGGCTGGTTCTGGGGCGCGGCGACGACGACGCGGGAAACCTCGGCCTGGCGCTCGCGCACCGCCTGCAGCAGTTTGCGGCCGCCGGCGACCTCGTTGACGAAGACAAGCAGCGGGCGCTTCTCGGCCTCGCTCATTTGGCGCCCACCACGCTCGGCTCACCGGCGGGCACCTCGGCGCCCTCGCCGCTGGTCATGATCGCGTGTTTGGCGCCGGGCACCCCGAACTCGTAGGGGCCGCCGACTACGCGCGGGATCTCGTCGAAGTTGAAGATCGGCGGCGGCGAGGAGACCTGCCACTCGATCGAGTTGCCGCGCCAGGGGTTGGCGCTCGCCTTCGGGCCGAAGCGCCAGCTGACGATCATGTTGTAGAGGAAGACCAGCTGCACGGCGCCGAGGAAGAAGGCGCAGACGCTGATCAGCAGGTTCCACTCGCCGAACTGGGTCGCGTAGTCGGCGACGCGCCGCGGCATCCCGTCCATGCCGACCCAGTGCATCGGGATGAAGGTGCCCCAGGTCCCGATCACGGTGCCCCAGAAGTGGACGCGGCCAAGTTTCTCGTCGTACATCCGCCCGGTCATCTTCGGGAACCAGTGGTAGACGCCGGCGAAGATCGTGAAGACCGAGCCGCCGAACAGCACGAAGTGGATGTGGGCGACGATGAAGTAGGTGTCGGAGACGTGGATGTCGAGCGGCACCATGCCGAGCATCACGCCGCTGATCCCGCCGATCGTGAAGGTGACGATGAAGGCGAGCGCGAACAGCATCGCCGTCGAATAGGTGTGGATCTTGCCGAAGTAGAGCGTTCCTAACCAGGAGAAGATCTTGATCCCGGTCGGCACCGCGATCAGCAGCGTGGTGATCATCATCGGCACGCGCAGCCACGAGAACATCCCGGCGACGAACATGTGGTGCGCCCAGACCGAGTAGCTGAGCACAACGATCCCGATCAGCGCCAGGGCCATCAATCGATAGCCGAAGATCGGCTTTCGGGCGTGGATCGAGATGACCTCGCTGATGATCCCGAAGCCGGGCAACATCATGATGTAGACGGCTGGGTGCGAGTAGAACCAGAAGATGTGCTGGTAGCTGATCACGTCGCCGCCGGCGGAGAAGTCGAAGAAGTTCGTGTGCAGGACGCGGTCGAAGAGGACCATGAACTGGACGCCGGCGATGAACGGGGTCGCGGCGACGACCAGCAGCGAGGTCGAGAGGTTCGCCCAGACCAGCAGCGGCATCCGCCAGAAGGTCATGCCCGGCGCCCGCATGGTGATGATCGTGACCAGGAAGTTGAGCGCGGTGGCGATCGACGAGGCGCCGGCGAACTGGACGCCGAGGTTGAAGAACGACTGCCCCAGCGGGGCCCCGGTCGAGAGCGGCGCGTAGCCGGTCCAGCCGGCGTCGAAGGCGCCGCCGGGGGCGAGGAAGCTGCCGATGAAGAGCAGCCCGGCCAGCGGCAGCATCCAGAAGCTGAGCGCGTTGAGGCGTGGGAAAGCCATGTCCGGGGCGCCGATCATCAGCGGCAGGACGTAGTTCGCGAGCCCGGCGAAGACCGGGATCACGAAGACGAAGATCATGATCACCGCGTGGGTGGAGAAGAGGCTGTTGAAGGTCGCCGCGTCGACGATCTGGGTGCCCGGGGCCGCCAGCTCGGCCCGGATCAGCATCGCCATCAGTCCACCGATGAAGAAGAAGACGAAGGTGGTGACGACGTACTGGATACCGATCACCTTGTGGTCGGTGTTGAAGCGGAAGTAGTCCTTCCAGGTCTTGGCCCCGTGCTGGGAGTGGTCGTCGGGGATCGTCGGCGCGCCGGCGGCCCAGCGCAGCCAGTAGTCGAAGCAGCCGAAGCCGGCGAGGAAGCCGAGCGGCGCCAGGGTCAGCGGCACGACGACGTGCGGGTAGCCGGTCTGTTCGGTCTGCCAGAGCGGCAGGTCGGAGATCGCGCGCAGGGCGACCACGAGGCCGAAGCCGAAGGCGGCGGCGGCGAGGGCGCCGAGCGCGCCTCGAATCCAACCGGGTTGCTTGATCGCGGCGACCATCAGATCCCCCTCATTATGCCCCGCCCGTTCCGACCGAAATCGGGTCGGTTTCGGTGTCCTGTTTGATCGACTCGAGGAAGTCGTCCGGGATCTCGGTTTTCAGTTCGCTGACCCATTTCTGGAAATCCTTTGGCGACTCGACGACGACTTTGGCCCGCATCGTCGCGTGCCCGAAGCCGCAGAGCTCGGTGCAGATCAGCTGGTAGGTGCCGACCTTGTCGGGGGTCACGATCGCCGTCGTGGTGATGCCGGGGACGTTGTCTTTCTTGATCCGCCACTCGGGGACCCAGAAGGAGTGGATGACGTCCTGCGCGTGCATCTTGAAGTGCACCTGCCGGTCGACGGGGACGTGCAGCTCGCCCTCGGAGAAGGCGAGGTCTTTGCCCGGGTAGCCGAAGCTCCACGCGTACTGCTGGGAGAAGACGTCGACCGTGAGCGGGTTATCGGCGGGCTCTTCGATCTGGTCGAGCACCGACCAGCTGTAGCCGCCGGCGAAGAGGACGATGATCGTCGGGATCAAGGTCCAGGCGACCTCGAGCCGGGTGTTGCCGTGGATCGGCTCGCCGTCGGATTCGTCTCCGGGCTTGGCTTTGAATTTCCACAGCGCGTAGCCGAGCATCACGACCACCAGCGCGAAGACGAACGACGAGAGGACGATCATCACGTTCAGCAGATCGTCGATCTTCGGAGCGGCGGTCGAGGCCTGCTGGCCGTCCCAGTTGATCGAAACCATGACCGCCGAGAGGGCAGCCCCGAGGGCGACCGTGGCGGCCAGCATCTTCACTATCGGCAGGCGTCCGTACATGCAGCGGCGGGGATTCTATTGAAGCGGCGGCGGGACGCTTTCCGCCCCAGATGACGCTCGTCACGAGCGGCTCGTGAGCGGCTAGGGAAGCGGCAGGGAGTCGAGGTCCCCGGCCGCCGCGGCGAGCACGCCGCGAGCGACCCCCTCCCAGCTCCAGAGCTGGCGCGCGGTCTCGACCAGGGCCTCGCGGGACTGCTCGCGCAGCTCGGCCGGGAGGTCTAGCCAGGCGTCGAGCCGCGCAGCGATCGCCTCGACCGCGCCGCTCGCGACCGGGAAGGAGACGAGGTCGGCGACGGCCGGCGGCAGCGCTGCGGCGAGCTGGCGCGAGACCTCGAGCATCCCCGAGTGCCCGGCCGAGACCGGCAGGACGCCGCAGGCGGCGGCCTCGACCGCGACCATCCCGAACGCCTCCGGGTAGGTGCTCGACATCACGAAGGCGTCGGCCCGCGGAAGGAAGGTCGAGACCTCGTCGTGCTCGAGCCGGCCGACGAACTCGACCGAGCCGGCCGCCGCGCGGGCCGCCTCGGCGTAGCCCGCCGGCGGAGCGGCGAGGAAGGCCGCGAGGATCGGCAGCGGCCCCTCCTCGCCGCCCTCGAGCGCGCGGCCGAGCCGGGCGACCTCGCGGGCGTCATCGAGGTCGCCGCGCGCGAGCGCCGCCGCGAGCCGGCGGAGCCCTTCCTCGAACTCGCCGTAGCCGGCGATCTCAAGCCGGGCGCCGGGGTGGTGGGCGTGGACCAGGGGCCAGGCGGCGAGCAGCAGGTCGACGCCCTTGGAGACGATCAGCTTGCCGACGTAGGCGACGAGGTTCGGCTGACGGGCGCCCGAGGGGCGGAACTGGTCGACGTCGACCCCGGGCGGACCGAGGCGCGTCCTCTCCCGCAGGGTCGGCACCCCGGTCACCGTCTCCCAGAGCGACTCGGCGGTGTGGCGGGAGCCGACCAGGACGCCGTTGGCATCCCTCACCCCCTCCTTGGCGAAGGGCACGAAGCGCTCCGGATGGGGCCGCACCGTGTAGAGGAGGTCGGAGCCGTGGACCTTGACCGCGTATGGCGAGACCGCGGCGCGGGCGAGGATCGCGGGGGCCATCACCAGGTGGTTGGCGAGCGCGGCGTCGATCCCGCCGACCGACTCGGCGACGGCGCGCACGGCGGCGACGTTGGCGTCGAGATAGCGGTCGAGCTCCGCCTCGCTCAGTTCCGGGAAGGCCTTGACCTCGAAGCCCTCGTAGGGGTCCTTCACGTAGACGGGCAGCAACCCGCCGATCTCGGGGTTGTGGATCCGCACCCCGGGCAGCTCCACCTCGCGGTCCTGGCAGAGCAGGTGGACCTCGTGCCCGAGACGGGCCAGGGCGGGCGCCAAGTTGGCGTTGTAGATGTTGCTGCCGGTCCCGCGCAGCATGTAGCCGTGGAAGATCAGGACCTTCATGCCGTTCAACCTAATAATCTCCCCGGCGATGACGAACGACCGTCAGCTCTACCGCATGCGCGCCCCGGCCTCCGGCCGCGAGGCGATCTCGACGATCGAGCCCGGCGAGATCTACGTCGATCGCGAGACCGGTGAGGAGATGAAGCCGGTGGCAAAGGTCCTTCCCCTCGCCCCCTCGGTCTCTTCACTCCCGCGCAGCCCGGAAAACCTCCGCGCCTGCCGACGCTGCGACCAGCTGATCGGGCTGGACGTCAGCGACTGCCCGTACTGCGGGCTCCGCCAGACCGCGCCCTAGAGCCTCTCGGCTCAGCGAACCGGTCTGTTCGTTTCGAATACTGATAGGCATCCTCGCCTTCAGCGGTCCAACAGGGGTGTTGGCCGCGGCGAAACGGGGGGAAATTGAAAAGCAGGGAGCAGGTTCACAAGAACCTCAAAGGCGTTGCACGAATTGGGCCCGAAGAGCGCGACAGGGAACTGAACCTGGAGCTGGCGGACTGGGGCTCGAAGCTGCAGCGGTGGACGCCCGAGTCCGAACCCCACCGGCACTTCAGCCGGACCTTCAAGGTCCACAGGAACGCGGAGAGCCAGCTGCACGAGACGATCGTCCCCTTCCCCTCGGCCCCGATCTACGGCACCAACCGCAAGGCCGAGTACGGGATGCCACTGCTGCGGCCGAACATGCACTCGCTACGGGTCCTGCGCCACCCGAACACGAAGCGGATCACGAGGCTCTTCCTGCTCCACAACGGCCTCAACGAGGCCGACGACTTGATCTTCTACTACCGCCTCGCCGACTGGATCCTGCAGGAACAGGACGGCGACGAGGCGGGGCCCGCCTGCGTCGTGATGCCATTTCCCGGGCACCTGATGCACTTCGCCTACCACGGCCCGTTCTCCGAGACCCCGCTCGACCGCTACCTGAACGACGCCGGCGACCTCTTCCGGCAGTTCCTGCGCTACATGGTCTGCGTCCGCTGGCTGCTGGGGATCGCGACCAGCGCCAAGCCCAAAAGCTGGATGGTCGGCGGCGAGCTCCCCGGACCGGGATTCGTCTCGCTCGGCGAAGAGATCCACGAGGAGGCGACGACCCTCCACGAAACCAGCCGCGAGCGAATCGAACGGACCGAAAAGATGCGCAAACGACAGGTGAAGCCGGAGGAACAGCAGGATCTGCGCACGGGCGATGAGATCGAGCGAACGAGGGTCGACGAATGCATCAAGCTGGTGCGCCACGCGATCGGGAGGAGCCCCGGGAGGCGGACGAACCTGCCAATCCACCTGATCGGCTACAGCCTCGGGGGCTTCATCGCGCAGTCGATCTTCTTCGCCTGGCCGCAGGTGGTCTCCAGCTGCACGACGATCTGCTCGGGAGGCCCGATCGCCTCGCTCTCGCCGACCGCCTTCGCCCACCCGGAGGAGTGGCAGGCGGTACTGCACGCGCTCCGCCCCGAGATCTCGAACTCGATGCTGCAGGGCCGGCTCGCCGACGAATCGAGGAAGCCAGAGGAGCCCGTCGAGGTCGTCGCCGGGATGCCGCTGCAGCGGTTTGGCTACTTCCAGCGGATCTTCGAACAGGTCTTCCTGCAGGAGGACCGCGGCTCCTACAAGGAGCGCCTCTCCGAGTACAGCAACCGAATGCTCTTCGTCAGCGGCGGCGAGGACCCGATCGTGCCGCCGCGGAACATCCTCGACGCGAGCCCCGACGAGGGGATCACGATGCTCTCGATCGCCAGCATGACCCACTTCCTCAGCCGCGATCCAGACGCGGAACGGCCGCAGGAGAAAGAACAGCGGGACTTCTGGCTGCCTGAGGCGGGCCGGCTGATCGCCCGCGCGGCGATCCGGGCGGAGCGGGTCCACGCGGCTGAGCGCACGACCGCGGGGAGGATCAAGGATGAAGTGGTCCCACCCAAAGGGAAGCCGGCGGTCGACAGTGAGCTGTTGCTGAACAGCGAGATGTTCGAGTCGGCGCTCGACTGGGTCCTCGACGGGGTGACCGAGCGGTCGGGGTGGCTGCTGATCTGCCGCAACGGCCTTCCGCCCGCCTTCCTCAAGCCCGAGCACTTCACCCTCTGGGCGCAGGCGCTGCACCACCACGACGTGCGGGTGCAGCAGTACGCGGGCGGGCTGCGCCGCCGCGCCGACCGGCTCGACCAGCTCTCGCAGAGAACGACCCTGATCGTCCCCCGCAAGCTCGAGCACTGGTTCGTGCACCTCTCCGCCCGCTTCGACCCGCACAGCGACTCGCCGTCGGGGCGCTTCACGACTGAAGACGAGCGGCGCGAGATCTGGGACGGCTTCGCCGGAAGGTGGGACGAGTCGATCCGCTACTTCGAGTCGGGGAAGCTCGGCGACGAGTCCGAGATCGATGTTGACGACCTAACCGAATCCACGGCGAAATGGTTGAAAGCCGACCGAGGCTTCCTCGAGGTCACCCACCTGCCCGACGTCTGGATCGCGATCGGCCCGAAAGCGGAATCGATCATCGCCAAGGAACGCAAGCGCCAGAAAGCTTCCGAGTCGATCGTCGAAGGGATCGCGGGCATCCTCGCCGACCACCTGGAGCGAGAGGCGGCCAAGAAGGAGAACCCCGAGGTCGAGCTCGCGGAAAGCGTGCTCGAACAGGACCTGGAGGAGAAGCGGATCCGCGTCGTCCGCGTCTCCGGCGCGGAGTCCGACCCTCGCTTCCGCGGGCGGATCGAGAAATCGCCCGCGGCGGTGACGCGGCTGCTGGTCCGTAGCGCCGCCGGCATGGTCAGGTCAAGACCGGGCGGCGAGGGCGCCTGAGCCCGGCGTGACCGCTACGGTTTTTTGACCAGCGTCGCGGTGTACAGCAGGCGCGCGTTCGAGTAGTAGCAGCCGTAGGTCTTGGTTTTGCCGACGCCCTGCTGGGGGCGCCCGTTCTGGATGTCTTCCTTGGAGGCGCAGTGTTCGGGCAGGCGGCTGCCGCGCCAGGTGTTGTCGGAGGAGACGTTGAAGGCGAACATCGGCGCCCAGGTGGGGATCGTGAGGGCGACGATCTGACCCTGAAGGACGCTGAGCGGCTGGTCGAGGGCGAAGATCGGGGTGGTGCCGAAGTAGGGGTTGAGGAGCTTCAGGGGGCTCTGGCGGACGAGCGTGTATTTGGGGGGTTTGGAGCCTTCGACCGGGCGCAGGATGCCGATCCGGGCCATCGAGGGCTCGCCGAGGAAGTCGTTGAAGAAGCCGACCTCGTCGGTGGTCGTCGCCGATTCCACTTTCGAGGGCTTGGCGAGGGTGATCGACCAGGCGACGATCTTGCCGTCGAAGGGCACCTCGTACGGTTTCGCGACACCGCCGGCGATCGCCTGGAAGCCAGTCACGTGGCCCTCCACCCGGCAGGGGGTGATCTCGACGTTGTTGACGATTTTGCCCGGACAGGAAGCGGGCGGGGTTTCGGTCGTCTGGCCGAGCACCAGGGTGCGCAGCGGCGCCGAGTCGGCGGGCGTGGCGATCGCGACCAGGGCGGCGAACCCGCAGGCCGCCGCGAGCAGCGACGCCCAGGCGCGGCGCGATCGGGGGTTTCTCGATTCCGTTGACATCGATTCAGGCAACACGGCCCACGGGGGCCAGTTGCGCCGCCAATCTTGCCTTCGACGCCGGAGAAATGCGCTCCCGCGTGACCGGTTGCACGATCCCCGCCAAAGGGCCCCGCTAGGGTTCCCGAGCAGATGGGGGATTCCAACCGGGCAGACGATTTCATCCCGGCCGGCCTTGCTGCGCTCGGCGTCGAGGCCGACGAGGTAGAGCTGGCGGTGATGGGCGCCGCCCAGGCGATGTTCTGGCCCCCGATCCTCGACCTCTTCGCCTTCGACGCCTCGGCCGCCCGGCCCGAACCGCGTCCCGACCTCTCGCGACCGCCGAGCTGATGAGCGGCCTCGATCGCTCGCTGCGGGACCAGGCCGCCGGAATCGCGGCCGGCGAGATCGACCCCGTCGAGCTGCTCGAGGCGACCCTGACCCGGGTCGCCGAGCGCAACCCGGCGCTGAACGCCGTCGTCGAGACCTTCCCGGAGATGTCGCGCGCTATGTCCGACGCCGCCCCGGCCGGGCCGCTGCACGGGGTCCCGGTCGTGATCAAGGACGAGTGGCCGCTGCCCTGGCGGGCGCAGCGCTTCGGCGCCGCCGAGATGCTGGCGCCGAGCGCCCCCGGCGAGTCCGGGCCCTACCGGGCGCTGCGCGACGCCGGCGCGGTGATCGTCGGGGTCGGCAACATGCACGAGCTCGGCTCTGGCAGCACCGGCAACGTCTCCTTCTACGGGCCCGCCCACAACCCCTGGGACCTCGAGCGCTGCCCCGGCGGCTCCTCCAGCGGCCCGGCGGCGGCGGTTGCCGCGCGGCTGGTCGCCGGCGCGGTCGGCGCCGACGGGATCGGCTCGATCCGCTACCCCGCCGCCTACTGCGGGCTGACCGGCCTGAAGCCGACCTTCGGCCGCGCCGCGATGGCGGGGCACCACATGGCCGACCAGTCGACGACGATCGTCTCCGGGCCGCTCTGCGCCGACGCCGCCGACGCCCGCCTGCTCGGCTCGGCGCTGTGCGGCGAAGAGCTCGCCGCCGGCGAGGCCCGCGGGCTGCGGATCGGGGTCGTCCGCAACGTCGTCTCCGAGGACGTCGCCCCGGCGGTCGCGGCGGCCTGCGAGGAGGCGATCGCGGCGCTGGCCGAGCAGAGCGGCGGCGAGGTCGTCGAGATCGAGCTGCCCGACCTGGAGACCTCGGCCTTGGCCACGGTTCTGATCGCCAACACCGAGGGCATGGCCGGCCTCTCCCCCGCCCGCCTCAACAGCCTCGACCCCGAGCTCAGCCCCCTGGGACGCGGCCTGCTCAAGTACCGGATGCTGTTGCCGGCGGCGGCCAGCGTGAAGTCGGCGCAGGTGCGGGCGCTGTTCCGCCAGCGCGTCGCGGCGCTGTTCGAGGGCGTCGACCTGATCGCCTGGCCGACCGTACCCGCCGTCGCGCCGCCGCTGCAAGCGCCGCTGGTCGAGCTGCCCTCGGGGACGACGACCGCCGACCAGGCAAATGTGCGCGGCGGCGCCCTCGCCAACCTCACCGGCATCCCCGCGATCAGCGTCCCGGTCGGCCTCGACGCGGGCCTGCCGATCGGCCTGCAGCTGCAGGCCGCCTGGGGTCGGGATGAGCTGCTGCTCGACGCCGCCGAGGCGCTGGAGCAGGCTAACGGCCGCCGCTGGGTCGAGGCGCAGCCGCCGCTGGCGCTCTCCGGGGCCGCCGAGTCCGCGGGGGCCTAGGCCGTGCCGGCGATCGTCGCCGCAGGCCTGGAGCGCGCCTTCGGCGACGTGCTCGCCGTACAGGGGATCGACATCGCCGTCGAGGAGGGCGAAATCTACGGCTTCCTCGGCCCCAACGGGGCGGGCAAGACGACGACGGTGCGGATGCTGACCACGCTGCTGCTGCCGACCGGCGGCAGCGCCAGCGTCGCCGGTCACGACGTGCGCTCCGAAGCGCGCGCGGTCCGCGCCTCGATCGGTGTCGCCCTGCAGGAAGCCGCGCTCGACCCGCTGATGACCGGCCGCGAGCTGATCCGCCTGCAGGCGACGCTGCAGGGCATCCCGACCGCCGAGGGGCGCCGCCGCGCCGACGACCTGCTCGACCGGGTCGGGCTGAGCGACGCCGCCGACCGCCGGGTCGGCGGCTACTCGGGCGGGATGCAGCGCCGCCTCGACCTCGCCGCCGCACTCGTCCACGAACCGCGCGTGCTCTTCCTCGACGAGCCGACCACCGGCCTCGACCCGGTCAGCCGCAAAACGATCTGGGAAGAGGTGCGGACGCTGAACGACGACGGCACCACCGTCTTCCTCACCACCCAGTACCTGGAGGAGGCCGATCAACTCGCCGACGACGTCGGGATTATCGATAACGGCAAGATCGTCGCCGAAGGCTCGCCGGAGGCGCTGAAGGCGGAAATCGGCAACCCCCACATCCAGCTCCACCTCGCCGACGGCTCGGTCGCGGAGGCGGAGGCCAAGCTCGGCGAGATCGGCCGCCTGCTGCCGCCGAAGGACGCCAGGACGGTGCTGGTCGAGGTCCCCGCCGGCGCCGCCGAAATCCCGCGCGTGGTCCGCGTCCTCGACGAAGCCGGGATCGCGGTCGAGTCGCTGGAGCTGGTCAAGCCGACCCTCGACGACGTCTTCGTCGCCAAGACCGGCTACCACCTGACCGAGGAGGACGCCGAGGCGGAGCCGGCGGAGGCATGAGCCACAGCGGGCTGGCGACGAACCTGAGGGTCGTGCGCGGGCTCGGGATGCGCTCGGTGCGCCAGACCCTGCGCCGCCCGCAGCTGATCGCGCCGATCATCATCTTCCCCACCCTGCTGCTGGCGGTCCAGACCGGCGGCGCCTCGGCCGCGGTCAACCTTCCCGGCTTCCCCGAAGTGCAGAGCTTCCTCCAGTTCATGCTGGCCGGGGCGATGATGCAGTCGA
Source organism: uncultured Thermoleophilia bacterium (assembly GCA_963837405.1). Classification (GTDB taxonomy): domain Bacteria; phylum Actinomycetota; class Thermoleophilia; order Solirubrobacterales; family 70-9; genus VAYN01. Next base: position 145,062 of record CAWINA010000006.1, read on the forward strand.
TGATGCTGGCCGGCAACAGCGGCGGGATCGCGCTCGCCGTCGACATTGAAATGGGGTTCGTGGACCGCCTCTTCGCCGCACCGATCCCGCGCTTCGCGATCGTCCTCGGCCGCCTCGCCGGCACCGCCGCGCTCGGTCTCTTCGCCGCCGTCTGGTTCCTCGCGATCGGGCTGATCTTCGGCGCCGAGATCGAGGGCGGGATCGCCGGGGCACTGCTGGCGGTGGCGCTGATCACCGCCGCGTCGTTGGCAGTCGGCGGGCTCGGCGCCGCGATCGCCCTGCGCACCGGCAGCTCCAGCGTCGTCCAGGGCCTGTTCCCGCTGGTCCTGGTGCTGCTCTTCCTCTCCTCCGCCTTCTTCCCCGAGGAACTGATGATTGAGCCGGCGAAAACGATCGCCGAATACAACCCGCTGAGCTTCGTGGTCGAAGGGGTGCGCGAGCCGATCATCTCCGGGGTCGACGCCGCCGACACGCTCGGGGCGCTCGCCGCGATCGGCGGCATCGTGCTCGCCGGCCTGCTGCTCAGCGCCCGCGCCCTGCGCTACCGGCTGAGGGCCGGCTGATGGAGGCGGTCGCGGCGGCCCCGAGCTGGCGAGTCAACCTGGCGACGATCGCGGCACTGATGGCGCGGACCAAGAACGAGCTGCTGCGGGTCCCGGGCGCGGCGATCCCGGGGGTGCTGGCGCCGACCATCTTCTTCCTCGGCCTCAACGGCGTCTTCGGCGCGCTGACCCAGCTGAACGGCTTCACCACCGGCAGCTACGAGGCGTTTATCGTCCCGGTCAGCATGCTGCAAGGGGCCGGGTTCACCGGCGCCGCCGCCGGCGTCAACCTCGCCCGCGACATCGAAGCCGGCTGGCTCGACCGCTTGCTCGTCTCCCCCGCCCCGCGCTGGGTCCTGCTCGCCGGCACCGTGATCTCGGCCAGCGTGCGCTCGCTGATCCCGGCCACCTTCGTGCTGGCGATCGCCTTCGTCCTCGGCGCCGGCTGGCCCGGCCTCGACGGCCTCGTGATCGCCTACCTGATGGTCGCCGGGCTAGCCGCGATCGGCGCCTGCTGGGGCTCCTTCCTGGCGCTGCGGGCGAAGAGCCAGTCGGCGGCGCCGCTGATGCAGACGGGGATGACTGCACTCACCCTGCTGACGCCGGCCTTCGCGCCGCTGGCGCTGCTCTCCGGCTGGCTGCACGCGATTGCCGAGGTCAACCCGGCGACGCAGATGGTCGAAGCGGCGCGCCAGGGCTTCGTCGGCGCCGTCACCTGGGCCGACACCTGGCCGGGCTTCCTCGCCCTGGCCGGGATGCTCGCGGTGCTCGGGGCGCTGGCCCTGCGCGAAATGCGCCGCACCGCGGCATGAGCGACGCCGAGCGCCGGGTACTGGCCGAGGCGGAGCGGGTCCTGCGGCAGAACTGGCACGAAGGCGAGCACGCCGGTCGCCGCTACTCCTACACGGAGCCGAGCCCCGGGCGCTATCCGTGGCAGTGGTACTGGGACTCCTGCTTCGCGGCGATCGTCTGGCGTCGCTTCGAGCCCGCTCGCGCCAGGGCCGAGCTGGAGAGCCTCCTGGTCGCGCAGCGGCCCAACGGCTTCGTCGGCCACACGATCTTTTGGCGCGAGCCGGTCACCCTGCCCCGCCTCGGCTTCTACAACGTCGCCACCCGCCGCGGCTTCCTGCAGACCGAGACGATCCAGCCGCCGCTGCTCGCCTGGGCCTGGAGGATCGCCGTCGGCGACCCGGCCGAAGAGCCGCGGATCCTCGCCCAGCTCGACTGGCTGAGTGAAGAACGCGACCTCGAGGGCGACGGCCTGCTCTGGATCGTGCAGCCCGACGAGTCCGGCCTCGACGCCTCGCCGAAGTTCGAAGAGGTCTGGGGCTGGCGCGCCAACGGCAGGATCGGCTTCCCGCTGCTGGTCCGCGCCAACCGCCGGCTCGGCTTCAACGCGAAGCGTCTACGGGCGCGGGGACGACCGCTGCTCTGCGAAACGCTCGTCAACACCCTCTGGTCGCTCTCTCTGCAGGCGGCGGGCCGGCCCTCGGCGACGCCGGCTCTGGTCGATCGCCTCTGGGACGAGCGCCGCGGGCTCTTCGTCGACGAGGCCCAGCCGGGTGGCGTGCGCCCGCGCACCGTCACCTGGTCCTCGCTGTCCCCGCTGGCGCTGCCCGACCTGCCGGAGGAGATCGGGCGGCGGCTGATCGAGGAGCACCTGCTAGACGAGCGCGAGTTCCTCACCCCGGTCGCGCCGCCCTCGGTCGCCGCCGACCAGCCGAGCTACGAACCCGACGGCGGCCGCGGCCCGATCCGGCGCTACTGGCGCGGCCCGACCTGGGTCAACTCCGCCTGGCTGGTCTGGCTCGGGATGCGCCGGCTCGGCTACGCGGAGGAGGCCCAGCGCCTCGCCGACGGCGTGATCGCCGCCGCAGCGCGCGAAGGCCTGCGCGAGTACTACGACCCGCGCACCGGCAAAGGCCTGGGCGCCAAAGACTTCGCCTGGTCAGCCCTGATCGCCGAGTTCGCAGACCCCCGGCCGTGAAAACCAAGCGTGGCAAGGACGCAGGGAGCGTGGTGTGCTCTGCACACGAGCGACCGAGGACACCGCCAGGCGCCGGTTTGCAGCGCCGGGCTATTTGTAGCGGTAGGTGATGCGGCCGCGGTCGAGGTCGTACGGGGAAAGCTCGATCTTCACGCGGTCGCCGGGCAGGATGCGGATGTAGTGGCGGCGCATCTTGCCGGAGATGTGGCCGAGGACATCGTGGCCGTTGTCCAGTTTGACCCGGAACATCGTGTTGGGGAGAGCCTCAGTGATCTCCCCCTCCATTTCGATCTTTTCCTCTTTGGCCATGCGGCCGAGAAAGCTACAGGAGCGGGCATTTCGCCGCTCAGGCGTCGTCCTTGGACCAGACCACCCAGTTGCGCGCGTGCTCGATCGCGGCGTCCCGGTCCTCGACCTCGCCGGCGTACTGGGCGGCCTCGAGCTCGGCCATCGCCCTGCCCAGTTCCGGCCCCGGATCGATCCCCAGCGCGGTGGCGAGCTCGTCGCCGCGCAGGAGCGGGGCCGGCGGCCCGTCGCGGCGCCAGTCGAGCGCAGCGGCGATCATCTCGCGGGCCAGCGAGAGGTGCGCCTCGACCATCTCCGGGCTGGCCAGCGACCCGGCGCCGCGGGCCGAGAGCCGGTCGGCGACCGTCAGCAGGGTGACGTCGACGCCGACCGGGTCGGTGGCGCGCAGGTAGTCGTGAACCCGCCGCGGCGGCAGCGGCGCCTCGGGGATCATGAAGCCGAGCCGCAGGTGGTGGAGCGCCAGGCCCTGCAGGTGCTGGGTGAGCCGGCGGCTGGCGCGGAGGCGGGCGCAGATCGCCCCGATCGTCTCCGCCCCGACCACGTCGTGGCCGCGGAAGCCGACGAAGCCGCCCCGCTCGCTGCGGGTAGCCGGCTTGGCGATGTCGTGCAGGAGCGCGCCGAAGCGCAGCGCGGTGCCCCGGTCGACCTCGTCGGCGAGCGGCTCGGCCAGCATCGCTTCCACCTCGGCGGCACGCTCGCCGGCGAAGCGAGCCAGGTCGGCCTCGACTTCGAGCGTGTGTTCGAGCACGGCGATCGTGTGGCCGTGCACGTCGAGGTGGTGGTTGGGGCCCTGCTCGACCCCGCGCAGGCCCTCGAGCTCGGGCAGGACGACTGCGGTCAGCCCGAGCTCGTCGAGCAGGGCGAAGCCGCGGATCGGGTCGGGGCCGCCGATCAGCTGACGGAGCTCGGCCAGCTGGCGCTCTCCGGCCGGGTCGGCGGCACGGGCGGCGGCCGTGCGGGCGAGGGACACGGTGGCGGAGTCGATCTCGAGCCCGAGCTGGGCGCCGAAGCGGGCGGCGCGCAGCAGGCGCAGCGGGTCATCCGCGAAGCGAGCGCTCGCTGACCACCCGCAGCAGCCGGCGCTCGAGGTCGGCGAGACCGCCGAATGGGTCGATCAGATCATCGGCCGCCGAGCGCCATCGCCATCGCCCCGATCGTGAAATCGCGCTCGCCGAGGTCCGCCTCGATCGAGTCGCCCCGCAAGGCGGTGACGTCGACCTGCCAACCCTGCTGCTGCGCGGTGACCCGCCAGGTCCTGAACTCGGCCGAGAGCTCGAAGGCGTGCTCGCCCAGCCCCTTGCCGATCCGCTTCGCGATCGGCCCCGGGTCGCTCGGCGACCGCGAGGTCGAGGTCCGTCACCTCGCGCCCGAGCGCCGCGTCGCGCACCGCGCCACCGGCGATCCAGATGCCCTCGGCGTCGCCGAGCGCACCTCGGACGGCGGCGACAACCGGAGCCTCGGCCAACCTTCGTCCGGGGCTGTCGACTTTCGCGGCCATAGCTCCCCCTAACTCGACACGGCCCGCCGCGGGACGCGGGCCGAGATCCCGCAGGTGACCTCGTAGTTGATCGTGCCGAGACGGGCGGCCAGGTCCTCGGCGCGGATCTCGCTCCTCGCCCTGGGCGCCGATCAGGACGGCCTCCTCGCCCGGCTCGACCTCGGTCTCGGGACCGAGGTCGACCGTGACGTTGTCCATCGAGACGGTGCCGACCAGCGGGTGGCGGCGGCCGCGCACGAGCACCTCGGCGTTGTTGGAGAGGCCGCGGCGGACGCCGTCGCCGTAGCCGAGCGGGATCACGCCGACCCAGGTGTCCTCGGCGGCGGTCCAGGTCTGCCCGTAGCCAGCGCTGGCGCCGGCCGGGAAACGCTTGACGTCGGCGACGTAGGAGCGCAGCGAGAGCACCGGCACGAGGCCGCGCTCGGCCGGGTCGCCCTGGAAGGGGTCGAGGCCGTAGACCGCCACCCCGCAGCGCGCCATGTCGAAGTGCGAGCGGGGGTCGCGGAAGACCGCGGCGCTGTTGGCGGCGTGGACGAGGACGCCGGGGAACTCCTCCTTGACCCGAGTCGCGACCTGCTCGAAGCGGTCGAGCTGCTCGTCGAAGAAGCCGGACTCGAGTTCGTCGGCCGTCGCGAGATGGGTCCAGACCCCGGCCAGCTCCAGAGCTGGGTCAGCGTCGCAGGCGCGGGCCAGGGCCAGCACGTCCTCGGGGTCGGGATTGCCGAGCCGGCCCATGCCGCTGTCGAACTTGACGTGGACGCGGGCGCTCGCGCCCTGGGCGGAAGCCCGGGCGGCGACCAGGGCGCGGAAGTCATCGCGCCAAACGGTCAGCTCCGAGCTGGCGGAGAGGGCAATGTCCACCTCCTCCTTGGTCAGGGCGCCGAGGGTGAGCAATGGCACGTGGCGGTAGCGCCGCCCCACCGCCTCCGCCTCGACCGCGGTGGCGACCGCGAGCCAAGTCGCGCCACCGGCGAGGGCGGCGCCGGCGCAGCCGTCAGCCCCGTGCCCGTAGCCATCGGCCTTGACGACCGCGCAAAGCTCGGTGTCCTCCCCCAGCTCGGCCTTGAGCCTGGCACAGTTGGCACGGATCGCGTCGAAGTCGATCCGGGCGACGGCGCGCTCCATCGGCGCAGATTATTCGACCGTCTGAGACGGAAGCAGGCCCACCGGGACCGAAGCGATCACGTCGGTCGCAATCACCGACTCGGCTGCGCCGATCCGCGCCGCGGCGTCGCGGCCGGCGCGGGCGTGCGCGAAGACCGCTGCGGAGGCCGCCGCGAACGGCTCGAGGCCGCGGGCGAGCAGCGCCGCGACGACCCCCGAGAGAACGTCACCGCTGCCCGCGGTCGCCAGGCCGGGAGCGGCGAGCGCGTTGACGGCGACCCGCTCGCCGTCGGTGACGATCGTGTCGTCGCCCTTGAGGACGACGATCGCCGCCGCCGCCTCCGCCGCCTCCTTCGCGGCGGCGAGCCGGTGCGCGTCGACCGCCCCCGAGTCGCGCTCGAGCAGACGGCCGAGCTCACCGGCGTGCGGGGTGAGGACGGTCGGCGCACCACGTTCGGCGATCCGCGACAGATCACCCGCGAACGCGTTGAGGCCGTCGGCATCGATCACCAGTGGGCACGCCACCGCCGCGGCGACCTCGTGCGCAAACTCGAACGAGCCGGGATCGCGGCCCAGCCCTGGCCCAAGCACTCCCGCCGCGGCACGTTCGAACGACCTGATCGCCGCCTTCGCGGAAGCCGGCACGAGGCGGCCATCCCCGCCCGGACAGCCGACCGACATCACCTCCGGCTCGCCCGCTTCGAAGACCGGCTCGAGATCACTCGGGATAGCCACGGTCGCGTAGCCGGCGCCAGCCCGGATCGCCGCGGTCGAGCACATCCGCACCGCACCCGTCAGCCCGCGCGAGCCGCCGGCGATCGTCACCTGGCCGGAGCTGAACTTGGTCGAGCGCGCGCCCCGGCGCGGCGCCAGGTCGAGCACGTCGGGAGCAATCGTCCCCGCCACCGGCGCACTTGGGGCGCCGGCCGGGATCCCGATCGGGACGACCCGCAGCTCGCCGCAGCACCACTTGCCGGGGGCGACCAGCTGGCCGACCTTGGCCGCGTGGAAGCTGACCGTGAGGTCGGCTTCGACCGCCTCGGCGGCGACCTCGCCGCTGGAGGCGTCGACGCCGGAGGCGATGTCGCAGGCGATCACGGTCGCCGGGCAACGATTGATTGCGGCGATCGCCGCCGCGGCCGGCTCACGCGGGGTGCCGGAGAAGCCGGAGCCGAAGATCGCATCGACGACGGCGCCGGAGCCGGCGAGCCAGGCGTCGAAGTCAGCGGGAGCCTCGTCGCCGAATAGCTCGGCGACCTCGACCTCGAACCCGAGCTCGTCCAGCCTGCGGGCGGCGATCAGGCCGTCGCCGCCGTTGTTGCCCTTGCCGCAGAGCACCCGGATCGGCCCCTGTGGGGAGAGCCCCGCGACTGTCTCAGCCAGCTTCGTCGCTGCCGCCTCCATCAACTGCTCCGAGGGCACCCCCTGCCGCTCGATCGCCCAGGCGTCGATCGCGCGGATCCCCTCCGCGTCGTAGAGCGGCTGCTGCCAGGGCTCCATCGCCCCAGCCTAGGCCCTATTCGGTGAAGCCGACGATCAGCTTCGAGGTGGCGAGATCGCCTTCGCTGCCGGTGCCGATCGCGACGTATTCGATCTTGTCGAGCAGCGGCCGCACTTCTTCGAGTTCGGCCTGTTCTTCAGGCGAGAGCAGGTTTTCGACCAGAGCCACGGTCGCCGGGCCGGCGACGAAGCCGCTGAGCGGGGTCTCGCCGAGCGCTTCGCCCGCCTGTTTGAAGGTGGGGTTTTGGACCAGCGTGGCGCTCTTGCCGGCGGTCAGCGCCGCCGCCGCAGCAACCGGGCCGTAGGAGATCGCGATCTTCTCGCCTTTGGCGGCGACGACCAGCGGCTGGCTGCCGAGGTCGTCCTCGTCGGTGACCGAGAAGCCCGTGATCCCTTCTTCGGAGATCCGGGTGTAGCCCGGGTTGCCACTGGAGCGGAGCAGCAGGCCGACGTTGGCGACGGTGTTGCGCGCTTCCTGGGCGTCGGTGGTGGTGAGCACGACGGCGCCATTCAGGTTGCTGCTCCGTGTTGCCCTGGGCGAAGACGCCGACGTCGACGATCGAGCCGCCGATCCGGTCGAGGTCGATCCCGGCTTCTTTCATCGCCTTCTTCAGCTGGTTCGGTTCGAGCTCGCCGGGGATGCCTTCCTCGTCTAGCTGGTCGATCGTTTCGCTGAGCGCGTCCCGAAATCGGCTGCGGCGAAGGCGGCAAAGGAACCCCCTGGCAGCGAGCCGAGCAGCTCCGAGGCGTCGCCCGTCGGCGCTTCCTCGCTGAGCAGGTTGGTCGAGAAGTCGATCTCGATCTGGTTGGAGCCGGGGACGACGCTGGCCAGCGCGGTCGCTTCTTTCGGTTCGATCCCGGCGGTTTCGAGGAATGCTTCGGCTTCCGGATCGATCGTGCCGCCCGCTTCTTCGATCAGGCCACCGACATCGACGAAGACGTCGGCAAAGCTTTCGTCGGGGCCGGCGTCGACGGCGCTCGTGTAGGCGTCCTGGTCGGCCAGCGATTCGCCATCGTTGGCGTCGACAGCGGCTTTGAAGGACCGCTCGTCTTCGGCAACGACGACGAAGTCGCCGACGACGCCGCCGGTGGTCCCGTCGTCTTCGACGCTGAAGTCGGTTCCTTCGTAACTGCCTTCCTCGACGATGTCCTCGTTGCCTTCGAGGAATTTTTCGGCTTCGCCGGCGTCGGTGGTGGCGATTGCCACAACGTAGCCGCTGAAATCGTCACCGTCGTATTCCTGCAGCGCGATGCCGGCCTGCTCGCCGAGCCAGGGCTCGATTTCCATGTTGAAGTCGACTTCGTCCCCGGGCGCCGCGCCGTTCTCCAGCTGTTCGACGATCAGGCCGCCGAGGTCGTCGATCCCGGCGATGCTCTTCGCCAGGCCCTCGAGGTTCGTCTGCAATTCGCCTTCGGGCTGCACGGCGACTTCGACGAAGATCGGCGAGTCGGCCGGGGCCACAGCGGCCGGGTCCGAGCCCGAACTGTCTCCGCCGCCGCCGCAACCGGCGGCGATCAGCGCCACCGCAACGGTGGTCAGAGCGAGTAGCAGGACGAGACGTACCCTCATGCGGCGGGGGACCCTAACAGCCCGTTTGGATCGATTCACTCGACCGTGACGGTCTTGGCCAAGTTACGGGGCTGGTCGACGTTGAGGCCGCGGGCGCGGGCGATGTCGTAGGCGAGCAGCTGCAGCGGCAGGATCGCGACGATCGGCTGCAGGATCCAGTCGGTGCGGGCGACCGCGATCGTCTCGTCTGCGACTTCGCCGGCCCGCTCGAGAGCCCGCGGTCGCGATCGCGATCGTCTGCGCGCCGCGCGCGCGAACCTCCTCGACGTTGGAGAGCACCTTCTCGAGGACCGGGCTGTCGGTGGCGACGCAGACGACCGGCGTCGACTCGTCGAGCAGGGCGATCGGGCCGTGCTTCATCTCCCCCGCCGCATAGGCGTCGGTCGGGATGTAGGAGATCTCCTTCAGCTTCAGCGCCCCCTCGAGGCAGATCGGCAGCCCGATGTGGCGCCCGAGGTAGAGGAAGAAATCCTGGTCGGAGTGGGCGGCCGAGACCGCCTTGACCCCCTCCTCGGTCAGCTCCAGCGTCTCCTCGATCTTCGAGGGCAGGTGCTTCAGCTCGGCGACAAGCTCGGCGATCCGGGCGGGCGGCAGCGTCTCGCGCAGCTCGGCGATCCGCAGCCCCAGCAGGTACATCGCCGCGACCTGGGCGACGAAGGTCTTGGTCGCGGCGACGCTGACCTCGAGCCCGGCGCGGGTGTAGAGGACGGCGTCGGCCTCGCGGGTCACCTGGCTGCCCATGATGTTGGTGACGGCGAGCACCGTGGCGCCGGCCTCGCGGGCCAGCCGCATCGCCGCCAGGGTATCGGCGGTCTCACCCGACTGGGTCATCCCGATCACCAGGTCGCCCTGCCCGACCACCGGGTTGCGATAGCGGTACTCGGAGGCGATGTCCATCTCGACCGGGACCCGGGACCACTCCTCGATCGCGTAACGGCCCATCAGGCCGGCGTGGTAGGAGGTGCCGCAGGCGACGATCACGATCCGCTTGACGCCGCGCAGGAACTCGTCGGAGAGGTCGACGTCGGAGAGGTCGACCCCCTCGTCGCCGGGCAGGCGGTCGGCGATCGTCTCGGCGACGGCGTCGGCCTGTTCGTGGATCTCCTTCAGCATGAAGGTCTCGTAGCCGCCCTTCTCGGCGGCGTCGGCGTCCCAGGTCACCTCTTCGGGCTCGCGCTCGATCGGCGTACCCTCGGCGTCGGTAAGGCGGATCGCGCCAGATTCGATTTCGACGATCTCGCCGTTCTCGATCGGCATCGCCAGCCGCGTGTCGGCGAGGAAGGCGGGGATTGCCGAGGCGAGGAAGATCTCGTTCTCGCCGACCCCGGCAACCAGCGGGCACTCCTTGCGGGCGCCGACCAGGCGCTGGGGCTCGTCGGCGTGCATCGCCACGAACGCATAGTGGCCGCGCAGCTCGGCGTAGGCGGCGCGCACGGCGGCGGCGAGGTCGCCGTCGTAGTGGTGGGCGATCAGGTGGGCGACGACCTCGGCGTCGGTCTCCGAGGTGAACTCGTCGCCTTCGGCCTGCAGCCGCTTGCGCAGCGAGGCGTGGTTCTCGACGATCCCGTTGAGGACGATGTGGACGCGGCCGGAGCTGTCGTCGTGCGGGTGCGCGTTCTCCTTGGTGACGCGGCCGTGGGTGGCCCAGCGGGTGTGGGCGATCCCGATCCCGGCGGGGGTCAGGGCGCCGCCGTTGGCGGCTGCCTGCTCGGCGACCGCGGCGCGTAGGTTGGCGAGGTTGCCGACCGCGTGCACACTCTCGACCTCGCCGTTCCCGAGCACCGAGAGGCCGGCCGAGTCATAGCCCCGGTATTCGAGCTTTTCGAGGCCGGAGAGGAGCAGCTCCTCGCAGGGCCGCTCACCGACGTATCCGACGATTCCACACACTGAGGCGAGACAGGGTAGAGGGCCGCGGCCCTCGGGTCTTTAGCCGAGCTCTTCGCGGACGATCGCGACCAGCCGGCCGCAGACGGACTCGGCCTCCTCGGCGCTCGGCGCCTCGACCATCACCCGCACCAGCGGCTCGGTGCCGGAGGGGCGCAGCAGCACGCGTCCGCGGCCCTCCAGGGCCGCGCCCTCGCGCTCGACCGCCTCCCAGACCACGGCCGCATCGTTGACCGCCTCGCGGTCGGCGACCTCAACGTTGACCAAGGTCTGGGGCAGCTTCTCCATCGGCGCCGCGTCGTCGAGGCCGCGCTCGCCAAGCTCGCGCATCGTCATCAGCGCCGCCGCGATCCCGTCGCCGGTGGCGACGAAGTCGGTGGCGATGATGTGGCCCGACTGCTCGCCGCCGAGCTGCCAGCCGCGCCGCAGCATCTCGTCGATCACGTAGCGGTCGCCGACCTGGGTGACGGCGACCTCGATGCCGTCGTCGGCCATCGCGCTGTGGAAGCCGAAGTTGGTCATCACGGTGACGACGACCCCGGCCAGCTCGCCGCGGCCCGCCATCCCCCGCGCCCCGAGCGCGATCAGCTCGTCGCCGTCGTGGACGCGACCGCCGGCCGTCGACCGCGAGCACGCGGTCGCCGTCGCCGTCGAAGGCGAAGCCGAGGTCGGCCCCGGACGCGACGACCTTGGCGGTCAGCGCCTCCATGTGGGTCGAGCCGCAGCCGGCGTTGATGTTGCGCCCGTCGGGCTCGACCCCGATCGTCTCGACCCGGGCACCGAGCCGCTCGAAGATCGCCGGGCCGGCACGGAAGGTGGCGCCGTTGGCGCAGTCGAGGACGATGTGGCGGCCGGAGAGGTCGAGCGGGAAGGCGCGCTCGAGGTCGCGCAGATAGTCCTCGAGGCCGCCGTTCAGCTCGCGCACGGCGCCGGCCTGCGGGGTCGCCCGCGGCGCCTCCTCCATCAGCGCCTCGATCTGCGCCTCGATCTCGTCGCCGAGCTTGGTGCCCTGGCCGCTGAAGAACTTGATCCCGTTGTCCTGGAAGGGGTTGTGGGAGGCGGAGACGACCGCCGCGAGGTCGAGCCCGAGCCGCTTCACCAGGATCGCCGCCGCCGGGGTCGGCAGGACGCCGCCGAGCAGCGCGTCGCCTCCGGCCGCGGCGACGCCGGCGGCCAGCGCCGCCTCCAGCATCGGCCCCGACTCGCGGGTGTCGCGGACGATCAGCACCTGCGGGCGTTCGGCCTCCAGCGAGGCGGTGACGGCGCGGCCCAGCGAGGTCGCCAGCTCGGCGGTCAGGAAGGTGCCGGCCTCGCCGCGGATGCCGTCGGTTCCGAACAGCTTTCGGGTGGTCTGGGTGGCCATTGGGACTCCTTGTTTCGGTGCTCGTACCCAAATACCCGCCTCAGCAAGCGAGCCGAATAACCAAGTCCTACAGGGTTCGCGCCCCCGGGCGCAATCGAAAACGCCTTAGCGCTTCGAGAACTGCGGCTTCTTACGCGCCTTCTTGAAGCCGGCCTTGCGCCGCTCCTTGACGCGAGCGTCACGGGTGAGGAAGCCGCGGCGCTTGAGGTCGCCGCGCAGCTCGGGGTCGATCTCGGTCAGCGCCCGGGCGATCCCGTGGCGGACCGCGCCGGCCTGGCCGCTGATCCCGCCGCCGTGGACGCGGATACGGACGTCGACGTTGCCCTCGTAGCCGGAGACGGTGAGCGGCTGGCGCGCCATCGTCTGGTGCAGGGGCCGCGGGAAGAACTCCTCCAGGCTGCGCTTGTTGATTTCGATCTTGCCGTCGCCGGGAAGCAGCGTGACGCGGGCGATCGAGCGCTTGCGTTTGCCGGTGGCGAGGAAGCGGGCGCCGCTCTCGATCTTCGCTGGGGCGCGGCTGGCGGTCTCGGCCGAGGCCTCCTCGGCGGCGGCGAGCGCGGCCTCGCGACGAGCTTTCTCCTCTTCCTCGGCTTCGAGGCGGGCCTTCTCCTCGGCGCTCAGCGCTGGCCCCTCGGGCTCGACCAGGATCGGCTCCAGGTCGGCGCCCGGGATCACGTCTTTCTTCTTCTCCTCGGCCGCGGGCTCCTTGGCGGGCTCGGGCGCAGCCTCCTCGGCGGCCTCCTCGGCGACCGGCTCCTCGACCGGGGCCTCCTCGGCAACGGGCGCCTCCTCGGCGGCCTCGGGCTGCTCGGCAGACTCCTCAACCGGCGACTCGGCCTGGGGCTCCTCGGGAGCCTCGGCGGTCGGCTCGGTGCTCTCGTCCGGAGTCTCGGTGCTCTCGTCCGGAGTCTCCGGAGTCTGCTCGTCCTCGGGGATCAAGTTAGTTCGTCTCCATCGGTTTGGGCTGCTGGGCCTGCGTGCGGATGGTCGGGCCCGGCGTACACCTTCAGCTTGGTCAGTTGCTGGCGGGCGAGGCGGTTGCGCGGGAGCATCCCCTTGACCGCCTTGCGGATCACTTCCTCGGGCTTGCGCTCGAGCATCTCGGCCAGCGTGCGCGACTTGATCCCGCCCGGGTAACCGCTGTGGCGCCAGTAGGTCTTCTGCGCCAGCTTGTCGCCGGTGACGTGGATCTTCTCCGCGTTGACGACGACGATGAAGTCGCCGGTGTCGACGTGCGGCGTGTACTCCGGCTTGCGCTTGCCACGCAGCGCATCGGCGATCTGGGTCGCCAGCCGGCCCAGGGTCTTGCCCTCGGCGTCGACGACGTACCAGTCGCGCTGGCGGTTCTCGGCGTTCGCTACGTAGGTCTTCATCGCGGTCTCAGTCATGAAAAAGCCACGCGGGCACTCCTGCGCGGCCGGCGGATGATAGCCAGGTTGGCCGGTCAGAGTGCCGGGCCAGCAAATGCCGAATCCCATCGGCCACCCGATTGGGAGCGGAGGACCCGCTGGGATCGAAGCAGGTCCCGGGGGCGAATCGGGCGAATCTCGCCCGTAGCGCGTCTCTTTCAGCGCGAGCCCGACAGCTAACTCCGCAGGCGATCGAAAGAGGGGGCTTTTGGCGGTGCGCAGCACTGGGAATGGCCGGCCCGGGCGGCTCGGCAGGATCGCGATCTTGGCGTCGGCTCGCGACGCTCGCCGCCTGCGCGCCCGCCGCCGCCGGGACCGGGGGCGCCCCCACCCCGAGCTCGCAGCCCGCCGCCGCCCGGCAGCGCCAGCGGCGCTCCCTCCGCCGCCCCGAGCGCCGGCGCGATCACCCTCCTCGCCGCTGAAACGAAGCCCCGCAAGTCCTTCTATTTCGGCTACCGCTACCCCCGCCTCAGCTACACGCTGGGCAGCAGCCAGCCCCAGAACGACATCCGCATCGACGTCGTCAACGCTGCCGGCGAAGTCGGTCCGTACCTTCTACCGCGAGGACGTCGCCCCCGACGTCCCCAGCCACGTCCGCTGGGACGGCACCAACGCCGAAGGGAAGCCGGCCCGCAACGGCAAGTACAGCTTCCGGATCAGTCCCCAGGCGCCGGCCCCCGCGGCCCGCAAGGCGACCGCGACGACGGCGCTCAGCCTCGGCTTCACCCTCTACGGCTACACCTTCCCGATCCTCGGCGCCCACGACTACGGCGGTGCCGCGGGCCGCTTCGGCGCCGGCCGCTCCGGCCACACCCACCAGGGCCAGGACGTGATGGCCGCCTGCGGCGTCCCGCTCGTCGCCGCCCGCGGCGGCACCGTCCAGTACTCGCGCTGGGACGACACCGCCGGCAACTACATCGTGATCGACGGCAAGGGCACCCCCAACGACTTCGTCTACATGCACCTGGCCGAACCCTCGCCGCTGCAAGAGGGCGAAACGCGTCCGCACCGGCCAGCCGATCGGCATCGTCGGCGCCACCGGCGACGCCTCCGGCTGCCACCTCCACTTCGAGATCTGGGGCGCCCCCGGCTGGTACGAGGGCGGCTCCCCCTTCGATCCCCTGGCCGAACTCGAAAAGTGGGATAGCTACTCCTAGAGCGCTGTTCCTAGGCAGGCAAGGCGAAGGCCTGGCGAGGACGCAGAAAGGGCGACGCCGCGAGCGCACTCAGGTGCGTGAGCAAGTCGACCGACCGAGGACAAAGCCAGGTCGAGCCTGGCCGCCTAGGAACAGCGCTCGCAGCGGCCTTTGAGGACGACGTCATGCTCGGCGACGTCGAAGTCGATGCTTTCCGAGAGACGGTCGATCGCCTGCTCCAGCGAGCGGTCCTCGAAGGGGACCATGCGGCCGCAGTCGCGGCAGATCGCGTGGTGGTGATGGTGGCCGGCGGGATCGACGCGCTCGTAGCCGGCGGTGCCGCGGCAGACCTCGATCCGGCGCACCAGGCCAAGCTCCTCGAGCTGCTCGAGGGCGCGGTAGACGCTGGCCCGGGCGACCGCGGGCTTGCGGCGGCGCAGCTCGTCGTCGAGTTCGATCGCGGTCACCGCGCAGTCGTGGCCGGCCAGCGCTTCGACCACCGCGGTGCGGGCACCGCCGCGCCGGTGGCCCGCCTCGTGCAGGGTCGCGAGCGCGTGCTCGGCCCAGCCGGTGTCGGTCGCCGTCGCCATCTCAGTGATCGTAGACCTCGGTTCCGGCGAGGACCCGGCGGGCGCGAGCGCAGCCGGCCCGCGGCAGCGAGAGCAGGTAGAGGGCGACGATCGCCAGCGCGACCGAGGCGCCGCCGGCGGTGCCGGCGTAATAGGAGAGGTAGAGGCCGGCGAGTCCGGCCAGAACCGCCACCCCGGCCGAGATCGCGATCATCGGGCCGATCCGGTCGCTGAGGTTGCGGGCGGTGGCCGCCGGCCCGACGAAGACGGCGACGACCAGGAGGTTGCCGAGACCCTGCACGGCGACCACGGTCGCCGCCGCCAGCAGGACCAGCAGCGCCGCCTCGGCGAACCGCGGGTGAGAGGCCGAGCGCCCGCGCCGCGTCGCGGTCGAAGCCGCTCGCCAGCAGGCGCCCGTGCAGCAGCGGCAGCGCCACCGCGAGCACGAGGACGAGCGCCGCGGCGGCGGTCAGGTCGCCGTCGCTGGGGCCGAGCACGTCGCCGAACAGCAGCGCCTCCACCCCGGGCGGCGAGTCGGGCGAGAGCGCCAGCAGCACGCCGAGGCCGAACATCGTGGTGACGACGACGGCGATCCCGACGTCGCGGCCGACCTCGGGGAGCCGCGAGGCGAGGGCGATCGCCAGCGCCGCGAGGATCACCGCCGGGGTCGCGCCGAGCAGCAGCGGCACGCCGGCGATCGCGGCGACCACGAGGCCGGGGAAGAGCGAGTGGGCCAGCGACTCGGCCGCGTAGGAGAGCTCGTGGAGGACGACCCAGCAGCCGAGCGCGCCGCCGGCCAGGGCCAGCAGGGTCATCTCGGCGATCGCCCTCTGCATGAACGGCTCGGTCAGCGGCTCGAACACGGTCAGTGATGGTGGTGATGGGCGGGGAGGACGGCGCGGCCGCTGCCGTCGGGCAGCTCGACGATCGCGCCGCCGTAGGTCGCTTCGAGGACGGGGATGTCGAGCGTCTGCG
Source organism: uncultured Thermoleophilia bacterium (assembly GCA_963837405.1). Taxonomy (GTDB): domain Bacteria; phylum Actinomycetota; class Thermoleophilia; order Solirubrobacterales; family 70-9; genus VAYN01. Next base: position 160,905 of record CAWINA010000006.1, read on the forward strand.
CCGGCGGGCCGACGGCGATCTGGCGGCCGTTGACGCAGAGCACCGAGTCCCAGCGCCGCGCCTGCTCGAGGTCGTGGGTGGCGATCGCGATCGCGTGGCCTTCGCCGGCGAGCTCGGCGATCAGCGCTTCCAGCCGCTCGGCGGCAGGGCCGGTCGAGGCCGGTGAACGGCTCGTCCATCAGCAGCACGCGGGCGTCCTGGACGAGGGCGCGGGCGATCAGGACGCGCTGGCGCTGGCCGCCGGAGAGCTCGCCGAAGGTCTCCTCGGCCAGCTCCTCGAGGCCGACCCGGGCGAGCGCCCGCGCGCGCCCGCTCGCGCCCGGCCCGGCCGGCCGCCGCCACCACGGGGCGCCGGCCAGCGCGCCCATCGCCGCCACGTCGAGCGCCGAGACCGGGTAGTCGAGGCGCGAGCGCTCGGTCTGCGGGACCGAGCCGCAGGAGGCGCCGACCCGGAGGCTGCCGGCAAGCGGGCGCAGCTGGCCGAGCAGGGCGCGCAGGATCGTCGTCTTGCCGCCGCCGTTGGGACCGAGCAGGGCGAGGCGCTCGCCCGCCCGCAGCTCGAACTCGACCGCGGTGACGACCGCCGGGCCGGCGCCGTAGCCGAGCGCCAGGCCGCGCGCCTCGATCAGGGGTTGATCCGGCACCCGACCCTCCCGTCGCTGAAGCCCCGCGCCATCGCCTCCGCGTTGGCGGCCTCCATGCCGATGTAGGTGGCGCCGGCCGAGCCCTCCGGCCCGAGCGTGTCGCCGTAGAGCGACGTAGTCGGAGGAGGCGCCGGTCTGCCGGGCGATCGCCTCGGCGACGCTGGCGCTGAGCGAGCTCTCCGGGAAGACCGCCTTCACCCCTTCGCGTTCGATCAGGTCGATCAGCTCGCTGACATCCTTGGCCGAGGCCTGGGCCTGGGTCGTCTGCGACGGGGATCACGGCGCCGACCACGTCGATCCCGTAGCGATTGGCGAAGTAGCCGAAGGCGTCGTGGTCGGTGACCAGCTTGCGCTCGGCCGGCGGGATCCGGCCGAGGCAGTTGGCGATGCCCGGCGTCGAGGCGGGCAAGCCGGCGCAGGTACTCCTCGGCGTTGCGGCGGAAAGCGGCCCGGTGAGCCGGGTCGGCGGCGCTCAGCCGGCGCTGGATCTCGCGCACCGCCGCCTCGGCGTTGCGCGGGTCGTGCCACCAGTGGGGGTCGCCGGCCAGCCGCTCGGGCACGCGCGCCCCGAGCTCGACCAGCTCGGCATCGCCGCCGCCGTCGGCGACGATCTCCTCGATCCAGGAATCGAGGCCGTCGCCACTGGCGAAGATGACCGCAGCGTCGGCCGCCGCGGCGACGTCGCTGGGCCGCGGCTCGTAATCGTGCGGATCGGTGTTCGGCTGCAGGACCTGGTCGACCGAGACGGCCTCGCCGCCCACCTCGCGCACCCAGTCGCCGATCTGGGTCGTGGTCGCCACCACCTCGAGCTTGCCTTCCGAGTCCGCGCCCGAGCTGCCGCAACCGGCCGCCGCCAGCGCCAGGCCGAGCGCCGCGGCGCCGGCAGCGAGGGCGCCGCGCGGAACCCGCGCCACGGCCTCGCGCCCGAGGGCGACGAGGGCGAAGACCGCGCCGGCGACGCAGGCGATCGTCGCCCCGGGCGGCGCGTCGGTTTCGACCGAGAGCCAGAGCCCGGCGGCACCCTCGACAGCGACCAGGGCGATGCTGGCTAGCTGCCAGCTCAGCATCCGCCTGGTGAAGAGCCGCGCGGTCGCGGCGGGAACGACGAACAGCGAGGCGACAAGCAGCGCCCCGACCACCGAAAGGGCCGCGGTGGTGGCGAGCGCGATCAGCGCCAGCAGCGCCGCGTCGAGCGCGATGCGCTCCCGCCGGCCGATCCCGCCGCCCTCGGGGTCGAAGCCCTGCGCCAGCCAGCGCCGCCCGACCAGCACGCTGACCAGCACGGTCGCGATCGCGGCAAAGGCGGCCAGCCGGATGTCGGCGCCGTCGACCAGCAGCAGGCTGCCGAACAGCAGCGTCTCGACGTTGGCGCCGGAGCCGAAGACGTCGCTGGCGAGGATCACCCCCGCCGCCAGGCACCCGACCAGGACCAGGGCGACGACGCTGTCGCGACCGCGGTCCCGGCCACGGCCGAGCGCCGCGTTGCCGACGGTGAAGGCGAGTGCCGCGGCGAAGGCGCCGAGCGGCGCGGCGAAAGCGAGGCCGTCGGCGAGGACCAGCCCCGGGAAGGCCGCGGTGCCGACCGAGTGCGAGAAGAAGGCGAGCCGGCGCAGCACGATCCAAGTGCCGAGCAGACCGGCGGGCACGGCGAGGATCAGGACCTCGGCGAGGCCACGCTGGACGAAGGGGAGTTCGAAGGGCTCGAGCATGCGCCTGACTCTAATGAGAATGAGTCCAATTTGTATTTAGGCCCCGATTTCGCTCCCCGCCTGACCACACCTTTTAAGCCAAATGAATGTTATTGATAAAGAACTTTGACGGTGATTTTGCGGGGATGTTAAGAGCACTCTGATCCAAGCTATTAGTCAGCACGTATCAAGTAGTAGTAGCGAACGTCGGCGTACCGGCCGACCCCCAAAAAGGAGCCACACCATGACGCAGCAAATGGAAATGATCGACCAGCGCCTGGTCAAGGCACTCGCGCATCCCCTGCGCGTCCGCATCCTCGAGATCCTCAGCGAACAGGTCTCGAGCCCGAACCGCCTCTCCGAGGCGCTCGACACCGGCCTCACCGACGTCGCGTACCACACGCGCGCGCTCGACCGGTGCGGCTGTCTGCAGCTCGTCGACACCGCGCAGCGGCGCGGTGCGACCGAGCATTTCTACAAGGCGACTCCCGACGCGTTCCTCGGCAACCCGGCCTGGCGCGGCGTTCCCCGCGGCATCCTCCCCGGGGTCTCCGGCGCCACCCTGCAGACCTTCATCGACAAGGCCGCGCTGGCGATGCAGGCGGGCACGCTCGACGGGCGCGACGACACGGTCTTTCGCTGGCTGCCGCTGCTGCTCGACCAGGTCGGCTGGAACGAGGTCGTCGCGATCATGGAAGAGGCGACCGAGCAAGTCCTCGCCGCGCACCTGCGCAGCCAGGACCGGGTCGAGCGGGCCGAGGACGCGGTCTCGGCGGTGATCGGGATGGCCGGTCTTCGAGACCGCCGGCTCGCAGAGCTAGACGATGGCGGGGGCGGGCGGGCGCCCCTACGTTGGCGCAGCGACGGCTCCGCGGCCGTCACTCCCACTCGATCGTCGCCGGCGGCTTCGAGGAGATGTCGAGGGCGACGCGGTTGACGTCGCGGATCTCGTTGATGATCCGGTTGGAGACGCGCTCCAGGAGGTCGTAGGGCAGGCGCGCCCAGTCGGCGGTCATCGCGTCGTCGGAGGTGACGGCGCGGATCACGATCGGGTAGGCGTAGGTGCGGCCGTCGCCCTGGACGCCGACCGAGCGGACGACCGGCAGGACGCAGAAGGACTGCCAGAGCTGGCGGTAGAGCTCGGCCGCGCGGATCTCCTCCTGGAGGATCGCGTCGGCGGCGCGGAGGATGTCGAGGCGCTCTTTGTTGACCTCGCCGCCGACGATCCGGATCGCCAGGCCGGGGCCCGGGAAGGGCTGGCGCCAGACCATCCGCTCGGGCAGGCCGAGCTCGGCGCCGACCGCGCGCACCTCGTCCTTGAACAGCATCCGCAGCGGCTCGACCAGCTCGAACTCGAGGTCGTCGGGCAGGCCGCCGACGTTGTGGTGGGACTTGATCGTCGCCGCGTGGTCGGAGCCGCCGGACTCGATCACGTCCGAGTAGAGCGTGCCCTGGACCAGGAAGGCGACGTCCTCGAGCTTCGCCGCCTCGTCCTCGAAGACGCGGATGAACTCGGCGCCGATGATCTTGCGCTTGCGTCTCGGGATCGTCGACCCCGGCCAGCTTGGCGAGGAAGCGCTCTTCGGCGTCGACGTGGACCAGCGGGATGCTCGAACTCGCTGAAGGTCTCGACCACCTGCTCGGCCTCGTTCAGCCGCATCAGGCCGTGGTCGACGAAGACGCAGGTCAGCCGCTCGCCGACCGCCTTGTGGACGAGCATCGCCGCGACCGAGGAGTCGACGCCGCCGGAGAGGCCGCAGATCACCCGCCCCTCGCCGACCTGGGCGCGGATCTTCTCGACCTGTTCGGCGATCACCGACTCCGGCGACCACTGCTGCTCGCAGCCGGCGACGTCGCGCAGGAAGCGGGTGAGGATCTCGGTCCCGTAGGGCGTGTGGACGACCTCGGGGTGGAACTGGATGCCGTAGAGGCCGCGGTCGGGCATCTCGCAGGCCGCGACCGGCGAGCTCGGGCTGGAGGCCAGCGCGGTGAACCCCTCCGGCGCCTCGAAGACCGCGTCGCGGTGGCTCATCCAGCAGCTCTGCTCCTCGGGCAGCCCGCCGAGCAGGCGGCCGCCGCCGTCGGTCAGGGTCAGGTCGGTGCGGCCGAACTCGCCCGCCTCGGCCGACTCGACCTTGCCGCCGAGCGCCAGCACCATCGCCTGCATCCCGTAACAGATGCCGAGCATCGGGATCTCGAGATCGAGCAGCTGGGTCGGGAACGGCGGCGCCCCCGGCTCGTAGACCGAGGCGGGGCCGCCGGAGAGGACCAGCGCCTTCGGCGCTGCGCTCGCGGATCTTCTCGACCGGGGTGGTCGAGGGCAGCAGCTCGGCGAAGACCCCGCATTCGCGGATCCGCCGCGCGATCAGCTGCGAGTACTGGCCCCCGAAGTCGAGGACCAGCACCTCCTCAACGCGCCTGCACGTCTCGGCGGGCAGCTCGTCGCCCGGCTCGACGATCAGGTCGTCGTCGGACGCGGGCGAGCGATCTGCTCAGTCATCGCTTACGGCGACTCCCGCGGAGACCGCGGCCCGGCCGTTGGAGCCCATGCCCGACGGACTGCTCGTTCTGGAGCTTCTTGCCCTCGCTCATCAGCGCCGGCGCGACCATCACCTCGGCCCGCTGGAAGGAGCGGATGTCCTCGTAGCCACAGGTGGCCATCGAGGTTTTCAGCGCCCCCATCAGGTTGAAGGTGCCGTCGTTCTCCTGGGCCGGGCCGAGCAGGATCTCCTCCATCGTCCCGTCCTGCTTGGTCGAGACGCGGGTACCGCGCGGCAGCGAGGAGTGGAACGTCGCCATCCCCCAGTGGAAGCCGCGGCCGGGGGCCTCCTTGGCGCGGGCCAGGGGCGAGCCGACCATCACCGCGTCGGCGCCGCAGGCGATCGCCTTGGAGATGTCGCCGCCGGTGCGCATGCCGCCGTCGGCGATCACGTTCACGTACTCGCCGGTCTCCAGCATGTGCTGGGCGCGGGCGGCCGCCACGTCGGCGATCGCGGTCGCCTGCGGGACGCCGATCCCGAGCACGCCGCGGGTCGTGCAGGCGGCGCCGGGGCCGACCCCGACGAGGACGCCGACCGCCCCGGTCCGCATCAGGTGCAGGCCGGTCGAGTAGGAGGCGCAGCCGCCGACCACGGTCGGCACCGGCACCTCGGCGATGAACTCCTTCAGGTTCAGCGGCTCGACCGTGGTCGAGACGTGTTCGGCGGAGATAACCGTGCCCTGGATGACGAGGATGTCGAGTCCGGCCTCGACCGCGACCTCGTAGTGCTCGCGCACCTTCTGCGGGGTCAGCGAGCCGCAGACGACGGCGCCGCGGGCCTTGATTTCCTCGATCCGCTTGCCGATCAGCTCCTCCTTGACCGGCTCGGTGTAGATCTCCTGCATCAACCGCGTCGCCTCGTGCTTGGGCGCGGCGGCGATCGCCTCGAGCTTCTCCTCGGCGTCCTCGAAGCGGGTCCAGATCCCCTCCAGGTTCAGGACCCCGAGGCCGCCCAGCTCGTTGACGAGCACGGCGGTGTCGGGGCTGACCACTCCGTCCATCGCCGAGGCGACGAGCGGGATATCGAAGCGATAGGGACCGAGGGTCCAGGTGATGTCGATGTCGTCAGGGTCGCGGGTACGACGCGAAGGAACGATGGCGATGTCGTCGAATCCGTATGCGCGCCGCCCCTTCTTGCCGCGACCGATTTCGATTTCCAAGTTAGTCCTCCAGGGCTGGCGTGGTGAATCAGTCAGCCTACACTTCTGCGGGGACCTCCAGATCGTGGACCGCGACCTCCCCGAGCAGCCGCTCGACCTGGTTGCGATCGACGGTGCCGGCGCCGAAGTGCTGGGTCGACTCAGCCCCGCAGGCGACGCCGTAGGCGAGGCAGTCCTCGGCCGAGCGGCCCTCGTAACGGGCGGCCACGTAGCCAGCCAGGAAGGCGTCGCCGGAGCCGACCGTGGAGACCGGCTCCAGGGGCTCGGTGTGGACCTCGAGCAGGCGTCGTTCGGAGCCCTCGCCGACCGCCGCGACGCAGCCCTCGGGACGCGTGATCGCCGCCTCCAGGGCGCCGAGCCGGACCAGCTCCTGCAAGCCGGCGGCGAGGTCGGAGCGATCGGAGAACTCCTGGCCAACCAGCTCCTCGGCCTCGCGCTCGTTCGGGGTGACCATCGAGGCGCCGGCGCGGACGCCCGCCAGCATCGCCTCGCCCTCGGCGTCGAGCACGACGGCGACGCCGCGACGGCTGAGGTCGGCGATCAGGCGCGCGTAGAGGTCGTCGCCGGCACCCGGCGGCAGCGAGCCGGCGAGCACGCAGATCTTCGCGCCGCTGGCCAGGTAGGAGATCCGGTCGAAGAGCGTGTTGACCTCCTCGGGGCTGACCGCGGGACCGCGCTCGTTGATCTCGGTCTGGTCGCCGGAGGTTGGATCGATCACCGCCAGGTTGATCCGCGTCTCGGCAGCGATCCGGGTGAAGTCGGTCAGCACCGACTCCTCGCGCAGCTCTTCGAGCACCCGGGTCCCGGTCGGGCCGCCGACGAAGCCGGCGGCGATCACCGGGCGGCCGAGCCGGGTCAGCGCCCGGGCCACGTTGATTCCCTTGCCGCCGGCCACGGTGCGGCTCTCGACGGCGCGGTGGCGCCGCGCGAGGCGGAAGTTGGGGACGGCGACCGTGCGGTCGATCGCCGCGTTGAGCGTCACGGTAAGGATCACTTGGCGTCCACCTCGGGGGGATGCTCGTTGGTCGTTCAGCGGGACAGCCGGCGATACAGCCCTATCCCGCCAATCAGTATCACGCAAAGCGCAACCGCGATGAAAATCCAGTAGTCGGCGAGGAACGCGCGGGCGCGGTCGAAGGCGCTCGCCTCGGGGACTGCGCGCGCCGCCTTCAGAGGCACCGTGCCGGCCTTGAGGCCGTCGACGAAGACCTTCACCCGGCCAAGGGTCGCGCCGCGCCGAACCGGTCCCTCGACCTCCTCCGGCGTGCTCACTTTCACGGTCAGTTCCTGGCCTTTTCTGAGTCCGACCTCGAGCGCGTGGGCAGCGCGCAGCGGCAGGCTCCCCCCGGAGTAGCGGATGGCCGGCGCGGCGAACTGCTCTCCTCTTTTTACGGGCTTTTTCTGCTCGTACTGAGAGAAGCCGTATTCGAGCAGCGCCAGGTTGTCCGAGTAACGGGTTTCGTCGGTCGGGGCGGCGAGCGCGACCGCGATCAGCTCGACGCCCTGCTTGCGCCCAGCGCCGACCAAGCACCATTCCGCCCCCCAGGTGTGACCGGTCTTCACCCCGGTCACCCAGGGCTCCATCAGCAGCAGTTCGTTGATCGTCTCGATCCGGCGCGGCGGCGTGACGCTCTTCAGCTCGACGCTGCGGGTGTCGGAGATCCTCGCGAAGGCGGGCATCCGCAACAGCCGCTGGGTCAGCGTGAGGAGGTCGCGGGCGCTCGAGTAGTTGCCCTTCTCGTCGAGCCCGATCGGGTTCGCGTAGTGGGTGTTGGAGAGGCCGAGCGCGGCGGCGTAGCTGTTCATCTCGGCGACGAAGCGCTCGGTGCTGCCGGAGGTGCGGAGCGCGAGCGTGTGGGCGGCGTCGTTGCCGCTGCGCAGGATCAGGCCGTAGATCAGGTCGCGCACGCTGATCTTCTGGCCGGGCCGCGTTTCCAGCAGCGACTCGCCGTATTCGGCGTCGTAGGGGGCGGCGCGCACGACCTTGTCGAGCGGCATCTCCTTCATCGCCACGTAGGCGGTCATCAGCTTCGTCGTGCTGGCGATCGGCAGCCGCTCGTTGGCGGCCTGGCCGGCGAGGACTTCGCCGGTGCGGGCGTCGAGCAGCGCCCAGGCCTTGGCCAGGACGCCGAGCTTTTCGGCCTGGGTTTCCCGCTTTGGCGGCTGCGGCTGCTTTTTTTCAGCGGCGCCGGCAGGTGCCGCGAACAGCGCGCAAGCGAGCAGCGCGACGAGCAGGCTGAGCCCCGCGCCGCGGAGCCTCATCGCAGTTTTATGATCTGACCTTCGACCAGGATCTGCGGGTCGATTTCGGGGTTCAGTTCGATCAGCCTGGTGACTTTGACGCCGCTCAGGTAGGAGATCCGGGTCAGCGTGTCGCCCGACTCCACCTTGTAGGTGGCCGCTTTGATCTTCGGCTTCTTCTTCTGGGCCTGGGTCTGCTGGTCGCCCCGCTTGCCGGTCTTGGTCGAGTCCTCCTCGAGCGCGCTCGAGACGGCCAGATAGACGACCGCCACCGCCGCGACGAGCGCGATCAGGGCGAAAAGCCGGGCAAGGACGTTCGTGCGTTTCTGCATCGGGGCGGAAGGGTTCGGGGCGGAGCCGCTGATCGTAGTATCGGCAGACGCGCTCAGGCGGTCGAAATATCCCAAACCGCGTCCCGCAACTCCTGCGCCGCGAGGCGCTGGTCGGCGGCGTTGGCGATCCCCCGCGAGGCGGCGACCAGAGCCGATGCGGGACCGGCCGAGAAGGCGGCGCCGAGGAGCTGCGGCCGGCCGCCCTGGGCGCCGACTCCGGGGATCAGGAAGATCGAGTGCGGCATCAGCTCGCGCAGCCGGCCGATGTGCTCGGGCTCGGTCGCGCCGACCACCGCTCCCATCCCGCTCAGCCCGCCCGCGCCGGCGAGCCGCGGGGCCAGCCCGTCGACCAGGGCCGCGAGGCGCTCATGCAGCGGCTCCTGCGGAGCGGGAAGGTCCTCGACGTCGGCGGCGCCCGGGTTGCTGGTGCGAACCAGGGCGAAGACGCCGGCCCCGGACTCCGCGGCGGCCGCGACCAGCGGCTCCAGCGCGTCGAGCCCGAGCAGCGGGTTGGCGGTGAAGGCGTCGGCGCCGAGACCGGGAACCGGCCCCCAGGGGGTCGGCGTCTCGCCGACCAGCGCCTGCGCGTAGGCGGCGGCGGTGACCGGTACGTCGCCGCGCTTGCCGTCGGCGATCACCAGCAGGCCGGCCCCCTGGGCCGCCTCGACGACCGCCGCCAGGGCGGCCCAGCCGGGGGCGCCTAGCCGCTCGAAACAAGCCAGCTGCGGCTTTGCTGCGACGCAGGCGGGACCCGCCCGCTCGATCAGGCCGCGGCAGTGCTCGATGACTGCGGCGGCGGCGAGCTCAGCTGCCTCGCCGGGGGTGGCCGCCGACCCGACCCCGCCGAGCTTGGCGGGGTCGGGGTCGAGGCCGAGGCAGATCTGGCTGCGGCGCTCTTCGACGAGCGCCGCCAGCCGATCCGCAAAAGGGCTGGAAATCAGCCGCCCTTGACTTTGGTCTTCAGCGCGGAACCAGCGGAGAAACGGGGGACTTTGCCGCCCGGAATCGTGATCCGCTCGCCGGTGCGCGGGTTGACGCCCTGGCGGGGCCCCCGCTCAGCGACGTGGAATTTGCCGAAGCCGGTGAAGCTGACCTCGTTGCCGGAGCTCAGCGTGGTGGTGATTGCGTCCAGCACAGCGTCGACGGCGTCGCTGGCGGCCTTTTTGCTGCCGAGCCGGTCATCGCCAGCCAGTTGATCGAGAAACTCAGCCTTGGTCACGTCGGAAATCCTCCTCGGGGTTGAAGATGCGCGCACCCTAACAAGGGTTACGGCGTCAAACCGCATTGGCAAGCGGCAGACGTTACGAACCGCTGACCGCGAGCTCGCCGATCAGCAGCGGCGGCGTCTTCACCGAACCCCCGAACGGGACCCAGCGGGCTTCCGATCCGGCCGCCTGCACGGCGCCGAGCAGGGCGACGAGATCGCCCGCGATCGTGAACTCGCGCACTGGCTCGGCCAGCTCGCCGCCGCTGATCGCGCGGCCGGAGGCGCCGACCGAGAAGACACCGGTGACCGGGTTGACGCCCGAATGCAGGCCGGCAACGTCGGTCACGTAGAGGCCCTCCCCCGCCTCGGCCAGCAGGCCGGCGAGTGGCAGCTCGCCCGGGGCGACGACGAGGTTCGAGGCCGAGACGGTGGGCAGCGAGCGGTAGCCGCTCCGGGCCGCCGAGCCGGTCGAGGCGCCGCCCTCGCGGTTGGCGGTATAGGTGTCGTGGAGGTAGGCGCGCAGACGCCCGCCCTCGATCAGCGCCGTGCGCCGCCGCGGCACGCCCTCGCCGTCGAACGGGGTCGAGCCGGAGCCCTCGGGGTCGCGGCCGTCGTCGTGCAGGGCCAGCGCCGGGCTGGCCAGCTCCTGCTCGAGCCGATCTGCAAACGGGGAGCGGCCGCGCTGGACCGCGCTGGCCGCCAGGGTGCCGCCGATCAGCCCGGCGAAGCTGGCCGCCACGGTCTCGTCGAAGACGACCGGGCAGGAGCGCGAGGAGGGCTTGCCGGCGCCGATCATCGCCAGCGCCCGCTCCGCCCCCTCGGCGCCGATCGCCTCGGGGTCGAGGCCGGACGGGCCGCGGGCGAGGCCGAATCCGAGCCCGGTCTCGCGGACCCCGTCGCCCTCGGCCAGCGCCTGCAGGTAGGCGAAGCAGCTGGAGGTCTCGTACTCGCCGGCGACGCCGGTCGAGGAGGCGATCGCGACCTGCTCGGAGGAGTCGGCGTAGACCGCCTGCTCGACCCCGGCGATCCGCGGGTCGGCGTCGAGCGCGGTGCGCTCGACGGTCAGCGCGATCGCCGCCACCTGGTCGGCGCTGGCCGCGGCGAGGCCGGGGTCGCTGAGCCCGACGATCGCCTCGACCGCGGCCGGGCTGGGCGGGGCGGCGAACTCATCCTCGTCGGCGACCGCGGCGGCGTCGGCGGCGCGCGCGGCAATTGCCTCCACACCGGCCGTGGAGAGGTCGGTGCCGTAGGCGTAGCCGACCCGGTGGCCGATCCAGGCGCGCACCCCGATCCCACTCTGGGTCGCCGCGGTGAGGCTCTCGACCTCGCCGCCGTGGACCCGCACCTCGCGGCCGGAGTCGCGCGAGACGTAGGCCTCGGCCTCGCCGGCCCCGGCCGCCTGGGCGGCGGTGACGGCGCGCTGCGCGGTGGTCGAGAGCTCGGTCACCTCGGAGGCCTCACAGCTGCGTACCCCCGACCGTCATCGCCCCCACCCGGACGTGGCCTTGGCCGGTCCCGACCGGGGCCCGCTGGCCGCCCTTGCCGCAGATCCCGGTCTTCATGAAGAAGTCGTCGCCGACCGCGTCGATCGCCGCCAGCGCCTCCAGGCAGTTGCCGATCAAGGTGGCGCCGCGACAGGGCCGGGTCACCTTGCCGCCCTCGATCAGGTAGCCCTCGGAGACGCCGAAGACGAAGTCGCCGGTCGCCGGGTCGACCTGGCCGCCGCCGAAGGAGACCGCGTAGAAGCCCTTCTCGACCTCGGCGATGATCTGCTCCGGGGTGGCCATGCCGGGGGCGATGTAGGTGTTGGTCATACGCGGGATCGGCAGGTGGCGGAAGCTCTCGCGGCGACCGTTGCCGGTCGGCGCGACCCCTTCGCGCTCGGCGGTCACGTGGTCGTAGAGGTAGGCGATGAGGCGGCCGTCCTCGATCACCTGGGTTTTCTGGGTCGGGACGCCCTCGTCGTCGATCGCGTCGCTGCCCCACTCGCCCGGCAAGCGGCCGTCGTCGTAGGCGTTGAGCAGCGGCTGGGCGACCTGCTCGCCGAGCTTGCCGACGTAGACGCTGGCGCCCTTCTGGATGTGGTCGGCCTCGAGCCCGTGGCCGGTCATCTCGTGGAAGAGGACGCCGCCGAAGCCGCCGCCGACCACCACCGGCATAGAGGCCGAGGGCGCCGGGCCGGCGTCGAGCAGGACCAGCGCCTTGCGCGCCGCCTGCTCGGCGATCAGCGCCGGGTCGTCTTCGAGCAGCTCGAAGCCGCGGTGGGCGCCGAGCGTCTCGGCCCCGGTCTCGACCACGTCGCCGCGGCGGGCAACCGCCTGGGCGCCAATCCGGGTGCGGGTGCGGTCGTCGCCGGTGTAGAGCCCGTCGGAGTTGGCGACCGCGATCTCGCGCCGCGCCTCGGCGTAGGAGGCGGTGAACTGGGCGACCTCACCGCCCTGGGAGCGGCCGCGCTCGTCGAGCTCGCGCAGCAGGCCGGCCTTGCGCGAGGCGGCGACCTCTTCGGGCCGGTGCTCAATCGGCAGCGGCGTCGTCGCCAGCGCCTGCAGCGGCTGCGGCTCGCGGCGCTCGCCGCGCAGCGCCGCGGCGGCTTCGTCGGCGGCCCGCTCGATGTCGGCGGGGTCGAGCCCGTCGACGTGGGCGAAGTAGGTGGTGCCGCCATCGATCACCCGCACCCCGGCCCCCTCCTCGGCGCCGGACTGGACCGACTCGATCCGCGACTCGTCGATCGACATCGTCAGGCCACTGCGCCGTTCGGCGAAGACCTCGGCGAAGCGGCCGCCGTTGGCGAGCGCCCGGGCGAGGACCCGCTCGCAGACCGCGGGGTCGATCAGCTCGCTCACGGCTTCGGCCTCCTCCCGGCAACCTCGATCAGCCGCCCGGCGGCGACGAACAGCTCGGCCCCGACCGCGGAGTTGCCGGCCTTGTCGGCGCTGCGCCCGCCCGCGTAATAGAGACGGGCGAAGGGCCGGCGGGCGATCCGGCGGCGGCGCACGTAGGCGGCCGCCTCGTCGGCGTAGCCGGAGACGCGGTCGAGAAAGATCCGGTGCGGCTTCGGCGGCATCAGTCCCCGTCCTCCGTGGGTTCTCCCCCGCCCGCGGTGGACAACCCACCCTTCGCCAGCTCGCGCAGAGTCGAGCGCATGTCGAAGAAGAGCAGCGAGGCGAGCGCGAAGCGCTCGGTGACCGCGACCACGGCGAAGCCGGCGTGGCGCAGGGCGAAGACCTCGCCCTGCTCGGTAGCGACGTGGACCTGCTCGACCGCTTCCGCCTCGGCGCCGTCGGCAAGCGCGAACAGCGCCGCGGCGTCCTCGCCCCAGCGCCCCGGCTCGCCGGTCGCGGCGAGCACTTCGCCGCCGTCCTCGAGGATCGCGGCGCCGCGCAGGTCCGGAGACATCTCGGTGAGGAAGGCCAGCGCCGCCTCGGCGGAGCCCCCGGGGGCGAGCGTGGCTGCGGCGGCGTCGGCCATCTCCGCGAAGATACCGACCATGTCCCTCGCCCGAGCGTCCTGGATCACCGTCGTCGTCGTCTGCGCGATTGCCGCCCTCGCCTTCGCGCTCAGCGGCTACACCGGCTACACGATCACCCTGGTCGCGATCGGCCTCGCCGCCGCAGTGAACCTGCTGCCGCCGGCTTAACCCGAGCGATAGGGGGAGTCGCGGCGCTGGTCCGGCTCGCGGAAGGAGGTCTCGGGCTCGGCGTGGATCAGTACCTCCGCCTGGGGGATCTCGGCCTCGATCGAGGCGCGCATCGCGTGCGCGAGGTCGTGGGCGCGCTCGAGGCTGGTCCCGGAGACATACTGGACATGGAGATCGATGTGGCGGCGGCTGCCGGCCCGGCGGGCCCGGAGCTTGTGGTAGCCGGCGACCTCCTCGGTGCGAGCGGCGGCGATCGCGGCCTCGATCCGGTCCATCTCCGCTGCCGGCAGCGCTTCGTCAACCAGCACCCCGGAGGAGCGGCGCATGATCCGGATCCCCGACCAGACGATCGCCACGGCGACCAACAGGGCGGTGATCGAGTCGAAGGCGTCAGCCCCGGTCAGCTCGACCAGCCCGAGCCCGACGAGAACGCCGGCCGAGGTCATCGCGTCGGTCCGCAGGTGGGCGGCGTCGCCCTCGAGGGCGGGTGATTCGAGCGCCTTCGCCCGCCGGTAGAGGACCGTGGAGACGGTCAGGTTGGCGAGGACCGAGAACCCCATCACGGCGATGCCGATCCCGAGCGACTCGACCCCGGCGCCGTCGGCCAGGCGCTTGGTCGCCTCGTAGATGATCACCCCGGCGCCGACCAGGATCAGCATCCCCTCGATGTTGGCCGCCAGGCTCTCGACCTTCTCGTGGCCGTAGGGGTGCTCCTCGTCGGCCGGCTCGTCGGCTTTGCGGACCGAGATGTAGGCGATCACCGAGGCGACCAGGTCGATCAGCGAGTGGATCGCCTCGGTGAGGATCGCGATCGAGCCGGTGATCGCCCCGGCCGCCAGCTTGAGCGCGATCAGCAGCGAGTTGGAGGCGATCGAGAGGCCGGCAGCGCTGGTTTTGCTGCGGAACATGGCGACCCCCTACCCGGTGGCGGCGAGATCCTCGGCCAGCAGCGCCGCGGCCCGGCCGCGGTGGCTGATCGCGTTCTTCTCCTCCTGGCTCAGCTCCGAGTAGGTGCGTTCGTCGCCGGGCCCTGTGTCGTCGGGGACGAAAGCGGGGTCGTAGCCAAAGCCGCCCCCGCCGCGGCGCTCGCGCAACAGTCGGCCCTCGCAGCGCGCTTCGAAGAGGCGCTCGCTCCCGTCGGCGTCGACAAGGGCGAGGGCGCAGACGTAGGCGACGCGGCGGTCGCCTCCGGCGGCGTCGACTTCGCGCAGCAGCTTCGAGAGGTTGCTCTCGTCGGTGGCGCCGGGACCGTCGTAGCGGGCCGAGTAGATCCCGGGCGCGCCGCCGAGGTCCTCGGCCTCGATCCCGGAGTCGTCGGCGAGCGCCGCCTCGCCGGTCGCCGCCTGCACGGCGCGGGCCTTGATCAGCGCGTTGGCCGCGAAGCTGTCGCCGTCCTCGGGCGGCATCTCGAAGCCCTCGGGCAGCGGCTGCAGGTCGAGATCCGGCAACAGTTCGAGCATCTCCGTCAGCTTGTGCCGGTTGCCCGTCGCGAGGATCACTCGTACCGCTCCTGCGCCTCCCGCAGGCGAGCGATCCCGCCCTCGGCCAGCCCCAGCAGCTCGTCCAGCGAGGCTCGGGAGAGCGGCGTCCGCTCCGCCGTCGCCTGCACCTCGACCAAGCCGCCGTCGCCGGTCATCACCACGTTGGCGTCGACCTCGGCCCGCGAGTCCTCGTTGTAGTCGAGGTCGCAGAGGGCGCCGCCGTCGACCATGCCGACGCTGATCGCGGCGATCGAGCCGGTCAGCGGCATCGTCTCGATCACTTTCTTGTCGAGCAGTTTCTGGAAGGCCTGGCGCAGCGCCACGTAACCGCCGGTGATCGAGGCGCAGCGGGTGCCGCCGTCGGCTTCGAGCACGTCGCAGTCGACGTAGACGCTGCGTTCGCCGAGCGCCTTGAAGTCGACGATGACCCGCAACGAGCGGCCGATCAGCCGCTGGATCTCGACTCCGCGGCCGTCCTGCTTGCCCTTCGAGACGTCGCGCTGCTTGCGGTCGCCGGTCGAGGCGGGCAGCATCGCGTACTCGGCGGTCACCCACCCTTTGCCCCGCCCCACCATCCAGCGCGGCACCGTCTCGCTGACCGAAGCGGTGCAGATCACCCGCGTTTTCCCGATCGAGATCAAGCACGACCCGTCGGCACTTTCGACGAACCCCGGATCGATCGTCACCGGGCGGATGTCAGCGGCCGCGCGAGCGTAGCTGCGAGAGGCGGTCATATCGCCGCGAGTTTGTCACGCCGACATCGATGGCGCACGGTCTGCCTTCCAGAGCTCTCTTGATAGCCTCTCAAGAGATGCCGGCAGATCAGATCCAACCCTCGCTGGTCGAACTGGTCGGCGACCTGAGCCAGGAACGACGCTTCGGTGTCCTTCTCGGGCCGCCTACTGGACCGCTGGCCGTGGCTCGCTCGCGTGGGCAGGGCGCCGATGCGGCTGCCGTTCCTTGCGACGCGGACCACGCGTCTCCATGCCCACCTCCTACGGCTGTCGCGGGGACGACTGCGACGGTCATGGCTCTTTGCGGCGGGACAGCCGGTGATCTCCTTGACCACCATCGGTCGCCGATCTGCGCTGCCGCGCACGACTGTGGTGGCCTGCTTTCGTTTCGAGGAGCAGTTGGCGAGCGCGGCGATGAACCTCGGCGGGGAGCGAGACCCCGCCTGGGCCCTGAACCTGCAGGACGACCCCCGGGCGACGATCGCCATTGCCGGACTCAGCATTGAGGTGGTCGCCCGCAAGATGACGGGAGCCGAGTGGCAGCGGGCCTGGGCGCGATGGTTGGAGCTGCAACCGTCCGCGCGGGCGTTTCGTGAGCTCGCCGGGCGGGAGATCCCTCTCTTCCCGTTTCAGCCGTCGGGGCGCGGCAGCCGGGAGCCAGGTCATATTCCCCCGAATGCCGCGTAACCGCCCGGAGATCGACCGCGAAGACAAGGTCGCCGCGATTCTCGAGGCGAGCGAGCGGCAGCTCCGCGCGAGGGGTGTCGCGACGTTCTCCGTGGCGGAGGTTGCGCGCGACCTCGACCTCGCAGCCAACTCGATCTACTGGTATTTCCCGATCCGGGACGACCTCCTCATCGCGACCGTCGAGCACGCACTGCTCGGCATCCTCGGCCATAAGCCGCCGGGGACCAAACGGCTGGACTCGCGCATCCTCTGGTTCGTCGAGCAGGTGGACGAGCTCGAGCACGTTCGCGTCGGCCTTTACGAGCGCGCCCGCGAATCGAGCAGCATCGCCGAATTCCTCGACCGCCTCGAAGAGGATTCCCAAAGCATGCTCCGGAACGTCCTCGCCGGACACGTTCCCGCCCCCGAACTCGAACTGGCCGCACAGGCCCTCCTAGCGACCATCGACGGCACTCGCATCCAGCGGCTTGACGGCAAAGTCCGCCGTCGCATCGTCAGGTACGCGATTCGGCAGGTCGTGACTTGAACAGACCGTGTGACCGCGGTCCCCACGTGGGGACCGCGACTGCCTGAGGTCACCGACCTCCTCGCGCACCTGATCGAGGGCACAGCTGAGCTGCGGCGGGACTGGGAACCCTGTTCGCACCCATGTCAGCCGTGCACAGAGTCGCGCGCGCGCAAAACCAGGACCCTGCGACGTCCAGGGAGGATCGTGACCACGGATGCCGCGAACGCCGGTCGCACCACTCATCTGATTAAAGATGTTTGACCGGCGCGGGCACCATCTCTATCGCTTAGTGGCTGGGCAATCCCGTCCGGCAATGAGAAGGAGCATCACGATGATCCGCAACCTCAAAGTCTTCGGACTCGCGATCACCGCAGTCCTCGCGATGAGCGCCCTCTGGGCCATATCGGCGCAGGCGGCCAACCCAGAACTGCACTGCACAGTCTCTGTTACTAATACCTGCACACTCACAGGCACAGATATAAAAGGACAGACTTTTACGTTTGATGGCTTTAACTACAGATGCAACTCACCTTTTGCCGCGACACTCAATACGAAAACAGCGTCTGTCGTATCCAGTGTGGCCACTAGCTACACCAATTGCAGAGCCTTTGGAGTGGCGGCGACCGTGAATATGGAAGGTTGCACCTACACGTTCAACCTCGTAGCGGCCAGCAGACCGGCGACAGCAAATTTCAGCATAGTGTGCCCGGCTGGCAAAACCATCGTGTGGAATTTTCCGACCCTGCCATGCACGATCACGGTCCCTGCTCAGGATAACCTGCCACACATCGTGCTTGAAAATAGTGGCGGCGCAGAACCGACAGACGTGGTCGCGAAATTTACAATTAGCGGTATCACCTACACCGAGACCGGTCTCTGGTGCCCATCCCCGGGAACCAAGAATAACGGCACTATCAATGGAGAAAGCACACTAGAGGGCTTCAATGACAACGGCCAAAATCAGGCTGAGGGCAATAAAGTTGGCCTTCACGTCAATCCGCTCTAGGAATCACCTAGGAATTCGCCAGTTTGAACAGACCGCACCGCGGTTCCCCCATGTTTGGGGGAACCGCGACTGCTTCATTTGAAGGCGACTTTGTCGACGGCCTCCTTGATCTTGTTGACGATCACGTCGGCCAGCTCGGTCCCCTGTTTGCCGTTGAACCCTTTCATCGCTGCCACCATCCCGACCATCAGCAGCGAGACCAGGAGGATCAGGCCGACGTACTCGACCGTCCCCTGCCCCGCCTCTCCCCCGGCCAGCCGCTGGATCCGCCGGACTCGGGTGACGATCGCCGCGTGTAGGTAGCCGAGCAACGCGTAGAACATCGCTTCCCCTTTCTCTTCGGTTGGGGGCGATGCTCGGCGGCGTCCGCGCACCGAACAAGACGCGCGAGGAACAATTCGGTGCCGAGTCGGCTACTTCTCTGCGAACAGGCGGCCGGCGTGGCCGGCGAGCCAGGTGCGGGCGTCGGAGGCGGTCGCCGGCAGCGCGTCGAGGTCGTGTTCGACCAGGCGGGCCGCGTTGCGCAGGGTGGCTTCGCCGATCTGGGAGACGTGCTCGCGCGCCGCCTCCTTGCGCTTCGCCAGCAGCAGGCCGGCGTCGGGGGCGTCGCCGAAAGCCTCCTGCTTCTGCTCAGGCGTGAGCGGCGGCGGCTCGACGTAGGGCGGCGGCGTCACGGGCGGGCGGTCGCCGCGCGGCTCGGAGCGGTTGAAGGCGACCTCCAGCGAGGGCGCCGCGGCGTCGCGGGCGGTCAGCGCCGGACCGAGGTCGAAGCGCTCGCGCAGCGTCCGCAGCACCGCGGTCGTGTGGAACTGGTCGGCGATCACGGTGCCGCGCTCCGTATATGGGGAGACCACGATCGCCGGCACGCGGACGCCGAAGCGGTCGAAGCCGAAGCCCTGCTCGCCCGGCGAGTCGTCGGGGACCGGCGCGGCCGGCGGCGGCACATGGTCGAAGCAGCCACCGTGCTCGTCGAAGAGGATCAGGAGCGCGGTCCGCTCCCAGGCGGGCGAGCTGCGCACCGCCTCGTAGACCTGGGCGAGGAAGCGCTCGGCGGCGCGGATGTCGGTCGGCGGGTGGTAGTCGTCGAGTTCGCCGAACATCAGCCGCGGCTCGAGCCAGGAGTAGGCCGGCAGCGTTCCCGCCGCGCAGTCGGCGAAGAAGCGCTCCCGCTCCAGCGACCGCTCCCTCCACATCCGCAGGTGGCGCAGGCCGGCGACGTTGATCGCGCAGTCCGGCACCACCTGGCTGGCGTCGAAGTAGACGTTCCAGGAAACGCCCTTGTCCTCGCAGAGCCCGAACAGGTTCGGCATCTCCTGGTCCCAGGCGTAGTTGAGGATCGCCTCGTTGTCGAGCTTCCCGAGGCTGGTTGCCCCGTGGTAGAAGCTGCGGTTCGGGAAGGTGCAGGTCGGGGCCTCGCAGAACCAGCGGGTGAAAACCGCGTACTCCTGCGCCAGGGTGTTGATCACCGGCGCCGTCTCCGGCGTGAAGACGCGGCCGATAGTCGCCATCTCCTCAGCGCTCGGCTCGCGCTCCTTCTCCCAGATGAAGTTGCCGTAGAAGTCGAGCGCGAACCCGTCCATGCTCGGCGTCCGCGGCGCGGCCGGGGCGTTGAAGGGCGCCTCCATGAAGTCCGGGAAGAGCGGGTAGGCGGCGCGCCCCAGGTTCGACTCCGGCTCGTAGGCGCCGAACAGCTGCGCGTTGATGTTGCCGAAGCCCTCGCCGGGGTCGGGGAGCGGATCGTGCGGGACCGCGTCCGGCGTCACCCGCACCTCGCCGCCGGGATAGGGCAGCGAGAGCTCGCGCCCGCGCAGCCCGTCGGCGGCGTCGATGTGCGGCAGGTGACCGAGCAGCGAGTCGAACGAGCGGTTCTCGAACATCGCCACGACCCAGTGCTCGATCCGCTCCATAGCGGCGGCGATCCTAAGTCCGGCCGGCGGCGGCAAAAGCCCGGCCGCCCCTACCTCCAGCGCGAGGTGACGACCTTCTTGCGCGTGTAGAAGTCGACGGCGTCGGTGCCGTTGGCGTGCAGGTCGCCGTCGATCGAGTCCTTCCAGCCGGCGAAGGGGAACCAGGCGACCGGGGCCGGGACGCCGATGTTGACGCCGATCATCCCCGCCTGCACCCCGTAGCGGTACTCGCGGGCGGCCTCGCCCGAAGAGGTGAAGATCACCGAAGCGTTGCCGTAGCGGGAGGCGTTGACCAGCTCCAGGGCGCCCTCGAGATCGGGTGCGCGGAGCACCGTCAGCACCGGGCCAAACAGCTCCTCGGCCAGCGCCGGTGACCCCGGGCGGGCGTCGTCGATGATCGTCGGGCCGAGCTGCGCGCCCCGGATCGGCGCCGCCGATCCGCCCATCGAGCGCCAGCGTCGCCCCTTCGGACAGCGCCCTCTCGATCTCGCCCTCGACCCGTTCGCGCGCCCCGACCGAGACCAGGGGGCAAACGTCGGTCTCGGGGTCGGCGCCGCTGCCGACCGTCAGCCCGGCGCTCGCCTCGACCACCGTCGCCAGCGAGCGCTCCTGCTGCTCGGCATCGCCGACCAAGACCAGCAGCGAGCCCGCCAGGCAGCGCTGCCCCGCCGCCCCGAAGGCGGACGAGGTGACCCCGTCGGCCATCAGCTTCGGCTCGGCGTCGGGCATCACGACCATCGCGTTCTTGGCGCCGCCGAGCGCCTGCACCCGCTTGCCGTGGGCGACCGCGGTGGAGCAGACGTAGCGCGCCGTCTTCGCCGAGCCGACGAAGGAGATCGCGTCGACCCCGTCGGACTCGAGCAGCGCGTTGACCGCGTCGTGGGCGCCGTGGACGAGGTTGACGACGCCCGGCGGGAAGATCCCCGCCTCGTCGATCAGCTCGAAGATCCGGACCGAGGTCAGCGGGTCCTGCTCGGAGGGCTTCAGAACGAAGGTGTTGCCGCAGGCAACCGCGTAGGGCAGGAACCAGAGCGGGATCATCGCCGGGAAGTTGAACGGGGTGATCGCCGCGACCACGCCGACCGGCTGGCGGACCATCTCGACGTCGACGCCTCCGGCGACCCCCTCGAGGTTCTCGCCCTTCAGCAGGTGCGGGATCGCGATCGCCGACTCGACCGACTCGATCCCGCGGCCGACCTCGCCGGCCGCGTCGTCGAGCGTCTTGCCCATGTCCTCGGTGACGATCGCCGCCAGCTCGCCGCGGTGGGCGTCAAGCAGCTGCCGCAGCGCCATCAGCGCCCGCGCCCGGTTCTGCGGCGAGGTCGCGCGCCAGCTCGGCTGGGCCGCCCGCGCCGCCACAACCGCGCGCTCGACCTCGGCGGTTCCGCTCAGCGGCACCGCGGCCAGCGGCGCGCCGGTAGCGGGGTTGAGATCGGGCAGCGTCTGCGCCGATCCGGCGGGCACCCACTCGCCGCCGGCGTAGTTGGCGATGACCCTGGTGGCGGCGCCGTCGGCCAGCGCCGCGCCCGGAGCTGACGTTCCGTCGGGCATGTCACCAGGATACGCTCCGCGAGGTGCGGGTCCTCGTCGTCACCAACTTCACGCCCGACGAGGCGGCGCCGCAGCGTGGCCGCTGGGTCCGCGACCAGGTCGACGAGGTGCGCAAGCGCGGGATCGAGGTCGACGTCTTCGAGTTCCCTCGCGGCCGCGAGGAGTACCTGCCGGCGACGCGGCGGCTGCGGGCGCTGCTGAAGCGGGAGCGCTTCGACCTCGTCCACGCCCACTACGGGCTCGCCGGCTGGGTCGCAAAGCTGGCCGGAGCGAAGCCGCTGATCGTCACCTTCCACGGCACCGACGTGCGCCACGGCGTGGTCGGCCCGATGTCCCACCGTCTGGTCTGGCGGGCCGAGCTCGTCAGCGCCGTCTCCCGCGCCCTCTTTGAGGAGGAGGACGGCCGGCCCGGCCTCCCCCCCGTCCCCGGCTCGGCGGTTCTGCCCTGCGGGCCCGACCTCGAGCGCTTCGGGCCGCAGCCGCGCGCCGAGGCGCGCCGCGCCCTCGGCCTCGCTCCCGAGGGGCGCTACCTCTTCTTCCCCGCCAACCCGAACCGGCCCGAGAAGCGCCACGACCGCGCCGCCGAGCTGGCCGCCGCCTGCGGAGCGGAGCTGCTGAGCGGCGGCTCGATCGAGCCCGAGCTGATGCCGACCTGGATCAACGCCGCCGACGCGGTGCTCGTCACCTCCAACTACGAGGGCTTCGGGATGGCGGCGATCGAGGCGCTCGCCTGCGAGGTGCCGGTGCTCTCGACGCCGGTGGGGATCGCCCCCTACGCGCTGGCCGGGATCGAGGGCTGCCTCTGCGCGCCTTTCGACACCGCCACCTGGGCGCCGCTCGCCGCTCGCCACCTCGACGCCACCGACCCGCGCGTCGCCGGCGCCGCGCGGGCGGCGACGCTCTCCGCCGGGCGGATGGCCGAGCGCTTGATCGAGGCCTATCGCGACGTCGCCGGCAAGGCATTAGATTGAGCCTGCATGAGCACCGATAGCAGCGGGAGCAGCGTCGAGGAGCGGATCGCCGAGGCCGAGCGCCGGCTGGTCGCCGCCGCCGAGGTCGCCAACCGGGCAGAGAAACGCGCGATCGCCGAGATCGAGGCGCTGGAAGCCGACCTCGAGCGGACGCGGGCGGAGGCCGAAGCCGAGCGCGAGAAGCTGGGATTGCAGCACGAGGAAGCACTGCAGCGTGAGCGCGAGGCCAAGGACGAGGCGATCTCCACCGCCGAGGAGAAGCTGAACGAGATCGAAGCGGCGAGCGCGGACGCGGCCGAGCGCCGGGCCGCCGCCGCCGAGAGCGCGGTCGGCGACGAGCGGGCGCGCGCCCGCGACGGCGCCGCCGCCTGGCTGCGCGAGCAGCTCGAGGCGATCCGCCGAGAGGCTGAAGGCAGATAGACCCGGTGCGCGAGTACGACGTCGCCGTGGTCGGCGGCGGCGCCGCTGGGCTCTGGACCGCACTCCGGGCGGCGGAGATCGGTGCTGATGTCTGTCTGATCTCGCGCACGCCGCTCTCCCAGAGCGCCAGCTTCTGGGCGCAGGGCGGGCTGGCGGCGGCGCTCGAACCCGGCGACACCCCGGCCGACCACGCCGCCGACACGATCGCCGCCGGCCGCGGCCTCTGCCGCCCCGCGGCGGTGCAGGTGCTGACGGAGGAGGCGCCGGCCGCGGTCCGCGACCTGCAGGCGCGCGGCGTCGTCTTCGACCTCGACCACGAAGGGCGGCTGGCGCTCGGCCTCGAGGGCGGCCACGCGGCGCGGCGCATCGTCCACTCCGGCGGCAGTCAGACCGGGCACGAGATCACCTCGAAGCTGGCGGCGATGGTCGCCGTCGAGCCGCGGATCGAGGCGCTGGAGCGGACATCGGCGCTGGCGCTTTGGAGCGACGGCGAGCGCTGCCACGGCGTGCTCGCCGATGCCGGCCCGATCGCGGCGCCGGCGACCGTGCTGGCGACCGGTGGCGCGGCGGCGCTCTGGCGGCGCACGACCAACCCGCGCGGGGCGATCGGCGCCGGCCCGGTCTTCGCGGCGGCGGCCGGCGCCGACCTCGCCGACCTCGAGTTCTGCCAGTTCCACCCGACCGCGATCTCGCTGCCGGGTTCCCGCTTCGACGGGGTCCTGATCACCGAGGCGATCCGCGGCGAGGGGGCGCAGCTGCTCGGCGCGGCCGGCGAGCGCTTCACCGACGAGCTCGCCCCCCGCGACGTGGTCACCGCCGCGATCCTCCTCCAGATGCGGGCCGATAACGACGCTGCGGTGAAGCTTCGACCTGCGCGAGATCGACCCGGCCCGCTTCCCCAACGTCTTCGTCTCGTTGAGCGAAGCCGGCTTCGACCCGCGCAAAGAACCGGTTCCGATTTCCCCCGCGGCCCACTACACGATGGGCGGCGTCGCGGTCGACCTCGACGGGCGCTCCTCGCTGCCCGGCCTCTACGCGGTCGGCGAGTGCTCCTGCACCGGCCTGCACGGCGCCAACCGGCTCGCCTCCAACTCGCTCAGCGAGTGCTTCGTCTTCGGCGGCCGCGCTGCGGCCGCGGCGCTCGGCGAGCCCGCCGGCGGCCCCCGGCCCGAGCCGCCCGCGTGGCGCTTCGAGCCGCCGACCGAAGCGACCCGCGAGGCGGTCTGGCGCTACGCCGGCCCGACCCGCGTCCCCGACGACCTGGCGCGGCTGATCTCCAACCAGTACCCGCTGGCCCGGGCCCTGGCCAGCGCCGCCCTGGCGCGCCGCGAGTCCCGCGGCGGCCACCTGCGCAGCGACTGCCCCGAGGCCGACCCGGCGCTCGACGGCGTCCACCTCGTGCTCGGCCCCGACGGCGAAGTCCGCCAGGAGCGCTGGGACTAGCCTCCCCCGCCATGCTGCTGGGAGTCGACGTCGGCGGGACCTTCACCGACGCCGTCCTGCTCAACGCCGGCAGCGTCCACACCGCGAAGGTCCCGACCACTCCCGGGGACGAGTCGGCCGGGGTGATGAGCGCGGTCGACGCGGTTCTGGCCCGCGCCGGGGCCGAGCCCGCCGCGGTCGAAGTCTTCGCGCACGGGATGACCGTCGGCACCAACGCGCTGCTCGAGGAACGCGGCGCCCGCACCGCGCTGATCGCGACCGAGGGGTTCGCCGACCTGCTCGAGATCGGCCGCCAGGACCGTCCCGACCTCTACCGGCTCTGCGCCCCGAAGCCGGCGCCGCTGATCGAGCGCGAGCTGCGCTTCGAGGCGGCCGAGCGGGTCGGGCCCGAGGGCGAGATCGCGCCGCTCGGCGCCGGCGAGCCGGAGCGGCTGGCGGCGCTGCTGGAGGAGAGCGGCGCCGAGTCGGTGGCGATCTGCCTGCTCTTCTCCTACCTCGACCCCAGCCACGAGCGCGCAGCTCGCCGCCGCCCTGCGCGAGCGCCTGCCCGAGCTCCACGTCTCCGCCTCGCACGAGGTGCTGCCGCGCTTCCGCGAGTACGAGCGCTGCTCGACCACCGCGATCGACGCCTACCTGAGCCCGCTGCTCGGCCGCTATCTCGGGCGCCTCGGCGAGGCGAGCGCCGCGGCTGGCCTGCCGCAGCCGCTGGTCATGCAGTCCTCCGGCGGCGTCGCCCCAGCCGCGGAGGCGGCGCGGGCCGGAGCCTGGAGCGTGCTCTCCGGGCCGGCCGGCGGCGCCGTCGGGGCCGGGCTGCTGGCCCGCGCCAGCGGCGACGGCAACGCGCTCGGGTTCGACATGGGCGGCACCTCTTGCGACGTCTGCGTGGTCGAGGACGGCACCGTCCGCCGCACCGACGCCCGCAAGGTCGACGGCCGCCCGATCCAGCTGCCGATGGTCGATGTGCACACGGTCGGCGCCGGCGGCGGCTCGATCGGGTGGCGCGACCCCGGCGGCGCCCTGCGGGTCGGCCCGCGCTCGGCCGGCGCCGAGCCCGGCCCCGCCTGTTACGGCCGCGGCGGCGAGGAGCCGACGGTGACCGACGCCAACCTCGTGCTCGGCCATCTCGCCGCCGACTCGCGCCTGGCCGGCGACGTGGCGCTCGATGCGTCCGCGGCGGAGGCGGCGCTCGACCGGCTCGGGGAGCAGCTCGGCCTCGACCGGCTGCAGACCGCGAGCGGCATTGTCCGCGTCGCCAACCAGGAGATGGTGCGGGCGCTGCGGGTGGTCACCGTCGAGCGCGGCGTCGACCCCCGCGGCTTCGCCCTGCTCCCGTTCGGCGGCGCCGGCCCGATGCACGCGGCGGCGATCGCCGCCGAGTTGGGGATCGAGTCGATCCTCTGCCCACGCGCCGGCGGCGTCCTCTCGGCCTTCGGCCTCTGCGCCTCCGAGCGCCGCCGCGACACCACCCGCACGGTAATGCTGTCCGGCGAGGAGCTGCGCGCGGAGCGGATCGCGGCGGTGGTCGCCGAGATGATCGAGCGGACCGGCGCCGGCCTCGCCGACGCCGAGCCCGAGGTGACCTACGCGATGCGCTACGCCGGCCAGGCATTCGAGCTGCCAGTGCCGGGACCGGTCGCCCCCGAGCCCGCCGACCTCGCCGAGCGCTTCGCCGCCCTGCACGAGGAGCGCTACGGCCACCGCGACCCCGACGGCGAGGTCGTCCTCGTCGACGTCCGCCTCGCCCTCGTGGTCCCCGGCCCGGAGGCGACGCCACGCGCCGCCGCTGGCGCCGAGCTGGTGCACGCCGCGCGCCCGGTCTGGGACGGCGAGGAGTGGATCGAGACCCCGGTCCTGCGCGGCGAGCCCGCGGCCGGGACCACGGCCGAGGGTCCCGTCGTCTTCGAGCTGCCGGAGGCCACGCTCGTGCTGCCACGCGGTTGGTCCGCCACCGTCGACCAGCACGGCACGATCGAGGCGAGATGGACCCGATAACGCTCCAGGTACTGATCGGCGGCCTCCGCGCCGCCTGCGACGAGATGGGCGCGGTGCTGATCCGCTCCGCCTACTCGGCCAACATCAAGGAGCGCCACGACTGCTCGACCGCACTGTTCGACGCGGGCGGCGAGCTGATCATGCAGGCCGAGCACATCCCGGTCCACCTCGGCTCGATGCCCGACGCGGTCGCCGCCGTGCTCGGGGAGGAACACCGGCCCGGCCTCGCCTGGATCCTCAACGACCCCTACCGCGGCGGCACCCACCTGCCCGACATCACCCTGATCTCGCCCGTCTTCGTCGCCGGCGAGCTGCTCGGCTTTGCCAGCAGCCGCGCCCACCACGCCGACGTCGGCGGCCCGACCCCGGGCTCGATGCCGGCCTTCTCGAAGACGCTCGCCGACGAGGGTGTGGTGATCCCGCCGACCCCCGCCACCGAGGAGGTGCTGACCGGGTTGGCCGGCCGGATGCGGGCGCCGCGCCAGCGCCTCGCCGACCTCCGCGCCCAGGCAGCCGCCAACCGGGTCGGTGAACAGCGCCTTGCCGAGCTGGCCGCGCGCCACGGCGCCGAGGGGCTGCGCGCCGGGATGGCCGCGATCCTCGCCTACAGCGAGCGCCGCACCCGCGCCGCCCTGGCCGCGCTGCCCGACGGCGTCTACCGCGCCGAGGAGGTGCTCGAAGCCGACACCGCGACCACCACCCACGACGTCGGCCTGCGGGTCGAGGCGACGATCGCCGGCGAGAGCCTGCGCCTCGACTTCGCCGGCACCGACCCCCAGGTCGACGGCAACCTCAACTGCCCGCTCTCGGTGACCAAATCGGCGGCCACCTTCGCCGTACGCGTTTTGACCGACCCCGATGCGCCGCCCTCGGCCGGCGCCCACCGCCCGATCGAGGTGCTCGCCCCTCCCGGCTGCCTGCTCAACGCCGAGTACCCCGCCGCCGTCGCCGCCGGCAACGTCGAGACCTCCAGCCGGGTCGCCGACCTGGTGATCGCCGCTCTGGCCGGCGCCCGGCCCGGCCCAGCCCAGGGGCAGGGCACGATGAACAACCTGACGCTCGCAAACGAGGACTTCACCTACTACGAGACGCTCGGCGGCGGCCAGGGCGCCTGCCCGCAGGCGGACGGCCCGAGCGCGATCCACGTCGCCATGTCGAACACGCTGAACACCCCCATCGAGGCCCTGGAGAGTGAGTTTCCGGTTCGTGTGACGAAGCTCTCACTTCGCCACGGGAGCGGCGGATCGGGCGCCGCCCACGACGGCGGAGACGGCCTCGTTCGCGAGCTGGAAGCGCTCGCGCCGATGCGCTTCACGCTGATCACCGAGCGCCGCCGAATCCCGCCAAAAGGCTGCAAAGGAGCCGAAAACGGGGCCCCGGGCGTGAACCTCCTAAACGGCGAGGCCCTGCCCAGCAAGGCAGACGGCGAGCTCGCCAAAGGCGACCGCCTGCGGATCGAAACTCCGGGCGGCGGCGGTCAGAACTAGCCGTAACTGACGGTTTTTTATTTTGCGATTCGGAGGGGCTGCTCTAGAATGCAGCGCCCCGGGCGAGCGTACGACTCACTGGTTAGTCGGTTAAGCGTCCAGCCCCCACTTAAACACCAACCTTCTCAGGTACTGATTTCAAATGCCGATCGCTCTCAAGGAATGGGCAGTAACCGTCCGCGCTCTCGCCGAGGGTGAGCAGCTGCTCACGCTCCGCAAGGGCGGCATCCGCGAGGAGAACAAGCACTTCGAGCTCGAGCACGAGCGCTTCTTCCTCTACCCGACCTTCGACCACCAGCGCAACGACCTGGTGCGTGAATCGCACCACCCGGAGCTGCGCCGCGCCCTCGAGGAGGGTGTCTGGCCGGACGAGGAGCCGCCCCCGAAAGCGCTGCTCCAGGACGGCGGGATCCCCCAGCCCGACCGCGTGCGGCTGCGCGCCTGGGCCGAAGTCACCGATCACGTCACGATCAATGACCGGCGCACGCTCGACAACCTCTCGCCCTTCTACATCTGGACCCCCGACTACGCCGAAAAGCGGCTCGCCTGGAAGCGCCGTCACCCGCTCCACATCATGCTGCTGCGGGTGCACCGGATTCCGCGCCCGGTCACCGTGCGCGTCCGCGACGAGTACCACGGCTGCCGCTCCTGGGTCGAGATCGACCGCGAACTGCCCTTCGAGGGCACGCCGGTGATGGCCGACGAGGAGTTCGACCGCGCCCGCGAAATGATTCGCGACCTCTGCGAGTCGCGCGAACCCGCCCTGGTCTGAGCCGCATGCCGGGCCGCTAGGCTCGCCCGATGTCGTGGATCGAAACCGAGTCGCTGAGCTTTGCAGCGCGGCACGACTCTGAGGACTCGGCCTTCGCCGAGCGCACGCTCGACCGGCTGGAGAGCCTGCGGCTGCGGCTCGAAGACCGCTTCTCGGTGGTTCCCGACGAGGTAACCGTCGTCGTCCACACCAACCCGGTCTGGCTGACCCTCGCCCACCCCTTCCTGCCCGCGGCGCGTTGGGCCGCCGCCCCGGCCGGTCGTCGCTACCTCGCCGGCTGGCCGATGGCGACCGAGCTGCACGTGCTGAACGACCCCTACCTGGAAAAACGCGCCGCCGGCGACGACTCGCTGGAGGCCCTGCGCGGCACCGCCGAGCGCCTCTACGCCCAGCTCGTCATCGCCGCCAACAACCCGGCGCTGCCGCCGCCCTGGACCCCGCGGCGCTTCTACCGCTACCTGCGCTGGACCTGGCTGATCGAAGGCGGCGCTCAGTACTTCGCCCGCCAGGTCGGCCTCTACCGGGCGGCGACGATCCGCCGCCTGCGTGAGGGCTCCCGCCCCGCCTTCCCGCCGGGACCGCGCGACGCGGTGATCCTCGGCGGCACCGTCTTCGATCTGCTCGAGGAGGAACGTGGCCCCGAGGCCTGCGAGCGCCTGGTCGACGGCCTCCTTCCCGGCGGCCCCGAGGTCACCCTCGAAGACGCCTTCGACGCCCGCTTCCGCGACATCGAGGACGCCTGGCGCGACTACCTGCGGACCATCGTGAGGCCGGCCAGCGTCAGCTGAGTACCTGCCGCGCCTCCTCGAGGCGATCGGCGTGCACCATCACCTTCTGGGCTCCGCCGTAGACAGGGACCCCGCCGTAGCCGTGCCGGATCCGTTCGAACATCCCAGCCGCCTGGAGGATGCTCGGGATGCCGGCGGTCTCCAATAGCCCGCGGACCATCTCCCCCTCGGCTTCGCTGCCGACCAGCGCTGCCTCGACCAGCTCGCCGCTCGATCTGTCCTCCGGCTCAGCCAAAGCGCAGTTCGTAGAGGACCCAGATCAGGATCACTGCGCCGAGCACCGCGACCGCGAACCAGAGCGCGAACCGCCCCGGCGAAGTGACGCCGCCGCCCCCGGCCAGGCCCAGCGCCTCCTCCTCGGTTTGCCCGTCCAGCGCCAGCTCGGCCAGCACTTCCCGCGCCCGCGGCGCGATCTGCTCGGTGACCATCACGTCGTGCGGACCGGCGGCGAGGAAATCGGGGTTGTCGAAGCCGCCGCTGCGCTTCAGCACGCTCGGGATCCCCTCCTCGCTGAGCAGCCCCTGCATCAGTTCGGCCTCAGGCTGGTTGCGACCGAAGGCGACCTTGACCAGCGGCCCGCCCCCTCCTCCACCGCCGCCTCCGCCGTGGCCTTGGTCGCCGTCGGACCCGCCGCCACCGTGGGCGCCGCGACTGTGGGACCCGGAGCGCTTATGCGACGTCGAGCTCGACATCGGCGATCTTCAGGTCCTTCAGCAGGAAGGCCTTGACGTCGGGCGAGTCGGCCTCGGCGAGCGAGACGATCACGTAGACCTGTTCGGGCCAGGCGACCGCCTGGTTGACGTCGGTCTGCGAGGGATAGGCGGCGCTCTTGGTGTGCGAGTGGTAGATCGCCAGCAGCTCCTCGCCGCCGTCTTCGATCGTTTTCAGCGCGTTGTATTGCTCTTGCGGGTCCATCTCGTAGCGCAGCGGGCTGGCCGCCGAGTTGGCGACCCGGACCAGCGTCCGCGCCTCGCCGTCGACCCCGCCGAGCATCCCGCAGCACTCGTTCGGCAGGTCCTCGCGCGAGTGCGCGACCATCTCATCGATCAGTGCCTGGGAGATCTTCACGGGGGCGAGCGGGGGGCGGCTGAGACCTACCACCAGACGGTGGAATCGAGGTTCTCGATCTCCTCGAGCGGCTTCGTGTAGACGCCGGAGGAGAGGTACTTCCAGCCGTCATCGGGGATCAGGAAGACGACGTTGCCGCCGTCGAGCTCGCCGGCGATGCGGGAGGCGATCGCGGCGATCGCGCCGGCCGAGACGCCGGCGAAGACGCTCTCCTCCTCGAGCAGCTTCTTGGTCCAGATGATCGCGTCGCGGTTGGAGACCATGATTTTGCGGTCGAGCAGCGAGATGTCGATGATCGGCGGGATGAAGCCGTCGTCGAGCGAGCGCAGGCCGTCGACCAGCTCGCCCTGCATCGGCTCGGCGGCGACGATCACCGTCTCCGGGTTGGCCTCCTTGAGGCGGCGGCCGTTGCCCATCAGGGTGCCGCCGGTCCCGAGCCCGCCGACGAAGGCGGCGACCTCGTCCAGCTCGTCGAGGATCTCGACCGCGGTGCCGTTGTAGTGGGCGAGCGGGTTGTTCTCGTTGCCGTACTGGTAGGGCATGTAGAAGCCGGGCTGCTCGGCCATCTCCAGCGCCACCTCGACGGCGCCGTTGGAGCCCTTGGGGCCCTCCGAATAGACGATCTCGGCGCCGTACATGCGCAGCAACTGGGTGCGCTCCTCGGTGACGTTGTCGGGCATCACCACCTTCAGCGGGTAGCCCTTGCGCCGGCAGATCATCGCCAGCGCGATCCCGGTGTTGCCGGAGGTCGGTTCGAGGATCGTCTGCCCCGGTTCGATCGCCCCTTCCGCCTCGGCCGCCTCGATCATCGACTTGGCGACCCGGTCCTTCACCGAGCCCGTCGGGTTGTGCCCCTCGAGCTTCGCGTAGATCCGCACGTCCGGCTTCGGCGAGAAGCGCGGCAGCTCGACCAGCGGCGTGTTGCCGATTGACTCGACTACGTTGCCGAAGCGCCCCCCGCAGGGTCGGTTGAGAAGTTGGTCCTGAGCCATCGCCGGATTCCCTTTACTTCAGAAAGTGTAGCGAGGGTTGGTCAATGCTCCAAAGGTTGTCTGGGCATACCTTCCGTTCCTCCGGCACCCCCGAATGTGTATTTTCGCGCAATCGGGCTACATCTTCGTAATACCCGGTGGCCACCCCTTGATCGAAAGGCAGGACGATGAGCAGAACCCGGCTTAGCGCCTTCTTCGCGCTCCTCCTCGTAGCGGTCGTAGCCGTAGTCGCAGTTGGATGCGGCTCCGATGGCGACACCACGGGCGGCGGTGAAACCAGCGCCAGCACCGAAGGCGGCGGTGGCGGCGAGCCGCTGAGCGTCGGCTCCGACATCCCCTATCCCCCGTTCGAGCAAGGCAAAGCGGGCGAATACACCGGCTTCGACATCGAATTGATTGAAGCGATCGGCGAGAAGATCGGCCGCACGCCGGAGTTCACCGACACGTCCTTCGAAACGATCTTCCGCGACGTCGCTCAGGGCAAGTTCGAAGCAGTGATCTCAGCCGCGACGATCACCGAAGAACGCGAAGAATCCGTCGCCTTCTCGGACCCCTACTACCTCTCCGAACAGGCGATCTTGGTCAAAGAGGGCAGCGACATCACCGGCCTCGAAGACCTCTCCGGGAAAACGGTAGGGGCCCAGCAGGGCACGACCGGCCTCGAACTCGGCAAGGAAAAAGCCAACGCGAGCGAACTCCGGCCCTACCCGGAAGGCCCAGACGCGGTCAACGCTCTGAAATCCGGGACGGTCGAAGCGGTGATCATCGACGCCCCGGTCGCCCAGAACGCGGTCGAAGAAAGCGGCGGCGTCGAAATCGCCGAAAAAGTCCCGACCGAAGAAGAGTATGGAATCGCCCTTGCCAAGGACAACACCGAGCTGCTCGAAGAAATCAACCGGGGCCTGAAAGAAGTGATCGACGACGGCACCTATACGACGCTCTACGAAAAGTGGTTCAAGCTCGAACCGCCGAAAGCAATCGTCGGCTAGCGCCGCACCGCTACGCTGATTTCAAGGGAGGGGCGCCTGTGATGGCGCCCCTCCTGCATTTCCCCCCGGGTTTACCAGGAGAGCCATGAGCGAATTCTTCCACCAGTACTTCGACTTCGACGTCATGGGCGCGAACTTCAGCGAAGTGCTCGAGGGCTTCCTCAGGAACCTCTTGCTCTTCGCCGTCGTCGTTGTCCTGGCGCTCTCCTGGGGCCTGATCCTCGCGTTACTCCGCCAGCTGCCGGGCAAGAAGTTTCTCCCCCTCCGCGGCCTGACGATCGCCTACATCGACGTCCTCCGAGCGATTCCGATCCTGATCATCATCCTGCTGATCTCGGGCGGCGTCCCTTACCTCGACTTCCTCCCGAAAGAGGTCCGCATCCCCCAGTGGTTCGGCCAGCCCGATCCATTCTGGTTTGGCGTGCTCGCGTTGACCCTCGTCTACGGGGCCTACATGGCCGAGGTCTACCGAGCCGGGATCGAAGCCGTCGAGCCCGGCCAGATGGAGGCTGCACGATCGCTCGGGATGAGCCATGGACAGGCGATGCGCCACGTGATCGTCCCGCAGGCGGTGACCAAGATCCCGGCGCCGATGCTGAACGAAATGATCTCCCTGCTCAAGGACACGACCTTGGTCAGCGTGATCGCCTACGCCGAGTCGGTCCTGGTCGGCCGCGAAATCCTCGCGGAAAGGTTCAACAGCTCGGCGATCATCCTGGCCGGCGCGATGTTCCTCGTCATCACCCTGCCGGGGGCCCGCTTAGTCGATTACCTGATCAGGCGAAACCAGGGCAAAGTCGCCCGCGGCGCCCACATCGAGGTCGGCTAGAGATGGCGGAGCCAATGCTGCGTCTGCAAGGCATCTGCAAGCGCTTCGGCGCGCTCGAGGTGCTGAAAGGCATCAACCTTGACGTCGCCAAAGGCGAGGTGATCTGCGTACTCGGGCCCAGTGGCTCCGGCAAGAGCACGCTGCTGCGCTGCGTCAACCTGCTCGAGCCACCGGAGGAGGGCGAGATCTTCCTTGAGGGCCAGGACATCTGCAAAGGGCCGAACTCGGGGACCGGCGAGCAGAGCTGGGAGCTCGATTTCGTCCGCCAGCGGGTCGGGATGGTGTTCCAGCAGTTCAACCTCTTCCCACATAAGACGGCGCTCGAGAACGTGACGATGGCCCCCCAAAAAGTCCTCGGCCGCTCAAAGGCCGAGGCCGAGGAAAAAGGGAGGTCCCTGCTGGAACGAGTCGGCCTAGTCGACAAGCTGGACGAATACCCGGCGCGCCTCTCCGGCGGCCAGCAGCAGCGCGTCGCGATCGCCCGGGCCCTGGCGATGGACCCGCACGTGATGCTGTTCGACGAGGTGACCAGCGCGCTCGACCCCGAGCTCGTCAAGGAGGTGCTCGACGTCCTTCGCGAGCTCGCCGACGATGGGATGACCATGCTCGTCGTCACCCACGAGCTCGGCTTCGCGCACGAGGTCGGCGACAAGGTCGTCTTCATGGACGGCGGCGTGATCGTCGAGGAAGGCAAGCCCGCCGAAGTGCTCGACAATCCCCAGCAGGAGCGGACCAAGAAGTTCCTTGGGCTAGTCCTCGAGCGCTGAGTCGGCGTATTCCTTCGCCAGCCGTTTCGGCGCCCGAACCAGCCAGGCTTCGACGACCAGCTCCCGCAGCTCCTCGAGTCCCAGCCGCTCCAGGCGCGCGAGCACGATCGCATAGTTGTCGAAGTGTGGCGTCGTGAAGTAGGTCTCCGGGTCGTCAGCGAGCATCGCCGCCTTGGCGCCAAGGTCCTCGACCCACGCGGCCAGAATCGGCCCCTCGGGCGCGTCCTCGCCGAGCACCTCGACTTCCTTGGGACGCAGCGGCCGGTCCCAGACGAAGGTCTTGCCCTTCACCTGCCACACGCGCAGCTCGCGCGATTTGCCCGCGGCCGTCTCGGGCAGCGCCAGCGCCAGCCGCTCGACGTCCGCCCAGCTCGCCAACCCGGCCTCCCTCCTACTCCGGGACGAGGCCCTCGTAGTAGGCCTGCTGCGCCGGGAAGTAGTCGTCAAAGCTCGGCAGCGGCTTGTCTTCGTGCGCGGCTACCAGCATGTCGAGGTAGTACTCCCAGCCCGGGCCGACCATCCCCGGCCCGGCTTTCTCGTCGAGGTGGTGCACCAACTCGAGCGTGGTCTCCCCGTCGGCCTCCCGCAGCCGGGCCTCGAGCAACCAGACGCCTTGTTCGTCTTCGGTGCGCACCGCAAAGCGACGCGGGGGCTCGCAGGCGTCGATCCACATCTCGGCCTCGGGTTCGCCCTCCTCGAAGTGCATCTTGTAGGTGATCTTCGCGCCAGGCGCCCCCTCCCCGGTCCAGGATGCGAACCAACGGGCGGTGCGCTCAGGCTCGGTGACCTCGGCCCAGATCGTCTCGATTCCCGCCGCGAACGAGCGCGACAGGATCAGGTCCCGGCCAGCCTCAGTGGCCAGCAGCCTGCCGCTCGGCTGCGGGCTAGCGCCCACCGGCCATCGCCGGCAGGATGACGACGGTGTCGCCGTCCTCGACCGCGGTCTCGAGACCGTCGAGCACCCGCACGTCCTCGTCGTTGAGGTAGACGTTGACGTAGCGGTTGAGTTGCCCGTCCTCGCCGAAAAGCTGCGCCGAGGTGTCCGGGTGATCGCTGGTCAGGGTGCGCAGGACCTCGCCGACGCTAGCGCCGCCGGCCTCGACCTCGGCCTGGCCGCCAGTTTTCGGGCGCAGCACAGGTGGGATGCGAACGGTTGCCATGGGTGGATGATCCTATCTAGGCGGCGGCCTAGCGGTCGCCGCCGGCTCCGGCGCAGAAGAGATCGTAGTCGGGGAACTGCCCCATCTCTGACTCCGGGATCTGCTCGGCGTTCTCACCGCAGATCGGGCACTCCGGGTCGCGGCGCACTTTCAGCTCAGTGAAGCGGGTGCCGAGCGCCTCGTAGAGGAGCAGGCGGCCGACCAGCGGTTCGCCGGCGCCGAGGACCAGCTTGATCACCTCGTTGGCCTGCAGGGTGCCCATCGTCCCGGCCATCACACCAAGCACGCCGTTCGCCGAGCAGCTCGGCGCCAGCTCGGCCGGCGGTGGGGTCGGGTAGAGGCAGCGGTAGCAGGGGCCCTCGTAGGGGACAAAGGTCGAGACCTGACCGTCGAAGCCGAGGATCGAGGCGGAGACGACCGGCTTGCGCAGCCGCACCGAGGCGTCGTTCAGCAGGTACCGGGTCGGGAAGTTGTCGGCGCCGTCGACGACGATGTCGTAGTCCTCGAGGATCCCGAGGATGTTCGAGGCGTCGAGCCGGCCGTTGTGCTCGACCACCTTGACGTCGGGGTTCAGCCCTTCGATGAAGATCCGCGCCGAGGCGGTCTTCGCCATCCCGATCCGCTCGGTGTTGTGGATCACCTGGCGCTGCAGGTTGGAGGCGTCGACCACGTCGTCGTCGACCAGGCCGATCGTCCCGACGCCGGCCGCCGCGAGGTAGAGCGCGGTCGGCGCGCCGAGGCCGCCGGCGCCGAGCAGCAGCACCTTCGAGTTCAGCAGCTTGACCTGGCCGTCGACCCCGACCTCCGGCAGCAGCGTGTGGCGCGAGTAGCGCTCGCGCTGCTCGGCGGTCATCCCCGAGGCGGAGACGACCGGCAGCCCCTGCTCCTGCCAGAGCAGAATCCCGCCGGCCACCGAGGCAACGTTCTCGTAGCCGAGCGCTTCCAGCTGCGCCGCGGCGATCGCCGAGCGGTTGCCGGAGCGGCAGTAGAGGATCGTGCGCGCCGATTTGTCTGGCGCTGCGGCGCCGATCTCCTCGCCGAGCAGCCCCGGGGGCACCAATTTGCCGCCCTCCAGGTGGGCCTCCTGATACTCGTGAGGCTCACGGGTATCGATCAGGACGACGTTGCCGCCCTCGATCTCCGCCTGCGCCTCAAACGGTTCGATCTCCTCGATCTGCTGCTTCAGCTGCTCGGTGCCACTCGCCATGGAAGTGAAATCCCCTAATTCGGATCGGCTTTTACTTCAAAAAGTATAGCGAGGCTTTGCCGGCGGTGGGTCACTTTGGTCCACGCGAGGAGAAGCGGGGCCCGCCGGCCCCGCTTCTCGCTCCGCGGAACTAGGACCGGACTAGGCGCCGGCGCACTTGGCGACGGCTTTCACGGCCGTCACTGGCACTTCGTCGAGGTTCACGGCGATGATCGCCCAGGCGTTCCCTACGGGCGCGCTCCAGGTCACGGTCGTCACGATTCCGGCCCCCTTGTAGCCGCCGCCGGTGAGCACAGTCCCCGGAGGGCAGGTCGCGGTCGCCGCCCCAACCGCACAGGCTCCAGATTCGAACGAGCAGAGGAACGCCCCAGCGCTGTCAACGCTGGTCACGGACCCGAATGACCCCTTGGGGCCGGTCGCACCGGTGGCGCCGGTGGCTCCTTTTGCGCCTTTCGCGCCCTTGGCGCCCTTCGGCCCACGAGGACCACGCGGCCCTCGCACCGCGCTGGCGGAAGCACCCTCCGCCGACGCCTGCTGGCGCAGCGCCTGCTCCAGCTGGTGGGTCCGGGCTTCGACCACGTCGTAGGCCGAGTCCTTGTGATCCGAATCGAGAACGCCGCTCGCCTTCGCGGCGCCACCCAGTGCGAGCAGGAATATTGCGGCGATGCCAATGAACTTGAACCGCTTCATCTTGAGTATCTCCCCACTGATCGATCAAATAGAAGCGGGCGAGATTATCCAAAGGCCCTGAGCAACGAAAAAAGCGGGCCGCCGTGTGGGCGACCCGCTCTATGAATCGCTATTCGTTCTCCCTGGCTCTAACCGAGGCTCGGACGCATCTGACGCAGGCGCTTGACTCGCTCTTCGATCGGGGGGTGGGTCGAGAAGAGGCCGGCGATGCCGCTGCCCTTGAAGGGCTTGACGATGTAGAGCGGCTCGGCCGCCTGGTTGACCTGCATCGGGATCGCTTCGGCGCCCTGCTCCAAACGCAGCAGCGCGCTGGCCAGCGACTCCGGGTTGCCGCAGATCTCCGCCCCGCCGGCGTCCGCCGCGTACTCGCGCTGGCGCGAGATCGAGAGCTGGATGATCGTCGCGGCGATCGGGGCCAGCAGGACCATCGCCAGCGAGGCGACGATGCTGAGCGGCGACTCGTCGTCCCCGCCGAACCACATGAACATGTAGGCGAGGTAGGTGATCGCCGCGCCGATCGCCGAGGCGACCGACTGGATCAGGATGTCGCGGTGCTGAATGTGCGCTAGCTCGTGCGCGAGCACGCCGCGCAGCTCGTCCTCCGACAGCAGTTTCGTGATGCCGCGGGTTACCGCGACCGCCGAGTGCTGCGGGCTGCGCCCGGTCGCAAAGGCGTTCGGCTGGTCCTGGGGGATCATGTAGAGGCGCGGCATCGGCAGCCCGGCGCGGGTCGTCAGTTCGCGGACCATCTGGTAGAGCCGCGGCGCTTCGGACTCGTCGATCGGCTTCGCGCCGCTCATTTTCAGGGCAAGTTTGTCGCTGAAGAAGTAAGAGCCGAGGTTGATCAGCAGCGCGATGCCGAGGAAGATCGCGGCCGTGCTGGGGCCGCCGATCAGGGCGCCGATCA
Organism: uncultured Thermoleophilia bacterium; assembly: GCA_963837405.1. Classification (GTDB taxonomy): domain Bacteria; phylum Actinomycetota; class Thermoleophilia; order Solirubrobacterales; family 70-9; genus VAYN01. Next base: position 198,709 of record CAWINA010000006.1, read on the forward strand.
GAACCAGCAGGCCGGAAAGCGAGGCCAGCAGGATCGTCGTGCGCAAGGTGGCGCCAAAGGTCGACTGCTTGGTGGTTTTCATCGCGTGTCGTTGCTCCTGGGGTAAGCCCATGCGGGCGTAATAGTCGAGCGAGTATTGCGAGGAGCAGGGAATTTGGCCATAGGGGCTAGCCCCCATTCACGCCGGTCCAGTACCCAGGCCGCCTAGGCTTGGCCGGTGACCTGGTTCGTGATTGCGGTCCTCGCCTTCGCCGTCGCGGTTCTCCTGGCGGCCCTGCTGCGCGAGCACCGGCGCCTGCAGCCGCTGGAGAAGCTGATCGAGGACATGGAGAAGGTCGACCTCAGCCGCCCCGGGCAGGCGCTGCCGAAATCGATCGACGGGGTCGCCGAGACCGAGGAGGTCGAGCGGCTGGAGCTCGCCTTCCTGCGGATGATGCGGCGCCTGGAAGCCGAACGCCGGCGGGCCGGTTCGGCCTCGCTGCGCGCCCAGGAGGAGGAGCGCGCGCGGGTCGCCCGCGACCTCCACGACGAGGTCAACCAGTCGCTGACCGGGCTGCTGCTGCGGCTGGAGGCGGTCCGCGAAGCTGCGCCCCCGGAGCTGGAGTCCGAACTGGACGAGACCAAGGCGCTTGCCAACCAGGCAATGAACGAGCTGCTCTCGCTGGCCCGCCAGCTCCGCCCCACCGCGCTCGACGACCTCGGACTCGCGGCCGCGGTCGCCGGCCAGGTCGAGCAGCTGCGCCGTAGCGAGATCGAGGCCGGCTTCGAGGCCGCGGGCGACTTCTCCGGCCTCGATGACGACGCCCAGCTGGTCGTCTACCGGGTCGCCCAGGAGGCGCTCTCCAACGCGACCCGCCACAGCGGCGCCGCCAGCGTCGCGGCGACGCTGCGCCGCCTCCCGCGCGGCGACGTCGAGCTCGAGGTCGCCGACGACGGCCGCGGCTTCGCCTTCGACGAGGCCGAGCGCGGGCTCGGGATCGCCGGGATGCGCGAGCGGGCGCTGCTGGTCGGCGGCGAGCTGACGATCGAGTCGCGCCCGGGCTCCGGGACGACGGTGCGGCTCACGGTCCCGGGAGAATCGGCGCCGTGAAGGTGCTAATCGCCGACGACCACGGGATCGTCCGCTCCGGGCTGCGACTGCTGCTCGAGCGTCAGAAGGACATCGAGGTGATCGCCGAGGCCGCCGACGGCGCCGAGGCGCGCGACCTGGCGGTGCGCGAGCGTCCCGACCTGGCGATCCTCGACGTGAAAATGCCGAAGCTGACCGGCCTGCAGGCGACCCGCGAGATCAAGCGGCAGGCGCCCGAGGTCTCGGTCTTGATCCTCTCGATGCACGACGACGAGCGCTATTTGTTCGAGGCGCTGAAAGCGGGTGCCTCCGGCTACGTGCTGAAGACCCAGGCGGATACCGACCTGCTGGCGGCGATCCGCGCGGTCGAGCGCGGCGAGCCCTTCCTCACCCCCGAGGCGCAGCGGACGCTGATCAAGGACGTGCTCGAGCGCGGCTCCAGCGGCGAGGAGGAGCTGACCCCGCGGGAGGAGGAGATCGTCAAGCTGGTCGCCGAGGCGCACACGACCAAACAGATCGCCGAGGTCCTACACCTCTCCGAGAAGACGGTCGAGAACCACAGGGCCAACGCGATGCGCAAGCTCGGCATGCGCGACCGGGTCGAGCTCGTCCGCTACGCGATCCGCCGCGGCCTGATCGAGCCCTAGGGTCGGCATAACCGACCGCTCCGATAGGATTTAGGGACCTGATGCTGTTTTCGACTAAAGCCGAGTACGGAGTGCGCTTGATGGTCGAGCTGGGCCGCCAGCCCGGCTCGCAGCCGATCTCGCTGAACGCGGTCGCCGAGGCCGAGCGCCTGCCGCTCTCCTACCTCGAGCACCTGGTCGCGAAACTGCGCAAGGCCGACCTCGTCACTTCGACTCGCGGCGCCCACGGCGGCTACCGCCTGGCGCGGCCGGCGGAGCAAATCACGATGGACCAGGTCGTGCAGGCGCTGGAAGGCCAGATCGCCCCGATGGAGTGCTTCCACGAGACGCCAGAAGGCAAAGTCCTCTGTTCGCACGAAGACGACGGCGATCGCGCCTGTTCGACCAAGCTGCTCTGGACGCGCGTGCAGAGCGGCGTCACCAAGGCGCTGGCCGGCACCACCCTGGCTGAGCTAGTCGAGTTCTCGCGGCCCGCCGGCCGAACCGAGGCGGACATCGTCAGCGCCGCCTGAGCTTCCCCCCCACTTTTCAAACCCAGAAACGGAGTCACATTGGCTGAGCTGGAGATTCGGAACCTGCACGTCGAGGTCGAGGACAAGAAGATCCTCAAGGGCCTCGACCTGGACGTCGAGAAGGGCAAAGTCCACGCGCTGATGGGTCCCAACGGCTCCGGCAAGTCGACGCTCGCCAACGTGATCATGGGCCACCCGGCGCTCGAGGTGACCGAGGGCACGATCACCTTCAAGGGCGAGGACATCACCGAGGCCGCGCCCGAGGACCGCTCGCAGGCCGGTCTCTTCATGGCCTTCCAGTACCCGGTCGCGATCCCTGGCGTCTCCGTCTCCAAGTACCTGCGGATGATCATCAACGCCCAGCGCGAGGCGTGCGGTGAAGACCAGATCAAGATCAAAGATTTCGCCAAAACCGCGCAGGAGGCGATGGCGCTCGCCAACATCCCGAAAGACTTCTCCAGCCGCTACCTCAACGACGGCTTCTCGGGCGGCGAGAAGAAGCGGATGGAGCTGCTGCAGCTGGCGCTGCTGCGACCGGAGATGGCGGTCCTCGATGAGACGGACTCGGGCCTCGACATCGACGCGCTGCGGACCGTCGCCGAGGGCGTCAACAAGTTCGCCGGCCCTGACATGGGCGTGCTGATCATCACCCACTACCAGCGCATCCTGCACATGGTCAAACCGGACTTCGTGCACGTGATGTTCGAGGGTCGGATCGTCAAAGAAGGCGGCCCCGAGCTGGTCGGCGTGCTGGAGGAGAAGGGCTATGGCTGGATCCGCGAGGAGGTAGGGGCGGGCGCTAGCGCCTAGCCCCGTTCGGGAAATGGAGCCGGTGAGCACCGAGAGCACCACCGCGCCCTTCCCGATCGAGAAGGTGCGCGCCTCCTTCCCGGCGCTGGAGCGGGAGATCGGCGGCCAGCCGGTCGCCTACCTCGACAGCGGCGCCAGCTCCCAGCGGGTGTTGGCGTCGATCCAGGCGGTCGACCGCTACGAGCGCCGCCACCACTCCAACGTCCACCGCGGCTCACACACGCTCTCGGCCGAGGCGACCGAAGCCTACGAGGGGGCGCGAGCGACGGTCGCCGACCACATCGGCGCCGCCGACCGCCGCGAGGTCGTCTTCGTCCGCAACGCGACCGAGGCGATCAACCTCGTAGCCCGCGCCTGGGGCGATGCCAACCTCGGTCCCGGCGACCGCATCCTGCTGACCGAGATGGAGCACCACTCGAACATCGTCCCCTGGCAGCAGCTGGCCGAGCGGGTCGGGGCGGAGATCGAGTGGGCGCCGATCGATGGCGAGGGGCTGCTCGACATGGAGGCATTCGCGGCGCTGCTCGAGCGGGGCCCGAAGCTGGTCGCGGTGACCCACGTCTCCAACGTGCTCGGGACCGAGAACCCGATCGCCGAGATCGCCCGCCTCGCCCACGAGGCCGGGGCGCTAGTGCTGGCCGACGGCGCCCAGGCAGCGCCGAAGCTGCCGCTCGACATGGCGGCGCTCGGGGTCGACTTCTACGCGATCACCGGCCACAAGCTGTACGCCCCGACCGGGATCGGGGCGCTGTGGACGCGCCTGGACCTGCTGCGAGAGATGCAGCCCTTCCTTGGCGGCGGCTCGATGATCCGCAAGGTGACCCGCGAGGGCACCACCTACGCCGACGTCCCCGCCCGCTTCGAGGCGGGCACGCCGGCGATCGCGCAAGCGGTCGGGATGGCCTCGGCGCTGCGCTGGCTCGACAGCCTCGGGATGGAGGCGGTGCGCGAGCACGAGCGCCAGATCACCGACTACGCGCTGGCCCAGGTCACGGGGGTCCCGGGACTGAAGGTCTTCGGCCCGCCGCGCGGCCCCGAGCGCCTCGGCCCCGTCTCCTTCGAGATCGAGGGCATCCACGCCCACGACGTCTCCGAGATCCTCGACCGCCACGGCGTCGCCGTCCGCGCCGGCCACCACTGCGCGCAGATCCTCATGGACCGGCTCGGCGTTGCCGCCACGGCGCGCGCCAGCTTCGGCGTCTACACGACGCCCGCGGAGATCGACCGCCTCGTCCTCGGCCTCGAAGACGCGCGCCGCGTCTTCGGGCTCTAGCCCGGGATCACCAGCGTTTTCGATTTGCCCGCCTTGCAGCTGCCGCGAGCAACGGCCTTCACGTAGTAGGAGCCAGGTGGGATCCGTTTGCCGATCGGCGTCGACCACTTGCCTTTGGCGTTGCTAGTGCCGGTCTTCAGCAGTTTGTCGGGACCGCTCTTGACCTTGTAGAGGCGCACCGTGCGTCCCGATTTACAAGCTTTAGTCGAACCGAGGGTGCCGTGGAAAGCCGGGATTTTGAGGCTGACGACGACCGACGTCCCGGCTCGTTGGGCCGCGGGCGCGGGCAGTGCGATAGCCGCGACGGTGAGCAAAGCGATCATTAGAGCAGCGAAAAAAGCGGATCTACGCATGGGTACGGCGACCTCCCTGGTCGAAGTTTCGCTGAGCACTTTAGAGGCTTCCGGTGTGAGTTAGCCGCGCTATCCACGGATAAGTCACACCGGAACGCTTCGCTAGCCTCGTGGTATGGACGAGCTCTATCGGGACCAGATCCTCGAGCACTACAAGCGGCCGCATAACTTCGGCGCGCTCGACCGTCCCGACCTCGAGTTCGAGGACACCAACCCCTTCTGTGGGGACGAACAGCACGTGACGATCCGCCTCGACGAGAACGACCGGGTCGCCGAGATCGCCTTCGACGGCAAAGGCTGCGCGATCTCGACCGCGGCAACCTCGCTGCTGACCGACGAGCTGGTCGGGATGTCGCGCGAAGAGCTGCTGCGGCTGCCCAAAGACTTCGTGCTGGAGCTGCTCGGGATCGAGATCTCGGCGACGCGGATGAAGTGCGCGATGCTCGGGCTGAAGGTCGTCAAGAGCGCCAGCCTCGGCCAGCCCGCCGAATGGGAGGACGAGGGCGAGACCGGCGACCCTTCCGAAGCCGCAGCGCTTTAGCGCTGCGGCGCGTTGGCCGGCGTCTACTCGCTCGGCTGCATCACCGCGAAGACGGCACCGTGGGGATCGGCGACGACGGCGAAGCGGCCGACCGGGATGTCGATCGGGCCCATGCGGACGTCGCCGCCGCCGGACTTGACCGCCTCGACCGCGGCGTCGGTGTTCTCGACGCCGAAGTAGACGAGCCAGTTGGGCGGCACCTCGGCCGGCAGTTCGAGCGCGTTCATGTCGATCATCCCAGCGACCATCGCGTCGTCGACCGTCCAGACCGTGTAGGTGCCGACCCGCTCGGACCCTTCCTCCTGGGTGCCCCAGCCGAAGACGTCGCCGTAGAACTCCTTGGCCCCGGCGGTGTCGCGGGTGCCGAGCTCGTTCCAGCCGAAGGCCGCCGCCTCGTTGACCAGCTCGGCGCCGGGGAAGCTGCCCGGCTGCCAGATGCCGAAGACCGCGCCGGCCGGATCGGCGAAACCGCCATGTGGCCGAGGCCGGCCACGTCCATCGGCTCGAACATCACCGTGCCGCCGTTCTCCCCGACCGCCGTGGCAGTCGCCGCGGCGTCGGCCACCGCGACGTAGGTCGCCCACACGGTCGGCTGCCCCACCTGCATGCTGGGGCGAGACCCCGGCGACGTCCTTGCCGTTCTTTTTCGCCCGCCGGTAGCCGCCCATTTCGGCCGAGTTCGGCAGCTCCGGCGATCTCCCAGCCGAACAGCCCCGGCGTAGAAACGGGCGCTGGCCTCGATGTCAGGGGTGCCCTCCAGGGCGACCCAGCAGGGGGTGCCAGGGGCGTAGCTCGTCCTCTCGCTCATCTCTTCTCCTCGGTTCGCAGGTTTCCCCGATCCTCTCACCCGACGGTCACTAATGGGTAAACCCGTCGTTACCCAGACGAGGCCCAGCGGGAGCCGCCCGCTAAAATCCGAGTGCAGAAGTAGGATTAAGTCTCATCCCGCACTAGCTACCTACCGACGGGGAGCAGCCCGACCTCTTGACCGACACCGCAGGAACCACCATCGCCGTGTGCCCGGCCACCGAGCTTCCGCCCGGGACGATGCGCCTGGTCGAGCACGACGGCATCAAGATCGGCGTCTTCAACTGCGAGGGCACGATCTACGCGATCGAGGACCGCTGCTCGCACGACGACGGGCCGCTCGCCGAGGGCGAGTTCGACCCGGCCACCTGCACCGTCGAGTGCCCCCGGCACGGCTCGCTCTTCGACCTGACCACCGGCAGGCCGAAGACGCTCCCCGCGTTCAAGCCGGTGCAGACGTTCCCGACCGCCGTCGCGGACGACACCATCACCCTGGAGGTCTGACATGGCAACGCCCGAGGCAGTCGCAGAGAAACAAGAGCTCGCCGGCCTCAACGCCAACTACGAGGAGAAGTTCGGCTTCCACGATCCGGAGTCCGGCTACGCCTACAAAGCCCCGAAGGGGCTCTCGCGCGAGGTCGTCGAATCGATCTCCGACTACAAGAACGAGCCGGCCTGGATGCGCGAATTCCGCCTCAAGGCGCTCGAGCACTTCTACTCGCGCCCGACCCCGAAATGGGGCGGCAACCTCGCCCAGATCGACTGGGACGACATCCACTACTTCGTGCGCGCCTCGGACAAGAACAGCCGCGACTGGAGCGAGGTCCCGGAGGACATCAAAAACACCTTCGACCGGCTCGGGATCCCCGAGGCGGAGCGCAAATTCCTCTCCGGCGTCGGCGCCCAGTACGAGTCCGAGGTCGTCTACCACCAGGTGAACGAGAAGCTCGAGGCCCAGGGCGTGATCTTCACCGACATGGACACCGCCCTGCGCGAGCACGAGGACCTGGTCCGCGAGCACTGGGCGACGATCATCCCGCCCAACGACAACAAACTGGCGGCGCTGAACTCGGCGGTCTGGTCGGGCGGCTCGTTCGTCTACGTGCCGGCCGGGGTCAAGGTCGAGATGCCGCTGCAGGCCTACTTCCGGATCAACACCGAGAACATGGGCCAGTTCGAGCGCACGCTGATCATCACCGAGGAGGGCGCCGACGTCCACTACATCGAGGGCTGCACGGCGCCGGTCTACTCGAGCGACTCGCTGCACTCCGCGGTGGTCGAGATCGTCGCCAAGAAGAGCTCCCGGGTCCGCTACACGACGGTCCAGAACTGGTCGCAGAACGTCTTCAACCTCGTCACCAAGCGCGCGGTCGCGCACGAGAAGGCGACGATGGAGTGGGTCGACTGCAACCTCGGCTCGAAACTGACGATGAAGTACCCGTCGATCTACCTGATGGGCCCCGAAGCCCACGGCGAGATCCTCTCGATCGCCTTCGCCGGCGCCGGCCAGCACCAGGACGCCGGCGGCAAGATCATCCACGCCGCGCCGAAGACCTCGTCCTCGATCTTCTCCAAGTCGATCTCCAAGGACGGCGGCCGGGCGACCTACCGCGGCCTGATGGAAATCGCCGACGGAGCGACCGAATCGCGCTCCAAGGTCGTCTGCGACGCGCTGCTCCTCGACGAGGACTCGCGCTCGGACACCTACCCGACGATCCGGATCGACGAGAACGACGCCGACGTCGGCCACGAGGCGACCGTCTCGAAGATCGGCGACGAGCAGCTCTTCTACCTCCAGAGCCGCGGGCTCGACGAGGAGGAGGCCTCGAAGATGATCGTCAACGGCTTCATCGAGCCGGTCACCAAGGAGCTGCCGATGGAGTACGCGGTCGAGCTGAACCGGCTGATCGAGCTGCAGATGGAGGGTTCGATTGGCTGAGGTAGCGGTCGGGACCGACCTGGCTCGAGGAGAGGCGCCGGCGCGGCGCCTCTCTCGTCGAGACCCTCCCCCTCCCCGACCAGAAGGCGAAGGGCTGGGAATTCACCGACCTCTCGGGGCTCGACATCGGCTCCTACGAGCCGGCGGACGCCGCGGTCGAGGTGAGCGGCGGCAGAGGGCGCCACCGTCGTCTCGCTCGCCGAGGCGGTCTCCACGCACGCGGAGCTGATCGAGTCGAAGCTGGGATCGTTGGTCCCCGTCGAGGACCCGTTCGTCGCCCGCAACGAGGCGGGCTGGCGCGACGGCGTGCTCGTCCACGTGCCGCGCGGCGTCAGGGTGACCGAGCCGATCCGGATCGAGGTTCCGCTCGACGAGGCAGGCGCCGCGATCAGCTGGCGCACCCTGGTCGTGCTCGAGGAGGGCGCCGAAGCAGAGGTCTGGGAGCACTGGTCCTCGAGCTCCGACGACGTCGACGCGATGCTCAACTCGGTCGTCGAGCTGAACGTCGGCCAGGCGGCGACGCTGCGCTACGTCAACACCCAGGACATCTCCGAGGACGCCTGGATCTTCGCCACCCAGCGCGCCGAGGTGGAGCGCGACGGCCGCCTCGACTGGGCGGCGCTCGGCTTCGGCTCCGGCGGCGGCAAGGTACGGATGGACACCAAGCTCGCCGGGCCGGGCTCCGAAGCCCGCGTCACCGGCGGCTACGCCGGCGGTCCCGGGCAGCACCTGGACTACGACACGACCCAGGAGCACGCGGCGCCGAACACCAACTCCGACCTCGCCTTCCGCGGCGTCCTCGCGGCCGGCTCGACGGCGGTCTGGCGCGGGATGATCAAGGTCGACCCCGGCGCCCAGCAGACCGACGCCTTCCAGGAGAGCCGCAACCTGCTGCTCTCCACCGACGCCCACGCCGACGCGATCCCCGGCCTCGAGATCCTCGCCGACGACGTCCGCTGCACCCACGCCGCGGCGATCGCCCAGGTCGACAAGGAACAGCTCTTCTACCTGACCTCGCGCGGCCTCGACGAGGCCGCGGCCAAGGGGCTGATCATCGAAGGCTTCCTCGAGGCCCTGGTCGAGCGGCTCGCCGCCGGCCCGGTCCGCGAGGAGATCTCGGCGGCGCTGGAGAAGCGCCTCGGCGAGATCCTCTAGGAACCCTCCCTAGCCGCGTCGGTCGCTCCCCGCCCTTGTCCCTCCGCTCCAGGATCACGGAGCGGAGGATGCCGGCGATCACGATCACGACCGGGATCAGGTAGAAGACCCAGAGGTAGTGGCCGACGTGCGCAAGCGGGAGCGTCACCCGTTGGACACTGACAGCAGGTAGAGGCCGAAGCAGGTGAAGGCGACCATCACGGCCAGCATCCAGTACTGCGAGCGGGCCGCCTGTCTGTAGTCCTTCCAGTAGGAGACGGCGCGGTCGTGGGCGAGGACGAGGCCGAGCACGTGGCCGGCGATCAGGGCGCCGACCTGGACGTACCAGATCGCGTTGGCGCTGAGGACGGTGTAGTCGACGCCCCAACTGGCGGTGCCGAAGAGGTCGGTGGTCGCCGTTGCCGAGCGGGTCGGAGAGCAGGTAGCCGAACTGGGCCTGCTCCTGGAAGACGAAGAGGCTGAAGTAGTGGGCGACGAGGTAGGCGAGCGCGATCGGGATCAGGGTGTGGGCGAAGCCGGTCCGCAGCTTCGCCAGCGAGGGGGCGCCGCGGACCGTGCGCATGCCGCGGACGCCGAGCATGTAGATCAATCCCACGCCGGCGAAGCAGAGCAGGATGAAGATCGTGTCGGTGATCCGGATCGAGCTGTTGGGGTCGAAGCCGATGTCGCGGAACCAGCCAAAGACGGTTTCGATCGCGCTCTTGAAGGCGCCCTCGGAGGCGCCGTCGAAGCTGGTCGTCGCGATCGAGGCGATGACCACGCGCGGCCGAGCCGGGGATCGTCGCCCAGCTGGTCGAGGCGGAGAGCATGCGGCGGCGGCCGAGCCGGCCGTCCTCGCACCCCGAAGGCGCCGAGCCGGGAGAACATCCCGAAGTAGACCGAGAAGACCTCGCCCCTCTCGCACCACTCCTCGACCCCGAAGATCGCCATCATCGCCAGCGTGTAGACGCTGTAGACGCAGGCGGCGACGGCGGCCGCGTGCGGGTCGAGGCCGACCGCGACGCCGCCGCTTGTCCGTAGACGATCTCCAGCCAGACGACGGCGACGAGGCCGACGGCGGCGGGCCAGCGGCCGAGCCGCTCCGGGTAGGCGAGGTGGGCGGCGCGCTGGCCGGCGATCGCCTCGAAGCCGGCGCCGGCGACGCGGCCGAGCGCGCGCCAGGGGTTGAAGGGCCGGAAGACGTCGCCGAGCAGGGCCGAGAAGAAGGGGAAGCCGAGCCAGCGGTGACGAAGAGGAAGGTGAGGGCGAAGTTGCGATCGGGCGCTTCGGTCCCGCGCAGGCCGGCGTAGATCGCGACGCCGAGCAGGAAGACGCCGACCAGGCCGCAGAGCGGCCTGGACCGGCAGGCGAGACGATGGCGCGGGAGAACCCCGCCCCGAGCGCCCGCCAGTGCTGGCGCTCGAAGCGGGGCTCGCGCCAGGCTGCCGCCAGCGCGAAGAAGGAGACGATCAGGACGATCGACGCCCCCCAGGCGAAGAGCCAGGCGGGGACCGGGAGGTCCTGCCTGGCGGCCAGCGCGTGCGCCAGCGGCAGCCAGCTCACGGGTTGACCCGCAGCTCGGCGATCTGGGTCCCGCAGCTCCTCGAGCTCGACCTCGAAGATGCCTTCGATCTCAGCCGGGGAAGTCGAACTCGACCGTGCCGCCGGCCGGCACGTCCTTGGCGATGTCGTAGCCGTGGACGTGGATCTCTTCGGCCGCGTCGGAGCTGACCCGGAAGCGGATCTGTTCGCCGGCGTCGAACTCCAGCTCCTGGATGCCGCCGACCGGTTCGCCGTTCTCGACTTCGATCGTCGGGACCGAGCCCGGCGGCGTCTTCGGCGGCGGTTTCCGTCGAGCCGCCTTCGAGTTCGGCGCAGGCGATCTTGCGCGCGACGAGCGGCTGAGATACCCCCGCCGTCGTGACCCGGCTCGTCCTCGGAGCCGTGGTCGCTCGCTCCTTCGCTGTGGTCGACGCCTTCGTGGACCAAGAGCGAGGCGAACTGCGTGGTGCCGGCGGTTGCGGTCATCGCGTCGCCAGCGGTGTGGACGACGACCGAGCCCGCTTCGCCCTCCGGCACTTCCTGGTCGGCGGTGACTTCGGCTTTGCCGCTGCCGTCTCCGTTCGAGGTGAACATCAGGTGGATCTCGTTCGGCGGCTCGTCACCGCCCGCCGGATCGAACTTGAAGTGCGGCCCGCCTGGATCGTCGCCGCCGCAGCCACCGGTGTGCAGGTGGGCCATGTATTCGGTGTCGGGGACGAGCCCGTCGAGGCTGATCGCAGTCGTCGTTTTGCCGCTGGCGCGGGTCAGCTCCGCTTCGCCGGAGACGTTCTCGTAGGGCTGGGGGACGCCGGCCAGCGGCTCGAACGTGCCGGTGACGACGTCTTCGCCCCCGTCTGCCGCGGTGCTGCCGCTGCTGTCATCCCCGCCGCCGCAGGCGACAAGGCCGAGGCTGAGTACCAGCGCCGCCAGCAGCAGCGCGAAGATCTTCATTGGATGTTTCAAGAGTCGAGTTCCTTTCGATCGGCGCGCACGAGCGCGCCTGTCGAGTTATGCACCCAGTGCGATGCACAACTCGACACTGAGTTGAAATCAGGTCGAGAGGCGCGCGGGCGGGGCGCGTCCGGAGAGCGCGAAGGCGAGCAGAGGCCGCCGCTGGCCGCTCGGGTCGGCGGCCGCAGGGGTCGGCGAGAGGCGGCTGCCGGTGCCGCGACGCCGCCCGCGAGCGGCGATCCGCTCGGAGAGGCGCACGATCGCCTCGTGGCCCGGATAGCGCCCGAGCAGCAGGAAGGCCAGCAGGAGCAGCAGTGGCACCGCCGGCAGGAAGAAGGCGCCGATCTGGATCACGCCCGGCCAGGATAACGTCAGCGCCGATGCGCCCCGGTCGCGACAACATCGCCGCCCCCGACCTGCCCGCCGGCCTCGCCTGGGTCGGCACGGAACCGGAGTCGATGCCGGCGCTGACCGCCGGCGGTCCGGCGATCGTCCACTTCTTCGACTTCGCCCAGCTGAACAGCGTGCGCACCCTGCCCTACCTGGGCGAGTGGGACGCGCCGCTACCGCGAGGCCGGACTGCAGCGTGATCGGCGTGCAGGCGCCGCGCTTCCCCTTCGGCGCCGACCCCGAGGCGGTCGCCGCCGGGCTCGGCCGCGCTCGGGGTCGAGTTCCCGGTCGCGATCGACGCCGAGCGCGAGCTCTGGGCCGCCTACGGCTGCGAGGGCTGGCCCAGCCTCTTCCTCTGGAGCCTCGGCGGGGCGCTCGCCTGGTTCCACTTCGGCGAGGGCGAATACCTCGGCACCGAGGAGGCGATCCAGGCGGAGCTGCGCGAGATCGACGCCCTGCGCGCAGCTGCCCGAGCCGATGGCGCCGCTGCGGCCGACCGACGGGCCCGGCGCGCGGGTGATGGCGCCGAGCCCGGAGATCTTCCCCGGCGGCTCCTGGGAGCGGGCCTGGACCGCCGGCGAGGACGGCGAGGAGCTGGCGCTCGACTACGAGGCGGGCGGCGTCTTCGCGACCGTCGAGGGCAGCGGCGAGATCGCGGCCGAGCTCGACGGCGAGTGGGGCGACCCGATCGCGGCCGGCCCGGCGCCGGGCCTGCTGACGATCGCCGAGCACCCCCGCCACGAGGCGCACAGCCTCGTCCTCCGCCCCTCCCCCGGTCTGCGGGTCTGGTCGGTCAGCTTCGCGGCCGGCGTCCCCGGGTAGGTTGGCCCGAGACACCTCGACCGCGACCAGCCAGGAGGAACGCATGATCACCAAGCTCGACTTCGTCGGCATCCCGTCCACCGACGCCGAGCGCTCGCGCGCGTTCTACGTCGAGACCCTGGGCCTGCAGCCCGACCCGAAGGGCGACTTCGAGTTCTGGGTCGGCGAGACCTGCTTCGGGATCTGGGAACCGGCGAAAATGGGGATGGAGTTCGCGCCGCAGAAAAACGCCCACCCGGCGCTGCACGTCGACGACGTCGCCGCCGCGCGCGGCCGAGCTGGAGGCGAAGGGCGTCGAGTTCAACGGCGACACCTTCGACACCGGCGTCTGCCACATGGCGCTCTTCACCGACCCCGACGGCAACGACCTGATGCTGCACAACCGCTACGCGGACTGACGGTCCGCCTAGGGGCGGATACAGCGAGGCGCTAGGCGCGCGCCGCGAGCTCCTCGCGGATCTCCTTCGGGAGCATGAAGCGGACGTCCTCGTGGACGGTGCGCAGCTCGGAGACGTCCTCGGCGCCGCGCTCGCGGAAGAAGCTCGACGAGGCTCTCGACCAGCTCCTCGGGGGCGCTGGCGCCGGAGGTGATGCCGACCGTCTCGACGCCCTCCAGCCACTCCTCCTGGACCTGGGTGTGGTTGTCGATCAGGTGCGAGGCGGCGCCGTGTTCGCGGGCGACCTCGACCAGGCGGTTGGAGTTGGAGGAGTTGGTCGAGCCGATCACCAGCACCAGGTCGCACTCGCGGGCGAGCTGCTTGACCGCGATCTGGCGGTTGGTCGTCGCGTAACAGATGTCGTCGGACTTGGAGCTGACGATCGCCGGGAACTTGGCCCGCAGGGCGGCGATCACCTCGGCGGTCTCGTCGACCGAGAGCGTCGTCTGGGTGATGAAGGCGACCTTGTCGGGGTCGGGGACCTCGAGCGACTCGACCTCGTCGGCGGTTTCGATCAGGACGATGCTGTCCGGCGCCTCGCCGGTCGTCCCTTCGACCTCCTCGTGGCCCTCGTGGCCGATCATCACGATCGTGTAGCCCTGGGCGGCGAAGCGGCGGGCCGAGACGTGGACCTTGGTGACCAGCGGGCAGGTCGCGTCGATCGTCTGCAGGTTGCGGGCGGCGGCGTTCTCGTGCACCGCGGGGGCGACGCCGTGGGCGGAGAAGACGACGATCGCGCCCTCCGGGACCTCGGTCTCCTCCTCGACGAAGATCGCGCCGCGCTTGGCCAGCTCCTCGACCACGTGCTTGTTGTGGACGATCTCCTTGCGCACGTAGACGGGCGCGCCGTGGAGCTCGAGGGCGCGCTCGACGGTCTGCACGGCGCGGTCGACGCCGGCGCAGTAGCCGCGCGGGGCGGCGAGCAGAACCCGCTTGGGCGCCGCGGTGGCGGCTGCAGGCATGGCAGCAGGGTACCGAGGGGCTGGCCCGGTGGCCGCGCGGAGCTAGCCTTGTGAGCGATGAGCACGGAGGGACGCCATCTGGACCGGCTGACGGCCGTCGACGCCTCGTTCCTGACGCAACGAGAGCTCCTCGAGCCATATGCACGTGGGCGCGATCCTGATCTTCGAGGGGCCGCCGCCGCACTACGTCGACCTGGTCGAGCACGTCCGCGGGCGGCTGGCGCTGGTGCCGCGCTTCCGCCAGCGGCTCGTGGTGCCGCCGCTGGAGGCCGGGCGGCCGCTCTGGGCCGACGACGTCAACTTCAACCTGACCTACCACATCCGCCACACCGCGCTGCCCGAGCCGGGCGGCGAGGCGCAGCTGAAACGGCTCGCCGGGCGGGTCTTCTCCCAGCAGCTCGACCGCTCGAAGCCGCTCTGGGAGCTGTGGCTGGTGCAGGGGCTGGAGCGCGACCGCTTCGCGATCCTGACCAAGACCCACCACGCGATGGTCGACGGGGTCCGCGGCGTCGACATCGGCACCGTGCTGTTCGACCTCGAGCCGGTGCCCGAGCCGGTCGAGGTCGAGCGACGACTGGGTGCCGCAGCGCCGGAGCCGAGCACGACCGAGCTGGTCGGCGCGCGGGATCAGCGACTTCGCGGCGGTGCCGGTGAAGTTCGCCGAGCGGGCGGTCGACGGCGGTGCGCAGGCCGGAGAACGCGGCGCGCCGGGCGGTCGAGGCGCTGGAGGGGCTGAGCGAGATCGTCAGCGCCTTCGCCGACCCGGCCCCGGACGTGCCGCTGAACCAGCCGATCGGGCCGCACCGGCGCTACGTCTGGGCGCGCTCGGAGCTCGCGACCTTCAAGCGGATCAAGGACAGCCTCGGCGGCACCGTCAACGACGTCGTCCTCGCGGTCGTCACCGGCGCGCTGCGCGAGTGGCTGCACGAGCCGCGGCGATCCGCACCGAGGGGCTGGAGCTGCGCGCCCTGGTCCCGGTCTCGATCCGCAGCGAGGACGAGCGCGGCAACCTCGGCAACCGGATCGCGCTGATGCGGGGACCGCTGCCGGTCTACGTCGAGGACCCGGTGCGGCGGCTGCGCACGATCAGCGAGGAGATGGAGGGGCTGAAGCGCTCCAAACAGGCGCTCGGCGCCGAAGTGATCTCCCGCTTCAACGACTTCGCGCCGCCGACCCTGCTCGCCCAGGCCTCGCGGATCAACTTCTCGACCCGCCTCTTCAACATGATCGTCACCAACGTGCCCGGGCCGCAGATCCCGCTCTACGTGCTGGGGCGCGAACTGGAGGAGGTCTTCCCGGTCGCCTTCCTGCCCGAGAACCACACGCTGGCGGTGGCGATCATGAGCTACAAC
Source organism: uncultured Thermoleophilia bacterium (assembly GCA_963837405.1). GTDB lineage: Bacteria > Actinomycetota > Thermoleophilia > Solirubrobacterales > 70-9 > VAYN01. The sequence continues at coordinate 214,250 of CAWINA010000006.1, forward strand.
GGCAAAGTCGGCTTCGGCCTGCTCGCCGACTACGACTCGATGGAGGACATCGAAGTCCTCGCCGACGGCCTCAACAACTCGCTGGCCGAGCTCGAGGCCGCCGCCACGCGCCTCCGCCGCCCGCGGCCTGACCTCTACGCTTGAGGATGATGTTCTTCCTCGTAGCGCTGTTCATCGTCGTCCCGATCGTCGAGCTCTACGTGATCATCCAGGTCGGCGGGCTGATCGGGCTCTGGCCGACTCTGGCGCTGCTGCTGCTCGACGCGATCCTCGGTTCGATGCTGCTGCGCCACCAGGGCCGCGGCGCCTGGCGGCGCTTCAACGAGGCGCTCGCCCAGGGACGCTTCCCCGGCAAGGAGGTCGCCGACGGGCTGCTGATCGTGATCGGCGGCACGCTGCTGCTGGCGCCCGGCTTCCTCACCGACATCGTCGGCCTCGTCTTCCTGATCCCGCCAACCCGGGCGCTGGTACGGGCGGTGCTCAAGCGCTTTACGATCGGCCGCTTCACCGTGGTCGGCGCCGGTGGGGCGTTTGGCGGCGGACCGTCCGGCGCCGGCGAGCGCGATCCCGGCCGGCCCAACCGCGACTACGACTACGACGTCACCGCCGAGGAGGAGCCGCCGAACGGGGAGGGCGGCGAGCGCCAGCTCCCGCGCTGGGAGGCCTAGTTCCAGGCCTCCGATCGACGAGAAGTCCACCGCTCAGCGACATAACACCGGAATTTCGCGGATGCCTAAAGGTCCGGCCACGACCTCTGTAGTCGGCTCACATATCCCCAGCCTTGGCTCTGGACTGGGGCGCTTGTACAGAACGTCGCAGTTCGTTGATGGTGACTTGCCGCTCAAAACTTAAGGCTGCATGGACGGACGGCCGATAGCCCCCATGCAGCAGGGCATCCGGCTCCGCTCGCACAACGAAAAAGGAGATTTGGATGTCCTACCTCACCAAGAGGCGGGTGGTGCTCGGCCTCGTCACGACCCTGGTGCTCGCGCTCAGCGTGGGCGCTTACGCGTACTTCACGGCAAGCGGCTCGGGCACGGTCACCGCGACCGTCGGCAGCAGTTCAGCCCTGACCCTCAAAGGCACCGTGACCGGGAACCTCTACCCCGGTTCCTCCTCGCCGGTCTCACTGACCGTCGACAACCCTTCCTCGGGCTCCCAACGGGTCGGCACCGTCTCGCTGGAAAAAATCACCGCTGACGCCGGCCACTCGAGCTGCGCCGTGACGATCAGCGGCGGCAACCCGGACTTCACGATGGCCGACGTCGTCGTCAACAAAACGTTCCCTTCGGGCAACGGCCAGGCGGTGACGCCGGGTGGCACGCTGACGATGAACGACACCGGGGTCAGTCAGAACGCATGCCAGGGTGCGACGCTGACGCTGACCCTGAAAAGCAACTAGTCCCAACTGAGGCCGATGTCCCGATGGCTGAGCACGGGTGCGCCGGCGCGCGCGGTCAGGGCGGTCCTCGCCCTGACCGTCGCGCTCGGTTGCCTCGGGGCGGTCGCCTACGCGGCGAGCCGGCCCGAGGGCTCTGGCCGACCATCGGTCGAGGCTGACCCGGGCGCATCCCAGCGGCGCGCCGAGCTAGGCAAGAAGGGTGGGGGCGCCCGTCCGCCGCGTCCCAAGCTCGCCACCCCCACCCAGGCGGTCGACCCGCGCCCGGCCGCCCGCTTCAAGTTCACGGCGCCCGGCGAGGGCCTGCGCTTCGTCTGTCAGCTCGACCGCGGCGGCTGGAAGGCGTGCCAGTCCCCGCACCGGGTGCGGGGACTCGGTGCGGGTCCGCACAGCTTCGCGGTCCGCGCCGTGCGCAAGTCCCGACGGGGTCCATCGGCGCGCTTCGCCTGGACCAAGGTTGATCCGCGCCAACTCACGGTCGAGCCCCATGCCGCCAGCCTCGCCCCGCTGCGGCCCGGCGATCCGGCCCAGACGATTCCGGTCCGGATCGCCAACCCGAACACGGTCCCGGTGACGGTCACCGCGGTGAAGATCGTCTTCGCCGGCGACCCGCCGGGCTGCCCCGCTGACCCGAACTTCGAGCTGAGACCGGCCTCGCTCTCACCGCTCTCGCCGGTCGTCCTCCCAGCCGGAGGCGAGCTCAGCCTGCCGACGGCGACGATCAGCGCGCCGGCGATCGCGCTGCGCGAACTCCCGCTCAACCAGGACGCCTGCCAGGGAGCCAGCGTCCCGCTGCGTTTCGACGCGGAGGCGCACGGATGAGATGGCTGCTCTCCCGAGCCCTGCTCGCCGCGGTCGCGCTCGCGGCCCTGCTCGTCGTGCTCGGCGGCGGCGCCCTCGCCTACTTCTCGGTCCCCGGGAGCGGCAGCGCTGCTGCGGCGGTGACCCAGCTGGGCACCCCGACGCTCGGCACGCCCACTGTCGGCGGCGGCACCGTCGGTCTGAGCTGGAGCACGGTGAGCTCGCCGGGCAGCGGCAGCGTGACCTACTTCGTGACCCGCAACGGCGGCGCACCCGCCGGCACCTGCGCGAGCGAAGCCGCGCCCACGACGGCCACTTCCTGCACCGACAGCAACGTCCCGATCGGCGAACACAGCTACCGGGTGACCGCGGTCTACAAATCCTGGACCGTGGTCAGCGGGGTTAAAACGGCGAAAGTGCTGACCGGCGCGGCGACCAAATTCACGATCGCGGCGAGCACCACGACGCCGGCCGTGAACGCCTCCGTCAACCTGACGATCACCGCCAAAGACGCCGCCAACAACACGGTGACGAGCTATGCCGGCAGCAAGAGCCTGGTCTTCTCGGGCGCTGAAGCCAGCCCGAGCCCAAGCGGGACCAAACCGACGGTGGTCAACGCCTCTGGGTCCGCGATCAACTTCGGCAGCGCCACCGCGATCACCTTCACCTCCGGGGTCGCAGCGGTCTCCTCGAGCAAAAACGGCGTGATGAAACTCTACAAGTCGGGGCTGAGCGAAATCGAGGCCGACGAAGGCTCGATTTCGACGCCGGCCCCGCTCGCCATCACGGTCACTCCTGGCACGGCGACGAAATTCACCGTCGGCGGTGAGACGACCACTCCGGCGGCGGGGGTGGAGAATGACCTGACGATCACCGCCCAGGACAACTACAGCAACACCGCGACGGCCTACGACGGCGAAAAAAGCGTCGTCTTCTCCGGCGCCTCAACGAGCGCTGGGGGGAACGCACCTACCGTCGCCGACCTCAGCGGCAACGACGTCGCCTTCGGAACCGCCACTCCGATCGACTTCGACGCCGGTGTCGCCATCGGCAGCGCCGGCGCCAACGGGGCGATGATCATCTACAAAAGCGGCGTCGCCGAAGTCAAAGCGACCCAGGGCTCGCTGACCAACTCGACCGCCTACAAAGTGACCGTCGCCGCCGGCACGGCGACCAAACTCGTGTTGACCGCCTCGACCACGAGCTTCCTCGCGACGGCCAGCACCAACCTGACGACGACCGCCCAGGACACCTACGCGAACACCGCGACCTCCTACGCCGGTAGCAAGAACATCGTCTACTCCGGCTGGCTGCCGAGCCCGAGCGGCTCCGCCCCGACCGTGGCCAACAGCGCCGGTACGGCGATCGCCTTCGGCGCCGCGACCGCGCTCACCTTCACCTCCGGGGTCGCCGCGGTCTCCTCGAGCAAAAACGGTCTGGCCCGGCTGAACCGGGCGGGATCGGGGAGCGTGACGGCCACCGACGGGACGATCTCGACCGCGAGCGCGATCGCCTTCACCGTCTCGCCCGGCGCCGCCTCCCGCGTCGCCTTCGACGGCGTCACCGCGAGCGCCGGGACCGTCAGCCCCACCTGCCGCCTCACCTGCCCGATCAGCGCGCTCGGCAACTCGGGCACGGTGATGGGCCGGCTCGCGATCACCGACACGCTCGGCAACGCGGTCTCGAACCTCGGCTCGGCGAAAACGGTGACCGTCACCGTGACCTCCGGCGGCACGATCACTGGCTCGCCGCTCACGATCCCCGCCGCCGGCGAAGCCATCGCCGCCACCGACTTCACCTACAAATCCCCCGCCAGCGGCAGCTTCAGCCACACGATCACCGCCGCCTCCAGCGGCTACACGAGCGCGACCGCCGCGGTCACCAAATAAGGGGCGCTCAGTCCGCGACCCAGCCCTTGGCCTGGTCGAGGTCGTCGGACTCGAAGACCCGCACCTCGCCGGGCGCCATCCAGGCGAACATGGTGGTCGCCCTGGCGATCCACTCGACGTCGGTGACCAGCGCCATGCGCTTCCAGGCCGAGTGGTGCTTGACCCAGGCGCCGAGCCCGGTCTTTGCGTCCTCCAGCCAGGCGCCCGGCTCGGCCCCGTCGAAATCGTCGAGGACGAAGAGGAGGCGGATGCCGCCCGCCTCGATCGCCGCTCTCAAGGCCGGCTCGAGGACCTCGGTGTAGTCCTCGCGGGTCAGCTTGCCGGAGGATCTCAGCCCGATCACGCCCTCCGGCACGCCCTCGATGCGCTCGATCACGACCCGCCCCTCCCGCTGATCCAGTTGGCGGCCTTGTAGGGCGGCATCTGCAGCACCAGGAAGAGCAGCACCCCGGTCGCGCCGGCGTAGAGGAAGAGGCCCTCGACGCCTTCGTGTTCGCCGGTCACGTTCTGCCCGATCGCGAGGATCGAGAAGGTGAAGATCGAGAGCGCCAGGCCCGACAGCAGGAACGGCTTGCGTCGGTTGGGCATGAACTCCAACGTGACCAGACTGACCACCATCAGCACGAAGATGGCCAGCTCGAGGATGCCCAGAATCGTCCAGGCCGCATCGATCCCCGGGATCGTGTCGAGGAAGGTCCCCGCAAACTGTTTTTCGACCCCCGCCGGCGCGCCGATGCCATCGAGGATCTTCTCCTTGCCCCCGTAGAAGAACAGCACCCCGATCAGGAAATAGATCCCGGCGAGCGCAAGCCCATAGATCGCCCCGTCCTCCCACCGCATCCGCCCGCCATTCCGCGGACGATGCTCACCATCAGCCATCTCGACCTCCGATCCCTCAGCGACAGCGGAAACTGCCGAATGGACAGCGTCGTTTGACCCTAATCCGCGCGCCGCGCGCCGACAAGTCCCGCACCCAACCGTGCGGACGGCTGTTCAGTTCTTGACCACGTAGACCCGGCTGCCGTCGGGAGCTATCGCGAGAGCGAGCGGAAAGCCACCGACATCGATCGGATTCGCGGCCGACTTGCCAGTGGCGGTCCGAATGACCGAGACCAGGCTGGGTTCCAGGCTGGTGACGTAAGCGCGAGCGCCGTCGGGACTGATCGCGATCGCCGTGGGACGATGGGCGACGTCGATCGCCCGGCCGGTCAGCTTGCCGGTCGCGGTGCGGATCACCGAGACGGTGTCTTCACGCGAGTTGGCGACGTAGGCCAGGTCGCCATCGGGACTGAATGCGATCGCGCATGGGCCGTCGCCGGTCCGAATCGTCTTGGTGACCTTGCTCGTCGCGGTCGCGATGACCGAGACCGTGTCGTCTCGTATGTTCGCGACGTAGAGAAACTTGCCATCAGGCGCAACCGCCAGCGCTTCCGGCTTGCGACCGACCTTGATCGTCTCAACCGCGCGGTTGGTCGCGGTGTCGATCACCGAGACGCTGTTGCCTCTCAGGTTGGCGACGTAGACACGGGTGCCATCCGGAGCGATCGCGATCGCGATTGGCGAGCGGCCCACCCCGATCCCTCTGAGGAGCAACCTGTTCTCCGTGGTGTCGATCACCGAGACGCTGTTGCTCGAGACGTTGGCAACGTAGGCGCGGCTTCCATCTGGCGAGAGTGCGATCTGGTTGGGGGATCTCCCGACCGGTATAGCTTTGACGATCAGCTCGTTAGTCGTCGTGTCGATCACCGAAACAGTCCCGTGCTGGGCGTTGCCGGCGTTGACGATGTACGCGCGGCCACCATCAGCGCTGAGCGCAATCCCGCTCGGGTAGAGCCCGGTCGTGATGTCTTTGCCGACGACCCTGTTGGTCGCCGCATCGATCACCGACACCCCGCCCCTCAGCTTGGATATGACAGCGTCGTCTCGCGCGCCCGCAACTGCAACGGTGGCGACCATCGCCACAACGACGATCGAGACTGCGGCAATGCTCCGCCCAAGACGCGTTCGTCGACCCATCAGCGACCGCCGGGATCCGGACCCTAGAAGCCGAGTGCGAACTTGGCGTCCTCGGACATCATTTCCGGGGACCAGGCGGGGTCGAAGACCATCTTCGGGTGGACGGCGGTGACGCCGGGGAGGTCGCCGACGAACTCTTTCATCTGCTCGGAGACCTGGGGGCCGATCGGACAGGCCGGGGTGGTGAGGGTGAAGGTGACGTAGACCTCTTCGCCCTCGATGTTGACGTCATAGACGAGGCCGAGGGAGACGAAGTCGAGGCCGAGCTCGGGGTCGATCACGTCTTCGAGGGCCTCGTAGACGTCTTCCTCGGTGAGGGTTTCGTCCTGTGGGGCGGGAGTCGCTTCTAGCTGCGGTTCGTCGGGCATCGGTCAATGGTAGCCGGGCGGCTAGGTCCGTTCGGGCGAGAGGGGTTCGGGTGGGCGCTCTGGGCCGGCGGGGGCCAGCTCGAGCTGGAACCAGCCGACGTCGCGCCAGGCGCCGAGCTTCCAGCCGACCTCGCGCATCGTCCCGACCTGGACGAAGCCGAGGCTCTCGTGCAGGCCGACGCTGGCCGGGTTGGGCAGGGTGATCCCCGCGTAGGCCATGCGGAAGCGCTGGGCGCGGAGGCGCTCGAACAGCGCCGCGTAGAGAACGCGGCCGAGCCCTTCGCCGAGCTGTCTGGCGGCGACGTAGACGGAGACGTCGACCGACCAGCGGTAGGCCGGGCGCTGGCGGTGCGGGCAAGCGTAGGCGTACCCGACCACCTCTCCCCCGCGCTCGGCGACCAGCCAGGGATGGGCGGCCCGGATGCGCTCGATCCGCGCCGCCATCTCGGCCACGTCGGGGGCACGCTCCTCGAAGGAGACCGGGTTGTCCTCGACGTGGGGCGCGTAGATCGCCGCGCAGGCCGCGGCGTCCCGCTGGGGGTCGGCGTCGCGGATGGTCACCGGGCTCGTCAAGGGCCGGGACAATAGGCTGCCCGGGCAATGGACGACTCAGGAGAGATCAAGCGGCGCTCGATCGGCATCGTCTTCTCCGACGGGGGGCTGCTGGCGCTGACCGCGCACCTCCCCGCCGGCGCGCGCGAGCACGGCGAGGAGCAGGTGGCCGCGGTCCTCTGCGATCCCGACGCGGCGCCGGTCGAGTTCGAGGAGGCGCTGCTCTCGACCGAGTACGGCGAGGACGGCGTGCAGCGGCGGGCGACGCTGGAGCTCTGGCAGAACGCCGACGACGGCCACCCGCTGCGCGGCGCCGGGACGCTGATCAGCTCGGTCCGGGTCAAGCGCGACGGCCTCGACGCCGAGATCGCCTTCTTCCGCTGGTCGGTCGAGGGGCGCGAGGGGCTCGGCCACTACGAGGTCGCCCGCGGCGATGGCTGAGATCCGCGCCGTCATCTCCGACTTCGGCGGAGTGCTGACGACGCCGCTGATGACCTCGTTCATGTCCCTGCAGGACGAGATCGGCGTCTCGCCCGAACAGTTCGGGACGGCGTTGCGGACGGTGACTGCCGAGCGCGGCGAAAACCCGCTGTTCGAGATGGAGCGCGGCGAGATCAGCGAGGACGACTTCCTCGCCCAGCTCAGCCGCGGTCTGGAACCGCTGCTGGACCACGAACCGCACCTGCACCGCTTCCGCGAACTGTTCATCGGCACCCTGGAGCCGAACCCGCCGATGATCGAGCTGATGCGGGAGCTGAAGGCGCGGGGCCTGCGGATGGCGATGCTGACCAACAACGTGAAGGAGTGGGAGCCGCACTGGCGGCCGATGCTGCCGGTCGACGAGATCTTCGAGACCGTCGTCGACTCGGCCTTCGTCGGCTGTCGCAAGCCGGAACCGCGGATCTACGAGATCACCCTCGAGCGGCTCGGCCTCACCGCCCCCGACTGCGTCTTCGTCGACGACCTCCTGCCGAACGTCGAGGGCGCCCGCGAGCTCGGCTTCACCGCCGTCCACTTCCAGGACACTGAGCAGGCGATGACCGAGCTGCGCGGCGCGGTCGGAGAGGATCGAGCCGCGTAGGACCGGCTTCCGCGCTTACTCCCGCCAGCGGCGGGCGAAGGGCAGGCGCCATTCGTTCGGGGCGATCAGGCGGCCGATGTCGGTCGGTCCCCAGGATCCCTGCGCATACGGTTTCACCGGCGGCGGGTCGCGCAGCAGTGGTTCGGAGACTTCCCAGAGCCGCTCGATGTTGCTGCCGCTGGTGAACAAGGTGTGGTCGCCCGCCATCGCGTCGCGGATCAGCCGCTCGTAGGCCTCCAGCGTCTGGCCCTTGGCCCCGGTTTCGTCGAGCGAGAACTGCATGCTCGCCTTCTCCAGCTCCATCCCCATGCCCGGCTTCTTGCCGTAGAAGGAGAGCGAGACGCGGGAGGACTCGTCGAGGTCGAAGGTGAGGTGGTCGGGCCCGTAGCGGCCGACTTTCGAGTAGGCCGGGAACATGCTCTGCGGCGGCTCGCGGAAGGCGATCGAGATGATCCGGGCAGCGTCGCCCATGCGCTTGCCGGTGCGCAGGTAGAACTTCACCCCGCTCCAGCGCCAGTTGTCGATCTCGTTGCGCAGGGCGACGAAGGTCTCGGTGCCGGAGTTGGGGTCAACGCCGGGCTCGGACGTGTAGCCCTCGTACTGGCCGCGGACGACCCAGTCGGGATCGAGCGGGCGCAGGCTGCGGAAGACCTTGTTCTTCTCCTCGCTGATCGGCTCCGGGGCGAGCGCGGTGGGCGGCTCCATCGCGACGAAGGCGAGGATCTGCATCAGGTGGGTGACGACCATGTCGCGGTAGGCGCCCGTCTTCTCGTAGAAACCGGCGCGGGATCCCACTCCGAGGGTCTCCGGCACGTCGATCTGGATGTGGTCGATGTGGTCGCGGTTCCAGATCGGCTCGAAGAGGCCGTTGGCGAAGCGCAGGGCGAGGATGTTCTGCGCCGCCTCCTTGCCGAGGAAGTGGTCGATGCGGAAGACCTGGTCCTCGCGGAGGACCTCGTGGACCATCGCGTTGAGCTCGCGGGCGCTCGCCAGGTCGGTCCCGAACGGCTTCTCCATGATCACCCGCGAGCGCTCGGTCAGCCCGCACTCGCCGAGCAGCGCCAGGACTTCCGCCGCGGCGGACGGCGGCACACTGAGGTAATGCAGGTGGCGCGCCTCGGCGCCCAGGTCGCGCTCAGCGGCGGCGACCACCGCAGCCAGCCCCTCACGCGCGGTCGCGAGCGGCACGTAGCTGAGCCGGCTGGAGAACTCCTCCCACAGCGCCTCGTCATAAGCGTGGCGGGCGAACTCGCGGCAGGAGTCGGCGGCGAGCTCGCGGAACTCCCGATCGCTCAGCTCCTCCAGCGAGATTCCAACGATCCGAAACTCCGGCATCAGCCCCGTCTGGAAGAGGCGCAACAGGCCCGGCAACAGCTTGCGGCGCGCCAGGTCACCGGTCGCCCCGAAGAGGAGAACCACGTGCGGCGGCAGCGGCGCCGCGACGTTCCCGACCGCCTCGACCGGGTCGGCGTGGGCCCCGCTGGCCGGAGGAGCTACGACGTGGTCAAGATCAGCCAAGCAGCGAGCTTAGCCAGCGCGTCACGCGCCGCCGTGAAGGTCGGGTGACCCCGGTCCCTGGGTCGGGTCATCGTCGCTGTCGACGATCTCGAAGGTCTTGCTCTTGCGGCCGCGGTTGACGTCGAAATGGGCGAGAAGGCAGCCGATCGCGAAGGCGACGAGGACGGCGGCGATCGCCCAACCGAGCGCGGACTTGGTGATCGGCGCGTCGTCGGCGAGCGTGCTCGCGAAGAAGGCGGCGCTGGCGGCGATCCCGACCAGGGTCACTGCAACCACCAACCAGATGCTGGAGGCCTCCGGAATCAGGCGCACGCGCCTCGTTATGCGTCGCTGACGACGAGCGGACGGCGGATGTGACATTTGCGTTCCTGTCGCGCCGCCTCCGCCCTGCCGGACCGGCGCAGCTGGAGCAAATGACACCCTTCGGTCTCGCTGCGTTTATAGGCAAGGACACACCCGTGCAGGGACGGGTCGTCGTGTCCGTCCGCGTCGTCGCACGACCAAAGCCCCCCGGCATGGCGGCGCCGCACGCGTATCACCCGTCGTGCCTCCGACTTCCCCTTTTTGCCACCCCAATACAGCAACAGGACCGAAGGCGCTTGGGATAGGCCGATGCTAACGGTCCCCTAAGGGAACGCGCAAGTCTTCCCGCTCAGTTGTCGGAGCCGGCGCGGTCCCAGACGTACAGCTCGACCGCCTCGACGGCGAGCTGCATGAGGCGCGGCGGGGCGAGCAGGCTGAGGACGAGCTCGAGCGCGTCCTCCTCGGTGACGCCGGCGTCGACGGCCTCCTCGCCGCGGAAGCCGGCGGCGAGCTTGAGGGCCTCGCGGCGGTTCTCGCCGAGCGAGCCGAAGGCGCCCATCAGGAAGTCGCGGTTGGGGACCGGCTGGCCGACCTCGAGGGAGCCGTGCCAGGCGGCGAGCATCGAGAGGTCGTGCTCGTCGAGCTCGGCGATCGCCTTCGCGTAGTGGACCTCGAGCTCGGAGTCGGGGATCTCGTCGACCCAGGCGCGCACCGCCTCGCCGAGCAGCTGGCGACGTGCCTCGCGGCCGATGGAGTCGGCGATGGCGCGGATCGCATCGGCGGGGTCGACGAAGCAGAGGGACATGGGGTGATGCGGAATCTAGAGGGGGCGGTAGACGGGAAAAGCGGCGCTGGGAGGCCGCAGTTTGCGGGGTGACGCGCCGGGGTCGAACGTAGTCTCAGGCGGATGGCCTTGGAGCTGATCCACGGGCCGCCCAACTCGGGGCGGGCGGGACTGATGCGGGAGCGGTTCGCGGCAGTCCTGGAGCGCGACCCGATCCTGGTCGTGCCGACCGTCGACGACGTCTTCGCCTTCGAGCGCGAGCTCTGTCAGCGACGGCGCCTTGCTGGGCGGGGCGGCGATGACCTTCGGGGCGCTGTTTCGGACCGTCGCCACCGCCGCCGGGGCGCCCCCCGGCGCCGTCCTCTCCCCCGCCCAGCGCCTGCGGGCGATCGCGGTCGCGGTCGAATCCCAGCTGCGCACGCCTCGGGCCGCTGCGCCGCTCGGCCTCGCGACCCGGCTTCGCCCCGCGCCTTCGCCCGCCTGCTCGACGAGCTGCAGGGGGCCGGGATCGAGCCGGAGGCGGTCGAGGCAAGCGCCGCGACCCTGGAGGGCTCGGCCTACCTCAGCGACATCGCCGCGCTCTACGGCGGCTACAGCGAGGCGCGCCGGCGCTCGCGGCGGGCCGACGCCCACACGATCGCCGCGGCGGCGATCGCCGCGCTCGAGCGCGACCCCGGCCTCTGGGGCGAGCGGCCGGTCTTCCTCTACGGCTTCGACGACCTCACCCCCCACCAGCTGGCGCTGGTCGCGGCGCTGGCGGCGGCGGCCGAGGTGACGGTAGCGGTCCCCTTCGAGACCGGCAACACCGCCCTGGCGGCGCGGGAGAAGCTGCTGGTCCAGTTGCGCGAGCGGATCGGAGTCGCCGCCAAGACGGTCACCGAGGCCGACCCCGCCAACACCAAGAGCCCGCTGCTCTTCCACCTCCCGAGCCAGTTCGGCGCCGCCGATCCGCAGCCGCTGGCGGCCAGCGACGGGCTGACCCTGCTGCGCTCCGCCGGCACCCGCTCCGAGGCGGAGGCGATCGCGCTCGAGGTCTCGCGGCTGATCTGCGCCGGCGCCGACCCGGCGGAGATCGCGATCGCCCTCCGCGACCCCGGCCGCCGCGGCGCCGAGATCGCCGCGGCGCTGGAGGCGAACGGGGTCGGCGACGGCACTGGAGGCCGAGCTGCCGGTCGCCGCGACCGGCGTCGGCGGCGCCCTGATCGCCCTGCTCGAGGCCGAGTTCGGGCAGCGGCGCGCGGCCGATCTGCTGCGCTACCTGCGCGGCCCCTCGGGGTTCTCGCCGGGCCGGGTCGACTGGTTCGAGCGGGGGCTGCGGCGCGGCCGGGTCGAGGATGCGGCAATCGCGCTCGAGCGCTGGCGTGGCGAGGACGGCGAGGACCCGCGCGACCTGATCGACCTGCGCGCGGCGGCGGCGCGCTCGGCGGCGGAGCTCGCCGCGACGGCGGCCCGAATCGCCGCGACGATGGCGGCACGGCCGCTGCGCGACGGCGGCGACGGACCGGCGCTCGGCCGCCACGACGGGTTCGAGCTGCGCGCGGCGGGCGCGATCGCCGCGGCGCTCGAAGAGCTAGCCGAGCTCGGCCCGCTGGCGCCGCGCCCCGAGCAGCTGGCGGCGACGGTCGCCGAGCTCGAGTTCCGGGTCTGGTCGGGACCGGTCGAGGGCCGGGTGCGGATCGCCAGCCCCTACCGCCTGCGCGCCGCCCGCTTCGACCACGTCTTCGTCGGCTCGCTCCAGGACGGCGAGTTCCCGCGCCGCGACCGCGGCGCCGACCCGTTCCTCGCCGAGTCCCAGCGTGAGACGCTCGGCCTCGACCCCCGCCGCGACACCGAGGCCGAGGAGCGCTACCTGTTCGGCGTCTGCCTGGCGCTGCCGCGCCGGCGCCTCTTCCTCTCCTACCGCGACAGCGACGAGAACGGCGCCGCCGAGGCGCGCTCGCCGCTGCTCGACGAGGTCCGGGCGCTGCTGGCGCCGGCGCCCGACGGCGCCCAGCCGGACCCGGTCGAGGCGGCGATCACGCGCGGGCGCGACCTCGCCGACGTGGTCGCGGCGCTGGCCGAGGCGCCGTCCGAGGACGAGCTGGCGCGGGCGCTCGCCGCGCACGGTCCCGCCGCCGACGCGGCCGCCCTGCTCGACGCGGCTGGGGTCGGCGGGGAGCTGGCGGCGCGGCTGGGGGGCCGCCTCGACGCCGCCCGCCGCGCCGAGGCGGCCGCGCGCGCGCCAGGCCCACTCACCAACCCCGCCACGCTCGCCTCGCTGGCCGCCGTCGGCGCCTACGGCGGCACCACGCTGGAGCTCTTCGACGCCTGCTCCTACCGCTGGTTCGTCGGCCACGAGCTCGCCCCGCAGCCGCTCGAGCCGCCGCCCGACCCGCTCGTCCAGGGCGGCCTGATGCACGCCGTCCTCGACCGCCTCTACAGCGAGCGCCCCGGGGGCGAGCCGCTGCCGCGCCCGGCCTCCCTGCCCGCCTGGCAGCGACGCGGCCGCGAGCTGCTCGCCCTCGTCGTCGCCGAGCGCGAGCTCGGCCAGAGCCCGGCCGAGCGGGCGATGGCGCGCCGGGTCGGGCGGCTGCTCGAACGCTTCCTCGCCGAGGAGGCCGAGCGCGAGACCGGCGGCTTTACGCCCTGGCTGCTGGAGGCCGGGTTCGGCGAGCAGGCGGAGAGCGAGCGGCCGGTGCTCGACCTCGGCGGCTGGGGCCTACACGGCGCGATCGACCGGGTCGACCGCGCCGCCGACGGGCGCGCGGTGGTCCTCGACTACAAGCTCTCGGGCAGCGTCACCCCGCGCGAGAAGTTCGAGGCGGAGGCGAAGCTGCAGCTGCCGCTCTACCTTCTCGCGGTCGCCGAGCACTGGGGTGCGCGACCGGTCGGCGCTCTCTACCACCCGCTGCGCGGCACCTCGACCCGGCGCCCGCGCGGCGTCGTCAGCGAAGCGGCCGCCGGCGACCTCAGCGGCTACAACCTCTACCGCGGCGACGTCGTCGACGAGGAGGGGCTCGAGCAACTGCTCGAGGACTCGCGCCGGCGCGGCGCTGAGATCGTCGCCCGCATGCGGACCGGCGAGATCCGCCGCGACCCCGGCCCGAAGGAAGGCCGCTACCACGACGTCTGCCCGGCCTTCTGCACCTTCGCGCCGATCTGCCGCCGCGACCGCGCCCCGCAGTCCGAGGACGACCTCGACGTGGAGGAGCGGTGAGCGCGCGCCAGCCGACCCCCGAGCAGGCGGCGGCGATCGAGGCGGCCGGCCGCGACGTCCTGCTCGAGGCCGGCGCCGGGACCGGCAAGACCGGGGTGATGGTCGAGCGCTACTGCCGCCTGCTCTGCGACGAGGGCGTCTCACCCGACGCGGTCCTCGCCTTCACCTTCACCGACAAGGCGGCGGCCGAGCTGCGGCAGCGGATCCGCACCGAGCTGGCACGCCGGGCCGAGGCGGGATCCGAGCGCGCCGAGGCGCTGCTCGGGGCGATCGGCGGCGCCTGGGTGACGACGATCCACGGCTTCTGCAACCGGGTCCTCGCCGCGCACCCGGTCGCCGCCGGGATCGACCCCGGCTTCCGCGTGCTCGACCCGCCGGAGGCAACCCGCGCCGCCCGCGAGGCGTTCGACGAAGCGCTGGCCGAGTTCCTCGCCGGCGGCGACCCGGGACGCGAGGAGACCGTCGCCGCCTTCGAGATCGAGGGCCTGCAGGCGATCGTCGGCGGCGTCCACGCGGAGCTCCGCAGTCGCGGCGAGGCGGACCCGCAACTGCCCGAGCCGCCGTCCTCGGACCCGGTCGAGGCGATCGCGCAGGCGATCGAAGCGGCCGGGACGGCGCTCGAGGAGCTGGGCGAGAACGACCCCAAACGCGAGCTGGTCGAGGCCGGGCTCGCCCGCCTGACCGCGCCGGGGCCGCCGCCACAGCTCGAAGAGCTGCGCGCCCTACGGCCCGAGAGCAAGGCGAAAGCGATCCTCCCCTACCGCGAGGCGATCGAGGCGGCGGTCGCCCGCACCGCCGAGGCGGGCGAGGGCGGCGAGGCCTACCGCCACGTCGCCGAGCTCCTGCGGCTCTTCTCGGCCCGCTACGAGGCAGCCAAGGAACGACGCGCCGGGATCGACTTCGAGGACCTGCAGGTGCTCGCGGCGCGCCTGCTCGAGCGGGCCGAGGTCGGCGAGTCATACCGGCGCCGCTTCCGCCACCTGCTGGTCGACGAGTTCCAAGACACCAACCGGCTGCAACTGCGCCTTGTCGAGGCGCTGCGCGGGCCGGGCAGTGAGCTGGTCGTGGTCGGCGACGAGCTGCAGTCGATCTACGGCTTCCGCCACGCCGATCTCGACGTCTTCCGCGCCCAGCGCCAGCGGGTCGAGGAGCGGGCCGACGCCGAGCTGATGGCGCTGAGCGGGAACTTCCGCTCGCGACCGGCGGTGGTGGCGGCGGTCAACCGGCTCGGGGCGGCGTTACTCGGCCCCTCCTACCGGCCGCTGCGGGTCGGCGCCGATCCCCAGGACGAGCTGCCGCTTACCAGCGGCCCGGCGGTCGAGCTGCTGCTCACCGCCCGCGACGGCTGGGACGAGGACGGAATCGAGCTGGAGCCGGCGATCGACGGGCGCACCCCGCTCAACTGCCTGGCCGAGGCGAGGTTCCTCGCCGCCCGCCTGCGCGAGCTCGCCGACGCCGGCGTCCCCCGCGGCGAGATGGTCGTGCTGCTGCGCGCCTTCACCCACCTCGACGCCTACGAGGACTCGCTGGAGCGGGCCGGGCTGCGCCCCTACGTGGTCGGCGGCCGCGGCTACTGGTCCCAGCAACAGGTCGCCGACGTCTGTGCGCTGCTCGCCACGATCGCCAACCCGCTCGACGACCAGGCGCTGTTCGGCGCGCTCGCCTCGCCCGCCTGCGGCGCCGCGCCAGACACGCTCTGGCTGCTGCGCCGGGCGGCCGGCGCGCGCCGCCACGTCTGGGGAGCGGTGCAGCAGGCGGCCGGCGTGCGCGAGGACGAGCTGGCCGAGCCCGAGCGGCTGGCCGAGATCCCCGCCGAGGAGCTGGCCCTCCTGCACGAGTTCGTCGCCCGGGTCGAATCGCTGCGCGAGCGCGGTCCGCGGCTGGCGCTCGCGGCGCTGGTCGACGCCGCGGTCACCGAGACCGGCTACGACCTGGCGGTGCTGATGCGCCCGGCGGGCGAGGCGCGGTTCGCCAACGTCCGCAAGCTGGGCCGGCTCGCGGCCGAGTTCGAAGCGCGCGAGGGGCGCGACCTGCGCGGCCTGCTCGAGTTCCTCACCGCCCGCGCCGAGAGCGACGCCGAGGCGCAGGCGGCGACCGCGGCCGAGGGCCATGACGGCGTCCGGGTGATGACCATCCACAACGCCAAGGGCCTGGAGTTCGGCGTCGTCGCCGTGCCCGACCTCTCGCGCAGCCTGCTCGCCGGGGCGCGGCCGCCGCTGGTCCTGCTCGGCCGCGAGCAGCCGCCGCGGGTCGGGATGCAGCTGCGCCGACTCGGCAGCGGCGCAATCAACCTCTACTGCTACGCGGAGCTGTTGGCGGAGGCGCGCGAGCGCGACTCCGAGGAGGGGCTGCGGCTCTTCCACGTCGCGGCGACGCGGGCGCGCGAGCACCTGATCCTCAGCGGGGTCGTCAAACCCGAGCCGGGCCGCGAGACGAAACCGGGGACGCCGGTGATCGAGCGCCTGGTCGCAGTGCTCGAGGTCGAGCGCGACGCCGACGCAGTCGTCTCCGTCCCTCCCGCCGAGCCGCGCCCAGGACTGGAGGCGAGCTTCGCGCCCGGCGAGATCGCCGTCCGGGTCAACCTGCCCTCGCCCGAGCGCGCCGCCGAGCTGACCGTGAGCCGCCGCGACGCCGCCGGCGCCCGCCCGCTCGGCGAGGGCCCGCCGCCGCTGGTCGAGCGCCGCCCGCCGGTCGTCCCCAACCGCCCCCTCTCCTATACCGCGATCGCCGCCTACGAGGAATGCCCCTACCGCTTCTACATGGAGCGCGTCCTCGGCCTCCCCCCTTCAGGTCGTAGTTCTTCTCGGATAACGGCAAGACCTACGACCTCGACGGAGGGGGAGGACGATGGGTCGCCGTCGGCGCGGGAGGAGCGGAGCGCGCGGGGGGCGGCGGTGCACGCGCTGCTCGAGTGGAGCCAGGCGAACGGTTGGGAAGTGCCCACGGCCGAGCTGGCGGAGCGCCACGCGCTCGCGGCCGGCCTGGAGCCGGGGAAGACGGACGCCGAGGGGCTGCTGGCGCCGGTCCGCGACTGGCTCGGCTCGCCGCTCCGGGCCGAGGTCGGCCGTGCCGCCGCGGTCCGCGCTGAGGCGCCGATCCTGCTCGGGATCGGCGAGACCGTCCTGCGCGGCTCGATCGACCTGCTGGTCGAGCGCGATGGCGACCCGCCCCTGGTGATCGACTACAAGACCGACCGCCTCGGCGGCGCCGACCCGGCGCAGCGGGCCGAGAAGTACGTGGTCCAGCGCTCGGTCTACGCGCTGGCGACGGCGCAGGCGCTCGGTGCCGAGCGGGTCGAGGTCGCCTACGTGTTCCTGGAGCGGGCGGAGGAGCCGGCGGTGTCGGTGCTGGGCGAGGAGGAGATGGAGGCCGGCCGGCGGCGGCTGGAGACCGCGATCGACCAGATCACCGCCGGCGAGTTCCCGGTTGCGCCGGAGGAGAGACGCACCTGGGACCTCTGCCGGGGATGCCCCGCCCTGGGCAGGCTTTGTGCAGGTCCAGCCGACGCTTGATGCATTAGGCCGCCTATAGCCGGCTCAATGCATCAAGCGACTAAGCGCCCGGCTCCAGTGACGGGTCGAGCCTCGCGGCGAGCTCCTCCAACCTGAGCTCCTTCAGACCCTCGCCGACCGAGTCCAGCTCGGCGGCGCAGTATTCGACCAGCTGGCGGCCCTCGCGGCAAAGGTCGAGCGTCTCGCGCAGGCCCGCCTGGCCCGAGTCGAGCCGGTCGATGATCTCCTCGAGGCGCTCGACGGCGACCTCGTAGCTGGCTGGCTGCTCGCTCAACTCTCCCCCTCGATCTCGGCTTTGACGCGCCCGTCGGCGAACCGCAGTCTTACCGCGCCGGCGGTCAGCGCGTCAGCCGCGCTGGTCACCGGGTCGCCCCCCGGCGTCTCGGCCAGCGCGTAGCCGCGTTCCAGCGTGCGCTCCGGGTCGTGGGCGCGCAGGGCGACGGCGGCCTTGTGCAGCGCCTCGCGGCGAGCGGCCAGCGAGCGGCCGGCAGCGCGCTCGATCGCGGCGCCGCGCTCCCGTGCGTCGGCGCCCGCCACCTGCACCCGGTCCTGGGCGCGCTGGTGGGCGCGGCCGAGCACGACCGTCGCAATTCGGCGCTGGAAGCCGAGCCGCTCGGCGACCCCGCGTTCGGAGGCGGCGCGGATCTCGCGGATCTTCTGGTTGAGCCCGATCCGCTCGCGCTGCAGCGCCCGGGCCGGGCCCCGCGCCAGCGCCCCGAGATGGCGGGCGCGGGCTCCGACCGCGCCCTCCCCGGCCCGCTGCAGGCGGCCGGCGCTGCGCCGCAGCTCGCCGCGGGCGGCGGCGCAGTCCAGCCGCACCACCGCCTCCGCCGCGTGCGTGGGGGTCGAGCAGGCGACCGCGGCGACGTCATCGATCAGGGTCGAGTCGCGCTCGTGACCGACCGCGCTGACCACCGGCACCCGCAGCAAGGCCACGGTCCGGCAGAGGGTCTCGTCGCAGAAGGCCCAGAGGTCGGCGAGGCTGCCGCCGCCGCGGGTAACGACGATCGCCTCGATCTCCGGCCGCGCCGCGAGGTCCTGGATCGCGGCGGTGATCGCCGGCGCGGCGCGGCGGTCCTGGACCGGGGCGAAGGCCCAGACCACGGTGCCCTCCCAGCCGCGTCGCCCGAGCCCGGCGAGGAGGTCGCGGAGAGCGGCGCCGCTCTCCGCGGTCACCACCCCGATCGTCTTCGGCAGGAGCGGCCGCAGCAGCTGCCTCTGCAGCTCGAACAACCCCTCCCCTTGAAGCTGCTTGCGCAAAGCGGCGAGCCGCGCCACCAGGTCGCCCTCGCCGGCCAGCCGCACGTGGGTGGCGCGGAAGCTGAAGCTGGGCGAGGCGTGGGTTGCGCCGCGGTAATAGTCCGGCCCGCCGGAGACGACGAGTTCGACCCCGTCGCGCAGCGACCCATCCGGCAGCCGCAGCTTCTCGAGGTCGTTCAGCCACATCGTGCAAGGGACCGCGCCCTCACGGTCGCGCAACTCAAAGAACGCCTGTTTTTTGCTCTGGCCGAACCCGGTCACCTCGCCCATCAGCTGCACCCGGGCGCGCTTCTTCATCTCTTCTTCGAGCTTGCGCGCGTAGCGCCCGACCGGAAACGGCCCCGGGAGGTCCATCGGCCGAGGCTATGGCCTGACGCGGATTGACCAACCAGATCAGGCCGCGTCAGGACACTTCCAGCGCTTGGCCCAGGATTTAAGCTCGTCGAGCGCCGGTCCCAGCTCCTCGCCTTTCGCGCTCAAGGAGTAGGTGACCCGGACCGGGGTCCCGGCTTCGACCGCGCGCTCGACCAGGCCTTCTTCCTCGAGCTCGCGCAGGCGCTGGGAGAGCAAGCGATCCGAGAGCCCGGGGATCGCCTTGCGCAACTCGCCGAAGCGCATCGACTGCTCGGTCAGGGCGCAGACGATCGCTCCCGTCCAGCGCTTGCCGATCAGCTCGATCGCCGCGTGGAAGTCGGGGCAGACACAACCCGGCTGGCCGCCGGGGACCAGGGCCGGGCCGGTCTGGGCCGGGGTCGAAGCGACCGGTTCCATCCCCTTGAGCTTACTGAACGTAAGTGTCGGGCTTGGCGGGTGTCAGAGCGTGCAAGGGCCGGTGTCGGTCCAGCCGCTCGTGTGGCGCAGGGCGGCGCGCACCAGCTCCGCCGGGATCGCGAAGCCGCCGGGCAGGCCACTGGTGGTCGCGGCGAAGACGGTGCCGACCACATGGCCGCGAGCGTCGACCACCGGCCCACCCGAGTTGCCGCTGCGCACGCGGCCGCCGAGGGCGACGATCTCGCGCTCGACCGGACCGCGGCCGTAGGAGTCCTCGCTGATCGTCGGCCGGGTCTCGCCGAGCCGCGCCGGGGTGAGCGCGTAGGGGCCGTTCTCGGGGTAGCCGAGAACCGCGGCGCGCCTCCCCGCCTCGCGCCGGGCGGAGATCTCGAGCGCCGGGATATCGGCGCCGACGCGCAGCAGGGCGAGGTCGTTGGCCGGCGAGTAGTAGACCGGTTCGGCCTCGAGCTCGACCCCGTCCTGGGTGGTGACGGTGGTGTCATCGGAGCCGGCGACCACGTGGGCGTTGGTGACGATCAGGCCCGGCGCCGCCGACCAGCCCGAGCCCTCGATGCCGAGCCCGCAGGCGGTGCTCAGCACGCGGACCACCGATTCGCCGGCGGCCAGCACCTCGGGGTCGGCGGCGATCGAGCCGTCGGGCGCCTGGCTCGGAGTCGCCGGGCCGGAGACCGCCGGCGCCGGGTCGACCCGGTCGAGCGCGTTGAGGACCGGCCCCGAGGGCGGCAGCACTTCGTTGAGGCTGCGCAGGATCACCGAGCCCTGGACGTCGCCGCGCAGCCGTTCGGTCGCCGGCGCGTGCAGGGCGACGGCGCCGAAGACCCAGACCAGGCCGAGCGCGACGGCGGCGATCAGCGCGGCGCCGCCGGCGCCGTCGGCGAGGTGCAGCGAGTGGTGGCGGATCAGCTTCTCGCGCAGCCCCAGCGCGAAGCTCTCCACCGCGACCGCCGCCAGAGCCCCGACCAGCAGCGCCCCGAGCGCGGCGCAGAGAGGCGCGTAGGGCGACTCGGAGCCCTCCGAAAGCAGCAGCGGCGCCAGCCTGCTGCCCGCGAACGCCCCGATCCCGAACCCGGCCAAGGTGAGCGCGCCGACGATCAGACCCTGTCGATACCCCCAGAGCGCGAGCGCGATGGTGAAGGCGACGATCGCCCAATCCAGAACAGTCACCCATGAATAGAAGCACGGGGAAGACCGCTCGACTACCTTTCCGCTGGTGAGTCGCATTGTCACCCGAGGTGGAGCGGCGCCGTCGCCTCCTCACCCGGACCCTGCCCCTAGCGGTCGTCGCCTTCGTCGCCTTCGTCCTCGGCGCGATCGTCGGCGTCCCGGGGTCGCCCGAAAAGGACGCCGCCAACGCGCTTCGGCGAGGCCTGGGCGGCCGGCGACCACAAGGCGATGTACAACGAGCTGAACGACGCCTCGAAAGCGAAGTTCAGCCTCGAGGAGTTCAGCGCCGCCTACGAGGAAGCGGAAGTGGTCTCGACCATGCGCGGACTCGAACCCGGCTCCGCGCACGAGCCGCTGAGCCAGGACGGCACCGTCGTGCCGCTGCCGCTGACGATCTCGATGGTCGCCTTCGGCCGGATCGAGGACGAGCTGATGCTGCCCTGGAAGGAGGGCGGCGTCGCCTGGGACCCGAGCCTCGTCTTCCCCGGCCTCGCCGCGGGCGAGCACCTCGGCAGCCAGATCGAGCTCGCCCCGCGGGCGCCGATCCTCGCCGCCGACGGCACCGAGCTGGCCGCGGGCCCGGCCGAAGAACGCGAACACCCGCTGGGCAGCGCCGCGATCGACGTCACCGGCGAAATCGGCGAACCCTCCGAAGAGGACGTGAAGCGCCTCGCCAAGCACGGCTTCACCGCGGAAACGCCGGTCGGGGTGAGCGGCCTCGAGCGCGCCTTCAACACCCGCCTCGCCGGCAAGCCGGGCGGCTCGTTGCTGGCGCTCGACGAAGAAGGCGCCTCGGTGCGGGTGATCGCCCAGTCCGAACCGCAGGAAGGGGCGCCGGTGAAGACGACGATCGACCCCGACCTGCAGGAAGCCGCGGTCGCCGCCCTGGCCGGTCGCTTCGGCGGTGTCGCCGTGCTCGACGCCCGCAACGGCGACATCCGCGCGGTCGCCGGCCAGGCGTTCTCGGCCCCTCAGCCCCCCGGCTCGACTTTCAAGATCGTCACCACCACGGCGGCCCTGCAGAAGAACGTCGTCCAGCTCGATGACGAATTCGAATACAACGAAGGGATCAACGTCGGCGGCCGCTTCCTCTACAACGCCAACGGTGAGATCTGCGGCGGCACCTTCGTCGAGGCCTTCGCCCACTCCTGCAACGCGGTCTTCGCGCCGCTCGGCCCGAAGGTCGGCAGCGACGACCTGGTCGACACCGCCGAGCGCTTCGGCTTCAATCAGCCGCCCAGCCTCTACGCGCCGAAGTACCTGCGCGAAGCTGACCTCCCCGAGTCGACGATCCCGACCGAGATCCCGACCGAAATCGACCTCGGCGTCTCGGCGATCGGCCAGGGCGAAGTCCAGGCGACGCCGCTGGAGATGGCCAGCGTCGCCCAGACGGTCGCCAACGGCGGCGTGCGGATGCCGACCTCGATCGTCAACAACAAAAAGCTGCGCCCCCACGCCGAGCCGGTGCGGGTGATGTCGAAGCAGATCGCCGACGACCTCACCGACCTGATGGTCGGCGTCGTGGTCGAAGGGACCGGGACCGCGGGCGCGATCAGCGAGGCCCAGGTCGCCGGCAAGACCGGGACCGCCGAGCTGGGGCCGAAAGAGGGGCAGGAGAACGAGGAGAACCCGATCCAGATCAAGGACGCCTGGTTCGCCGCCTTCGCCCCGGCCGAAAAGCCGCGGCTGGCGGTCGGGGTGCTGCTGATCGAAGCCGAAGCCTCGGGCGGCGAAGTTGCCGCGCCGATCGCGGCGGAAGTGCTCTCGTCGGGTCTCTAGGGCTGTCGAGTTTGTTCCATACGTGGGAACAAACTCGACATCAGCCGCCTAGAGGTCGAGCGTGACCTCGGCCTCTTCGCCGTCCGGACCGGGGACGTGAAGGATCAGGGGCCGGTTCTCGTTCGCCGCTTCGGGCAGCAGGAAGACCACCAGCGAACCCTCGATCGGGCCGAGGTCCGGGGTCGAATCGAGGATCGGGATCTGTTCGTGTTCTTCGACTTCGCCGCCGAACGGGAACGCGTAAAGGCTTTCGCTCGGCAGCACGTCGTAGCGCTGCTTGTCGGCATCGACGATCCACATCGTCTCCGGCAGCGTGTGCGTCTCGTCGGTGTCGTTCTGGACTTCGAAGAAGATGCCGAAGTAGGTTTCGCCGTCGGGCGGCGGGTTCTCCTGGCCGACCAGGTAGGCGGAGTCCTCGTTGTCGTTCGGGTTCAGGTAGCGCGAGAAGGTGACGACGTATTCGAGCTCGCCGAGCTCGAATACGTGGCCCTCGGAGACCTCCAGCTCGTGGCTCTCGTAGCCGCAGGCGGAGACGCCGACGGCGAGCGCGGCGAAGGCCAGGGCGGCGAGGAGCGACAGCAGCAATCTGCGGGGCAGCGACATCAGCGGCGGGAGTCTATTAAGGCCGGCGGATCAGGGGATGCCGGTCGCGTAGCGGTTGCCGCCGGCGACCGCGATCCGCTCTGACGACGGCGTTCTCGCCCTCGAGGTTGTCGCGCAGCCGGCGCAGCGCCTGGCGCCAGCGCCGCTGCTGCCAGAAGGCCGCCCCAGGAGAGCGACTCGAGCGCGCCGGTCGAGGTGGTTCGGCTCGGTCCAGTGCGGTGAACCGGACCTTGGTCAGCGAGCCGCTGCCGCTGGTCAGCTCCCAGACGGTGTGGTTGGGGATCCGGTTGGTGCGGCCGCCGAGGCCGCGCTCGACGATCTTGTGCGGCGCCTCGAGCTCGACGATCGTCGTGTCCTCCCAGGGCGAGCGAAACGGCGCGTCGACGCGGAACCGGGCGCCGGCCCCGACTCCGACCGGCGTCGATCCGGGTCAGGTGGAAGTCGCTGAGGAAGTGGTCGGTGAACGAGGGCCGCACCGAGAGGTCGCTGAGCAGCGCGAACGCCTCCTCGCGGGAGACGTCGACTTCGATCTCGGCGCTGATCGGACCCATCGCGGCGCGATTCTAATCGCCCGCCCCGCGGCGCCACCGGATGGGGAAGTTTGAGTGACGGGGAGGCCCGGGAAGACTAGGATCGAGAAGGACTCTGGGAAGGAGGGTCACCATCTTCGACAGCGTCAGCGCCAGCCCGCTGGACGACCGCTACGCGAGCGGTTTCATCCCCGGCTGCGGTACCTATTTCTGCCTCTCCTGCGGCGCCCAGCTCGCCCTGCGGGAGACCGACGAGCTGCCCGAATGCTCCAGCTGCGGCGGCGGCCGCTTCCGCCGCGACTCGATCTTCAGCGCCCGCCAGGAGCACGAGACCGCGACCGCCGAGCAGTTGCTGCCCGCCTCCGAGGAGCTGCCCGCCTGGCTGGAGGCGGCGCGCCGGGCGCTGCCGCGCGCCGGCAACCACCTCGTCTACCACGACGGCGAGGGGATCGCGACCTTCACGATCGAGCGCGGCTGGACCCGGATCGGCCGCAGCGAGAACGCCGACGTCTGCCTCGACGACCCGACCGTCTCGCGCCGCCACGCGCTGATCGTCGCCGAGCCCGGCAAAGGGCTGCGGGTGCTCGACGACCGCAGCCTCAACGGCGTCTTCGTCAACGGCGTGCGGACCGAGCTGAAGACCCTGCGCCACGGCGACGAGCTGGCGATCGGCCGCTTCCGGCTCTATCTGCTGCGCTCCTGAGCAGCCGCGTTCCGGCCACCCCCGTCCCTAGGATCTCGCCCGTGAACGCCGCGCCGAGCCCGGTCGATCCCCCCACGGGCCCAGCAGGGCCCGCGCGGACCTCGCGAGGTCCCGCCCTCGGTCAGCGACGCCGCCGACCGCGCCCGGGCCGAGCTGCACGCCGAGATCGAGCGCGTCCGCCTCGGCGTCGAAGAGGTGCTGGCCGAACAGAACGCCCCGGTCAACTCCGACCTGCAGCGCGAACTCGCCGACCTCCGCGAGGACACCCGCCTCTACGTCAAGAAGCGCCTGCGCAAGACCGAGAAGAAGCTCGAGCGCTCGGTCGGCAAGCTCGAGGACTCGGTCGACAAGTTCAACGAGACCGTCGAGCGCATCGACGAGCGCACCCAGAACCTCGAGCAGCGGATCGACCAGGTCGAGGCCAGCCGCAGCGCCGCCGAGTACCGCATCCACTCCGACACCGAGCGGATGCTCGACGGCCTGCTCCAAGAGGTCCGCGACATCGCCGACCTGCTGACCAGGGATCAGGGCGGTGGCGGGGGTGGGATGGGTCCCTCCACTTAACTTTTTCGTGGATCGAGCTCCCTCCGCTCCGAGATCCGTCGAAGCAAAAAAGTACAAGACGTTCCGGGACCCACCCCACCCCCGACCCGAGCCGTGGCCTGGGCAACATGGGCCGCTAGAGAAAATCTCCGCAGCCGCCCGTCTCACATCAAGCTGACTGACGCAATCTGATGCCGCAGCGATGCTCCGGCTCGGCATCCCGACCTGTGGTGCGGCCTGAGTGGAGGGGTCGGGGTGCTCCTGGAGCGTCTTGTGTTTTTTTGCTTCAGCGCGTCGAGGCGTTAGCCGGCGCTCGCCCCACGAAAAAACTAAGCGGAAGGGGCACCCCGACCCCTCCCGCCCACGCCTAAATCACTCGGTCGAGATGCTCGGGTCCGCCTGGACCTTCTGCGGGATCACCATCAGGAAGTTGCTGGTGGCGTCGGCGGCGAGGTCGAGGATGCGCTCGGCCTCCTCGTCCTGGCCGGTGGCTCGCAGCTCCTTGGCGTAGCCGTTGAGCAGGTCGTCGAGGTCGAGCAGGCCCTCGGAGTCGAGGTCCTTCAGTTCGACTTTGGCGCCCTCGCCGAGGCGGCGCTGGATCGCGTCGCGGTCGATGCCGAAGGCGTTGTGGCGGACGTAGACGCGGCCGCCGGTCATCCCGGCGCAGGCCCAGGGGCCGAGGTCGCCGAGCACGACGGCGCGGCCCGAGGTCATGTACTCGAAGGCGAAGCCCTTGGCGTTGGCGCGGTCGACGACGCAGCCGCGGCTGTCGTCGATGCTCTGCTCGGGCTCGCCGCCGAGGACCACGTCGGCGCCGGAGAGGCGGATGCAGAAGCGCGAGTCGGCCGAGCCCTGGACGTAGAGGCTGGCCGCGCTGGGCGCCGTAGGCGAAGGACTTGCCGACGGAGCCGTTCAGCCGCTTGCCGCGTGCGCCCTTGCCCTTGAGGATCGCGATCGTCCCGCCCAGCATCGCCTTGCCGACGCCGTCCTGGGCGCCGCCCTCGACCCGGATCGAGACCCCGTAGGAGTTGAACGCGCCGAGGCCCTGGCCGGCGACCGAGCCGCCGTTGAAGCTGAGGTCGGCGAGCACCTCTTCGCTCGGACTCGGGGCCGTCCCCGAAGATCCGCGAGCGGGCGATCGCCCCCGCCAGCTCGGTGCCGAGCACGCGGTCGTTGGCGTCGGTGGCGCGCGGGAACTCGCTGCGCACGGTCTTGCCGGCGCAGATTTCCGGCGCCAGGGCGCCGATCTGCGCGGAGGCCTGCTTGTCCTCCATCCGGATCGGCCGGGCGACGACCAGGCCGGCTTCGGCCCGCGCCTCGACGAACTCCTCGGCGACCGGCAGGTCGAGCGGCTCGAGGTCGAGGAACTCCTCCAGCGGGGTGATCAGCGGCGCCAGGTCGATCGCGTCCTTGGCTCGCGACCTGTTCGAGCAGGTCGTAGCGGCCGACCAGGTCCTGGGCGCGTTCGTAGCCCAGCGAGGCGACCACCTGCTTGACCTCCTCGCCCATCGCGGAGAAGAAGCGGGCGCAGCTCTCGGCGGCGCGGTCGACCTCCTGCGGGGTGAACTTCTTCAGCCCGTGCTCCTGGGCTTCCTCGGTGGTCTCGATCTGGGTCGCGATCCCGACGTGGCAGGTGTCGAGCTGGCAGCCGCGGCAGATCGTGCAGCCGAGGCTGACCATCGCCAGGGTGCCGAAGCCGACCCGGTTGGCGCCGAGGCAGTGCAATTTGACGATGTCGTGGCCGGTCCGGTAGCCGCCGTCGGCCCAGATCTCGACCCGGTTGCGCAGCCCCGCCTCCATCAGCGCCCGGTGCACGGCGCGGGTGCCGATGTCGCTCGGCAGGCCGACGTGGCGCAGCGCGTGCTGGCGGGCCGCGCCGGTCCCCCCCTCGAAGCCCGAGAGGGTGATGATGTCGGCGCCGGCCTTGGCGATCCCGAGGCCGATCGTGCCGATGTTCGGCACCACCGGGACCTTGACCGAGACCCGCACGTCCGGGTTCACGGTCTTCAGCTCGTCGATCAGCTCGGCGAGGTCCTCGATCGAGTAGAGGTCGTGGTTGTTAGAGGGCGAGATCAGGTCGGTGCCGGGGGCCGCGTTACGGGCGGCGGCGACCTTCTCGGAGACCTTCTTGCCGGGCAGGTGGCCGCCCTCGCCGGGCTTCGCGCCCTGGCCGATCTTGATCTCGGCGACATAGGAGGAGTTGACCATCTCCGCCGAGACGCCGAAGCGCCCGGAGGCGATCTGCTGGCCGCGCCACTTGCGGTACTTCCCGTACATGTCGCGGATCTCGCCACCCTCGCCGTTGATGCAAAGGACGTTGATCGCCTTGGCCGCGTCCGCGTAGGCGCGGAAAGCCGGCTCGGACTGCGAGCCGAAGCTCATCGAGGAGATCACGATCGGGTAGTCGTGGTGGCCGACGCCGGCGTCGACGCTGGCCGGGTCGACCGGAGGGCGGTCGCCCTTCAGCGCCATCACGTGGCGCATCGAGATCGGGTTCTGCTTCTCCAGGTCGAGGACTTTCGCGGAGTACTCCTCGTAGGTCCCGGAGCCGTTGGCGGTCGCGATCGCCGCCTTGTAGACCTTCGGGTAAAAGCGGAACGTCTTCGCCGGTTTCGCCGCGTCGTCCTCGCCGCAGAGCGCCTTGGCGCGCTCGTTGGTGTCGTCGTCGAGGTCGGCGAAGCCGGAGCCCGGCCTTTGCCGAGGCGGCGAACGCGGTCGTCTGGAAGATCTCGGCCAGCTCGGGCTTGATCCCGATCGAGGAGAACTGGCGGGCGTAGCCGCGCACCTCGTGGATCCCGATCGTCGAGATCACTTTCTCGATCCCTTTGCGCAGCGCCGCGCAGAGGTTGGAGACGTCGGTCTCGTAGTCCTCGACGCAGATCACCTCGACCATCGTGTACGGGCAGACGCCATTGGCTCCGAGGCCGAGCGCCAGCATCACGTCGTGGACGTTGCGGAGCGCGGCCGAGCGCAGCACGATCCCGCAGCGGCGACGCAGGTTCTCTTCGCCGCGCTCGACCTTGAACTGCTTCAGCGCCTGGTCGATCGAGGAGGTCGCCAGGTGCGGGTCGAGGTAGCGGCGCTCGCCGTCGTAGACGGTGCGGTCGGTGAGGATCACCAGCTCGGCCCCGTTGCGGACCTTCTTTACCGCTTCCTGCTTGATCCGCTCGATCGCGCCCTGCGTCGTCTCCGACTCGAGCAGCGAGATGTCGACGGCGGCGGCGCGGCCACGGAACTCCTCCCAGAGGTCCTCGAGCAGGTAGGTGTGGTGATCGCGGGCGATCTTGCGGTAGGTCTTGTCGGAGAGCGGGGCGAGCCCGTGGTGGCCGCCGAGCAGGATCGGGAACTCGGTTTCGACCGTGCCGGTGTCCTCGTCGGCGTTGTCGAGCGAGGGCCGCCGCCCGAACAGGGCGCGGGTCGAGAAGTGCTCGAGCTCTCGTTCGCGGTCGAGCGCCGGGTTGGTGACGACGGCGACCGTCTCCTTGAAGTAGTCGGCGAGGTTCTGGCGCTCGGGCGAAAGCGCCGCCAGCGGCCCGTCGTAGCCCAGCGAGCCGACCGGCTCGGCCCCGTTGGAGGCCATCTGCTGGACGAGTTTGACGTCGTCGCGCTGCCAGCCGAAGCCGGCGAGCACGCGGTCTTCGACCTTGACCGGCTCCTCGGGGCCGGCTTCGGAGTAGCCGGGGACGTCGTCGCCCTCGAGCGGTCCGCCGGTCTCCAGCGCGCGGTCGTAGCCGGCGACCGCGTCGGCCCCATTGCGGGCCAGCCAGCGGTCGCGGACGATCCGCAGCATCTCGTCGTGCGGGTGCAGGGTCGAGCGCCGCGCGACCGGGTCGATCAGGACCAGCGCCTTCTCGCCCGGGGCGAGCGGCTTCGGCTCGGAGACCATCGTCGTGGACGGAGACGACGCCGGGCTCGGAGCTGAAGACGTAGTCGCTCTCGGTCTCCACCTGCCAAAGCGGCCGCAGCCCCATCGCGTCGGCGGAGAACACGCACTCGTCGGCGTGGCGGGAGACCAGGGCGACCGGACCCTGCGCGAACGGCCCCATCGCCTGGTGCAGGTACATGTAGAAGGGGTGCAGGTCCGCGGGGAGGCCCTTGATCTCCTCGACGATCGGCGGCACCAGCATCTCCATCGCCTCGGCGAGGCTGAGGCCCTCGCGGCTGACCATCGTGTCGATCGTGCGATCCAAGTCCTGGGAGTCCGAGGCGCCGGCACGGATCGGCACCGCCAGCATCTTCGCCTCCTGGCGCAGCTGTTCGATCGTGTTGATCTCGCCGTTGTGGCCGATCGCCGAGAACGGCTGCACCCGCTTGAACGAGGGCCAGGTGTTGGTCGAGTAGCGGTTGTGGCCGAGCACGGCGACCGTCTCGAAACGGGAGTCGCGCAGGTCAGGGTAGTAGCGCGGCGAGCACCTCGGGCGCGCCCATCACCTTGTAGACGCAGGTGGTCGCCGAGAACGACGGCACGTGCACGTCGAGCGCCCGCTCGAGCTCGTTCATCAGCTCGAACAGCAGCGGGTCGCGCCGCTCGGCGTCGGGGACGAGCCCGGCGAGCTGCCAAAAGATCGGCTCCTCCTCGCGCGCGGTCGGCCCGAGGGCGGGCGAGTCGACCGCCCCTTCGCGCTCGGCGAGGATCCGGAAGCCGCCCTGGTTCAGCAGTTCGCGCGCGTCGTGCTGGACCTTCTCGCGGTCCTGCGAGCGCTCGATGAAGATGTGGGCGACGGCGAAGGCGTCGTCGAGGGCGAGCGAGGGATCGTGGCCGCCGCTGCGCACCTCCTCGGCCCAGATCTTGCGCGGGAGGTCGAGCATCAGGCCGCAGCCGTCGCCCTCGCCGTCGACGTTGCCGGCCCGGTGGAGCATCTTCTGCAGGGCGGGCAGCGCCAGCTCGATCGGCTCGTGGCTCGGCGTGCCGTCTTTGCGCACGGACGCGTAGATGCCGCAGGCGTCGTCTGTCTTCAACGCTGGGCGGGGAGACCAGGGGCCGGTAGGGCCGCTCGGGCGAGTACCGCTCGACTTCGGAGCCGCGGCGCGACTGGGACTTCGACATGTGACCTCCCGGTTTCCGCACCTTCTTCGAGCGGGCGCGCGACGGGTTGACGGGTCCGGGAATTATATGCGCAGGAACCCTTTGCCCGGCTGAGGTCGCATTTCTTCCCGCATAGCGGCAAGAAATACGACCGGAAGAGGGAGCGCCGGAGCTATCCCCAGGACATCGGCTCGTAGCCGCCGCTGGGGTCGACGCCGACCAGCATCGCCGTCAGCGGGGCGTCGGAGCGGTTGGCGATCGTGCGGCTTGAGGCCGGCTCGATCGAGGCGAAGGTGCCGGCCGGAGCGGCGATCTCCTCGCCGTCGATCACCATCACCCCCTCGCCCTCGAGGATCACGTAGAGCTCGACCTGGCCGCTCTGGGCCTCGTCGTGCGCGGGGATTTCGCCACCCGGGGCGATCTCGACCAGGTTGTAGCCGAAGCAGGCGGTGCCGAGCGCTTTCCGCGCCAGCATCCAGGTCGCGCCACCCGAGCCCGCCATGCGCTCGAATTCGTCGCGGTGCTTGATAGTCGACCCGTGCGCCATCTCAGGCTCGACACTATCGCCACGAACGACTCAGAGCCAGCCCTGCGCGAGACGATCGACCGCTACAACGCGGCCTGGAACGCCCACGACCTCGACGCGATCATGGCAATGCACGCGCCCGACATGGTCTTCGAGAACCACACCGCGGGCGAGTCGGCGGTCGGCGCGGAGGCGCGCGCCCACATCGGCTCGATCTTCGCGACCTGGCCCGATATCGCCTTCACCACCCGCCGCCTCTACGTGCGCGAGGGCCTGGTCGTCCAGGAATGGACCGCCGCCGCGACCCACGCGCAGACGATGCGCCGCGGCGACCTCGTCGCTGAGCCGACCGGCCGCCGGGTCGAGTGGGACGGGATCGACGTAATCCCCTTCGAAGACGGCCTGGTCAAGCGCAAGGACGTCTGGTCCGACAGCGTCTCGATCCTGCGCCAGGTCGGCCTGCTCTAGAAGCTCCAGTCGGGTTCGGAGGCGTTCGCGACCAGCGTCTTCGCTTTGCCGCCGTTGAAGGGGCGGGTGACGACGGTGTGTTTACTGCCGGGGTCGAAGCCGCCTTCGAAGCCGAGCACCGTGTTGCCGTTACTGGACAGCGCGGTGCCGACGAAGCCCATCTCCCCGGCCGGGCCGACCGGCTTCTGGGCGCCGGTGACGGCGTTGACGCCGACCGCGTAGCTGGTGTCCTGGCCCTGGAACTCAGTCAGCAGGCGTTTACCATTCGCCGACCAGGCGGTCGGGTACAGGCCCTCGAGCAGCGGATCGACCTTGGTGTGGGTCAGGCGCTTGACGCCTTTGCCGCTTTCGTTCATCAGGTAGATCTCGTTCTTCGGGCCGTATTTGCGCTTGCCCGCTTCGAGCTGCTTGACGAAGGCGATCTGCCCGCTCGGCCCCCAGAGCGGGTCGAGCGAGCGATGGTCGTTGGTCAGCGCCACCGCTTTGCCGCCGGCGGCGGAGACCCGGAAGACGTCGCTGCGCGGCGGGTACTTTTCGCTGTTCGCCTTCGCGTAGACGACCTGTTTGCCTTCGGGGTCGAAGCTGAAGCCGCTGAAGTAGCCGCTCGCCAGCACCCGCTGGGCGCCGGTCGCGATCGTGACCAGGACCAGCTTGCGCTTGCCGAGTTCGCCGCCGCGCAGGGCAAGGAGCTGTTCCCCGTTGGGCGAGAACTCGAGCAGGAACGGTTCGCGCCAACCGACCATCAGCGCTTTCGCCGGGCCGCCGGCGACCGGCGCCAGTTTCAGTTCGGTGCCGTGGCCGGCGCCTTCGCGGAAGTAGGCGACCGCGGCGCCGTCAGGGGCCATGTGGGGGTTGCTGCCGGGGCCGATCTTGCGGATCCCGCTGCCGTCGTCGTTGGCGACGTAGACGGCGCGGTTCATCTGCCCGCGCACGAAGGTGAGCGAGGCCTGGGCGGCCGCTGGGAGCACCACCAGGAAGGCGGCGGCGAGGAGGACGGCGAGCATGGGGAACATCCGCTGGATCGGCATCGCGCGACTCTATCCCGGGCCGACGACAGCAGCGGCGACGAGGCCGCCGCTGACCCCGAGGAAGGAGACGACCGCGAGCGCCCGGTACCAGGGGCGTTTGTCGACCTCGGGGTCGAAGGCGAGCGGGACGAAGAGGAAGGGGTTGACGAAGGTCCCGAAGACCAGCGCGACGGCGATCGCGGTCGGCAGGTCGGGGACCGCGAGGCCGACGCCGATCAGGATCAGCCCCATCATCACGTAGTCGAGGTGGACCTGGCGGATCCGGTGCGGGGCGACGACGCCGATCCGCGTCAGCCACTCCGGCTTCTCGTCCCGCACCACCATTGCCCAGCCGAGCAGCCCTCCCAGGGCGAGCTCGATCAGGCCCACCTGCACGACCCAGTCCATGCGGCGGAGCCTAAAGCTCGGGTACGTCGGCGCCAAGCGGCTCGAACGGGAGCCGCTTCACCTCGGCCCAGCCGCCGCAGCGCGCCTCGAGCGCCGCGGCGACCTTGCCGGCCTCCTGCCAAGTGGTCCAGACCAGCACGGTCGGGCCAGCACCGGAGATCGTCGCCCCCAGCGCCCCGAGCTCGGTCGCCGAGTCGACGATCTCCATCGAGCGCGGATAAAGGTCACGGCGATGCGGCTGGTGCAGGCGGTCGGCGACGCCGCGCGAGACCAGGTCGAGGTCGGCGGTCTGCAGCCCGAGCACGAGCAGGGCCGCGGCGGAGACGTTGGCGACGGCGTCGGCGAGCGGCACCTCGGCCGGAATGGCTTCACGCGCGAGGCGGGTCGAGACCTCCTCGCCCGGGGATCACGACGATCCCCTCGAGCCCGCCGGGCGGGTCGAAGCGGCTGGCCAGCGGCCGCCCGTCGGCGCCCGGCCCGCAGACCACGAAGCCGCCGTAGATCGCCGCCGCGACGTTGTCGGGATGACCCTCGATCGCGCTCGCCCGGACCAGCATCTCCTCCCGGTCGAGGGCCAGCTCGAAGAGGTGGTCAGCGGCGGCCAGCCCGGCGACGATCGCCGCGGCGCTCGACCCCAGCCCGCGCGCCAGCGGGATCTCGCTGTTCAGCCGGAAGGCGATCCCGTCGGCCGGCCGCAGGCTCTCGAAGGCGCTGACGACGAGGTTGTCGCGCCCGGTCGGGACGTCGAGCCCGCCGGGGTCGAGCGAGAACTCGCCGGTCTCCTCGACCTCCAACTCCAGGTGCAGCGAGACCGCCGCGGCCATCGCGTCGTAGCCCGGCCCGAGGTTGGCCGATGAGGCTGGGACTCGAACCAGTCGGCGGCGCGCGGTCATCGGCCTAGTCGAAGACGGCCCGCTCGACCGCGCTGAGATCGTTCTCGCAGTTGATCACGGCGGGGGCTTTGCCGAAGGCGGTGTCGGGGTCCTTGAGGCCGTGGCCGGTGAGCACGCAGACGACCGACTCGGGCGGCTCCATGCCCTCGACCACGGGCAGGCCGTGGGCGAGCAGGCCGGCGACCGAGGAGGCCGAGGCAGGCTCGCAGAAGACGCCTTCGGTCGAGGCAAGCCAGTGGTAGGCGTCGAGGATCTGGGCGTCGGAGACGGCGGCGACGCGGCCGCGGGAGGCGGTGAAGGCGGCCATCGCCTCCTCCCAGCGGGCCGGGTTGCCGATCCGGATCGCCGAGGCGACGGTCTCCGGGTTGGCGACCGGCTCGCCGCCGACCAGCGGCGCCGCACCCTCGGCCTGGAAGCCGTAGAGGATCGGCGCCGTCTCCAGCTCCTGGAAGCCGCGCCAGTAGGCAGTCACGTTGCCAGCGTTGCCGACCGGGATCGCCAGCGCGCCGGGCGCCTCACCGAGGTCCTCGACGACCTCGAAGGCGGCGGTCTTCTGGCCTTCGATCCGGTGCGGGTTGACCGAGTTGACGAGTTCGATCGGGTGCTTCTGGGCGAGCTCGCGGACGATCCGCAGGGCGTCGTCGAAGTTGCCCTGCAGGGCGACGACGCGGGCCCCGTGCATCAGCGCCTGGGCGAGCTTGCCGATCGCGATCTTGCCCTCGGGGACGATCACCGCGCCGCGCAGACCGGCGCGCGCCGCGTAGGCGGCGGCGCTGGCGGCGGTGTTGCCGGTCGAGGCGCAGATCACCGCCTCCGCCCCGCGCCCCTTGGCTCGGGAGACCGCCACGGTCATCCCCCGGTCCTTGAACGAGCCGGTCGGGTTCGCGCCCTCGAACTTGAGATAGGCGCGGGCGCCGATCCGCTCCGACAGCCGGGTCGCCTCGATCAGCGGCGTCGAGCCCTCGTTGATCGTCACCACCGGGTCGCCCGGCTCCAGCGAGAGCTGGTCGCGGTAGCGCTCGATCAACCCGGCGGCCATTTACCGATGGCTCCGAAAACCAAGCAGGTCGGTGGACGCAGGGAGGCCGGCGCCGCGAGCGTGCTCCAGCACGTGAGCAAGCCGGCCGACCGAGGACGCCGAGATGCGCCGGTTTGCAGGAGCCATCAGAACTGCTCCTCGATCACGTGGATCGAACGGGCCGGGGCGCGCAGCTCGCCGAGCCCGCTGAGCGCCTCGACCGCCGCCGCGAAGCGCGACTCCAGGCACTCGTGGACGACCATCACCAGCCGCGCCTCATCGCCGGCGCCGCGCTGGACGACGCTCTTCACCGAGACGTCGTGGTCGCCGAGCACGGTCGCGATCCGGGCCAGCACGCCGGGTTCGTCGGCGACCTCGAGATAGAGGTAGAAGGAGGAGCTGACGTCGTCGACGATCGGCAGCTCGGTGCGGGTCTCGTGCACCGGCGCCTCGCCGGCGAGGATCGAGACGACGTCGCCGAGCACGGCCGAGGCGGTCTGCACGCCCCCCGCCCCCGGCCCCGACATCGTCACCTCGGTGATCGCCGGGGCCTCGACCATCACCGCGTTGAACGGGCCCTCGATCGGCGCTAGCGGGTGGCCACGGTAGAGGAAGCAGGGGAAGACGCGGACGCTGATCCCGCCGTCGCGGCGTTCGGCGACCCCGAGCAGCTTCAGCGAGAGGCCGAGCTCCTTGGCGTAGGCGAGGTCGTCGGGCTGGATCGCCTCGATCCCTTCGTAGGAGACCTCCGAGAGCGTCACCGGAGTGTGGAAGGCGAGGCGGGCGAGGATCGCCATCTTCGCCGCCGCGTCGGCCCCGCTGACGTCGTCGGAGGGGTCGGCCTCGGCGTAGCCGAGCCGCTGCGCCTCCTTCAGGGTCTCGTCGTAGCCGGCCCCGGTCGCCGCCATCTCGCTGAGGATGAAGTTGGTGGTGCCGTTGACGATCCCGAAGACCTTCTCGATCCGGGTCACCCCGAAGCTCTCCTGGATCGTGCGCACGATCGGGATCACGCCGGCGACCGCCGCCTCGAAACGCAGCTGCACCCCGGCCTCGCGGGCAATCCCGAAGAGCTCGTCGCCGTGCTGGGCGAGCAGCTGCTTATTGGCGGTGACCACCGGCTTGCCGGCGCGCAGCGCGTCGACGACGTAGTCGCGGGCGGCGTCGGTGCCGCCCATCAGCTCGACGATCAGGTCCGAGCCGGCGAGGATCTCGCTGAAGTCGCCCTCGCTGCGGGTGAGAACGCCGGTCAGCTCCGGCCGCCTCCCGGTCGCCGCCTCGACCGCGGCCGTGCGCTCAGCCAGCAGCTCGGCGAAGGCGCCGCCGACGGTGCCGCGGCCGAGCAGGCCGATGCGGATCGGTTTCGAGCCGTCCTCAGACATCGCGCGCCGTCAGGTCGTCGTAGGTCTCGCGCCGCACCACGACCCGGGCCTCGCCGTCGCGGCAAAAGATCACCGGAGGGCGGGTCACCCCGTTGTAGTTGCTCGCCATCGCGTGTCCGTAGGCGCCAGTGGCGGGGGTGACGAGGACGTCGCCGACGGCGGGCTCGGCGAGCATCGCGTCGCGGACGAGGATGTCGCCGGACTCGCAGTGCATGCCCGCGATCGTTACCAACGTGTCGGGGGAAGCGGCGGCGCGATCGGCGATCAGCGCTTCGTAGCGAGAGCCGTAAAGCATCGGCCGCAGGTTGTCGGACATGCCGCCATCGACGGCGACGTAGGTGCGAACGCCCGGGATCTCCTTGACGGTGCCGACCCGGTAGGCGGTGAGGCCGGCGTTGGCGACCAGGGAGCGACCCGGCTCGACCAGGATCCGCACGCCCGCGCCGAAGACCTCGGCCACGCCCTTCACCTTGACCTCGACGTAGGTGTCGATCGCGGGGGGCTCGTCCTCGGCGGTGTAGGCGACGCCGAGGCCGCCGCCGACGTTGACGACCTCGCACCACTCGCCGGCCAGCTCGCCGAGCGCCTGGATCGCCAGCTTGTAGGGCTCAAGCTCGAAGATCTGGGAGCCGATGTGGGCGTGCAGCCCGACCAGCTGCAGCTTCTCGGAGGCGAGCACGCGCTCGATCGCCCGCGCCGCCAGCCCGTCCTCGAGCCCGAAGCCGAACTTCGAGTCGAGCTGGCCGGTGGTGATGTAGTCGTGGGTCGAGGGCTTGATCCCGGGGGTGACCCGGATCAGAACCCGCTGGGGTCCGTCGAGCAGGCGCTCGCAGCGCTCGATCTCGTCGAAGGAGTCGAGGATCAGGTGGCGGATGCCGGCGCGGGCGGCGGCGAGGATCTCCTCGTCGGTCTTGTTGTTGCCGTGCATGTGGATGCGGTCGGGGTCGAAACCCGCCTGCAGCGCCATGTGCAGCTCGCCGCCCGAGGCGACGTCGGCCGAGAGCCCCTCTTCGGCGAACAGCCGGTAGGCGGCGGTGCAGGGGAAGGACTTGCTGGCGAAGACGACCTCGGCGTCGGCGCCGCGGCGTTCGAAGGCCTCCCGGTAGGCGCGGGCGCGGGCGCGCAGGTCCTCCTCGACATAGAGGTAGGCGGGGGTGCCGAACTCTTCGGCGAGCTCGACCACGTCGCAGCCGGCGACCTCGAGGTGACCGCGGGCGTTGACGCGGCTGCCCTGCGGGTAGACCGCCGAACCCTCGATCGGGTCACCGCTCGCCACTGATCCCGCTTGCTCGGCCATCGGCGGCATTCTGACGATTCCTGGCGCCGCTGGCGCCAGCCGTCTATTTGCCGCCGCCGAGCAGGCCGCCGACCGTGCCGGTCACGGTGTCGACCGTTTTGCCGACCACCGATTCGGGGCCGGCGACGCCATTGACGACGGTTTCGGTGACCCCGGTCACACCGGTGGCGCCAAGGGCGCCGCCGGTGACACCCTGATCGACCGAGTTCACGGTGTTGTTGACGCCTTCGGTGAGGGTCTGTGACGTCGTGCTGGCGGTGCTCGCGCCGCCGCTGGAACCACTGCCCCCCGAGCCGCCGGAGCTCCCGGCGCTGGGGGCGGGGGTGCTGCCGCCGCCCGTACCGGTCGGGGTCGAGGGCGAGCCGCCGGCGCCGCCTTGGCCTCCACCGTCGCCGCCGCCCCCGCTGCCTTCGCCGCCGCTGGTGACGGGTTCGCTCGCCGAGTCGCTGTCGGTGGTGGAGCCGCCACGGAGCCCGCCGGCGACGGCGACGTCGCGGGGCTCGGCGCGGTCGGCGCCCGCGTTCGCCGCTCCGTTTGCGGCCGCCGCCGGGGCCGCAGCGGCGGCGCGCGTCTGCCGGCTCGCGCCCGTGCCTCCGGCGACCGGCTCGCGCTCGTGCACCGCCGTCTCGGCGGCTCCGCCGAGACCGGCGATCGGCCACTCGCCGAAGACCTGCGCCGAAACGAGCAGGACGAAGGCCGCGATGGCGATGGCGATCAACGTCGCCCCCGACACCGCACCCACCAGATAGGTGTGGGCCTGGCGAACCATCTCGATTGCTAAAGGTAACCCATTGGGTTGCTCCGGTGGCCATATATCCGGCTCTGCGAAGCGGTAAACCCGTGGGCCACCAGAATTAGTCGGGTGCGGGGGCGTTCTCGACGTGGAGGAGGCCTTCTTCGGCCTCCTCCTCCATCTGCAGCGTCGTGTGCTCGATCCCGAACTCCTCGGCCAGCGCCACCTCGAGCCGCCGCCGGACCAGATCGCGGTCGACATCGCCGGCGACGACCACGTGCGCGGCGATCGCGCCGAACCCGGCGGTGACGGTCCAGACGTGGAGATCGTGGACCGACCGCACGCCCTGCTCGGCGCAGATCGCGGCGCCGAGCCGCTCGACGTCGAGGTTGCGCCGGCGCCGCCTCCATCAGGACGTCGAGCGGTTCCTTGATCAGGCGCCACGAGGAGGCGAGGACCAGCACGGCGATCAGCAGGCCGACGATCGGGTCGACGATCGGCGAGCCGCCGAGCAGCACCCAGGCGCCGGCGACCAGCACGCCGACCGAGCCGAGCGCGTCGGCGGCGGAATGGCGCAGCGCCCCCTCGAGGTTGATGTCCTCGCGCTGCCCCCGAGCCAGGACCCAGGTCGCGGCGAGGTTCCCGAGCAGGCCGATCAGGCCGATCGCGAGCACGCCCCAGCCCTCGATCTCGGGCGGGTCGGAGAAGCGGCCGAAGGCGGCGATCGCGATCGCGATGCTGACGGCGACCAGGGTGAGGCCGTTGACCAGTGCCACCAGCACCTCCGAGCGCTGATAGCCGAAGGTACGCCGCCCGGCCGCCGGCAGCGCCGCCAGGTGTGCGGCGAACAGCGCCAGGGCGATCGCGCCGGCGTCGGAGAGGACGTGCCCGGCGTCGGCGAGGACCGCCAGCGAGCCGGTGATCAGGCCGCCGACGACCCCGAAGACGAGCAGGGCGAGGTTGATCGCCAGCGCGATCCAGAGCCGCCGCCGGCTGTCCTCGCGCCGCGCCTCCAGCGCGTGCGCCCCGTAGCCGTGGGAGTGGCCCGCGTGGTCGTGCACGGGCCGAGCTTACGCGGGAACCGGCTCCTTTTTGTCACCTTGCATCGCCTCGGCTGCGATCTCCAGGCCGAAGCCGAGGCGCTCGGCGTACTGGCGCGCCTGCATCCGCGAGATGACCATCCGCTGAATCTCCGCCGTGCCCTCGAACAGCTGGTAGATCTTGGCGTCGCGGAACCACTTCTCCAGCGGGCACTCGGTGGTCTGGGCGTAGGGGCCGACCAGGTCCATCAGCGTGGTCGTCGCCCACATCGTCACGTCGCCGGCCTTGAGCTTTGACATCGAGCCCTGGCCGCCGGTCATCGGCACCCCGTTGCGGCCCATCCAGGAGGCGCGCTGGACCAGCAGGCGCGCCGCCTCGATCTCGGTCGCGACATCGGCCAGGGTCTGCTGGATCCGCTGGATTTTCAGCATCGGGACGCCGCCTTCGGACTGGCTGTCGAGGTACTCCAAGGTCCACTCGTAGGCCGCCTGGGCGATCCCCAGTGCCGAGGCGCCGACGATCGGCCGGGTGATCTCGAAGGTCGCCAGCGCGTCGGCCGAGCGCGATTTCTGGCCCGAGCGCGCCCGCTCCAGCTTCTTCGCCAACTTCTCCTCGCCGCCGAGCAGGTTCTCGATCGGGATCCGGCAGTCCTCGAGCACAACCTCGGCGGTGTGGGAGGCGCGGATCCCGATCTTGCTCTCCTTTTTGCCCTGACTCAGGCCCGGGGTCCCCTTGCCGACGACGAAGGTCGCCTGGCCGCGGGTGCCGAGCTCGGGGTCGACGGTGGCGACGACGACGTGGACGTCGGCGATCCCGCCGTTGGTGATGAAGACCTTGGTCCCGTTGAGGACCCACTCGTCGCCGTCGCGCTTCACGGTCGTCTTCAGCGACTTCACGTCGGACCCGGCCTGCGGCTCGGTGACCGCGTAGGCGCCGAGCTTGATCTCGTCGCCGACGCCGAAGCACTCAGGCACCCAGCGGCCGATCTGCTCCGGCGTCCCGGTGGCCGCGATGCCCGCCGCGGCGAGGCCGGAGCCGGCGATCGCCAGCGCCGTGCCGGCGCAGCCCCAGTGCATCTCTTCGGCCGCGATCGCGCCCATCTGGCCGTCGCCGTCGGTCGCGGTCATCTGCAGGTGCTCGACGCCCTGCAGGCCCTGCGCCCGGGCCTCTTTGATCACCTCCCAGGGGGTGCTCTCCTCTTCGTCGTGCTTGCGCGCGGCGGGACGGATCACGTCGCGCGCGAAGGCACGGCACTTGGCCTGAAAGGCGAGCTGCTCGTCGTTGAGTTCGAAGTTCATGTCCCCACCTTGGTCGTCGCCGGCCGCGCCGGTGATTGATTGACTGGTCAGTCAGCCAGTTTTCGATACTTTAGCTGAAGCGGCGGGCGATCCGGGGGCCCGAGGCCCACCTCGACAGGGGCCTGTGTAGCTTTCGGCCGCGTGAGCGCCGACCGCCCGATCAACGCCGACGTTCCGCCCCAGCACAAGCCCGCAAAGCCCCCGGAGCCGGCGCCCAGAGCCGCCGAGCCCGATCCGGCGAAGGACGCCCCACGCCCGCGACGGCCCGCCCCCCGCCCGGACCGCCGCCAGCCGAGCCCGCTGACCCCGAAGCTGCTGGCGCTGCTCGTGATCGTCGCCGTCGGCTTCATCGCGGTCGCGATCATCGGCGGCAGCGGCGGCGGCAAGGACGATTCGGGCGCTGCTCAGAGCGGCGCCCCGGCGCCGGGGGCCGAGGCCGCTGGCTCGGCCGCCGAGCTCGGCTTCCCCGGCTTCGCCACCAACAACACGACCCGGGTCGGCGGCTCCGATCCCGCCGCCAACGCCGCGGCCGTCGCCCTCGCCGTCTTCCCCTCGACCTCCGCCTCGCAACGCCCCAAGGCGGTGACTCTGGTCGACCGCGCCAACTGGGCGGGGGCGATCGCCGCGGCGGCGCTAACCGCGGCGCCGGTCCGCGCCCCGATCCTGTTCACGGACTCCGGCTCGCTCCCCGCCGCGACCGAGGAAGCGCTGGCGGTACTCGACCCAAACCAGACCCATCGGCTCCGCGCCAGTGGCGCCGCCGCGGCCGCGGCCGAAGCCGCCGAACTGCGTGACCGGCTAACGCCGAAGCCGCCCGCGCACATCGTCATCGCCCCCGCCGACGCGCCGGAGTTCGCGATGCCCGCCGCCGCCTGGGCGGCCCGCTCGGGCAACCCGGTCCTGTTCGCTGGCGGCGACGACCTGCCGCCGCCGACCGTCGCCTACCTCGAAGCGCACAGGAAGACGCCGATCTACGTGCTCGGCCCGTCCTCGGCGATCTCCTCGGAGCTGCTGCGCGAAGCGGAGAAGATCGGCGGCTCCGCCAGCCGCGTCTCCGGCGAAGACCCGGTGGCGAACGCGATCGCCTTCGCCCGCTACAGCGACGACGGCTTCGGCTGGAACATCAACGACCCCGGCCACGGCTTCGTCCTCGCCCGCGACGACGAGCCCCTGAACGCCGCCGCGGCGGCGCCGCTCTCGGGCTCGGGAACCTGGGGGCCGTTGCTGCTCACCGACAGCGCCGATACGCTCCCAGCCGATGTACGCGACTACTTCCTCGACGTGAAGCCCGGGTACACGGACAATCCGACCCGCGCCTTCTACAACCACGTGTGGGTGATCGGCGACCAGGAGGCGATCGAGCTGAATCAGCAGGCTGAAGTCAACGAGCTGGCGGAGCTGGAAAAGATCGGCGGCGGCGAATGAGCGAGGCAGAGAACCCGCAGCTGCTCGGCCGCGGCGAGGTCAGCGCCGAGGACATCCGCGCCCTCGCCGGTCCCTCCACCCCGCACTTCGCGCTCCAGGTCCGCAACCGAATCCGCCGCCTGATCGAGCCGCTGCCCGCCGACCACCCGGCGCGGATCGAAGGCGAACGGCAGATCGCCCGGCTCGAGGACCTCGCCGAGCACAGCGGCGATCCCCGCGGCACCCTCGGCATCAGTCACTGACATGAAGAACCTGGCCCCCGGTGTCTGGCGCCTGAAGGAGATCCCGGCGCCGACGATCAACGTCTACCTCGCCGAGGACGTGCTGATCGACGCCGGCCGCCGCTGGGACCGGCGGCGGATCTTCTCCGAGCTCGAGGGCCGCGAGATCTCGATGGTCGCCCTGACCCACGTCCATCCCGACCACCAGGGGGTCGCGAAGGACGTCTGCGAGGCGCGCAGCGTCCCGCTCGCGTGCCACGCCGACGACGTCGAGGCGATGGAAGGCAAGCGACCGATGCAGGAAGCTGCGGCGAGCAACCCGATCAACCAGGTGATCCGCGCGATCTGGCAGGGACCGCCCTACAAGGTTGACCGCGTTCTACAGGAGGGCGACGAGGTCGCCGGCTTCCGGGTCGTCCACGCCCCCGGCCACGCCCGCGGCGAGGTGATCTTTTGGCGCGAGGACGACCGGGTGGCGATCTGCGGCGACGTGATCCGCAACATG
Organism: uncultured Thermoleophilia bacterium; assembly: GCA_963837405.1. Classification (GTDB taxonomy): domain Bacteria; phylum Actinomycetota; class Thermoleophilia; order Solirubrobacterales; family 70-9; genus VAYN01. The sequence goes on from CAWINA010000006.1 coordinate 256,288, forward strand.
AGCTACGCCACGGCGCTGCCGGGGATCAAGGAGCCGCCCTCGATCTTCACCTACGACCCGGCCGAGAACCGCCGCTCGATCCACAAGCTGGCGGATCTGAACCCGAAACTGATCCTCCCCGGACACGGCCCCGAGGTCACCGACATGCACGCTTTCGACCGCTTCGTTTCGGCTCTCCCGGGTTAGGGCAGGTATCGGGCAACGCCCGATGCAATCCCCATCAGGAGGAAGGGAGTCTCCATGAGCACGCTCAAGAAGCGGCGTCCGTCCCCGGCGATGGTTGTCGCGATCATCGCCCTGATTGCCGCCCTCGGCGGCACCGCCTACGCCGCCCAGCAGATCAACGGCGGCGCGATCATGAAGCAGACGATCGGCGGCGGCAAGCTGAAGCAGAAGACCCTCACCGGGTTCCAGATCAACACCAACAAGCTCGGCGTTGTGCCGGCGGCGAAGCGGGCCGCGCACACCTACTGGGCCGTCGTCAACAACCCGAACGGACCGGGCAACGCGGTGCTCGCCCGGGCCAGCGACAGCGGCATCGCCGCGGTCGAGGGCGGGGGCAACGTCTCCGTTGTCCTCCCCACCAACATCTCCGGCTGCGCCAACATCGCCGCTCGCAACAACGCCGGCACCACCGTGCCCGGCTCGGGCTACGCCCAGACCAACACCGCCGCCGCCAACGCCAACGCGGTCGAAGTCCACACCAAGGACAAAGACGGCGCCAACGAGGACGCCGACTTCCACCTGATCGTCGTCTGCCCCTAGGAGGGAAAGATGCGGGCGGCGCTCATGTCGACCCGCGCGCCGCGAAAGGGAATGCCCTCAGCGACCAGCAAGCGTCGCTGGCGGGCGCCCTTGGCGAGCGAGCCGTCGGCGCGGACGACCCGCCACCAAGGCAGGTCGGGCTCGGCGGCGCCGAACAGCACCGTGCCGGCGAAGCGCGGTGCCCCGGGCGAGACGTCGCCGTAGCTGGCGACCTGTCCGGCCGGGATTGCCCGCACCCGCTCCAGCACTTCGAATTCGCGGGAGCCGTCGGCGGGAGTCAGCTGGCCGGCCCGAAGGCGTCGATCAGCCGGTTCTGGAACTCGCTCAACTCCTCCGGCGAGATGAAGTAGGTCGGCGGCGTCAGGAAGAGGCCGTCGGCGCGCTCGGCGGTCGCCTCGACCCGGGCCCGGACCTTGTCGAGCGGGCCGGCGGCGCAGTAGGTCTCGACCATCTCGTCGCTGATCGCGGCCGGGACCCCGGCGAGATCGCCGCGCCGGAAGGCCTCGCCGGCGGCGACCGCGTTGTCGGCGAAGCCGTGCAGCTCCCAGAGCGGCATGTAGGTCTTCACCGTCGCGTAGAAGGAGATCGTGCGCCGGGCCATCTCGATCGCCCGGCCCTCGTCGTCGTCGATCGCGCAGCAGACGGTCGGCAGGTAGTCGAAGTCCTTGCGCTCGCGGCCGGAGCGGCGCAGGCCGGTCTCGAAGGCGTCGACGACGACCTCGTCGATCCAGCGCAGGCTCTGGATCGGGTGGCCGATGAGGCCGTCGGCGACGTCGCCGGCCATCCGCGCCATCCCCGCCTGGACCGCGGCGGTGTAGATCGGCACCGCCTCACGGGCCGCAGGGTGCGGACGCACCCAGCCCTTGATGTCGATGTCGTAATAGGAGCCCTGGTAGCGGATCGGCTCGCCGGCGCTCGCCTGGCGCATGATCAGCCGGGTCGCCTCGATCGCCTCGCGCAGGTGCGGCGCCGGCTTGCCGTAGTCGGCGTTGTGCCAGGTCTCGTTCAGCCGTTTGACCCCCGCCCCCATCCCCAAGCGGAAGCGGCCACCGGACATCTCGTCGACGTCGAGGGCGCTGATCGCGTGGATGAAGGGACTGCGGGTGAAGGCCCAGACGATCCCGGTCGCGATCCCGATCCGCTCGGTCTTCGCCGCCAGGTAGGCGGCCTGGGTGACGGCGCTGCGGAACAGCTCCGGGGCCCAGACGCACTCCACCCCCGCCGCCTCGGCCCGCAGGGTCTCGGCCTCGAGGTCGGCGACCGAGGTGCCGATCGCGGCGACCGAGATGCGATCGAGCGCGCTCATCCGGCCAGGACCGCGTCGGCGACCCGTTCGCGGTGGTACTTGGCGTCGCCGAGCGTCGCCGCGTTGGCGCGGCCGCGCTTGAGGAAGAAGTGGAGGTCGTGCTCCCAGGTGAAGCCGATGCCGCCGTGGACCTGGATCGAGGCGTCGGGGACGCGCCAGCCGGCGTCCGACGCGTAGGCCGCCGCCATCGCGGCGGCGAGCGGCAGGCCGGCGGGTTCGGCGTCACCCGCCCAGGCGGCGCCGTAGACGGCAGAGCGCGAGTTCTCGGTCTCCAGCAGCATCTGCGCGCAGCGGTGCGAGACCGCCTGGTAGGCCCCGATCGGGCGGCCGAACTGCTGGCGGTCTTTGGCGTACTCGACAGCCATCTCGAGCGTCCGCTGGGCGACCCCGGTCGACTCGGCGGCGAGCGCGACGCAGATCCGGTGGAAGACGTCGTAGTAGTCGAGCGCCTCGCCCGGCAGGGTGTCGGCAGCGGCCACGCGGACGCTGTCGAAGCGAACCGTCGAGAGCCGGCGGGTGAGGTCGATCGACTCTTCCGGGGAGACGGTCACGCCCTCGGCCCCGGCCGCGACCAGATGGCGGTGGCCGTCGCTGGTCGGAACCAGGAAGTAATCGGCGCCGGCGGCGTCCATAACCAGCGTCTTGGCGCCGTCGAGGACGATCCCGTCGCCTTCGGCTTTCGCCTCCAGCTCGAACTCGCCGATCGTCGCCGGCGAGCCGACATCCCAGAGCGCCGGGGTCGCCCGGCGCTCGCCGCTCGCCAGCTGCGGCAGGTAGCGCTCGCGCTGCTCGTCGGAGCCGCAGAAGGTGAGGGCGAGGCCGACGAGGGTGTTGCCGAGCAGCGGCGAGGGGGCCAGCGCGTAGCCCATCTCCTCGAACAGGATCGCCAGCTCGACGACGCCGAGGCCTTGGCCGCCCCACTGCTCCGGCAGCGCAAGGCCCGGCCAGCCGAGATCAGCCATCTCGCTCCACCCGGCGGGGTCGGTTCCGTCCTCGCTGGCGGCGATCTCGCGGATCCGCTCCGATTTGAAGCGGGCGGCGAGGAACTCGCGCGCGGTCGCCTTGATCGCCTGCTGCTCGTCGGTCAGATCGAAGTACATCGAACCTTGGCTCCTAGCGCAGCCTCGGTAGGCCGAGCACCCGCTCGGCGATGATGTTCTTGAGGATGTCGGTGGTCCCGCCCTCGATCGAGTTGGCACGCGAGCGCAGGAAGCCGTACTGCCAGGCGCCGCTCGCGACCGAGTGCTCGGAGCCGCGCCCGAGCGCCGCGTAGGCCCCCTCGATCTCCAGCGCCAGCTCGGTCAGGCCCTGGTTGATGTCAGCCCACTGCCACTTGCCGAGCGAGCCCTCCGGCCCGGGGATTCCCGACTGCATCGTCTTGGTCAGGCCGCGGTAGGCGTTCAGCCGCATCGTCTCGGCCTCGATGAAGAGCTGGGCGATGCGCTGGCGGTAGTAGCTGTCCTCGGCGGCGGTCGAACCGCCCTCGACGCGCGTCTCGCGGGCCAGCTTGGCGAGCCGCCCGAGGCTGTTCTGGATCTGGGCGATCGCGCCGAAGGCGAGCCCGGCGCGCTCGTTCATCAGCGTCGTGATCGCCACGCCCCAGCCGGCCCCGACCTCGCCGACCACGTTCTCCTCGGGGATCCGCGCCTCGTTGATGAAGACCTCGTTGAACTCGCCCTCGCCGGTGATCTGGACCAGCGGTTTCGCTTCCACGCCGTCCTGTTCCATGTCCATCAGGAAGTAGGTGAGGCCCTGGTGCTTGGGGGCGTCGGGGTCGGTACGGGCGACGAGCATGCACCACTTCGCGTACTGGGCGAAAGTCGTCCAGACCTTCTGCCCGCTGACCACCCATTCGTTCCCGTCCTTGACCGCGCGGGTCTTCAGCGAGGCCAGGTCGGAGCCGGACTCGGGCTCGGAGAAGCCTTGGCACCAGATCTCCTCGCCGGTCAGGATCGGCTCCAGGTAGCGCTCCTTCTGCGCCTCGGTCCCGTGCGCGATCACCACCGGGCCGCCCATCGCCAGACCCAGCACGTTGGCCGGGCTCGGCGCTTCCTGGCGGGCCGCCTCGCCGACGAAGATCGCCTGCTCGATCATCGTCGCGCCGCGGCCGCCGTACTCCTTTGGCCATGAGATCCCGGCCCAGCCCGCCGCGTGCAGCTTCAGCTGCCACTCGCGCCGGAACGCCATCACCTCGTCGAGGCCGCCGTCTGGCTCAGGGCCCGGGTTGTTCTCCTGCAGCCAGGCGCGAACCTCGTCGCGGAACCCCTCCTCCGATGGCGACAGCGTCAGGTCCATCGGTGGCTGAGCATATATCGCTAGAGCTGGCTACAGACTCTGAGCCCGTATTCTTCGGTCAGTTTCTGGAACGGGGCGAACGGCGATTCCGGGCCGGACAGTTCGGACGCCGGTTCTTCTTCCATCCCTTTCTGTGCGTCTTCCAGTGCCGCGATCATCGCTTCGAATTTCGCCTCGTCGCCCGCCGGAGGGGTCAGGCCTTCAAGTTCTTCGACCGCTTCGGGAAGCGGCGGGATTGCCGCCAGCCGGTTCCCTTCCGCGATCGAGGGCGCGGTTCCGTTTCTTTCCTGCGTCACCCGCTGGATCCCAGCGTTGTAGCGCTGCGGCACCTTTGCGCAGATCGCGTCGGCCTGTCTGATGAACTGGGGTTTGGCCAGGGGTTCGGAGTTGCCGTCACCTTCCCCGCCGCCGTCAGCGGCGGTGGTGCCGTCGCCCGAATCGTTGCTCGATTTCGCGGCGGTCGTGTCGCCGCTCCCGCCGCTGTCGTCGCCGCTCCCCCCGCAGCCGTAGCCGGCCAATGCCCCCAGCATCACGACCAGCACGATTAGTGTGAACTTGACCCGCATGACCCGCCCCCCTGCTTGATAGAAAACTGATTAATCGGGGAACTTACAGACGAAGGGCTGCAAGTCAAGTTCGGGGCCGAGAACCAAACTCAGCTCCGCCCGGGACGCGACACAATCTGATGTCATCGTGATAGGAACCGGTCGATGAGCGCCAACCAGGGGTACGAAAGTCCGGGGATCGCGGGGAGCGGGGCAATCGCCACCGGCCTGGCCGCCGTCTCGACCACGACCGCAGAGACGATCCTGCTCGCCCGCTCGGAGGCCTCGGCCTGGCGGGCGGAGGAGAAGATCGTCGCCGCCTGCGCGAAGATGGAGGGGGCGGAGCCCTTCGCGGCTGCGGGTGACGACCGACCCGGCCGACCTCGCCGAGTGCGACGTCGTCGTCGAGGCCGTGGTCGAGGAGGTGGGGCCGAAGGGAGAGGTGCTCGCCGCCGTCGCGGCCGCCTGCCCGAGCGCCGACCTGGCGACCACCACCTCCTCGCTCAGCATCGCCGAGATCGCCACCGCGGCCGGGACCGAGAAGCTCTGGGGGTTGCACGTCTTCAACCCGGTGCCGCGGATGCAGCTGATCGAGGTCTGCTTCCCCAACGGCGCCGACGGCGCCCGCGAGAAGGGCCTCGCCTGGTGCGCGGCGCTGGGCAAGACCGCGGTCGAGGTCCCCGACCAGGCGGGGTTCGTGGTCAACCGCCTGCTCTTCCCCTACCTGTTCGAAGCGGTGCGACTGATCGAGCGGACCGGGATGGAGGCCGGCGAGGTCGACACCTGCATGAAGCTCGGCGCCGGGCACCCGATGGGGCCGCTGGCGCTGCTCGACTTCGTCGGGCTCGACGTCTCCAAGGCGATCGGCGACGCGCTCTACGCCGACAACGGCGAGGCGGCCAGCCAGCCGCCGCGGCTGATCGTCGAGAAGGTCGGCAAGGGCGAAGCTCGGGCGCAAGAGCGGCGCCGGGTTCTACCCTTACGACTGAGCTACTCGGCGGGCGCGGCCTTACGTTTGCCGGAGAGGTCCCAGATCACGTCCGCCTCCGAGATCCCCTGGCGGCGGGCGACCGACTCGACTTCCTCCCAGGGCAGCTCGGCCTCCGGCAGCTCGTCCCAGCGCGCGAGGTCGAGGGCCTCGATCGAGCCTTTGAGCGCCGGGCCGAGATGCTCCTCGGAGCGCAGTAGCGCCCTCAGGACCTCGAACTGCTTGTCGGTCAGGCGTACAACCCACATGCGGTACCTCCAACTGTTCGGCGGAACGCGGGTTGCCCGAAGAAGCTATGCGCCGGGACGGACGGAACGGCTGATCCGAACCGCCTCGATCCGGTTCTCGCGCACCGCCTCGACCCGAATCGTGTAGCCGTCGGAGACGATCGAGTCGCCTCGTTTCGGCAGCCGCCCGAGCTCGCCGAAGACGTAACCGCCGATCGAGTTGAAGGCGTCGGTGTCGACAGGCAGCTCGATCCCGGCATCGGCGAGGTCGCCGAGCGAGACGTGGCCGCGCACGAACCAGTCGCCGTTGGTGAGCTGGCGCAGGGCCGCGGCGCGGGGGTCGGTCTCGTCCTCGATCTCCCCCACCACCTCCTCGAGGATGTCCTCGACGGTGACAATCCCGACCGTGCGGCCGTACTCGTCGACGACGACCGCAAGCGAGGTCCGCTGGACCTGCAGGTCGTGCAGGAGGTCGTCGAGCGGGCGCGTCTCCGGGACGATCAGCGCCTCGCGGACCAGCGACTCGATCGAGGCCTCGGGGCCGTCGCTCATGTAGAGGCGGGCGAGGCTGTTGTTGTGGACGATCCCCTTGACCCGGTCGGGGTTGTCGTCCTCGATCACGACCAGCCGCGTGTGGCCGGAGGTGACGCAGCGCCGCAGCGCCGCCTCGACCGTCTCGGCGGCGTCGACCGTGACCACCGCCGGGATCGGGGTCATCACCTCGCGCGCCTCCTGCTCGTGCAGGTGGAAGACGCCGGCCAGGTGCCCGGCCTCGCCGGGGTCGAGCCGGCCGCGCTGGGCGCCGCGCGAGATCAGCAGCCGCAGCTCCTCGGGCGAGGTCTCCTCGGCAACCGAGTCGGGGTCGATCCGGAAGAAGACGCGGACGATCCAGTTGGCCGGCCCGTTGGTGGCGACGATCAGCGGATGCAGGGCGCGGCGGAAGAAGGCGAGCGGCCCGGCGATTTTCAGCAGCACGGTCTCGGCGCGCGCGATCGCGACCATCTTCGGCGCCTGCTCGCCGAGGATCACGTGCAGGAAGGTGACGATCGTGAAGGCGAGGCCGATCGCGATCACGATCGAGACGGCGTGCGAGAAGAAGTTGCCGAACAGCGGCTCCAGCAGCTCGGCCAGAGCCGGCTCGCCGAGGAAGCCGATGCCCAGCGAGGCAAGGGTGATGCCCACCTGGCAGGTGGCGACGTAGACGTCGACGTGTTCGATCTGGTCGAGCGCCCGCGCTGCGCCCAGGTTGCCCTCGTCGCGCATCTGCTCGAGCCGGGTGCGGCGCGAGCGCACGATCGCGAACTCGGCCGCGACGAAGAAGCCGTTGACCGCGACCAACAGCAGGAGGATGACCAGAAGGAGGAGGGTCATCGCTTATGCGGCCCGGTACTTCGGGCTGGGACGTCGTCGGCGGCGGCCATGCAGCGAACGGAATATAGCTTGCCGCTCCCGCGGTACTTTCGATGCGTGAGATATTGAGCGGTATGCGCGTCGCCACCCTGAGCGAGATGCTCGAAGAGATCGTGCGCCTGGGCGAGGCGACCGGGATGGAGGACCACGCACACGAGCTGCGCGGCGAACTCGAGGGGCGCCTGGCGACCGTGCGCGCCGCCGTCGCCGGCCTGCCGACGCCGCGGGTGATCGCCCTGGAGCGGCTTGACCGGGTGCGGGTCGCCGGCTACTGGATCCCCGAGATGATCTCGATCGCCGGCGGCGAGGACGTCGCCGGCGACCCCGGGCTCGACCCGCCCCGCGTCGGCTGGGGCGAGCTCGAGAGCCTGCGCGCGGAGGTCGTCGTGGCGATGCCCGACGGCTCCCTGCAGAACGCCCACGCCCAGGCAATGGAGCACTGGGAGCGGATCGCCGGCCTCGGCGCCAGCCGCGTCTTCGCGGTCGACGCCGACGCCGCCTTCACCGATCCCGGGCCGCGGCTCGTCGACGGGGTTGAGCTGCTCTGCCACCTGTTCCACCCCGAGCTGATGCCGCCCCCGGGCAACGCCGGATTCGAGGCGCTGCGGGCGCCGGTGCCGCGGCGTTAGGAGACCGCGATGCCGCCGAGGAGGCCGGCGGCGACGACGGCGAGCATCAACGCGTACTCCGCCACGCGGGAGTTCGGGCCGAGCTTCCCCCGGGCGCCGGCGATCAGCACGACGGCGCAGATCGCGCCGCCGGCCAGGCCGCCGAGGTGCCCGCCGATGCTGATGCCGGGAACCGCGAAGCTGATGAACAGGTTGAAGGCGATCAGCACCCCCAGCTCGCCGGCGAGCGCGTTCATCCCCCGCTCGCGAGCGAGCAGGAACCCCGCTCCGAACAAGCCGTAGACCGCGCCGGAGGCCCCGACGGTGATCGAGTTCGGATCCAACAAAAGGGCCCCGAAGGCACCGCAGAGCAGCGAGGCGAAGTAGAGGAGCAGGAACCGTGGCGTCCCCAGGGAGGGCTCGATCATGCGACCCAGCAGGACCAGCAGCAGCATGTTGAAGCCGATGTGCACGAGGCCGCCGTGGAGGAAGCCGCTGGTCACCATCCGGTACCACTCGCCTTCGGCGACGAACGGGCCCGCGAGGCCGAGATCGAAGATCACGGTGTTGCTGGTCGGGACCGTGAAGCCGCCGCCGCCGGCGCTCAGGGTGACCAGAAACATGACCACGTTGATCACCACCAGGACGTAGGTCGCCGGCGAGCTCATGAACCCCGGCTGCGGCGAGCCGGCCGGGTTGCGGACCACCCGCGTTTTCTGGTTCGCGCACTCGGGGCAGCGCATCCCGACCGGGGTCGGGGTCATGCAGTCGGGGCAGATCGGGCGACCGCAGGAGGAGCAGGAAACGCCGGTCTCGCGGTCGGGGTGGCGGTAACAGGTCTCGGCCATCGGGTCGGGGGAGCCTACAATCGGCGCCGATGGAGGCCCCCAGTCCCGCCCGTTTCTACGCGTCCGCGGCCGGCGCCCTGCTGCTCCTGATCGGGATCGCCGGCTTCTTCGGCGCGGTCGATGTCGACGCCTGGCGCAACCTCCTCTACGGCTGCACCGGCGCCCTCGGCCTGTTCATGGCCAGCTACGCGGCGCGGCCTTTCGCGCTCGGCGCCGGCCTGCTCTTCACCGTGCTGGCGATCTGGGGCTTCGCGCTCGGCGCCGGCGAGGAGATCCTAGGCCTGCTCCCCGCCGAACCGAGCGACAACTGGCTTCGCCTCGCGGTCGGCTTGCTCGGCCTCGCCGCGGCGGCGGCCACGCCGCGCGCCCTAGAGGCGCGAGCGAACGCCGCTGGAGAGGGCGCGTAGGCCGCTCTCGCTCTTCTGTTTGCTGCGGCGGCGCAGCTCGAGCACGACCAGCGCCCCGGTGGCGATCCCGCCGGCGCCGACCGCGACCACCGGCCGCACCCAGTTGCGCGGGTCGCGCAGCGCCCGCAGCTCGCTCTCGGAGAGCTCCTCGGCCCAGGCCGAGAGCTCCTCGGCCGCGGTCTGGGTGATCGCCGCGAAGGTGTCCTCGATCCGCCCAGAGAGGCGCTCGGGCGGCTCGATCGGCCGCAGCGCGTCGGCCAGGAGCTGCTCGACGTCCCAGCTGGCGCCCAGGCCCTCACTCGTCTCGCTCATCGCTCATCTCCTCCTGCAGCTGTTTGATCGCGCGATGGATCAGAACCTTGGTGGCGCCGTCGGTGCGGCCCAGCGCCCGCGCGATCTCGCGGTTGTCCATGCCGAGCGCGAAGCGCATGATCAGCGCCTCGCGCCGGTCCTCGGAAAGGTTGCTCGAGGTTGGCCATCACCTGGCGCAGCTCCTCGCGGCCCTCGGCGATCGCCTCGGTGTCGTGCTTGGCCGCGATCGGGTCGGCGTTTTCCAGCGGGGTCTGCGGGCGCCGCGAGCGGTCGCGGTAGTAGTTGGAGGCGAGGTTGTGGGCGATCCGGATCAGCCACGGCCGCAGCGGCCGGCCGTCGGACTCGCGCCGCGCCCGGTCGAAGTGCCGGTAGGCCTGCAGGAAGGCCTGCTCGGTGAGGTCCTCGGCGTCGTGGTGGTTGCTGACCCGGTAGTAGGCGTAGGAGTAGACGTCGCGCAGGTGGGCCCGGTAGAAGTCCTCGAAGGCGCGGTCGAGCTCCGCCTTCGCCGCCGGCGCCATCGCCGCCGGCTCGACGTTCTCCTCGGGGCCGCTCACTGGCCAAGCCTAGTTCGCGGCTCACGCCGCCCGCCTCGCCCGCTCGACCCGGCGCAGACCGGCGACCCACTCGTCGGCGTCGATCTCGCCGCGGATCAGCTCCGCGAGCCCCGCCAGCGCCTCCGCGGAGACGCCCGACGCCGGCGACCGCTTCGGCCAGCAGCGGCGTCGTGTCGAGGCCCTCGGAGGCCTGGCCGATGATCGCCGGGATCTCCGCCGCCGGGGTGCCGGCGCCGAGCAGCTCGCCAGCGCGGCGATTGCGGCCGGTCGGCGCCATCATCGTCGCGGTCAGGTCGCCGACCCCGGCCAGACCCGAGAAGGTCTCCAGGGCGGCGCCGCGGGCCAGCGCGTACTCGATGCACTCGCTCCAGATCTCGGCGACCGCGATCCCGGCGGCGTTCATGCCGTGATTCTCGGCGGCGGCCGCGGCGAGGGCGGCGGCGTTCTTCGCCGCCCCGGCCATCTCGACGCCGGTCACGTCGGCGGTTCGCTCGCAGACCAGCCCGGCCCGGTCGAAGACCTCGCCGAGCTGGACGCGCAGGTCCTCGTCAGCCGAGCCGAGCACCAGCGCCGCCGAGCCGGAGACCGACTCGCGCGCGTGCGCGGGGCCGCCGAGGCAGGCGATCGCACGGGCCCGCACCCGTTCGCCGACGTACTCGGCCGGGAGCTCGCCCTGGGGGGCGACCAGGCCCTTGGTCAAGAGCAGGATCGAGGAGCGGCCGCCGACCCGGTCGGCGATCGCGCCGACCGCCTGCGGCAACGATTTCGAAGGGATCGCGAGGCAGATCAGGTCGAGCCCGTCGAGCTCGATATCCGAAGCCTGGCGGACGTCGATCGAGTCCGGCAGCGGCACCTCCGGCAGGTAGCGGCGGTTCTCCCCCGCCTCGATCAGCTCGGCGACACTCTCCGCGGTGCGGGCGCCGAGCTGAACCTCGAGCCCGCCGCGGGCGAGCAGAACGGCGACCGCGGTGCCCCAGCTGCCGGCGCCGATCACCGCGGCGCGGCGCATCGGCGGCAGTCCGCCGAGGTCTTCCCACTGCAGCTGCACGTTCGGCCAGATCCGCGCCGTGACCGTTTCCGCCAGCGCCGGCGATGGCTCCTCGGCCCGCGGGAAGGTCATCGCCTTGCCCAGCCGCACCCTCACCTTGCGCGACCGGATCCGCCAACCGCGCCGCACGTGTTCGGTGCCGATCACCGCGGTCGGGACGACCGGGGCGCCGGTCTGCAGGGCGAGCCGGCCGACCCCGCGCTTGGGGTCGCCGAGGGTGCCGCGGCGGTGGCGCGTCCCCTCCGGGAAGATGCAGACGGCACCGCCGCGTTCGACCACCCGCAGCGCCGTCTCCATCGACTCCTCGTCGGACTCGCCGCGGCGGATCGGGAAGGCGCCGAGCCGCGAGAGGAACCAGGCCTGCAGCGGATTGCGGAACAGCTCCATCTTGGCGACGTAATTCATCGGCCGGCCCCAGGGCAGGCAGCCTCCGATCACGAAGGGGTCGAGGAAGCTGCGGTGGTTGGAGGCGACGATCATCCCGCCCTTCACCCGTGCGTAGCGGCGGCCCGTCCGGGCGTAGCGGAAGTAGACGAGGAAAAGCGGCGTCAGAAAGATCCTGGCGGCGATGTAGAGCGGCCAGTTGACGCTGTGCTTGCGGGTGTACGCGTGGTACTTGGCGAGATCGGTGGGGGTCACGCTCTGCGTGCTACACGGTTCGGCGGGTCGGGTTACTGCCAGGCGGGGGAGATGATCTCCGCGAGATCCTCGCGGGTTACGGCGGCGCCGGGGACGTGGCGCAGCTCAGAGCGCTTCAGCATCGCTTCGAGGGCGTCGCCGAGGTTCTCTGGCTGGGTGGAGAGGGGCTCCAGGGCGGGCGGGCGTCCGAGGGCGGTCAGGCGGGGCGCGAGGCCGCCGAGATCGGAGCCAAGAGCGTCGGCGAGCGGCTCGAACGGAGCCGGGTCGCGGGCGGCAAGGAAGGCGAGGGCGTGCGGAAGGATCGCCGCGTTGGTCTCGGCGTGCGGGGCGCCGCAGACCCGGACCAGGGTCTGGCAGACGACGTGGTGCAGGCCGAGGCCGGCGGAGTCGATCGCGTGGCCGCAGAGGACCGAGCCGAGCGCCAGCCCGGTTCGGTCGCGGTCCGTCGGCGCCCGGTCGAGCGCGGCGGCGATCAGGCCGGCGCCGCGGACCGCGGTCTCGGCCGAGACCGGGTTGGCCAGCGGCGTGTAGAGCGAGTCGGCGCCATGCGCGAGTGCGTTCATCGAGCTCGCCCGCAGCTGCGCCTCGGGCTGGCTCGTCATCGCCTCCGGGTCGGCGATCACCAGGCGCGGCCGCACCGTCCCCCGCACCCGCTGCTCGGCCCCCGCCGGCAGCCGATGGATCGCCGTCATCTCCGCCCCCGACATCGTCGTCGGCACCGCCACGACCTCCGCCCCCGTAACCGAAGCCACAGCCTTGGCCACGTCGATCACCCTCCCCCCTCCCAACGCAACCAGCGTCCCACCCGAGCGCGGCAGACCTTTCACCCGCATACCGGGTGAAAGGTCCGCCGCACTCTCGAGGAGGGCGGCGGCGAGGTCGGGGACTTGGCCGGGGGCGACGGTGTGGATCGCGGTGGCGGCGCTCGCCAGGGCGGCGGCGCCGGCGACGCCCCCGTCCTTCGCCAGCGCGCGCTCGGTGCTCAGCAGCTCGAACTCCTCGACGCCGTGGTCGGCGAGGATCGCCGGCGCTCGCTCCAACCCGTCGGCGCCGAAGACGACGGTCCGCCCGGCGTCGCGCCAGACGAACTCGCGGCGCACTACTCGGCGCGCGGGTTGACGACCGGGCGCAGGTTCGGTTCGACCTCGGCCCGCAGGTGCTCGAAATCGGGCGGCAGCGAGAGCTTCTCGCCGAGCGACTCGAGCGGCTCGTCGACGGTGAAGCCCGGGCCCTTGGTGGCGATCTCAAAGAGCACGCCGGAGGGCTCGCGGAAGTAGATCGACTTGAAGTAGAAGCGGTCGATCTCCGGGGTCGGCTGGGCGCCGCCGGCGATCGCCTTCTCGCGCCACTGCAGGTGCTCGTCGGGCTCGGAGGCCCAGGCGACGTGGTGGACGCTGCCGGCGCCCTGCAGACCGCGCTCGGCCGGCGGCGAGTCGTACACGTAGAGGCCGCCGCGACTGTCGCCGCGTGCTTCCCAGGCGCCGCCGTCGACCCGCTCGAACTCGAGCGCCTCGAGCAGCCCGCTGCTCGCCTCCGGCGCCGCCGAGTAGGCGCGCACCGCGTGGAAACCCTGCAGCGCCAGCTCGGCCGGGATCTCGGGATGGTCGGCGATCAGCGGCGCGTCATCGACGCTGATCACCGCCAGCTCGTGGTCGAGGCCCTCGGGGTCGGAGAAGTGCAGGCTCTCACCCTCGCGCCGCGCCGCGACGTCGTTGCTCGCCAGACGCGTCTCCCAGAAATCGAGCGACTCGGCGCCGGCGACCCGCCAGACGATCCGGTGGACCATCCCGGCCCCCGCCCGCCCCGGGGCCGCGCCGGGGTACTCGAAGAAGGTGAGGTCGGAGCCGGGGTCACCGCCCTCGTCGGCGAAGAAGAGGTGGTACACGGTCGGGTTGTCCTGGTTGACCGTTTTCTTGACCAGCCGCAGGCCGAGCACGCCGGCGTAGAAATCGACGTTGCGCTGGGCGTTCTCGGTGATCGCCGTGATGTGGTGAATTCCGTCTAGCTTCATGCGCCACGTATAGCATCACCTGTAATGAGCCGCGCACGCCGACGCACTGTCAAGGGGCTCATCGTCCTCGCGTCGGTCTTCGCCTTCCTCAGCATCTTCGGAATCTGGATCGAGCGCCAAGCGCTGAACAGCGACGACTGGACCAACACCAGCGGCCGCCTGATCCAGAACGAGGAGATCCGCACCGCGCTCGCCGATTACCTCGTCGACCAGCTCTACGAAAACGTCGACATCAAAAAGGAACTTGAAGACATCCTTCCCGGCGACACCAAGGACCTCGCCGGGCCAGCCGCCGGCGGGCTGCGCCAGGTCGCGGGGGACGGCGCCGAAAAGGTGCTCGAAACCTCGACCGCGCAGTCGCTCTGGGAAGACGCCAACCGGACCGCCCACGAACAGCTGATCGCGGTCCTCGAAGACAACAAAGAGGCGGTCTCGACCGAAGGCGGCAACGTGCGGCTGAACGTCGGCAGCCTCGTCACCAACCTCGCCAACCAGGTCGGGATCGGCGCCACCCTGGCCGAAAAACTTCCGCCCGACGCAGGCCAGATCACGATCCTCGAATCGAATGAGCTGAAGACCGCGCAGAACATCGCGATCGCGATCAAGGGTCTGGCGCTGGTCTTCTCGATCCTCACCTTCGCCCTCTTCGCGCTCGCGATCTACCTCTACAAAGAGGGCCGCTGGGTCGCCGTCCTCTTCTCCGGCGTCGGCCTGATCGCCGCCGGCTTCGCGGTGATCGTCGCCCGCCAGATCGCCGGCGGCATCGTCGTCGACCAGCTCGTCGTCGACGAGAGCGTCAAGCCGGCCGCCGAAGCGGCCTGGTCGATCGCCACCTCGCTGATGGTCAGCATCGCGACCACCGTGATCGTGATCGGCGTGCTCTTCGCCGTCGCCGGCTGGCTCGCCTCGCCGCACGCCTCCTCGCGTGCCACCCGCAAGGTGATCGCGCCGGCGCTGCGCGACTACTCGCCCTGGGTCTACACCGGCCTGGCGATCATCGTCAGCATCTACTTCCTCTCTTCCTCGATTCAGAGTCTGCGCTCCTTCGTCACCACCCTGATCGTCGCCCTGATGGCCGCCGCCTGGATCCACGAGCTGCGCAAACAGTGCATCGAGGAGTTCCCCGAGGCCAAATTCAGCGACACCTTCGGCGGCCCGCGCGACAAAGTCGTCGGCGCGGTGAAAAGCGCCAATCTCGGCGAGCGGGCGGCGAAGCTCGGCGAGAGCGCGAAGAAAGTCCGCCTGCCCGAGGTCCCGCGCGGCGAGGGCGGCGAGGCGCCCACCACCGAGGCGCCCACCGCGGTCCTCGACAGCGAGGACGCTCGCCTGGCCCGGCTCGAGCGGCTCGGGGAGCTGAAGGAGAAGGGCATCCTCTCCGACGAGGAGTTCGCCGCCGAGAAGGCGCGCGTGCTGCGCGGCGACGCCAGCTGAGCCCCTGGGCCGGCACCTCCGGTCCCCTAGCATCCAGTCCATCCTCTTCGGCCCCGAACACGTCGAACGCTACGAAGCCACCGACGGCGCCGAGGGCCACGCCTGGGAGGGAACGCAGACGCTGCTGCTGACCACGGTTGGCCGGCGCTCCGGCGAGTCGCGGACGATGCCGCTGATCTACGCGCCCTACGGCGACGGTTACACGATCGTCGCCTCCAAAGGTGGCTGGGACCAGCACCCCGCCTGGTACCTGAACTTGGTCGCGGAACCGAACGTGACCGTCCAGGTCTGGGGCGACCGGTTCCCGGCCCGGGCCCGCACCGCGACCCCCGAGGAGCGGGCGGAGGCCTGGAAGACGATGGCCGCCGAGTGGCCTGCCTATGACGAATATCAGCAGCGGACCGAGCGCGAGATCCCGATCGTCGTGCTCGAGCGCAGCTAGGCACCGGGGCACCGGGGGCGGTAAGAGCCCCCCTCCGGGTTCGAACCGGAAACCTCCCGATTACAAATCGGGTGCTCTCCCAGGTTGAGCTAGGGGGGCGTCTGGCCGAATATAGACAGATG
Organism: uncultured Thermoleophilia bacterium; assembly: GCA_963837405.1. Taxonomy (GTDB): domain Bacteria; phylum Actinomycetota; class Thermoleophilia; order Solirubrobacterales; family 70-9; genus VAYN01. The sequence continues at coordinate 272,246 of CAWINA010000006.1, forward strand.
GATGCGGTATTCCGGTTCCTGGGCCCCGATGAAGGGCACGTGTTGACGAGTGCGATCGAGGCGGCCTACGGCCAGACCTACGACGTGCGCTGGGTCTACGACGAGGCCGAGGTGGCGGCGCGGCTGGGGGACGGGCGCTACGTCTCCTGCGTCGCCGAGACCGCCGACGGCGAGCTGCTCTGCCACGAGGGGATGAGCCTGGCGGCGGCCGGCGACGCGGTCGCGCACTCGGGCCAGGCGGTGACCTTGCCGCTGGCCCGCGGCCAGCACATGTTCACCCGCACCAAGCGTTACCTGATGGACTGGGCGGGAGAGCAGGGGCTGGCCGGGATGTTCAGCGAGGCGACCGCCGCCCACCCCTACAGCCAGCGCGCCAACGTCGAGCTGGGCGCCCACGAGACCGGCTTCCTGCTCGGCTGGATACCGGCCAGCGTCGACAACGACGCCGCGGCCGGGGCGCCGCGCCGCCGCCAGTCGGCGGCGCTCTTCTACACGAAGCTGAACGACGGCCACGAGCGCGCCGTCTACGCGCCCGCCCGCCACCGCGAGATCATCGGCCGCACCCTGACCCTTTGCGAACTGCGCGGCGAGCTGGCCGCGCCGCCGGCGGAGTTCGAGCTGGCCGCGCGCAGCGAGCTTCAGGTCGAGGTCGACGACGACCACAACCTCGCCTTGATCACGATCCTCGTGCCCGGCGCCAACCTTCCCGAGGTCCTGCGGGCCGAGCGCCACCACCTCTTCCACCAGCGCAACCTCGACGCCGTCTACTTCGACCTGCCGCTGGAGACGCCGGCGACCGCGCTGGTCGCCGATGAGCTCGAGCGCCTTGGCATCTCCTACGCCGGCGTCTTCCCCAACCACCGCACCGACGGCGACGTGCTGCGCCTGCAGTCCCTGCACCGGGTCCGAGTCAAGGCCGACGACGTTGCCGTCGCCTCGGACCACGGGCGGGAACTGCTCGAGTACGTGCTCGGGGACCTCCCGGACGAGAAGATCGCCTAGAGGAGCCCCTAGAGCGCGACCTCTCGGGAAGCGAGGTGGCTGCCCACCTTCCGCTTGACCCGCTGCAGGGCGTTGTCGACAGTCTTCGTGTCGCACTCCAGGCGCTCGGCGATCGCCTCGTAGGAGTGGCCGTCGAGGTAGAGCGAGAGCACCCGGCTCTCGAGATCGGAGAGCACACCGGAGACGCCGGAGAGGCAGGTGACGAGACTCTCCAGCTCTTCGGTCGCAATCACCTGGTTGACCGGGTCGTGGACGCTCGGTCCCGGCAGGATCTCGTCCAGCGTGGTGTCGGAGTCGCCGGCCGCGGCCGGGGTCTGGCTGAACGAGACGTACTGGTTGAGCGGCGTGTGCTTGTTGCGGGTCGCGGTCTTCACTGCGGTGATGATCTGGCGGGTGATGCAGAGCTCGGCGAAGTTGCGGAAGCTCGACTCGCGATCGGTCCGGTAATCGCGGATCGCCTTGTAGAGGCCGACCAGGCCCTCCTGGATCAGATCGTCGGACTCGCCGCCGAGCAGGAAGTACGAGGAGGCCTTGAGACGGACGAAGCCGCGGTAACGCTTAACGATCATGTCGTAAGCATCGGGCCTGCCGTCCTTGGCGAGGGCAACTAGGTAGTGATCATCAAGCTCAGCTTGAGGGTTAGCCTGGGACTGAGACTGGGTAGGCACAGATAGAGCCACGAAACCTTCTCCTTGCTGAAGGGTCGTGACGCCGCTTACCTCCCCAGGGGCGCCGTCGTTATGTGGGGCGATCTCAGACTCAAGCTGAGCTTCACCCTTATTGAGGCGGCATGTTTACCGCTCGGCGGAGTTCTGTCAACCCCAAACTGCAAGAAAATGCAAACGCCGTTGCAGATGCATCGGCGCGGAAGGGGTCCTAGGAGCGCTGGCGGAGGGCCTCGAACAGCAACGCGGTAGCCGCCGCGGAGACGTTCAGCGACTCGATCTGGCCGCGCTGGGGCAACGCCACCAGGCCGTCGCAGGAGGCGGCGACGCGGGGGCGCAAGCCCTTGCCCTCTCCCCCGAGCACGAGCACCGTGGAGCCGGTGAGATCGACCCCCCAGGGGGGCGAGTCCGCCTCGGCGTCGGCCCCCCAGATCCAGAACCCGGCCTGCTTCGCATCCGCGAGCCAGTCGGCGAGGTTGCGCACGTGGGCGATCTCGAGATGCTCGACCGCGCCCGCAGAGGCCTTGCAGGTGACGGGCGTGACGGCAGCCGCACGGCGCTCGGGCACCACGACCCCCGCCGCCCCGGCGACCTCGGCCGAGCGACAGACGGCGCCGAAGTTGCGCGGATCCTGCACCTGGTCGAGAGCGACGATCAGCGCCCCCTCCCGCCGCAGCAGCCCGCCGGCATCGCCGTAGGGATACGGATCGACCTCCGCGACCACGCCCTGGTGGTCGGGCGATCCGCACAACCGCTCCAGCTCCGCCGCATCCGTCTCCGGCGCCCGCCAGACCCGGTGCACCCGCCGCCGCCCCCGCTCCGCCTCAGCGACGGGCTGACGACCATAAATGACCTGGCTGGCCATCAGGAGCGGCTGACGAGCCTCGGCCCCTCAGCCGAGTCCCGCACTTCCCAACCCAGTTCGGCAAGCTCGTCGCGAATCTCATCCGCCCGCGCGAAATCCTTCTCCGCCCGCGCCCGCTCCCGCTCCGCCATCAGCTCCTGCGCCCCCGCATCCGCCCCGTCTTCATCTGATGAAAGATTGCCGAGCCCAAGCACATCGAGCATCCCGTGGACGGCTTCGGCAGCTCCGGGGACATCCTCACGGTTAGCTTCTCCGACCAGCTCAAACACCTCGGCCATCGCCCTCGGAGTGTTGAAGTCATCAGCCAACGCCGCGAAGAACGCCTCCTGTCGGGAGGAAGGGGGTGTCCCGGAGGAACCTCCAATCAGTGACGGAGGGACACCCCCTTCCTCCCCCACCGGGTGCTCTCGAAAGAAGTTCCGCAGCCGCTCGACCTGCGCCACGGCCTGCTGCATCTGCTCCGGTCCAAAAGCCAGCGGCTGCCGATAGTGCCCCGAGATCAAGTACGCGATTACCGCATCTCGCCCGTACTTATCGAGCGCCTCGGAGAGCTGGAAGATGTTGCCGTCCGATTTCGACATCTTCTCGGCCCCCGCCTCGACCATGCCGTTGTGCATCCAGGCGCGGGCGAAGGGCCGGCCGGCCGCCTCGGACTGGGCGATCTCGTTCTCGTGGTGGGGGAAGACGAGGTCGGAGCCGCCGCCGTGGATCGCGAACGAGGCGCCGAGCTCCTGCTCGGCCATCACCGAGCACTCGATGTGCCAGGCGGGTCGCCCCGGGCCCCACGGGGAGTCCCAGCTCGTGTCCTCGCCCTGCTTGTGCGATTTCCACAGTGCGAAGTCGAGCCGGTCCTCCTTCAGCGAGGCCGAGCCCGCCTCCTCGCCCTGGTCCATGTCCTCGGGCCGGCGGTTGGAGAGCTTGCCGTAGCCGTCGAAGCTGCGCACCCGGAAGTAGACGTCGCCGCTTGACTCGTAGGCGTGCCCGGACTCGACCAGCTCGGCGATCAGGGCGATGATCCCGTCGATCCGCTCAGTCGCTAGCGGCTCGGCGTCGGGGCGGCCGAGGCCGAGCCGGTCGGTGTCCTCGAAGTAGGCGGCGGTCATCCGCTCGGCGAACTCGCCGGACGGCTCGCCGGCCGCCTCGGCGGCGCTGTAGATCTTGTCGTTGACGTCGGTGACGTTGACGACCAGGCGCGCCCGGTAGCCCTCCGCGCGGAGGAAGCGCGCGAACAGCGAGAAGATCACGTAGGGCCGGGCGTTGCCGATGTGGATGCGGCTGTAGACCGTCGGGCCGCAGGCGTAGATCCCGACCTCCTCGCCGGGGTCGATTAGCCGCGGCTCGCCGCTCAGCGTGTCCCTGATCCGCACCTCTCGCATCGCTGAGGAGGATAGGCGGAGGCGCCGCCTCCGGGGTGGAAGGCGCCGCCTAGAAGGTCCGGTAGCCGACCGTCGAGGCGGACGACTCGCCGCGCAGCCAGGAGGGCGCGCCCTCCTCGGCGACGGCCTGAGCCTCGCGCTTGGCGCGGTTGGCGCTGGCCTTGATCTCGTCCTCGCTGACCTCGCGGGCCCGCTCCTCGCGGCGCTGGGCCTGGATGCGGATCCGGTCGGACTCCTGGCGCAGCTGCTCCTCGGCCCGCGCCCGGGCCGACTCCTCGGCCTCGCGCTCGACCTTCTGGACCAGGTTGCGGACGCTCTCCTCGGCCTCGCGGCGAACGTCCTTGGTCCCATCCATCACGCGCTGCTCGATTTCGGTCTCGATCCGCACCGCCGTCTGCCGCGCCTCGGCAGAGGCCGCGTCGGCGTCGGCGGCGCGCTGCTCGGCGGCGGCGACCCGCCGGTCGGCCTCGGCTTCGATCAGCTCGCTGGCTTCGGCGACGCGGCGGCCGACCTCACCCTCGAGCCCGCTCTTGGCCTCGGACGCGGCCGCCTCGGCCTGCGCGCGGGCCTGCGCGGCGCCGACGGCAATCTCCTCACGCTCGGCCTGCGAGCGCTGCTGCAGCTCCTCGAAGGCCTGCTCGGCCCGGTCCCGCGCCGACTCGGCGCCGGCCAGCCTGGCCTCGGCCGCGGTCCGCGCGGCGCGCTCGGCGACGAGTCGCTTGCGCGCCTCGGCGGAGACGCCGCGAATAGTCTCCATCGCCCGCGCCTTGAGCTCGGCGCGAACCTTCTCGTTGCGCTCTTCGGCTGCCGCCACGCGCTGCTCGGACAGCCGCACCCACTCCAGCGCCTGGCGGGCGACTCCGTGCATCTCCGCGGACGCCTTGCCGACGGCCTGCACCTGCCTGGCGGGATCGCTCATGCCTGGGCAAACTACTACGGGAGCCGGAGGTTGCGATATCCAGCCCGCAACCTGCGGAAATCGGCGAACCCCTAGCGCAGGTCGCGCTTCAGGACCTTGCCGGTGGCGTTGCGCGGCAGCTCCTCGAGGAACTCGATCTCGCGCGGCGCCTTGTAGCTGGCGAGGTTCGCCTTGACGTGCGCGGTCAGCTCCTCGGACGAGGCCTCGGCCCCCGCGGAGAGCACGACGAACGCCTTCAGCCGCTGCCCGAACTCGTCGTCCTCGACCCCGATCACCGCGACCTCGAGCACCGCGGCGTGGTCGGCGAGCAGGTCCTCGACCTCGCGCGGGAAGACGTTCTCGCCGCCGGAGACGATCATCTCGTCGTCCCGGCCGTCGATGAAGAGGCGGCCGTCGGAGTCGAAGTGGCCGACGTCGCCGCTGGAGAGCAGGCCCTCGATCGCTTCTTTGCCGCCGCCGCCGGTGTAGCCCTCGAAGGCAAGGTCGTTGCCGACGAAGATCCTGCCGACCTCGCCCTGGGGGACCTCGTTGCCCTGCTCGTCGAACAGCTTCAGCGTCGTTCCTCGCGGCGGTCGCCCGGCGGTGCCGGGGGCGGCGCGCAGGTCCTCGGGCGTGGCCACGGTCGCGATCGCGACCTCGGTCGAGCCGTAGAGGTTGTAGATGTTGTCACCGAAGCGGTCCATCCAGGCGGTCGCCAGCTCGCCCGGCAAGGCGGAGCCCGAGAGCGCCGTGATCCGCAGCGAGGAGAGGTCGTACTTGGCGAGCACCTCGTCCGGCAGGCCGAGGATGCGCTGGACCATCACCGGCACCACCGCCAGCACGGTGGCGCGGTTGCGCTGGATCGCGGCCAGGGTCCCCTCCGGGTCGAAGCGCCGCCGCAGCACCATCGTCGCCGCGGTGGGCAGGCACATCACGAAGTGGGAGAAACCCCAGGAGTGGAAGAGCGGCGCCGCGATCATCATCCGGTCGCCATGGCGGTATGGGATCTTGTCGATCAGCGCGGCGAGGTTGAAGAGACCGTCGGGGCTGGAGCGCTGGGCGCCCTTCGGCGTCCCGGTCGTGCCCGAGGTGAGGATCACGAAGCGCGGTTTCTCCGGCGGCGGCTTGTGGTTGCCGTCGCGGCCGGCCGCGACAAGCTCGTCGACGCTCGCCTCCGCACCGGTCTCGCCGCCGTCGGTCCAAGCGACGATCCGCCGCACCGAGTCGTCGACCGCTGCGAGCAACCCGGCGAACTCCTCGTCGTAGACCAGCGCCTTCGGCCCCTCGCGCTTGGTCACCTCGACCAGCTGCGGCCCGGCGAACATCGTGTTCAGGTAGAGCGCCGAAGCGCCGAGCTTGGCCGCCGCCAGCGTCGCCTCGATGAAGCCGCGGTGGTTGCGGCACATGATCCCGATCCCGTCGCCGGGCCCGATCCCCATCCCGGCGAACGAGTCGGCCAGCGCGTTGGTGCGGAGGTGAAGCTGCCCCCAGGTGAGCGAGCCGCGCTCGTCGATCAGGGCCAGCTCGTGCGGGTGTTTGATCGCCGCGGTGGTGACGCCGGTCGCCGGCGAGGCGCCCCAGCGCAGGAAGGTGGTGGCCACGCGCGCGGTCCGGTCCGGCCGCGAGGGCGCGAGCACGCCCGCTCCCCGCAGCACCTTCGCCTCGAAGATCAGGTCAGAGACCGATCCCATCGACTAGTTGATGTCGCTCGAACTCGTCATCGATCCGTGAAGACTATTGGCTCTGTAGCAAAGCGACCGCGACGCAGGCGATTCCCTCACCGCGACCGATCCAACCCATGCCCTCGTTGGTCGTCGCCTTGACGCTGACCCGGGCCGAGGTCACTTCGCCCAGGACCCGCTCCATCTCGGCTCGGTAGGGGCCGAGCCGGGGCTGCTCGCAGATCAGCGTCGCGTCGACGTTGGCGATCGCGCCGCCGATAGTGCCGATCGCGGTGCGCAGCAGGTCGATCGAGTCGGCGTCGCGCCAGCGCTCCTCGCTGGGCGGGAAGAGCGTGCCGATGTCGCCGCCGCCGGCGGCGCCGAGGATCGCGTCGATCACCGCGTGGGTGAGGACGTCGGCGTCGGAGTGGCCCTCGAGGCCGAGCTCGTGCTGGATCTCGACCCCGCCGAGGATCAGCTTGCGGCCGGCGGCGAAACGGTGGCTGTCGTAGCCGATCCCGATCATCGCCGGCCCCGCCTACCCGACCCGGCTGCCGAGGGGCGCGAGCCGGCGCGCGCGGCGCTCGAAGACGCAGATCTCGCCGACCCCGAGCGCGTCGAGGAAGTCGATCGCCCGCTCGTACTCGAACCCGACCTGCTCGGGCAGGTGGGCGTCGGAAGAGAGCGCGAAAGGCGCCCCCGCCTCGACGCAGAGCTCGGCGAAGGCCGGCGCCGGGTAGAGCTCGCCGACCGGCTTGCGCAGGCCCGCGGTCGAGAGCTCGACCGCGATCCCGCTCTCCGCGATCGCCTCCACCGCCGGCTCGTAGAAGCGCCGCAGGTCGCCCTCGGGGAGCGGCCGCCGGTCCCGGCCCCAGACCTTGACCAGGTCGGGGTGGGCGAGGATGTCGAAGAGGCCTGAGCGGGCCGCTTCGGCCAGCGTCTCGAAGTAGCGGCTCCAGATCCGCTCCGCGTCCTCCTCGCCGTCCCAAACGTCGAAGCCCTCGTGGTCGACCGCGCCGTCGCCCTCGCCGACGAAGTGGACCGAGCCGACCACGTAGTCGAAGTCGCGCGCCCCCAACAGGGCAGCGGTCTGTTCTTCGGCGCCGGGGACGAAGTCGCACTCGATCCCCAGCCGCAGTGGCGTAGTGCGGACGAACTCGCAGTAGGCATCGATGTCGTCGCGGGCGTTGGCGATCCATAGCGGGTGCTGCCAGAGGTCGAGCGCCTGCTCGAAGCGGTAGACGTGCTCGGAAACGCCGAGCTCCTCGATCCCGGCCTCCGCGGCCGCTTCGAGGTAGCGGTCGACGTTGGCGGCGTTGAAGAACAGCTCGGCCGGTGTGTCCTCGTCGTCCGGCCGCAGGTGCAGGTGGTAGTCGGTCAGCATGTCCGCAGCCTAGACTGCCGGCCGAATGGGCCGTCAGCTCCTGATCCTGCTCGCCGCCTTCGTGCTCGGCAGCGCCATCGCCGGCCTACTCGGCGCGATCAACCTCGGCGTCGCGCTCAGCGTCGGCCCGCTTTGCTTCATGGCGGCGCTGGTCTACCTGATCCTCAGCGAGTAGCCCGCTTAAGCGCGGGCCGCGAGCAGCAGCTCGGCGACCCGGAGGTCGAGCGGCGTCGTCACCTTCAGGTTCGGCGCGGTTACCTCGTGCAGCAGCACCGTCCCCCCTGCCGCCTCGATCAGCATCGCCTCGTCGGTGGCCGCGTCACGGGTCCGCCTCGTCCACATCCAGCGCCGCGCGCAGCGCCGCCGTGCGGAACACCTGCGGCGTCTGCGCCGCCCACAGAGTGCTGCGATCGACGGTCTCGGCGACGACCTGGCAGTCGTGGCCCTCTCGAGGGCCACAACTGACGACTCGATTCAGAGCTCCGCTTGACGGTGTCCGTGATCGGCGAGGCGGCGATCACCGCGTCGGCCCCGGGCGCGGCGTCGAGATCGGCGACGAGCGCTGTCGAGCAACTCAGCCGTGACGAGCGGGCGGGCGGCGTCGTGGATCGCGACGACCTCCGTCTCGACCCGAGCCAGCGCGTTGCGCACCGACTCCGCCCGCGTCGCCCCCGCCAACGCCCTCGACCGGCGTCGAGCCGCCCTGCGGACCTACCTGCCGGATGTCCGCAGGGCGGCTCGACGCGCCCGGCGGCACGGCGACGACGATCGTCTCGACACCCTCGCACTGCGCGAAGGCGTCGAGCGACCACTCGATCATCGGCCTCCCCGCCAGCGGCACGAAGGCCTTCGGCCCGCCGGCTCCGAGTCGCTCCCCGGAGCCGGCGGCCGCGATGACCGCGGTTACCGCAGAAGGGCTACGCCGTGGCGGCGAAGCGCTCCTCCAGCAGACCGTCGAGGTATTCCTCCGCGCCGTCCTCGTCCTTGTCGAGCGCGTACATGAACTCCGAGGCGAGGATCTTCTTCGCCCGGGTGTACATCTGCTTCTCACCGGTGGAGAGGCCCTTTTCCATCTCGCGGATCGCGAGGTTGCGGACGACCTCGGCAAGCTCGAAGACGTCGCCGGTCTTGATCTTCTCGCGGTTGTACTTGAAGCGCCGGTTCCAGTTTTTCGGCATCTCGGAAACGTCGTCGGTGAGGACGGCTGTGACCTTCTTGATTTCTTCCTCGTCGATGATGCGACGCAAGCCCGCCTTGCCGGCGTTTTCGGTGGGAACCATGACCGTCAGTTCGTTGTGGAGGATCTTGATCGTGAGGTACTCACGCTCCTCCCCCATCAACTCACGCGTCTCTTTCGTCATCACCAGTCCCGCCCCGTGGTGGGGGTAGACGACCTTGTCACCCTCCTCGAAGTCACAGACGTAAACGACGTCCTCCTCGAAGACGGCCTCGATGGTGGCCTCGTCTAGCTCGGAAATCGGTGTCTCCTTTCGTTGAATTCGACGGCGCACTTCACCGTCAGCTCTGCAAGTACCGGTCGGCCAAGTCGACCTCCTGGAGCCGCCGCAAGCCCTCGCGGATGTCGCTGGCCCGCACCGGGCCCGACTCCGTCGACGGCGGCGAGGTCGGCGTCGGAGGCCGCAATGACCTCCTCCAACCCGCCCAGCTCGTGGGTGATCTTCTGGACGACAAGCTTGGGGATTCGCGGCACGCGGCCGAGCACGCGGTAACCGCGCGGTGCGACCGGGAAATCGATCGTGTTGAGCTTGCGGTCGTAGCCGAGCAGCTCGGCCAGCCGACCGAAGTCGAGCACGTCCTGGTGGGGCATCCGGCTGAGCGCCTGCAGCACCGCGGCGAGGTTCTCCTCGGAGTCCTCGATCGAGTAATCGCGGATCAGCGCGGTCTTGTCGGCGGCGACGCCGACCATCGTCTCCTCGAGCTGCATCTCGATCAGCCGGCCCTCGGTGCCGAGCTCGACGATGTAGCGCTCGACCTCGACCGCCATCCGGGTGACCAGCTCGGCCCGCTGGAGCGCGGCGAGCGCGTCGTGGAGGACGCCGCCACCCTCGAACTCGAGCACGGTGAGCCGGGCCGAGACCTGGTCGAGGCGCTCGCGGTACTTCTCCAGCGTCGCCAGGCCCTGGTTGGCTTTGGCGAGCACCGCGGGGATGTCCTGGAGGATGTACTTGGTCCCCTCGACGTAGAGCGAGACGACGTCGCGGCGCTGGGAGATCGCGATCACCAGCGCGTCGGTCTGTTTGGAGACGCGCTCGGCGGTGCGGTGGCGGGTGCCGGTCTCCGAGCTGAGGATCGTCGGGTCGGGCATCAGCTGGACGTTGGCCCAGGCGATCTTCGTCGCTTCCTGGTTGAGCACGATCGCCCCGTCCATCTTTGCCACTTGGTAGAGCATCGCCGGCGTGTAGTCGACGTCGAGCTTGATCCCGCCGGAGAGCAGGTGCGAGATGTCGTCGAGGTCGCCGACGACGATCAGGCCACCGGTGCGCGAGTGGACGATGTTGTCGATTCCCTCGCGCAACGAGCCCCCGGGAGCGACGACATCGAGGGCCCTGAGTAGCCGGGGATCTTGACGTTCTGAAAGCTCTTGGAGCTCATCCCCGGACAATGATGACATCCACATAAGGATGGCAGAAACGGCTCTGGAATGCGGTGCGCCCATACCCGAGTGGACAGCTCGGATTTGGATTTGTCAAGCTCAGAGGTGAAAGCGGCGGTGATGCTGATGATGGTGGAGCTCCGCGGCCGGCGGATTCCCCGCCACGGCAGGGTCGGGTCCGGGCGGATCGGGGTCGCGGACAAAGCCCCAGGTGAGCACGGCGCCGACCGCGCAGAGGGCGACGACGACCCAGGTCGAGCCGGCGACAGCGTCGGCGAAGGACTCGCCGTCGCCGAGCAGCGCGTGGAAGACCGCCCCGCTCGCGGCCAGGGCGACGGCGCCGGCGACCAGCCGGTTCATCGCCAGCACCCCGGCGGCGATCCCCACCTTCTCGGCCGGCATCGCCGCCATCGCCGCGGTCGACATCGGCGCGTAGACGAACCCCAGCGCGACCCCGAACAGCAGGTAGCCGACCAGCAGCATCGCGTAGGAGCTGCCGGCGTCGACCTGGGTCAGGACCAGCATCCCGAGCGTGCCCAGCACCATCCCGGTGGTCATCAGCCGGCGCGCCCCGAAGCGCCCGATCAGGCGGCCGGAGAAGGGCGAGATGAAGATCATCGGCACGGTGATCGGGAGGATCATCAGGCCGCTCTCGACCGCCGAGTGGCCGCGCGCGTCCTGCAGGTACTGCGGCTGGAAGAACATCACCGCCCAGTAGGAGCCGACCAGGGCGAAGGCGGCGGCGGTGGCGCCGAAGTAGGGGCCGTTGCGGAACAGCGCGAGCTCGACCAGCGGCTCGCGGGCGCGGCGCTCGACGAAGGTGAAGGCGACCAGCGAGCAGCGCCCCGGCGAGGCCGACGGCGAGCGCCGGGCCGGCCCCCCAGGCGTCGCTCTCGACCAGCGCCAGGACGACCGCGAAGAGGCCGACGCTGAGCAGCGCCAGCCCGCCCCAGTCGATCTTCGTGCCGGCGCCGGGTCGGTCGACTCGGGCGCCGCGAAGCGCCATGATCGCGATCGCCGAGCGCGGCGATCGGCAGGTTGACCCAGAAGATCGCCCGCCAGTCGAGTTCGATCAGGGCGCCGCCGGCGAGCGGGCCGATCGCCAGGGCGACCGCCGAGACCGCAGCCCAGATCCCCAGCGCGCTCGCCTGCTCGGCCCGCCCCGGGAAGACGTTGCAGATCAGCGCCAGCGAGAGGGTCAGCATCGGCGCCGCGCCGATCCCCTGCACGACCCGGCCGGCGATCAGCACCTCCGGGCTCGCCGCCGTCGCCGAGACCACCGAGCCGGCGGCGAAGATCGCCATCCCGACCAGGAAGGCGCGCTTGCGGCCGAACATGTCGCCGAGCCGGCCCGCGCTGATCACCAGGATCGCGATCGTCAGCAGGTAGCCGTTCATCATCCACTGCAGCGCCTCCGAGGTGGCGCCGAGGTCGCGCGTGGATCACCGGCAGCGCCAGCGCGACGACGGTCGAGTCGAGCATCAGCAGGAAGAGCCCGGCGCAGGCGCCCGCGAGCGTCCACCACTTGCGATTCATCCCGGCGAAGCTACTGATCAGAGGGGAGGGATCGGGGCATCCTCTCCGTCGCAGATCTGGAGGCTCCTCCGAGGATGCCCCAATCCCTCAACGCAGGCCAGCGAGGTCGCGGCCGGGGTCGATGCCCCAGCGGGCGCCGACCGCGGCGAGCTCCGAGGTGAGGGCCCAGCGGTCGGGCTGCTCGTCGCCCTCGAAGTCGGGGTTGGCGCCCTTCAGCGCCATGCAGCCGGTGTTGTCGCCGATCGCGCGGATCGCCTCGCGATCGTCCTCGCGTGAGCCGCTGCTCGGCCGGCAGCGCCGCCAGCTCGGCGCGCTTGGCCTCGATCGGGCGGGCCTCCGGCGCCGACCTCCTGGATCAGGGTCGGGGCGACGCGACTCGACCGCGGGGTGGGCGAGGTTCCACTGGCAGGCGAGCTGGATCGTCGTCAGGTCGGCCCGCTCGGCGAAGGGGCGCAGGCGGTCGAGCTTCTCGAGGCCCGCCTCGATCCAGCCGGCCGGGCGGAAGGAGCGGTGGTCGGTCCGCCCCAGCTCCATGCCCGGGGCGCAGGTCGCCCCAGAAGAGGCCGCCGTAGTCGACCACGCGGGTCAGCACCTTGACCTCGTGGCGGGCGGCGGCGTCGAGGCAGAGCTCGCCGGGCCAGGGCTCGAGCGGGTTGAGGATCACCATCGCCCAGTCGATCCGGTCGCCGAAGCGCTCCAGGCAGGAGATCAGGTCGAGCGTGAAGCCGTTGGCGGGCCCCGGGGCGACGCCGATCCGCGCCGTCAGGCCGGCCTCGCGCAGCGCCGCCATCCCGTCCCAGACGACCTCCGAGGAGTAGCCGGTGCGGTCGGGGTTGTGGAGCAGCAGCAGGTCGAAGCGAGTCGGCGCCGATCCGCTCGAGGCTGCGCCTCGGTCGCCATCCGCAGGTAGGACGCGTACTGGTCGGGCTCGCGCAGGGCCGGGTCGGTGAAGCGCGGGAAGCCCTTCGGCCCGTTGCGCTCGCCCTCGTAGAAGTCGTGGCCGACCGCGCCGACCAGGCTGTAGGAGTCCTCGCGGCGACGCCGGCGAGCGCCCGGCCGAGCACCCGGTCGGCCTCGCCCTGGCCGTAGGCGTCGGCGGTGAGGACCGTGTCGATCCCGCCGCCGGGGCGCAGCAGCGCGACCAGGCGCTCCTCGTCGATCGCCTCGCCGAAGTGCAGGAAGCGGCCGCCGCTCCAGGTGCCGATCGCGCTGCGGCCGGGTTCGCTCACTGAGCGCTCGGCGGCCGGCTCAGGACTCGGTGGTCGCCGCTCGGCGCGTCGGCCGTCGTCGTGCCCGTGGACTCGTCGCCCTCGCCCTGCTTGGCGCCGACGCCGACCTTCTCGGGCTCGGGCTTCTCGCTTCGGCGCCGGCGGCTTGCTTCGGCGGGATGATCTCCAGCCGCAGCGGCTTGTCTTCCTCGTCGCCGGAGGCGTCGCGGGTGACCATCACGGTCGAGCCCGGGGCCATCTCGCCCTGCGCGCAGGACTTCGTCGGCCAGCGGGTCCTCGATGTAGCGCTGGATCGCGCGGCGCAGCGGACGGGCGCCCATCGACGGGTCCCAGCCTTTCTCGACCAGGATGTCCTTGGCCTCCTCGGTCAGCTCGAGCTGCAGTTCGTGCTCGGCGACCTGGACGCGGACCCGGTTGATCATCAGGTCGATGATCTCCTTGACCTCGTCCTTGGCGAGCTTGTGGAAGACGATGACCTCGTCGATCCGGTTGAGGAACTCGGGCCGGAAGACCCTTTTGAGGTCGCCCATGATCCGGTTCTTCATGTCGTCGTAGGACATCCCGGTCTCGTCGGAGACGGTGAACCCGATCGAGGTGTTCTTCGAGATCTCCGAGGCGCCGATGTTCGAGGTCATGATCACGATCGCGTTGCGGAAGTCGACCGTGCGGCCCTGGGCGTCGGTGAGGCGCCCGTCCTCGAGGATCTGCAGGAGGATGTTGAAGACGTCCGGGTGCGCCTTCTCGATCTCGTCGAGCAGCAGCACCGAGTACGGCTTGCGGCGCACGGCCTCGGTCAGCTGACCGCCCTCGTCGTAGCCGATGTAGCCCGGGAGGCGAGCCGACCAGACGGCTGACGGCGTGCTTCTCCATGTACTCGGACATGTCGATCCGGATCATCGCCTCCTCGTCGCCGAACAGGAAGTCGGCGAGGGTGCGGGCGAGCTCGGTCTTGCCGACCCCGGAGGGGCCGAGGAAGATGAACGAGCCGGCCGGGCGCTTCGGGTCCTTGATCCCGGCGCGGGAGCGGCGGATCGCTTTCGAGACGGCGGTGATCGCGACCTCCTGGCCGATCACGCGCTTGTGGAGTTCCTCCTCCATGCGGATCAGTTTTTTGGTCTCGGCCTCGGTCAGTTTGAAGACCGGGATGCCGGTCCACATCGAGACGATGTCGGCGATCTCCTCTTCGCCGACGACCGGGCGCTCGCCGTTCTCGCCCTCGGCCCACTCGTCTTCGAGCTGGCGCTTTTTGGTCGTCAGCTGGCGCTCGGTGTCGCGCAGGTTGGCGGCTTTTTCGAACTCCTGGGCCTCGATCGCCGCCTCCTTCTCGCGCCGCGTCGTCTCGATTTCCTCCTCGAGATCGCGGTAGACCGGCGGCGTCGACATCGACTTGATGCGCATCCGCGAGCCCGCCTCGTCGATCAGGTCGATCGCCTTGTCGGGCAGGAAGCGGTCGGAGATGTAGCGGTCGGCGAGCTCGGCGGCCGCGGCCAGCGCTTCGTCGTTGATCGTCACTTTGTGGTGCTGTTCGTAGCGCTCGCGCAGGCCCTCGAGGATGCGGACCGTGTCCTCCGGGGAGGGCTGGTCGACCCGGATCTGGGCGAAGCGGCGCTCCAGCGCCGAGTCGCGCTCGAGGTACTTGCGGTACTCGTCGAGCGTGGTCGCGCCGATCGTCTGCAGCTCGCCGCGGGCCAGGGCCGGCTTCAGGATCGAGGCGGCGTCGATCGCGCCCTCGGCGGCGCCGGCGCCGACCAGGTTGTGGAGCTCGTCGATGAAAAGGATGATGTCGCCGCGCTGGGTGATCTCTTTCATCACCTTCTTGAGGCGCTCCTCGAACTCGCCGCGGTACTTCGAGCCGGCGACCAGGGCGGCCAGGTCGAGCGTGTAGATCTGTTTGTTCTTCAGCAGCTCCGGGACCTCGCCTTTGTTGATCCGCGCGGCCAGGCCCTCGACCACGGCGGTCTTGCCGACGCCCGGGCTCGCCCAGCAGCACCGGGTTGTTCTTGGTGCGACGGGAGAGGATCTGCATGATCCGCTCGATCTCGGTCTCGCGACCGATCACCGGGTCGAGCTTGCCCTCCTCGGCGAGGCGGGTCAGGTTGCGACCGAACTGGTCGAGCAGTTTCGAAGACTTTTTGCCCTCGCCCCGGCGCCGGCGCCAGCACCGGCGCCCTGCGACGGCCGCCGGGACCGGAGAGCATCCGGATCACCTCGTTGCGGATCTTGTCGCTGTCGGCGTCGAAGTCGAGCAGGATGCGGGCGGCGACGCCCTCGTTCTCGCGCACCAGGCCGAGCAGGATGTGCTCGGTGCCGATGTAGTTGTGGCCGAGCGAGAGCGCCTCGCGCAGCGCCAGCTCGAGCACCTTCTTGGCGCGCGGCGTGAACGGGATCTGGCCGGAGGTGACCTCCTCGCCGGAACCGACGATGCGAACGACCTGCGAGCGGACCCGTTCGACGGTGATGTCGAGCGACTCGAGCACGCGCGCGGCAAGCCCCTCCTCCTCGCGAAGGAGGCCGAGCAGGATGTGCTCGGTGCCGATGTAGTTGTGCTTGAGCGTCCGGGCCTCCTCCTGCGCTAGGACGACGACCTGACGAGCTCGCTCAGTGAATCGCTCGAACAAATGCAAACCTCTTCTTGGTCGCAACCCGGGTGGCCCGAGTTCACTACCGGTAGACGCCTCATCGATATCGGAAGGCGCCCTTGTGTCCCTTAACTCTACCGAGAGTGTCAGTCCGGCTCGGTGCGCCGCTCATGCGCTAAGAGCGGGGTTTCGTGCAGCTTGAGACCCAAATTCGGTCCAAAGCAGCCATTAAGGCGCGATTAGGGCCTGGGATCAGGTTTTCATCGCCGGGAAGAGCAGCACTTCGCGGATGCTCTTGGCACCGGTCAGCATCATCACCAGGCGGTCGATGCCGAGGCCGACGCCGCCGGTCGGCGGCATGCCCTGTTCGAGCGCTTCGACGAAGGCCTCGTCGAAGGGCTGGGCCTCCTCGTCGCCGCGGGCGATCTCGGCGGCCTGCTGTTCGAAGCGCCGCTTCTGCTCGTCCGGGTCGTTGAGCTCGCTGTAGGAGTTGGCGATCTCGACCCCGCCGGCGAAGGCCTCCCAGCGCTCGACCAGGCCCTCCTTCGTCGCGGTGCGCCTTGGCGAAGGGCGAGAGCTCGGTCGGGTAGTCGAAGACGAAGGTCGGCTGGATCAGGCCCGGCTCGACGTCGCGCGAGAGCAGCCCGTCGACCAGCTTGCCCCAGCCCTCCTTCGGGTCCACCTTGCCGCCGATCGCCCGGGCCAGCGCCTCGCGCTCGGGATGCTCGGCGATGTCGACCCCGGAGCGCTCGAGGATCGCCTCGCGCAGGGTGATCCGCCGCCAGGGCGGCGCGAAGTCGATCTCGACCTCACCGCGCTCGCACCACCGTCGTCCCCGAGGACCCGCTCGGCGGTCTCGGAGACCAGCCGCTCGAGGTCGTGCGCGGTCTTCTCGTAGTCGGCGTAGGCCTCGTACCACTCCAGCATCGTGAACTCGGGGTTGTGCTTGTGCGAGACGCCCTCGTTGCGGAAGTCCTTGCCGAGCTCGTAGACGCGGTCGATGCCGCCGACCACAGTCGCTTCAGGTAGAGCTCGGTGGCGATCCGCAGGTAGAGGTCGCGGTCGAGAGTGTTGTGGTGGGTGACGAAGGGCCGGGCCAGGGCGCCGCCGTAGAGCGGCTGCAGGACCGGCGTCTCGACCTCGACGAAGCCGTGCTCGTCGAGCCAGCGGCGGATCTCGGTGATCGTCCGCGCCCGGGTGCGGAACAGCTGCCGGCTCTCCTCGTTGGCGATCAGGTCGAGCTCGCGGCGGCGGAAGCGGGTCTCGGTGTCCTCGAGGCCGTGGAACTTGTCGGGCGGCGGCCGCAGGCTCTTGGCGAGCAGCCGCCAGCGGTCGATCGTCAGCGAGAGCTCGCCGCCGCGCCGGGTCGCCATCGCGGTCCCCTCGACGCCGACGATGTCGCCGAGGTCGAGGTCGACGAGCAGCCGCGTAGGCCTCCTCGCCGAGCAGGTCCTCGCGCGCGTGCAACTGGATCTGGCCGCTGCCGTCGCGGAGATCGAGGAAGCAGGCCTTGCCGTGGCCGCGCCGGGCGACCAGGCGACCGGCGACGCGGTGGCGCGACTCGGTCTCGATCCCCGGCGCCAGCCCCGCGTGGGCGGCCCGCACCTCGGCGATCTCCTCGCGCTGGGCGAACTCGTGGGGGAACGGGTCGATCCCCGCGTCGCGGATCCGCTCGAGCTTGTCGCGGCGGTCGCGGAGTACGTCGGAGAGCTTCGGCTGCTCGCTCGGCTCGCTCATCGACGGCCGCTAATGCTTGAGCTCAGGCCTTCTCGATTTTCGTGATTTTGAGTTTTTTCTTCGGCCCGCGGGGCGGCTCGACGATGACGACGTCGTTGCGCTTCTTGCCGATCAGGGCTTTGCCGATCGGCGACTCGTTGGAGAGCTTGTGCTCCATCGGGTTGGCCTCGGTCGAGCCGACGATCTGGAATTTCTGCGAGTCGCCGGTTTTCTGGTCTTTGACGTGGACGATGGAGCCGAAGCCGACTTCGTCGGTGCTGAGCGCCTTCTCGTCGATCACCGTAGCGCGCCGCAGCCGCTCTTCGAGCTGGGCGATCCGGTTCTCGAGCAGCGCCTGTTCGTTCTTGGCGTCGTCGTATTCGGCGTTCTCGGAGATGTCGCCGAATTCCCGCGCCTCCTTGATCCGCGCCGCGACCTCACGGCGTTTGATCGTGGAGAGGTACTCGATCTCCTCTTTCAGTTTCTCGAGACCCTCGGGGGTGATGACCGCCTGGCGACTCAATTGCAACGACCTCGCTTTGGGTTCGGGGAAGCCCGGAAGGTGACTCCCTGAGCGAAAAAAACGTCCCTCCGGGGACGTCCGCCTCGCCGCATCTGGGCTAAAGAGCGCGGGATTATAGCGAGGGCGAAAACCGGGTATTTAGGCGCTTCTCAACAAACCGCTTGGCAGCGCCAAAGATTGGACCAAACTTCTTGCCTGGTCGAGTCCGGCGGTCCGGTGGAGCTCGTCGTTGATCGCCGGCGGCGCGTCCAAGCGCTCCATGTACCAGGGGTAGAACTTGCGCAGATAACGCTCGGCGCGCTCGCTCCCGAGATGCTCCTCGGCGCGGTCGATCACCCAGAGCAGCTCGGCGATCACCTCGTCCCGGGCCGGCGGCTCGGTGCGGCGGCCGGTCAGTTCCTCGAAAACCCACGGGTTCCCGAAGGAACCGCGGGCGATCATCACCGCGTCGGCCCCCGACTCCTCGTAGGCGGCGCGGGCGGCCGGCGGCGCTGCGCAGCCCGCCGGAGACGATCACCGGCACCTGCACCCGCTCGACCAGCTCGCGGGTCAGCGCGTAGTCGGGCTGGCCCTTGTGGCCTTTGGTCGCTGCGCGCGGATGGAAGCCGATCGCCGCCACCCCAGCCTCCTGGGCGAGCCGGATCGCCAGCTCGAACCCGGAGCGCTCGCCGGCCCCGATCCCCGAGCGCAGCTTCACGGTGACCGGCAGGCCGCTGCCCTCGGCGGCGGCGCGGGCCAGGGCAATGGCGCAGCTCGTGATCGCGCAGGAGCTGCGCGCCGGCGCCGGTCTTGCGCACCTTCGGCACCGGGCAGCCCATGTTGATGTCGATCAGGTCGGCGCCCGCGGCGGCGACGATCTCGGCCCCCGAGCGCATCACCTCGACGTCGTGCCCGAACAGCTGGATCGAGACCGGGTGCTCGTCGGGGTGGATGCGGAGCAGGTCGCGCAGGGTGCGCTCGTTGCGGTAGTGCAGGGCGAAGCTCGAGACCATCTCCGAGACCGCCAAGCCGGCGCCGTGGCGTTTGGCCTGCATGCGCACGAACCAGTTGCCGATCCCGGCCAGCGGCGCCAGCAGAACCCGGTTGGCGATCCGGATCCCGCCGATCTCGAACGGCTCGGTCAGCTCAGGCTGCGTTGCGCTCATGGATCAACCGCAGGCCCTTCAGGGTAAGGAGGTCGTCGACCTCGTCGATCGTCTCGGTGAAGGGGACCACGGTCGAGGCGTAGCCCCCGGTGGCGAGCAGGCGCGGGTTCGGCAGTTCGTCTTCGATCCGGCGGACGATGCCGTCGATCAACCCGGCGAAGCCGAAGATGAAGCCGGAGTGGATCGCCGCCCGGGTCGAGCGGCCGATCGCTTCCTGGGGCTCTTCGAGGTCGATCCGCGTGATCCGGGCCGCCCGCTCGATCAGGGCGCTGAGCGAGGGCGCGAGGCCCGGGCCGATCGCGCCGCCGAGGTACTCGCCGTCGGCGGAGACCGCGTCGATGTTGATGCCGGTGCCGAAGTCGACCGAGACGCAGGCCCCGCCGAAGCGGTCGTAAGCGGCGATCGCGTTGACCAGCCGGTCCGCCCCAACCTCGAGCGGGTTCTCGATCCGGATCGGCATCCCGGTCTTGACTCCGGGGCCGATCGTCAGGCACTCGGCTTCCAGGTAGCGCTTGCTGAGCCGTTCGAACTGGGCGCCGAGCGGCGGCACAACCGAGGAGACGCAGACCGCGTCGACCTCGGTGAAGGACATCTCGCAGAGCGCGAAGAGGCCGTCGATGCGCTCGGCCAGCTCGTCGCCGGTCGCGCCCGAGCGGGTCTGGAAGCGCCAGTGCTCGACCAGCCGCTCGCCCTCGAAGACGCCGAGATGGGTCTGCGTGTTGCCGATGTCGACCGCGAGGAGCACGCGCTGATTATGGCGGGGCGGCGGGCAGCGACAGGACTGGCTGGGTAGCCAAACCGGCGCGTATGTGCATAAGATCGTGTCGAATGAGCGCTCGCCTGTTCGTGATCCCCGCCTCGCACCCGAGCATCACGGTCGAGCTGATGCTCGGCCACAAGGGCATCGCCTACAAGCGGACCGACCTGCTGCCGGTGATCTCCAAGGGCGTCCTGCGCGTCGCTGGCTTTCCCGGCGTCACCGTCCCGGCGCTGAAGATCGACGGCGCCAAGGTCCAGGGCTCGCGCCCGATCGCCCGCGAGCTCGAGCGCCTGCGCCCCGAGCCGCCGCTGTTCCCGGCCGACCCGGCGCAGCGGGCGGCGGTCGAGGAGGCCGAGCGCTTCGGCGACGAGGAGCTGCAGCACCCGATCCGCCAGATCCTCTGGTGGGGGATGAAGCGCGACCAGGCGCCGCTGCGCAGCTACTCGGAGGGGGCCAAGATCGGGATGCCGATCGGGCTGGCGGTCAAAACCGCGGCGCCGATCGTCGCCCTCTCGGCCCGCTTCAACGAAGCCGACGACGAGCACACGCCGCGGGCGCTCGCCGCCCTACCGGCGCTGCTGACGAAGGTCGACGACCTGATCGCCGCCGGCACCCTGAACGGCGCCCAGCTAAACGCCGCCGACTTCCAGATCGCCACCAGCCTCGGCCTGGCAATGACCCTCGACGACCTCCGTCCGGCGATCGAGAACCGGCCGGCCGCGGCGCTGGCCAAGCGCGTCGTCCCGAACTACCCCGGCCAGATGCCGCCGATCCTCCCCCCGCCTGGCTCGCACCGCTGCGCGGCGAGCCGGCGACCGCTTAGTCTCTCGCTAGAGCGAACCGCGGCGCTCGACCCGCTGCTCGTCGGCGGGCAGGGCCGCCAGGGCGTCGGCGAGTCGGGTGCCGTCGGGCAGGGTCAGCTCGGGGTCGAGCTCAAGCAGCGGGGCGAGCACGAAGCGGCGGGTCGTCACCTCGCGGTGCGGCAGGGTGAGGCGGTCGGTGCTGAGCTCGAGATCGCCGAGCAGGAGCAGGTCGACGTCGAGCGGGCGGGGGCTGTGGCGGGGCAGGTCGAAGGCGCGGCCGCGCTCGGCCTCGACCGCCTTGCAGACGTCGAGCAGGGCCTCGGGCTCGAGCTCGGTGCGGATGCGGACGGCGGCGTTGAGGAAGTCGGGCTGGTCGAGGATCTCGCCGACCGGCTCGGTCACGTAGAGCGAGGAGACGGCCTCGACCTCCACCCCGCGCTGCGGAGAGCAGCTCGACCGCGGCGCGCAGGTGGCCGGCGGAGTCGCCGACGTTGGAGCCGAGGCCGAGGTAGCCGAGGCGCACGGACTAGCCGTCCGCGTCGGCGTCGTCGTCGTCGCCGGTCCGTTCCTGGGTGACCTCGACCGCCACCTCCTGGATCGCCAGCGGCAGCGGCGGCTCCGGCTTGGCGGCGCGCACCCGGACCGACTCGCAGCCGTAGCGCTCCATCAGCCGCTCGCCGACCACCTGGGCGAGCCGCTCCAGGGTCCGGTAGCTGCGCTCGGTCGCGGCGAGGGCGACGATGTCGCAGACCTGGGCGTAGTCGACCGTGTCCTCGAGGCGGTCGGTCAGCACCGCGTCGCAGTCGGGGACGTCGAAGGAGATGTCGAACTCGAGCCGCTGCCCGACCTCCTGCTCGGCCTCGCTGACGCCGTGGTGGGTGTAGATCGAAAGTCCGCGCAGCTCGACTTCGGCGCTCGACTCGATCGCGTTCTCGTGCCTGTGGCCCTCCATCCTCTGGAACCTATCCGAGGACCGCGTCGGCCACCGCCAGCGCCTGCCCGACCTCGGCGACGTCGTGGACGCGCAGCACGTCGACCCCCGCCGCGGCGGCGAGAACCGAGCTGGCGATCGTGCCGCCGAGCCGCTCGTCGCGGCCGAGCCGTCGAGCTTGCCGATGAAGCTCTTGCGCGAGGTGCCGACCACGAGCGGACAGCCGAGCTCGGCCAGCTCGTCGATCCGCCGCAGTAGCTCGAGGTTGTGCTCGGCGGTCTTGCCGAAGCCGATCCCGGGGTCGACCCAGATCCGCTCGGCGCCGATCCCGGCCGCTTCCGCGAACTCAGCTCGCGCGGCGAGGAACTCCTTCACCTCGGCGACGACGTCGTCGTAGACGGGTTCGTCCTGCATGGTCTGCGGGTCGCCGCGCATGTGCATCAGGACCACCGTGACCTCGCGGTCGGCGCAGAGCGCCGCCATCGCCTGGTCGCCGCGCAGCGCGGTGACGTCGTTGACGATCGTCGCGCCGGCGGCGATCGCGGCCGCGGCGACGGCCGCCTTCGAGGTGTCGATCGAGACCGTCTCCCCGACCAGGCCCTCGACCACCGGCACAACCCGCCGCAGCTCCTCCTCCTCGCCGACCGGCTGCGCCCCCGGTCGCGTCGATTCGCCGCCGACGTCGAGGATCTCGGCCCCCGCCGCCGCCAGCTCGCGCCCGTGCACGATCGCCGCCTCGGGGTCGAGGTAGAGGCCGCCGTCCGAAAAGGAGTCGGGGGTCACGTTGACGACCCCCATCAGCTTCGCCATGGAAGCGGTCCGGGCTAGGAGGCGTCGCCGCCGGCGAATCCAGGCCGCGGCCGCGGGTTCGGGCGGGCGCCCTCGCGGGCGGCCTTTTCCGGCTCGGGCTCGGGATCGGCGGGCTCGGCCGGAGTCTCGTCGTCGTCGACGAAGACTTCCGCCTCCGATTTGCCGTCGAGCAGGGCGACGAACTGGTCGGCCTCGATCGTCTCCCGCGTCAGCAGCAGCTTCGAGATCCGGTCGAGCTGCTCCTGGTTGTCGCTGAGGATCTTGCGCGCCGTCTGGTGGGCGCTCTCGACGATGCGGCGGATCTCGTCGTCGATCTCGCGGGCGATCTCGTCGGAGTAGTCGGGCTCGGAGGAGAACTCGCGGCCGAGGAAGGGCTGGCCGCGGTCGTGGCCGAAGACGCGCGGACCGAGCCGCTCGGACATGCCGAAGCGCATCACCATCTGCTTCGCCGTCTCGGTCACCTTTTCGAGGTCGTTGGAGGCGCCGGTGGTGATCTCGCCGAAGACGATCTCCTCGGCGGCGCGACCGCCCAGGGTCATCGCCATCGTGTCGGTCAGCTCGGCGCGGGTGGTGAGGAACTTGTCCTCGGTCGGCAGGCTGATCGTGTAGCCGAGCGCCTGGCCGCGGCTGATGATCGAGATCTTGTGGACCGGGTCGGTGTTCTCGAGCATGTGGCCAACGATCGCGTGGCCCATCTCGTGGTACGCGGTGATCAGGCGCTCTTTCTCGCTCATCACCCGGGTCTTCTTCTCCGGGCCGGCGATCACCCGCATGATCCCCTCCTCGAGCTCCTTCATCGTGATCTCGCGGCTGCCCGAGCGGGCGGTCAGCAGCGCGGCCTCGTTGATCAGGTTGGCGAGGTCGGCGCCGGTGAAGCCGGGGGTCTGGCCGGCCAGCGTGTCGAGCTCGATCGAGCGGCCGAGCGGCTTGCCGCGGGTGTGCACCTCGAGGATCTGTCTTGCGGCCCTTGCGGTCGGGGCGGTCGACGACGACCTGGCGGTCGAAGCGGCCGGGCCGCAGCAGCGCCGGGTCGAGGATGTCGGGGCGGTTGGTGGCGGCGATCAAGATGATGTTGTCCTTCATCTCGAAGCCGTCCATCTCGACCAGCAGCTGGTTCAGGGTCTGCTCGCGCTCGTCGTGACCGCCGCCCATGCCGGCGCCGCGGTGGCGGCCGACGGCGTCGATCTCGTCCATGAAGATGATGCAGGGCGAGTTCTGTTTGGCCTGCTCGAAGAGGTCGCGGACGCGGCTGGCGCCGACGCCGACGAACATCTCGACGAAGTCCGAGCCGGAGATCGAGAAGAAGGGCACGCCGGCCTCGCCGGCGACGGCGCGGGCGAGCAGCGTCTTACCGGTGCCGGGGGGGCCGTAGAGCAGGACGCCCTTCGGGATCCGCGCCCCGAGCGCCTGGAACTTCTTCGGGTTCTCGAGGAATTCCTTGATCTCCCCGAGCTCCTGCACCGCCTCGTCGACGCCGGCGACGTCGCGGAAGGTGATTTTCGGCGCGTCCACCGACATCCGCTTCGCTTTCGATTTGCCGAAGTTCATCACCCGCGAGCCGCCGCCCTGCATCTGGTTCATCAGGAAGATCCAGAAGCCGAGGAAGAGGACGAAGGGCAGGATGTAGGTGAGCAGCGAGAGCAGGCCCGAGCCGCCGGAGTCGTTGACCTTGGTTTCGACGTTCGTTTTCGACCAGGGTGTCGATCAGGCTTCTGCTCGGTGTCGAGCGGATAGCCGGTCGAGAACTTTTCGCCGTTGGTCCGCTCGACGTCGAGCGAGTTGTCCTTGGTGTTGATCGTGACCTTTTTGACTTCGCCTTCGTCGATCAGACCGGTTTTCGGCGCTGATCAGTTCGTTGTAGGGCGGCGCCGGCGGGCCGGAGTCGCTGGTGATCACGCGCTGCGCGATGAACGCCAGGATTACGACCAGCAGGATCGGAAATGCCGCGCTTTTGAAAAAACGCCTCAAGGGTAAAAATCAGCGTACCAGGGCGGTTTTTCCGCCTCAGTCCGTCAACGCTGCCACGTAATCGAGGTTGCGGTACCGCTGGGCGTGGTCGAGGCCGTAGCCGATCGCGAACCGATTGGGGATCTCGAACCCCACGTAGCGCGGCGAGAGGTCGACGCGCAGCCGCTCCGGCTTGGTCAGAAGGGCGCAGACCTCGAGCGAGGCGGGGCCGCGGGCGCTGCAGGTTGCGCATCAGGTACTGGAGGGTGAGGCCGGAGTCGATGATGTCCTCGACGATCAGCACGTCGCGGCCGGCGATCGGGGCGTCGAGGTCCTTGAGGATCCGCACCACGCCCGAGGAGTCGGTCTGCGAGCCGTAGCTGGAGACCGCCATGAAGTCGATCTCGCAGGGCACGTCGATATGGCGCATCAGGTCGGCGAGGAAGAGCACGGCGCCCTTCAGCACGCCGACCAGGACCAGCTCGCGGCCGGCGTAGTCGCGGCTGATCTCCTCGCCGAGCTGGGCGACCCGCGCCTGCAGCTCGTCTCTGGCGACCAGGGTCTCGCCGATTCCGCGGTCCGGGGAAGTCACTCGGCCGGCAGCCT
Source organism: uncultured Thermoleophilia bacterium (assembly GCA_963837405.1). GTDB lineage: Bacteria > Actinomycetota > Thermoleophilia > Solirubrobacterales > 70-9 > VAYN01. The sequence goes on from CAWINA010000006.1 coordinate 297,296, forward strand.
ATCTAAGGAGCGCGCTCGGCGCGCAGCACCCCGCGCTCGACCACGGCGCGGACGCCGCCGCCGAGGTCGAGCCTGGCGCCGCCCGTTTCGCGCAGGCCGGCGACCTGGTCGGCGAAGCGGGCGGCGCCGGCCACCGGCCGCCCCGCGGCCGCATCAGCGAGCCGCTGCAGGACCAGCCGCCGCAGCGCCGGCGGGCAGCTCCCGAAGCGCGAGCGCGACTCGATCGCCTCCCCCGTCGGAGTCAGCTCGGCGGCGACGAGGGCGTCGAGGACCTCGGCCTCGTCGCGGAGGATCTCGGCGGTGCGGAGGACGTTGGCGCGCGGCGGCCGGGTGCACCCGCTCAAGCTCCGGCAGCAGCCCGTGGCGGACCCGGCTGCGGGCAAAGGCCGGATCGGCGTTGCTCGTGTCCTCGCGCCAGGCGAGGCCGCGAGCCTCGCAGTAGGCGGTGGTCTCCTCGCGGGTCGTGCCGAGCAGCGGCCGGGCCAGGCGGCCGTCGTGCGGCCGCATCCCCAGCAGCGCCCGGCGGCTCGGCGAGGAGGCGAGCCGGTAGAGGATCGTCTCGACCTGGTCGTCGGCGGTGTGGCCGGTGACGATCGTCGCCCCGCGCGGCTCGGCCAGCCGCGTGGCGGCGGCGTAGCGTGCGTCGCGGGCCCAGGCCTGGAGGTTGCCGGCGCCCCCCGGCCGCTGCGGCCGCTCCGCCGTCAGCTCGACCCCGAGCTCCGCGCAGAGCTCGGCGCAGTGGCGCTCGTCAGCCTCGGCCTCGGGCCGCAGCCCGTAGTTGACGTGCAGCGCGGCGACCGCCTCGGGGCCGCGGGCGCGGACCGCGAGGTCGAGCATGCAGACCGAGTCGCGCCCGCCGGAGAGCATCGCCACGACCGGCGCCGGCGGGGCGATCAGCCCACCCGCGCGCACCCGCTCGAGCAGGACCTCCTCAAGCGAGCGAGCACGGCGCGGACGACGAACAGCTCGGTCGGCACCGGGAAGCCCTTCAGCGCGACCTGGCCGATCGGCTCCAGCTCCAGCCCTTCGCCGCTCGGCGACCGCCTCGGCGACGCGGTCGGTGACCAGTACCTCGCCGGCCAGCGCGCGGTTGACGATCCGGTGGGCGAGGTTGACCTGGCTGCCGAAGTAGTCGCCGTCGCGGTAGACGGCGTCGCCGCTGTGGATCCCGACCCGCGGCTGCGGGCGGCGGGAGAAGCGGCCGAGGAACTCGACCGCCCACTCGGTCAGCGAGGCGGCGTCGGGCGAGACGACCATCACCTCGTCGCCGATCGTCTTCACGATCGTCGCCTCGCGCGGCAGCGTCGCCTCGACCGTCTCGACGAAGTTCTCGACCACGTCGAGCGCCTCGATGTCCCCCTCCTCCTCGGTGAAGCGGGTGAAGCCGGTGAGGTCGATGAAGCAGAGGGTGACGTCGACCTGGCCGAGCGCCATTTCGGCCGTGTCGGGACCAGGTTCGGACTCCATGTGGCCGACCACGTCCTGCTCGATGAAGAAGCGCAGGTAGCGGTTGTGCAGGTACTCGGTGAGCGGCGCCGCCAGCGGCAGGATGTCGGCGGCGAGGTCGCCCATCTCCTCCGCCATCTCCAGCTCCGGGACGCCGTCGCGGATCAGCGGTTCGTGCACGTAGAGGTGGAAGAGGCGGACCTCGGCGTCGGCGATCCGCCGCATCGACTGCGCGTAGACGCGGACCAGCTGCAGGAAGGCGACCAGCGGCAGGCCGGCGGCGAGCACGCGGGCGCAGTGGCGCATCGCGACCGCGTCCTCGGGGGTGAGGTGGTCCTGGCGGCCCTTCGGGGTGCCGAGGATCGCGAGGATGCGCTCGATCAGCTCCGGCCTCGAGGCCGGTGTCGCGCGGCGATCATCTCCACCGTCACCTCGCCCTCCCCTTCGGAGAAGAGCTCCTCGGCGAAGCCGAAGGCGAGCCTGCCCTCGCGCCCGGCACTCTTCAGGTCCTCCAGCGAGTAGCCGCGGTCGCGCATCCGCGCCACGACCCGCGCCTGCGCCGCCGCGGCGGCGGTCCAGCGGCCGCGCCGGACCGGCACGATCCGCTCCTCCGCCCAGCGTTTCAGGGTGCTGAGCCGGGACGCCCGAGCGCCGCGCCGCCTCGCTCAGGGAGATCCGCTCGTCGGCCATCGCGGATGAGGCTAGTCGCCGGGGTGGATCAAACGACGAGCGGGGCGACCGAAGGCCGCCCCGCTCGGCACTGCTATGTGTCGGGTCCGCGCCCTACCTAGGTGGGCATCTCCGACTCCTCGTGCAGCCTGGAGGACCTCCTGGCCGTCCTCGCCGGTGCGGATGCGAATCGCCTCCTCGACCGGCAGGACGAAGATCTTGCCGTCGCCGACCTCGCCCGTGCGGGCGTGTTTGAGGATCGTCTCGACGACGACGCCTTGGTCTTTGTCCTCGACCACGACCTCCAGCTTGATCTTCGGCCGCACGTTGACGGTGAGGGTCGAGCCGCGGTACCGCTCGACGATGCCTTTCTGGCGACCGGAGCCCTTGGCCTCGATGATCGACAGGGAGGGGAATCCCTTGTCGAGCAGCTCGGCCCGGATCGGCTCGAACGCCTCGTGGCGGATGAACGCCTCTATCTTTTTCATGCGCTCGATCCTCCTAGTTGGTCTCGGACGCGGTCATTGACGTGGCTGCGGCCGCCGGCGCCGGACTACTTGGCGGCAGCGAACCGGTGCTCGGCAGGCCGGTCGAGTACTCCGGCTGCGGGATGAACACCTCCGGGTACCCGTACATGCCGTGCGAGCTGATGTCGAGGCCGGCGTCCTCCTCCTCGGCCGGGACTCGGAGCCCGATCGTCGCTTTGATCGCCGGCGAACGTGGCCAGGGAGATCACCAGGACGACCACGAACGTGAACACCACGGCCAGGGCCTGGACTCCCAACTGGCCGAAGCGCCGTGCTGAACTCCTCGTCGCCGAAGATCCCGTACCAGATGCCCGGTCCGGCGCCTTCGACGATCAGCCGCGGCGAGGCGAAGATGCCGACCGCGAGGGTGCCCCAGATGCCGGCCAGGCCGTGCGCGGAGAGCGCGCCGACCGGGTCGTCGAGGAGCTTGTCGATCGCCAGCACCGCGAAGACGACGATGAAGCCGGCGATGAGGCCGATGATCGGCGCCGCCCAGTACTCGACGAAGCCGGACGGGGCGGTGATCGCCGACCAGGCCGGCGATCGCGCCGTTGCCGGCCATGCCGACGTCGAGCGTTTTGCTCTTCAGCCAGATCGCGAGCGAGGCGCCGATCACACCGGCGGCCGCGGCGAGCTGGGTGTTCAGCATGACCTCGCCGAAAAGGTTGCCGTCGGTTTCGAAGGTCGAACCGCCGTTGAACCCGAACCAGCCGATCCAGAGGATGATCACGCCGAGGCCGACCAGCGGCATCGAGTGACCGGGGATCGCCCGCGGCTTGCCGTTCGGCGTCGTACTTCCCGATCCGCGGGCCGAGCAGCAGCAGCGCCGCCAGGGCGCCGGTCGCGCCGGTGAGGTGGACCACCGAGGAGCCGGCGAAGTCCATCACCGGCTTGCCGCCGATGTCGGAGAGGAAGCCGCCGCCCCAGACCGCGTGGGCGATCAGCGGGTAGATGACCGCGCCGAAGACCGCGGCGTAGATCACGTAGGCGCCGAACTTGATCCGCTCCAGGGTCGTGCCCCAGACGATCGCCAGCGAGACCGCGCAGAAGGCGAGGCCGAACAGCATCAGCATCGCTGATTCGCCGTTCACCACTTCGCCGGCTACTTCCTGGCCGAAGTGGAAGAAGAAACCCTCGCCGCCGAAGATCTTGTTGCCGGGCAGCCCTTCTTCGCCGTTGCCGCCTTCGGCGATCCCGTAGCCGACCGCCCACCAGGCGATCGTGCACGATCGCGAAGTTGACCAGGATCTTGGCGACGCCGGTGCCGACGTTCTTCTGCCGCGAGAAACCGATCTCCAGGAACATGAAGCCGGCCTGCATGAGGAAGACCAGCACGCAGGCGACGCCGACCCAGGCCATGTTCAGTTCGCTCGCCTTGGTGCCGAGCGTTTCGCTCAGTTCGCTGACGGTCGCCGCCGACGCCGCGGCTGGCGCCAGCAGCGAGGCGGTCGCCGTCACCAAGGCGGCGATCCCCATCTTCTTTCTCATCGAAACATCCTCCTAGCCCCACCGGCAGCACGCACCGGGGGTCGCGGGTTTAGCGATTCGATCGCACCGTAAATTCGGCTCGCGGCGCTGTGTTTAGACGGCTGGAGGAAATCCGCCGAGCCGTGTTGTCCCGATTGGAAATGCAGGCGCGTCGAGCCGGATATCCGACCTCCACGATCGGAATTCCTTTAGGGTTGCCTAAGCCAAGGGACTTAGGGAGCCCTCAGTAGGCTCCCCTAACTCAGGAGGCATTCGTTTCGATGAAGCTCAAGGCAAACCTGGCGACGGTTCTCGTCGCTGGCGCTGTGCGCCGCGCTGGTCGCCGGCTGCGGCGGCAGCGGCGACGACAGCGGCGACGACCGCCGCCGACGGCGGAGGCAGCCGACCTGGTCGCCGGTCAAGGACTACCTGACCGACCACTCGGCCGAGCTCGAAGAGCAGGTCGGGCTGCTGAAGGAGCAGGCCGACGCCTACTACGACCTGGCCAAATCGGTCGACTTCGACTACGACCGGCTGCTCGCCGAGCACGGTGACGAAGTCGAGGAGATCCTCAGCGACTCCAAGGACATCTTCGTCGTCGCCAACCCGGCCTACGAGCAGATGGAGGGAATCGTCGCCGGGCGTGCCGCGGCTGGCCCACTACGACGTCGACATCGACGCCGGCTCGGATGCCTCGACTCCCGAAGACGCCGTCTCCTTCACGCTGACGACGCCCGACGGCAAGCAGCTGAAACAGCCGGGGAACCTCTTCTTCCTGACCGAGACCGCGCTCTACGGGACCAACCCGGACCTGCTCGCTAAGGGCGTCGAGGGCGACGTCGACGGCAGCGGCAAGGTCGAGTTCGGCGAGGGCCTGCCCGACGCGAACATCTACAAGGCGACGCTCGAAGAATTCGACAAGCAGGCGAAAGAACTGAACGAAGACGCGCAGGGGTTCGAGCCGACGCCGTCGGACGCGATGACCTCGATCGTGATCATGACCCCGACGATGAGCGAGTACTTCGAAGCCTGGAAAAACTCGCGCTTCATCGCCGGTGAGGGGGCCGAGCGAACTCGGCTTCGTCGCCACCTCGCGCCTCTCCGACATCGCCGACATCCTCGGCGGCATCCTCGTCACCTACGACGGGATGGAGCCGGAGATCGCCAGCGAGAACCCGCAGCAGGCGGCGCAGACCAAGAAAGAGCTGGAAAGCCTCGTCGCCTTCGCCTCCGACCTGCGCGACCGCGAGGCCGACGGTGAGAAGTTCACCGCCAAGCAGGCCGACGCGCTCGGCGCCCAGGCGCAGTCCCAGGCCGAGGCGATCGCCGGCCAGGTGACGCAGGCGGCGAAACAGCTCGACATCGAATTGCAGGAAGGCTGAGAGCGGCGGTCGGGCACGAGCAACGCACCGCGCCGGCCCGAAGGCCGCCACCGCGATCCTGTTCGCGGTGGCGGCCTTCCTCTGCCTCGCCGCTAGCGCGGCGGCGGCGCCGCCCTGGCAGGCGGCGCGTGAAATCGACGCCGGACTTTCCGAGGCGCAGACGAAGATCATCCTCGAAGAAGGCGGCGGGCAACGCGGTCGCGCGAGCGGCAGCCAAGCTCAACGGGCCGCTGCCGCGCCGGCCTCGCGGCCGCCGCGCCGGCCGAGCTGCGGGAGATCGAAGCGGGGCTGACGGCCGCCCAGCGCGCCTCCGCCGCGAGCTCGACGAAGTCGGCCTCGCGGCCGCCCGGGGACGTCCTCGCGGCGCTGCGGCGCGGCGCGATGGCAGTCGCGATCGCTGCCGCCGAGGCCGCGACGCCAGGAAAGCGCGCGAATGGCTGCAGATCCGCGACTTCCGCAAGACGACCCGCTTCACCCGCCCCGGGGTCGACGGTACGACCGCGATCCAGGAACTGGCGGGACGGCGAGATCGGCCCGCGCGAAGCCGGTCGCTGCTGATCGAAAAAGACCTGCTCGACACCTTCCAGGCGCGCCTGCTGACGAACCTCGACGAAGCCGCGCAGGCGGCCGAGCGCGACTTCGACGGCCGCTTCGCCGAAACCACGGCGATCGTGCTCGGCTACTGGCGGGCGATCGCCGCCGAGTACGCGGAGCAGCGCGGAGCCGCCGAACGGGCGCAGACCGACCGCGACTTCGAGCGCCTGGCCGCCGCCGGCGCGGCTTCCGACGAGCGCGCCTTCGCCGCCGCCCGGGCGCGGGTCGAAGCCGACCTCGAGGGCTTCACCGCGGCGCCGCTGACCCCCGACGAGCAGGTCAACCGGGCGAGCCAGCTGGACAGCTTCCTCGACCTGGTCCCGAAAGAGTTCGACAAGGGGACCAGCCGACGGGCACGTGACGATCCCCTTCGAGGTGCAGGAGGCGGTCGCCTTCATGGACGGGGTCGAAGCCGCCTTCTCCGACCTCGAGTCGGAGCTGCTGAAACGCGACCCGCAGGCGGTCGAACAGATCGAGGCCACCTTCGCCGAGATGCGCGAGGACGTCGACAACGCCCAGCAGGGCAGGACGGTCGCGCCCCAGGAGGAGCTCGACGCGGCCAGCGAACAGGCGCTGCGAGGAATTCGAACGGATCGCCCCCGAGGAATGGATCGAAGGCGGCGACGAAGCCGACTACGAACTGGTCGACGATCTCGCTCGACCAGCTCGAAGCGGCGGTCGGCGCCGGCCGCTACCAGGAGGCCGAGCAGGCGCGGCTCGCCGCCTACGGCTTCTTCGAGTTCGGTCCGGAGCTGAAGCTGCGCGCCTTCGACACCGGGCTGGCGCTCGACCATCGAGGGGTTGATCTGGTACGGCGCCGAACGGCGACAAGGGGCTCGCCAACCTGATCTCCGACAACGCGCCGCTGAACGAGATCCGCGAAACCCGGCTCGACCTCGACGAAAAGCTCGCCGACGCGCGGGCGATCACCGGCGACGGCGCCAGCGCCCTGACGACGATCACCAACTCGGCCCTGATCGTCTTCCGCGAGGGACTCGAGGCGATCCTGATCCTCGCCGCGATCACCGCCAGCATGATCGGCCCGCGCGAACGCGCTGCGGCGGCCGATCTTCCGCGGCGCGCTGCTGGCGATCCCGGCCAGCTCGCTGATGTTCGTGCTGGCGATCCTGCTGCTCGACTCGCTCTCCAAATACGGCGAGAAGCTCGAGGCGGTGGTCGGCGTCGTCGCGATCGGGGTGCTCTTACTGGTGATGAACTGGTTCTTCCACAAGGTCTACTGGACCGAGTGGATCAAGGGCCACCGCGACCGCGGCAAGGTCCTGACCGGGGCGGCGCTGGCCGCCGGCGCCGGGGCCGCCACCGTCGCCGGCCTCTACACGCTCGGCTTCACCAGCGTCTTCCGCGAGGGCTTCGAGACCGTGCTCTTCCTGCAGGCGCTGCAGCTCAGCTCCGGGACCGGCGTCGTCCTCGCCGGCGTCTCCCTCGGGCTGGTCCTGACCGGGATCGTCGGCGCCGTCACCTTCGCGCTCGAGCGCAAGCTCCCCTACAAGAAGATGCTGATCGTGACCGGCGTCCTGATCGCCGCTGGTGCTGGTCGTCCTCGTCGGCAACACGGCGCGGACGATGCAGGGGGTCGGCTGGCTCTCGATCCACCCGATCGAAATCGAATTCCCGCTCTGGATGGGCACCTGGCTCGGCATCTACCCGACCGTCGAGACGCTCGGCCTGCAGGCGCTCGCCTTCGTCTTCGTGATCGGCACCTACTTCGCCGCCGAGTGGATGCGCAAGCGCGAACTGCGCAAGGCGATCGCCGCCCACGAGGCCTCGGTCGCGGCCGAGGTCGCTGGGGTCGCGAACGGCAACGGCTCCAACGGCCACGCCGACGATAGGGTCGGCCGACGATGCCGTCCCGACTTCGCCCGGTAGCGCCAGTCGCCGCTGACGCGATCCTGGTCGGCGACCCCGGCCGCTCGCTGATGCTTGCCCAGGAGCTGCTCGAGCAGCCGAAGATGAGCAACCACGCGCGCGGGCTCTGGGGCTACTAGGGCCTGACCCCGGCCGGCCGCGAGCTGACCGTGCAGGCGACCGGGATGGGCGGGCCGAGCGCCGCCCTGGTGCTCGCCGACCTGGCCGAGCTGGGGGTGCGGCGGGCGGTCCGGATCGGCAGCTGCACCAGCGCCTGCGCCGAGCTCGACCTCGGCGCAGCTGGTCGACGGTCGGCGAGGCGCACGCCTGGGGCGGCCCGGGAACGCGCGAAGGCGCAGCGGTGCTGCCCGACCCGGAGCTGACGCGCGAAGCTGCGCGCCGAGCTCGGCGAGCGCACGCCCGGGTCGGCTCGGTCGCCAGCCTCGACACCCTGCACTGGCCGAACATCGCCGGCGCCGGCGCGCGCGGAGCTCGGCGCCGACGTCGCCGACATGCAGACCGCGGCGCTGTTCGCCCGCGGCGCCGACCTCGGGGTCGCGGTCGCGGCGGTCCTCGTGGTCAGCGAGACGGGCGCCGGCGAGCAACTCGAGCGACGAGGCGCTGGAGGCGGCGGCGAACCGGGCCGGAATCGCCGCCGCGGCCGTCACTCTAACCCTCAAGTCGAGAGTTAGTCTTTGGCTTTTTTCTCGGCTTTTTTGGTTTTCGTCGCGTCGGCTTTGGCCAGCTGGCGCCGCAGATCGCGCCGAGCTCGCGGCTGAGGTCGTCGATCTGCTCCTCGACCTCCTCGAGGCGCTGCGAGAACGAGCGCAGGCGGCGCTCGAGCCGTTCGAGGTCGCTGGCCGAGGGAGATGTCGAGCGCGCTCATCGCCGCCTGCTGGGCCTCGATCGCCTTCTCGCGGGCCCCGAAGGCGGCAGAGATCGCGTTATGCAGGGTCGGGTTGTCGATCAGCGCCTGCGCGAGCTCCCCGATCGCCTGCTCGGAGCGTGCCCGCAGACCGTCCTGGCTGTATTCTTGACCGTCTTGATCATGAAACTCGTCCATTACCCCCACGCCCCCCTTTTGCATCGCATTCACGTCAGCTTAACGAGCGCCATCCGGCACGGCTGAAACGCTGCCGACGCAGGTATGACGCTGTTGCTGATTAAGGGCATGTTGGGGGGCGGCGCAGGCCGTTGCGGCCCCCTGGGCGAGCGGGTACCGTGGCCTTGCCTCGCGCTCGGGGAGGGGACGGTCGCTGCTGCGGCGTTCCGCGACGGCGAGCGCGGGTACCGAGGCGCACTGGGATGAGAACCAAGATCGCACTGATCGTCGCGCTCGCCAGCTTGCTGGCGGCAGCGGCGCTGGGCGCCGCGATGGCCGGGCGCCGATCCGCTGACCGAGCGCACGCCACCGAAGGCTCCGCCCTGACCCCGCTCATCCCCTCCGCCGCCGCGCCGCCCGCCTGCGCCAACGGCCTCGACGACGACGCCGACGGCCTGGTCGACCTCGAAGACCCGAACTGCATCTCGCCGGAAGGCACCAGCGAGGAACCGCCCCCGCCCAGCGACGAACGGCAAGGCCCGTCCCCGCCCCCGCAGCGCCGCGCGGGACCGCAGCCCGAGGCGCGAACGGGAACGGCGGCAAGGATCAAGTCGAGCGGGGCGACTCGATCGGCGGCGACGCGGCCAAGCGACGTGCAGCGGCGGCGCCACGCTCAACGAGAGCCTCGGCGACGCCAGCGGCGGCGGCAGCTCGGGCGGCGCGGTCCAGGCCCCGAGCGCGACCGGCGGCGGCGACCAGCCGCTCGGCGAAGACGGCGACGGCGGCGCCCAGTTCGACGCCGGCGGCGCGCCGACCCTGGGCAACCCGACGACGACGATCGCGCCCTTCGGCCCGGCCCCGATCGGCGTTCCCAACTTCATCATCGACTCCTTCGAGATCCCGCCCTTCCTGCTGCCGATCTACCAGGCCTGCGGAACCGAATACGGGATCCCCTGGGAGGTGCTCGCCTCGATCAACAAAATCGAGACCGGGTTCGGCACCAACCTCAACGTCTCCACCGCCGGCGCGATCGGCTGGATGCAGTTCCTGCCCTCGAGCTGGGAGGCCTTCGGGGTCGACGCCAACGGCGACGGCACGAAAGACCCCTACAACCCGGTCGACGCGATCTGCGCCGCCGCCAACTACCTGGAGATCGCCGGCGGCAAGGAGAACCTCTACGACGCGATCTTCGCCTACAACCACGCCGACTGGTACGTGCAGGAGGTGCTGCTCTACGCCCGCGCCTACGGCCGCCTGCCCTCCGACCTGGTCGGCTCGCTGACCGGGCTGACCGAGGGCGCCCACTTCCCGATCGCCGCCGACGCCCGCTACGCCGACGACGTCTCGGCGCGGGCGGCGCTGAAGAGCGGCGCCAGGCGAGCCCGAGTCCTACGGCAACGCCGCGAAGTGATCTCCTCCTCCCCCACCCCGCGCGGGATCAACATCTTCGCCGACCGAGGGCGCGCCGGTCGTCGCCGTCAACGACGGCGTCGATCCGCAAGATCGGGCCACTCGGAGGAGCTCGGCAACTTCGTCGTCCTCGAAGACACCTACGGCAACCGCTACACCTACGCGGCGCTGGGCGAGCTGGTCCGCGACGAGCGGCTGGTGGTGATGCCGAGCGGCGAGGAGAAGCGGCTGCCGGTCGAAAGCGAGAACCTGCGGCCGCGGCTGCGGGCGATCCCCGGCCGGGTCGAGGACGATGGCCTCGGCCACGCTGAGGGCAACCCTCAGGCGAAGGGTGAGGGTTCGGGCGGCGGCTTCGACGTCACCGACAAGATCGCCAGCGGCGAAGCACCGCAGGACGACGCCGCGGACGCCGGCGCCGCCAAGGGCGAGGGCGCCGCGAGCGACCAGGAAGCGGCGGAGGAACAGGAAACGATCCGCAACGACGGTCGCATCCGAGGTCGGCTCGAAGGTGATCGCCGGCACCGTGCTGGCCCGGGTCGGAGCCGGCGAGGACGGCGCCGACCCGCACATCAACTTCTCGATCCGCCCGGCCGGCAAGGGCGCGCCGCGGATCGACCCGAAGCCGATCCTCGACGGCTGGAAGCTGCTCGAGGCGACGGCGATCTACCGGGCCAAGGGCAAGAACCCGTTCACCGCCCGGCTCAGCGGCGCCGGCGTCCTCCTGCTCTCCAAGGAGTCGCTGATCAAGCGGGTGCTGGCCGACGACGGCCTCTCGGTCTACGACTGCGGGCGCGAAGACATCGCCGCCGGGCTGATCGACCGCCGCGTACTGGCGATGCTCGAGTACCTGCGGGCAAAGGGCTTCGAGCTGACGGTCACCTCGCTGCAGTGCGGCCACGGCATCTTCACCACCTCCGGCAACGTCTCCGAGCACTCAACCGGCGACGCGGTCGACATCGCCGCGATCAACGGCGTGCCCGTGCTCGGCAACCAGGGCCCGGGCTCAGTCACCAACGAGCTGATCGGCGAGCTGCTGCAGCCTCCAGGGAACGATGCAGCCGCACCAGGTGATCTCGCTCGAAGACTGGGCCGGACCGGTCAGCTTCCCGCTCTCCGACCACGCCGACCACGTCCACGTCGGCTACCACGCGATCGGCGACAACCCGCTCGAAGCGCGCTTCTCGCCCCTGCTCAAGCCGGATCAGTGGCAGCGCCTGATCGGCCGCCTCGGCGAAATCGAGAACCCCGAAGTGGCGATCAAGCCCTCGCCCTTCTCGCTGCCGGACGAGCCAAGACCGACGGCGGCTCCTCCGGCGACTAGCCGCTCGACCGGGGAGAATCCCGCCGCGTGGCCAACCTCTTCGGGTTCGCGCAGTTCGAGTTCGCCGGTCCGCTAGCCCTGGCCGACGGCCGCTACCTGGTCCGCGACCAGCGCGACGAGGGCGCGGAGAGCGTGCTGGTCGTAGCGGACGCTCGGCGCCCCGCGACCGCCGAGCCGGCGCCGCCGGCGCTCCCGCGCAGGCCGACCCAGACGCCGAGGCGGGACCGCTGCCGCTCGCGCGGGCGACCGCGATCCGCGCCTTCGCGCCGTTCGAGACCGAGGCCGAAGCGGAGCGCTGGCTGGACGGGGCGAGCGAGGCCGAGGACACCGCCGACGTGCTCGTCGCCGACGGCATCGCCCTGCTCAACCGCGCCCTGCACGCCCAGGCGGTCAGCGGCCGGCGACCCGCACGCCCAGGAGCTGACGCCGGAGCGGGCGGTGGCGGTGCGGATCGGCTACGGCAGCGGCGAGGAGACCGCGGACGGCCGCTACAGCGCCGCCCGCGAGGTCGACGTCTGGGCGAGCGGCGCCTCGCGGCGGCGACGACGCGAGGAAGATCTGCGGCCCCAGGAACGGGTCGCGGCGGTGCTCGGCGGGCGCGAGCGGATCGACGTCTGCGAGACGCTGCTGCTGCGCGCCCGCGCCGACTTCGACGCCGGCCGCGAGCGCGAGGCGGCGCTGCAGCTGCGGGTCGGCCTCGAGGCGCTGCTGGCGGAGCTGGCCAGCGCGGTCGCCGATCCTGGGCACGAAAAGGACTTCGCCGCCCTGCGGGCGCGTCGGCCAGAGGCCGGCGAGGCCGCCAACCAGGCGCTGCAGGGCGACCTCGACGCCCACGGCGCCACCGTCGTCCGCGAACTGCTCGAGCTCAGCGAGCGCATCGTCCGCCGCCGCCGCGTGCTCAAAGGCTGAGGCGCTCGCTGACGATCGCGTCTTCGAGCGAAGCGGCGATGTGGTGCGCTTCCTCCAGGGCGACGCCTTCGACCGAGGGGATGCCGATCACCGTCAGCCCGGCGGCGACCGCGGCGGCGACGCCGGTCGGCGAGTCCTCCAGCGCGACCACGTTCGGGCCCGGCTCGACCCCGAGCCGGCGGCACGCCTCTAGGTAGGGATCGGGGGCCGGCTTCGGCGCCGCCACTTCGTGGGCGCTGAGGACGACGTCGAAGTGATCGACGAAGCCGACGATCTCCAGCGAGCGGCGGACGAAGACCAGCGGCGAGTTGGAGACGAGGCCGATCGGCGTCCCCCGCTCCTTGAGCGCGTGCAGCAGGTCGCGGGCGCCGATCATCGCCTCCACCCCGTGCTCGAGCTCGGCGACGACCAGCTCGTTCAGCTCCTCGATCAGCTCCCGCGCCCGGCCGGGCTCGCCGAGCCGCCGTTCGAGCAGGCCGCCAGCGATCTCCGCCGAGGTGCCGACCAGCTCCAGCTTGTCGGCCGGGGTGAACTCGGTCTGGCGGCGCTCGAACAGGTCCTGCTCGGCCCTGGTCCAGACCGACTCGGTATCGAGCAGGAGGCCGTCGTTGTCGAACAGGACCGCGTCGGGCAGGGCGCTCATCGCAGCGCCTCGACCAGCGCGGCGAGCTCCTCGTCTACCTCGCCATCGAGCCGCAGCTCCGCCGTCGGCGTCGTAGGGGGTCTCGCCCTTGGTCACGATCACCAGTTTGCCGCCCCGCTCCAGGGTCAGCCCGGGCAGGCCGGCGACTGGGTGGACGGCCAGCGAGGAGCCGACGCAGAGCATCAGCTCAGCCTCCCCGGCGAGCTCCTCGGCCCGCGCCATCGCCGCCTCCGGCAGGAGCTCGCCGAACAGGACCACGTCCGGTTTGACGGCGCCGCCGCAGCAGCTGCAGATCGCGACCCCGTCCGCGTCGAAGATCCCCTCGACATCCTCGAGGCCGAAGCTGGTCGCGCAGCCGCGGCAGGTCGAGGTCTCGATCGTGCCGTGGACCTCGACCACGTTGTCCGAGCCCGCGGCCCGGTGCAGGCGGTCGATGTTCTGGGTGACGACGCCGGCCAGCAGGCCGCGGCGCTCGAGCTCGGCCAGGGCCGCGTGGGCGCGGTTGGGCCGCTTGTCGCCGAGGGTCTGGAAACGCGGCCGGTAGTAGGACCAGAAGCGGGCCGGATCGCGTTCGAAGACGTCGATGTGGGCGACCTCCATCGGGTCGACGTTCTCCCAGATCCCGGTGCCGGGCGAGCGGAAATCGGGGATCCCGGAAGGCACCGAGATCCCCGCCCCGGTCAGCGCCACGGTGCTGCGCGACTGACGGACCAGCTCCGCCAGTCGCTCCACCTGCGGCGAGGGCGCTACTTGCCGCTCCACTTCGGGGTGCGCTTGCCGAGGAAGGCCGAGATGCCCTCCTTGGCGTCGGCCGAGAGGAAGGCCGTCGCGAAGCCCTGCTTCTCGGCCTCGATCCCGGCGTCGAGTTCGCCCTTGTGGGAGACCAGCTTGATCTGGCCGACCGCGATCGGCGCCTGCCCGCCCAGCTTGCGGCCCCACATCAGCGCCGTCTCGAACAGCTCGTGGTCGGGGACGACGCGGTTGACGAGGCCGCGTTCGAGCGCCTCCTCGGCGAGCACCGCGTCGCCGACCAGGTTCATCTCCAGCGCCTTGTTCTCGCCGACCAGGCGCGGCAGCCGCTGGGTGCCACCGAACCCGGGGATGATCCCGAGCTTGACCTCGGGCTGGCCGAAGACGGCCGCCTCGGCGGCGATCCGCACGTCGCAGGCCATCGCCAGCTCGCAACCGCCGCCGAAGGCGAGCGAGTTGACCGCGGCGATCGTTGCCACCGGCGCGGTCCCGAGCTCGCGCAGCAGCGCGTGGCCGTCGTCGATCAGCGCTTTGCCTGCCGCCTCGTCCATCTGGGTGAACGCCTTGATGTCGGCGCCGGCCGAGAAGACGACAGGGACCGAGGAGGCGATCACCATCGCGCCGACCCCGTCGGCTCCCTTCACGCGCTCCCAAACCGTTCGCAGATCGCGGATCACGTCAGGCGAGATCGCGTTCATCGGCAGGTTCGCGAGCCAGGCGATCGCGACGTCGCCGCGGGTCTCCAGCTTCACCGTCTCCGGCTGCTCGCCCTCGTCGGGCTGCGGGTAGGGGTAGAAGCCCTGACCGCTGGCGAGGCCGAGCCGGCCCTGGGCGACCAGCCGCCGCAGGGTGACCGGCGGGGTGAAGCGCTCGCCATATTTCTCCTCCAGCCGCTCGATCGTCTCCAGCACCGTGTCGAGGCCTTCGACGTCGGCTTTCCAGAATGGCGGCAGCAGGCCGCGGCGCGGGTCGAGGCCGGCCCCGGTCATCATTCCGAGGTCGACGTCGCGGACTGAGGAGACGCCTTCCTCGACCAGCAGGCAGGCCTCGATCAGGGCGCGGCTGGTGAACATCGCGATCAGCTCATCCGCGTCGGGCTCGGCCTCGCCGGGGATCGTCTGCTCCCCGTCCTTGAAGAAGCCCTCGCCGCCGGACTTGACGCCGAGCTTGCCGTCGGCGACCAGACCCTGCAGGCCCTGGTGGACGTAGAAGTGGTCGCCGTAGGCCTCGTTGAGGTGCTCGGCAACGTGCAGCACCGTGTCGAGCCCGAGCAGATCAGTGAGGAAGAACGGGCCCATCGGCGCCAATTTGGCGCCCGCGATCGCCTCGTCGATCGCCTTCAGCGAGAGCTCCTGCTCCTCCTGGGCGCGCCAGATCTCGCCGATCGTCGCCATCAGGACTTTGTTGACGACGAAGCCAGGGACCTCGCCGCAGACGATCGGCTGCTTCTTGATCGCCTGGGCGAAGTTGTAGGCGGCGGTCGCGGTCTCCTGCGAGGTTTCCTCGCCGACGATCACCTCGACCAGCGGCATCACCGAGGCCGGGTAGAAGAAGTGGAAGCCGACCACCTTGTCCTCGCGCAGCGTCGCTTCGGCGATCTCGGTGATCGAGAGCGCCGAGGTGTTGGAGGCGAGGATCGCGTGGCCCGGGGTAGCGGCGTCGATCTCGGCGAAGACCGCCCGCTTGATCGCCATCTTCTCCGGGACCGCCTCGATCACGAAATCGACGTCGCCGAACTCCTCATAGGTCGTCGTGCCGACGATGTTCGCCATCACCTCGGCGAGCCGGGCGTCGGCCTGCTCCTGGGTGATCCGCTCCTTCTTCACCTGGCTGCCGAGCTGCCCCTCGGTGACGGCCCGGGCCTTCTCCACAGCGGCGTCGACGAACTTCTGGTCGATGTCCTTGACAACAACCTCGATGTCGGCGGCGGCGATCGCCTGGGCGATCTCCCCTCCCATCGTGCCGCCGCCGACGACGGCGGCCTTGGATACGAACATTGCGGTCGGTCCTCCCGGAAATTGGCTTGGTTACGCGGCCGGGAGGCTATCCGTTTGGGCGCCCCGGCCACGCTCGCCGTCGCTCGGCTTAATCCGCTGATAAGCGAACGAGCCGACCAGGAGCAGGAGCCCGAGCGCGACGAACGAGAGCGCCCGGGGAAGCTCGTCGAGCTCCGCGAGGTCGTAGGTCCAGACCTTGGCGATCGCGACCAGCAGCAGCGCCAGGCCGGCAAGACGGGCGTTCGCCGACTTCCGCACCAGGCCCCAGACGACCGCGGCGAGACCGGTGATCGCCCAGAAGGCCGAGAGCCAGGCCTGGCCGATCTCGCGGGCTTCGCCCTGATCGTTGGCCCCGATTCCGTCGATGATCGTGATCGAGCCAAGGTAGACGAGCGCGAGAGCGCCGACGAAGCCGGCGACCGTCGCGGCCAACGGCTGGATCCGCCGCCCGAAGCGATGGAAGGCGAGAGCGGCGGCGGCGCAGCATGCGATCGCGACCACGGAGCTGCCGAGGTCGGCGACCCCGTTGGCGATCGCGCTCGGCGGCGCCTCGACGACCAGCGTGTGCACGAGCGCGAGGCCGAGGAAAACACCCGAGAGGAGCAGCAACCGCTCGGCGTTGGAGAGTGCCGGGTTGGGCGTGGCGTCCACGCGCGTCGCCAGGAAGGCGAGCGCTGCCGCGGCGGCCGACCAGGCTGCCACCAGGGTCGGGCCGTCGAGAGCGTTCGCGAACCCGAAGCTGACGAACCCGATTCCGCCCGCGATCAGCAGCGAGCCGATTTCGCGGTGGATGCCGAACCGCACCGCCGCGCCACCGAGCAGGAGGTGGACGGCGCCGAAGCCGAAGACCCAGGCGTTCAGGGCCATGTCCTCGTCGGCCCGGTTGAGAATCAGGCAGCCGACGCCGACGACCAGCGTGCTGGCGCCGAGCAGCAACAGCCAGGAAGCGGCCGGAAGCGCCTGCTCGCGGCGGGTGCGCAGCTCGTACCCGAAGGCGGCGGCGGCGTAGAGCAGCCAGAACCCGACGAGGACGGCGAGCACGAGCAGGAGCGATTCACCATCGTT
Organism: uncultured Thermoleophilia bacterium; assembly: GCA_963837405.1. Classification (GTDB taxonomy): domain Bacteria; phylum Actinomycetota; class Thermoleophilia; order Solirubrobacterales; family 70-9; genus VAYN01. The sequence continues at coordinate 314,384 of CAWINA010000006.1, forward strand.
CTGGAAGGCCCAGATGACCAGCTGCGGCGCGGAGACGGCGAACGCACCTAGCGCGAGCCAGCCCCAGCGCTGCCAGAGCAGGACGCCGACGCTGGCGGCGAGCGCGACGGCGACGAAGGCGATCGAGCCATCGTCGGCGTCGACGCCAACTAGCAACGGCGCCGCGAGGGCGCCCAGCACGCCGATCCCGGCGACCAGCATCGATGACCAGCGCACGGCTACGAACACGCCGACGACTCCGATCAGCGCCGCTGCCTCGAGGCCGATGATCGGGGAGATGAGGTCGTAGGTCTTGGTGGCGACGACCGCGGTCGCATACAGGCCCGCGATCGAGGTGGCCACAACCAGCTGGGAGAGCTCACGCAGCCCCCTGCGTTCGTGCAACCAGACACCGGCAAAGAACAGCACCAGAGAGCCGACGGCGGCGATCACGGTGCGAATCTCCTCGGTCAGCCAGCCCTCGCCGAGCGCGATCCGCATGAAGAAGACGACGCCGAGGAGGGTCGCGAGCCCGCCGACCCAGGCGAAGACCCGCCCTCCGAGCACCTTCTCGAACTCGATCCTCGAGATCGGGTCCCAGAGCGGCGGCGGTGACGCCTGCTCCGGTCGCTCCTCCGGGGCCGCCGGCCCCCCGCCTTGGTCCTGTCGCGTCTCGTCGTTCATCGATTTCCACTCCCCAGTCGTGGTTGCTTGTTGACCATCGGTCGATAACCGTAGCAATCTTGTCAACCATCGGTCAGTAAGGCGGGTAGAATGGCGACGATGAGCGCACCTTCCTACCGCCGGCTCGGGGTCGACGAGCGGCGCCAGCAGCTCTTGGAGCGGGGCGCCGAGCTTTTCACCAGCCACCCCTACGACGAGCTCTCGATGAGCAAGATCGCCGCCGAAGCGGGGATCTCGAAGGCCCTGCTCTACCACTATTTCCCCAGCAAGCAGGCGTTTTTCGAGGAGACGCTGACCGCCTGGGCCGAGCAGTTGCGGGTCCGCACCGAACCGGACCCCGAGGCGCCGCCGCTGGAGCAGCTAACCGCCAGCCTCGAAGCCTTCCTGGCGATGGTCGAAGAGAACTCGGTCGCCTACCGCAACCTGATGGACAGCGCCACCAGCGCCCCGGAGATCCGCGACCTGGTCGACGAGGTCCGTCGCCGTACCGCCGAGCGGATCCTCGAGGCGCTCTATCTGGACGGGCCGACTCCGAAGGCGCGCACGGCCGTGCGTGGGTGGCTCTGGTTCATGGACGGCGCCTGCCTGGACTGGATCGAGCACCGCGACCTCGAGCGGGAGGAGCTTCGCGACCTCCTGCTCGGCGTCCTGATGGGGTCGCTGGTCGCAGCGGACGCCCTTCCCGACGCGGCTCAAGCCTCTTAGCCGCGCCGCCGATATCTCACTCTCATGCGCTTCTCGGCCAAGCTGCCCCTGCTCTGCTGCCTGCTGGCGCTCGGCGCCTCCGCCCTCGCGGCGCCGGCTGCGGCCGAGGTTCCCCGGGCGACCTTGACCGCGGACGGGCGCGCGATCGCGCCGGAGTCGGCGCCGGACTCGGTCAAGGCGATGATCGCCGCCGCCAACCGGATCCGCCACCGCCCCTACCGCTGGGGCGGCGGGCACCGCGACTGGAACTCGCGCGGCTACGACTGCTCGGGCTCGGTCAGCTACGTGCTGCACGCGGCAGGGCTGCTCGACTACCCGCTCGACTCGACCGGGTTCATGCGCTGGGGCGGCGGCGGTCCCGGCAGCTGGGTCCGCATCTACGCCAACCGCGGCCACGTCTTCGCCGTGATCGCCGGCCTGCGCTGGGACACTTCCTACAACGACGACGGCGACCGCTCCGGTCCGGGTTGGAGCGAAGAGCTGCGCGACACGCGCGGCTTCCGGGTCCGCCACCCGCTCGGCCTGATCAGCGCCGTCCCCGGCGCCTGATCCCTACACAAGGGATAAGGAACGCGGGTGAACCCTGTACGGCCGGATAAACGCCGCTCAAACGGCTCCGCGTTAGGCTTCCTTGGCTCTTAGATAAGGGTGGACCCGCAATTTGACGCGTTCCATACCGGGCGCGTGCCCAAGTGAGGAATTTGACCACACGATGACTCGTATCCGCCAGCAGAACGTGACCGCAGCCCAGTGGAGCGCGAACGGGGAGTCCCTCGGCGCGCTCGACTTGACCCTGCCCGAGAACGAGGCGTTCGGCCTCAACGTCTTCGACACCGAGGTCCAGCGGGAGCGCCTCTCCGCGGAGGCCTTCGACAAGCTCCAGGCGACCCTGATGGGCGGCGAACCGCTCGATCCAACCCTCGCCGACGAGGTCGCCCAGGCGATGATGGACTGGGCCCTGGAGCGGGGCGCCACCCATTACACCCACATGTTCCAGCCGCTGACCGGTTCGACCGCCGAGAAGCACGACGGCTTCTTCGAGCCGAGCGGCGACGGCAAGGTGATCGCCGGCTTCTCGGGTAAGGAGCTGATCCAGGGCGAGCCGGACGCCTCCTCGTTCCCGACCGGCGGCATCCGCGCCACCTTCGAGGCCCGCGGCTACACCGCCTGGGACCCGACCAGCCCCGCCTTCATCCTCGAGAACCCGAACGGGGCGCTGCTCTGCATCCCGACCGCCTTCGCCTCCTGGACCGGCGAGGCGCTCGACGCGAAGATCCCGCTGCTGCGCTCGATGGACGCGCTCTCGCGGGTCGCAATGAAGGCGCTGCGGCTGCTCGGCGACGAGGAGGCCCAGCGGGTATTCACCACGGTCGGCCCCGAGCAGGAGTACTTCCTGATCGACGAGCAGTACTTCTACGAGCGTCCCGACCTGATCGCCGCCGGGCGCACCCTGTTCGGCGCCAAGCCGCCGAAGGGCCACGAGCTCGACGACCACTACTTCGGCTCGATTCCGGAGCGGGTGCTCGCCTTCATGATGGAGTCCGAACTGGAGATGCGGAAGCTCGGCATCCCGGTCAAGACCCGCCACAACGAGGTGGCGCCGGCCCAGTACGAGATCGCACCGATCTTCGAGAACTCGAACGTCGGCTCCGACCACCAACAGCTGCTGATGCAGACGCTGGAAACCGTCGCCCGCCGCTACGGCTTCGTCTGCCTCCTGCACGAGAAGCCGTTCGCCGGGGTCAACGGGTCCGGCAAGCACAACAACTGGTCGATGGGCACCGACACCGGGGCCAACCTCCTGAACCCGGGCGATACCCCGGCCGACAACATCCACTTCCTGTTCTTCTGCACGGCGGTGATCCAGGCGGTGAACAAGCACCAGGGCCTGCTCCGGGCCTCGGTCGCGAACATCGGCCAGGACCACCGCCTTGGGGCCAACGAGGCGCCGCCGGCGATCATCTCGATCTTCCTCGGCGCCGAGCTCGAAAAAGCGTTCGAGGCGATCGCGACTGGCGAGGGCGATCCCAACACCCCGGCCTCCTTCCTCGAGCTGGGGACCGATGTGCTGCCGCCGCTGCCGATGGACGGCGGCGACCGCAACCGGACCTCTCCGTTCGCCTTCACCGGTAACAAATTCGAGTTCCGGGCGCTCGGGTCGAGCATGTCGCTCGCCTTCCCGAACACGGTCCTGAACACGATCGCCGCCGAGGCGATCGACGAGCTCGCCGGCAAGCTGGAAGCGAAGCTGGACGCCGGCACCGGCATGCCGGAGGCCGTGATGGAGATCGTCAAAGAGTCCTACGGCGCGAACAAAGTCGTCTGCTTCAGCGGCGACAACTACTCCGACGAGTGGCACGCGGAGGCCGAGCAACGGGGGCTGAAGAACCTCAAGACCACCCCCGACGCCCTGCCCGAGGTGCTGGCGGACGACACCGTCGCCGCCTTCGAGGCGTACAGCGTGCTGAGCCGGCGCGAGCTGGAGTCCCGCTACGAGGTCTGGATCGAGCAGTACGCGATCCGCGCCAACATCGAGGCGGAGACCACCTTCGCGATCGCCCAGACGATGCTGCTGCCCGCCGGCCTGCGCCACCTGGCGCTGATCGGCGAGGCCGGCGTCTCCAGCCTCGAGGGCGAGACCCGCGAGCTGGTCGACGAGCTGGTCGCATCGCTCGGCGAGCTGAAGTCGGCGAACGCCTACCCCGAAGACCTCGAGGGCCTCGACCTCGCGGTTTACGCCCGCGACAACCAGCTCGCGGCGATGGCCAAGGTCCGCGAGGCCGCAGACAAGCTGGAGAAGGTCGTTACCGACGACCTCTGGCCGCTGCCGAAGTACGAGGAGATGCTGTTCATCAAGTAGCGCTCGACGGCGATACCGAGTTCCGAAAAAGGGCGCCCTCCGGGGCGCCCTTTCTAGTCGGCCGAGGAACCGTTCTGTGGGATCAGGATCTCGGTCGAGCAGTCGGCAGCGACGAGGACGATGGCGGCACCCTCGGCCGCCGCCATCTTGATCTCCTTGAGAAGAGAGGGCGAATCCTCGTCGATGAACATGGAGTGTTCTGGAAATGGCGAGCGCCCTTTGAGGTTCAGCTCGATCGCTTCGTCCATCACTTTGCCCGCTGGAGACTGCCCGGCAATGCTCTTCATCGTTCCCACCCTTCAACCATCTGGGGATAGCGCTGCTTGATCTCACCTATTGCAGCGCGCATGCCTTCACCGAGCGTACCGTGGTGGAAGCGAACCGCGGGTTGCTTGCCCGTTGCGCGCGTGTAGCGGTGCATCTCACCTCGGATCCGACGGTGACGAACTGGACCTTGAGCTTGACGCTCCCTTTGCCATCGAGCGTCCTTTCGTAGCGCGCAGACACCACCTCCCAAGACGTGGGAGGCAGGAACTCTCCCCGGAAGTCCTAGGGTGCCGGCAGGCCGGGGCCGCCGTTGCGGGGGTTGAGGTCGGCTAGGAGGTCGAGGAGGCGGGGTTGGGGCTCTTCGTCGTCGATCACGATCGCGGTGCCGGGCCAGGCGTAGCGCAGGTAGCGCGCGTAGTGCTGGCGTGACCCGAGGTCCGGCTCGTAGATCCAAGAGCCGGTGTTCCAGTAGCGCATCTTCGACCCGTTGGCCGCGCGCACGTCGGCCAGCGGCTGGTGGGTGTGGGCGAAGACGATCTTCTCGGCCTCGGCGTCCCAGCCGAGATTGGCGACGACCTGGGCGAAGGCCTCGAGTGCGTGCTCGGAGGCGTCGCTGCGCGCGATCACGGTCGGCTCGGGGTAGAGCGGCACCGACCAGGGCGGACCTTTGATCGGCTGCTCGCGCGCCTGGCGGGCGGCCTCCTCGCTGACCACCGCGTCGTAGTGGGACTCGCTCGGCAGCTGCTCCTCGCCACCCGACGCGCCGCCGCGGAGCCGCGCCTCCAGGCGCCGCAGTCCGCGGACCGGCATCCCCAGCGCCGAGCCGACCCGGGCGGCTTTCTGGGCGGCGCGGAAGACGTTCTGCTGGGCGTGGGTGCCGTGTGGCATCTGGGCGGCGATGTAGAGCCACTCGGTGAGCAGGGTCGTCACCGACTCGTAGTCCTCGACGCACTTCGGCTCCTCCGGGCCGCCGGCGGCGATCGACCAGAGCGTGTGGGTGAGCAGCCGGTCGGCCCGCGAGCCGGCGAGCCGCGCGTGCGGGTCGAGGTAGTGGCCGTGGGTGAGGAGGACGTCGGCGAAGCGGTAGCTCGGGTAGACGATCTCGACCTCGACCCCGGGCAGCTTGCGCTTGAGGAAGGCCAGGAAGAAGCTCGGACCGTCGCCGTTGGCGGGCGGCGCCGCGCCATCGGCCAGCTTCGCCTCCAGCCGGTCCTCCTCAGCGCGGTGGACGAGGTGGTGGTCGTGGTTTCCAGCCAGGAAGACAAGCCGCTTGCCCGCCAAGTTCGCGGCGATCAGCCCCAGCAACCCGTCGGCGGCCTCGACCGCTTCCTCGACCCCGCCGAAGAGGAAGTCGAAGAGATCGCCGAGGAAGATCAGCTCGTCGACCCCCTCCAGGGCCGGCGCCAGCCGCTCCAGCGCGAACTCCTCGCGGAGGATGTCGCGGCCAGTCCAGGCGCCGAAATGGGTGTCGGAGATGACCAGTGCCCGCATTCAGCGGACGAGTCTAGGCGCGCGGCAGGACCCGCATCGAGAGGCCACCCTTCGGCGAAAGGGTCGGCATCTGGCGGATCGTCACGGTGCGGCCAGGCAGGGCGTCGAGGCGAAGGCGCTGGAGCAGCATCGAGGCGACCAGCTTGACCTCGATCTGGCCGAAGCGTTTGCCGATGCAGACCCGCTGGCCGCCGCCGAAGGGGACGTAGGCGCCGCGCGGCAGGGCAGCTTTGCGCTCACGGGTGAAGCGCTCGGGGATGAAGGCCTCGGGCTCGGGGAAGACCTCGGGGATGCGGTGGCTGGCCCAGGAGCAGTAGTTCACGTAGGCGCCGCGGGGGACCGAGTAGCCGCCGAACTCGAAGTCGCGGACGGCCCGGCGGGGGCCGATCCAGGCCGGCGGGTAGAGGCGCAGGACCTCGTCGAGGACCATGTCCAGGTAGGGCATCTCGCGCTCCAGCTGGTCGATCGTCGGCGGGCCCTCGCCGAGTACCTCGTCCTGCTCCGCGCAGAGCCGAGCGAGTACCTCGGGGTGGCGGGCGAGCTCGTTCAGCATGAAGGTGACGGTCGAGGTCGAGGTGTCGTGGCCGGCGAACATCAGGGTGATCACCTGGTCGCGGATCTCGCGGTCGGTGAACGCCTCGCCGCCCTCGCCGCGGACGTTGACCAGGAGGCTGAGGATGTCGCGCCGCTCGGGGTCGGGCTCGGCCCGCCGCCGGGAAATCTCGCCGAAGACGATCTCGTCGAGCACGGCGCGTGAGGCGTTCATCTTGCGCCAGGGGGACCCGGGGCCGCGCAGCAGCCGCAGCGCGAAGTCGATCCCGTAGAAGCCGAGCGCCCGCTCGAAGTGCTCGGCCGCGGCGGCGCCCTTGCCGGCTTCGTCGGGGTCGAGCCCGAGCAGCGCCCGCATCGCGATCCGCATCGCCAGGTTGCGCATCCAGTCGTAGATGTCGACCACCTCGCCGACCTCGAGCCCGGCGATCGCGGCTTCGGCTTCGGCGGTCATCACGTCGGTGGCGATCGCCACCTGTTCGCGGTGGAAGGCCGGCATCATGATCGCCCGCGCCCGATCGTGGTAGTCGTCGTCGATCGTCAGTAGGCCGTCGCCGAGCAGCGGGATCAGGTCGCCGAAGCTCGACTCGCGCCAGTGGAAGTTCTCCGGGTGGCCGACCGTGACGAACTGGTTGGCCTCGGGGCCGAGCATGAAGATCACCCGCGTGTGCAGCAGCCGCAGGCTGAAGATCGGCCCGAACTCTTCGTAGGCGGCGAGCAGCATCGGCAGCGGATCGTGGGCCGCTTGATGGGTGCGAGCGAGGCTGAAGTCGGTCGGGCCGGGCGGGAACTGCCCCCTCCCCCGCCACTCGGCCGCGAGGTCTTCGGCGACCCGGCGGACCGGATTCGCGGACATCTGCTTCGGCCGCTCGAGCGGGACGGTGGTGTCGACCGTGGCCATCGCCGCCATCTTAGAGAAAACTGGCTACGCAGCCAGTTTTCTCCAAGGTCACGCTGCCCAGATCACCGCGGCAGGCACGTGCTGGAACGCGTCGAACCGCCCCTCGAGCCGCTCGACACGCCGGTCCTTCTCGAAGCGGTGGTCCATCTCCTCGAAACGCTTGTCCATTCTCTCGAAGCCGCGGTCGATCTTCTCGTTGAGATCGTCAAGGCGTGCATCGGTCCGATTCTCCATCAGGTGCATGATGGCACCGTAACGAGTTGTCTGCAATCAGCGGCTACGCCGCGTTGGCCGCGAGCTGGCCGCAGGCGGCGTCGATGTCGCGGCCGCGGGTCAGGCGCACGGTGGCGGTCAGCCGGTGCTCGGCGAGGATCGAACGGAAGCGCTCGATCCGCTCCGGCGAGGAGCCGTCGTAGCTCCCGGTCGGGTTGTAGGGAATCAGGTTGACCTTGAAGGCGCGGGGGTCGAGCAGCTCGGCCAGTTCGCGGGCGTGCTCGGGCAGGTCGTTGACCTCGGCCAGCATCACGTACTCGACGAAGACCTTGCGGCGGCGGGCAGCGCGGTAGCGCTCGCAGGCGGCGAGCACCTCGGCCAGCGGGTAGCGATCGTTGACCGGCATCAGCTGCGAGCGCAGGCCGTCGTTGGGGGCGTGCAGGGAGAGCGCCAGGCTGAGCGGCATCTCGCAGGCGGCAAGGCGGTCGATCCCCGGCACCCAGCCGACCGTCGAGATAGCCGTGCGGCGGTTGGTGACGCCGAGGTCGGGCAGCCGCTCGCAGGCGGCGAGCACGTTCTCGATGTTCATCGTCGGCTCGCCCATCCCCATGAAGACGACGTGGTCGATCGCTTCGACGCGGCGGAAGTGGAGCGCCTGGTCGAGGATCTCGTCGGCACTGAGATTGCGGCCGAACTTCATCTGCCCGGTGGCGCAGAAGGTGCAGGTCAGCGGACAGCCCGACTGCGAGGAGAGACAGACCGAGCGGCGGCCGTCGCGGTAGCGCATCAAGACCGCCTCCAGCGAGCGCCCGTCAGCGGTCCGGAAGAGCGCCTTCACGGTGCCGTCGTCCGAGCGCGCCTCGGCCTCGACGCTCAGCGTCGAGAGCGGCACGGCGGCCTCGAGCCGCTCGCGCAGCGCCGCCGGCAGGTTGGTCATCTCCGCGTAGGAGCCCGCCCCGCGCGCCACCCACTCCCAGACCTGGGCAACGCGGTAGGCCGGCTCGCCGGCCTCGGCCAGCGTCGTCTGCAGCAGCTCGCGGTCCACGTGCCGAGTGTACGGACGCAGAACCTCCCGCATACCGGGAACTTCTGCGTTCAGTCGTGGATCTTCTCGCCGCGCTCCAGCATGGCGACGAATTTGCGCAGCCGGCGCTCGCGCGTCTCCGGCTTCTTTGCCTCGCCGAGCCGGTAGATGATCGCGTAGCGGTTGGAGCTGTCGAGCCCGGCGAAGAACTCGGCGGCGGCCGGGCTGGCGTCGAGCTCGCGCCGCAAGTCGTCGGGGACCGCGGCGGTCCGCTGGCCCTCGTATGCAGCCTCCCAACGACCGTCGGCTTTCGCCGCTTCGATCTCGGCAGTCCCAGCCGGGCGCACGCGGCCCGGCGCGATCAGCGCCTCGGCTTTCTCGCGGTTGATCTTCGACCAACGCCCGCGCGGGCGACGCGGCGTGAACCTCTGCAGGAAATGGGTCGCGTCGAGAGCACGGCGCTGGCCGTCGATCCAGCCGAAGCAGAGCGCCAGCTCGACAGCCTCGGCGTAGGTGACGCTGGGCTCGGGCGCACCCTTCTTGGCGATCTTCAGCCAGATCCCGTCCGGCTCGGCGTGGTGGTCGTCCAGCCAGGCCTCGAACTCAGCCGCCCCGGCGAAGAGGAGCGTCGGCAACTCGTCAGCCAAGGCGCCGCTCCCCCCGCTGCTCTCAGAGCCCGGCGGCGTCGGCCAGGAGATCGACCTGGGCGGGGTCGCTGGAGCTCGGGAAGAGGATCAGCTCGTCGCAGCCGACCTCTTCAAAGGCGGCCAGGTAGCCCTTGACCGTCTCCGCGTCCTTGGCGGCGCTGTTGGCGATGAAGGTCGCGATCTCCTCGCCGAGCCAGGCGTAGTAGTGCTTGAGGTAGGCGTTGGCGTCCGCCTCGGCTTCCGCGCCGAGCGAGAAGTAGGCGAGCCCCTCGAGCCGCGGCTCCCCCTCCCGGCCCGCTTTCGACCACTCCGCCTTGACCTTCGCGGCCGCTTCGGCGAAGACTTCCGGCGGCGACCCGCCGGCGATCCAGCCGTCGCCGTACTTCGCGGCGCGGGCGAACGAGGCGTCGACGCCGCCGCCGACCAGCAGGGTGGGACTTCCCATCGTGCTCGGCCCGACGTGCTCGGCCTCCCAGAGCTCACGGATCCGCGCCAGCATCGCATCGATCGTTTCGCCGCGGTTGCCCATCTCGACCTCAGCCGTGGCGTAGTCGTCCTCGCGGCCGCCGATCCCGATCCCCAGGGTCAGCCGCCCACCCGAGAGGGCCTGCAGGCTGAGCGTCTGCTTGGCGATCGCGGCGGCGCTCTCGCGCAACGGCGCCAGCAGCACCGAGGTGGTGAGGCCGATCCGCTCGGTCACCGCGGCGGCCGCGGAGAGGGCGACCAGCGGCTCGTAGTTGCCGTAGGCGATCCGGTCGATCGTGCCGAGGCTCTTGAAGCCGCGCGCCTCGGCGCGGCGCGCCCACTCGGTCAGCTGCGCGCCGGTGGTTCCGGGAACAGCGTTGGGCAGGCCGATGGAAACGTCCATTGAGGGGGCTCCTTATGGGGGTTGGAGACGACCGGATACGACCGCTCAAACCCTAGCCAACGCGCTTCGTCCGGCTGCGCAGAAAAGCCGGCCAGGTGCGCGGGTGGCGCAGCGCGGTGAGCACGATCGGGCCGCTGTCGAAGTAGGAGACCCGCTCGCTCGCGAGGCCGTCGCCGCGCAGCGCAATGCGGTCGACCGCGGGCCAGCGCAACGGCACGCCGCGGACGCTGCCGGAGAGGGTGAACCGGATCAGGACCCCGCCCTCGACCGGCCCCCACTCGTGCACCTCGGCGGTCAAATCGGGGGCCAGCTCGAGCAGACCCGAAAAGGCGCGCTTGCCGGCGTCGAGGTCCGTGGTGGTCGGGGTCAGCGGCGCGACCAGGCGCACGTCGGGGGCGAGCAGGGCGTCGAGCCGCTGCGGGGCCGGCGCACGCCAGAAGTCGGCGAAACGGGCGACGAAATCGGCCGCGGCGTCGCTCATCCCGGCAGCTCCGCCTCGAGCCGAGCCAGCGCCTCGCGGGCGTACTCGAAGACGGTCGTGTCGCCGCTGATCCGGTAGCGCGCGTTGGCGCCCATGACCACCGCGTAGAGCTCGAAGGCGAAGCGCCGCGGACTCTCGACCCCGGCGATCTCGGCCTGGCGGACGAGCATCGCCATCCAGGCGTCGAGGGCGGCGGCGATCGCGTCGCGGACCGGCCCAGGCCGGTCGTCGTACTCGGCCGAGGTCGCGCCCCAGAAGCAACCGCCGGAGTAGAGGCTGAGGTGGTCGAGGTAGCGATCGTTCAAGGCCCGCAGCCGCGGGGCGCCCTCGGGTGCCGTGGAGGCCGGCTCGAGGACAGCCGCGGCAAAGCGCGCGGCCGCCGCCTCGATCGTCGCCAACTGCAGCTCCTGCTTGGAGCCGAAGTGGGCGAAGAGCCCGCTCTTGCTCATCTGCAGCTCGGCGGCGAGGCGGCCGATCGTCAGCCCCTCCAACCCCTCGGCGGAGGCGAGGTCGACGGCGCGGTCGAGGATCGCGGCGCGGGTCTGCTCCCCCTTCGAGGCGGCGTTGCTGCGCTCGGCGGTTGCACTCACGGCCGAAAGGATATAAAAAAGTACGAACGTTCGTTTTATTAACTGGATCACTAGGCAAGGGAGAACAGCGGTGAGCGACTACGCGGTGAAAGAGATCGATTCGATGGAGGCGGTCTACCTCGGCGCCTTCAAGCGGGCGCGGGCGGAGCTTGGTGTCGAGTCGTTCGGGATGGCGGTGATCGACCTGCCCCCCGGCTTCGACCAGTACCCCGAGCACGACCACAGCCATGACGAGCAGGAGGAGGTATTCCTCGCCCTCCGCGGCAGCGGCGAGATCGAGATCGACGGTGAGCGCTTCCCGCTCGACGAAAACCGGATTGCCCGGGTCGGCTGGCAGGCGAAGCGGAAGCTCCTCGCCGGCCCCGACGGCATCCGCATCCTCGCGCTCAGCGGCTGCCCCGGCAAGCCCTACGAGGCGCCAGACGTCAGCAAGCTCGGCGAGCCGGACCCGATGGCTCAAACCCAGGACAGCTGAGCACCGGAACTCGCGGATAGCGCGGGTAGGCCGGGTCCTCGCGCGAGCGTTTGCAGAGCGAGAAGACCGAGCCCCGCCGGTTGGGCACGAGCTGCTGGTGGCGGCAGCGCTCGCAGAGCCCGACCGGCGGCCCGGGGGGCCGCGGCGCGGCGGCCTGAGGGTCGTCGCTCAACCGCGTTCGGCGCGTCGCTTGACGCCGCCGAGGATGCGCCGGGTCGCGAGCACGTGCAGGCGGGTGCCGATCACCAGCCCACGGTACACGCCCCCTTTCAGCCCCGGGAAGACAGCCCGCGTCTCGGCCCGGAGCTGGGTCCGCCCCGGCCCCGCTTCCTCGAGACGGAAGGTCAGCGCGTACTCGGAGAAGTTGTGGCTGCCGAGCAGGCCGAGCTCCTCGCCGGGCGCCGCGCTGGCGACGTGGAAGCCGGGGAAGGCCGAGCCGACCGCGAGCGGCCGCGGACCGGCGACCGCGGTGTCCGCGCAGCCGATCAGCCGCGCGTAGCGGGGCGCCGCGGCGCCCGACATCGCCCGCTCGGCGACCTGCGCCAGCGCCTCCCAGGTCGCCGCCCGGTCGGCGCCGACCTCGACCGCGTGCTCGTCTATATAGGGCAGGCTGCCAGCGACGGCGTCCATGGACCGAGGCTAAGCGGCCCGTGGCCGGCCGGGCAGTGCGATTTGTCACGGAAACTGCGGGCCTCCGGCCGGCGGGTCCCGCCTCGCCCCTGGCTAGCTTGTCGGGATGACGCCGACCGCCACCCTGTTCGACGCCGATGCCGGCTCCTACACCGGCACCGTCGAGGTGCTCGGGGTGATCTTCCGCGCCGAGGACGACGGCTACGCGGTGCTCGAGGTGCAGGAGGCCGGCGGGGGCGAGGGCTTCGCGCTGGTCGGCCCCGTCGCCCACCTCGGCGAGGGTGACCGGGCCGAAGTCAACGGCGAGTGGCAGACCCACTCGCGCTACGGGCGCCAGCTGCGCGCCCAGGGGGCGCTGCCGCTCGACCCGGCCGACCGCGAGGGCCAGATCGCTTACCTCACCTCGCTGCGCCATATCGGCCTCAAACGCGCCGAACGGCTAGTCGACGAGCACGGCGAGGAGGTGCTGGCGAAGATCGCCGCCAACCCGCAGGGGATCTTCGGATCGCTGCGCGGGGTGAGCGCCGACCAGGCGGCGGCGGCGACCGAATCGTGGCACGCGAGCCGCGCCGTCCGCGACCTGCACGTGCAGCTGGCGCCGCACGGCCTCGCCCACCTCGCGGCCCCGATCCACGCCCGCTACGGCGAGCGCTCGATGACCGTCCTGCACGAGGACCCCTACCGGCTGACCGAGGTGCCGGGGGTCGGCTTCGTCCGCGCCGACAAGATCGCGCTCGCCGCCGACGTCCCGCCGGAGTCCAACCGCCGCGCCCAGGCCGCCGCCGCCTACGCGCTGCTCGAGGCTGAGCAGGACGGCAACAGCTTCCTGCCGCTGGCCGAGCTGCTCAGCCGTACCGCGCGGCTGATCGGCCTCGCCCCCGACCCCGACGTGCTGATCGAAGGACCGGGGCTGGCGGTCGAAGCGGACCGCGTCTACCGCGAGCCGACCCTGGCCAGCGAGATCGCCGTGGCCGCGACCCTGCGCGAGCGCGGCGCCCAGCCCCCCCACCTCGATCACGACCCCGGCGAAGAGCCGGGCGACCTCACCGACGAGCAGTGGGCGGCGGTGCGCGGCGCCTTCGAGGCGCGCGTCTCGGTCCTGACCGGTGGCCCTGGCGTCGGCAAGACTGTCTGCACCAAAGGGATCGTCGCCGAGGCCGAAGCCGCCCACGCGACGATCGCGCTCTGCGCTCCGACCGGGCGGGCGGCGCGGCGGATGGAGGAGGCGACCGGCCACGAGGCGATGACGATCCACCGCCTGCTCGAGTGGATGCCGGGGCGCGAACCGACCTACCGGCCGGGACACCCGCTGCCGGTCGACCTGGTGATCGTCGACGAGTCCTCGATGCTGAACCTGCGGCTTGCCGAGATGCTACTCGGCGGGATCGCCGAGTCGACCCACGTGGTCTTCGTCGGCGACGCCGACCAGCTACCGCCGATCGGGGCCGGCAAGCCGTTCGAGGACCTGGTCGAGTCGGGCGCGGTGCCGGTCGTGCGGCTGACTCAGATCTTCCGCCAGGCGGCGCGCTCGATGATCACCACCGCCGCCCACGCGATCAACGAGGGCCGCCCGCCGCAGCGCGAGCCCGGCGCCGACCAGGACCGCGACTTCTTCTTCATCGAGCGGCCCGGCCCGGAGCGGGCGCTGGAGACGGTGGTCGAGGTGGTCGCCGAGCGGGCGCCGGCGGGATTCGGCGTCGACCCGGTCCGCGACGTCCAGGTGCTGGCGCCGATGTACAAGGGGCCGGTCGGGATCGACGCCCTCAACGAACGCCTGCAGGCGCGGCTCAACCCCGACGGCAAGCGGGCGCTCAGCGACCGATTCCGGATCGGCGACCGCCTGATCCAGACCCGCAACTCGCACGAGCTCGGGCTGATGAACGGCTCGATCGTCTTCTTGCGCGAGGACAACCCCGACGAGGAAACGATCGTCGTCGACACCGACGAGGGCGGCTCCCTGCTGATCCCCTACGGCGAGACCGCGACCCTGAAGCTCGCCTACGCGATCTCGGTGCACAAGGCGCAGGGCTGTGAGGTCCCGGTCGTGGTCGGGGTCTGCCACCGCTCGCACTCGCGGATGCTGACCAGGCCGCTGCTCTACACCGCGATCACCCGCGCCCGCAACAGTTGCGTCCTGGTCGGCGACGGCGCTGCCCTGGAGTCGGCGGTGCGCCGCGACGACGGCGACCGCCACTCGGGGTTGGCGGACCGGCTCCTCGCCTAGGAGGAGCCGGCCTAGGAAAAACTCGCCTACTGGTCAAGGCCGGGCCCGCGGGAAGCCCCCGCCAAACGTTCGTCCGTGCCTGGATTTGCCGTCCGTCATGGGTGCGTATACTCAAAATTGACGATGAATAAACGCATCGTTACGCCTCTCCCCTAGTCGCCTTGGCCTCATCGGCGGTGGTCGCCTTCCCCCAGGCGGCCGCCGCCGAGGCCAAGGTAAGCGACAGCGGCTCGCCGCCTGAGCGAGCGAGCCGTTGTGAGACCCTGCCGGCGTCATGGCCGCGGGGCAGATCGAGCCGAAGCAGGGCAAGCGGCCGGAGGGTCGCCCGCGCCTACCGTTGCTGGAGATCGGGATCACGGTCGGCGGCACGATCCTGGTCGCCGCCCTGGTGCTGGCGATCCCCGACCTGCGCGAGGCCGCCAAGGCGGCGATCCAGGGCGACCACGAGCAAGTCCGCAGCGAGATCGACAGCCTCGGCGCCTGGGGGCCGCTGCTGATCCTCGCCCTTACCGTGATCCACGCCGTCGTCTTTTACCCCTCCGAGATCGTCGACGCGGCCGCTGGCTACGCCTATGGCTTCTTCCCGGCTCTCGCCCTGCTGATGGTCGGCTGGACGATCTCCGGCCTGATCTGCTGGCTGATCGGCCGCTCGGTCGCCCGCCCGCTGCTCGACCGCTGGCTCGGCGTCGAGCGCTTCGAGCGGCTCGAGGCGCGGATCGAGCGCGGCGGCGTCACCCTGCTGCTGGCGATGCGGCTGATCCCGATCCTCCCCTTCAGCCTCGTCTCCTACGCGGCCGGCGCGGCGCGGGTGCCGCTCTGGCGCTTCACCTGGACGACCGCGGTCGGGTTCCTCCCGATCACCGCGATCGCCACCTACTTCGGCACCCAGCTCGAAGGGCTCTCGCTGACCGACCCCCTGGTCCTGGGCAGCGCCGTGCTGATCGTCGCGCTGCTGGTTGGTGGCCACTACGCCGTCCGCTGGCAGTCGCGGCGCAGCGAGGAATAGCTCAGCGCGCGCGGACGACGCGGAAGCGGAAGACCGCCGGGCTCGGATCGACATTGCCGACAGCGTCGCTGGCTTTGACGCGGAGCACATGCTTGCCGACCTTGAAGCGTTTGACCAGACGCTTCCCGCACTGCTTGTAAGCGGTCTTGTCGATCTTGCAGAGGAAGTCGGCGCCGCCCTCGCTGGAGCTGAAGCGGAAGACGGCCCGGGCCCGCGAGCGCGTCACCAGACGCTTGCGCGGGTGGGCGACGATCTTCGTCTGCGGCGCCGTCGTGTCGATCCGGAAGGAGACGAGCGAGCTGGCGCCGGTGCGGCCGCCGAGGTCGGTACCGCTGACCTGCAGCAAGTGGTCGCCGTCGGCGAGCTGCTGGGGCCAGGTGAACGGCGAGACGCAGGGCAGGGCGACCCCGTCGATCGCGCAGTTGAAGCTCACCGGCCGGTTGGCGGCGAACTCGAAGCTCGGCTGGTTGGTTCGGCTGAGCGCCGCCGGCGTTCGGGTCATCGCGACCGCCGGCGACAGGGCCAGCGAGTTGACCGCGGCGGCGGCGTCGATCAGCCCGGCGCCGACGGCGAGCGGCCCGAAAGCGCCAACCGGGCGCGCGGTCGCGGTCAGCGCCGCACGGACCTGGGCTGGGCTGGCGCCCGGGTTGGCCTGCAGCCCCAGCGCCGCGACCGCCGCCGCGTGCGGGGCCGCCGCCGAGGTTCCGTAGAAGCGCCAGGCGCCGCCGGTGAAGTTGCCGAAGAAGGTGTTGACGCCGCCGTCGGTGGCGACCAGGTCGGGCTTTGCCACCGTTTCCGGCAGCGCCAGCGGCGCCGCCGGGGCAGGGCCGAGCACCGGGCCGTAGCGGTTGATGACCGGCCCGCGCGAGGAGAAGCTCTCCGGCGCCGTGGTCGTGTTGTAGGCGACCGCGCCGACCGCGATCGCCCCTTTCGCGCCGGCGTGACCGAAGATCGTCGGGCCGATCGTGTCGGCGCTCGAGATTTCGTACTGGAGGGCCGTCGGGAGCGCCTTGCCGAACTGGACAAACTTCAGCACCGGTTCGCCCACGCCCGCGTGGCGCACGATGACCAGCCGCGCCGTAGCGTCGCTTGGGCCGGGGTTTTCGGCGCCGACCAGCTCGAACGGACGCTGGGTGGCGAGGTTGTCGCTGGTCGATTCATCGATCACGTTGTTGGAGTTGTCGAGCACGTAGGCGTCGAAATCGGTGCCCACGCCTCCGCGCGGTTCCGCCCACTGCAGGTCGACGAGCAGTTCTTTTCCGGCGGGGACCGAGAAGCTGAATCTCGAGTCGACCCCCGGGCCGGGGTCGAAGTCGACGCACTCGTCCTCGCCGACGGGGATCCCGGGTGGGCAGCCGCCGGCGTCGCGGAAGGGGGCTTCCCAGGAGCCGACGTCACCGGAGGCGGAGGTCAGGTTCTGGTTGCCGGCGGCCGAGAAGTAGGAGACGCCGGCGGCCGCGACTTCGTCGACCGCGACCGCGATCGGTCCGTCCTGGAAGAACGGCTCTTCGAGGTAGACGACGTCGTCGACGATCACCTTCGCGCCGGTCGCGGCCAGCGCCCTGATGTTCGCCGCGAACCCGGCTTCGCCGTTGAACGCGGTCGCGAAGCCGATCGCGGCGCCGGGCGCGAGATCGCGGACGATTTGCGCCATCGCCCGGCCCTCGTCGCTCGGTTCCACGATCAGCGAGTCGTCGAGCACGTTGACCGGCGCGGTCGTGCCGCAGGGACTGCCCGGCCCCGGCAGGTCGCCCGTAGCGACGTCGGTAACCGCCCTGGTCGGCGCGGCCGGGTCGCGGTCGAAGGAGTCGGAGAGGATGCCGACGGTCACCCCCGTGCCGTCGACGGCGAGGTTGGCGCGGGCGCTCGGAGCGAGCAACTGGGCGTCGCCCTCAGAGCGAACGAGGCCGCCGCAGTCGGCGCCCATGGTCAGCGGGGTCGGGACCGGGCTGACGGCGCCGACGCGGGCGACGTCGCGCAGCGCCGATATGTCACTCGGCCTGGCCGCGACGGTGACCGTCTGGTAGCGACGGCTGGCGTGGACGATCTCGGCGCCGGCGGCTTCCAGGTCCGCCAGCCCGGCGATCGCCCCCTGCTCGAAGCGGACGTCGACCACGAGCCGATTTCCTTCGCGCAGCGGCGTGCCGGGGCCCTCCCGCAGCGGCGTCAGCTCAGCCGCTGCGGCGCTCGAGGGCAGCGCGGCGGCGGCGACCAGCACGCTGATCGCCAGCGTCCATGCCGCGAGGTGTCCGTGGCCCCGTCTCACGCTGCCTCCAAATATAGGTACCGGGCTCCTTGATCCTGCTACGGTGCGCCTGCAAGGGCCGGATGTATGACCGGCAAAAATAGTTGTGTAGCGCTCGCTGTCGTTGCTTCACCAGCATCCTCCGCGTTCGCAGCACATGATGTGGAGGCAAATTCATGCCGACTGGAACTGTCAAGTGGTTCAGCGACGACAAGGGCTACGGGTTCATTACGCCCGACGACGGCTCGAAGGACGTTTTCGTGCATCACAGCGCGATCCTGGGTGAGGGCTTCAAGAGCCTGACCGAGGGCGCCAAAGTGAGCTACGAGTCCGAAGAAGGCCCCAAGGGCCCGGCCGCCGCGAGCGTTCAGCAGCAGTAGCTTCGCTCAACGCTTCAGCAGTCCCGAAGCCCGCCGCATGGCGGGCTTCGTCTTGCCAGGGGTCAACCGCCCCGGTCCCCTACCCTCCCCCCATCAACATGAGCACTCGAGACGACCTCCGAAACATCGCGATCATCGCCCACGTCGACCACGGCAAGACCACCTTGGTCGACGCGATGCTGTGGCAGACCGGCACCTTCCGCAAAGGCCAGGACGTCGCCGAGCGGGTGATGGACTCGATGGACCTGGAGCGCGAGAAGGGGATCACGATCCTCGCCAAGAACACCGCGGTAAATCGGGGGGACGTCAAGTTCAACATCGTCGACACCCCCGGCCACGCCGACTTCGGCGGCGAGGTCGAGCGGGCGCTGACGATGGTCGACGGGGTCCTGCTCCTGGTCGACGCCTCCGAGGGACCCCTGCCCCAGACCCGCTTCGTGCTGCGCAAGGCGCTGGCGGCAAAGCTGCCGGTGATCCTCGTCGTCAACAAGGTCGACCGCCCCGACGCGCGCATCGCCGAGGTCGTCGACGAGGTCTACGAGCTCTTCCTCGACCTCGACGCCGACTCCGAGCAGATCGACTTCCCGATCGTCTACACCAACGCCAAAGCCGGCTGGGCCGCACTTGAAGAGGGTGTCGAGGGCACCGACCTCGACCCGCTGATGGATCTGATGCTGAAACGGATCCCCGCCCCCGAGTACGACCCCGAAAAGCCGCTGCAGGCGCACGTCACCAACCTCGACGCTTCCCCTTACGTGGGCCGTCTCGCTCTCTGCCGCGTCCACAATGGCACGATCCGCAACGGCCAGCAGCTCGCCTGGTGCCGCGCCAACGGCGAGATCGCCCGCGCCACCGTCTCCGAGCTCTACATCACCGAGGGCCTGGAGCGGGTCAGCGCGCAGGAGGCCGGCCCCGGCGAAATAATCGCCGTCGCCGGGATCGAAGAGGTGACGATCGGCGAGACCCTGGCCGACCCCGAGAACCCGGTGCCGCTGCCGGTGATCGAGGTCGACGAGCCCTCGCTCTCGGTCGTGGTCGGAATCAACACCTCTCCCCTAGCCGGCAAAGAGGGCAGCAAACTGACCGCGCGCCAGATCCGCGACCGCCTCGACGCCGAGCTGATCGGCAACGTCTCGATCCGGGTCAAGGACACCGAGCGCCCCGACGCCTGGGAGGTCCAGGGCCGCGGCGAGCTGCAGCTGGTCGTGTTGCTGGAGATCATGAGGCGCGAGGGCTTCGAGCTAACCGCGGGCCAGCCGCGGGTGGTCACCCGCGAGATCGAAGGCGAAATCCACGAGCCGGTCGAGCGCCTCGCGATCGACGTCCCCGAGGAGCACGTCGGCAGCGTCACCCAGATGCTGGCCGGTCGCAAGGGCCGGATGGAGCAGATGGTCAACCACTCGACCGGGTGGGTGCGGATGGACTACCTGGTCCCGGCCCGCGGCCTGATCGGGTTCCGCACCGAATTCCTCACCGACACCCGCGGCACCGGCATCCTCCACCACGTCTTCGACCGTTGGGAGCCCTGGGCGGGCGAGCTGCGCACGCGCCAGACCGGCTCGCTGGTCGCCGACCGCCGCGGCAACACCGCCAGCTACTCGCTGATGAGCCTGCAGGACCGCGGCTCGCTCTTCGTCGGCTCCGGCGAGGAGGTCTACGAAGGGATGATCGTCGGCGAGAACGCGCGCTCCGACGACCTCGACGTCAACCCGACCAAAGCCAAGCAGCAGACCAACGTGCGCGCCGCCAGCGCCGACATCCTGATCCGCCTGGCGCCGCCGACCCGGCTCTCCCTGGAAGGCTCGCTGGAGTTCCTGCGCGAGGACGAGTGCCTCGAAATCACCCCCGAGTCGGTCCGCCTGCGCAAGCTGATCCTCGACAAAACGCAGCGCCTCAAGGCCGCCAAACGCGGCGCCGCCGCGCCCCGCTAGACCGGTCCGCGCTCGGCCAGCAGGGCTCGCAACCTGCGCAGAACCACATCGGGTTCACGGGCGAAGCGGGTGCCGGTGACGTTCATCACCTCGACCCCGACCAGTAATAGCTCCTCGCGCCGGATCCGATCCTCCTCGAAGGAATGGCGGGTGCCGTGGGTCTCGTATAGGTCGAGTTCAACGGCCAGACGGTGGTCGGGCCAGTAGACGTCGAGCTCCATCCCGGCGACGTTGAAGTTGACGCGCGGCGTTTGCAGGCCGGCAGCGACCACCGCTTCGTAGAAGCCCAGCTCGAAGTCGGAGCGGGTAAAGGGCGGCGGCTCGTAGATGGCGAGAGCGCCGTGCAGCGGCCGGAAGCCGCGGTGACCCTTGTTGCGCTCGAGCACGTCATGGACCGCGGCGAGGTCGAAGCGCTTGCCCTCTTCAGAGCGCTGGAGGAGCTTGCGTAGGCGGCGCTCGTCGAGCACCGCTGCCTGGTCGAGGAGGGTGCGGGCGACCGAGGTCACCGGGATGCCTTCGTGGAGGGCGCGCTCGGCCGCCGTGAGCGTGCTGGCGTGGTGCAAACGGATCGGTGGGCGGCGCGAACGCGGGTTTGGGCTCGTCACGTGGATTGGGATGGGCCGGGCAGATGAAAGGGCCCAGAGCCATGCGGCGGAGTAGTGGCTCAGCAATGACTTAGGACCAGAGGCGAGCACGGCGGCAAGGCATTCGCCCTGCAGTGAGAGGTCCGTGTGGCCGACGGCGTAGACGCCCCGGTAGAGCCGATGCAGTCGCCCTGCCTTCCGCGCCCGAGAGATCGCAGAACGCGAATAGCCGAGCGGCCCTTCGAGCTGACGGACAGACGCAACCCCGTGCTGCTTCTTCGCCAGAGCGGCGAGGGCGCTCTCCGATCCATCATTCGCCGAACGCGGTTGAGCTTCCGCTCGCATAGCGAGAGGAAGCTCAACCGCGGTCCGGATTCTCCCCCTGAGTGCGAACTACGCGTTCAGCTCGGCTTCGCGAAGCCCGCTTCGATTCCGTCGAGCAGGCGCTCGAGGCCGCGCTCGAAGCGGCCCTGCTCGCGGAACAGCTCGCGGACCATGGCGAACCCCGCGTCGAGGTCATCGCCGAGCAGCTCGCGAACGCTAGGGAACTGGCCGCTCTCGATTTCGCGCTGGAAGAACTCGCGCATGCCCGCTGGCCAGCCGGGGCCGTGGGCATCGGGCTCCTGGGCCTCGCGGATCGCGAAGCCGAAGACGTACTCGTCGATCAGGACGATCGCTTCCAGCCTCGCCCTGGGGTCGAGCCCGGCGCCCGCCATCGCCTGCAGCGACTGCTCGAAATGGCGCATCTTGTTCGGCCCCGGGCGCGGCTCGTCGAGCAGGTCGAGCGTCCAGCGGTGCCGGCGCAAGGATTCGCGGGTCGCGAGCGCGATCCGCGTGATCGCCGGCCGCCACTCCCCCGACAGCTCGTCCTCCGGGACCAACACCTCCCCCATCACCGAGTCGAGCATCAGCGTCACTAGCTCGTCCTTGTTGGCGACGTAGTGGTAGAGCGTCATCGTCCCGGCGCCGAGCTGCTGGGCGACGCGGCGCATCGAAACCGCATCGAAACCCTCGGTGTCGGCGATCTCGATCGCCGCCGCGGCGATTCGCGCCCAGGAGTGGCCGGGCTTGCGCGAGGCGGGCTCCTCGCGGAGCCAGATCAGGCTCGGCTGGGTCTCAATGGGGGCGGAACTCATCTCGTACAGCGTACTGCTAATCTACTCGTACGTCGTACCACAGGATTCGAGGTCCCTCTTGAACGCTTCCCCCGCCGCCGCCGGCCCGCCGGCAGCATCTGCCGATCCCAACGCGCTCGACCGCGCGACGATGGTCGTCGCCGCCGTCGTCCTGCTCGGGCGCGATCATGTCGATCCTCGACACGACCGTGATCAACGTCGCGATCGACCGCCTGGCGATCGACTTCAACGCCTCGCTGACGACGATCCAGTGGGTCGTCACCGGCTACACCCTCGCCCTCGCGGCGGTGATCCCGGTCACCGGCTGGGCCGCCGACCGCTTCGGGACCAAGCGGATCTACATCTGGTCGCTGATCCTCTTCATGCTCGGCTCGATCCTCTGCGCGGCCGCCTGGAGCGCCGGTTCGCTGATCGCCTTCCGCGTTCTCCAGGGGATCGGCGGCGGGATGATCATGCCGGCGGTGATGACGATCATGACCCAGAAAGCCGGCCCCCACCGGATGGGCCGGGTGATGGGGATCCTCGGCGTGCCGATGCTGATCGCGCCGATCCTCGGGCCGATCCTCGGCGGCTGGCTGGTCGACGACGTCTCCTGGCGCTGGATCTTCCTGATCAACGTGCCGATCGGGATCATCGCCGTGATCCTGGCGCAGATAGTGCTCGAGCGCGACCAGCCCCAGCCCGCGCACAAGCTCGACTGGCTCGGGATGGGGCTGCTCTCCCCCGGCCTGACCCTGCTGATCTTCGGCCTCGCCGAGTCCTCCGGCGAGGCGGGCTTCGGGGCGACCAAGTCGTGGCTGCCGATCGTCACCGGTGCGGCGCTGATCGTCGGCTTCTTCTGGCACAGCTGGCGGGCCGAGGAGCCGCTGATCGACATCAAGACCTTCACCCACACCCGAGCCGGCGCCTCGGCCGTGGTCTTCATGCTGTTCGCGATCCCATGTTCGGCACCCTGCTGCTGGTCCCGCTCTACTACCAGACGGTGCGCGGCGCCTCGGCGCTGGAGGCGGGCCTCCTGCTGGCCCCGCAGGGGCTCGGGGCGATGATCACGATGCCGCTGGCGGGGCGACTGACCGACCGCTACGGGCCGCAGCAAATGGCCAGCCTTCGGGATGCCGCTGCTCGTCATCGGGCTCGCCCCCTTCGCCTTCGTCAAGGCCGACACCTCCTACGTCCTGCTCTGCGGCTTCTGCTTCGTCGCCGGCCTCGGGACTGGGCCTCGCGATGATGCCGACGATGACCGCGGCGATGCAGGCAGTGCCGCCCGCGGCGATCGCCCGCACCAGCACGGCAATGAACATCATCCGCCAGTCCGGCGCCTCGATCGGGACCGCGATCCTCTCGGTCCTGCTCGCGACGGCGATCACCAGCAAGCTGCTCGCGGCCGGCGGCGACGCCCCCTCCGGCGGCAGCGGCTTCGAGGCCCTGCACAACGTCACTCCTGCCCAGCAGGCGGTGATCGCCGAACCGCTCTCGGAAGCGTTCGCGCAGACCTTCGTCTGGGGGCTGGCGCTGATGGCGCTGGCCTTCATCCCGGCGCTGTGGATGGCGCTCGGCGGCCGCAGGAAGCCGGCGCAGGAGGCGCCGCCGATAACCGAGGAACACGCCACCGCACTCGAGTAGCCCCTGACGTAGGCTTGCCGGCGTGGCTAAATGGGGAGTGCTCGCAGTTCTAGGTGCCGCGCAGTTCCTGATGGTTTTGGACCAAGCGGTGATGAACGTCGCGATCTCGCAGCTGGTCGAGGACTTCGACACGACCGTGACCACGATCCAGGCCGTGATCGCGCTCTACGCGCTGGTTATGGCCGGGCTGATGCTGACCGGCGGCAAGCTCGGCGACATCATCGGGCGGCGGCGGGCGTTCGCGATCGGCCTGGTCATCTACGGTGCCGGCTCGGCGCTGACCGCGGCCTCCTGGAGCGTGCCCAGCCTCACCTTCGGCTGGTCGGTCCTCGAGGGCATCGGCGCCGCGTTGGTCCTGCCGGCGATGTTCGCCCTGGTCGCCGGCAACTTCAAAGGAGCCGACCGCGCGCTCGCCTACGGCGTGCTCGGCGGCGTCGCCGGTGCCGGGATCGCCGTCGGCCCGATCCTCGGCGGCTGGGCGACCACCGAGCTGACCTGGCGCGTCGTCTTCATCGGCGAGGTCGTTGTCGCGATCGGCATCCTGCTCGGCCTGCGCCTGCTCAAAGAGCCCGAGCGCCCGGCCAAGCGGCCAAGCATGGACTGGGTCGGCGCGGTGCTCTCGGCGCTCGGCCTCGGCCTGCTCGTCTTCGGGGTGATCCAGGCGAGCAACTGGGGCTGGCTGCAGCCCAAGGACTCGCCGATCGAGCCGTTCGGCTTCTCGCTCACCCCGTTCATGGTCGCCGCCGGCGCGCTGGTGCTCGGCGCCTTCCGCAGCTGGGAGCGACGGCGCGAGCGGACCGGTGCGGACCCGCTCGTTCATCTCAACCTGCTCGGCATCCCCCGCCTGCGCGGCGGCGTCGCGATGCTGCTGGCCCAGAACCTCGTCCTCATGGGCATCTTCTTCGCCGTGCCGCTCTTCCTGCAGATCGTCCAGGGTCTCGACGCCCTGGAAACGGGGGTGCGGATGCTTCCGGCCTCGGTCGGGCTCTTCGTCGCGGCGCTCGCCGGCTCGGCCCTCGCCAAACGCTTCCCGGCAAAGCCGCTGGTCAGGGTGGGGCTGGCGATCGTCTTCGTCTCAACCCTGCTGCTGCTCGACACCGTTGAGCCCGAGCTCGACAACGCCTCCTTCCTGGTCGCGATGGGGGTGCTCGGGGTTGGCATGGGACTGGTCGTATCCCAGCTCGGGAACGTTGTGCAGTCGGCGGTCGGCGATGCCGACCGCAGCGAGGCCGGCGGGCTACAGACGACCGCGCAGCAGCTCGGTTCCTCGCTGGGCACGGCGCTGCTCGGCGCGATCGTGATCACCGGCCTGATCACCGCCTTCACCGGCAACATCGCCGACAACCCGAAGATCGGCCCGGAGGTCGAACGCCGGGTCGAGATCCAACTCAACGCCGGCGCCAGCTTCGTCGCCGCCGATCAGGTCGAAGCGACCGCGCGCGAGGCCGGGGTCGACGAGGCGACCACCGCGGAGCTGGTCGGGGACTACGAAGACGCGCAGGTGACCGCGCTGAAGACCGCCTTCCTGGTCGCCGCCCTACTCGTGCTCGGCTCGTTCTTCGCCACCCGCAACCTGCCCAGCCGCCGCTTCGACGAGCTGCAGACGTAGCGGCTGTCAGACGTCGGCGGCCTCGACGCGGCCGGAGTCGATCGCCGCCAGCAGCGCCTCGTGGTCGCGCTCGTTCTGGTCGGCGTAGGCCTCGGCGAAGGTCGCGATCGCCGCGTCGAAGGAGTCGCCGCCGCCCAGGTAGGCGGCGATCGCCAGCCGGTCGCCGGAGCGGGCGTGGGCGCGGGCCAGGGTCCAGCCGCAGATCCGCGCGTAGACGTCGAAGCCGCGCGGAGAGAGGCGCTCGATCTCGGCCGAGCGCTTCCAGTCCCAGAGCTGGCGCACGTAGAAGTGGCGCTGCTCGCCGTCGAGCCCGACCGCCGGGCACCAGCCGAGGAAGATGTCGCTGGCCGCCTGCATCAGCCGCTGGCCCTCGACCACGCGGCGGCCGTGGCTGCGGTAGCGGCTGGCGCCGACGTAGGGCTCCATCACCGAGGCCTGCGCCTCCTTCGCCTGCAGGAAGAGCGGGTCCTCGTCGCCGTCGCCGGTCAGCAACACGACCCAGGCGCGGGTCCCGACGCTGCCGACCCCGACCACCTTGCGGGCGATCTGGCGGAAGCGGTAACGGTCGAGCAGGTGCTGGCGGTCGGCCGGCAGCGTCTCGCGGTAGGCAACGAGGACGTCGGCGATCAGCTCCTCGACGCTGCGCCCGCCGCCGGCCGGCAGCAGCTCTTCGCCGGGCACAAGGAGTGGCGGTTCGCTGCGGAAGCGGAGTTCGCCGTCGACGGTTTCGGTCAGCTTCTCGAGCGCCCGCAGGCTGTCCTTGGCGCGGGCCTTGGCGGCGCCTTTGCGCACCCGCTCGACCTCGCGCGGGTCCTCGTCCTGGACCTCGGCCAGCGCCTCGTCGACGTCGAGGCGGGCGTACCAGACCTCGAGGTTGCGCATCGCGGCAAACTCGCGCATCGCCTCGCGGTAGGCCCGCATCGCGGCGAGGACGATCTCCTCGCGCCGCTTGCGCTTCAGGCCCCGTTCGCGGGCGGCGACGGTGAAGCTCGCGGCGAGCCGCTTGACGTCCCACTCCCACGGCCCCGGAAGCGACTCGTCGAAGTCGTTGAGGTCGAAGACGAGGCGACGGTCGGGCGCGGCGAAAGCGCCGAAGTTGGAGAGGTGGGCGTCGCCGCAGGCCTGCACCCGCAGCCCCGAGTCCGGGGTCGCCGCCAGGTCGGCGGACATCACCGCGGCGGCGCCGCGGTAGAAGGCGAACGGCGAGGCGGCCATCCGCCCGTAGCGGATCGGGACCAGCTCAGAAACCCGCGAGGCGGCCTGCTCCTCGAGCACCCAGATCGGGTCCGGCCGGTTCGCGGCCGGGGCCCACTCGGCATGCACCGAGCGGCGTGCGGCCGAGCGCGCCGCCTTACCTCGGGCGACGCGCTCGGAGACCTCCATGCCTCAGACCGTAGCTGCCGCTTGCTCGGATTGCGAGTCGCGGGCGGCGTCGGCGGCCTGCGCCTCGGCCTCCGGCGTCCGCTCTCCCGCCGGGCGCGGGATCAGCACTTCTTTGGCGATCACCAGGCGCTGGATCTGGCTGGTGCCCTCGTAGAGCTGCATGATCTTCGCGTCGCGCATCAGTTTCTCGACCGGGTACTCCTTGATGAACCCGTAGCCGCCGTAGACCTGAACCGCGTCGACGGTGATCTCCATCGCCGAGTCGGCGGCGAAGCGCTTCGCCATCGAGGAGATCTTGCTGTTGCGCAGACCCTGGTCGAGCATCACCGCCGAGTTCCAGACCAGCAGGCGGCCGGCCTCGACCTTGGTCGCCATGTCGGCGATCATGAACTGGATCGCCTGGTGCATCGCGATCGGGACGCCAAACTGGACCCGTTCTTTCGAGTACTCGGCGGCGTACTCGAGCGCCGCGCGGCCGATCCCGACGGCCATCGCCGAGACCCCGGGACGGGTCCGGTCGAGGGTCATCATCGCCAGTTTGAACCCCTTGTTTTCCTCGGCCAGCAGGTTCTCGGCCGGGACCTCGACGTCGTTGAAGGAGATGGTCGCGGTGTTGGAGGCCCGCTGACCCATCTTGTCCTCCTTCTTGTCGACGGTCACTCCGGGGGAGTTGGCGTCGACGACGAAGGCGCTGATCCCCTGATGACCCGAGTCCGGGTCGGTCTTCGCGTAGACCGTGAACCAGTCGGCGTAGGTGCCGTTGGTGATGAAGCACTTGGAGCCGTTGAGGACGTACTTGTCGCCCTGCTTGACGGCGCGGGTCTTCATCCCGCTGACGTCGGAGCCGGCGTCGGGCTCGGTGAGGCAGAACGAGGCCAGCTTCGGCGCTTCGGTCAGCATCCCCAGGTACTTCTTCTTCGTCTCCTCGGAGCCGCCGAGGGTGACCGGGGCCGAGGCGAGGCCGTTGGCCATCAGGGTGGTGCCAATCCCGGAGCAGCCCCAGCCGACCTCCTCCTCGATCAGGCAGCCGGAGAGGTAGTCGAGGCCGGGACCGCCGTAGGACTCGGGGATGTGGGTGTTCATCAACCCGACCTCCCAGGCCTTCTCGATGACCTCCTGCGGCCAGGTGCCGTCCACGTCGTACTCCCAGGCGACCGGGCGCATGTCTTTCTCGGCGAAGCTGTGCGCCAGCTCGCGCAGGTCCTTCTGCTCGTCAGTCAGGGTGAAATCAACCACCGGTCGGAGCTCCTTTTGGTTGGTGCCTAAGTCTGTTTGGAACGCCACTCGTGATGGAGGCGTCTGCCTTTGATTGACTGGTCAGTCAACCAGCCAGACAGGTTAGCGGATGAAACCCTCCCTTTGGGGGGTTAGTCTTTGCCGTATGGACTCTCTATTGGTCGCCTCCGCTACCGACAAAGGCCTGGTCCTGATCCTGCTCGCGTTGATCGTCGGGCCGCTGCTCGGCCTGCTGCTGCGCGCCGTCAACGGCAACGGCTGGGAGCGAATCGGCAAAGGCCCGCTGGCGATCCAGGAACGCCGCCCGGAGAAGGACGACTCAGATCCACAGATGGTCGAAGCTGAAGTGCGCGAGCTCGAAAATCTCGTAGGATCCGAGCGTGAGCCCCGCCCCTGACGAGAACCTCTACGAGGTCGAGGAGCTGCTGGTCCAGCCGGGGACCTACTTCAACCCCCAGACCGAGGTCGTGGTGGTCGTCGACGACTCCGCCTCGATCGACCAGGAGGTCTTCAACATGGAGGCCTACGAGGGCGCCGACTGGGTGCGGATCTCCGAGGAGACGCCGATCGATGAAGACCATCGTGACCGCGTCCTCGAGACTTTCCAGACGCACTACCACCCCGGCTCGGCCGGATCGGTCTCCGAGACGGCGCTCGAACAGGGCGACGAGGAGGTCGACGAGGACGAGGACGGCCAGGACCCCGGCCGCGAGGACTGAGTGGCGCTGAAAGAGGGCGACAAAGCCCCCGCCTTCACCCTCCCCGACCAGAACGGCGACAAGGTCAAGCTCTCCGACTTCAAGGGACAGCCGGTCGTCCTCTACTTCTATCCCCGCGCCGACACCCCCGGCTGCACCACCCAGGCGTGCGGAATCCGCGATCGCTCCGACGAGTACGCGGCGGCGGGCGCCAAGGTTCTCGGGGTCTCCCCCGACCAGCCGGACGCCATCAAGAAGTTCGAGGACAAGCACGGGCTCGGCTTCACCCTGCTCGGCGACGTCGACCACGCGGTCGCCGACAAGTACGGCGCCTGGGGCGAGAAGTCGATGTACGGCAAGAAGTACATGGGCATGCTGCGCTCAACCTTCATCATCGACCCGAAAGGCAAGATCGCCCGGGTCTTCCCCAAGGTCCAGCCGAAAAAGCACGACGACCTCGTGCTCAAGGCACTGGGCGAACTCTAAGAGAGGGAAATGAAATGACCACTGTGATCGCCCACCACGAGATCGACGACAGGGACAGCTGGCTCGCCTCACCCAAGCGCGAAGAGTTCTTCGGCCCCCTCGGCATCAGCGTCCGCACCTTCGTCGACCCGGAGAACCCCAACCGTGTGGCCCTCCTGATGGAGGTCCCCGACATGGACGAGCTGCAGCGCGCGCTGGCCTCGCCGGAGGCCGCCGAGGCGATGAAGAACGACGGCGTGCGAGCGGAGACGCTGGTCGTGCTCACCGAGGCCTGAGGGGCTCAGGCGCTGACTATGACGACCGCTAAGAACGCGGTGTAGAGCGCGAACCAGCCGATTACGGCGGGCAGCTTGAAGGCGCCGGCGCGGTGCAGGCTGAAGTAGGCGAGCAGGCCGCCGGCGACGCCGAGGCAGATCGAGAGCACGCCGTTGGAGTTGAGGTCCCAGTCGGTGAAGAGGAGGCCGATCCCGACCGGGATCGTCGACTGGAAGACCATCGCGCCGCTGATGTTTCCGAGCGCCAGCGCATCCTTGTTTTCGCGCACCCAGAAGAAGCTGTTGACCTTCTCCGGGAGCTCGGTGGCGAGCGGCGCCAGGATCAGCGCCAGGACCAGGGCCTCGACGCCGAGGTCGTCGGCGATCGTCAGCAGCTCCTCGACGAACAGGTGGGCGCCGCCGACCATCGCCCCAAGGCCGACCACGAGCTGGATGATGCAGAGTGCCAG
The DNA here is from genome assembly GCA_963837405.1 of uncultured Thermoleophilia bacterium. Lineage (GTDB taxonomy): Bacteria > Actinomycetota > Thermoleophilia > Solirubrobacterales > 70-9 > VAYN01. The sequence goes on from CAWINA010000006.1 coordinate 344,013, forward strand.
CGCCGGCTCTTCGCGGTGCTCCTTGCGCGGGTCGAAGATCAGCGGGTTGAGCGTCTCCTCCTCCTGGACCTCGCCGCTGGAACGCAGGGTGCGGGCGACGTAGACGACGTAGGCGAGCAGGAAGACGATGCCGAAGACGAGTCGCACCCCGCTCGGCGGGCCCCAGGCGAGCAGCCCGGCGAGCGCGAAGAAGGCGAGGAAGAAGAGAAGGTCGCGCTCCAGGGTGGGCCCATGGGTATCGAGGTGGAGGCCGGTCTTGCGCCGGTCGCGGTAGAGGTAGGCGAAGAGGCCGACCAGGCCCATCGCCAGAGTTCCGAGCAGGAACGGGGCGCCGACGATCGCCCCGATCGCGACGTCTTCGGAGCCCTCGTTGACGCTGATCAGAGCGACGATCGCGATCAGCGTCTCCGGCATCGCGGTGCCGACCGCGGCGAGGATGCTGCCTACCGCTCCCTCCCCCAGGTGCAGCTTGTGGCCGATCCACTCGACCGCGTTGGTGAACAGCAGCGCCCCGGCGAGGACGATCGCGAAGCTGAACAGGAGGAGGATGTATTCCACGCCCGCAGGCTATTGGACCGCCGCGGTCGAGCCCCTTTAGGCCCACGGGCTTAGGCGAAGTAGAAGGCCAGGCCAAAGACGAAGTAGACGGCGAGCAGCTGCACGCCCTCGAACCAGGTCGACTCGCCGTCCTGGGTGACGTAGTTGGCGATCAGGATCGCCAGCAGGATCGCCCCCAGCTCGAAGCCGTTGAAGACGAGCGCGAGCGGATAGGGGCCGATGAAGTAGGAGGCGATGACCAGAACCGGGGCGACGAAGAGGGCGACCTGGGCGCTGGAGCCGACGGCGATGTTGACCGCCAGGTCCATCTTGTTCTTGATCGCGACGAGCACCGCGACCCAGTGCTCGGCGGCGTTGCCGACGATCGCGACGACGATCACGCCGATGAAGAACTCCGAGAGGCCGACCGACTCCGAGGCCTCGGTGATCGAGCCGACCAGGACCTCCGACATCACCCCGACGAGGACGCCGGCGAGCGCCAGTGCGGCGACCGATTTGCGGGTCGACCAGCCCCAGGTGTCCTCCTCCTCGTACTCGGGGTTGAAGAGCGCCCGGTGCGTTTTCAGCGAGAAGAAGAGGCCGATCACGTAGGTGGCGATGAGGACGATCGCAACCGCCAGCGAGAGGTGCTCGACGGTCCCGCCGTAGTGGATCGCCTCGTCGCTCGGCTTCGGCAGCCCCTGGCCCTCGACCAGCTCGAAGATCGCCGGCATCAGCAGCGCCGCGGCCGCCAGCATCAGCATCGAGACCTGGACGCTGGCGCCGGTTCGGCTGAAGGTCTGTTTCTCGCGGCCGATCCCGCCGGCCAGCATCGCCGCGCCCATGACCAGGAGGATGTTGCCGAGGATCGAGCCGACGATCGAGGCCTTGACGACCTCCTGCAGCCCCTGGTTGAGCGCGAAGAGGGCGATGATCAGCTCCGGCGCGTTGCCGAAGGTGACGTTGAGGAGGCCGCCGATCCCCGGCCCCGAGCGGGCCGCGAGCTCCTCGGTGGCGCGGCCCATCAGCGCCGCGGTGGGGATGATCCCGAGCGCCGAGGCGGCGAAGACGATCGTCGCCTCGACGTGGACGAGCTCGAGCAGAACCGCGATCGGGATCAGCGGGACGAGCAGGTAGGGCCAGCCCTGCGGCGTGCGAAGAAACGACGCGTCGAGGGCTGGTCCCACTTTCTAGGCTGCCGGGCCCCGTCCCGCTATTTGAGCAGGGCGGAGCATTTCTGCAGGTCGCTGGCCGATTTCGCTTCGGCGAGGCAGTCGAGGTATTCGGTCGAGGCCTCGGCGTCGGGGAGTTCGTCGGGGAGTTCGAGTTCGCCGCTATCCGAGCCCGAGGAACCTCCTTCGAGCCCTTCGAGCAGGCCGCCCAGGCCCTCGCCGCTACTGGCTCGCTTCGAGCAGTGCCAGCGGGTCGACGCCGAGTTCGTTGAACAGGCCTTCCAGCGGCTCGGCGTTGGCCGGGGCAGCGATGTCCTGCTGCTCGTTCACCGCTCCGAGCGCGAGTTCGAGCTCGATTTCGACCTTTTCGTCGCTTGCGTCTTTCGGTTCGATCGTCAGTTCGGCGACCACTTTGCGAATGATCCCGTCCTCGCCGACGTAGACCTCGGCATGGGCCTTCCTGACCGCCTTGGAGATTTCGCCTTTCGCCGCCTCGAGTTCGTCGAGCGGCAGCGGACCGGCCGCTTCGAACTGGGAGCTGCAGGCCGGGTCTTCGGTCAGCCCGATGATCGCGTCGATCGCCCCTTCGGGGGAGAGGTCGCCGCTGATTTTGGTGGTCGAGGTGCCGTCAACGTCGGCGCTGCCTTCGTTTTCGAGGTTGTCGATCACCGTGGTGAGGTCGATCCCCGCCGCCGCTTCCTGGCAGGCGGTCGGCGATGAGGCTTCGGTCCCGCCTTCGGCCAGGCCCTGTTCGAAGCCGGACTTGACGAACCCGAAGGTGGTCGGGTCGACTTCGTACTCGGTCCCCTTGTAGGCGATGAAGGCGCGGTCGGAGAGCAGCGTCAGGCCGCCGTCGAAGTCGATCGATTCCCCGTCGATGTCGCCTTTGGCGGTCACGTCGAGGCCGAGTTCGGGCAGCATTTCGGCGCCGCGGCTCTGGAACGGGCCGGAGAGGGCCAGGTCGACTTCACCGCCCGTTTCTCCTGCGGACACGACCCCGAAGGAGAGGTCGATGGTGCCGCTTTTGACCCCTTCCAGGGTGGCGGTTTCGATCACCGTCTGGGGGTCCTCGTCGCTGCTGTCGCTGCCCCCGCAGGCGGCGAACACGGCTGCCAGGGCGGTCACGGTCGCGAGCAGCGTGAAGATGCGGAAACGACTCAAGGGATAAAGCTCCTCTGGATCGGGAACGAGTGAGGGCCTGATCGTAGCCCGAGCGTCGGGCTAGCCGCTGTCGCCCGTCCGCGATTCTTCGATCGGCGGCGGACGATCGTCCGAAGCCAGGTTCGCGGCCAGCGGCAGCAGCAGAGCGCCGAGACAGATCAGAATCACCCCGGCGGCGACCAGCCACCGGGCCTTGAAAAGGTGGCCGAGGACGCCCACCCCGAAGCCGATCAGCATCAGGGCGATGTAGGGGCCGGGCTCCCTCGAAAGGAGCTCAGCTAGGGGCGGCGCTAGGTCGGGCACGAAGGCCTGATTATCATCGCCCCGTGGCAGAAGGCTCTGTACAGGACGTCAAGGAGGCGCTGGCGAAGGTCGGCTACCTGGCCGACGAGCCAGCCGCGCTCGTCTCCTACCTGGCCCAGGAACTGGGCAAGCCGGTGCTGGTCGAGGGCCCGGCCGGGGTCGGCAAGACCGAGCTGGCGAAGGCGCTCTCGCGGGCGAGCGGCCGCGAGCTGGTGCGCCTGCAGTGCTACGAGGGCCTCGACGAGGCGAAGGCGATGTACGAGTGGAACTACCGCAAGCAGCTGCTGCGGATCCAGGCCGGCGGCGAGGCCGGCTGGAACGACGTCCAAGACGACATCTTCGGCGAGGAGTTCCTGCTGACCCGGCCGCTGATGCAGGCGATCTCCAGCCCCGAGCCGGTCGTCCTGCTGATCGACGAGATCGACAAGACCGACCAGGAGTTCGAGGCGATGCTGCTCGAGCTGCTCTCCGACTTCCAGATCACGATCCCCGAGCTCGGGCGGATCGAGGCGACGACGATGCCGATCGTCGTCCTCACCTCGAACGACTCGCGCGAGCTGACCGAGGCGCTGAAGCGCCGCTGCCTCTACCTCTGGCTCGACTACCCGGCGGTCGAGCGCGAGATCGAGATCGTCCGCCTGCACGCGCCGGAGCTGGACGAGACGCTGACCCGGAGGCTGGTCGAGGTGGTCGGAATGGTGCGCGCGCTCGACCTTAAGAAGCCGCCCTCGATCGCCGAGTCGATCGACTGGGCGCGGACGCTGCTGCTGATGGGCGCCGACGACATCGACCGCGAGACCTTCAACCAGTCGATGTCGATCCTGGTCAAGCACCGCACCGACATCGACCTCGTCGCCGAGCGGGTGGGGATGAAACTTGGCGAGTCCGTACGGCCCCAAAGCTGACACCGGCCCGCCGGGCATAGCCGCGAAGCTGCTCGGCTTCTGCGAAGAGCTGCGCAGCGAGGGGGTCGCGGTCGGGACCTCGGAGATCCTCGACGCCTTCGCGGCGCTCGAGCATGTGCCCTGGACCTCGCAGGCCGACTTCCGCGAGGCGCTGGCGGCGACGATCGCCAAGTCCCAGGACGACCGGCGCGTCTTCGAGCTGCTCTTCGACCGCTACTTCTTCCGCACCGCCGAGGCCGAGGCGGTGGCGCGCGAAGTGAGCGAGCACGGCGAGGGCGAGGTCGGCGGTGCCAGCGAGCGGCTCGACATGGACGAGCTGCGCGAGCAGATCCGCGAGGCGATGCTGGCCGGCGACGAGGACGCGATGCGCGACCTGGCGCGGCTGGCGATCGCCGCCTTCGGCCGCGGCGAGGGCTCCGGCGTGGTCGGGGTCGACGTGCAGCGGATCCGCCGCACGCTCGGGCTCACCGCGGGCCAGCAGCCGCCGAGCGAGGAGGGCGAGGAGCCGCCGCCGGCGATCGACCGCGACCAGCTGAACCGCTTCGAGCGCCACCTGCGGCGCGAGCTCGAACGCGACCTGATCGAGCGCACCGAGACGCTGCCGCCCTCGCGGCCGCTGGCCGAGCTCGACCGGGCGCTGCCGACCAGCCCGACCCAGGACCTCGCCGCCGTGCACCGCGCGGTCGGCCAGATGAAGCGGCGGCTGGCGACTCTCGGCCACGAGCAGCGCGGCCGCAAACAGGTCGGGCACGTCGACGTGCGGCGGACGATGCGCGCCTCGCTGGAGACCGGCGGCGTGCCGCTGCGGCTGAAATACCGGCCGAAGCGGCCGCGGCGGCCGGAGATCTACGTGCTCTGCGACGTCTCCACCTCGGTCACCTCGGCCAGCGTCTTCTTCCTCTCGGTCCTCCACGCCCTCCACGACTCGTTCCGAAAACTGCGCAGCTTCGTCTTCATCGAGCGGATCTCCGAGGTGACCGACGTCTTCGAGCACGAGCGCGACTTCGCCGTCGTCGCCCAGAAGATCTCCAGCGAGGGCGGCGTCGCCGACATCTCCGGCTACACCGACTATGGCCGCGTCTGGCTCGAGTTCCTGACCGAGATCTCCGACGAGCTCGACCCCCGCTCGACCGTGATCGTGCTCGGCGACGCCCGCACCAACGGCCGCGAGCCCCACGCCGAGGTCTTCGCCCAGATCTCCGAGCGCGCCGGCCGCCTCTTCTGGCTCAACCCCGAGCCGAAGCTCTACTGGAACTACGGCGACTCGGTGATGGCCGCCTACGAGCGCTACTGCGACGGCGCCTTCGAGTGCTGGACCACCAAGCACCTGGAGAACTTCGTCAACGTCGTCGCCGGCGGCGTTCCGGCGGCGGACTGATCAGACCGCGGGGGCGGCGACGATCCGCACGGGATCGTCGGGCGAGACCTGCCACTGCTCGTTGATCGCGGCGCCGGGCGGCGGCTCGACCGGCCCCGCCAGCAGCGGGTCCTCGGTCTCCCGCATCCAGACGTCGAGGCGCTCGCGCAGCTCGGCCAGCGGCTCCGTGCAAGCTGGGTCCTCGGCCAGGTTCCGTCCCTCGCCGGGGTCGAGTACGAGGTCGTAGAGCTGCTCCTCGGGGACAGTCTGCTCGCCCCAGCCAGCGGCGACCCAGAGGTCCTTGCTGGCGCTGTCGTCGCAGTTGGCGAGGACCGGGTGCGGGTAGTCGTCGAAGCGGCGGATGTACTTCCAGCGCTCGGTGCGGACCGCGCGGTGCGGCTGGTAAGCGGCGTGGAAGGTGGTCTCGGCGAAGATCGCCTCGTGCAGGCGCTCGACCTCGCCGCGGACGAGCGGCAGCAGCGCACTGCCCTGCAGCCACTCGGGGTGCTCGACGCCGGCGAGGTCGCAGAGGGTCGGGTAGACGTCGAGGTGGCTGACCGGGGCGTCGATCACCTTGCCGCCACTGAAGCCGCCGGGGCCGCGGACGATCATCATCACCCCGATCCCGCGGTCGAACAGGGTTGCCTTCGAGTTGGGGAAGGCGACGCCGTGGTCGGTGGTGCAGAGCACCAGCGTGTTCTCGACCAGGCCGAAATCGTGCAGCGCGTGCAGCACCGCCCCCACGCCCTGGTCGAGCGAGCGGGCGCTGGCCTTGAAGGAGGCGACGTCGCGGCGGGTCGCGGGGCCGTCGGGGAGGTTGCTCGGCGGCAGCGAGTAGAGGGTGTCGCGGACCGAGGTCGGGGCGAAGAAGTCGCGGTGGGTCTCGAAGAAGCCGACCGACATGAACCAGGGGTCGGGGCCGGCCTCGCGCAGGTGCTCGATCGTCAGCGGCGCGATGTTCTCGGCGTGGTTGGAGTCGACGTCGACAACCTCGTCGTAGCCGATCACGGCGGGGTCGACGGAGATGTGCTGCTCGCCGATCAGCGTTGAGCGGTAGCCGGCGCGGCGCAGCGCGTGGACCCAGTGCTGGCCGTAGTCGTTGAGCTTCCAGCCGCGGTGGGCGAGGCCGAGCATGCCGTTGTTGTGGCAGTGAGGCCCGTCAGCAGGCTGGCGCGGCTGCCCGAGCAGGTTGGAGCGGCGCAGAAGGCTTGGCGGAACAGCACCCCCTGGTCGGCCAGCATCTGGATGTTCGGGGTCGGGACCTGGAAGCCGTAGGGCTGGACGAACCGCCCGGTGTCGTGCGAGTGGATGTAGAGGATGTTCGGCCGAGAGTCCAAGGTGCGCGTTTACCCGTTGTCGCCGCCGGGGAACTCAGAGTAGCGAGAACACACCTTTATCTGGTTTGTTGATTAACTAAGTCAGCAATGTCTCAACCCGCGCGTTCATACCTCGTCTGCGCCACCCCCCGCAGCGGCAGCACCCTGGTCTGCCACGCGCTGACCGAAACCGGCGTCGCCGGCCGCCCCGAGGAGTACTTCGAGGCGCTGCGCCACTCGGGCCGGCCGCGCCGCCCGGAGGAGTACTTCCTCGGCGTCGAGGACCAGTCGATCCGCGACCACCTCGGCGAGCGAGCGGTCGGCTCCGAGCAGCAGCCCCGCTCGCCGCTCTGGAGCCGGGCCGCCTACGACCGCTATCTCGAGTGGGCCTTCGAAGCCGGCACCACCCCGAACGGGGTCTTCGGCGCGAAGCTGATGTGGGGCTACTTCGGCGAGTTCGTCAGCCTGCTCCGCAACGTCCCCGCCTACCGTGACGTGCCGCTCGCCGAGCTCCTCCCCGCCGTCTTCCCCGACCTCACCTTCGTCCGCGTCGTCCGCGCCAACAAGGTGCGCCAGGCGGTCTCGCTCTGGAAGGCGGTGCAGACCGCGAACTGGCGCGAGGACCAGGCGAGCGCCAAGGCCGCCTCGCTCGAGGACGACGGCTCCCCTCCCTACCGCGCCTTCATCGAGGAGCACCGCCCGCAGCTGCGCTTCCACTACAAGGCGATCGACCACCTGCTGGACGGATTGCTGACCGAAGAGGCCTCCTGGGACGCCTTCTTCGAGCACTCCGGGATCAAGCCCGTGCTCGTCCTCTACGAGAACTTCGCCGGCGACTACGAGACCAGCACCCTGCGCCTGCTCGAGCGCCTCGACCTCGCCCCGCCCGACGGCTTCGAGTTCGAGCCCCGGATGAAGCGCCAGTCCGACCGCGTCAACGACGACTGGACCAAGCGCTACTCCGAGCTCCGCCTAGGCCGCGACTTCGACCTCTCCCCCGTAGCCCCAACCCCAACCTGAGGGGAAGAACCTCGACCCCTATCGACTTTGTTCGGGTATGCCGAACAAAGTCGACAGCCCCCACGCTGAGCTCGCGAGGATCGCGGGTAGGCAGCACGGTGTGGTGACCGCAACGCAGCTTGCGGCGCTCGGCGTCTCAAGGGCGGCGATCTCCGACCGGGTACGGAGCGGCCGTCTGCACCGCCTCCACCGCGGCGTCTACGCCGTGGGGCACGCGGCGCCAAGCGAATATCGACGCTTCATGGCAGCGGTGCTTGCTTGCGGGGATGGAGCGACTCTGAGTCACGGAAGCGCCGCGGTGCTCTGGGGCTTTTTGAAACCGTTGAAGGGACCCGTTCACGTCACCTCACCCAGTACGAGCGGCAAGCTCAAACGAGCGGGGATCGTGCTTCATCGCTCTCCCTCTCTGGGAAAGGAGGGGGAAACGACGCGGCGCGAGCGGATCCCGCTGACCTCGCCGCGTAGGACGATCGAGGACCTGAAGGGGTTGCTTCCCGACTACCTGGTGCGCAAGGCCAAGCGCCAAGCCGAGTTCCTCGGCTACGAGCTGGCGCTCCCAACCGATCGCTCACGCTCTGATCTGGAGCGAGACTTCCTGCGCTTCCTCACCCAGCAGGGATTCCCTCACCCAGAAGTCAACGTCAAAGTCGGCGACTACACGGTGGACTTCCTCTGGCGTGCTCAGATGCTCGTCGTCGAAACCGACTTCTTCGGCTACCACCGGGGACACCAGGCCTTCGAGGATGACCACCGGCGCGACATGGACCTCAGGCGCCGGGGCTACTCCGTCCGCCGCTACACGGGAGCCCAGATCCGCGACCACCCAGCTCTGGTCGTTGCGGATTTGGGCGAAGTGCTCAGCGGGCGGCCCAGGAGTCGGGCTCAGCGGCGAGGGTGGTGACGACCTCGGGCATGTCGCCGGAGACGAGGTCGGCGAGGGTGACGTTCTCGAGCACGTTGCGGAGGTTGGCGCGGACGGCGATCCAGACGTCCTGGAGATTCTCGGAGTTGCCGCGGTATTCGATCGACTCCGGCGGGGTCGACTGCACGTGGGCGATCGGACCCTCGACGGCGCGGACGACGTCGGCGACGGTCACCTCATCGGCGGGGCGGGCGAGCCAGTAGCCGCCCTTGGCGCCGCGGCGGGCGCGGACGATGCCGTGGTGCTTGAGCTCAAGCAGGATGTGCTCGAGGAACTGCAGGGGAATTTCCTGGGCGTCGGCGAGTTTCTCGCCCTTGACGGGGCCGTCCTCGCCGGCGGCGGCGAGCTCGAGAGCGGCGCGAACCGCGTAGTCGGCCTTGGCAGAGACACGCATGCGCCTAGTAAAGCAATCAGCCGATCACGTCGGGCGTCAGATCGTCGTTGCGGTCTTTGCCTTGCTGCGCCACTTCAGCGGCTTCCCGCTTGACCCGGCGCTGGTTCCACCAGCGCGGGAACCAGATCAGCAGCCCGAGCCCGATGCCGGCGACGGCGGCGGCGATCGGCCAGACGACCGGGTCGCCCTTCTGCACGGTGACGATGCCGGAGGCGACGAGGACGACGCCGAGCGCGGTACGCAGGAACGAGGTCGGCGCTTTCGCCGCGAAGTGGGAGCCGACGATCACGCCCGGGACCGAGCCGAGCAGGATGTTGCCGGCGAGCATGAAGTCGACGTTGCCGCCGACCCAGTGGGCGATGCCAGCCGCCCAGAGGAGGATCGCGGCGTGGAAGACGTCGGTGCCGACGACTTTCTGCGGGGTGAGACGGTAGATCGCGATCAGCAGGATCGCGATCACCGTGCCCGAGCCGGCCGAGGTGATCCCGATCACGAAACCGGTGGTGGCGCCGATCACCACCGCGGCGACTTTGTGGCGGCGCTGCATCACGAAGTCCGCGCGCTCTTCGATCAGGTTGCTGAGGATCAGCGCCCGCGCCAGGGTGATGATCCCGACCATCAGCAGGGTGCCGCCGAGCAGCGCGTAGACGATCGAGTCGAGCTCGTCTTCGCCGACCCTGTCCTGGAGGATCGAGATCACCCAGACCCCCGCCACCGCGGCGGGCACGCTGCCGGCCGCCAGCCAGTAGGCGAGCTTCATGTTCACGGTGCCCATCCGCAGGTGGCGCCAACCCCCCACGGTCTTGGTCACGGCCGCGTAGAAGATGTCGGTGCCGATCGCGGTCACCGGCTTGATTCCGAACAGGAAGATCAGCAGCGGCGTCATCAGCGTGCCGCCGCCCATGCCGGTCATGCCGACCAGCGCTCCGATGCCGAAGCCGAAAATGACTATTGCCGGGTCCATCGTGCTCCTGTTTGTTGCTCTCTCCGCACAAATTGCTTCTCGACTTTCCCGACGACTTTGGTCGGGTGTGCGGAGTCCGGCAGGATACCAGCGATGAACGTCTCGATTGGCGGGGTCGCCCACTCCTACGGCGAGCTGCAAACGATCGAGGCGCTCGACCTCGAGGTCGCGGCTGAGCGCGTGGTCGGGCTGGTCGGGCCCTCGGGCTGCGGCAAGTCGACGCTGCTGGAGCTGATCTGCGGGCTGCAGGAGCCGAGCGGCGGGACGGTCGCCGTTGGCGACGCGACCGCCGCCGCCGGGCGGCTCGCCGGCTGCGCCTACATGCCCCAGCGCGACGAGCTCCTGCCCTGGTACTCGGCGATCGACAACGCCGCGCTCGCCCTGCGCAACCAGGGCCAGGGGCGCGAGCAGGCGCGGCGCGGCGCGGCCGAGCTGTTCGACCGCTTCGGGCTCGCCGGCTTCGAGCGGAAGGCGCCGGGGGAGCTCTCCGGCGGGATGCGCCAGCGGGTCGCCTTCCTCCGCACTCTGGTCTCTGGCAAGCCGGTGCTGGCGCTCGACGAGCCGTTCGCGGCGCTCGACGCGATCACCCGCGCCGAGATGCAGGAGTGGCTGGCGGCGGCACTCCGCACCGACCCCCGCACCGTCGTCCTCGTCACCCACGACGTCGAGGAGGCGCTCTACCTGGCCGACCACGTCGTCGTGCTCTCGGCCCGGCCGGCGCGAATCGTCGCCGAGTTCGAGACACCGGCGCCGCGCGCACCCGACCGCGACGCCGCCGTCACCGACCCCGCCTTCGTCGCCGCCCGCGAGCGGGCGCTGCGGGCCTTGCACGAGGGCGCGCGATGAAGCGCTGGCTCTACCCGCTGGCGCTGCTGGCGGCGCTGATCGGGCTCTGGCAGCTCGCGGCGAGCACCGGCTTCATGGCCGATGTGATGAACCTCGAATCGTTCCTCGTTCCCTCGCCAGCCGAAATCGCCAAGGAACTCTGGGACGAACGTGCGCTGCTGCTCGAAAATGGCTGGGTAACGGCAAAGGAGATCGTCTTCGGCTTCCTGCTCGCGATCGTGGTCGGCGTTGCCTTTGCGGTGGCAATGCACCTCTCGACGACCATCCGCCTCGCCGCCTACCCCCTGGTGGTTGCCTCGCAGACGATTCCGATCCTCGTGATCTCACCGATCCTCGTGATCTGGTTCGGCTTCGGCCTGACGCCGAAGCTGCTGATCATTGCCTTGATCTGCTTCTTCCCGGTCACCGTCGCGACGGTTGACGGACTGCGCTCCGTCGATCCCGCTGCGATCAAGCTGATGCGCACCCTTTATGCCTCGCGGGGGCAGACCTTCCGTCGGGTCGAGGTGCCGACGGCGTTACCCGCATTCTTCAGCGGAGCCCGGATCGCCGCCGCCGTCGCCCCGATCGGCGCCGTCTTCGCCGAGTGGGCCGGCGCCAGCGAGGGTCTCGGCCACCTGATCTTCGTCGGCAACGCCAACTATCGGGTCGATCTGACCTTCGCCGCGATCGTCGTCCTCTCGGCGATCGCGATCGCCCTCTACGCGCTCGTCGCCCTCGCAGAGCGTCGCATCGTCACTTGGCGATAGAACACAGGGAATGAAGACCCCCCGGATCGTGGCCCTCGCCACCGCCGTCTGCGTCCTCCTCCTCGCCCTGACGCTCGCCGCCTGCGGCGAGAAGTCCGAGGACGGCACGGGCGAAACCGAGTCGCTCTCGCTGGCGCTCGACTTCTACCCGAACCCCGACCACGCGGGGATCTACATGGCGGAGGAGCTCGGCTACTTCGCGGACGCCGGGCTCGATGTCGGGATCGAAGCGCCGACCGACCCCTCGCTGCCGATCAAGCAGGTCGCCGCCGGCCGCACCGACCTGGCGATCTCCTACGAGCCCGAGGTGATCCTGGCCCGCGAGCAGGGCCTCGACGTGGTCGCGATCGGGGCCCTGGTCAACCAGCCGCTGACCTCGATGATCTGGCTCTCGAAATCCGGGATCAACGGCGTCCCCAGCCTCAAAGGCAAGACGATCGCCTACGCCGGCATCCCCTACCAGGAGGCGTTCCTAAAGACGATCCTCGGCCGCGCCGACCTCACCACCGCCGATGTCAAAGCCGTCAACGTGGGCTTCAACCTGCTGCCGGCGCTGGCCGGCGGCAGCGCCGACGCGACGCTCGGCGGCTTCCGCAACGTCGAGGGCGTCGACCTGCGCGAACGCGGCCTCAAACCGGTGGTCACCCCGGTCGACCAGCTCGGCGTGCCGACCTACAACGAGCTCGTCCTGGTCGCCAACCGCGAGACGCTGGAATCCGAACCGGAGAAGTTCCGCCTCTTCATCGCCGCGCTGGAGCGCGGCACCGACGCCGCGGTCGCCAAACCAGCCGCCGCCACCGAGTCGATCCTCGCCGCCAACGACGCGCTCGAACCAAAACTGACGCGGGCCGAGGTAGAAGCGACGCTGCCGCTGCTCGGCGCCCGGGTCGAGGGCCAGCCCTACGGCTACATGGACCCCGCGGCCTGGGACGCGTTCGGCGCCTGGATGCGCGACAACGAACTGGTCGCCTCGCTCCCGAGCGCCGAACAGCTGCTGACCAACGACTATCTGCCCGGCAAGATCCCCGAGTAGCCAAGCGCGCCTTCGCGCAGCAGCCGGCTGACCTCGGTGTCGGGCATCGCCGCGTGGAAGAGGTGCCCCTGGGCGTAGTCGCAGCCGAGGCGGCGCAGCTCGGCCAGCTGGACCTCGTTCTCGACCCCCTCGGCGATCACCTCGAGCGAGAGCGCCCGGGCCATGCCGATGATCGCCTCGACGATCGCCGTGCGCTCCTGTTCGATCCCCAGCGCGTCGACGAATGAGCGGTCGATCTTCAGCGCGTGGAAGGGGTAGCGGTTGAGGTAGGCGAGCGAGGAGTAGCCGGTGCCGAAGTCGTCAAGCACGAGCCGCACGCCGAGCTCGTTCAGCTCTTCCAGCGACTTAATCGCCGAGGCCGACTCCTCGACCAGGACGCTCTCGGTGATCTCCAGCCGCAGGTGGACCGGGTCGAGGCCGGTGCTGGCGATGATCTCTTCGACCGCGGCCGGCAGGTCGCGGTGGGCGACCTGGCGCGCGGAGAGGTTGACGGCGACGTCGAAGGGCCGCGCGTCGGGGCGCTCCTGGTGCCATTCGACCGCCTGCCGGCAGGCGTGCTCCTGGACCCAGCGGCCGAGCGGCTCGATCAGCCCGCTGTCCTCGGCGATCGAGACGAACTCGGCGGGGTCGAGGAGCCCGCGCTCGGGATGGCGCCAGCGGACCAGCGCCTCGAGGCCGCTGATCTCGCCGGTGCGGAGGCTGATCACCGGCTGGTAGTAGAGGGCCAGCTCGTCGCGGTCGAGCGCGTGGCGGAGCTCGCGTTCGACCTCCAGCCGCCGCATCGCCCCGGCCCGCATCTCGGCGTCGAAGAGGACGCAGCGGGCGCGGCCGCCCTCCTTGGCGCGGTACATCGCGGCGTCGGCGTCGCGGATCAAGAGCTCGGCGTTGACCTGCCGCTCGGAGCTGCGGGCGACGGCGACGCCGATGCTGGCGCTGACGAAGTGCTCGACGCCGTCGATCGTGAAGGGCTGGGTGAAGGCCGCGGCGACGCGGTCGGCGATCGCGACGGCCTCGCCCTCGTCGGCCAGGCGGTCGATCAGGATCCCGAACTCGTCGCCGCCGAAGCGGGCGACGATGTCGCCGGGGCGCAAATGGCCGCGCAGGCGCGGGGCGACGGCGCGCAGCAGGGCGTCGCCGGCGTGGTGGCCGAGGCTGTCGTTGATCAGCTTGAAGTGGTCGAGGTCGAGGAAGAGGATCCCGATCGGCGAGCCGGAGACCTCGGCCCGGGCCAGCGCCTCGCCGAGTGCGTCGACGAAGGAGAGACGGTTTGGCAGCCCGGTCAGCGAGTCGTGGAGGACGCGGTGGCGCAGCGCCTGGTCGGCGGCGTGGCGCTCGAAGGCGTCGGCGAGGACGTTGGCGGCGGCCTGCACGAAGGGGACGTCCTTGGCGCTGAAGAGACCCGGCGTCGTCGCGTGCACGTCGAGCACTCCGTAGGGACGATCCTTGCCGTCGATCATCACCGCGAGGCTGCTGGTGGCGCCGAAGACGCGCAGGATCGGCGGCATCGTGAAGCGTTCCTCGCCCGACCAGTCGTGGACGATCGCCGGCGTGCCGGTGTCGAGCGCGGCGCCGGCATGCGAGTCGCGGGCGGCGGAGACGCGGCGGCTGGCGCCGACCACCTCGTCCTCGAGCCCGGCCCGCAGGTGCAGTCGGCGCCCGTCGCGGCCGACCTCCCAGATGCAGGCGCTCTCGATCCCGTCGACTTCGCCGATCAGGCTGACCGCGGCCTGCATCAGCTTCTCGGGGTCGCCGTCCTTCAGCGCCCGCTCGCCGAGCTTGGCGACCACCGCCTGCTGGGCGAGCGCGCGCTGCAGCTCCTTTTCGGCCTGCTTGTTCTCGGTGATGTCGTAGAGGACGCCGTGCCAGACCGGGACCCCGGCGTCGTCTTTCTCCAGGATCGCCTCGTCGAGCATCCAGACGGTCTCGCCGCTGCGGGTCCGCATTCGGTAGATGGTCGGGCTGGTGTTGCGCTCGCCGATCCACTTTTCCTTCTCCAGGGCCAGCGCCGCCTCGCGGTCATCGGGATGCAGGAGCCGCGCCCAGAGGCCAGCGTCGCGCTTGAACTCTTCCGGGGTGTAACCGAGGATCTCCTCGACCTGGGGGCTGACGTAGCGCCACTTGCCGCGCTCGCCGAGCTCGGCGGCGTAAACGATCACGGGCAGGCGCTCGACCAGGTGGCGGTAATCGTCACCGCGGGCAGAGATCTGATCGAGAAACTCGTCGACCTCGTGGTCGGGCCAGTTGCGGTCCGCGGGTTCCCTCATTTGCGTTCTATCGGGCAGGCACGGCCCAGGCTTGAACCGTGCCTGCGAGGGACCGCGAATCAGCGCAGGATGAACTCGAGGATGCCGCGCAGGATCAGCAGGCCGCCGAGGACCGCGGCGACCCGAATCGCCACCCGGCGGCCGTTGCGCGAGAGCCACTCGCGGAAGCGGACAACCCGGTCCTGGGTCCTCTCGGGCGCGAAGGCGTAGCCGAGCAGCGGCAGCTCGATGAACGTCAACTGGACGAGGCAGAAGCCGACGACGAGGAGCACGGTCGGGACGGGGCCGGGGTCGAAGTCGGCGATCCGGTCGAGCGCGGCCAGGTAGGAGACTCCCGGCAGGGTCAGGGCGGCGCCGACTGCGAAGGTGACCCGCGGGTCGCCCTTGCCGAGCATCCGTTCCGGCCAGGAGGGCTTCGCTACGCCGGCCTCCTGCTTGGCTTCCTTTTCCTCCTTGTGCCGGCGGCGCCGTTCCCGCAGGCGCGCGTCGCGGTCGCTGTGGAGGACGTAGGAGATCGTCAGCAGGAGCAGGCCGAGGATGATGTCCTCGCCCGGGCCGAGGGTCCGCTGACTGGTGTTGACGGCCGCGCTGTTGTGCAGCGAGAAGACGATCACCAGGCCCAGCGTGATGCTGGTCATGTAGGCGCCGAGCAGGTAGCCGATCATCAGCCGCTTTGGGTTCGGCAGCAGCATCATGATCGTCACCGCCGCCAGCAGGGTCGGCGTGAACATCGCCATCAGCGCGAGCAGAAAGAAACTCCCCCAGTCCACGGCGCCATTCTCGTGGAACAATCGGCGTCGTGAAGCAACGGGTCAGCCTGATAACCCTCGGAGTAGGCGATCTCGGCCGCGCCCGCGCCTTCTACGAGGCGCTCGGCTGGGAGACCGGCGCCGGTCCCGAGGACGAAGTCGCCTTCTTCCAGGCCGGCGACATGGTGGTCGCGCTCTGGGATCGCGCCAAGCTCGCCGCCGACAGCGCGGTCGCGGACTCGCCCGGCTGGGGCGGGGTGACCCTGGCCCTCAACTTCGGCTCCCCGGCCGAGGTCGACGCGGTGATCGAGCAGGCCCGCGACGCCGGCGCGACGATCGGCCGCGAGCCGGCCGAGACCTTCTGGGGCGGCTACAGCGGCGTCTTCCTCGACCCCGACGGCCACTCCTGGGAGATCGCGCACAACCCGCACTGGCGGGTGCTCGAGGACGGCAGCGTCCGCCTTTCCTGAGCGCTGCCGCGCTCGCCGCCCTTACCCTGTCGCAATCCGAAACTGGCTGCTCAGCCAGGAGGGCGTCCTACTCGACGCCGATCCGTGTAGCCTGCGCGGGCAACTTTCACGTACGAAAGGAAATGGGTAGAGCGATGGGACTACTGGACGGTAAAGCCGCGATCGTGACCGGATCGGCGCGCGGGATCGGCCGGGCGACCGCCGGACTGTTCGCCGGCGAGGGCGCCAAGGTGCTGATCAACGACCTCGACGGCGACGTCGCCGAGCAGGCGGCGGGCGAGATCTCCGGCGAGACCGCGGTCTTCTCCGGCGACCTGACCAAGACCGGCGCCTGCGACGACATGGTCGCCGCCGCGGTCGACGCCTTCGGCGCGGTCGACATCGTCGTCAACAACGCCGGCTACACCTGGGACGGGGTCGCCCACAAGATGAGCGACGAGCAGTTCCAGGCGATGCTCGACATCCACACGATCGTGCCCTTCCGCGTCGCCCGGGCGCTCGCCCCGCACTGGCGCGAGGCGGCGAAGGCCGAGCGCGGCGAAGACAAAGAGGTCTTCCGCAAGATGATCAACATCTCCTCGACCTCGGGGACGATGGGCAACCCCGGCCAGGTCAACTACTCGGCGGCGAAGATGGGCGTCGTCGGGCTGACCAAAACCCTGGCCAAGGAGTGGGGCCAGTTCAAGATCAACGTCAACGCGGTCGCCTTCGGCTTCGTCGACACCCGCCTCACCGCCGCCAAAGAGGAGGGCGGGGAGATGACGACGCCAAGCGGCGAGAAGATCGAGCTCGGGATCCCCGAGCAGATGCGGGCGATGGCCTCGGCGATCATCCCGATCGGCCGCCCGGCCCAGCCGAACGAGGCCGCCGGCCCGGTCCTCTTCCTCGCCTCGCCGCTCGCCAACTACGTGCACGGCCAGGTCCTCAACGTGACCGGCGGCATGTTCGGAGGGATGTACACCTGACCGACTCCGCGTCAGAGAGCAGGCCGAAGGTCCTCTACCTCGAGGTGGCGGACCGGATCTGGCCTGCTCTCACGCGCGCGGCCGGTCTCCACACCCGCGCCTACCGGGCGACCGGCGGGCGGGTCGGCCAGTCGATCCCCGGCGTGCCCGGGAAGATGTGCCTGCTCGACCACGTCGGCGCCAAGAGCGGCGTCAAACGCACCGCGCCGCTGCTCTACGTGCGCGACGGCGACGACGTCGTGCTGATCGCCTCCAAGGGTGGCTACCCGAAGCACCCCGCCTGGTTCCACAACCTCAAAGCCAACCCGGAGACGACGGTCCAAGTCGGCGGCGAGCGGATTCCGGTCCGGGCCCGGGTCGCCGACCCCGAGGAGCGCGAGCGCCTCTGGCCGCTGGCCGAACAGGCCTGGCACGGCTACCGCACCTACCAGCAGCGCAGCCAGGGACGCGAAATTCCGATCGTGATCCTCGAGCGGCGCTAGCGCCGCTCCTCGGCCGGGGGCTCGCCGGACTCGTCGACGATCGCTTGCGGTGGCCAGGGTCCGGCCCAGTTGTCGCGGGCGCCGTCGATCGTGATCGTGGTGCCGGAGTAGAAGTTGCCGGCGGGCGAGGCGAGGTAGGCGACCAACCAGGCCATCTCCTCGGGGCGGCCGGCGCGGCCGACCGGGATCGAGCGCTCGAGGTTGTCGACGACGACCTGCGGATACTTGGTCAGCAGGGTCTCGGTCGCGAACTGGCCGGCAGCGAGGGCGCAGGTGGTGATCCCGAACCGGGCCCACTCGATCGCCAGCGTCCGCATCATGTTCTCGACCGCGGCGCGGGCGGCGCCGGAGTGGACCATGCCCGGCATCCCGTTGTGGGGCGAGAGGGTGACACTGAGGATCTTGCCCCGTTCCTGGGGGATGAAAGCCTTGGTCGCGGCGGCGTGGGTCATCAGCCAGGTGCCGTGGACGTTGAGGTCGATCACGGTCCGAAAGCCCTTCGGCGAGATCGCCTCGGCCGGGCTGAGGAACTGGCCGCCGGCGTTGTTGACGAGCACATCGAGGCGGCCGTGGCGCTCGAGCAGGCCGTCGAAGAAGCGCTCCACCGGCTCCTCCTCGCGGATGTCGAGCTGCTCGTGCTCGAAGGCGCCGGGCAGCCCGGCGGCGAGCTCGGCGGTCTCGGCCAGCGGCTCGGCCCGGCGGCCGCAGCCGACCACGGTGGCGCCGAGGCGGAGCAGCTCGAGCGCGCTCTCGCGCCCCAGCCCGGCACCGGCGCCGGAGACGACGATCACCTGCCCCTCCAGCAAACCGTCCCGAAAAACCTGCGAATGCGAGCGTTCAGCCATCGCCCGTCAGCCTATACGCGAGGCTTCCCGCGTAATCTGGCTGTCTATGAAGGTCAGCGTCGAACCCCAACCGCTGCACGAACCGCTCGCCGGAGGCACGACCGGGGTGAGCGTCGCGGTCGAACCGATCGTCGCCGGCCACGTCGACTTCCCGCAGAAGACGATGGTCAGCCCCGGCGGTCGCTTCCTCACCCTGAAGCTGCTGCGGACGCTGTTCTTCCCCGGCGAGCCGAACGTGGTCCCGGTGCCGGCCTTCCTGATCCGCCACCCAAGCGTCGGCCCGGTTCTCGTCGACACCGGCCTGCACCCCTCGATCGCCACCGACGGCAAGGAGAACTTCGGCGGCGTCTCCAACCGCTTCGGCAAGCCCTCGCTGCAGCCCGGCGAAGACGTGCCGGCGCAGTTGCGCTCGCGCGGGCTCGACCCGGGCGAGATCCCGATCGTCGTGATGACCCACCTGCACATCGACCACACCTCGGCGATCTCCGAGTTCCCCAACTCGACCTTCGTCGTCTCCGAGCCGGAGTGGGCCGAGGCGACGACCGGCTCAGGCGGACTGCTGAAGGGCTACCGGCGCCAGCACATCGACTACGCCTTCGAGTACCGCACGGTCTCCTTCGACCGCGGCAACATCGAGTCCTACGCGAGCTTCGGCCGCAGCTTCGACCTGTTCGGCGACGGCTCGGTCCGGCTCGCCTTCACCCCCGGCCACAGCGCCGGCCACATGTCGGTGATCTGCCGCCTGGCCGAGCGCGACTTCGTGATCGGCGGCGACACGATGTACTACCTCGACCAGCTACTCGGCAAAGCGGCGCTGCCGCCGCGGCCCGAAGACGCGCACAACTACCGCCGCTCGCTGCAGGAGCTGAAACTGTTCCACTCGCAGTTCCCGGACGTGGTGATCACGCCTGGGCACGACCCGGACTTCTATGCCCGTGTCGCGCCACGCTACGAGTAGATAGCTCGCCGTACATCCGCTTCACCTCGGCGAAGACCTCGCCGGCGACTTCGAGCTGGCGCTCGCGGCTCGGGTCGGCTTCGACCGGGAAGGTCTGTGGGGCGCCGAACTGGACGGTGATCCGGGGGAAGCGGAAGTGCTTCCAGCGGCGTGCCTCGGCGGAGCCGAAGATCGCGACCGGGACGATCGGGACACCGGACTCCAGGGCGATCCGGCCGATCCCCGGTTTCGGCTCGCCGAGCTCGCCGGAGCGCGAGCGGCCGCCCTCGGCGTAGACGAGCAGCATCTCGCCCTGGTCGATCAGCTCGTAGGCGGTCTTGAAGGCCTCTTCGTCGCGGTGTCCGCGGCGCACCGGGAAGACGCCGCCGTGCTTGAAGATGAAGGTGAGGACGCGCGGGCCGAAGAGCTGGGATTTGGCCATGAAGCGGACCTTCCGCCGCAGCCAGACGCCGATAAAGAAGTGGTCGAGCTGGCTGAAGTGGTTGGGGGCGAGGACCAGCGCTCCCTGCCGGGGCACGTTCTCCTTGTCGATCGCCTTGACCCGGTAGATCAGCAGGGTCAGCGGGGTGAGGATGACCCGCGCGATCGAGTACATCCAGACCGAGCCCTTGCGCGCCGAGCGGTGGAACTGGTCGAAGTACTCGGCCGGGCGCGGGTCGAGGTAGACCTGTGGCTTCATGTCGGCCATGCGAGGAAACAACCCTCCCATTTCCAGCCGGTTACGCGCAGAAAACCCCTCAAGCGTCGGGGTGCGCCCAACCGAGTGAGCGCTCGAGGGCGCGGGACCAGCCGGCGAGCAGAGTCTGGCGCTCGTCCTCGCCCATCGCCGGCTCGTAGCGCGCCGCCTGGCGCCACATCTCCCCGACCTGCTCGCGCGTCCAGACCCCGGCCGCGATGCCAGCGAGGTAGGCGGCGCCCAGCGCGGTCGTCTCGGCGACCTCGGGGACGACCACGGGCACCCCGAGCACGTCGGCCTGGAACTGCATCAGCCAGCGGTTGGCGACGGCGCCGCCGTCGGCTTTCAGCTCCGTGAGCCGCTCGCCGCAGGCCGCCTCCTGGGCGCGTACCGCATCGACCGTCTCATAGGCGATCCCCTCCAGCGCCGCCCGCGCCAGGTGGGCGCGGCCGCTGCCGCGGGTGAGGCCGACGATCGTGCCGCGCGCGTAGGGGTCCCAGTGGGGCGAGCCGAGCCCGGTCAGGGCCGGCACGAAGAAGACGCCGTCGTTGGAGTCCAGCGAAGCGGCCAGCGCCTCCGTCTCCGCCGCGTCCTCGATCACCCCGAGACCGTCGCGCAGCCACTGCACAGCGGCGCCGGTGACGAAGATCGAAGCCTCCAGCGCGTAGGCGACCTCCTCCCCCAGCCCCCAGGCGACCGTGGTCAGCAGGCCGTCCTGCGGCGGCGGCGCCTCGGCGCCGGTGTTGAGCAGGACGAAGCTGCCGGTGCCGTAGGTGTTCTTGGCCTCCCCCGGCCGGTGGCAGGCCTGGCC
Organism: uncultured Thermoleophilia bacterium; assembly: GCA_963837405.1. Taxonomy (GTDB): domain Bacteria; phylum Actinomycetota; class Thermoleophilia; order Solirubrobacterales; family 70-9; genus VAYN01. The sequence continues at coordinate 364,912 of CAWINA010000006.1, forward strand.
GAACAGCGCCGCCTGCTGGTCGCCGGCGACCCCGCAGACCGGGACCTCGCCGCCGAACTCGGAGGTGGTCCCGAAGCGGCCCGAGGACGGGAGCGGCTGCGGCAGCCGCGCCGGGTCGATCCCGAGCAGGCCGCAGAGCTCCTCGTCCCAGGTCAGGCGGCGGATGTCGAACAGCATCGTCCGCGCCGCGTTGGAGTAGTCGGTGGCGTGGCGACCGGTCAGCTTGAACAGCAGCCAGGAGTCGATCGTCCCGAAGACCGCCCGCTCGGCGGCCTCCGCGTTGGCCAGCAGCCACTCGATCTTGGTCGCCGAGAAGTAGGGGTCAATGACGAGGCCGGTGCGCTCGCGGACCAGCGGCTCGTGGCCGGCGGCGCGCAGCTCGTCGCAGCGCTCGGCGGTGCGCCGGTCCTGCCAGACCAGCGCCCGGTGCACCGGCTCGCCGCTCTCCGGGTCCCAGGCGACCACCGTCTCGCGCTGGTTGGTGATCCCGATCGCGTCGAGCTCCCCGCCTCCGATCCCGGCCGCCGCCAACGCCTCGGCGGCGACCCGGCGGGTCACCTCCCAGATCTCGCCGGCGTCGTGCTCGACCCAGCCGGGCCGCGGGAAGAACTGCTCGAACTCCGAGTAGGCGCGGCCCGCCAGCCGCGCCTCGCGGTCGAAGACGAGGCAGGTCGTGCCGGTGGTCCCCTGGTCGATTGCAAGGAACATCAGCGTTTATTTACTCGGAAGTTGCAGATCATTGGTCGTCTATTGAGTAAGTGGCGCGGAAGCGCGCCGAAAACGCTTGACTGCGGCGCCCCGGAATGTACGTTGCCAGCCCGATGGCGCCCTCGCTGAACGAGAAGACGCAGGTCCAGGTCGAGCGGAAGGACCCCCAGGTCGGCGTCGCCAGCGGGGCCCACAAGTGGCTGGTCGCAATCGGCGTCCTCGTGCTGTTGGTTTGGGTGGGGCTGCTCGTCATCAACTGGCAATTCGGCAACGAAATCACCGAAACCACCAAGACGGCGACCGGTGAAACCGCGAAAACGACCGAAACCAAGGAGCTGGCCTCCGAAACCCTGCTCTCGGCGCTGCTCGGCGTCGGCGCGGCGCTGATCCTTGTCGGCTTCCTTTACGCGCGGATCAGCTCGATCAAACTCCCAGGCGGCACCGAGCTCGGGTTCCTCGGCGGCAACCTGACTGAGGATGAGAAGAAAGCAACCGCGGAAAAGGTCGCGGATGCACTGCCCCGCGACACCCCCAACTCGGAGGTGGCCGCCGCGACGGTCGAGGCCACCGCCAAGGTCGCGCAGGCGAAGGCCGCCCAGCAGACGGAGGCGCTCGCCGCCAGCACCGGCGAGGTCGCCGACGACCTGATCGACGCCGTCGTGGCCGAGGTCACGCCCTAGCCCGCGGCTCTAGCGCCGCGACCAGAAGGCCCGTAAAAAATCGCGCAGCTGCGCGCCGCGGTGCAGGAAGCCGGCGGCGGTGCGGCCGCTGGCGCGGTGCTCGAGGTCGAGCTCGTACTCGCGCAGCCGGTAGCCGGCGCGGACCGCGTCGACGGTCATCCCGATCTCCATCCCGAAGCCGGCGGCGAAGGGCAGCGTCGCCCGCAGGGTCTCCACCCGCAGCGCCCGCTGACCGGAGATCGGCGCCGTGGTCTCGGCGCCGCAAAGCCGGCGGATCGCCCAGTGGGCGAAAGACAAAGCGATACCGAACCCGCCACCAACCCGCCGGGAGAAGGCCGCGACGGCGAGGTCGCACTCCCCCGCCCGCACCGCCGCGACCAGCGGCGCGAGGCGCGCCGCCGAGGCACCGAGGTCGCCGTCGCAGAGCAGGACCAGGTCCGGCGGTGGCTCGACGCTGAGCGCCGCCTCGGCGGCGGCGGTGACGTTGCCGCCCTTGCCGTGCGGCCGGCCGCGGCGGACCACCTGCGCCCCGGCCGCCAGCGCCAGCTCGGCGGTGCCGTCGGTCGAGGCGTCGTCGCCAACCCAGATCGCGGCGTCGGGGAAAGCGCCGCGCAGGGCGCCGACCGTGGCGGCAATTCGGTCGGCCTCGTTGCGGGCCGCGATCACCACGGCGGTCGTTTCCGGTCCCATCGGCCGGATATTGTCCCCGCCCATGGCAGACATCGAGGCGCACATCACCGGCAACGTCTGGAAAATCGAGGTAGCGATCGGCGACACGGTCGGTGACGGCGACACCGTCGTCATCCTCGAGTCGATGAAGATGGAGATCCCGGTCGAGTCCGAAGACGACGGAGTCGTCAAAGAGATTCGCTGCGAGGAGGGCCAAGCCGTGAGCGAAGGCGACGTCCTCATAGTGCTGGAGTAGGGACCGTGGCCGAGCAGCTTGCAGGCGGCAAGCTCCTGCTCGACCGGCCGGCCGAGGCGGTCGCGCGACTGCGCATCTCCAACCCCGGGCGCCGCAACGCGCTCGACCACGAGATTCTCGACGCGATCGCCGAGACGATGCCGCAGCTCGACCGCGGGATCGAGACCCGCTGCGTGCTGATCACCGGCGCGCCGCCGGTCTTCTCGGCCGGCTACGACATCGCCGCGATCCCCGAGGAGACCTTCGAGCGCGACGCCGAGGCGCTCGTCGCCCACCCCTTCCACGCGGCGATGGAGGCGGTCTCCCACCACCCCTGGCCGACCGTGGCGGCGATCAATGGCCACTGCCTCGGCGGCGGCCTCGAGCTGGCGATCACCTGCGACCTGCGGATCTGCGCGAGCGGCGCGATGCTGGGGATGCCGCCGGCCAAGCTGGGGCTGATCTACGGCCACACCGGCCTGCGCAAGTTCCTCGACACGATCGGACTAGCGCGGACCAAGGAGTTCTTCCTCACTGGCCGCAACCTCGACGCCGAGCGGGCCGACCGGATCGGCCTCGTCAACGAGGTCGTCAGCGACGACCGGCTCGAACCCGAGGCGGTGGAACTGGCGGCGGAGATCGCCGCCAACGCGCCGCTCTCGATGCGCGGCAACAAGAGCGCGATCGACCTGCTCAACGCCGCGCCGGTGCTGAGCACGCAGCAGGAGGCGGGGCTGGTCGCGCTGCGCGAGTCCTGCTTCGCCTCGGCCGACCTGCGCGAGGGGATCCGCGCCTTCGCCGAGAAGCGCCGGCCCGAGTGGACCGGCCGATGAGCGCCGCCAGCGAGCGGCGGGCGCTCGCCGCGACCGACCCGACGATGGCGGCGCTGGTCGAGCGGGTCGGGAAGATCGACCTCGAGACGCGCCTTGCCCGCCGCTCCGAGGAGGCGCCGCCGGACGCCTACGGGGCGCTGCTGCGGGCGATCGTCGGCCAGCAGCTCTCGACCAAAGCGGCGCGGACGATCTACGGGCGCGTGCTCGAGATCTTCGGCGGCAAGCCCCCGAGCCCGCAGCAGCTGCTCGACGCGAAGGAGGCCGACCTGCGCGGCGCCGGGCTCTCCGGGCGCAAGGTCGAGTACGTCCAGGACCTCGCCCGCCACGTGCTCAGCGGCGAGCTCGAGCTCGACCGGCTCGGCGAGCTCGAGGACGAGGCGGTGATCGAGGAGATCGTCGCCGTCCGCGGGCTCGGCCGCTGGACCGCCGAGATGTTCCTGATCTTCCACCTGCAGCGACCCGACGTCCTCTCCGGCGGCGATCTCGGCATCCGCAAAGCGATCCAGATCGAGTACGGGCTGGTAGAGATGCCGACGCCGCAGGCGGTGGTCGAGATGAGCGAGCGCTGGAGTCCCCACCGCAGCCTCGCTTCGCTCTATCTTTGGGAGAGCCTGGCCGCGGTTCCCGATTAGCCGCGCGGCAATCTCCCGTGGGCGGCGCACGGGTCATCCCAGGTTCAACCCCTGCATGTTCCGCGCCGAAGAAACCCCATGCGAGCACGTTTCTGGATAGGCCTCGCGGCCGTCTGCCTGATCGGCGTCGGGGCGATCGCCGGCGCCCTCTTCATCCACTCCGACGACGTCAGCGACCTCGACCAGATCGAGCGCGAAGAGGCGGTCCGGGCGGCGCAGCAGACTGAGGCCGTGGCCGACTTCTCGGTCGGCCAGCTCTCCACCTCGGCCGCCTTCGTGCAGGCGCAGGGGAAACTCAACGAGCACGAGTTCGAAATCCTCGGGCGCTCGCTGCTGGGCGAGGGGGTGCTCGACTCAACCGCCTACATGCCCCAGGTCAAGGGTCCCGAACGCACCTCCTACGAATGGGGCAGCGGCCACCAGATCCTCGAACGGGTTGGGCCGACGCTGAAAGTGCTTCGGCGGGCGCAGCCGCGGCCTGTCTACTTCCCGCTCACCTACGCGGTCGCCAACGGCCAGACGCGGATGGCGCTCGAACGCGCCTTCGGCTACGACATCGGCTCCGACCCCGACCGCGGCCCCTACCTGCGACGGGCGCGCGACACCGGCAAGCCGGTCGCGACCCCGGTCCTCTCCCTGGCCCTGGGCGGCCCCGGCATCAACATCTTCCAGGCGGTCTACCGCGACGGCGCCCCGCTGGACAGCACGGCGCAGCGCCGCGCCGCCCTGATCGGGTTCGTCACCGGCAGCTTCCGCGCCGCCGACCTGCTGGAGACCGCGACCGGCACCCTGCCCGGCGAGGTCGAAACGCAGCTCCTCTACGAGGGCGAAACGGTGCTCGGCGGCGAGCTCGACGAAGCCTCGACGACGCCGATCGAGATCGCCGGCCGGACCCTCGTCCTCGTCGTCCGCGATCCCGACGAACCGGACCTCAGCCTGCCGCTGCTGCTGGCCGTAGTCGGGCTGGCGATCGCCGTCCTGCTCGGCGCCCTGATCTTTGTCTGGAGCCACAACGAACGGATGGAGGAACTGCAGCGCGAGGCGAGCGAGGATCCGCTGACCGGGCTGAAGAACCGCCGCCGCTTCGACGAGGACCTGCGCACGGCGATGGCGCGGGCGCGGCGCGAGCGCACCACCGGAGCGATGCTGATGCTCGACCTCGACCACTTCAAGCGGGTCAACGACGACCACGGGCACCCGGCCGGCGACCGCCTGATTGTCGAGATCGCCGAGGTCCTGCGCCGCCGCACCCGCGAGAGCGACAGCCTCGGCCGGCTCGGCGGCGACGAGTTCGCGATCGTGCTGCCGCGCTGCAGCCGCGAGGAGGCGGTGCTGACCGCCGAGGCGATCGCGCGCGCGGTGCGCGAGCACGAGCCCGAAGGCGAGGGGGTCGAGGCGGTCACCGCCTGCGTCGGGGTGGCGATGTTCGGCGAAGACCCGCGCCAGGGCGCCGGCTCGGTCGCCTCCCAGGCCGATGCGGCGATGTATGCGGCCAAGGATGGCGGGCGCGACGGGGTGCGGATCTTTGATCCGGAGGCGGTGCGGGAAGAGCGGGGGCGCTAGGCCTGGAGGTGCGGGGGTCGGGTGACCCTCCGCCTGAGGCCGTCGCGCAGCTGAGTCGCACTCCCGGGGCGCCACCGAGCCCCTCTCAGCCTCCGTCGGAGGGTCACCCGACCCCCCGTTCAGCGCCGTAGGTTCGCTCGCAGGTCGAGCACTCGTTCGACAGCTGCGTTGAATTCGGCGCGGGGGAGTTTGTTGGTGCGGAGCGCTTTTACCAGGGCGGTCCAGCCGTGTTCGGCTTGGGCGAGGTTGTTGAAGAGGAGGAGGTCGACGCCGGCTCGGACGGCCGCGAGGGCGGCCTGGGCGGGGCTGCCGAAGTCCTTGACGGCGACCGTGCCGAGGGCGTCGGTGACCGAGACGCCCTCGAAGCCGAGCCGGCCGCGCAGCTCCCCGGTCGCGATCGGGCGCGCGAAGGCGGCGGGCCGGTCGGAGAAGGCCGGGTAGATCGCCGTGCTCAGCATCACCAGCTCTCCCCCAGCCGCGGTGAAGGCGGCGAACGGCGCCTCGTCGACCGCCCGCAGCCGCGGCTTTGAGAGGTCGATCGATTCGACCGCGAAGTCGGTGTTTTCGCCGGCCGCGCCGAACCCCGGGAAGTGCTTGGCGGTGGCGGCGACGCCGCCCGCCTGCAGGCCTTCCGCGAACGGGATCGCGGTTTCGATCACCCGCGCGGCGCTGGCCCCGAAGCCGCGTTCGGTTTCGGCGATCGTGCCGCCGGGGCGGGCCACGTCGAGGACCGGAGCGAGGTCGACGTTGATCCCGAGCGCGCGCAGGCTGGCGGCGGTGCGCCGCCCCTGCTCGCGGCTGGTCGCGGCGCCGCGGGCGCCCATCTGGCGGGCCGAGAGGGTCGGCGCCCCGTCGACCCGCTTCACCAGGCCGCCCTCCTGGTCGACCATGATCAGCAGCGGGTCGCGCAGGCCCGGCGGCCGCGGGATCGCCTGCAGGCGGGCGATCAGCCGGCGGCCGGCGGCGCGGCTGGGGAAGCTCGCTTCGAAGAGGACGACCCCGGCGATCCTGCCCGCGGCGACGGCGCGGCGCAGGCGCGGCGAGACCCCGGTCCCAGGCAGCCCGGCGATGACCCGCTCGCCGGCCAGGTGCTGGGGGGACAGGGGCACGGACGCCTTCGCCTTGGAGGGCTGGGAGTCGCCGTCGCCGAGCGCCGCGCCGAGCGCGAACGCAGCAAGCGCGAACCCGAGCAAGACCACGAGGCCGACCCGTCGCCGGCGCACCTTCGTCCGATCCATAGTGCGATGCTATGACCGATGGCCCCCCTGATCACCGCCGAGGAAGCCCTCGCCTACGGCGCCCTGAGCGAGCACGCAGAGATCGAAGCCCTGGTCGAACGCGCCTGGGAGGTGCGGATCGAGAACTTCGGCGACTCCACCGACATGTGCTCCCTGGTCAACGCCAAGTCCGGTGGCTGCGCTGAGGACTGCGGCTTTTGCGCCCAATCACGCTACGCGGAGGCCGACACGCCGATGCACGCGATGATGGAGCCGGAGCAGATCCTCGAACACGCGGAAGCGGCGGAGGCGGCTGGCGCCCACCGCTTCTGCATGGTCACCCAGGGCCAGGGGCTCTCCAAGAAAGACTTCGGGAAAATCCTCGCCGGGGCCGAACTGGTCGCCGAGAGGACGAACCTAAAGCGCTGCGCCTCGATCGGCCACATGTCCTCCGAGCGAGCCAAGGCGTTGAAGGAGGCGGGGATCCAGCGGGTCCACCACAACGTCGAGTCGGCGCGCTCCTACTACCCCGAGGTCTCAACCACGGTCCGCTACGAGGGTCGCTTGCGGACGATCCAAGCGGTCAAAGAGGCGGGGCTGGAGACCTGCGTCGGGGGAATCTTGAACCTCGGTGAGAGCCCAGCCCAGCGGGTCGAGATGGCCTTCGAGCTCTCAGAGATCAACCCGACCTCGGTCCCGATCAACCTGCTGATCCCCAAGGAGGGGACCAAATTTGGCGACCGCGAGGTGATGGACCCGTGGGAGGTGGTGAAGTGGATCGCGATCTTCCGCCTGATCATCCCCGGCGCTCTGTTCCGGCTTTGCGGCGGTCGGGTCGAGAACCTCGGCTCCCTGCACAAGCTCGCCGTCAAGGCTGGGCTGAACGGCGTGATGATGGGGAACTTCCTCACCACCCTGGGGGCTGAACCGGCTGAGGACCGGGCGATGTTCGAGGAGCTGGGGCTGAACGTCGCCCGCCAAGCGGACAACGGCTCAAACCCGCGTCCTGACAACCGCTCGGGTTGGTTGGAGGGTGAGAGCCCACAGACGCCGATGGACGCGCTGATCGACCACCAGGACGAGGCGGCGATGTGGGATCCGTCGACGCAGCTGCGTGTAGTGAAGAAGGGCAAGGCGCCCTCTTACCCGACGGCAGCGTGAGCGACGTCGCGCAGCGGCTGGAGGAGCTGCGCGCGAGCGGGCTCCACCGGCGACTGCGCCTGGTCGAGGGCCCGCAGGGGCCGCGGGTGACGCTCGACGGACGCGAGGTCCTGCTGCTCTGCTCGAACAACTACCTCGGCCTCGCCGACGACGTGCGCGTGCGCGAGGCGGCGGCCGAGGCGGCGCTGCGCTGGGGCGCCGGCAGCGGCGCCTCGCGGCTGATCTCGGGCAACATGGAGCCCCACCGGGCGCTGGAGGCGGAGCTGGCCGAGTTCGCCGGCCACGAAGCGGCGCTGCTGTTCGGCTCCGGCTTCCTCGCCAACGCGGGGACGATCGCCGCGCTCGCCGGGCGCGACGAGGTCGTCTTCTCCGACGAGCTGAACCACGCCAGCATCGTCGATGGCTGCCGGCTCGCCCGCGCCGAGACCTTCGTCTACCGCCACGCCGACCTCGACCACCTCGAGCATGGCCTGCGCGCGGCCGGCGGGCGCGCGGCCCTGATCGTCACCGACGGCCTCTTCTCGATGGACGGCGACGTCGCCCCGCTCGCCGGACTGATGGAGCTGGCCCGGCGCTACGGCTGCCGGCTGATGGTCGACGACGCGCACGCGATCGGCACCCTTGGTCCAGGCGGCCGCGGCTCGGTCGCCGCCGCCGGACTGGCCGGTGAGGTCGACGTCGTCGTCGGCACGCTCGGCAAGGCGCTCGGCTCCTACGGCGCCTTCGCCTGCGCCAGCGCCGAGACCGTCGACTTCCTCCTCAACTCGGCCCGGCCGTTCATCTTCTCGACCGCGCCCGCGCCCCCCGCGATCGGCGCCGCGGCGGCGGCACTGGCGATCCTCGCAGCCGAGCCCGAGCGGGTCGAGCGCCTGCAGGCGAACGCTGCGGCCCTACGCGAGGCGCTCGCCGCCGAAGGGCTGCCGGCGCCGAGCTCGAGCACCCAGATCGTCCCGCTCGCGGTCGGCGAGGCGGAGCCGACGATGCGGCTCTGCGAGCTCGCCCTGGAGCGCGGCGTCTTCGCCCAGGGGATTCGACCACCGACCGTTCCCGCCGGCTCCTCGCGGCTGCGGCTGACGGTGATGGCGACCCAGACGCCCGCCGAGCTGCGCGAGGGGGCGGCGACGATCGGCGCCGCGGCGCGCGAGCTCGGCCTCGTCCCCGTGGCCGCTTGAACGGAGTCTTCGTCACCGGGACCGGGACCGAGGTCGGCAAGACCGTGGTCGCCGCCGTCCTCGCCCGCGGCTTCGCTGCGTCCGGCGCCCAGGTCGCCGTCTTCAAGCCCTGCGTGACCGGCCTCGAGGAAGATGGCGAGGCCGACCACGAGCTGCTGCGGCGGGCGGCGGGCTCGGCCCAAAGCGACGCCGAGATCGCTCCCTACCGCTACGGGCCGCCGGTCTCGCCGCACCTCGGGGCGGCGCTGGCCGGCGAGGAGATCGACCCGGAGCGGCTGCGCGAGGCGGCGCGGGCGGCGGCGGGCCAGGGCGACTCCCTGGTCTGCGAGGGGGTCGGCGGGCTCCTGGTCCCACTCGCCGCGGGCTACCTGGTGCGCGACCTCGCGTCCGAGCTCGGCTACCCGCTGGTGGTCGTCGCCGGGCCGGGCCTGGGGACGATCAACCACACCCTGCTGACCCTGGAGGCGGCCCGCGCCGCCGGGCTCGAGGTCGCCGCGGTCGTCCTCACCCCGTGGCCGCCGGAGCCGAGCGAGGTCGAGCGTTCCAACCGGGAGACGATCGCGAGGCTGGGCGAGGTCGAGGTGCACACCCTCCCCTGGCTCGACCTCGGGGCGCCGCAGAGCTGGCCGAAGCTGGATCTCACTCGCTGACGATCACGTCGAGGTTGGAGCCGTTCAGCTCGACCTCGAAGCCAGCCTGGGCGGCGACGTTCGCCACCCCCTCCGGGTCGCCGGGCGCCTTCTTTGGTTTCAACAGCATCCGGGCGACGTCGCCCCGCACCGCCTTCGCCATGTGGGAGACCGGCACGCGCTTCCCACCGCTGATGCGGAAGGCGCGCACCGCGAGCAGGCTCGCCCGCTGCGGCATCCATGCGGTCGCGTAGGCGCCGGAGCGCATGTCGATGATCAGCTCGCCCTCCTCGTCCGGCAGCGCCGCGGCCAGCGCCGGCCGCCAGAAGGCGGCGGGCGGGCCGACTCGGCCGAGCCGCGCTTTCGCCGAGAAGCGGTAGTAAGGGATGCGGTCCTCGGGCCTCACCACTCCCCACAGGGCGCTGGAGATCAGCACTCGCTGGCGCGCCGTCGCCGGCAGCTTGGGCAGGCCCAGGCGGTCGTAGAGGACGCCCGTGTAGACCTCGGCCGCGGGCGCCGCCGGGGCGGCGCGCAGGGCAGCGTCGACGTCGACCTCTCCAGCCTGGCCGGCGGAGACGCCGAGCTTCTTCACCGCGGCCCCGCGCGGCCCCTTCGCCAGCTTCTCCAGCGCGTCGAGCAGAGCCGCCCGCTTGACCCCGAGCTGCTCGGCATGGACGAGCGAATCGAGGTCCAGCGGCGCCCCTCTCGCGGGCGCCGCCTTGCCCTCGGAAGGCGGCAGCAGGATCAGCACCGCGGGGACGGTACCGAGCGAGCGAGGCGCTAGACCCGCTCGCCCGCTGCCGCCAGCTCGCGCCCCTCGGCGGCCACCGCTGGCTCGCCCGCGACGGTCGTCAGGGTCCTCGATCACCCGCGTGTCACGCAGCGATTGCCTACTCCCCGCGGTAAGGCCCCGGCTTCGGGCGCGCCTCTCCGCCAGGGAAGGCAAGCCGCAGAATCGTCCGCTGCACCATTCCCAGCTGCTGGGAGAAGGGGCCGCTGTTGTAAGGGAGGCCGTAGCGCTCGCAGATGTCTTTGACCTGTGGCGCCAGCTCCGCGTAGCGGGTGCTGGGCAGGTCGGGGAAGAGGTGGTGCTCGACCTGGTAGCCGAGGTTGCCGCTGGCGACGTGGAAGAGCGGGCTGCCCTCGATGTTGGCGGCGCCGAGCAGCTGCCGCACGTACCAGGCCCCCTGGCCCTCGTCCTCGACCTCCGCCTCGCTGAAGGTGTAGGTCTGGTCGGGGAAGTGCCCGCAGAAGATGATCGCGTAGGCCCAGACGTTACGCACCGCGTTGGCGGTCGCGTTCGCGGCTGCGGTCGAGCGGTAGGCCCTGGCGCCCTTGCCGAGCGCCCGCCTCACGCTGCCGGCGAGCCCGCCGCTGCGGCGCCGTTCCAGCCCGGCGTCCAGCGCCAGCTCGACCGCCGCCGTCGCCAGCCCGCTCAGCGCCGGCCAGGCGATGTAGTCCTTGACGACCTGGCTCTTTGCCTTCTCGCGGATCCCGGCCAACTCCCGCTTGACCTGCCGCTTGGACTTCTCGCCCTTGCGGATCGCCTGGAAGTCGAGGTCGTGGACCGCCACGCCCCACTCGAAGAAGGCGGCGAGGAGCAGGTTGTAGAGCGGCTGGAAGAGGTAGACCGGGTGCCAGGGCTGCTCCGGATCGATTCGCATGATCTCGTAGCCGAGGTCCTTGTCCTTGCCGCGGATGTTGGTGAAGGTGTGGTGGACGTAGTTGTGGGAGTGCTTCCAGGCCTCGGCGGTCGATGCGGTGTCCCAGTCCCAGGTGGAGGAGTTGATGCGGGGATCGTTCATCCAGTCCCACTGGCCGTGCAGGACGTTGTGGCCGATCTCCATGTTCTCGAGGATCTTCGCCGACGAGAGCGCCGCGGCTCCCGCCGCGCGGGCCGGCAGGTTGTTCGAGGCGAGCAGCAGCACCCGGGCGAGCGTGCCGAGGCGGCGGTGCATCTCGATCATGCTCTCGATGTAGCGGCGGTCGCGCTCGCCGAGATCGGCGCGGACGCGGTCGCGGATCGCGTCGAACTCGCGACCCAACGCCTCGATCTGCTCAGGGGTCAGCCGGCTCAGCGGGCTGACTGCAGCCTCGGTCGCGGTTGCGTTCATCGGGTTCCTCTCGGTTGGCTCAAAGTGCAATCTCGATAGGCCCCTCGGGGGCGTTGACACAGGTCCGGACCATCTCTCCCTCGCTGCCATGGACGTCGCCGGTGCGCAGGTCCCTGACCTGACCGCTGTCGAGCCTGCCCACGCAGGTGTGACAGATCCCCATCCGGCAGCCGAAGGGCAAGACCGCACCGGCCTCCTCGCCGGCGACGAGGATCGGCGTGGCGCCGTCGCAGGTCGCCTCTACCCCGCTCTTGGCGAAGCGAACCGCGCCGCCCTCGCCACCCCCCGCCTCGGCGCCGATGTGGGGCTGGAAGCGCTCCATGCTGAGCAGCTCGGGGTCGCCCTCGGCCCGCCAGTGCTCGGCCAGTTCGTCGAGCATCTCCCCGGGGCCGGATGCGAAGGCGTGGCGCCCTCGCCAGTCGGGACAGATCCGGTCGAGATCGGGAGGGGCGAGACGACCGTGCTCCCCGGTGAAGCGGAGGTGCAGCTCGAGGCCCACGTGCCCGGCCTCGAGCTCGCGCAGGCGCTGGCCGAAGATCACATCCTCCGCGGTCCGCGCCGAGTGGAGGTGGACGACGTCGCCGATCGGCCCCGACGCGGCGAGGCTGGAGACCATGCTCATGATCGGCGTGACGCCGCTGCCGGCGCTGATGAAGAGGATCTTCTCGGGGGTCGGGTCGGGCAGGACGAAGGTCCCTTCGACGCCACCGAGGCGGACGACTTCCCCGGGATGCGCGTCGCGCACGAGGTAGGGCGAGACCTTTCCCGCCTCGACCAGCTTCGGGGTGATCGCGATACAGCCGTCGGCCCGGTTCGGATCGGAGGTCAGCGAGTAGGCGCGCCAGTGGTGGACCCCGTCGATCACCACGCCGATCCGCAGGTACTGACCGGCGCGATGACCCTGCCATTCGTAGCCGGGCCGAAGCACCACCGTCGCGGAGTTGGCCGTCTCGGGCTCGATCCGCTCGATCCGGCCGCGGAGTTCCCGGGTCGACCAGAGCGGGTTGATCAGTTCGAGGTAGTCGTCGGGGAGCAGCGGACTGAACAGCGCGCGGACAGCCCGCAGGGCGCGCCGGCGCGTTTTCGAAACCTCGGGTATCGCGCCTTGCTCCGCCATCGATTTTCAGTGTTACACGGATCGGTGTAATGGTTGTGGAAGGCTGGTCACATAGCCGCCAACGGGCCGGAGCCGCTTGCCACTAGGCTCGACCCTGCGATGTCGGTTGATCCCGCTCAGCTCGACCACGACCATCTCTGGCACCCCTTTACCCAGCAACAGGGCTGGGGGAACGAGGCGCCGCTGATGATCGACCGTGGCGAGGGCTCCTACGTGATCGACGTCGACGGCCGCCGCTACCTCGACGGCAACGCCTCGCTGTGGTGCAACGTCCACGGGCACCGCCACCCGACGATCGACGCGGCGATCCGCGACCAGGTCGAGCGGATCTCGCACTCGACGATGCTCGGCCTCTCCCACCCCGGCGCCGCCGAGCTGGCGGCGCGGCTGATCGCGATCGCGCCGCCCGGCCTCTCCCGCGTCTTCTACTCGGACTCCGGCTCGACCGCGGCCGAGGTCGCCCTGAAGATGGCCTTCCAGTACCAGCAACAGCGCGGCGAGACCGGCCGCCGCACCTTCGTCCGCCTGCGCGACGCCTACCACGGCGACACGATCGGCTCGGTCTCGGTCGGCGGCATCGACCTCTTCCACGCCGCCTACGGGCCGCTGCTGTTCGAGACCCACGCCGCCGAGGCCGGCGACGCCGCCGACCTGGAGCGGGTGCTGAGCGAGCACGCCGGCGAGGTCGCGGCGGTGATCGTCGAGCCGCTGGTCCAGGGCGCGGCCGGAATGATCCTGCACCCGCCCGGCTACCTGCGTGCGGTCCGCGAGCTCTGCGACCGCTTCGGCGTGCTGCTGATCTGCGACGAGGTGGCGACCGGGTTCGGCCGTACCGGAACGATGTTCGCCTGCGAGCACGAAGGCGTCGCCCCCGACCTGATGTGCCTGGCGAAGGGGATCACCGGCGGCTACCTGCCGCTGGCCGCGACCTTGACCACCGAAGCGGTCTACGACGGCTTCCTCGGCGCCCCCGCCGAGGGCCGGACCTTCTTCCACGGCCATACCTACACCGGCAACGCGCTCGCCTGCGCGGCGGCCCTGGCCAGCCTCGACGTGTTCGAGTCCGAGCGCACGCTGGAGCGCCTGCAGCCGAAGATCGCCCTGCTCGAAGAGCTGCTGGCCGGGATCGCCGAGCAGGACGAGGTCGCCGAAGTCCGCCAGCGCGGCTTCATGGTCGCGATCGACCTCGGCGACCATGACGCCGAACTGCGGATCGGCCACCGGGTGACCAACGAGGCGCGCGAACGCGGCGCGATCATCCGCCCACTCGGCAACACGGTCGTGATCGTGCCCCCGCTCTCGATCTCCGCGGACGAGCTGCGCGAGCTGATGGCGATCTGCGCCGACTCGATTCAGGCAGCGGTCGCGAGCTGTGATGAATCGGCTGTTCCGTCGTAGTAGGGGCGTGAACCAAACGCTGGTCGCCACCGCCGAGGAAGCGCCGCTCGAGAGCGACGTCGTCTTCGACCTCCTCTACCGCGAAAGCCGCGACGACGTCTACGCCTACGTCGCCAGCCTGCTGCGCGACGCGGCGGCGGCCGAGGAAGTAACCGCGGCCGCCTTCGAGCGCGCCTACCGCAAGCGCCACCGCTTCAACCCCGAGCGCGGCGAGCGCCGCGCCTGGCTCTTCGGGATCGCCCGCAACGCGGCCCTCGACGAGCTCCGCCGCCGCGGCCGCCAGGCCGAGCTGGCGGCCGAGCCCGAGGACCTCGACGCGACCGCCGCCCCGCACGAGAGCGCCGAGCAGAGCGCCCGCCGCCTCGCCGTCGCCGCCGGGCTCAGCCGCCTCGAGCCGCGCGAGCGCGAGCTGATCGCGCTCAAGTTCTTCGCCGGCCTGACCAACTCGGAGATCGCCGCGGTACTTGGCGTCTCCGAGTCGAACGCTGGCACCAAGCTGCACCGAGCCGTGACCAAGTTGAGGGAGGCCTGCGATGAAGCCAATTAGCGATGACGAGCTGCGCCTAGCTCTGGAGGACCTGCGGCCCGAGCCGCGGCCCGCTTTCAGCGCCGAGCTCGACGCGCGGGCGGCCGCCGGCTTCCCGCGCCGCTCGGCCGCGCGCGGCCTCTCCCGCGTGCTCGACTGGCTGCGCTCGCTGAAGCCGCGCCAGATCCTGCTACCGGCTGGAGGCATGGCGCTGGCGGCGATCATCGCGGTCGCCGTGGTGATCGGAACGCAGGGTTCGGAGACCCAGACCCCCTCCGCGGGAGCCGGTGGGGACGCCCTTGGTTTCCTGAACATGGGCGGCGAAGTAGCAGAGCCCCAGGCCAGCAAGCCATCCGCCGAAGATTCGGCCAGCGCCGCCGAGACGCTATCGGGAACGATGCGGAGTTCGGCCCTCGCCATCGACCGGCTCACCTCCAAGCGCGCGATCGAACGCTCCTCCCAGATCACCCTCGGGACCGAGCCCGAGAGCGTCGGCAAGGCCTCCGCGGAAGTCTTCGACGTGGTCCACGACTACCGCGGCGTCGTGCTCAGCTCGCAGACCAGCGACGGCAGCGCCGCCCACGCCAAAGCCGAGTTCGAGCTGCTGATCCCGAGCGGCAAGCTGGGCGACGCGATGGCCGCCTTCTCGCGGATCGCCGACGTGCGCTCGCGCCACGAGGCGACCAACGACATCACCGCCCCGACCGTCTCCACCGCCGAGCGCCTGGAGGACTCGCGGGCGCGGATCGACAGCCTGCTCGGCCAGCTCGCCGCAGCCGAAACCGAAGGCGAGCGGGAAGCGGTCGAAGCCGAGCTGCGCGGCGAGCGCAACCGCGCCGCGGCCCTACAGGCGAGTCTCGACAACCTCGAGCGCCGGGCCAGCCTCTCGCGCGTCTCCCTGCGGATCGTCGGCGGCGAGGGCGCGGTCGCCGACGAAGGCGGAGCCTGGGGCGTCGGCGACGCGCTCGACGACGCCGGCCAGGTGCTCGGCGTCGCCGCCGCCGTCAGCCTGCTCGCGCTCGCCGTCCTCGGCCCGATCGCCCTGATCGCCCTGGCGATCTGGCTCGCCCGCCGCACCTACCTCCGCCGCGCCCGCCACACCGCCCTCGGCTGACTCCCTCCCGGAGCCCCGGTTAGGGTGGACCGGTGAGCGCCAGGAGACGGGGACCGGGCGAGCTGCCACACGACGGGGAGCCGGCGACGCCGCGGCCGGCGGCCGGGATCGCGCTGCTGCGCCGCGGCGGCAAGCACGGCGATCGCGCGCTCGAAGTGCTGATGCTGAAGCGGACCGAAGCGGCGAGCTTTATGCCCGGGCTCTGGGTCTTCCCCGGCGGCTCGGTCGATCCCGGCGACGGCGAGGGCGAGGCCGGCCACCGGATCTGCGCGGTGCGCGAGCTGGCCGAGGAGACCGGCATCGCATTGCCCGCCGACGGAGGAGCTGGTCCTGTTCTCGCGCTGGATCACCCCGGAGCCGATCCCGATCCGGTTCGACGCCTGGTTCTTCCTCGCCCTCGCCCCCGCCCACACCCCGCCCGAGCCCGACGGGGTCGAGGTCGTCGACGCCGCCTGGCTGCAACCAGCGGAGGCGCTGAGCGCACACCGGGCGGGGGAGCTGCCGCTCGCCTTCCCGACCGTCCACCAGCTCGAGTGGCTCGCCCCCTACGCGACCTCGGACGAGGCGCTCGCCGCCTATCGGGGCCGCAAGGTCGACTCGGTGCTGCCGAAGATCGTCGAGGACCGCGAGGGCGGCAGCGGCTGGCGGCCGCTCCTGCCCGGCGACCCCGGCTACGACGAGGCCTGAGCAGGCGGCGCCGGCGCGTCCGGGAACGGTTCCAGGCCGGCGTGCCAGGGACCGGGCGGGTAGGTGTGGATCCCGCTCTCGTCCATCTCCGACTGCAGCCGCTTGAACAGTTCGCCGGCGTTCTTAAGCGCCGCCTTCAGCTCCGCCTCGCTGCGCTCGCCGCAGGCGCCAGAGGAACCAGAGCTGGCGGTCGTTGATCCCGAAGTCGATCTCGCCGGTCATCGTCGTCACCCAGGCGAGGAAGCCGGGGCCGAAGAGCTCGCGCAGCTGGATCGGGTCGTACTCCTTCGGCACCGTCGCCAGGAAGCGCCTGTTGAAGTCGAGCGACTCGAACTCGACCTTGCGCTGCAGGTGCTGGGTGACCTGCTCGTGCCCCTCGATCGACTCGACGTTGAAGGCCGGCACGACTCTGCGCCAGGTCGGGCATGTGGGCCTTGGCCAGCAGCGCGGTCGGCAGCACCGCCTTGTTGAAGAGGCCGCCGACTTCCTTTTCGTCGGCGTCGCAGCTGGACCCCCAGAAGCCCTCGGCGAGCTGGCCGGTGAGGCGGTTGACGCCGCCCACGCAGAGCGCCACCGGGCCGTCTTTGGGGTTGATCCCGCCGACCGGCTCGTAGGTGAGCCCGTTGCGCTCGCCGTAGCGGCTGACGATCTCGGCCCATTCCTGCGCTTCCTGCTTCGCGCCCATCGCGCGATCCTAAGCGTCCAGCCGCCTATTCGGCGCCGCCGATCGGCGATAGCATGGGCACCAAGTCGATCCGACCCCGGAAGCCACAGGAGCCCCAATGCTCATCGCCATCATCGTCGTCGTCGCGATCATCCTGATCGCGGTCTTCTACTTCATCGCGAAGCGCAACTCGTTCATCTCCTCGCGCAACCGAGTCGACGAGTCCTGGAGCGGGATCGACGTCCAGCTCAAACGCCGTCACGACCTCGTGCCGAACCTGGTCGAGACGGTCAAAGGCTACGCCGCGCACGAGAGCGAGGTCTTCGAGAAAACGAGCAAAGCGCGGGCCGACGCGATGTCGGCGCAATCCGTCGCCGACACCTCGAAAGCCGAGTCCCAGCTGAGCGGCGCCCTCGCCGACCTGCGCGCCGTCGCCGAGAACTACCCGACCCTGCGGGCGACCGAGAACTTCCAGCAGCTGAGCCGCAACCTCTCCGAGCTCGAGGACGAGATCCAGGCCTCGCGGCGGATCTACAACTCCAACGTCCAGTCCTACAACACCGACATCGAACAGTTCCCCGGCTCGATCGTCGCCAACGCCGGCAACTTCGAGAAACGCGAGTTCTTCGAGATCGAGGACGCCAGCGAGCGCGAGCCGGTCGCGGTCAGCTTCGACAAATGAGGGTCGCCTAAACTTCAGCTATGACCACCGAGACCCAAGAGGCGACGCTCTGGATCTGCGACAGCTGCGGGTTCATCTACGACCCCGCGATCGGCGACCCCGACGGCGGCATCCCGCCCGGCACCGCCTTCGAGGACATTCCCAAAGACTGGTTCTGCCCGGTCTGCGGCGCCCGCACCTCGGACTTCCGCCCATTCGAGCCGGGCGAGGCCTGAGCAGTACCGATTCGCACACGCGTTGACCTCAGCCACTAGTGTTTGGCTGGTGAGCCAGTTTGATTACGACTGGATAGTCGTCGGGTCGGGGTTCGGGGGATCGGTCTCGGCGCTGCGCCTGGCCGAAAAGGGCTACTCGGTCGGCGTCCTCGAGTGCGGCAAGCGCTTCGAGGACAAGGACTTCCCGAAGTCGACCTGGGACCTGCGCCGCTACTTCTGGGCGCCGCGGGTCGGCTTCAAGGGGATCTTCCGGCTCAGCACCTTCAAAGACGTCGCCGTGGTCAGCGGCTGCGGGGTCGGCGGCGGCAGCCTCGGCTACGCCAACACGCTCTACGTCCCCCCCTCGCGACTTCTTCGAGGACCCGCAGTGGGGCGACCTCGAGGACTGGGAGGCGACGCTGGCGCCCCACTACGCGGAGGCGCAGCGGATGCTCGGCGTCGTCGTCCACGACAACGACGACCCCGCCGACCAGCTGCTGCGCGAGTTCGGCGAGTAGATCGGGGTCGGCGACACCTACCAAAAGACCCCGGTGGGGGTCTACTTCGACGAACCCCGGCGAGACGGTCCCCGACCCCTACTTCGGCGGCGAGGGTCCGGACCGGACCGGCTGCATGCAGTGCGGCCGCTGCATGGTCGGCTGCCCGCACGGGGCCAAGAACACCCTGGTCAAGAACTACCTCTGGCTGGCCGAACGGCGCGGCGCCGTGGTCACTCCGGAACGCACGGTGACCGAGATCCGCCCGCTCGGCGCCGCCGACGGCAGCGACGGCTACGCGATCACGCAGCGAGCGCTCCGGCCTGCTCCGCGGCCGCGGCAAGCGCACGATCTGCGCGCCCGCGGCGTGATCGTCGCCGCCGGCCCGCTCGGCACCAACAAGCTGCTGCAGCGCTGCCGGCTCGGCGGCGCCCTGCCGAAGATCTCCAACCGGCTCGGCGAGCTGGTCCGCACCAACAGCGAGATGGTTCTCGCCGTCACCGTGCCCGAGGACTACCCCGACGACCTGACGCGGCGGGTGGCGATCACCTCCAGCATCTACCCCGATCCGCACACCCACATCGAGACCGTCACCTACGGCAAGGACGGCGACTCGATGCACATGCTCTACACGCTGCTGGTCGGCGACGGCACCCGGGTGACGCGGCCGCTGAAGCTGCTCGGGCAGATCGTCCGCCACCCGAAGCAAGTTCGCGAAGATGCTCTGGCCGAAGCGCTGGTCGAGCCGCACGATCATCGTCCTCGTGATGCAGACGCTCGACAACGCGATCGCCCTGCGGCCGAAGCTGAACAAGCGCAACGGCGACGTGCGGCTGCAGACCGAACAGGATCCCGAGCGGCCGAACCCGACCTTCATCCCGGTCGCCAACGAGGCGGCCGAATGGCTGGCCGAGCGCACCGGCGGCGATCGCCCAGAGCTCGACCATGGAGGCGCTGATGAACGTGCCGACGACCGCCCACATCCTCGGCGGCGCGGTGATCGGCCACAGCCCCGAGGACGGGGTCGTCGACGCCAGCCAGCGGGTCTTCGGCTACGAGAACCTGCTGGTCTGCGACGGCGCCGCGATCCCGGCCAACGTCGGCGTCAACCCCTCACTCACCATCACCGCTCTGGCCGAGCACGCGATGAGCGAGATCCCGCCGAAAGGCGGGGACGGAAGCGGGCCACGCCAGCCCGAGGCGGCGCGGCCCGCGGCCCCGATCAACTAGGCGGCGAAGCGCTCCGCGACGTAGTCCCAGTTGACGACGTTCCAGAAGCGCGTCGAGGTATTCGGGACGTTTGTTCTGGTACTTCAGGTAGTAGGCGTGCTCCCAGACGTCGGCGCCGAGCAGCGGCGTCTGGCCGTCGGAGATCGGCGAGTCCTGGTTCGGGGTTTTGGTCACCGCGACGCTGCCGTCGGAGTTCTTGACCAGCCAGGCCCAGCCGGAGCCGAACTGGCCGATGCCGGCGTTTTTGAACTCCTCCTTGAAGGCGTCGAAGGAGCCGAAGGCGCTGTTGATCGCCGTCGGCCAGCTCGCCGCTCGGCTCGCCGCCGCCGTCCGGGCTCAGCATCTGCCAGAAGAGCGAGTGGTTGTAGTGGCCGCCGGCGTTGTTGCGGACCGGGCCCTGCTTGTCGGCGGGCAGGCTCGCCGAGGTTCTTCAGCACGTCCTCGACGTCGGCGTCGGCCCACTCGGTGCCCTCGAGGGCGCCGTTGGCTTTGTCGACGTAGGCCTGGTGGTGTTTGTCGTGGTGGACGCGCATCGTCGCCTCGTCGATGTGCGGCTCGAGCGCGTCGTACGCGTACGGAAGATCAGGTACCGAAAATGCCATCGAAAGGTCTCCTTAGCTGGATTGGAAGTTCCCCGCTGTCTGGAGCCTAGCCGGCTGCGGCCGCCGGCTACCCTGCGCCCGCCCGCGGCACCGTGCTGGGGTCGCCGCCGGTCCATTCGTTGAACCGGTACCAGGCCGGCTTCGCCTTGCGGTCGGCGGTCAGCAGGCCGGCGGAGCGCGCAGAAGCTGCAGGTGCCGCCTTCGTCGCTCCAGGTGTACCACCAGACGCCGCCGACCCGCCAGCGCATGGCGGTTGGCGGAGATCAGCTGCGAAGGCGCGGTAGAGCTGGTTCGGCCTGGCCGGTCAGGCCGCGCTCCCAGCGGGTCGGGCCGCTGGCCGAGCCCCAGCCCAGCTCGGTCACGTAGATCGGCGTCGCGCGCGTCGCCGTGGAGCGCGCATGACCCGCCGCAGCGTGCGCATCTGGCCGCCGATCGCGCCCGCGTCGGCGACGTAGGGGTGCAGGCCGACCCCGTCGAACTAGGGCTTGACGTCGCCGGCCTGCGTAGACGCGGTCGAGGTAGTCGCCGATCGCGACGTTGGGCGGGATCTGCAGCGGCCGGCCGAAGAAGCCGCCGATGATCACCTTCGGCCCGGGGTCGGTCCGCTTGCAGAGTGCGGCCGGAGATCCGCAGCAGCATCGCGAATCGCGCCGGGCGCGGATCGGCGTCGAAGCTGACGATGTTCTGCTCGTTCCAGATCTCCCAGCGCTTGATCGGCAGGTAGGGCAGGTCAGGGTGCTCTTCCCAGAACTCGCCGTCGCGCCCGTAGCGCTCGGCCGCGGCGCGCAGGAAGCTCGACCAGGCCCAGCGCTGCAGCGGGTTGGAGACCGGCAGCACGTTCGGCTCCGGCGCCGCCCAGCCCGGCGTGCCCGTAGACGAACGGGCAGCACCCGGATCCCCGCCCGCGCGGCGACCGCGACTTCGTGGTCGAACCCCTTCCAGTCGGGGTCCGCCAGATAGGGGCTCTTCGACTGGACCCCGTTCCAGGAGAGCGGCAGCCGGGACGCTGGAGATGCCCGCTTCCCGCATCAGCTCGTAGTCGGAGGCCTTGGCCGCGCTCTGCGGCGAGACCCCGACGAAGCCGCGCGGGATGTCCGCCCGGGCGGACACCGGCGAGCAACGCCGCGACGAGGACCGCGACCAGAGGGACGAGCTTGCGTGGCATAACCATCGAAGAACCTTTCCGCGCGGCAAAGTAGCGCCCCCGCGCCCGAGGCAGGACCCACCCCCAGCCACGCTCTGGGATAATCGTCGCTCTCGGGGCGTGGCGCAGCCTGGTAGCGCGCACCGTTCGGGTCGGTGAGGTCCCCGGTTCAAATCCGGGCGCCCCGATGTAGACAATAAGTTCCGGCCTATTTGCCATCATCCGCTGCATGGCCGACCCGACAGCGGAGAAGACGGGACTGGAAGTCATCGGGACACCGACGATCGAGAAGCGGATCTTCGTGATCCGCGAACGGCAGGTGATGCTCGACGAGAACCTCGCAGACCTCTATGGCGTGGAGACGAAGCGGCTGATCGAGCAGGTGAAGCGGAACCATGAACGCTTCCCGGAAGACTTCATGTTCCAGCTCGATAGCGAGGAGGCCGCGGCTTTGAGGTCGCAGATTGCGACCTCAAAAAACGCAGGCCGTGGTGGTCGCCGATATGCCCCCTACGTCTTTACTGAGCAGGGCGTGGCCATGCTCTCCTCCGTCCTGCGGAGCAAGACGGCCATCGCCGTCAACATCGAGATCATGCGCGCCTTCGTCGAGCTGCGGCGCGTCGCCAGCTCCTACGCCGCGCTTGAGGCGAGACTGGAGCAGGTCGAACGAGGGATGGGTGAGCACGACGAGCAACTGGAGCGGATCTTCAACGCCCTCCGCCAGTTGATCGCTTCCCCTGTGCAGCCAAAGCACCCAGTTGGCTTCAGGGTTAGGGACGAGTAGCCGCGGCCAACACCCCCGATGCGGTTCAAATACCGTCCGGTTAGGGCGATGTAGGAACTCGAGGCGCCACCGAGGGGCGCCGCCCAGGGCCGTCCGGCAGGGCTCTGACTTCAGCCCAAGCGGGCGCTGCCGTACTTCTTCTTGACCCGCTTTTCGCAGCGCAGGCGCTTGTGCTTCGACGGGGCCTTCCGGCACTGTTCGAGCGCGCTTGACCGCAGGGCGCGCCTAACCCGGTTGAGCTGCGCTTCCGCTTCCTGCCGCTGCTTCACCGCCGCAGCCGCCGCGGCTTCCTCGTCCTGACGCTTTTTCGCCGCCGCGGCCGCCGCGGATTCGTCCTCATGCCGCTTGGCTTCGATCTCCGCTGCGCTGACGGCTTTGATCTGAAGCGGCGCGCTCGGGTGGATCGTGAAGCCCAGTTCGACCCCGGTCGTGGCCGGGGAGGGGTCGAGCGTTCGTTTGCCCATGGGGATCGCCAAGCGCTTTTCGCCCAGCGCGTTTTCGTATTCGCTGGGGGTCTGCACCGCACCCGACCTGGTCAGGGTCGCCGTGAAGGACGTGGACACTTTGTTGAGCGGACCAACCGGCGAGAGGAACAGCCCGGTTGCTTCGACGAGTTCGCCGCCGCATTCGAAGGTCATGTAGACGCCGCCGCCGGGGTTGAGGAGCATGCCGACTTCGCCGCGTGCCTGATCGATGTACACGAGGTCGGCTTCGATCGCCTCGGCTTTGATTTCTCCCGCGCTGGCGCTTGCCGACGTGCACGGGGCGCCAGCTTTTTCGCCCCCCTGCGCTTCGCAGCCGGTGAAGACGAAGTCGGAAACGGTCGAGCGCGGTCCAAGGATCACACCCTCGCCTTCAGAGTCCGAACAGTGCACAACCGAATCGAAGCCAGCGAGCGCGGCAGTCACCTCTCCACCATCGGCCGTAAAGGGAATGGGAAAGGGCGTTCCCGGGGCGACGAATTCAAGTACCGGCGATGCCGCCTTCGCCTGGGCCGGCACGATCGCGAGCGCCAGGACCCCGATCAGCACCACGACAGAAACACACATCCCCCGGAGCTGCCCGCCTCGCAACCGTCGTGCCTCCACGTACTTCCCCCCTTGCCTAGTCGTACGACTCTCCCAGCGGGAATGGTAGAGACTTCGTCCGAACCTGAGATGTGATGCGCGGGGGCGTGTCACGAGAAGGAGGCGGAGATGCAGAGTTGGGACTTGCGAGCGGTGGCGGTGCAGCCGCACGAGCCGGAGATCCTCGCGTCGGCGGACGACGCGAGGACGATCCTGCTGAACCTCCCGGCGGGTGAGGCGCTGCAGGAGCACGAGGTGCACGAGCGGGCGCGAATCGTCCTGATCGCGGGAGAGGTCGAGGTTTCGCTGGCGGGCGGGGAGCGCGTCGTCGCCGGCCCCGGCCACCTCTTCGAGTTCGATCCCGGCGAGCGGCACACGGTCGCGGCGCGCTCAGACGCCCTGCTGCTGCTGATCCTCAGCCCCTGGCCGGGCGACGGGCACCCCGGCGCGATGACCCTCGAGGAGAAGAGCGAGGCCCGCGCCAAGGCGGCCGAGCACCAGCGGCGCTAGCTCGTCCCCTCGACCAGGGCGGCGAGCTTGTCGAGTGCTATCCGGGTGCCCTCCTCGTTCGCCTCGTTCGGGACGCCGGCCGGCAAGCCCTCGTGCAGGATCGCCACGTCGGTGCCGCCGTCGGCGTCGGTGAGGACGGTCGTGATCGTCATCTCACCGGCCATCTCGGGGTCGTCGGTCTCGAACTCGATCACCTCGACCACTTCCCGGTCGGGGACGAGGCGGGCGAAATGACCGTGGTAGGTGTCGACCTGGGCGCTGGTCTTGCCGGCGTCGGTTGGAACCTCATAGGTAAGCGAGACTCGAAAGGCGCCGCCCTCCCGAGCGTCGAAACTGTGGACGACGGAACTCATGTCGTCGGGATAGCGCCACCTGGCGACCGCCGCGGGATCGGTCAGGGCCCGATAGACGGCGGCCCTTGGCGCCCTGACGTGGCGGCTGTTTCGGGTGGCGGTCACTCCGCCAGGCTAGGTGGCCCCGGCCTTGGGCTGGAGTTCGGCGTTGATGCCGGTGACGAACTGGCCTTCGTTCACCCGGAGCAGCTTCGCGGCTGCCGGGTTCGTCGTGTTGCGGTAGTACTGGGTGACCAGGCTCTTGCCGCTTTCGCCGCTGCTGAACTGGACGCGGTAGATCGCTTCCGGCAGGCCGATGACTTCGTAGGAGCCGTTGGACTTGGATTCGGCGCACTGCGTGAACCATTCGCCTTCAACCGAGGCGCTGGCGCAGATTTCGACCCCTTCGATCCGGGTCGCGCCCGGGGCGACGGTGACCACGCCTTCGATCGCGCCCGGCTGCGCGAACCCGGCGGCCGCCGGCGCGAGCCGGAAGTTCTGGGCCGGGTTCGGGTTCCCGTTGGGGTCCTGGATCAGGTTGGCGGCGATCGTCACCCCGGTCAGCCGCGCGGCTGGCGGAGGGGCCGGCAGACAGAGGTCGTGCATGTTGTCGGCGTTGAACGCGCTTTCGTGGTCGTGGAGGTCGGCGACTTCGAGCGGGGCGATCGCGACCCGCTTGCCGTTCGGCAGCTTGTAGCGGGCGCGGTAGGAGGCGGCAACCGGGGCGCCGACCTCTTCCCCGCTCGGGTAGGCGGTGAGGCCGTTGGACCACATCACGCGCACGAAGGTCTTGCCGGTCTGGCAGCGGTTGGCGTCGCCGCGGTAGACCGCGGGCGTCAGCCTCCAGGCGTCGACGATGTAGGGACCGCCGGCGAGCGGGTCGACGCCGACCTTCGGCAGGCGCCCGATCGGCCGCCACTTGCGGGCGCCGGGAGCTTTGCCCTGGAGGGCGCCGACGACCCGGACCGCGACCGGCGTCGGGCCGCTCGTGGAGTCGCCGAAATCGCCGATCAGGTTCACCGTCTGGGTCTCGTCGGACTCGTTCGGCGGGAATCGGAGGGCGCAGGTGGGGACCGCCGCGCTGCCGTCGCTGCGCTCGATCCGGAAGTCGGCGGGCTGGATCGAGGCGCGGCGGACGAACCAGTTGAAGGTGACCGGGATGTTGTCGAGCCCCTGCGCCCCGTTGGGACAGCCGACCGCGCCGTCGGTGCCCCAGGAAGCGCTGAGGATCTTCGCCTCGGGACGCGTGAGCGCCCCGGACCCGCTGGCCGCCGCGGCCAGCACCGAGACGAACAGGACCAGGCCGAACAGCGCGAGAGCGGGTCCGAGCAGGCGACGCAGCGCGGACCTCTCGGCGGCGAGCATGCCGGCAGCGTATTCGTTCGACGGGCAGGGGCCGCTGCGCTTCAGCTATGCCCAGGGCCGACTTCCGGGCTCCCGTACTCGGCGGCGAGCTGGAGGACGGCGCGGGCCGAGCGGCTGACCAGGGCGTCGCTGACGGACCGCGGCAGCTCGACCACGAAGGCGGTGCTTCCCGGGAAGGCGTGGTTCTGCCAGCGCGAGGCGCTGCCGGGGTAGCGGCCCCGGAGCCGCACGAAGGGCAGGCCGATCAGCTGGGCGAAGCGGCGCTCGAGCCGGTGGTCGCCGCCGGAGGAGCGGTCGACGATCCCGAAGGGCTGGTGGAACCAGATCGTGATGTCGGGCTCGGTGGCGCGAATCAGCCGCCGGGCGGCGCGGGACTCCGGCTCGGAGAGGGCCCGCGGGCCGGAGTATTCGCCGCCCGCAAGCGGCCGCCAGTCAAAGGGGAAGTTGCGGTTGAGGTCGACGCCGTGGGCGTTGCCACGGGACCCGGCGGCGAGCCCGTCGGGGTTCAGGGTGGGGACGATCTGGAGCGCCGCGTTGCGCGGCGCCGGGGCAGCGAGCAGGCGCCGGGCGACGCGGGTCCCGGCGGGCTCGTCGCCGTGGACGGAGCCGACGACGAGCACCTGCAGGGGCGCCGCCGGGTCCCCGACCAGCGTCGCCGCGATCGGTCGGCCCTGGACCGAGCGGCCGAGGATGCTGCGCTCCACCGCGGCGGCCAGATCGGCGTGCGCCCAGGCGGCGAGCAGGCAGAACGCGACGGCGGCGATGCGAACGGGAGCCCTCAAGGTGCCGACATGATCGGCGATAAGGTGGCGCGATGGAGCCTGCGGTCCCCTTCGAGGCGCACGAAGTCGACCTGCACGGGCACCGCGCCGTCTACCGGGTCGCCGGCGAGGGCCCGACGGTTGTCCTGATCCACGGGATGATCAACTCCTCGCGGCACTGGGAGGCGGTCGCCGGTCGCCTCGCCCAGAACCACCGGGTGATCGCGCCCGACCTGATCGGCCACGGCGACGCGGCGACGCCCCGCGGCGACTACTCGCTCGGCGCCCACGCGGCGATGATCCGCGACCTGCTGACCACGATCGGGGTCGAGCGGGCGACGATCGTCGGCCACTCGCTCGGCGGCGGCGTCGCGATGCAGTTCTTCTACCAGTTCCCCCAGCGCACCGAGCGCCTGGTGCTGATCAACAGCGGCGGTCTCGGCCACGAGGTCAGCCCACTACTGCGCGGGGCGGCTCTGCCCGGCTCGGCGGCGCTGCTGCGACTGGCGACCCAGCGCCAGGTCGTCGGCGGGATCGCCGCCGCCGGCGCCGGCCTGCGCGCCCGCGGCAACCGGAACGGGATCTACCTGCAGGCCGTGGCGCGGGCGCTGCAACCGCTGGCCGAGCCGGGCTCGCGGCGCGCCTTCCTGCAGACGCTGCGCTCGGTGATCGACGTCGAGGGCCAGAAAGTCTCCGCCCGCGACCGCCTCTACCTGCTCGGCGAGATGCCGACCTTGATCGTCTGGGGCGAGCGCGACCGCACGATCCCGCTCGAGCACGGGCTGGAAGCCTCGGAGGCGATCCCCAACTGTCGCTTCGAGACGCTCCCCCGCGCCGCCCACTTCCCCAACCTCGAAGACGCCGAGGGACTCGCCACGGTGCTCGCCGACTTCCTCGCCACCACCTCCCCCGCCTACATCGACGACTCGCAGTGGGGCGCGGTGATCACCGGGCGGATGCGCAGCTCGATCCGCCGCGTCGCCTGAGCTATTCGACGTCGGCGATCGCCCGCTCGATTTCGGCGAGGCTGGCGCCGTCCTGGAGGGTGATCGTCCCGTTCGGGCCGCTGACGATCGCCGCCTGGCGGACCCGGATCCCCAGGTTCGGCCGAGTTCCTCGTAGCCGTCGAGGCGGCGGGAGATCGCCCCGTCCGGGCCGCCTTTCTGCTCGAGGTCGGCCTCCCATTCGGGCAGGTCGAGGTCAGCGATCCCGCCGGCGACCGTGTCGAGGAACTTCTGGTTGACGCCGAACTTCTCGGCTTCTTCCTGGCTGGCGAAGAAGAGGTAGGTGTACTGCCAGCCGTAGCTCTGTTCGGCCGCCGCCTCGGCTCCGTAGAAGCCGAGCTCGTGGACGTTTTCGCTGTTCGAGTAGTGGCGGTAGAGCAGCTGCGCGTCGCCCGGGCCGCGCGTAGTCTTCGGCCAGCGTCGGGATCGTTTCCATGAAGTCCTCGCGGCAGTTGCCGCACTGCAGGTCGTTGAAGATCTGGATCGTCACCGGCGCGTCGGCGGAGCCGAGCCGGTCGCCTTCCTGCGGCATCCCGGCGAAGAGCGCGCTGGGCGTCGTTGATCCCGTCGAGGTGGATCGATGTCGTCGCCCGCCTCGGTGGTCGCCATCTCGACGACCAGGTAGCCGATCCCGAAGAGGAAGATGGCAAGGACCGCGATCACCCAGAGGCGGCCGCGGCGGGGCAGCGGTTTGGAGGCTGCTTCGGCCTTCGCTTCGGACATCGGCCTCATTATCGCGAGCGCGGCCCGCGGGCATCCCGCACCCTCCGCAGAGAGCGGTTGACACGTCCGTGGGCAGCGATAAACATGAGCTACTCACTTTCAACTATCGGGAGGTCTACATGGCCAATCACCTGACGCCCAGCGAGCTCGCCGCCCAGCTGCACATGGACCAGCAGGAGGTGATCGGGCGGTGCGTCCAGATGGGTGTCCCGATCTTCCACGGCCGCATCGACCGGACCCTGTTCGAACTCTCGCTGCGCAGCCTCGGCGTCGGCGAATCCGCCCCAGGCCGACCAGGAGGCGCGTCACTGAACTAGACTCCCCCCCAGATGGAGGGGAGGGGTACCAATTCCAAGACGCTCGCAGACCTTCTGCAGCGTGCGGCGGAGATCTACGGCGACAAGCCCGCGGTCAAGTACAAGGACGGCGAGGGCTGGGTCACCCGCAGCTTCTCCGAGGTCCTGGAGATCGTCCGCCCGCTCGGCCTCGGGCTGACCGAGCTCGGCGTCCAGAAAGGCGACCGGGTCTCGATCCTGGGCAACACCCGCCCGGAGTGGACCTACTACGACTTCGCGGCGCTCTCGATCGGCGCCACGGTAGTGCCGATCTACCAGACCAACTCCCCCGAGGAGTGCCGCTACGTGCTCGAGAACTCCGACGCCAAGGTGGTGATCGTCGAGGACGCCGAGCAGCTGGAGAAGGTCAAGCAGGTGCGCTCGCAGCTGCCGAAGCTGGAGCACGTCGTGCTGATGGTCGGCGAGGATCCCGAGGCGCTCTCGACCGCGGAGATCGCCGCCAAGGGCGCCGCCGTCGACCGGACCGTCTGGGAGCAGCGCTACACCGCGGTAACCCCGGAGGACATCTGCACCTTCATCTACACCTCCGGCACCACCGGCCCGCCGAAGGGCTGCGTGATCAGCCACGGCAACTACCGGGCGATGCTCGACATGGTCAACCAGACCAGCGTGATCGAGCCCGAAGACGTCACCTACCTCTACCTGCCGCTGGCCCACTCCTTCGCGCTGCTGATCCAGCTCGGCAGCTACGACCTCGGCTCGGCGATCGCCTACTGGGAGCGCGACCCGCTGAAGATCCTGCCGAACCTGGCGGAACTGAAACCGACCTACTTCCCCTCGGTGCCGCGCATCTTCGAGAAGATCTACACCGCCGCGACCAGCGGCATGGAAAAAGCCGGCGGCCTGAAAAAACGGATCTTCGACTGGTCGATCAAGGTCGGCGAAGAGATGCGCGAGGTCGAACGCAGCGGCCGCAAGCCCGGCTTCCTGCTGCAGCGCAAATACAAGTTCGCGGACGAGAAAGTGCTCTCGAAAATCCGCGCCCTGTTCGGCGGCAACCTGCGCCTCGCGGTCTCCGGCGCGGCGCCGATCAACCCCGAGATCCTCCGCTTCTTCGACGCCGGCGGGGTTCTGGTGCTCGAGGGCTGGGGGATGACCGAGACCTCGACCGCAGCGACGATCGCGACCCCGGACGACTTCAAGATCGGGACGATCGGCAAACCGTTCCCCGGCTGCGAGGTGCGAATCGCCGGCGACGGTGAGATTCTCGTCAAGGGCCCCAACGTCTTCCAGGGGTACCACAAGAACGAGGAGGCGACCCGCGAGACGATCGTCGACGGCTGGCTGCACACCGGCGACCTCGGCGAGATCGACCCCGACGGCTTCATCAAGATCACCGGCCGCAAGAAGGACATCATCATCACCGCGGGCGGCAAGAACATTACCCCCGCCAACCTCGAGGCCGAAATCAAGCAGCACCCGCTGGTCTCCCAGTGCGTCGTGGTCGGCGACCGCCGCCCCTACCTGGTCGCCCTGGTCACCCTCGACCCCGAAGAAGCCGTCGCCTACGCCAACGAGCACGGGCTCCCCGACGACCCGGCGGCGCTCGCCACCAACCCCGACGTCAAGGCCTCGATCGACGCCCACGTCGAGAAGATCAACCAGAACTTCGCCCGGGTCGAGCAGGTCAAGAAGATCGCAATCCTCCCCCACGACCTCTCACAGGAGTCGGGCGAGCTGACGCCGACGCTGAAGGTCAAGCGCGCCGTGGTAACCCAGAAGCACGAGAACGAGATCGAGCAGCTTTACGCGGCCTGAAGCGGCTCGCCGCCTGACAGTGCGGTTCGGTTAAGAGCCGTTGACTATCAAGAAGTGACCTGAGAGGGTCCGCCTCTCGTGTCACCCCAGCCACCCTGCTCGCAGCCCGGTCCTGATCCGACCGCGCCCGAACCTGACGTCGAAGAGCTGCGCCTGGCGATCGCCCTCAACGGCGGCGTCAGCCTCGCGGTCTGGATGGGTGGCTGCGCGGTCGAGCTCGACCGCGCTCGCCGCGCTTCGCCGGCGGCGGATCCGACCAGCGGCAACCTCTACGAGGCGCTCTGCCACTGCTTCGGGCGGCGACTGACGATCGACATCCTCACCGGCTCCAGCGCCGGTGGGATCAACGGCGGGCTGCTGGCGGCGGCGATCGCCAGCAACCAGACCCTCGAGGTGGACTACATTCGCGAACGCTGGCTCAACCTCGGCGACCTCAGCAAGATCCTCTTCACGCCGAGCGTGGAATCGCCAAGCTCGCTGATGGACGGGGAGATGTTCCGGCGCGAGCTGCGGACGACGTTCGCCGAAGTCCTCGACACCGATGTCGCGCTGCGCGAGCCCGGCCGCGCCCGCAAAGGCCTGCGTCGGGTGCTGCCAAAGCTCGACATCACGATGACCGACGTGGTCGGGGTCGAGCGCCGCTTCCGCGACTCCTGGGGCGCTCCATTCGTGGCCCGCGAGCATCGCCCCCGCTTCAAGTTCCGCAAGCTCGGCGACTACACCGCCGACGCACTCGCCGACGCGGCCCGCACCTCCGCCTCCTTCCCGCTCGCCTTCGAGCCCTGGCCGGTCAAAGGGTCGGCCCGCACCCTCGCCGGCCTGCCGCGCTGGACCTACGGAATCGACGGTGGCCTGCTCGACAACGCGCCGATCCGCTCGGCCCTCGACCTGATTCCCGCCCAGGGCGCCGCCTCGCGGGTGCGACGCTACCTCTGCTACATCAACGGCGACCCCGACCCGCCCAGCGAAACCGACGCCGAAGGCGCGCCGAACCTGCTCAAAGTCGGCGGCTACATGATCAACCTGCCGCGCAAGGCGCCCCTGGTCGACCACCTCTACGCGATCCGCGATGCGGTCGAACGCCCCCGGCGGTCGCGGCGCATCCAGGAGGAGCTGCTGGGGATGGACCTGCCGCAGCTGGAAGCGACCGCGGAGGCGCTGTTCGACGTCTACCGCGAACGGCGCACGCTCGAATCCCTGGAGGAGCTGCTGAGCGAGCCGGCCGACGTCAACTCGTTCAAGCAGATCTTCGAAAAATCCGAGAGCCAGCTGCCGTGGATTCCGCGCCAGCGGCAGCTGGGGACGACCTGGGACTGGGGCCTGCGCCCAGCCCAGCGGATCATCCACCTGCTGCTCGACCTGCTCCGCCTGCGCCTCAAGGGGGCCAAAGCGGAAGTGCAGTGCAAGCGCTTGCTGGCGGCGCGGGTGAAGATCGACGTCGAGCTCGAGCGCCTCGGCGAAGCCTACGAGGACGTGACCGGCGACGAGAACGCCCAGAACCCATCCAGCTTCGAGATCCAGCGACCCGGCGAAACCGTGGAGGGCGCGATCGACCGTGCCCAACGCCGGGCGCCGATGGCCAGCGAGGCGGTTCTCAGGGTGATGATGATCTTCCGGGACGAGGTCGACCACGACCCCCGTCTCTTCGGCCCCTCCGGCAGCACCGAGACCGCGGCGCGCGAGTACTTCTTTTCGCGCGTCCTCTCGATCGAGGTCGTGCGGCGGGCCCTGGCCGCCGAGAGCGACATCGAAAGCGCCGAGCCTCTCAGCTTCGTCCAACTCACTCCCGAGGCGCCCTCGCCGATCTTCACCCGCCGACCGCAGGGCTCGGCCAGCCCCGGCTCGGCGGCGAAGAAGCTGGCCGGGGTCGGCCTCGGTCACTTCGCGGGCTTCTACCGGCGTTCCTGGCGCGCCAACGACTACATGTGGGGGCGGCTCGACGCGGCGGCGCGAATTGTCGACTTGCTGCTCGATAAGCCCTCGACCGACGTCGGCGTCACCGCGACGGAGCGGCCGGAGCGGCTGACGACACGCAGCGAGCTGCTGGCCACAGCTCTGGTCCCAGCGGAAAAGCCGCAGGGCGAGGAAGAGGGGGATCCCGAAAAGACCAGGCGCTGGCTGCTCGAGGAGGCCCTGGCCGAGGTCGCCGAAGAGGAGCCGCGGGAGGGATCAAAAAAAGACGAAGGGAGCAGCGCCGAGACAGCCCCGCTGAAGGAGCGACTCAGCGCCCAGATCCGCGCCGACCTCGAGGCCGGAGAAGACAAGAAAGGCAGGCTGGGGTTCACCCGGGCCGTGTTCCAGCGGGCCGTACAGCTGGAGATCCTCGAAACGGAGCTGAAGGAAGTCCAGGAGGAGTCCCGCAAGGACCGCGAGCTCGGCAGCGCCGCCAAGGAGCTGAAGCTGCGCGAACGCGGCAAACCGAGCGGGTCGCAGGCGGACATCGAGGCGGTGCGCGCGATCTACGGGAGGGGCAGCTCCCTGCCGGCCGAGCTGAACGACCCCAGCGAAGCGGTCAGCACGCTCGGCCTGCAGACGATCACCCGCGCCTCCTTCGTCAGCCTCAACGCGATCCGCACCGCCGGAGTGCCGATGTCGAAGTTCCTCGGCTTTGCCCGGCCGCCGCTGCTCGCCGTCGCCGGCATGGTCGCCTCCAGCCGCTTCTACCGGGTCGTCACGGCCCTCGGCTTTTGGGTCGCAGCGATGTATCTGACCAGCCGGCTGGTCACCGAAGACGAAACCAAGACCCTGACGTTCGACACCGTCTGGTCCCCGCAGACGCTGCTCGCCGCCGTCGCGCTGAGCTGCACGCTGGCCTTCGTCGCGGTCCCGGGTTTACGGGTTCGCCAAAAAGCGGCCCCCCTCCTCAACCTCGTCTACGCAACCTTGATCCTGATCGCCGCCGGCGCCCTCGCCGACGTCCTGGCGCTGAGCGTCGGCGGCCTCAGCGTCGAACGCATCCTCTTCACGCCTTCGGCCGAGCTGCCGCCGGAATGGCTGATGTGGACCGTGCTCGGCGTGCTCGGCGTCGTCTCGCTCTCGAGGCTGCCCCTGCCGAGCTGGATGCAGGCAGTGGTGAAACCGCTCGGGAAGCTGCGTGAACAGGGGTGGGTGATCGCCACCGCGCTGCTCATCGTCTTCGTCCCGCTGGCCTATTACACCGGCCGCGCGATGGTCGAAGCCTGGCCGGGGGCGCTCTGGCAGAAGATCGCGATCGGGGTCTCCTTCCTCGTCGCCCCCCTCGCCGCCAGCCTCGTGACCAGGGTCTTCAGCCGCCGCTAGAGCCGCGGCGGTCGGTCTAGGAGGCCTCGCCGGACTGGCGCAGCAAGACCGAGGTGGTTTGCTCGAGCACTCGTTTCCAGGCGGAGACGGGCTCGGGTTCCTCTTCGGCGGCGCGCTCGACGACGCGGCGGACGCGGCTGCCGGAGATCTCGAGGCCGTGGCGGCCGGCGATCTCCTCGAAACGGTCGTAGTCCTTGGCGAGGGTCGCGGTGACCGATTCGAAGCCGTGACGGGCGATCTCGAGGCGGCGGCGGTAATCCATGATCGGCGTGCCGAACATCAGCTCGTCGGTCGGCTCGGGCTCGACCAGGATGATGTCGACGCCGGGGTATTTCTCCTGCCACATCCCGACCGCCTGGTGCAAGCGCTGGTGGGCGATCAGGCGGAAGGTCTGGTTGGCGATCGCAGGCAGGCCCATGTCGGAAACGCGGCGGACGCGGCTGCCGGTCACGGTCGGGATCGTCTTCTCGAAGTCGTTGACGTAGGGGACCAGCGGGTTGACGACGATGATGAATTTGGCGCCCTTCTCTACCGCGATGTCGACGTTGGTGGTCGAGCGGATGCCGCCGTCGACCATCTGCCGCCCCTTCAGCTCAACCGGCTTGTAGACGACGGGCAGGCAGGTCGAGCACTCGACCGCCTTGGAGATCGGCACGTCCTGCCAGCCGTCCTCGCCGAAGACAACCCGCTCGCAGGTGTCGAGGTCGGTCGCGGTCAGGTACAGCTCACGGTCCAGGAGGCGGAAGTCGTTGACCCGGCCGCCTTCGGAGAGCGCATCGGCGACGTAGTCGGACAGCCCACTGCCGGAGTAGAGGCCGGTCGGCAGGGCCTCGGCCAGCCCGACCCCGATGTCGATTGCCGAGACCTCGCCGAGCCGCGCTAGCGAGCGCATCAGGTTCAGCGTATGCATCGGCAGCGAGAGCGCTTTCTGGGCGAAGCCGAGGTAGTTCGGTTTCAGCACCCGGGAGAGGTCGAGGTCGTCCATCTCGGACGGCTCGCGCTCGTTCAGCACCTGCATCATCTCGTCCGGCGTCACCCCGTTGGCGAGCATCGAGGCGACGAACGAGCCGGCGCTGGTGCCGACGTAGACGTCGAAGTTATTGACCGTGCTGTTGACCGCGAGCAGATCGAGGGCGCGCAGGGCGCCGATCTCGTAGACGCCGCCGGTGAAGCCGCCGCCGCCGAGGACCAGCGCCGTCTTCGACGGCTTTTTGCGGCGCGAACGGCGACGCGGCTTTGACTCGATGTCGACGACTTTCCCCATGCCTGCCGAGAATTATCCCATCCTGGCCGGCTGACCAGTCCGAACGCGTCAAAAGGCGCCGGGACCGACCGGCCCGCTACCTTGACCGCCTCAGGTGTTGCAAGGAAGGATGAAACGGGCCTCGATCCTGCTCGCCGCCGCCGCGATGGCGCTGCTGCTGGCCTCCAGCGCCCAGGCCGGGCCCGCCTGCGACCAGATGAAGCGCTGGCTGGTGAGCGGTGGAGGCGGCGCCAGCGGACTGCTCGTGGTCGACGCCGAAAGCGGCCAGACCCTCTGCGCGAGCGGCGCCAAGCGGCCGCTGCCGCTGGCCTCGAACATGAAGATGTTCACGACGGCGACGGCGCTGGCCAAGCTCGGGCCCGAGTTCAAGATCCCGACCAAGGTCTACCGCGACGGCCCGGTCGACTCCCGCGGCGTCCTCCACGGCAACCTCTACCTCCAGGGCGGCGGCGACCCGGCGCTCGGCACCCCCGGCTTCGACAGTGCCTACCTGGCCGGGCTCGGCACCAACCTCTTCTCGCTGCGCCCGCAGGTCCGCGCCGCCGGGATCAAGTCGATCAGCGGCCGCTTCTACGCCGACGACTCGGTCTTCGACCGCCGCCGCGGGGTCGCCGACTCCGGCTACGCGACCAGCCCCTACATCGGCCCCCTCTCCGGCCTCTCCTTCAACGCCGGCTTCCGCGGCAGCAGCAGCTCCAGCGGCTTCTCCTCCGACCCGGCGAAGCTGGCGGCGAGCAAGCTCGCCCGCTCCCTGCGCGGCGCCGGGATCCAGATGCCGGCCCAGATCGCCTTCGGCGTGACCCCGCCGAGCGCCGAACGGGTGGCGCTGATCGAGTCCGCGCCGCTGACCGAGCTGGTCGACCTGACCAACATCTACTCGAACAACTTCTTCGCCGAGATGCTGATCAAGCTGCTCGGCGCCGAGTTCGGCGACGGGCGGCACGACCAGCTCCGGCGCTGCGGTGGTCGAGGCCTTCGCCCGCTCGCACGGCTCGGTCCTGAACGCGGTCGACGGCTCCGGCCTGACCCGCTCCAACCGCGCCTCGCCGCGCGAGGTGATCGACCTGCTGCTGGGGATGCGCAACGAGGAAGTCGGCGAGGAGTTCATCCAGGACCTGCCGCTGACCGGCGCCGAGGGCACGGTCGACGACCGCATGCACGGAACCGCCGCCAACCGCCGCTGCCGGGTCAAGACCGGCACCCTGACCGGGGTCAGCAACCTCTCCGGCTACTGCTTCAACCAGAACGGCAAGGTGATGGCCTTCTCGATCCTGATGGGCAGCGTCGGCAGCCTCAGCCTCGCGCACCTGCGCCAGGACCAGATCGCCGGCCTTGTCGCCAGCTTCTAGTCGGCCCGACCAGGGCCTTGAGGCCCGCCTCGTCGAGCACCTCGGTGCCGAATTTCTCCGCTTTGGCTAGCTTCGAGCCGGGGTTGTCGCCGGCGACGACGTAGTCGGTTTTCTTCGAGACCGAGCTCGTCACCTTGCCGCCGGCCGCCTTGACCAAGGCGCCCGCCTCCTCGCGGGTCAGCTCCGGCAGGGTGCCGGTAAGGACCACGGTCTTGCCTTCGAGTGGGCCGCCGGTGGCCCGCCGTTCGGACTCCGCCGCCTCCAGCCGCACGCCCTTCTCGCGCAGCTTCTCGACCAGCGCCCAGGTCGGCTCGTCGGCCAGCGACTCGGCGATCTGGACGGCCATGATCGGCCCCACCCCCTCGACCTCCTCGATCTGCTCGGGATCGGCGGCCCGCAGGGCGTCGATCGAGCCGAAGTGGTCGGCCAACGCCTCCGCGGTGACGTAGCCAACGCCGGGCAGGCCGAGCGCGTAGAGGACGCGCTTGAAGGGCTGCTGCTTGGAAGCTCCGATCGCCGCGACGAGGGCGGCCGCGGATTTCTCTTTAAAGCTCTTTTTGCCGACTTTGGTGCCGACAAGCGTCTCCTCGCGGAGGTCATAGATGTCGGCGACGTCTTCGATCACGCCTTGTCTGAGCATGTTGAAGGCGACCTCTTCGCCGAGCCCCTCGATGTCCATCGCGCCTTTGCTGACGAAGTGCTTGACGTGCTGAGACGCCTGACCCGGACACCCCCCGCGGTTCGGGCAGATCGTGAACACCGCGCCCTCCGGCTTCACCGTCGGCGTGTCGCATTCCGGGCATTTCTTCGGCGGCCGCGGCTTGCGGGCGCTCTTGTTCTTGCGCGGCAGTTTCGGCGAGACGACCTGCGGGATCACGTCGCCGGCCCGCATCACCACGACCTCGTCGCCCTCGCGCACGTCCTTGCGTTCGAGGTCCTCCTCGTTGTGCAGGGTGGCGGTGGTGACCGTGACGCCGCCGACGTGGACCGCCTCCAGCATCGCGAACGGGACCAGGTGGCCGGTCCGCCCGACGTTCCAGACGACCTTCGTCATCGTCGTCGTCGCCGTGGTCGGAGGGAACTTCCAGGCGATCGCCCAGCGCGGCTCGCGCCCGACCACGCCGAGCTCGCGCCAGAGCGCCCGCTCGTCGACCTTGACGACGACGCCGTCGATCTCGTAGTCGAGCTGGTCGCGCTGGTCCTCCCACCAGTGGCAGCGCTTGACCACGCCCTCGACGCCCTCGTGGTGGCGGGTCTCTGGGTTGACCTTGAAGCCGCGCTCGCCGAGCCACTCGATCTCCTCCATGTGGGTGGCGAGCTGGAGGTCGCCGCGGATCGCCCCGATCCCGTAGATCCAGGTCGAGAGCGGCCGTTCGGCGGCCAGCGAGGGGTCGAGCTGGCGGATCGAACCGGCCGCCGAGTTGCGCGGGTTGGCGAAGGTCGGTTCCTCGCTTTCGGCCCGGCGCTCGTTCAGCGCTTTGAAGGCGGCGATCGGCAGGTAGGCCTCGCCCCGCACTTCGATCAGCTCCGGCGCCCCCTCGATCCGCAGCGGCACCGAGCCGATCGTCCGCAGGTTCTGGGTCACGTCCTCGCCGACCTGGCCGTCGCCGCGGGTGGCGCCGCGGACGAGGACCCCGTTCTCGTAGGTGAGCGTGATCGCCAGGCCATCGATCTTCGGCTCGGTCGTGTAGCTGAACTGGGAGGCGGTTATATCCAAGCGCTTGAGGTAGTTGGCGAGCCGGTTCTCCCAGGCACGCAGCTCCTCCTCGTTGCGGGCGTTGCCGAGCGAGAGCATCTGCTCGTGGTGGCGCGCCGGCTCGAACCGCTCCAGCGGCGGCGCCCCGACCCGCTGGGTGGGGGAATCGGCGCTGCGCAGCTCGGGATGGTCGGCCTCGATCGCTCGCAGCTCGTCGAGCTGCTCGTCGTAGGCGTCATCGCCGATCTCCGGTTCGTCGAGGACGTAGTAGAGGCGGTTGTGGCGGTCGAGCTCCGCCCGCAGTTCCGCCGCGCGTTGCTCGGCCCGCTCGCTCACGCTGCCTTGGCGTCGCTCGCGGCGAGCATCTCCTCGAAGCCGAGACTGCGCAGGCGGTCGAGACCGCCGTGGTCGGTGAGGTCGAAGTGGATCGGCGTGACCGCGATCTTGCCCTCCGCGATCGCATTCAGGTCGGTCCCCTCGATCTCCTCGTGCGAGGGCTGCCAGCCGTAGATCTCGTAGCGCTTGTGGCCGCTGTCGGTCTCTTCGAGGAACTTCAGTTCGTCGTTGTAGATCCGTTTGCCGAGCTTGGTCACCTCGACCCCACGCGGCTCGCCGGCCGGCAGGTTGACGTTGATCAGCGTCTCCGACGGCATCGAGAACCCCGCAAGCTTCGCGGCCAGCGCGGCAGTGAAGGCGGCGGCGACGGTGAAGTCGAAGCGGCCGCTGACGTAGCCGAGCCCGCCGGCGGCCGACTGCTGGGAGACCGCCACCGCGGGGATGCCGAGAATGATCCCCTCGAGCGCCGCCGCGACGGTGCCGGAGTAGGTGATGTCGTCGCCGAGGTTGGCGCCGTGGTTGATCCCGGAGACGATCAGGTCCGGGCGCTCGCCGATCAGCCCGACCTCGGCGAAGCGCACGCAGTCGACCGGGGTGCCGTCGGTCGCGTAGCCGACGTCGCCGTCTTCGAACTCGATCTCCTCGACGGTCAGCGGCGAACGGGTGGTGATGCTGCGCGCAGTGGCGCTGCGGTTGGAGTTGGGCGCGATCACGTCGACCTTGACGCCGTCGAGCTCGCGCAGCGCCCGCCGCGCCGCCTGGATCCCGGGGGCGGCGATCCCGTCGTCGTTGGTCAGGAGGATGCGCACAGGCTCGATTCTAGGGTTCTTGTCAGCCCTCCCCGGTGTCGGTGATACTGCCCGCGATGCCCACGGTGCGGCTCGACATCGAATACGACGGCAGCGGCTTCCGCGGCTGGGCCCGGCAGCCGGGATTGCGCACGGTGCAGGGCGAGCTGGAGACCGCGCTGGCGACGGTGCTGCGCGAACCGGTCGCGCTGACCGTCGCCGGGCGGACCGACACCGGCGTCCACGCGCGCGGCCAGGTCGCCAGCTTCGACACCCCCGCCGATCCGCCCACCGACCTCGCCCGCAGCCTCAACGGCCTCGGCCCCGACGACATCGGCGTCACCGCGGCCGCCGTGGTTGCCGACGGCTTCGACGCCCGCCACGACGCCCGCTCGCGCACCTACCGCTACCGCCTGTTCGCCCGCCGCGCCCCCAGCCCGTTTGAACAGGGCCGCGCCCTCTGGTGGCCGCACCGGGTCGATCGCGAGGCGCTCGACGCCTGCGCCGCCGCCCTCGCCGGCAGCCACGACTTCACCGCCTTCACCCCGACCCAGACCGACCACGTCCGCTTCCAGCGCGACGTCTTCGCCGCCGCCTGGTCGCAGGCCGGCGACATCCTCGAATTCGAGATCACCGCCGACGCCTTCATGCGCAACATGGTCCGCGCCCTGGTCGGCACCCAGCTCGAAGCAGCAAGCGGCCGCCGAACCCCAGCCAGCTTTGCGCAGCTACTAGACGGGGCCCCCCGCTCCGCGGGGGGCGACACGGCCCCCCCGCACGGTCTCTACCTGGAGTCAGTCAGCTACGACTGAAGAGCGGGGGCGGGGAGCCTTCCCAAGACACTCAACATCGAGCCATAGCGAGATGTGTCTGGGGCGGGCTCCCCGCCCCCGCTCACCTCAGACGAGCTCGAGGAAGACCATCTCGGTCGAGTCCGAGCGCCTCGGGCCCAACTTGACGATCCTGGTGTAGCCGCCGGGCCTCGTGGAGTACCGCGGCGCCACCTCGTCGAACAGCTTGTGGACGATGAACTTGTCGTTGTGCAGCGTCGCGAGGGCCTGGCGACGAGCGTGCAGGTCGCCCCGTTTTGCGAGCGTGATCAGCTGCTCGACCTCGGGTTTGACCGCCTTGGCCTTCGCCTGGCTGGTTTCGATCCGCTCGTGCTCGATCAGCTGCTTGGAGAGGTTGGAGAGCAGCGCCTCGCGGTGGGACGAGCTGCGACTCAGCTTGTTCCGCTTCTTTTTATGGCGCATCTGACTCTCCCCTAGCTTCTCGCGATTAGTCCTGCTGGAGGTCGAGGCCGCGGGCGTGCAGGGTCTCGATCACTTCCTCGATCGACTTCTGACCGAAGTTCGGGATCGCGTTCAGTTCGGCGCGCGACTTGCGCACCAGGTCGCCGACGGTCTGCACGCCGGCCCGCTTCAGGCAGTTGTAGGAACGGACACCCAGTTCGAGCTCCTCGATCAGGATCTCGTCGAGGCCGTTGTTGGCGGCAACGCCGTCGCCGGACGAGCTCGAGAGCGGATCATTGAGCGGGGTCGGCAGCGGTTCACGCGCGGTCAGTTCCTCGACCCGCTCGGCGTCGGTGAAGATCGCCAGGCTCTTGATCAGAATCTCCGAGGCCTCGCGCAGAGCGGCGGCGGGCTCGATCGAGCCGTCGGTCTCGAGATCGAGCTCGAGCTTGTCGAAGTCGGTGCGCTGGCCGACGCGGGCGGCGGAGACCGCGTAGGAGGCGCGGCGGATCGGCGAGAAGATCGAGTCGATCGGGATCACGCCGATCGGCTGCTCGTCGGACTTGTTCTCTTCCGCCGGGGAGTAGCCGCGGCCGCGGCCGATCGTCAGGTAGACCTCGAGTTTCGTTTTCTTCTCGAGCGTCGCGATCGGGGCGTCGGGGTTGAGGATCTCGACGCCGGAGGGCAGGTCGATGTCCTTCGCCTTGACCTCGCCGGGGCCGGTCGCGACCAGCGGGGCCTCGACCTCGTCGGCGTCGGTGTGCATGCGGACGACCAGGTCCTTGAGGTTGAGGACGATGTCGGTGACGTCCTCCTTGACGCCCGGCACCGTCGAGAACTCGTGCGCTACGCCCTCGATGCGGACGCTGGTGATCGCGGCGCCGCCCAGGGAGGAGAGCAGCACGCGGCGCAGGCTGTTGCCGAAGGTGTAGCCGAAGCCCTTGTCGAGCGGCTCGATCGTGAACGTGCCGCGACGGTCGTCGACTTTCTCGGAGATGATGCGGGGGACCTGGAAATCAGTGGTCATGAGTTCCTTGCGTATGCGTGTTCAGAAATTGCGGTTCCGGACTACTTGGAGTACAGCTCGACGATCAGCTGCTCCTCGACCGGCGCCGAGATCTCGGAGCGCTCGGGGTAGCGCAGGACCTTGGCGGTAAGGGCATCGTGGTCGGCCTGCAGCCAGGCCGGGACCGTGGAGACGAGTTCGGTCGCCCGCTGGATCGTCTCGGTGGCGGAGGAGCCCGCCTTGATCGAGATGATGTCCTCAGGACGCACCTGGTAGGACGGGATGTCGACGCGGCGGCCGTTGATCATCCAGTGGCCGTGGCTGATCAGCTGCCGGGCCTGCCGCCGGGAGGCGGCGAAGCCGAGCCGCACGAGCACGTTGTCGAAGCGCGACTCGAGCAGGCGCAGCAGGTTCTCGCCGGTGACGCCGTCCTGGCGCGAAGCCTTGTCGTAGTAGGCGCGGAACTGTTTCTCCAGCACCTGGTAATAGCGGCGCGTCTTCTGCTTCTCGCGCAGCTGCAGCCGGTACTCGGACTGGCGCAGACGGCCGCGGCCGTGCTCGCCGGGCGGGTAGGAACGGCGCTCGACGCCGCACTTGTCGGTGAGGCAGCGCTCACCCTTGAGGAAGAGCTTCTGGCCCTCGCGCCGGCACTGCTTGCACTGCGGGGCGGTGTCGCGGGCCATCTAGACGCGCCTCCGCTTCTTCGGCCGGCAGCCGTTGTGGGCCTGCGGCGAGACGTCCTTGACGGTGGTCACGTCGAGTCCGGCGGCCTGCAGCGAGCGGATCGCCGTCTCGCGGCCCGAGCCGGCGCCCTTGGCGAACACCTCGACCCGCTCGAGCCCGTGTTCCATGCCCTTCTTGGCGGCCGCGTCGGCGGTCACCTGAGCGGCGAACGGGGTCGACTTGCGCGAGCCTTTGAAGCCAGCCGAGCCAGCCGACTCCCAGGCGATCACGTTGCCCTCGGTGTCGGTGAGGGTAACGATCGTGTTGTTGAAAGAAGTCTTGATGTGCGCCTGCCCGTAGGTCACGTTCTTTTTGACGCGACGACGGGAACGCCCTTTCGAGGGTTTTTTCTCAGCCACCTGTCTCCCCTATACCTTGCGCTTGCCGGCGATGCTCAGCCGCCGCGGGCCCTTGCGACCGCGCGCGTTGGTCTTCGTGCGCTGACCGCGAACCGGCAGGCCGCGGCGGTGACGCAGGCCGCGATAGGAACCGATCTCCATCAGGCGTTTGACGTTCTGGGAGCGCTCGCGGCGCAGGTCGCCCTCGACCTCGCGGTTGTCGACCGCGTCCCGAAGTTTGATCACCTCGTCCTCGGTCAGGTCCTTGGCCTGGGTGCCGGGGTCGATTCCGGTCTCGGCGAGGATCTGTTTGGCCGTCGATTGGCCGATCCCGAAGATGTAGGTGAGCCCGATTTCGATCCGCTTATTGACCGGGATGTTGACGCCGGAGATACGTGCCATGGCCTAGC
This sequence comes from uncultured Thermoleophilia bacterium, assembly GCA_963837405.1. Lineage (GTDB taxonomy): Bacteria > Actinomycetota > Thermoleophilia > Solirubrobacterales > 70-9 > VAYN01. The sequence continues at coordinate 407,461 of CAWINA010000006.1, forward strand.
CCTGCCTCTGCTTGTGGCGGGGGTTTTGGCAGATCACGAGGACCGCGCCATTGCGGCGGATGATCTTGCACTTCTCGCACATCGGCTTTACGGAAGCTCGAACCTTCATTGCTCCGGTCTCTGAATCGAACACAGGACTCCCGCGCGCCCCATGAGTCGGACGGCAGGCACAAACAAACGGCCCACTGGGCCGACCGAGAAAGATAGCAGGGCGGCGAAACCGAGCGTGCCCGGGGGGCGCCGGTCAGGACCCGACCAGGGCGATCGTGAATCCGTCGTGGCCCTTGGCGCCGACGGTCTGGATCGTCGTCGCCATCACCCGCGACTCCTCGGCCAGCGTTTCGTGGAAGCGGCGCTGCGCTTTCGTCGCCGGATCGGGGTCGGTGGCGTCAGCCAGGGTGCCGCGACGGACGACGTTGTCGGCGACGATCAGGGCGCCGGGCCTGGAGTGGTCGAGCGCCCAGGCGAAGTAGTGCGGGGTGTTGACCTTGTCCGCGTCGATGAAGGTGAAATCGACCGGGCCGAAGCCCTCGGCGTCGAGCGCCGGCAGCGTCTCCAGCGCCGGCCCGACCCGGATCTCGACCAGCTCGCCGACCCCGGCGCGGTCGATGCTCTCGCGCGCGACCGCCGCGAACTCCGGCTTTGCCTCGAGGCTGACCAGGCGGCCGTCGGCGGGCAGCGCCCGCGCCAGGTGGATCGTGCTGTAGCCGCCGAGCGTGCCGAACTCGAGGATCGTGCGGGCGCCGATCGAGCGCGCCAGGAGGGTCAAGAGCCGGCCCTGGGGCGGCGTCACCGAGATCTCCGGCATGTCCTCGGCCGCCGCCGCGGCGATCGCGCCGGCCAGCGCCTCGTCGTCGGCGGCGATCGTCTCGACGATGAACTCGTCGACGGCCGCGGGGATCTGCTCGTCCATCAAGCCCGATCTTGACGGAATCGGCGCAGCCGCAGCGAGTTGGCCACGACGGAGACGCTGGAGAGCGCCATCGCGGCGCCGGCGATCACCGGGTTGAGCAGCCCGGCCGCGGCCAACGGCAGCGCCGCGAGGTTGTAGCCGAAGGCCCAGCCGAGGTTCTGCTTGATCGTCCGCAGAGTCGCCCGCGAGAGCCGGATCGCGTCCGCCGCCGCGCGCAGGTCGCCGGAGACAAGGGTCAGGTCGGAGGCCTCGATCGCGACGTCGGCGCCGGTTCCGATCGCCAGCCCGAGGTCAGCCAGGGCGAGCGCCGGGGCGTCGTTGACGCCGTCGCCGACCATCGCCACCACCCGCCCCTCGTCCTGCAGACGGCGGACCACGTCCGCCTTCTCGGCCGGCAGCACCTCGGCGATCACCTCCTCGATCCCGACCTCGGCGGCGACCGCGCGAGCGGTCGCCTCGTTGTCGCCGGTTAGGAGCAGCGGCCGAATCCCGAGACCTTTCAGCATCGCGACAGCCTGCGCCGAGCTCGGCTTGACCGCGTCGGCGACGACGAGGACGGCGCGGACGGCCCCGTCCCAGGCGACGAAGACCGGCGTCGCGCCCCGCGACTCGGCCGCAGCGCGGGCGGCCGCCAGCTCGGCCGGGACCTCGAGGCTCCACTCGGCCATCAGCGCCGCGCGGCCGACCTGGACGCCATGGCCCTCGACCACGCCCTCGACCCCGAGCCCCTCCCGGTTGCGGAAGTTCTCGACGGCGGGCAGGTTGCCGGCCTCGGCCCGGGCCGCTGCGGCAACCGCTCGCGCAATCGGGTGCTCGGAGGCGTCCTCCAACGCTCCGGCCAACCGCAGCACGTCCAGCTCCGAATCAGCTGATGAGACCGCCGCCTCGGTCAGCTCCATGCGGCCCGTGGTGACGGTGCCGGTCTTGTCGAGCACGATCGTGTCGACCCGGCGGCTCGACTCCAGCACCTCGGGGCCCTTGATCAGCAGCCCGAGCTGGGCGCCGCGGCCGGTCCCGACCATCAGCGCGGTCGGCGTCGCCAGCCCGAGCGCGCAGGGGCAGGCGATGATCAGCACCGCGACCGCCGCGGTGAAGGCGAAGGAGGCGCTCTCGCCCGCGCCCAGCCAGAAGCCGAGCGTGGCGACCGCGAGCCCGATCACGCAGGGGACGAAGACGCCGGAGATCCGGTCTGCGAGCCGCTGCACCGGCGCCTTACCGTTCTGGGCATCGCTGACCAGGCGGGCGATCTGGGCGAGCGCCGTGTCCGCGCCGATCCTGGTCGCGCGCACGACCAGCCGGCCGCCGGCGTTGACGGTGGCGCCGACGACCTCCTCGCCCGGTCCGACCTCGACCGGGACCGACTCGCCGGTCAGCAGCGACCGGTCGAGCGCCGAGCGACCCTCCTCGACGACGCCGTCGGTGGCGACTTTCTCGCCGGGGCGGACGAGGAAGCGGTCGCCGACCCCGAGCCGCTCGATCGGCAGCCGCTGCTCGCGGCCCTCCTCGTCTAGCACCGAGACCTCCTTCGCGCCCAGCTCCAGCAGCGCCCGCAGCGCCGCGCCGGCGCGGCGCTTGGCGCGCGCCTCGAAGTAGCGGCCGGCGAGGATGAAGGTGGTGACCACGGCTGCCGTCTCGAGGTAGATCTCGCTGTCGCCGCCGCTGCCGTCGGGCAGCAGCCGCAGCTCCATCGTCATCCCGGTGACGCCGGCGTCGCCGAGGAACAGCGCGTAGAGCGACCAGCCCCAGGCGGCAAGCACGCCGAGCGAGATCAGCGTGTCCATCGTCGCCGCCGCGTGCCGAAGGTTGGTCCAGGCGGCGCGGTGGAACGGCCAGGCGCCCCAGAGCGCGACCGGCGTCGCCAACTGCAGGGCTAGCCACTGCCAGTTGTCGAACTGCAGCGCCGGGACCATCGAGAGCACCAGGACCGGCAGGCTGAGCGCCGCACTGACGATCAGTCGCTGGCGCAGGGGCGCGGCCTCGTCGGCCTCCTCCCCGCTCCGCTCCTCCGTCCCCTCCGGTGCCGGCAGCGAGGCCTCGTACCCCGCCGCCGCGACCGTCTCGACCAGCGCCTGCGGCTCGACCACGGCCGGGTCGTACTCGACCGCCGCCACCTCAGTGGCGTAGTTGACCGTGGCGCTGACCCCATCGAGCTTGTTCAGCTTGCGCTCGATCCGGTTCGCGCAGGAGGCGCAGGTCATCCCGGCGATCGGCAGCTCGACCGCGGTCGGCATCAGTGCACCTCCTCGGTGAAGGCGACGGTCTGCAGCTCGCCGGCGACGACGAACTGGAGGAAGAGGCGGTAGCTGCCGGCGGTCGGGAAGGTCGCCTCGAACTCGATCGAGCCGTCCCCGCCGGCGTCGCCGCTGGGGTGCACGTGCAGGAAGGCGAGGTCGCCCTCGCGCAGCGCGACGAGGTGCCCGCCCGCGCCGAGATACGGCTGCAGGGCGGCGGGACGACCGGCGCGGCCGACGGTGAAGCGCAGACTCGCCTCCTCCCCCGCGTGGGGGTCGCCGGCGCGGAGGGCGGCCGCGTAGCCGCCGGGCTCGCTCAGCGCCTCCGTCGCCGGCGCCGGCAGCGGACGCAGATCGGCCTCGCCGTCGACGCGCAGGTCGTCGGCAAGGGTCGTCGCCTCTCCGCCGACCGAGAAGTCGGCGAAGACCCGGTAGGTGCCTGCATCGGCAAGGCCCAGCGGCACGGTCCAGGTGCCGTCGGCGGCGATCCGCGGGTGCAGGTGCTGGAAGCCGGTGAGGTCGCGGCGGACGACGATCACGTGCATCCGCTTGGTGTGGGTGCGGTCGAATTCGGTGACGGGCTGGTCGGCCTCGTCGACGATCTGGAAGCTCAACTGCTCCTTGGCGCCGCGGGTGAACTCGGGGTCGGCGACGACCAGGCGCAGGCCGTTCTCGGCGACGCCCAACCCGCGGACCGGGTGGACCTCGTGCGCGCCCTCCATCTCCGCCATCCCCTCGGCGTGCTCGCCGGCGGGCTCCGCGCCGGCGCCGGGCGCGGAGACATCGACCTGGCTGCCAACCGCGAAGGCGGCAAACGCCAGGGCCAGGAGACCGACGGAGAAGATGGTAAGACGGACTGGTGCGTTCACGGGATGTACGCTAGCATACCCCCTAGGGGTATAACAAACGTGAGAAAGGACCGGCCAATGGCAGCGACCGAGAAGAGCGAGCCCATTTCCACCCGCGGCTACACCGCCTCCAAGGACCAGCTGCTGAAACGGCTGCGCCGGGTCGAGGGGCAGGTGCGCGGGATCGAGGGCATGGTCGAGGAGGACCGCTACTGCATCGACGTGCTGACCCAGATCTCCGCCGTGCAGGCGGCGCTCGACAAGGTCGCCCTCGGGCTGCTGGACGAGCACGCCCGCCACTGCGTGATGGGCGCCGAGGGCGAGCTGCAGGCCGACCGCACCGACGAGCTGATGGGCGCGATCGGGCGCCTGATGCGGCGGGGCTAGATGCTCAACCGGCTCTCGTTCAGCGCCACCGTTCACTGCCTCACCGGCTGCGCGATCGGCGAGGTGCTGGGGATGGTCCTGGCGACCTGGTGGGGCTGGCACGACCTCCCCTCGATCGCGCTTGCCGTCGCCCTCGCCTTCTTCTTCGGCTACCTGCTGACCAGCCTGTCGCTGCTGCGCTCGGGGATGTCGGTGCGCGAGGCGGCGCCACTCGCCTTCGCCGCCGACACCGTTTCGATCGCGACGATGGAGGTGGTCGACAACCTGATCATGGTTCTCGTGCCCGGCGCGATGGCGGCCGGGCTCGACGAGCCGCTCTTCTGGGGCGCCCTCGCGTTCGCGCTGCTAGTCGCCGGCGCCGTCGCCTGGCCGCTCAACGGCTGGCTGATCGCCCGCGGCAAGGGCCACGCAGTCGTCCACGCCCACCACGGGCAATGAGCGCGGTCAGCGCGGCAGGCGCTGGGTCAAGGTCACGACCTGCTGGAAGGTCGGGCGGTTCTGGAACGGGAAGGGGCCGAGTTCGATTCCCCCGGTCACGGTCGGCCGGTTCTGGTCGAAGCAGGACGGTTGGGGGTTCGCCGCACATTTGCCGTTGCCGCCGCCGTAGAGCTGCGCCGGCGTCACTTGCAGGGCCGCCGAGAGCGTCCGCTGCAGCAACGCCCGGCACTTCTCCTTGTCGCCGCCGCCGCAGTACTTGCGGCTGAACGCACCGCGCGGCTTTTGCTCGAACATGTTCCGCAGGTCCTTGGAGACGTAGCCCCACCAGCCGTCGTAGAAAGCCGGCGCCTCGGGCGAGCCCCCGACCTCGTCGCCGATCTGCAGCATGCCCTCCAGCCGTTCGAACGCCCTGGCGCCGAGCACCGGCCTGAACTGGGCCTTGACCAGGAGTGGCCACCAAGCGTCCATCAGCTGGATCGCCGGCGTTTCCTCGTCGACGCCGTCGCGGTTGAGGTCGCGGCGGTGGGCGCCGGCCTTGTTCCAGGCGCGGAGCGTCCTCACCGCCTCCTTCAGCTGCGCCGAGCGCGGCGTCCCGACCGCCTTCAGCATCGTCGACAGCAGCCGGTAGCCGCGCAGGTCCTGGGTCGCGGCTTCGTCCATCGCCGAGACCAGCTGCGCGATAGTCATCCTCTTCTTACCCTTGGTCGCCGCCTTCACCTTGTCGCCGATCATCTGCGAGCGCTGCAGCGGACCGTAGCCGTAGTTGTCGTCGGCGGCGGCCCATTCCGGCGCCTGCTTGTTGTTCCAGGAGACCAGGTAGTCGGGATCAACCTGCTGCGGGTGTTTCTTGAAGGGCAGGTAGCTCGCGGTCTGGGTCGCCGGCTTGAAGCCCTTCCAGTCGTACTCGCCCGTGCCCAGCACCGGGAAGTCGGGCGAGGTGCCCTTGGCCCGCTGCGGATAGGCCCCGGAGAGCGCGTAGGCGATGTGTTCGGAATCGACGTAGGCCCAGTTGAAGGTGAAGTTGATGTTCGAGACCGCCTGTTTGAAGCCGGGGACGCCGGTGACGAGGCCCGGTTCGTTGAGCTGCCCGAACCCGACCACCGAGTCGGCCTCGTGGAAGTAGGTGCTGCGCTGTTTCACGTAGGCGACCTTCTTGCCGCCGACCTTGGCGCGGGCGAAGACGATCCCGTGCACGGTCCGGTAGGCAACCAGGGTCTGGGAGCCGGCCGGGGTCGGGTCGATCGCGTTCGGCGTCCAGCTCTCCGCCTTTTCCAGCTTTTCCATCGCCAGGCACTTGCCGCGGTAGCGGTAGTGGAAGTTGTCCTTGCAGAGCACCTCGGCGAAGGTGTCGACGTTGTCGGAGCCGGCGCTGGTCGCGCTCCACGCGTAGTCGCGGCCGTGGCCGAGCTGGACGTAGAGGTTGACGCCGGCGAAGGAGGCACCGCGGGCGTCGATCCCGGGTCCGTGCAGGTCCTCCTCCATGAGGATCTGCGGCACGAAGTAGCCGACCTGCGGCCCCATCACCGCCAGCGGGTGACCGCTCGCCGACTGCTTCGCCGAGACCAGCTCCCAGTTGGAGGCGTGGCCGGCGGAGGCGATCGCCTGCTGCAGGCGCGCCCCGAGGCTTTCCGGGTTGCCGGGGACGGCGCTGGCCGAGGCGCCGCCCGTAGTCGGCGTGAACCGGACCGTGTTCTTGTCCGGCAGCGCCAGGCCCTTGGCGGCGAAGGCGCTGCGGGTCTCATACGGGAACTTCTTCGCGATCGTCGTCGGCGCCTCGGGGTCGTTCTTCGCACGGAACCCAAGCCAGGCCGCGCGGCCCGCCTTCTTCCCCATCCGGTCGACGAAGGCCTGCATGGTCAGGGCCGAGTTCAGCTCGTTGCCGCCGCCGCGACCGAAGATCCCCCCGACCAGCGAGGCGATCGCGATCACGTCGGTCACCTTGAACGATTCCAGCGTCTTGCCGAGCAGCGTGTACTCGCCGGGCATCAGCGCCGGGTTCAGTTTCGCCGCGGCGATGTAGGCGTTGATCCCTTCAACGTAGGCGGTCACATCGGCGACCGCCTGGGCGCCGGCGGCGCCGTATTCCAGCGGCATCTGCGTGACCTGTTTTTCGAGGTCGGCTTCGGTGTAGGGCGCGAAGCTCCACTGGCCGGCGTCCGCTTCCGCGTTGGAGCCGCCGAGGAAAGAAGCGAGTTCGGCGCGACCGGTGTGGCGCAGGACGTCCATTAGGAAGAGGCGGTCGTTGGCGCCCGCGTAGCCGGCGCCGAACATCGTGTCGGCGCGGGTGTCGCCGTAGATGTGGGGGACGCCGTAAGCGGAGTCGCGCTGGATCGTGACGCCGGGGCGCGGTTCGATCGTCGATTCGAGGCCGCCGGCGGGGACGCCGAAGGTGGCGTCCTTGAAGTAGTTGGGGACCTGGTCGTCGGTCAGCATCGGGCTGGCGTAGACGAGGTTTTCGTAGAGCCCCTGCTGGTCGGCGAAGTGCGGCGGCAGCGGTTTCGACGGGCTTTTCGATTTGATGATCTCGACCGTCGTCCCGAGCCCGTTCTCGCCGGGTGGCAGCACGTTGCGGAACCCGCCAGCGTCGTTGGCGCCGTAGGGCTGCGGCGCCGCGGCAGCGAACTGGGCGAAGCTGGCCAGGGCCAGAACCGCGAGGACTACGGGCAGCGCAAAAAGCTTGCCGGCTCGGCTATGCAAGGTGCTCTCCTTTTCCCTCTCAGCGGCGCCCCCACCGCTTGGGAAAGACCCTAGCCGATCCGGCTGGCCGGCTAGCCGAACTTACTTTCGGAGGGTTGGCGTGAGGGATCCGGGGACCCTCTGCCTGAGACCGTCGCGCAGCTCGGCGAACGCCGGAGGCGCGAGCGAGCCCCTCTCAGTCTCCGTCAGAGGGTCCCCGGATCCCTCCAACATTCCGTCCCTAATCAACTCGGTCGAGCGAGCCGGCCGCTTCCGCAAGCGCCGGGCCCCAGCGTCTTTGGCTTTAGATGCTTGCCCTTGGTGCCGTGACTGCAATCTGGAGCGACGCTCTCGAAGTGAGAGCGGGAGGCCGGACCTTCAGACCCAGATCACTCGTGCCAGGGGGTGAGGATGCGGGGGCCGTCGGCAGTGACGGCGACCGTGAACTCGAAGTGGGCGGCAAGCGAGCCGTCCTCGGAGAAGACCGACCAGCCGTCGTCGCCCATCTCGACCAGCGGCCCGCGGGCGTTGACCATCGGCTCGATCGCCAGCACCATGCCCTCCTCCAGTTCCGGGCCCTTGCCCGGCTCGCCGAAGTTGGGGACCTGCGGCTCCTCGTGCATCTCGCGTCCGATCCCGTGGCCGACAAGGGTGCGGATGATCGAGAGGCCTTCCGCCTCGACCGAGGCCTGGATCGCCGCCGAGACGTCGCCGAGGTGGTTCCCGGCCCGCATCTGCTCGACCCCGGCGAAGAGCGAGGCTTTGGTCACGTCGAGCAGCTTGCGCGCCTCGCGATCGATCGGCCCGATCGGCACCGTCATCGCGGCGTCTGAGACCCAGCCGTCCTTGATCACGCCGACGTCGATCGAGAGGATGTCGCCGCGCTGCAGCTCGTAGGGCCCGGGGATCCCGTGCACGACCATCGCGTTGGGCGAGGCGCAGATCGAGCCCGGGAAGCCGCGGTAGCCCTTGAAGGCCGGGATCGCGTCCTGGGAGCGGATGAACTTCTCCGCCGCCTGGTCGAGTTCCTCGGTGCTCACCCCGGCCCGCGCTTTCGAGGCGAGCATCTTCAGGCAGCGGACGAGGATCGTCGCCCGAGGCGGCCATCAGGTCGACCTGCTCGGGGGTCTTGCGCTCGATCATCCGGTACACGTACTCGTCCTTCCCGGGCGGGCGGCGGAGCTAAACCGTCTCGTCCTGCTCGAGCCGCATCGTCGCCAGGGTGCGGCGGATCTCCTCGGCGACCTCGTCGGGCGTCTGCTCGCCCTCGATCCGGCGCAGCACGCTGCGCTGGTCGTAGTAGTCGACCAGCGGCTCGGTCTTCTCGTGGTAGGTCTCGAGGCGCTTGCGGATCACCTCGGGCTTGTCGTCGTCGCGGGTGATCAGCTCGGAGCCGTCGATGTCGCAGACGCCCTCCTGCTCCGGCGGGCTGAACTCGACGTGGAAGACGTGGCCGTTCTCGACGCAGGTGCGGCGGCCGCCGAGCCGGCGCACGACCTCCTCGTCGGAGACGTCGATCAGCAGCACCGCGGTGACCCTGCGGCCGAGCTCGCCGAGCTTGGCGTCGAGCGCCTCCGCCTGCGGCGTGGTCCGCGGGAAGCCGTCGAGCAGGAAGCCGTCGCGGGCCTCCGCGGAGTCGAGCGCCTCGGCGATCACGCCGACGATCACCTCGTCGGGGACCAGGTCGCCGGCGTCCATGTACCGTTTGGCCGTGCGGCCGAGCTCGGTTTCCTCGCGCACCGCGGCGCGCAGGATGTCGCCGGTCGCGTAATAGGGAAGCCGCAGGTCTTCCTGCAGCCGCTCGCCCTGGGTGCCCTTGCCGGACCCGGGAGGTCCGAGAAGGACGAGATTCAGCTCAGCCATCCCGGCAGCCTAGTGAAGGCCGCGGAACAAGTGGCCGGCTATTTGAGGAAGCCCTCGTAGTTGCGCATCATCAGCTGCGCCTCGAGCTGCTTGACCGTGTCGAGCGCGACGCCGATCACGATCAGGATCGAGGTGCCGCCGAAGAAGAAGTTGGCCGAGGTCTGGCTGATCAGGATCGTCGGCAGGGCCGCCACCGCGCCCAGGTACAGCGCGCCGGGGAAGGTCAGGCGGGAGAGGATGCGGTCCAGGTACTCGGCGGTCGGCCGGCCCGGGCGCACGCCGGGGATGAAGCCGCCGTATTTCTTCAGGTTGTCCGCCTGGTCGACCGGGTTGAAGGTGACCGCGGTGTAGAAGTAGGTGAAGACGATGATGAAGAAGACCTCGCCGACCACGTAGGCCCAGCCGTTCGGTTCGAAGAAGGCGGCGAAGTCGAGTGCGGCCGGGGTGTTGAGCAGCTGCCCGATGGTCGGCGGGAAGGCCATGATCGAGGCGGCGAAGATGACCGGGATGACGCCGGCCATGTTGACCCGCAGCGGCAGGTAGGTGGAGCCGCCCGAGGTCATTTTGCGGCCGACCACGCGTTTCGCGTACTGGACCGGAATCCGCCGCTGCCCCTCCTGGACGAAGACGATCGCGACGATCACCGCGAGCGCGATGAACGGCATCATCACGACGAAGACCTGATCGGGGCTGTTCCACCATTTTTCGATCCCGCCGGGCAGGCCGGAGACGATCGAGGCGAAGATCATCAGCGAGATCCCGTTGCCGATCCCGCGCTGGGTTATGAGCTCGCCCATCCACATCAGCAGGGTGCAGCCGGCGGTCAGCGCGATCACGATCAGCATCACCTTCGGGAAGGTGAGCGTGCCGAGCACGCTGACGCCCGCTTCGGTGCCGAAGGAGCGGAAGAGGAAGACGTAGCCCAGCGACTGCATGAAGGCCAGGCCGACGGTCAGGTAGCGCGTGTACTGGGTGATCTTCTGCTGCCCGACCTCGCCTTCTTTCTGCAGGCGCTCGAGCGAGGGCACGACCACGGTCAGCAGCTGCAGGATGATCGAGGCGGTGATGTAGGGCATGATCCCCAGCGCGAAGAGGCTGAGGCGCGAGAGGCTGCCGCCGGAGAAGGTGTTGAGGAAGCCGAGAATCCCGGAGCCGCCGAAGTTGCTCTCGATTTCGTTGATCGCGTCGATGTTGACGCCGGGAGCAGGGATGTAGGCGCCCAAACGGTAGAGCGCCAGGATCGCCGCAGTGAAGGCGAGTTTCTTGCGAATGTCGGCGACGCTGAAAGCGTTCGCAATAGTTCTGAGCATTACGGCTCCAGAGTGTGACAGGAACCGCCGGCCGCTTCTATCTTCTCTTTAGCGGCCGCGCTAAATGCGTGCGCATGTACCTCAAGTTTCTTCGCGATCTCGCCGCGGGCGAGGACCTTTACGGGGTCCTTGCCCTTCGCCAGGCCCTTCTCCTTAAGCGTCGCCGGGGTCACTTCGGCGCCGGCGTCAAAGCGCTCCTCGAGGTCGGCGAGATTGACCGGCTGCGTCTTCGTGCGGAAGTTCTCGAACGGCATCGACTTCTTCATGTGCGGGCCGCGCAGCTTTCGCATCCGCATGTGGATCGGGTTCTGGCCGCCTTCGTAGCCGGCCTTGCGCTTCGCGCCCGAGCGCGAGCCGGCGCCTTTGTGGCCGCGGCCGGAGGTCTTGCCGGAACCGCTGCCCTCACCGCGGCCGATCCGCTTGCGGGGCCGTTTCGAGCCGGGCTTCGGCTTCAGGTTGTGGAGACCGATCTCCTCGGAGCGCGGCGTCTCGGCCATCAGGAGACCTCCACCAGGTGCGAAACGATCTTCAGCTGACCCTGCAGCTGCGGGGCTGTCCTTGCGCTCGACGGACTTGCCGATCCGGCCCAGGCCCAGCGCCTGCAGCGTCGCTTTCTGCTTCGGATCGGTCCCGTTCGCCGACTTCACCTGAGAAATCTTCACCGCACTCACGACTTCGTCTCCTCAGCGGCCGGAGAGTCAGCCTCGGTGGCTGCGTCCTCGGCCTGAGCCTCCTCAGCCGGGGCCGCGGCGTCAGCCGATGCCGCCTCTGATGCGGGTGGCGCGGATCGAGGGCGCCTCGTCCGAGCTTGCCGAGGATGAGGTGTCCTCATCCGTGACAGGACCCGCATCCAGGTGCTCACCCGCGGCGCTTTTTCCATTCGACAGACCCAGCACCTCAGAGACCGTCAGCCCACGCAGCTCGGCGACCTCCTCGGGGCGACGGAGGCGGATCAGCCCGTCCATCGTCGCCTTCACGAGGTTGATCGGATTCTGGGTCCCGATGCTCTTGGTCAGCACGTCGCGGACGCCGCCGAGCTCCAGCACGGCGCGGACGCCGCCGCCGGCGATCACGCCGGTACCGGGGCTGGCCGGACGCAGGACGACGTGCCCGGCGCCGAAGCGGCCGATGATCCGGTGGGTGATCGTCTGCCCGTATTTGGGCACGCGAATCAAGTTCTTGCGGGCGTCCTCGACGCCCTTCTGGATCGCCAGCGGGACCTCGCGGGCCTTGCCGTAACCGATCCCGACCACGCCCTCCTCGTCGCCGACGGCGACCAGGGCGGTGAAGGAGAAGCGGCGGCCGCCCTTGACCACCTTGGCGACGCGGTTGATCTCGATCACCCGCTCCTGCAGGTCGAGCCCGCGGGGGCTTACCGTCTCGACGTTCTTAGTGTCCATTCCCTTCATGGCAGCGGCCAACCGTAGCGAAACGGTCTAGAAGGCCAGTCCCCCCTCTCGCGCTCCCTCGGCCAGCGCCTTGACGCGACCGTGGTACTGGTAGCCGCCGCGGTCGAAGACGCAGCTCTGCACGCCGGCGGTCTTGCCCCGCTCAGCCAGCAGTTCGCCGGCCTTTTTCGCCTGCTCGGTGGCGGTGAGCTTGCGCAGCTCCGGCTCGATCCAGTTGACGGCGGCGAGGGTGTGACCCTTGCTGTCGTCGATGAGCTGGGCGAAGACGCCGCGGTTGGAGCGGTAGACGGAGAGGCGCGGGCGCTCGGCCGTGCCGGTGACCCGGGCGCGGACGCGACGGCGCCGTTTGAGCCGCCGCTGGCGGTTCGTGAGGACGGTCATGCGCGCTTACCCACCTTCCGGAGCACCTGCTCGCCTTTGTAACGGATGCCCTTGCCCTTGTAGGGCTCCGGCGGGCGCCGCTTGCGGATGTCGGCGGCGACCTGCCCGACCAGCTGCTTGTCGATGCCCTTGACGATCACCTCGGTCGGCTGCGGGACCTCGAATTCGATCCCCTCGGGGGCCTCGATCGAGACCGGGTGCGAGAAGCCGAGCGCCAGCTCGAGGTTCTTGCCTTTGAGCGCGGCGCGGTAGCCGACGCCCTGGATTTCAAGATTCTTCTGGAAGCCCTCGGTGACGCCCTCGACCATGTTCGCGATCAGGCTGCGGGTGAGTCCGTGCAGGGCGCGGTGCTCGCCGCGGTCGGTCGGACGGGCGACGGTGACGACGCCCTCGCTCTGCTCGACCGTCATCGCCGGCGAGAAGAACTGGCTGAGCTCCCCTTTCGGCCCCTTGACAGCGATGTTGCCAGGGGCGATCTCGACCGTGACGGCCTCGGGGACGGGGACTGGCTTCTTTCCGATTCGGCTCATTTGCTCACCAGACGTAGGCGACGACCTCGCCGCCGACGCCCTTCTGACGGGCTTCGTGGCCGGTCATAACGCCAGTGGAGGTGCTAACGATCGCGGTCCCGGTGCCGCCGAACACGCGCGGCACGTTTTTGTGGTCGACGTAGCGACGCCGGCCGGGGCGCGAGACCCGTTCGATCCCCAGGATGACAGGACGGCGGTCCTCGGTGTACTTGAGGCGCACGTTGATCGTCTCGCCAACCCGGGCGGGCTTTTTGTGGAAGTCGTTGATGTAGCCCTGCTCCTTGAGGATCCGCGAAACCTCCATCTTCAGGCCCGAGGCGGGGATCTCCACCTCGTCGTGGCCGGCGCGGATCGCGTTGCGAATGCGGGTCAGGTAATCGGCGATTGGATCGGTGTGCATGGCGCTACCAGCTCGACTTGGTCATTCCGGGGATGTACCCCTCGTGGGCGGCCTCGCGCAGACAGATGCGACAGAGGCCGAACTTGCGGTAGTAGGCGCGCGGGCGACCGCAGCGCCGGCAGCGGTTATAGCTGCGCGTCTTGAACTTCTGTTTGCGGCCCTGGCGGACCTTCTGGGAAGTCTTAGCCATCTGAACTCTCCTCGGACCCGCCCTCAGCGGCTCCCTCGTCTGCGCCCTCGGCGGCCTCCTCGCCCTCGCCCTCATCGGTCTCGGGCTTGGCGTAGGCCTCCGGGTTCTCCTCTTTGAGCTGATCCAGCGCTTCCTGCTCGACCTCGGCCTTCAGCCGGGCCTCCTCCTTGCGCTGCTCCTCTTCTTCTTCGGCTTTACGGGCTTCGCGCTCCTCCTGGCCCGGACGTCCCTCCTGGGCGAAAGGCATGCCCAGCGCCAGCAGCAGCTCGAACGCCTCCAGGTCGGTCTTCGCCGAAGTGGTGATCGTGACGTCGAGCCCGCGCACAACGTCGACCGAGTCGTAATCGATTTCGGGGAAGATCAGCTGCTCTTTGACGCCCATCGAGTAGTTGCCGCGGCCGTCGAAGGAGCGCGGGTTGAGGCCGCGGAAGTCACGGATCCGGGGCACCGCGATCGAGGTGAGGCGATCGAGGAACTCCCACATGCGGGCGCGGCGCAGGGTCACCGAGACCCCGACCGGCATCCCCTCGCGCAGCTTGAACGAGGCGACCGACTTGCGGGCGCGGCGCACGTTCGGGTGCTGGCCGGCGATCGTCGCCAGCTGCTCCTGGGCGGCTTCGAAAGAACGCTTGTCCTGTTTCTCGGTGCCCAGCCCCATGTTGAGGGTGATCTTCAGCAGGCGCGGCGCGTCCATCGGCGTCGAGTAGCCGAATTTGCGGGTCAGCTCGGGCAGGATCTCCTGCTCATATTTGTCGCGCAGGCGCGGCGGCGGCGCTGCCTGCGAAGTCGGTGCCACGGTGCTCGCCTCCATCAGTCGATGGCCTCCCCGGTGCGCTTCGAGAAGCGCACGCGCTTGCCGCCGTCGTCGCGGCGCATGCCGACCCGGGTCGGTTTGTTGTCTTTGGGGTCGAGCAGCATCACGTTGGAGACGTCGATCGGCCCCTCCTTTTCGATGATCCCGCCGGCCTGGGCGTTTTTGAGGTCGCCCTGCGAGCGCGGCCGCTCAGCCCGCTTGATCATGTTCAGGCCCTCGACGAAGACGCGGCGCCGTTTCGGCTCGGTGCGGACGACCCGGCCGGTCTTGCCGGAGTCCTTGCCGGCGGTGACGACGACCTGGTCGTCGGTCTTGATCCGCATCCCCTTCATCAGAGGACCTCGGGCGCCAGCGAGATGATTTTCATGAAGTTGCGATCGCGCAGTTCGCGCGCCACCGGGCCGAAGATGCGCGTCCCACGCGGGTTGTTGCTGGCCGGGTCGATCAGCACCGCGGCGTTCTCGTCGAAGGAGATGTAGGTGCCGTCGGGGCGGCTGAGCGGCTTGCGGGTCCGGACCACGACCGCCTGCACGACCTCGCCCTTGCGGACGCCGCCCTGCGGGCTGGCCGATTTGACCGTCGCCGTGATCACGTCGCCGACGCTCGCGTAGCGGCGGTGGGAGCCGCCCTTGACGCGGATGCAGAGCAGTTCGCGGGCGCCCGAGTTGTCGGCGACCTTGAGGCGTGACTCTTGCTGGATCATCGCCGCTACCTCGCCTTCTCGACGACGTCGACCAGGCGCCAACGCTTGGTCTTGGACAGCGGACGGGTCTCGACCACGCGAACCACGTCGCCCTCGCCGGCCTCGTTGCGCTCGTCGTGAGCGTGCAGGGTCCGTGAGCGGCGGACGATCTTCTCGTAAGTCGGGTGGCGGCGGGCGAAGTCGATGCGGACGGTGATCGATTTGTCGCCTTTGTTGGAGACGACGATCCCCTGACGCACCTTGGCGGCGTTGGCGTCGCGCTCGGCCGGCGGCGTGCCGGTCCCGGAGCCGTCGCGCTTGGCTTTCTCAGCAGCCCGTTCTTTGCGCCGTTCGGCCGCCTTGTGGGCGCGCCGCCCAGCGCGCGAGGAGGCGCGCTCCTCGACGGTCTGCTGGGAACCGGCGGTATGCGGCCGGCGCGAACGCTGCAGCCTGCGCCGCTCCTTCCAGGGAAGATCGTCCTCCGGGTTCGGCTCGGCCGGCGCCTCTTCGGCGACAGGGGTCTCCTCGGCGGGCGCCTCAGCCAGGGCCTCCTCGGCAGGGGTCTCCTCCGCCGGAGTCTCCTCGGCGGCCGGAGCCTCCTCAGTGGCCTCAGCCTGGGGCTCGTCCTGCTCAGTCGTCTCGTCTTTTTTGGTCTCGT
Organism: uncultured Thermoleophilia bacterium; assembly: GCA_963837405.1. Lineage (GTDB taxonomy): Bacteria > Actinomycetota > Thermoleophilia > Solirubrobacterales > 70-9 > VAYN01. Next base: position 423,191 of record CAWINA010000006.1, read on the forward strand.
CGTCGCTCATGCTTTGCGGGTCTCTTTCTCAAGATCGATGCCACGGGCCTTGGCCACGGTCAGCAACCGGGCGACGTCGCGCTTGGCCTGGCCGAGGCGAGACGTGTTCTCGAGCTCGCCGGTGGCGTGGCGGAAGCGGAGGTTGAAGGCCTCCTGCTTGGCGTCCATCAGTTTCGACACCAACTCGTCGTCTTTCAGGTTATGCACCTCGGACGCTTTCATCAGCCCTCGATGCCCTCGCGTTTGACGAATTTCGTTTTCACGGGAAGCTTGTGACCGGCCAGGCGCAGCGCTTCGCGGGCCAGCTCCTCGGGCACGCCGGCGAGCTCGAACATGACCTTGCCGGGCTTGACCACGGCGACCCAGCCCTCGGGGTTGCCCTTGCCGGATCCCATCCGCGTCTCCGCCGGCTTTTTCGTGTACGGCTTGTCCGGGAAAATGTTGATCCAGACCTTGCCGCCACGTTTGATCTTGCGGGTCATCGCGATACGGGCGGCCTCGATCTGGCGGTTGGTGATCCAGCCGCGCTCGACCGCCTTGATCCCGTACTCGCCGAAGGCGACGCTGCTGCCGCCCTTGGTGTAGCCGCGCATGCGGCCGCGGAACTGTTTGCGGTGCTTGACCCGTTTCGGCATCAACATCAGCGACCACCTCCACGCTGACCACCGCGACCGCCGCCGCCCGGGCCGCGTCCGCCGCCGCCGGGGCCGCGACCGCCGCCACCGCGACCGCCACGGTCGCCGCCGGGACCACGTCCGCCGCCATCCCGGCCGCGTCCTCCGCCGGGACCACGGTCGCCGCGGTCACGGCCGCCGCGCCCGCGGTCCTGCTGCGGGGGCTCGTCGGTCGAAGCGAGATCGGAACGGAAGCCCTCGGGCATCACTTCACCCTTGTTGATCCAGCATTTGACGCCGATCCTGCCGGTCGTCGTGCGCGCCTCGAAGAAGCCGTAGTCGATGTCGGCGCGCAGCGTGTGCAGCGGCACGCGTCCGTCCGAGTAGCTTTCGGTGCGGGCCATCTCGGCGCCGCCGAGGCGGCCGGAGACCTGGACCTTGACGCCCTTGGCGCCGGAGCGCATCGCCGAGGTCAGGGCGCGTTTCATCGCCCGCCGGAAGGCAACCCGGTTCTGCAGTTGCTCGGCGATCGACTGGGCGACCAGCTTGGCGTCGAGCTCAGGCCGCTTGACCTCGCGGATGTTCACTTTCACCGGGCTGCCGGTGAGCTTGTGGAGCTCCTTGCGCAGAGCGTCGACTTCGCTGCCCGACTTGCCGATCACGATGCCGGGCCGGGCGGTGTGGATGTCGACCGCGACCTCGCCGCGGCGCTCGATCGTGATGTTCGAGAGGCCGGCGTGGGAAAGCTTGTTGGTGATGTGGTCCCGGATCTGCAGGTCTTCCTGGAGCACGTCGGCGAAGTTTTTCTCCTCGAACCAACTCGACTTCCAGTCGTGGATGTAGCCGACCCGGAAACCCTCGGGGTGGATCTTTTGTCCCATCTCTACTCGTCCTCCGCCGGGGTCAGAGCCACGGCGATGTGGCTAGTTCGCTTGTGGATCGGCGTCGCCCTGCCCTGGGCTCGGGGGCGGAACCGCTTGAGGGTCGGACCCTCGTCGACGGTGATCGAGGTGATCTGCATCTCGTCACCGATCAAGTCGTGGTTGTTCTCCGCGTTGGCGGCGGCGGAGTCGATCAGCTTGTGGATGTCCTGGGCGGCGCCGCGCGGCGAGAACTGCAGCAGCGCGCGGGCCTTTTCGATGTGCAGGCCGCGGACCTGATCGGCGATCAGGCGCGCCTTGCGCGGCGCGATCCGCACGTAGCGGGCGCTGGCCCGGACGACGGGCGGCGCGGCTGGAGCTTTCTTGGTCTGGGTCGGCGCGGCTTTTTTGGCCGGAGCTTTTTTCGCTTTTGCCCCTTTTTTGCCGGCGTCTTTTTTCTCGCCTTTGGCTTTCGGCTCTTTTTTGGCCGGCGCTTTGGCTTTCGCGTCTTTGCCTTTGGCCTCTTTTTTGCCTGCGGCTTTTTTGGCAGGCGCTTTTTTCGCCGGTTTTTTCTCGGCTTTGGCGTCCGCTTTCGCAGCTTTCGGCTCTTTTTTGGCCGACGCTTTCGCTTTCGCGTCTTTTTTGTCTTTTTTCTCGTCGGCCATCGGGGCTATTCCTTACCGCCGTGCGAACGGAAGGTCCGGGTCGGCGCGAACTCGCCGAGCTTGTGCCCGACCATCGACTCGGAGACGAAGACAGGCACGTGTTTTTTGCCGTCGTGGACGGCGATCGTGTGACCGACCATCTCGGGGAAGATCGTCGAGGTCCGCGACCAGGTTTTCACCATCTGTTTTTTGTTGGCCTCGTTCATCGCGGTGATCCGCCCCATCAGGCGCTCTTCGACCCACGGGCCCTTTTTGGTCGAACGGCCCATCAGCGGCCACCCTTCTTCTTGCCGCGGCGACGGCCGCGGACGATGTAACGGTCGGACTGCTTGCCCTTCTTACGGGTCCGGTAGCCGAGCGTCGGCTTGCCCCAGGGGGTTACCGGATGGCCGCCGGGCGTGTGGTGCGCCTCGCCGCCGCCGTGCGGGTGGTCGACGGGGTTCATCGCGACGCCGCGACTCTGCGGGCGCTTGCCCTTGTGGCGGCTGCGGCCGGCCTTGCCGACCTTGAGGTTCTGGTGCTCGGCGTTGGAGAGGGTGCCGATCGAGGCGCGGCACTCGGCCCGGACCATCCGCATCTCGGTCGAGGGCAGACGCAGGGTGACCATCTCGCCCTCCTTCGCGACCAACTGGATCGCGGTCCCGGCGGCGCGGCCGAGCTTGCCGCCCTGGCCGGGGATCAGCTCGACGTTGTGGACGATCGTGCCGGTCGGCATCTGTCCCAGCGCCATCGCGTGGCCGGGTTTGATGTCGGCCTCGGGACCGGAGTTGACGATGTCGCCGACCGCCAGCGTCGAGGGCGCGAGGATGTAGTCCTTGTGCCCGTCGGTGTAGTGCAGGAGGGCGATGTAGCAGCTGCGGTTGGGGTCGTACTCGATCGTCGCGACCTTGGCGGGCACGCTGTCCTTGAGCCGTTTGAAGTCGATCTTGCGGTAGCGCCGCTTGGCGCCGCCGCCGCGGTGGCGGGCGGTGACCCGGCCGTTGACGTTGCGGCCGCCGGACTTTTTCAGCCCCTCGGTCAGCTTCTTTTCCGGCTCGCTCGCGGTCAGCTGCTCGCGCAGCGGGTAGGTCGCGAAGCGGCGGCCGGGGCTGGTCGGTTTGGTTTTGCGGTTCGGCATCTTCAACTCTCTCCTAGGCGGTCTGTCCGCCCTCGAACAGCTCGATCCGTTCGCCCGGCGCGAGCTGGACGATCGCCTTCTTCCAGGCGCGGGTCTTGCCTTTGATCAGACCGCGGCGCTTCGGCTTGGAGCGGACCTTCGCGGTCCGCACCCCCGCGACCTCGACCCCGAAGACCTCTTCGACCGCCTGCGCGATCTGGGTCTTGTGGGCGCGGTCGTCGACGCGGAAGGTGTACTTGCCCTCGGCGATCAGGGCGTAGCTCTTCTCCGAGATCACCGGCCGGATCAGGATCGTGCGCGCGTCCATCAGCCCAGCCGCTCCTCGAGCGCCTTCAGCGCGGTCTCCGAGAGGACCAGCGAAGCGGCCGCGATCACGTCGGCGACGCCGGCGGCGCCGACCTCGAGCACGGTGACCCGCTCGATGTTGCGGAAGCTCTTCATCGCCCCGACCTCCTCGGCCGTGAGCACGACCAGGATCGGGTCCTTGGCGCCCCATTTGGCCAGCGCCGCGGCGGCGTCCTTGGTCGCCGGGGTATCGAACGCGGAGGCGTCGAGGACCGCGATCGAGCCGCGCTCGGCGTGCACCGAGAGGGCCGAGCGCAGGGCGCGACGGCGCGCTTTGCGGTTGACCTTGACCGTGTAGTGGCGCGGCTTCGGGCCGAAGGTGACGCCACCGCCGTAGCGGCTGGAGACGCCGAGCGTGCCGACGCGGGCGCGGCCGGTGCCCTTCTGGCGCCAGGCCTTGGCGGTCGTGAAGGAGACCTCGCCGCGGGTCAGGGTCGAAGCGGTGCCACGACGCCGGGCAGCCAGGTCGGCGCGCGCCGCCTCGTGCACCAGCGACTGGTGGAAGGGCTCGCCGAAGATCTCTTTCGGCAGGTCGGCTTTGGTCGTCTTGCCGAGCACGGTGGCTTTAGCCATCGGTCCTCACCTCGACGATCGCGTTACGCGAGCCGGGCACCGAGCCCTTGATCAGCAGCAGGTTGCGGTCGGTGTCGATGTCGGCGATCTCCAAGCCCTTCTGGGTGACCCGCTTGTTGCCCATCTGGCCGGGCATCCGCATCCCTTTGAAGACGCGGGCGGGGAAGGCGCTGGCGCCGATCGAGCCGGGCGCGCGGACGTTGTGGGAGCCGTGGCTGACCGGGCCGCGGCTGAAGTTGTGGCGCTTGATCCCGCCCTGGAAGCCCTTGCCGATCGAGATCCCGGCGACCTTTACCTTCTGGCCGGCCTCGAAGCCGGCGACGGTGACGTCGTCACCGATCTTCGGGCCCTCGCCCTCCTCGGCGCCAAGGTCCTCGTCGCGGAACTCGACCAAGTGGCGCATCGGCGGCGCTCCGGCCTTCTTCAGGTGGCCCTCCTCGCCCTTGGACAGCTTCCCCGGCTTGACCTCGCCGAAAGCGAGCTGCACAGCCCGGTAGCCGTCGCGCTCGGCGTCGCGGACCGCGGTCACCTTGCAGGGGCCGGCTTCGATCACCGTGACGGGCACGACCGAGCCGTCCTCCTGGAAGACCTGGGTCATACCGAGCTTCTTGCCGAGGATCGCCGCCATCGAAGGTCCTAGAGCTTGATCTCGATGTCGACGCCGGCCGGCAGCGAGTCGAGGCGCTGCAGCGAGTCGACGGTTTTCGGCGAGGGCTGGAGGATGTCGATCAGCCGCTTGTGGGTGCGGATCTCGAAGTGCTCGCGCGAGTCCTTGTCCTTGAACGGCGAGCGGATCACGCAGTAGACGTTTTTCTCGGTCGGCAACGGCACCGGACCGGAGACGGTGGCGCCGGTGCGCTCAGCGGTCTCGACGATCTCGCGGGCAGCGCGATCAATGGCGTCATGGTCGTACGCCTTCAGCCTGATTCGAATTTTCTGTGCCGCTATGGCTGCCACTTTTGCCTGCTGTCTCTCTGTTTCTTCTCGTCTTTTTCTCTGCCCCATTAAGGGCGCAAAGAGGGCGGGGCCCCTGAATTTGGGGCGCCGCCCCGGTCGTATGTCCTTGCAGTTGTCTCGCGCCCCCGGCGGGGGCGGCGAAAGGGCGGGCTCAACGCCCGCCCCCTGGGGTGTCGCTACTCGATGATCTCGGCAACGACCCCCGAGCCGACGGTGCGGCCACCCTCGCGGATGGCGAACCGCAGGCCCTGATCCATCGCGATCGGCTGAATCAGCTCGATCGTCATCTCGACGTTGTCGCCCGGCATCACCATCTCCGTCCCGTCGGGGAGGTTGGCGATCCCGGTCACGTCGGTGGTCCGGAAGTAGAACTGAGGACGGTAGCCCGAGAAGAACGGGGTGTGGCGACCACCCTCCTCCTTCTTCAGGCAGTAGACCTCGGCCTTGAACTTGGTGTGCGGCGTGATCGAGCCCGGCTTGCAGAGAACCTGGCCGCGCTCGATCTCCTCGCGCTTGGTGCCGCGGAGGAGGGCGCCGATGTTGTCGCCGGCCTGACCCTCGTCGAGGATCTTGCGGAACATCTCGACGCCGGTGACGGTGGTTTTGGTCGTGTCGTTGATCCCGACGATCTCGACCTCGTCACCGGTGTTGACGATCCCCTGCTCGACGCGGCCGGTGGCGACGGTGCCGCGGCCGGTGATCGAGAAGATGTCCTCGATCGGCATCAGGAAGGGCTTGTCGAGCTCGCGGACCGGCTCCGGGATGTAGGAGTCGAGCGCCGCGGCCAGCTCGAAGACCGCTTTCTGGGCCTCTTCGTCGCCTTCCAGCGCCTTCAGCGCCGAACCTTTGACGATCGGGGTCTCTTCGCCCGGGAAGTCGTATTCGTTGAGCAGGTCCTTGACCTCCTCTTCGACGAGCTCGACGAGCTCGTCGTCATCGACCTGGTCGATCTTGTTGAGGAAGACGACGACGTGGGGGACGTTGACCTGACGGGCGAGCAGGATGTGCTCGCGGGTCTGCGGCATGACGCCGTCGGCGGCCGAGACCACCAGGATCGCGCCGTCCATCTGCGCGGCGCCGGTGATCATGTTCTTCACGTAGTCGGCGTGGCCCGGGCAGTCGACGTGGGCGTAGTGCCGGTTCTCGGTCTGGTACTCGACGTGCGAGGTTGCGATCGTGATCCCGCGCTCCTTCTCCTCCGGAGCGTTGTCGATCTCCTCAAAGCTCTGAGCCTCGGCACCGCCCACGGTGGAGAGGGTTTTGGTGATCGCGGCCGTCAGCGTCGTCTTGCCGTGGTCGATGTGACCGATGGTGCCGACGTTCACATGCGGCTTATCGCGCTCAAATTTCTCCTTGGACATCTCTCTCCGTTCGCCTTTCGAAAGTTAGTTCTGTCTGATCTAAGTGGTTGAGTCTGTGGGCGGCTGCCCGGCAGGCTGTTTCACCCTGCCTGCGGGCGAACCTGGGAAATATAGCCAGGTTGCGCCTTCGGAAGCTCTTGGGGTCGTTGACCGTTACTCATCGCCCCCGCCGCCGCGGCTTTCGACGATCTCTTCGGCGATGTTCCCGGGCACCTCTTCGTAGCGCTCGAACTGCATCGTGTAGCTGGCCCGACCCTGGGTCGAGGAGCGCAGATCGGTGGCGTAGCCGAACATTTCGCCGAGCGGGACGTAGGCCTGGACCGAGAGCGCGTTGCCGCGCTGCTCCTGACCCTGGACCTTGCCGCGGCGCCGGCTGAGGTCGCCGATCACGTCGCCGAGGAAGTCCTCCGGCGTAACCACCTCGACCGCCATCACGGGCTCGAGCAGAACAGGATTGGCCTTGCGGGCACCTTCCTGGACCGCCATCGAGCCGGCGATTTTGAACGCCATCTCCGAGGAGTCGACGTCGTGGTAGGAGCCGTCGACGAGTTCGACTTTGACGTCGACCATCGGGTAGCCGGCCTTGACGCCGTTCTCCAGCGCCTCGCGCATCCCCTGCTCGGCCGGGCCGATGAATTCTCCGGGGATGACGCCGCCCTTGATTTTGTTCTCGAACTCGAAGCCCTCGCCGGGCGCCGGCTCGAGGTTGATGACGACGTGTCCGAACTGGCCGCGACCGCCGGTCTGGCGCACGAACCGCGCCTCGACCTTCTCGACCCGCTTGCGGATCGTCTCGCGGTAGGCGACCTGCGGCTTGCCGACGTTCGCCTCGACGTTGAACTCGCGCAGCATCCGGTCGACGATCACCTCGAGGTGGAGCTCGCCCATCCCGTGGATCAGGGTCTGGCCGGTTTCCTCGTCGGATTCGATTCGGAAGGTCGGGTCCTCCTCGCCCAGGCGCTGCAGGGCGTTGCCCATCTTCTCCTGGTCGGCTTTGGTTTTCGGCTCGATCGCGACCGCGATCACCGTCTCGGGGAATTCGATCGACTCCAGCGCGATCGGCGCATCGGGGGCGGCGAGGGTGTCGCCGGTCCCGGTGTCCTTGAGGCCGACGCCGGCGCAGATGTCGCCCGAGTAGACCTCCTCGATCTCCTCACGGCTGTTCGCGTGCATCATCAGCAGACGGCCGATGCGCTCGGTCTTGCCGGTTTTCACGTTCAGCACCCGGCCGCCTTTCTCGAGCTTGCCCGAGTAGACGCGGAAGTAGGTGAGTTTGCCGACGTAGGGGTCGGTCATAACCTTGAAGGCGAGTGCGGCGAAGGGGCCGCTGTCGTCGGCGGGGCGCTCGCCCTCGCTGTCCTCGGACTGACCCTTGCCGGCGGCGATCACGCCGGTCACCGGCGGCACCTCGAGCGGCGAGGGCAGCAGCGAGACGATCGAGTCGAGCAGCGGCTGCACACCCTTGTTCTTGAACGAGGTGCCACAGAGGACCGGGGTGACCTCGGTCGAGAGGCAGGCGGCGTGCAGGGCCGCGATCAGCTTCTCCTCGGCGATCTCTTCCTCGCCGAGGAAGGCTTCCATCAGTTCTTCGTCGTAGTCGGCGGCGGCTTCGATCAGGGCGTTTCGGTATTCCTCGGCCTGGTCGACAAGATCCTCGGGGATCTCGACTTCGTCGTAGGCGGCGCCGAGCTCGTCGGTCCAGATCAGGCCCTTCATCTTCACCAGGTCGACGACGCCCTGGAAGTTCTCCTCGGCGCCGATCGGGAGCTGGATCGGCAGCGCGCTGGCACCAAGCCGGTCCTTCATCGTCTGCACGCAGTAGAAGAAGTCGGCGCCGGTGCGGTCCATCTTGTTGATGTAGGCGAAGCGGGGCACGCCGTACTTGTCGGCCTGGCGCCAGACGGTCTCCGACTGCGGCTCGACACCGGCGACGGCGTCGAAGACGGCGATCGCACCGTCGAGCACGCGCAGACTGCGCTCGACCTCGACCGTGAAGTCGACGTGGCCGGGCGTGTCGATGATGTTGATCCGGTGGTCCTTCCAGTCGCAGGCGGTGGCGGCCGAGGTGATCGTGATCCCCCGCTCCTGCTCCTGCTCCATCCAGTCCATGACCGCGGCGCCCTCGTGGACCTCGCCCATTTTGTGGGTGCGGCCGGTGTAGTAGAGGATGCGCTCGGTGGTCGTCGTCTTACCGGCGTCGATGTGCGCCATGATCCCGATGTTTCGGGTCTTCTCTAGGGGAAAGCTGCGTGCCATGGTTCCTAAGGTGAGTTGGTCTCTCGAAGTTGGTTCAGGGTGAAGCGGGACGGGCCGCGCTCAGGTCGGGATCGACCCAACCAGCCCATAAAAAAGGCCCCTGCGGGCCCGGCGAAGCGCGCTGCGAAGAAGCGAACTGCGAAAAGACAGCCTGAGCGGGGCGCGATGATAGCAGCGAAGCGGCCGCGTCTCGGCCAGCGGCTGCGAGCGGTCCCGAGCCTGGCGACGAAGTGGACCCGGCGGCTCGATCGGGCTGCTGACCGCGGCCTCGAACGGCTGCATCCACCACTGCGGCGGATCGGCCGCGCCGGCGCTCAGGCGAGCAGCGAGGCTCTGGCCTGGCTGGGACCGCGGCTGCGCCCGCCGGCCGCCGCCTTCTTCGCCGCCCTCGCGCGGGCCGACGCCGTAGTCCGCCGCGGATGCGCCACCGCCGCGGGTGCGGCGACCGCGGCGAGCGGGCTGCTGACGCCGCGGCGGGCGATCGGGCTGACGATTGTCGGCGCCGGGTTGCTGCTCGCCGTCTCCCAGTTCCTCGACTACCGGGCCGTGGAGATCGGCCAACCCGGGTACGCCCGGCTCGCCGACCTGGCCCAGCCGCCAACGATCGACGTGCGCAGCGCCGGCGACGCTCACGCCTACCTGCTGCTGCCGCTGGGCCTCCTCGCGGCTGCCAGCGGGGTCGCCCTGGCCCGCCGCGAGAGGCCGCGCCTCAACCTCGCGGTGATCGCGATCGGACTGCTCTCGGTGCTCGTGATCCTGCTGGTCGACCGCCCCGCCGGGCTCGACGAGGGGGCCGAGACGGCCCGCTTCGCGGGAGCCACGGCGGTGCTCGGTGACGGTTTCTATGCAGAGCTGGCGGCGGCCGCAGGGCTGCTCATTGCCGGTCTGCTCTACTATGCGCGGCCGTGCCGAATACGAACCAACTCGTCAGGAAGGGCCGCAAGCGCCCGAAGAAGAAGACCACGACGCCCGGACTCAAGTCCGGCCAGGGTCGCAAGAAGCGCGTAGCTGCCCCGCAGCGGCGCGGCGTCTGCACCCGTGTCGCCACGGTCACCCCGAAGAAGCCGAACTCGGCGCTGCGCAAGATCGCCCGTGTGCGGCTGACCAACGGGATGGAGGTCACCACCTACATCCCGGGCGAGGGGCACAACCTGCAGGAGCACTCCGTGGTCCTGATCAGGGGTGGTCGCGTCAAGGACCTGCCGGGTGTCCGCTACAAGGTCGTGCGCGGCACCCTCGACGCCGCCGGCGTCTCCGACCGCAAGCAGGGCCGCTCCCTCTACGGGGTCAAGGCTTCCTAATGCCGCGTCGCTCCGCCGCCACGATCCGCCCCGTCGAGCCCGACGCCCGGCACCGCAACCGGCTCGTCCAGCAGCTCATCAACAAGGTGATGACGGACGGCAAGAAGAGCCTCGCCGAGCGGATCGTCTACGACAGCCTCGCGATCGTCGGCGAGCGCAGCGGCGAGGACCCGATCGAGACGCTGGAAGCCGCGATCAAACAACTTACGCCGGTCCTCGAGGTCCGCTCCCGCCGCGTCGGCGGCGCCACCTACCAGGTCCCGGTCGAGGTTCCCTCCCGCCGCGCCCGCACCCTCGCGGTCCGCTGGCTGGTCCAGTTCGCGCGGTCCCGTCGCGAGTACTCGATGGCCGAGCGCCTGGCCAGCGAGATCGTCGACGCCACCCAGCAGCAGGGCAGCGCCTGGAAGCGGAAGGACGACATCTACCGCATGGCGCAGGCGAACAAAGCCTTCGCGCACTACCGCTGGTAGCGCCGGCCCGCCTCTAGGCATGAACTCCGAGCGGCCGATTCTCGCGGTCGACGTGGACGGGGTCATCTCCCTGTTCGGCTTCGAGGAAACGCCGGAGGAATGCCGCTTCGAGATGGTCGACGGGATGATGCACTGCATCTCGCTGCGCGCCGGCGAGCGGCTGCGGCGCCTGGCCGAGCACTACGACCTCGTCTGGGCGACCGGCTGGGAGGACAAAGCCAACTTCTACCTGCCGCAGCTGCTCGGGATCGGCGAGCTGCCCTACCTGACCTTCGACGGCGCCGCCCGCTTCGGCTCGGCCCACTGGAAGCTCGGACCGCTCACCGCCTACGGCAAGGGCCGGCCCCTAGCTTGGATCGACGACAACTTCGACGAGAGCTGCTACCAGTGGGCGCAGGAGCGGCCCGAGCCGACCGTGCTGGTACCGACCGAACCGCCCCGCGGCCTCGAAGAGGTCGAAACCGAAGCACTCGCCGCCTGGGCGCGCGGTCTCGCACGCGAAGGCAGCTTCGACTGACGCTCTAGACTGACCGCGTGACCGGGTTCTGGCCGATCTTCTTCCTCGCGGTGGTCCTGAAGATCCCCGTCCTGGCGTCGATCTGGCTCGTCTGGTGGGCCGCCAAGGAACCGGAGCCCGAGCCCGCCGAGGGCTCCGACGGCGGCTTGGGCCGGCGACGCCCACGGCCGAAGCTGCCGCGCGGGCCGCGGCGCGGTCCCCACGGCGGCGGCGCCGCGATGCCGCTGCCGGCCTGCCCGCCCGGCGGCCGCACCCGGGTCGTCAAGCCCGCTGCACAGCCAGCTTTCGCTCGCGCCGGATCTCGCGCAGGTAAGGATGGAAGTCGACCTGGATCGTGTGACGCTTAGAGGCGACGTAGCGCCTCCGCATTCGCCGTTCGGTTTCCCCCACCTCACTCCGCATCTCCTCCGGCCCCGGTAGCGAGCCGCGGCCGCTGAGCAGGTCGGCGACCCACTCCGACTGCGCCTCGGCGATCGGCATGATCGCCCCGAGCGGCTGGATCAGGCCGATGAAGAAGAGGCCGGGGTGCTCGACCGAGACGACCCGCCGGTACAGCGGCAGGTTGTTCTCGGGCGCCGAGATCAGCTGCGGGTCGAGGAACGGGAAGCTGATCTTGTAGCCGGTGCAGTAGACGACGAGGTCGATCTCCTCCTCGCTGCCGTCGGCGAAGCGGACGGCGCGACCGCCGGGGTAGCTCTCGATGTTGGGCTTGATCGCGATGTCGCCATGGCCGAGCCGCGAGAGCAGCTCGGCGGAGATCGTCGGGTGCGCCTCGAGCAGCTTGTGGTCGGGCTTCGGCAGCCCGTAGGCGGTCATGTCGCCGGCCGTGATCCCGACCATGCGGGTGAGGAAGAAGCGCTGGACCGAGAGCGGCATCCGGGTCAGCCAGGCCGAGGCGGACTCGTCGGTCGGCCTCCCGTTCATGTACTTCGGCAGCACGTAGGCACCGCGGCGCATCGCCAGGAAGGTCTTCTCGCCGATCCGCGAGGACTCGACCGCGATGTCGGTCGCCGAGTTGCCGATCCCGAGCACCAGCACGCGCTTGCCGCGCAGGACCTCGGGCTCGCGATAGTGGTGGACGTGGATCTGCTCGCCCTCGAACCGCTCGGATCCGGGGAAGGCCGGTTCGGGCCAGCGGGCGTCCCAGTGGTGGCCGTTGGCGACCATCACGGCCCGGTAGCGGCGCGTCTCGCGCTTGCCCTCGGCGGCCTCGACGGTCACCTCCCACTCCCCGTCGACCGGCTCGACCGCGACCACCTCGGTGCGGAAGGCGATCCGGTCCCGGAACCCGAAGCGGTCGACGTAGGCATCGAAGTACTCGGCGATCTGGAAGTGGTTGGGGTAGTCCGGATAGGAGTCCGGCATCGGGAAGGTCTTGTAGGCCATCAGGTCGCGCGAGGTGTTGATGTGCAGCGAGCGGTAGGCGGACGACATCCCGTTGTCGTTTTCGTAGCGCCAGTTGCCGCCGACGGCTGAGCCCGTCTCGAAGCAGTCGAAGGGGATGCCGCGTGCGTTCAGCACCTGGCAGGAGGCGATCCCGGAGGACCCGGCTCCAATTACGCAGACGTGATCCGCCCTCGCCATCGCCGGGAATCTAACGCACTGGCTAACCGGCCAGTTTCCTCCCGGGCTCAGCGCGCGGCGCAGCAGGGGTGAGCGAGTCCACCCCTGGGGTCCGTAGTCGCGGCGGGCGATCGGGCCGAAGCTGGACCCATCGGATCAACCAACAACCGAAAGGACCACTCCGATGACCAGCATGACCCGCAAGTTCCGTATCTCCCCCGCCATGATCCTCTCGATCGTCGCCCTGTTCGTCGCCCTCGGCGGCAGCGCCTACGCGGTCGGGATCGGCAAAAACACCGTGCGCTCGCCGCAGATCGTCGACGGCGCCGTCCGCACCGTGGACGTCCGCGACAGCGCCGTCAACGCGGCGAAGATTGCCCCCGACGCGGTCGGCAACGAGGAGCTCGCCGACAACAGCGTCAGCTCCCAGCAGGTGGTCGACGAGACCCTGACGGCCCAGGACCTCGGGCCCGACTCGGTGACCACCTCGGAGGTGGCCGACCAGTCGCTGACCAGCGACGACCTCGGCGCCAACTCGGTCGGCTCCTCGGAGCTGCAGGCGGCTGCCGTCCGCTCTTCCGAGCTGGGCCCGATCGTCCAGGTGTCAAACCAGGAAGCAATCAAAGGCAACGCCAATAAGACCGTTGAGGTCGCCTGTCCCGCAGGCACCACGGTGATCAGCGGCGGCGCCTTCTCGGGCCTCTACTCGGTCCACATCTCCGGCACGTTCCGCAACGGCAACGGCTGGCGGATCGACGCCAAGAACACCAGCGCCACCGACACCAGCCTCACCGCCTTCGCCTACTGCCTCAGCGCCTAGGCCAGGCCAAACAACCGCAGCGCCAGGGGGCCGGGAGAAATCCCGGCCCCTTCTTTGTTCCAGCTTTCCAGCGACGAAACCGTGCGACTCCCGAACCCCGAAAGCGGCTCGAGAGGAGGGGTCTGGTGCCCCTCGGAACGTCTTGTACTTTTTTGCTTCAGCGCCCCGGGCGTTTAGCCCTCAGGCGATCCACAAAAAAGTTAAGTGGAGAGGGGCGCCAGACCCCTCCCCACTTGACGCTATTTAGGCTCCTCGGTGGTCGACTCGATCTCCTGCGCGAGCTCCTCGAGCTCCTCCGCGAAGGAGAGGCCGAAGCCCTCGACCGGGGTCTCGACCCCGTCGACGCCGAGCTCGGCCGCCAGCTCGTCTTCTTCGAGCAGGTCGTCGTCGCTCGGCGCTTCGACCGCCACTGCCGGCTCGATCGCGACCGTGCGGTAGTGCTTGAGCCCGGTGGCCGCCGGGATCAGCTTGCCGATGATCACGTTCTCCTTCAGGCCGACCAGGCGATCCCGTTTGCCCTCGAGGGCAGCGTCGGTGAGCACCTTGGTCGTCTCCTGGAAGGAGGCGGCGGAGAGGAAGGACTCGGTGGCCAGCGAGGCCTTGGTGATCCCGAGGATTACCTCCTCGCCTTTGGCCGGGGTCCCCCCTTCTTCCTTGGTCTTCTTGTTGAGCCGTTTGAGATTGCCGCGGTCCTCGAGCTGGCCGGGCAGGAGGCTGGTCGAGCCCTTGGACTCAATCCTCACCTTCTTCAGCATCTGCCGGGCGATCAGCTCGATGTGCTTGTCGTTGATGTCGACGCCCTGGGCGCGGTAGACCTTCTGCACCTCGTCTACGAGGTAGAGCTCGGTCGAGGTGCGGCCCCGGATCGCCAGCAGGTCAGCGGGGTACAGCGAGCCTTCGTTGAGCTGCTGCCCGACCTCGACCTTGTCGCCGTCGGCGACATGCAGCCGGGTCCGCAGCGGGAAGCTGTAGGCGTGCTCCTCGCCGCTGGACTCGGTGACGTTCACTTTCAGGGCTTTGTCGGTCTCTTCGATCGAGACCTTGCCCGCGGCCTCGGCCATCTGCGCCAGACCCTTCGGTTTACGCGCCTCGAAGAGCTCGACGATGCGCGGCAGACCCTGGGTGATGTCCTGACCCGCGACACCACCGGTGTGGAAGGTGCGCATGGTCAGCTGGGTGCCCGGCTCGCCGATCGACTGCGCGGCGATGATCCCGACGGCGTCGCCAATGTCGACCGTCGAGCCGGTCGCCGGCGCGATGCCGTAGCAGGAGCGACAGACCCCGGACTCGGCCTCGCACTTGAGCGTCGAGCGAACCGGGACCTTGGCATCCTCGTCATCGGCGAAGGCCTCGGCGATCTCTTCAACGTCAGCCAGGACGATCTCCTGGTTGCGCTTGAGCAGATCGCGACCGCGTTTGGTTTCGAGCTTCTTGGCGGCGAGGCGACCGATCAGGTTGTCGTTCAACGAGCCGTCGTCCTTGCGGATCGCCATCTCGATGTGATCTTTGGTTTTGCAGTCCTCCTGGCGCACGATCACGTCCTGGGCGACGTCGACCAGGCGGCGGGTCAGGTAGCCCGAGTCGGCGGTCCGCAGTGCCGTATCGGCAAGACCCTTTCGGGCGCCGTGGGTCGAGATGAAGTACTCGAGGACCGAGAGACCCTCCATGAAGTTGGCCTTGATCGGCCGCTCGATGATCTCCCCTTTCGGGTTGGCCATCAGACCGCGCATCCCGGCCAGCTGGCGGATCTGTTTGAACGATCCACGCGCTCCCGAGTTGGCCATCATGAAGATGGGGTTGAGCTCGTCGAGGTTGTCCTCCATCGCCTGGGCGACCTCGTCGGTGGCCCGGTTCCAGTGCGCGGTGACCGCCTCGTGGCGCTCCTCGGCCGTGATGTAGCCGTCGTCGTACTGGCCGACGATCGCTTCGGTCTCCCGCTCGTAGCGCTCGAGTATTTCCTGCTTCTCGGGCGGCGAGACGACGTAGTTCTTGGAGACCGTGATCCCGGCTTGGCTGGCGTAGTGGAACCCGAGGTCCTTGAACGCATCGAGCACCTGCGAAACCGCCGGCGCACCGTAGGCCTCGACCAGGTCGGAGACCATCTTGTTGATGTCCTTCTTCTTCAGCGAGAAGTTGACGAACTCGAACTGCTCCGGATCGAAGTCGTCTTCGAGGGCGTCGGCGAGGGCGCGCTCGATCTTCTCGTTGAAGATGATCCGCCCCACCGTGGTCAGGAAGTGGCCGCGGCCAGCCCGCCGGTACTCGGCGCGGTCGTGCAGTTTGCAGCCGCCGTTCTCGTAGACGAGCTCGGCCTCCTGCGAGGAGCGGAAGGTCTTCACCTTCGGGCCGGCGCCGTTGCCGCCCTTGCCCTGCCTCAGCTCCTCGTCGACCTTCGCCAGCTCCTCGGCGTCCGGCCCATAGGTCAGGTAGTAGATGCCGAGCACCATGTCCTGGGTCGGGGTCGCCAGCGGCGCCCCGTGGGCGGGCGAGAGGATGTTGTTGGCGGAGAGCATGAGGATCCGCGCCTCGGCCTGGGCCTCAGCGGAGAGCGGCACGTGGACCGCCATCTGGTCACCGTCGAAGTCTGCGTTGAACGCGTGGCAGACCAGCGGGTGGACCTGGATCGCCTTGCCCTCGACCAGCACCGGTTCGAACGCCTGGATGCCGAGGCGGTGCAGGGTCGGTGCCCGGTTCAGCAGGACCGGATGCTCGTGGATCACTTCCTCGAGCACGTCCCAGACCTCCGGGATCATCGACTCGACCATTTTCTTCGCCGCCTTGATGTTCTGCACGGCTTTGCGCTCGACGAGCTGGGCCATGATGAACGGCTTGAAGAGCTCCAAGGCCATGAGCTTCGGCAGGCCGCACTGGTGCAGGCGCAGGTTCGGCCCGGAGACGATCACCGAGCGGCCGGAGTAGTCGACGCGCTTGCCGAGCAGGTTCTGGCGGAAGCGACCCTGCTTGCCCTTGAGCATGTCCGAGAGCGACTTCAGGGGACGGTTACCGGGGCCCGTGACCGGGCGACCGCGACGGCCGTTGTCGAACAGCGCGTCGACCGCCTCCTGCAGCATCCGCTTCTCGTTGTTGACGATGATCTCGGGGGCGCCGAGGTCGAGCAGCCTTTTCAGCCGGTTGTTGCGGTTGATCACCCGGCGGTAGAGGTCGTTGAGGTCGGAGGTCGCGAAACGGCCGCCGTCGAGCTGGACCATCGGGCGCAGCTCCGGCGGGATCACCGGCACGGCGTCGAGGATCATCCAGTCCGGCTTGTTCTCGGAGTTGAGGAAGGCGGAGGCGACCTTCAGCCGCTTCACCGCGCGGGCCTGTTTCTGGCCTTTGGAGCTGTTGATGATCTGCTCCAGTTCCTCGCAGTCGGCCGCGAGGTCGACCTGTTCGAGCAGGTCACGCACCGCTTCGGCACCCATGCCGCCGCGGAAGTACTCGCCCCAGCCGAACGGCGAGCCGAAGCGGTCCTTGAGCTCACGGAAGACCGTCTCGTCGTTGACGACGTCCTTCGGCTTCATCTCGGTGAAGATCTTCCAGACTTCGCCCATCCGCTCGATCGCCTCGTCGAGGTAGGCCTCGGTGTCGGCGATCTCGGCGTCGAACTGTTTGCGCAGTTCTTTGAGCATTTTCGTGCGCTCGTCGTCTTTGAGCTTGCGCAGCTGCGCCGCGGTCAGTTTCAGCGAGTCGGCCCAGATGTGGTCCTCGTCGTCGAACTTCTCCTGCGAGCCGTCCTCCAGGTACTTGACGCGCCGCTCCAGCGACTCGCTCAGCTCCTGGGTCCGTTTCTGCCGTTCGGCCTCGTAGGAGTCGGTGACTTTTTTGACCTCTTTCTCGAGTTTCCCGAGGTCTTTGTCGCGGGCTTCCTCATCCACCCAGGTGACCATCGAGGCCGCGAAGTAGAGAACCTTCTCGAGCTCTTTCGGCGCCATGTCGATCAGGTAGCCGATCCGGCTCGGGACTCCCTTGAAGAACCAGATGTGGGAGACCGGCGAGGCGAGGTCGACGTGGCCCATCCGCTCGCGGCGGACCTTGGAGCGGGTCACCTCGACGCCGCAGCGCTCGCAGACGATCCCCTTGTAGCGGACCCGCTTGTACTTGCCGCAATAGCACTCCCAGTCCTTGGTCGGACCGAAGATGCGCTCGCAGAAGAGCCCGTCTTTCTCGGGCTTCAGCGTCCGGTAGTTGATCGTCTCGGGCTTGGTGACCTCGCCCCAGCTCCAGGAGCGGATCTTCTTCGAGGACGCGAGCCCGATCTCGATCGCGTCGAAATTGTTGATGTCGATCATCAGTCCTCCACCTCTGCCGGCGCGGCCTCTTTGGCCGTCTCGGCATCACCATCAGTTCCAGCCTCGCCCTCGGAGACGATCTGCTCCTCTTGCTCGTCCGCGGCCCCGTTGTTGCCGTCGGCGCGGACGCCGGTCAGGTCCATCCCCAGCTCCTCGGCCGCCTTCAGCAGGTCGTCCTCCTCGTCGGAGATTTCGACGTCGGTGCCCTCGGAGACCACGTTGGCGTCGAGCGAGAGGCTCTGGATCTCCTTCAGCAGCACTTTGAAGGACTCCGGGATCGACGGCTCGGGGATGTTCTCGCCCTTGACGATCGCCTCGTAGGCCTTGACGCGCCCGACCGTGTCGTCGGACTTGACCGTGAGCATCTCCTGCAGGGTGTACGCGGCGCCGTAGGCCTCCAGGGCCCAGACCTCCATCTCGCCGAAGCGCTGACCTCCGAACTGCGCCTTGCCGCCCAGCGGTTGCTGGGTGACCAGCGAGTAGGGGCCGGTCGAACGCGCGTGGATCTTGTCGTCGACCAGGTGCAGCAGCTTGAGGATGTACATGTAGCCGATCGTGACCTTGCCCTCGTAGGGCTCGCCCGTACGGCCGTTGTAGAGCTGCGCCGTGCCGGACGCCTTGGCGCCCTCGCGGCCGTTGGAGTCGACACCGATGTCGACTCCCCGCTCTTCGTTCTCAGCCTGCCACTTGACCAGCGCCTCGTCGACGTCCTCGACGGTGGCCCCGTCGAAGACCTGCGTGGCCACGTAGACACGTCCGTCGCCCTCGTCGGAGTGGGCCTGCTTGTAGGCCTCGGAGCCGTCGTCGTACCAGCCGTTCGCCGCGACCCACCCGAGGTGGGTCTCGAGGATCTGGCCGATGTTCATCCGGCTCGGCACGCCGAGCGGGTTGAGGATGACGTCCACCGGGGTGCCGTCGGCGAGGTGAGGCATGTCCTCCTCGGGCACGATCTTCGAGATCACACCCTTGTTCCCGTGACGGCCGGCGAGCTTGTCGCCCTCGGCGATCTTGCGCTTGATCGCAACGTAGACGCGGACCAGGTCGTTGACGCCGGGCGGCAGGTCGTCGCCGTCGTCGCGGCTGAAGGTCAGCACGTCGATGACGACGCCGCCGGCGCCGTGCGGGACCTTCAGCGAGGTGTCGCGGACCTCGCGCGCCTTCTCCTTGAAGATCGCGCGGATCAGCTTCTCCTCGGCGGTCAGCTCGGTCTCGCCCTTCGGCGTCACCTTGCCGACCAGGAGGTCGCCGGCGTCCACCTCGGCGCCGACGCGGACGATCCCGCGCTCGTCGAGGTTGCGCAGGCTCTCCTCGGACCGGTTGGGAATGTCGCGGGTGATCTCCTCGTCGCCGAGCTTGGTCGTGCGGGCGTCGATCTCGTACTCCTCGATGTGGATCGAGGTGAGTTCGTCTTCCTTGACCAGGCGCTCAGAGAGGATGATCGCGTCCTCGAAGTTGTAGCCCTCCCAGGACATGAAGGCGACCAGGCAGTTCTTGCCCAGCGCGATCTCACCACCGCCGGACGAGGAGCCGTCGGCGAGCACGTCGCCCTCCTTGACCTTCTGGCCGCTCTTCACGATCGGCCGCTGGTGGATGATCGTCCCCTGGTTGGAGCGCATGAACTTGTGCAGCGGGTACTCCTCTTTCTGGCTCCCGCTGCTGACCACGATGCGCTGGGCGTCGACGTGGGTGATCTCGCCGTCGATCGTGGCGAGCACGAGGTCGCCGGAGTCGATCGCAGCGCGGCGCTCCATACCGGTGCCGATCAGCGGCGGGTCCGGTTTGAGCAGCGGCACCGCCTGGCGCTGCATGTTCGAGCCCATCAGCGCGCGGTTGGCGTCGTCGTGCTCGAGGAAGGGGATCAGCGAGGTCGCCACCGACCAGATCTGGGACGGCGAGACGTCCATCAGGTGGACGTCCTTAGGGGCGGCGGTCGCATACTCCTGCTCGCCGGCCCGGACCAGCACCTGCGGGCCCTTCAGTTTGCGCGTCTTCGGATCGACCTCGGAGTTCGCCTGGGCGATCACCTTGTCCTCGTCCTGGGTCGCGTCGAGGTGGACGATCTCCTCGGTGACGACGCCGTCCTCGACCACCCGGTACGGGGTGGTGACGAAGCCGTGCTCGGAGATTTCGGCGTAGGAGGCGAGCGACCCGATCAGGCCGATGTTCGGCCCCTCCGGGGTCTCGATCGGGCACATCCGGCCGTAGTGGGTCGGGTGCACGTCGCGGACCTCGATCGGCGCCCGCTCACGGGTCAGACCGCCGGCGCCGAGCGCCGAGAGCCGCCGCCGGTGCGTCAGCCCGGTCAACGAGTTGGTCTGGTCCATGAACTGCGAGAGCTGCGAGGAGCCGAAGAACTCCTTCATCGCCGCCACGACCGGGCGGATGTTGATGATCGTCTGCGGGGTGATCGCGTCGGAGTCCTCGGTGGTGAGGCGCTCGCGGACCACGCGCTCCATCCGGTAGAGACCGATCCGGAAGGCCTCCTGGATCAGCTCGCCGACCGTGCGCAGACGGCGGTTGCCGAAGTGCTCGTACTCGTCGAGGTGCTCGTAGACCGGCTCGCGCGGGTAGGTGATCGCCTCCGCGGCGTAGTCTTTGATCGGGTTCTCCTCGTCGATCTCCTCGGGGATTCCGAGCAGCTTCGGCAGGGAGACCAGCTCCTTGACTAGAGCGATGATGTCGTCGTGGGTGAGGACCCGCGTCTCGAGGTCGATGTCGAGATCGAGACGGGCGTTGAGCTTGTAGCGACCGACCCGGGTGAGGTCGTAGCGCTTGGGGTCGAAGAAGAGCTGCTCGAGCAGACCGCGAGCGGCGTCGACCGACGGCGGCTCGCCCGGCCGCTGCTTTTTGAACAGCTCGATCAGGGCGCCCTCTTCGGTCCGGGTCGCTTCGGTGTCGGCCTCGATCGTGTGCCGCAGGTAGATCGAGTTGTCGAACATGTCCAGCAGCTGCTGGTCCTCGACATAGCCCATCGCTCGCAGCAGAACGGTGACCGGCAGTTTGCGCTTGCGGTCGATGCGAACGAAGACTTTGCCTTTTTTGTCGACTTCGAGCTCCAGCCAGGAGCCACGGGCCGGCATCAGGTTGGCGATGAAGACCTGCTTTTCAGGGTCCTTAGGCGCCATCACGTAGGCGCCGGGCGAACGGACCAGCTGGGTGACGACGACACGCTCGGTGCCGTTGATGATGAAGGTCCCGCGATCGGTCATCCACGGGAAGTCCCCCATAAAGACGGCCTGCTCGCGGATCTCGCCGGTCTCCTTGTTCTGGAAGGCGACGGTCGCGGTCAGCGGGCGCGAGTAGGTCATGTCCTTCTCGCGGCACTCCTCGAGCGAGTGCGGCGGTTCCTCGAACTTGAACTCACCGAAAACGATCTGCAGGTTCCCCGTGTAATCCTCGATCGGGGATATGTCGTCAATCGTCTCCCTCAGTCCACCGCTCTTCGGATCGGTCAGCTCCCTGAAGGAACGACGCTGAATATCGATCAGGTGTGGGACTTCGAGGGGGTTCTCTAGGCGGGAAAAGCTCCTACGGGTTACGGGGGCAGCGTTTGAACGTGCCAAAGTCGGCGACTCCTCGGGCGGTCAGAGGGACGTAGATACAGCGCAAATATGGGCAGGGACACTCAAAAGGCGCGCGACCGCAAAAAATAACACACCACGGTAGGCAGCTGCGCGCTTGGCTCTAGGAGTGGGATCCCGGCGGGCGGGACGGCGGCTCTACTTGAGCTCGACCGTCGCGCCAGCCTCCTCGAGCTCGGCTTTGAGTTTCTCGGCCTCGTCGCGCTCGACGCCCTCTTTGATCGGGCCGGGGGCGCCATCGACGAGTGCCTTCGCCTCTTTCAGGCCAAGACCGGTCGCGCCGCGCACTACCTTGATCACGGGGACCTTCTGGCCGCCGACCTCGGTGAGGACGACGTCGACCGTCGAGGCCTCGTCGTCGCCACCGTCGCCATTGTCGCCACCACCGCCGGCAGCCGCCGGAGCAGCGGCCGCAACTGCGGTCGCGGAGACGCCGAACACGTCCTCGAGCGCCTTGATCCGCTCGGAGAGTTCGAGGACGGAGATGCTTTTCAGCTCCTCGATCCAGTCCTCAGTCGAAACTTTGGTTGCCATCGGTAACTACCCCTCTTCCTCGTTTCGAATCTTCTGAAGTGTCGTCTGCGGCCTCGGCCTCGGGAGCCTCCTCGGCCTCAGCTGCGGGCTCCTCGGCGGGAGCCTCCTCCTCCGCGGCGGGCTCCTCCGCGGGTGCGGGTGCCTCCGCAGGTGCCTCCTCTGCGGCGGGTGCCTCCCCCGCCGGAGCGGCGGCCGGGGCCTCGCCGGTGACGAGACCTTTCTCCGCGATCTGCCCAAGCTGGAGGGCGAGGCCCTGGATCATCGATCCGAGCCCGCGGACCAGGCCGGTCAGCGGGCTGGCGACCACCCCGGCCAGTTGGCCGTTGAGGACGTCGCGCGAAGGCAGTTTGGCGATCGATTTGAACGCGGTCTCGTCGAGCGAGGTCGCGTCCATAAAGCCGCCCTTGTAGGTGAGCACTTCGTGCTCTTTGTTGAAGGTCGTGATCGCCTTCGCGGCCTGGGCGGTGTCGCCGCGGACGAAGGTGAGAGCGGTCGGGCCCTGGAGCAGCTCGGCCAGGCGGGCCTCGCCGGCCTGCTCGGCCGCAAGTTTGGTCAGCCGGTTCTTGACGATGCGGAAGCTGGCATCGGCCTCGCGCAGATTGCCGCGCAGTTCGGCGGCCTGATGGACGCTGATCCCGCGGTAGTCGACGGCAAAGATCGCCTCAGATGCCTCGATCTGGGCGGCGATCTCTTGGATGGTTGCGGACTTTTCCTCGCGGTTCATCGTCTTACCTGCACCGGGCTTATCGGTCTACGGCTGCCGGTGGTCTGGGGTGAGCGGCGACGCAGTGTAGCGATCGCGCAAATGGGATGTCTGCTCCCCCGATTCCTGCACGCCCGGATGACGTGCCTGGCACTTCGCATCTCGGCGTCCTCGGGCTTGCCCTTGCCAACCGGCAAAGGCTGCGCCCTCGTCCTTGATCTGCTCGGCCAGGCTCGCCCCCGGTCACACCGGGTTCGGGAGAGCAGACATCTAGGCGGCGGCAGGCTCCTCGACCGGCTCGGCGCTTGCGGTGGCGCCGGGCTCGCGGTCGGCTTTGACGCCGGTGTCGACGCGAACGCCGGGACCCATCGTGCTGGAGAGCGTGCAGGAGATGATGTATTTGCCCTTCGCCGAGGCGGGCTTGGCGCGAACGATCTCCTCGACCACGGCGTTGTAGTTGTCGAGCAGTTTGCTCTGCTCGAAGCCGGCCTTGCCGATCGCCAGATGGACGATCGCCTGGCGGTCGGTGCGGTACTCGACTTTGCCGGCCTTGGCCTCGGTAACCGCCTTCTCGACGTCGTCGGTGACGGTCCCGACTTTCGGGTTCGGCATCTTGCCCTGGGGGCCGAGCACGCGCCCGAGCTGCCCGACCACCGGCATCATGTCCGGGGTCGCGATCGCGACGTCGAAGTCGGTCCAGCCCTCCTGGATTTTCTCCGCCAGGTCCTGGGCGCCGACGACGTCGGCGCCGGCGGCCTCGGCGTCGCGCGCCTGCTGACCCTGGGCGAAGACGGCGACGCTGACGTCCTTGCCGAGCCCGTGCGGCAAGGCCAGCGTGCCGCGCAACTGCTCATCGGCGTGGCGGACGTTGACGCCGAGCAGGACGTGCACCTCGACGGTCTCGTCGAACTTGGCGCTGGCGGTCTCCTTGACCAGCGCGATCGCCTCGGCGGGCGGATAGGCGCTGTCGCGGTCGACCTTGTCGTACTGCTGGCGGTATCGCTTGCCGTGGGCCACGGGGAAATCTCCTATTTGACGTCGACGCCCATCGAGCGGGCGGTGCCGGCGATGATCTTCGAGGCGGCGTCGATGTCGTTGGCGTTGAGGTCGGGCATCTTGCGTTCGGCGATCTCGCGGATCTGGTCCTGGGAGATCGTCCCGACTTTGTTGATGTGCGGCTCGCCCGAGCCCTTCGGGATCCGGATCGCTTCCTTGATCAGGACGGCGGCCGGCGGCGTCTTGGTGATGAAGGTGAACGAGCGATCCTCGTAGACGGTGATCTCGACCGGGATGATCGTCGCGCCCTCATTCTGCGTTTGGGCGTTGAACGCTTTGCAGAAATCCATGATGTTGACGCCGTGCTGACCGAGCGCGGGGCCGACCGGCGGCGCCGGGTTGGCGTTACCCGCCTGGATCTGCAGCTTGATGAGGGTGAGGACTTTCTTGGCCATAAGGGGTTGAGGAGGGTAGCGGTCTTTCGCCCGCTAGATCTTCTTGACCTGGTCGTAGCCGACCTCGACGGGCGTCTCGCGGCCGAAGATCGAGACCAGAACCTTGAGTTTGGCTGCGTCCTCGTTGATCTCGGCGATCTCGCCGGAGAAGTCGGAGAGCGGGCCGGAAATGACTTTGACCGATTCGCCGATCGAGAACTGCGCCTGGGTTCGCGGCCGCTCGGCGGTCTCGCGGTGCAGCAGGCGGTCGACCTCCGGTTTGGAGAGCGGCACCGGCTTGTTGCGGGCGCCGACGAAGCCGGTCACGCCGGGCGTGTTCTTGACCAGGCCCCAGGCGTCGTCGGTCATCTCCATGTTGACGAGGACGTAGCCGGGCATCGTTCGTTTCTCGGCCGTGACTTTCTGGCCGTCCTTCATCTCGGAGACCTGCTCGGTCGGGACGACGACCTGCCGCACGTTGCGGTTCTGGCTCATCGTCTGAACCCGGTGCTCGAGGTTGTGCTTGACCTTGTTCTCGTGTCCGGAGTAGGTGTTGATCACGTACCAGCGATACAAATCTGAAGCCTTTGGTCTCGGTCCTCGCTAGAGGATCTGCTTGACGATCTCGTTGAACAGTGCGTCGAGGGCGCCGAGGAAAGCGGCGGCAACGGCGACGAAGATGATGGTGACGGCGGTCGCCTGGATCAGCGTGTCGCGATCCGGCCACTGCACCTTCTTTAGCTCGGCCCAGCAGGAAAGCAGGAATCCGATCACGCCGCCACGCTGGGCGCGTTCGGCCTTCGCCTGTTTTTGTTTCTTTTCGAGCTGTTGGGTCTCGCGGCGCTTCTGCTCGCCGCGCTGGCGTTTCTCGGCTTCTTTCTGGGCTTTTGCTTCAGCGCGGCGCTCGGACCGCGACGGCTTGGTCCGCTCCGGCAGCTCCAGCGCCGACTCGGGGGCGCCGGCGGCCATGCCGCGCTCCTCGGCCTCGATGATCGCCTCGTCGCCGGAGATCGGGACCTGCGTGTCGTGCTGAGCGCGCGCGGCGCTCTCGCCGACGCCGGAGCGTTTCCGCTCCTCAGCTTCCCGAGCTCGGCGCTCGGCCTTGCGCTGTGCGCGGGTCTTGGCCATCGCTGATTACCGCGTCTCCTTGTGAGCGGTGTGATGGCCGCACCAACGGCAGAACTTCCGCATCTCGATGCGGTCGGGCGAGTTACGCCGCGACTTGTTCGTCTGGTAGTTGCGCCGCTTGCAGTCTTCGCAAGCCATCGTTACCGCGATGCGGACATCTCCGCGAGCCATTGTCGTTCCCTCTTCCTACTCCGCCTTCTTTACAAAGAAAAACCTCGGGCCCGGGGCACGAGGCTGCACGAAGGATAGCGGGCCGCTGCCGGCCGGGACTACTGGAAGCGGAGCGTGCGCGCGGTCCGCACCGAGCCGCCCTCCACTTGCACGGTCTGGGCGACGACGCGGCTCTTCACCGCGACCAATCCGTCGAAGATGCTGCGCTGCTCGCCGAGCGGGACGACGATCACCCGCTCCTCGCCGCGGTCGAGCGAGTAGGCGACCTCCGGTGGTTCGCCCGGAGCCTCGATCGCGAGCGTGCCGACGCAGCCCTCGCCGCTAGCGCCGACGCACTTGACTTCGACCAGTGCGCCCGGGCCAGCGACCTGCGCCGTCCTGCCGGTGAATTCGATGCTCATCCCCTGCGGCGCCGAAGCGGCGGCGGCCAACGGCTCGGGGGTGACCGCCCGCGCCGGGGACAACGATGCAGCCCCGGCAGCGGGCGCTAGGAGGGCAAGCGCGAGCGCGGCGAGGGCGAGGCCCAGAGCGGCGCTGCGGCGGCTTGCGGCAAATTCCATGGCGTCAATGAGACCACGAATGTTCGACCCGGTGGGTCATCCATACGTCCAATCACGGTCTCAGGGCTAAAGGTACCCCACCCCGCCGCTCGCAGAGCCGAGCAACCGCACCTGGGCGGACCATTGTCGGATCGCCTCAAGAAGGCGATTTCAGGCGGAATCAGCCGCTGCGAGAGCGCCGGGCTAGAGGCCGAGCGTTTTGGCGATGATCGTGCGCTGGATCTCGGAGGTGCCGCCGTAGATCGTCGAGACCATCGCGGCGCGCACGAGGCGCTCCATGTCGTACTCCGAGGAGTAGCCGTAACCGCCCATCAGCTGCATGCCCTCGATCGTCGTCCGTTTGGCGACTTCGGTCACGAACAGCTTCACCATCGAGGCCTGCTGGGGCAGCATCCGGCCGGGGTCCTCGTCGGTCAGGGTCGCGACCCAGTGGGTCATCAGGCGCGCGGCCTCGAGATCGGTCGCGAGGTCAGCGAGCCGGTGCTGGAGCGCCTGGAAGGAACCGATCGGGCGGCCGAACTGGCGCCGCTCCTTGACGTAGGCGAGGGCGTCGTCGAAGGCGCGCTGGGCGATCCCCAGCATCGTCGCGGCGAGGATCAGGCGCTCGACGTTGAGGCCAGCCATCAGCTGGGTCCAGGCCTGATCGACCTCGCCGAGGACGGCGTCGGTGCTGACCTCGCAGTCGGTGAAGTAGAGGTGGTTGGTCTCGCGGCCGCCCATCGTGTCGATCGGGACGACCTCCATCCCCTCGGCGTCTTTCGGAACCCAGAGCATCGTCATCCCGGCGTGCTTGCTCTCGCTGCGGGTGGTGCGGCAGACGACGAGGACGTGGTCGGCGATGTGGGCGTTGGAGCAGAAGACCTTCTGGCCGTTGAGGACGAAGCCGCCGTCGACCGCCTCGGCACTGGTGCTGAGCGCACCCACGTCGGAGCCAGCCTCCGGCTCGGTCATCGCGATCGCCTCGACCGCCCCTTTCGCGATCCCCCCGAGGACCTTCCGCTTCTGCTCCTCGGTGCCGAAACGGTCGGTCGCGCCGGCGACGATCAGGGTCGTCGCGTAGCCGCCGATCGGGGCGAGGCCGCGAGAGGTCTCCTCCATGAACAGGCAGGCGTCGAGCATCGTCCCACCGGACCCGCCGTACTCCTCAGGAATCGTCACCCCAAGCCAGCCGAGCTCCGCCATCTTCCGGTAGATGTCGAAGTTGTGGCGCTCCTCGTAGCCATCGGTCAGCCGCTCGCGCTGGTCCTGCGTCCCGCACTCGCGGTCGCAGAAGCTGCGGATCGCGTCGACGAAGTCCTTCTGCTCGTCAGCTAGGGCGAAATCCACGAAGGCAGCCTATATACCGGCGACGTACCCCCGCCCTCCGCCTGGCTGTCAGCCAAGACCGATCAGCAGCGCGGTGACTATCGCGGTGAAGCCGAGCACGATGGTGACCACTAACGCCAGGCTGAACTGGGCGACCTGCTGGATTCCGCCGAAGCGCTCATCGAGCTTCGAGACCCGCTCGTCGACCTGCACGACCTTGGTCTCGATGCGTCCGAGGCGGCGGTCGGTCTCGTCGAACCGACGCTCGACGTGTTCGAACCGCTCCTCGACGTGGTCGAAGCGGCGCTCGATGTGATCGAAGCGCTGCTCCAGATGTTCGAAGCGCTGGTCGATCAGCGCGAATCGTTCGTCGACCCGGTCGAACCGTTCGTCCATCCGGTCGAAGCGCTGCTCGACGCGCTGGATGCTTTCGCTGACCAAACGGAATCCCTCGGCGACTTCGCGGAAGCCCGCGTCCATGCGCTCGCCCATCTGGTCCACCTTTTCGTTCAGGTGGTCGAGCCGGTCGTCGCTCCAGATCTGCCGCATGGCCTCCATGATGGCAGCCTGACAGACAAAACGTTACATGTGGCGCGCAGATTGCAAATTCTTTGCGACAGGCGGGGCCTGATGGGCTCAGCCTGTCAGCGCGTCGATCCAGCCGTCGAGGTCGCGGACCACGAGGGCGATCGAATCGGTCTCCGCGCGCTCATTCGTCCAGACCAGCTTGAGCAGGGGACGGCCGACCCGCTTGCCGAGGTGGGACTCGGCAGTGGTCGCCTCGAGGATCGACGCGCGTGGAAGGCGCATCACCCGGTTCGGGATCCACTGGGCGAAGATCAGCTCGTCCGCGGTCAGGGCGAGGTTGCCATTGCCCCGCACCTGCCCCCTGCCCATCGACTCGACGCCGAGGCTGTTCGCCCCCTGCTCTTCTAGGAGCACATCGAGGCCGGCGAAATGCTTGCGCGCGCGGCGGCCGAGCGGTCCGGTGATCAGCCCCATGCGAAAGCCCGGAACGAGACTCGAACTCGTGACCCCTTCCTTACCATGGAAGTGCTCTACCAACTGAGCTATCCGGGCGGGTCGGCTCCTGCGGAGCCAAAACTCGCTGAGTGGCGATCTTAAACGGTCACGGAGGAACGTGAATGAAACTGAACAAACTCTTCGGCAAAGCGAAGAAGACGATCGACGATCGCGGGGGGATCGACGCGCTCAAAGGGGACGCGCAGGAGCTGAAAGGGATCGCCACCGGCAAAGGCAGCCTCAAGGACAAAGCTAAGGACGCGGCCGCCGCGATCAAAGAGCCGGGAGCGCCGGGCGGCGAGAAAGCGCAGGAGTCCGGTGACGACGGAAGTCCGCAACAACCCTGAGCAGAACCGCTACGAGCTGCGGATCGACGACGAGCTCGACGGCTTCGTCACCTACCGCGAGCGCCCGGGCCTGATCGCGCTGATCCACACCGAGATCGACAACCGGCTCGAAGGCCAGGGCCTGGCAGGCCAGCTGGTCTCCGGGGCGCTCGAAGACGCCCGCCGGCGCCAGCTCCAGGTGCTCCCCTTCTGCCCCTTCGCCAACTCCTACATCCAGCGCCACCGCGAGTTCGCCGATCTGGTCCCGGAGGCCAACCGGGAGCAGTTCCACCTCGCAGAGACGTAGAGGGGCCGGCCGCTCAGTCGCCGTCGAGCGTGACCGGCGTCGAGGGCGGCGCGCCCTTCTTCAGCAGCGTCGCCAGGTAGATCACCACCGGGACCGAGCCGCGGTTGGCGGCTTCGTGGACGTCGGAGGGCTGCTCGACGATCCACTGGCCGGCGCGGATCGGGCCGGTCTGGCCCGCCTTGATCGTCCGCACGACCACCGGGTCCTGGTCAGCCTCGCCCTTGCTGACGACGGCCTCGCCCTCGCGGACCGTGTAGCTCAGCGTGCCCTTCATGATGTGCGCGACCTGGGTCCCGAGATGGTGGTGGAGCGCAAGCTTTGCTCCCGGGTCGACGATCACCCGGCTCAGCACCAGCGTCCGGTTGGGGGCGCCCTGCACCTGGCTGGTCTGCGCCAGCGCGTTCCGCGCCGCTCCGGGCGCCTTCTTCTGGTCGGCGAAGGCGCCGGGAAGCACAGTCCCAAGGGCGAACGCGGCGACGAGGCCGAGCACGACCAGCAGCTGGGAGCGACGGGGGCGGGACACGGGCGCGGACCCTACGCAGCAGCGCGGATGGCGCCTAGCCCGAACGCCTCGGCCAGCAGCTCGTAGGAGCGGCGGCGGGCCTGGTGGTCGTAGGTGATCGTCACCACGATCACCTCCTCGGCGCCGTACTCAGCGGCGATCTCCTCGATCTCCGACCGCACTTGATCGGCGGTGCCGGTCAGCCGCCGCGGCTTGCGCGAGCCCTCGCTCTCGTAGTCGTGCAACTCGAAGTAGCGCTCGGCTTTCTCGGGCGGCGGCACCGGGATCAGGCGACCCCGGCGCAGGAGGTCGAAGGCCATTCGCCAGCTCGTCGCCAGGCGCTCGGCTTCCTGCTCTGACTCGGCGACGACCGCCCGCACGGCGACCGCCTGGCGCGGCTCGGGCAGGCGCACGGCGGCCCCGAACTCGCGCCGGTAGGCCTCCGCATAGGGCGCTCCGCGCGGGTTGATGAAGTCGGCGAAGGCGTAGGGCAGGCCGAGCTCGGCGGCCCAGATCGCGCTCTGCTCGGAGGAGCCGAGCAGCCACACCTCCGGCACCTCGGGGTCGCCTGGGAGGGAGTTGGCGAGGCGGGCGAGCGGGTGGTCGGCGCCGAAGCTGCGCTCGAGGTAGCCGAGCAGCTCCGTGAGCTGCTCGGGGAAGTCGTCGGGCATCGGCCGGGTGCGGTCGCGCTGCAGGACCTGGGTCGTCATCGGATCGGTACCAGCGGCGCGGCCGAGCCCGAGGTCGATCCGCCCGGGGAAGAGCCCGGCCAGCACGCCGAAGCTCTCGGCCACCTTGAAGGGGCTGTAGTGCGGCAGCATCACGCCGCCGCTGCCGATCCGCATGCGGCTGGTCGCCGCCGCGATCGGCCCGATCAGAACCTCGGGCGAAGGTCCGGCGACGAGGCCGCCGCCGTGGTGCTCGGCGACCCAATAGCGGTGATAGCCGAGCCGGTCGCAGAGCTGCGCCAGGTCGATCGAGTTGCGCAGGGCCGCGGCGGCGGTCGAACCCTCCGAGACCGGGGTCTGGTCGAGGACGCTGACCCGCATGGCGCTCAGACGGGCGCGCCGTTGGCGGTCAGCGTGACCTCGATGTTGCCGCGGGTCGCGTTCGAGTACGGACAGACTGCGTGCGCCGCGCGGACCAGCTCCGCCGCCTGCTCGGCGGCGACCGCGGGCAAGGTGACGTGGAGCTCGACCGCGACCGTAAAGCTGCGGTCCTCGCCGGTAATCAGGGCGACCTTGGAGTCGATCGCGACCTCGCCGATCTCGACTTTGGTGCGGCGCGCGACGGCGCCGAGAGCGCCCTCGAAGCAGGCCGCGTAGCCGACCGCGAAGAGCTGCTCGGGGTTGGTGCCGCTGTCGTCACCGCCGAGCTCGGGCGGGGTCCGCAGATCGACCTCGAGCAGGCCGTCGCTCGTCTTGCCGTGGCCCTCGGTGCGACCGCCGGTGACATGCGCCTCGGCGGTGTAGACGACCTTGCTCACCGGGAAAACTCTAGCCGGCGGCCAATCTCGGCAGGACCCGTTTGACGGTGAAGCGGAAGAGCGCCGGGCTGCGGTCGCGGTTGCCGGCGGCGTCGATCGCGAAGACGCGGAAGCTGTGAGCACCGCGCCCGACCTTGTAGGCGACAGGGGACGTACAGGTTCGGGTGGGCCGGCGGTCGAGCTTGCAGCGGAAGCTGGAGCCGGCCTCGTTGGCGGCGAAGCGGAAGGTGACCCGGCGGGGGAGCGCCCGGGCGCGCACCAGCTTCGGCGGACGGTGGGAGATCTTGGTGCGCGGCGCCGTGCGGTCGGGCGGAGGTGGCGGCGGAGGGGGAGGTGGCGGCGGGAGTGCAGTCGGCGTGCGGAAGTTGTTCGGCGCCGCTTCGCGGACGGTCTCGCAGCCGATCGGGACCGGGTCGTTGAACTGCGGCCTGAAGTCAATCAGCGCCGTGTCGATCCCTTCGCCGCAGTCGATCGCGAGGTCGTCGTCGCCGGAGTTGGCGAGGATCGAGTCGTTGCCGCCCAGCGCCCAGTAGAGGTCCGGTCCCTTGTGGCCGAGCAGCTGGTTGGGGCCGTCGTCGCCGACGAACAGGTCGCCGGCTTCGGAGCCCTCGAGGTCCTCGATTGAGCGCAGGGCATCGAAGGCGCCTCCGGGGCAGGCCGGCGCCATCCCCGCCGCCACCTCGCCGGCCCGGCCTTCGTCGAGGCGCGCGTTGACCCCTTCGCCCGGCAGCCGCGCCCAGGATCCGTTGTCGCGGCCGGGGCCGCCATCGATGGTCTGGCCGTCGCAGGTGGAGACCGAGAGGAAGAGGTCGTTGCCATTGCCGCCGAGCAGCTGATCGGCGCCGCCGTTGTGCAGGAGGGCGTCGTCCTGGCCAAGCGCGCTGAGCGTGTCGGCGCCGGAGCCGGGACCGTCGACCAGCACCTCCTCGCTGAGCTCGCCGCCAGTCAGCGCGTCGCCGCCCTCGCCGCCGAGCACGACGACGCTGGTCGTGGTCGGGAAACCGCTGGCGGAGACGGCGTCATCGCCTCCCTGCGCCGCGATCAGGACCGAGTCGGGGGCGGCCGCGAGCAGGCAGGTCGCCGTGTTCGCGCTTGCCGTACAGCCGCTTTCGGCGCCGGCGCCGGTGTCGAAGCTGCCGCCGGTGAGGCTGAACTCGACCCGGGGCGAGGGCGAGGCGACGTAGGAAGCGACGATCGACTCGCCGCCGCTGCCGCCGACCAGGTAGAGCTGGGCGGCCGCGGTGTCGGCGGGGACCATCAGGCCGACGCTCGCTTTGGTCGTTTCGCGGGCGATGACCGAGCCATCTCCGGTGTCGACGTTGTCGACGTCGGCGCCGCCGACCAGCGACCCCGGCCCACCGCTGCCCTCGAGCACGTCGGCGCCGCCCCCGCCGTAGACGACCTGGCCCGGGCCGGCCCCGGTTATGTAGTCGGAGAAGGCGGTGCCGACGATCACCTCGAAGCTCGCGGTTTCGACTTCGTCGACCCCACCCCCGAGCGCGGCGATCCCGTTGTTCGCGTTCTGCCCGCCAGCGGCGAGGTCGATCCGCACCCCACGCTCGCCGTCCGGATCAGGGAACCCCGGGGCGATCGCGCCGCCGAAGGCCGAGGGCGTCACTCCGGTTGCGTAACTGAGCGTGTCGGTCCCGCCCCCGGTGTCGAAGATGCGGTCGATGGTGCCGTCGCCGCGGACCCTGTCGTCCCCGGATTCGCCGTCGATCGAGTCGGCGCCGAAGCCGCCCGCGAGCCGGTCGTTGCCGGGGCCGCCGCGCAGCAGGTCGTCGCCGATCCCACCGAACAGCCGGTCGTTTCCTTCGCCGCCGTTGAGGATGTCGTTGCCGCGCTCGCCGAAGACGACGTCGTCGCCGGGGCCGCCGTCGAAGGTCTGGCTGCCGACCCCGAGCCGGCACTCGCTCGGGCAGCTGGCGGAGTCGGCGAGGGGCGCGGGGCGGATCGTGTCGTCGCCCTCGCCTGCCCGCACGTTCGCGACCCCGGCGGGGACGACGATCGTGTCGTCGCAGGGCGTGCCGAGGATCGTGCTCGCCGTGCGAACCGGGCCCTCCGCGCAGCTGGGTGGCTGGTCGGCGGCGGCGCCCGCGGCGGTCGTGGGCGCGGCGGCAAGGCCGGCCAGGGCAACCAGAAGAATCGGAATCCGCAATCGGGCCATCGCACATAGATACCCAGGGAAGGCGGCTCGATTCGGGCCAGATGCGACCCGAAGCGCTTGACCGGTAGCTTGATACGCCGATGCATCGCGCTCGACCGACGTTCGCCCTGGCCGCGCTCTGCGCGCTGGCGGCGCTGATCGCCGGCTGTGGCGGTTCCGACGAGGACCCCGCCCGCCCCGCGCCCGCCGCCACCGAGTTCCCCTCGGCGCAGGGC
Source organism: uncultured Thermoleophilia bacterium (assembly GCA_963837405.1). Lineage (GTDB taxonomy): Bacteria > Actinomycetota > Thermoleophilia > Solirubrobacterales > 70-9 > VAYN01. The sequence goes on from CAWINA010000006.1 coordinate 456,337, forward strand.
AAGACGATCGAAGAGGTGCTGACGAAATCCGGCGCGACGCCGACCAAGCTGGTGATCGCGCCGGCCGGCCAGGTCTACGAACTGGGGCCGAATCGCTACTCGTTCGGGGTCTTCACCCTCGGCCACGAACAGATCGACGACGCCGACGTCGCCCTCTACTTCGCCAAGGACGACGAGTCGCCGGTCCAGGGCCCGCTGCCGGCCCGGGTCTCCTCGCTGGAAACGAAGCCGGCCTACCGCGCGCAGGGCAGCGAAGCCCCCGGCGAGGCGAAGACCGTCTACGTGGTCCCTAAAGTCGATTTCGACCGCAGCGGACCGTGGCTGGCGATCGCGATGCTGAAGGGGCCGGACGGCCTGCAGGCCTCGCGTATGCCGAGCCCTGTGGTCGGCCAGTTCCCGGGGGTCTTGAAAGTCGGCGAAAAGGCGCCGCGGATCCACACCCCGACCGCCGACGACGTCGGCGGCGACCTCTCGCAGATCGACACCCGGATCCCGCCCGACCAGATGCACGCGGTCGACTTCGCCGACGTGGTCGGCAAGAAGCCGGTGGTGATCACCTTCGCGACCCCCGCCTACTGCGAAAGCCGCGTCTGCGGCCCGACCGTCGACGTGGTCCAGGAGGTCGCCGACGAGTTCAAGGGGCAAGCCGACTTCATCCACATGGAGGTCTGGGAAGACAACGACCCCAGCACCAAAAAGATCCGCCCGCAGTTGCGCGCCTTCGGCCTGCCGACCGAGCCCTGGACGTTCCTGATTGATCGCAACGGAATCGTGCGCGACCGCATCGAGGGCGCGATCAGTGTGTCCGAATTGGAACAAGCGATGAACACGATCTTGCCTGGCTGAACAGCCAGCCCTCCGCTACTCTTCTCGGCGAGCGGGGATCCAGGGAGCCTCGCGGTGTCCCTAAGGGAGGCAGGGTCGACGGCAACGACGCTGCTAAGGAGATAGATGAAGCACTGGATGGCAGTCCCCGCTCTCGTCCTCGGGCTGTGCCTGGCCCTGACTGGCTTGGTCTCGCCGGCGCTCGCCGCCCCAGGCGGTAAGGGCGACAAGAAGCCGAAGGCCAAGGTCTTCGAAGTCTGTAAGCACGGCTGCAAGTACCGCACGATCCAGAAGGGCGTGAACGCAGCCGGCTCCTTCAAGGCGAAGAAGGCGAACGCCGACGTGAAGACGACCGTCGCCGTCAAGCCGGGCAAGTACGTCGAGGGCGTCGTGCTCGACGGGACCCTGAAGAAGAAGGACTTCGACGGGTTGATCATCGAAGGGACCAAGAAGGATCGCAAGAAGGCCGTGCTCGAGGGCAAGAACGCCAAGGGCGAGCTCGGCCCTGCCCAGAACGGGATCGAGGCGATCGACGTCGACGGCCTGGTGATGAAGAACATGTGGGCGCGGAACTACCAGTCGAACGGGTTCTTCGTGCACGCCGACGCGAAAAGCAGCCAGAGCTGTGACGACTACACGATGAACAACCTGCTGGCCTCGGCCAACCGCTCCTACGGCCTCTTCGCCAAGGGCTGCGAGGGCGGCAAGATGATCAACTCGGCCGGGTATCACCACGGGGACTCCGCCTTCTACGTCGGCGAAACGCCGTGCGACTCGAACGCCTGGACCAACCACGGCGTGGTGCCGCCGCCGAAGCCCTGTCAGCGCAAACCGAACTGGACGCTGCTGAAGAACGTGAAGAGCTACGAAAACGTGCTCGGGTACTCGGGGACCAACTCCAAGTACGTGAAGATCGTCGACTCGGCCTTCTACAACAACGGCGCCGGGATCGTCCCGAACACGCTCGACAGCGAGGGCTTCGAGCCGAACGGCTGGAACCTGTTCGAACGGAACGACGTGTTCTGGAACAACTACAACTACTTCCTCGCCGGGAGTGCCTTTCAAACCGTCTCCACCGGCGGGCTCGGCAAAGTCGGCAGCTCGACCGTCAACTACCCGACCGGCGTTGGCGTCGTGCTCTACGGCGGCGACCACAACGTGGTCAAGCAACAACAAGGTGTTCGGGAACTACAAGTGGGGCATCGCCTCGTTCTCGGGCCCCGGCGAACTGTTCGTCGCCAACCAGGGCGACGACGCGAAGAACATCAACAACCAGGTCGTCGAAAACGTGCTCGGCCGCGAAGGGCTGGACCCGAACGGCGAATACGACATCTGGAACGACGCCTCGGGCGGTGGCAACTGCTGGTCGGGCAACAGCGCCAACTCGACGTTCGCACCCGGCAACGGCAAAACCGCGCTCGCCCAGATCTACCCGGCCTGCCCGCAGCCGGAAGTCCTGAACGACCAGATGAAGAGCCTCAACATCACCGCCGGCCTACAGATCAACCTCGCCAACGAAAGCGACCCGACCACGATTCTCGGCTACGCCGCCTCGAACCCGCCCCAGAACCAGCAGTGCACCTGGGTCCGGCGGGTCGCCGCTCACCCGGCGTTCAAGGGCTACAAGCCGGTCGAGGTCGTGGCGCAGCCCGGCGAACTGACCTGCAAATGAGCCGGCTGACGAAGACGAGGGCGTTCGGCCTGCTCTCCGCCTGCATCGTCGCGGTTGCCCTCTTGGGGGCGACCGCGACGGCCAAGCCGGCGCCGAAGCCGAAGCTCGTAACGGTTGCCGACTTCTACTTCGGACCAGCGGCGGTGAGCGTGCCGGTAAACGGCAAGGTCAAGTGGGTCTGGTCCTCGGCCAACGCCTATCCGCACGACGTCCACCTCAAGCAGGGGCCAAAAGGGCTGAAGCAGAAGGGCACCTACTCGACGAAGACGACGGCGGTAACCAACGCCCAGTTCACGAAGGCGTTCCCGACCCCCGGCTCCTACAAGTACATCTGCACGATCCACCCGACGGAAATGAAACTGACCGTCACGGTGAAGAAATAAGGCTCTCCGATGGAACCTGAGGGGCTCGATCGCCGCGGCTTCCTGGCGCTTACCGGCGGCGCCCTGATCTGCACGATCGCCGGCCAGGAGGTCTCCACCGACGAAGGCAAGATCGACGTCGAGGGGCTCTCCAGCCGGGTCCCGGTGCCGCCGAAGGTGGCCGCCGCCGACTGGAGCGGCGGGCAGCCGGGGATCCGGCGGCTGGCCTCCCTGCCCGCCGGTGGGCAGACCCGCGAGTACTGGATCGCCGCCGAGCCGGTCGCCTGGAACATCGTCCCGACCCACCGCGACCAGATGACCGCGCAGAAGGTCAAGTCCGGGAAGACGAAGTTCTCCGCCTACGGGTACCGGCCGTACTCACCTGGCTTCAAAAAACCGCTCGGGGCGGCGACCGTGCCGGGACCGCTGATCGAAGCCGAAGTCGGCGACACCGTCGTCGTCCACTTCCGCAACAAGCTGAAGGCCCCGGTGACGATGCACCCGCACGGGATCTTCTACTCGAACGAGATGGACGGGGCCTACAAGGGCAAGTGGACCGACCCGGGCGGCTTCGTCCAGACCAACCGCACCTTCACCTACGTCTGGGAGGCCCAGGAAGGGACCGAAGGGACCTGGCTCTACCACGACCACGGGCCGATGGACCCGCTGCCGGTCTTCAAGGGGCTGTTCGGGCCGCTGGTGATCCGCGCCCGCGGCGAGGCGCGCCCGAACAACGAGTTCTTCCTCGGCTTCCACACCTGGGACCCCTCGATCACCGGTCTCAAGGGCACCTACTACTGCGTCAACGGCAAGGCCTACGCGGGCAACACGCCGACCCTGGAAGCGCAGGTCGGCCAGCGGGTCGCCTTCCACGTCTACGGGGTCGACAACTTCTTCCACACCTTCCACCTGCACGGCCACCGCTGGCGCGAACCCGACGGGCGGATCGCCGACAACAAAACCTTCGGGCCGGCCGACTCCTTCCGGGTCGAATTCACCGAGGACAACCCGGGCCGCTGGTTCTACCACTGCCACGTCTTCCAGCACCTGCACCAGGGGATGAACGGTTGGTACCTCGTCAGCTGAGGGGGTTGTCGAGGTTACCCGCGGATAGCGCGGCTAACCTCGACAACGCTCCTGGTGGCGGCGGTTCTGGCGTTGGGGGCGCTCGTGGCGGCGCCGGCGCAGGCGGCGAACACGCGGGTCTCGATCGCCAACTACGCCTGGTCGAAGCCGACGGTGCAGATCGACCTCAGCGAGAAGGTGACCTGGGACTGGCTCGGGCCCGACCTCGCCCACTCGGTGACCGGGATCTCCGCCAACGACCTGCAGTGGGACTCCGACCCGGGGACCGACGCCCCTTCCCACCGGGCCGGCGACAGCTACACGCTGCAGTTCGACCAGCCGGGGACCTACCTCTTCCAGTGCAAGCTGCACGCCTCGGTGCGCGGCGAGGTGATCGTCTCCTCGACCCCCGGAGACCCCAACTCCGACCCCGGCCCGCAGCCGCCGCTGAACGTCGACGTGAAACCGCCGACCCTCGGCGGCTTGGTCGCTCAAGAGCCAGCGCTTCAGGGGCACCAAGGGCGTCGCCCTCAGCGCCCAGATCTCCGACCGCGGCGATGCTCGACGCCGAGTACTACCGCCTCAACTCGAAGGGCAAGCGCGTCTACAACGGCTACAAGACCTGGAAGACCTTCATCGGCGTCAACCACGTCAAGCTCGGCGCCCGCTGGAAGCACTTCCGGGCCAGGCCCGGGCGCTACGAGGTCGTGCTGCGGGCGACCGACACGGCCAACAACGTCTCCAAGCCGATCAAGAAGCGGTTCGAGATCGCTTGGCCTCAGTAGCGCCGTTTGCGTCACCGGTTTCGGGGCGCGCTTGCGGGCGGCTTCGCTCGCAGCGTCCGTTCGGCGGCTTTCTCGGTCGCCTCGCCCATCGTGATCTGGAACATCGCGACCAGCGCGTCGGAGGCCAGCGGCCGCAACCGCTCCAGCGCCTCGCAGCACCTTCGGCCACTCGTCCTCGGGGCGGCCGGCGCGGTCGAACGGCTCCCAGATCTCCTTGACGAAAAGGTCGACGTAGGCGCGGCGAGCGCCTTCGGCGTGGCGGCGCAGCTTGTCGGCCAGTCGCCATCCCCGCCTCTGGGCCGACCCCGAACTCGATCAGGGCGAGGCCGGCGCGGTGCAGGCGCGGGCTGATCGCCTCGATCTTGCCGTCGGGCAGCTCGCGCAGGATGCCGAGCTTTTCGCCGTGGCGGATCAGCTTCGGATCGAGCTTCTTCACGCGCCAGGCCGCCGCCAGCTCGGCGGGCTCGAAGATTTCCGGCGTCTCGTCCTCGAACGGTGCGCGCACCGCGCGGGCGAAGTCGACGATCTCCTGCGAGGAGCCGCCGGTGCTCTCGAGCACCCGCCGGATCGCCTCCAGGTTGAGCCCCTCCGCCTGCATTTCGCGGGTCAGCTCGATCCGCGCCACGTGCTCCTCGTTGTAGTAGCCGGTGCGGCCGTGGACCTCGGGCGGCGGCAGCAGGCCACGCGTCTGGTGGGCGCGGATGTTGCGCACGGTCATCCCGGTCCGCCGCGCCAGCTCGCCGATCGTCATCTTCCCGTCGGGGGCGCCCTTCTTCTTGGCCCGGCTCATCCGCGCATCGTAAGCGGCAGGCGCTGACCGTTCATCTTCGCCGCCGCGTCCGAACAGAGAAATGCGATCGCCGCGCCGAGATCCTCGGCGGGAGTGAAGGATCGCGAAGTCGCCGTCGGGGTCCTCGGCCCGCATCCGCGGCGTCAGGATCGCCTCGACGACGACGATGTTGGCGGTCGGCGCCGCCGGGCTCGAAGCCATCGGCGAAGGCCAGCGTCCAGGCCTCGGCCGCCGCCTTGGCCGCCGCGTAGGCGGCGTTGGTGTTGCTCGGCTCCTGCGCCTGCTTGGCGGAGACGAGGACGAAGCGGCCGTGCTCGCTGGCGGCGATCTGGTCGTGGAAGGCGCGGGTCGTGTGCTGGACGGTGCGGACCAGCAGGCCGTGGAGGAAGTCCCAGTCCTCGAGCGGGGCCTCGTGCAGCGGCTCGCCCCCGCGCCAGCCGCCGACCAGGTGGACGAGGCCGTCGACGCGGCCGAAGCGCTCGACCAGGGCCGCGCACCAGGCGCGCGTCGCCTCCTCGTCGAGCAGGTCGACGGCGCGGCCGTCCCAGCGGTCGGCCGGCAGGCCGAGCTCGCGCGCGAGCGCGTCGAGCGGTCTCCTGGCTGCGATCGGTGCCGGCGACGGTCGCGCCGGCTTCGGCCAGCTCCGCAGCGACCAGCGGGCCGAGGCCACCGCCGACCCCGGCGATCGCGATCACCCGCCCAGTCGAGGGAATCGGCGCTCACCGGCGCATCTTTGCACTCCCGCCCGGGGGCGGGTAGCTCAGGCTGGCACAGCCACCCGGGCGCGCTGGGAGAGACTGACCCGCGCTCCGCCCGCCGGGCGGACGGTGATGTTGCGGCGCTGCGCCACCTCGACCTTCCCGTCCGCGGCGTGCACCTCGCAGGCGCCGAGCAGGGCGCGCAGGACGATCTTCATCTCCAGCAGCGCGAAGCTCGCCCCGATGCAGCGGCGGCGGCCGCCACCGAACGGGATCCAGGTGTAGGTGCCCGGCGGCTCCTCGAGGAAGCGCTCGGGCCGGAACGAGTAGGGGTCGGGGTAGATCTCGGGGTCGTGGTGGATCAAGTAGCCGTTGGCGACCAGGCTGCAGCCCGGCTCGTAGGTCCAGCCGCCGACCTCGATCGGCTTCGCGACCAGCCGCGGCGCGACGTTGGGCAGGACCGGCCGGGCCCGCATCGTCTCCTGGATCGTCGCGGTCACATAGGCCTCCTCGCCGGCGTCGATCTCCGCGACCAAGCGGGCGAGCACGCGCGGCTCGTGCACGAGACGGGAGAAGCACCAGGCGAGCGAGGAGGCGGTCGTCTCGTGGCCGGCGACCAGCAGGGTCAGGAGCTCGTCGCGGACCTCCTGGTCGCTCATCGGCGAGCCATCCTCGTGGCGCGCCTCGACCAGCATCGCGAGGATGTCGTCGCGCCCCTCGTGATCCCGCCGCCGCTCGGCGATCAGCTCGAAGAGCAGCTCGTCGACCTCTTCCTGCATCCGCACGAAGGCGACGAACGGACCGACCCGTTCGGCCGCGCGGGCCAGCAGGCTGTCGGGCTTAGGCGGGACGAGGCTGATCGGGCGATCGCCGAACTCGAGCATCCCGGCCAGCCGTTGGCGCAACGCTTCGAAGCGCGGCCCCGGATCGAGGCCGAACACCGCGCGCAGGATCACTTTCAGCGTCAGGTCCTGCATGCGGGAGTGGAGGGCGACCGGGGTCTGCCTCGGCAGCGCCGCCACCTCGGCCTCGGCTACCTCTTCGATCAGCCCGGTGAGCCGCTCCATCCGCTCGCCGTGGAAGGCCGGCAGCATCAGTTTGCGCTGCTCCATGTGGGCGCCCTCGTCGAGCAGGATCACCGAGTTGCTGCCGATGATCGGCTCCAGCACCCGCGCCCCCTCCCCCGGCCGCAGCACGTCCGGCGGCGCCTGGAAGACCTGCTTCACCTCGGCCGGGTCGGTCAGCATCACGAACGGCGGCGAGAACGGGAGCCGAAGCGTGAACCGCTTGCCGTAGCGGGCACGACAGCGCTCCAGGTAGGCCAGCGGCCGCGTCCAGAAGCCCACAATCTGCACCGCCGCCGGGCTCCCGGGCCCGGGGGGAAGACCTGCACGTGAACCCATGGCCGCCTCCTCCTGCTAGACAGAGTCACTCTACTCATAGGCCGGGCGCGGGGCTCACCGCCGTGAGATCCCTCACACACGGCCCAGAAAGACTTATGGGGAGAGAGATTGAATTCCGGGCTGCCTCACTTGGCTGCCCGGCCTACACCGCTCGCTGGTAGATCCTGAAGGCGTGTACGGCGAAGCTTCCACACGCCAGGAGGAAGGCGAGCAGCAGGCCCGTGTGGCCGGCGATCGAACCCCAGTCGGGAGAGGCAGTGATCGCGTCACGGCCTGCTTCGACCGCCCAGTTGAGCGGGTTGAAATCGGCGGTCGACTGCATCCAGCTGGGCATCAGGCTCTTCTCCATGAAGGTGACCGAAATAAAAGAGAGCGGCAGCAGCAGGAACTGCACGCTCGCGACCAGCGTCTCCTCGCGGCGGACCAGCAGCGCCAGCCCTATGGAGAGGCAACCGAAGGCGGAGCCGAGCAGGATCGAGACGACAATCAGGACCAGCAAGCCGAGCACGCCGTTGTCGAATGAGGCGCCAGCGACCAGGGCCAGGACAACGATGATCAGTGACTGGATAGAGATCGTCAAGGCTCCCGACGTCAGACGCCCTGAGATCAGCGACGAGCGCGGCACCGGAGAGACCAGGAAGCGGTCGAGAACACCCCGGTTGATGTCCTCGATCACCGGCATCCCGGTCCAGCCAGCGCCGAAGAAAGCGGTCATCACGACCACGCCGGGGGCGAGGAACTCGATGTAGTTGGCGGAGCCGAAGCCCGGGATCTCGGTCACCGTCTCGAATAGGGCGCCGAACAGCAGCAGCCAGATCACCGGCTGGACGAGTGAGACGGCGATCCACCACGGCTGGCGCCAGAGTGCCATCAGGTGGCGAACGGTCATGTGGCGGGTGCTTTTAAGCGCTTCCATCATTTCTCTTCCTTTCCCGGCGCGGCCGGCTTCGCATGGTTGACCTCGGTGGCGCCGAAACGGCGCCCAGCGAAGCGCAGATAGACGTCATCGAGCGACGGCCGGGCGACGGTTACCGACACCACCTCCAGGCGCGCACCCTCGAGAGCCGCCAGCACTGTGGGCACGGCGCGGGCACCGTCCTTAGCGCGAGCGTGCAAGGTTCGGTCTTCGACCATCACGTCGTCAAGGCCGCCGACGGTGGCGAGCGCGCCGCGGATTGCGAACTCGCCGGCGTCGCCGGCGAGTTCGCAATGGATCGCGTCACCGCGCAGCTCTCTTTTCAGCTCATCCGGCGAGCCTTCGACGACCACCTTGCCGCGGTCGACAATCGCCAGATGGGCAGCGAGGTGATCGGCCTCCTCGAGGTAGTGAGTCGTGAGCAGGACGGTGAGACCGGCACCCGCGAGCCGGCGGATCTCCGCCCACATCTCCGCTCGCACCTCGGGGTCGAGGCCGGTCGTTGGCTCGTCCAGGAACAGGACCCTGGGCTCGTGGACGAGGGCTTGAGCGACGTCAAGCCGGCGCCGCATCCCGCCCGAGAACTCGCGGACGAGGCGGTCCCCGGCGTCGGCGAGCCCGAAGCGCTCAAGCAGTTCGGCGATCCGGATCTCCAACTCCCTACCGCCCATCCCGAAGACCTGACCCTGCAGTCGCAGGTTCTCGCGACCCGTTGCCTCTTGGTCGAGGCCGCCCGACTGGGAGACGACGCCGATCGACTCCCGCACTCGGGCCGGTTCGGCGAGCACGTCGAAACCGGCTACCCGGGCGCCGCCGGCGTCGGGGTGGGCAAGGGTGGTGAGGATCTTCACCGTCGTCGACTTGCCGGCCCCGTTCGGTCCGAGCAGGCCGAAAACAGTCCCCTCGGGGACCGAGAACGTGAGCCCGTCAAGAGCCTTCACGTCCTCGCCGTAGGACTTCTGCAACTCGTTCGCCTCGATCGCGTACGGGCCGTTCACTTTGCACCTCCGCTCGGGTAGAATTCACTCAAAGTTCTAATATCTTGAAAATCAAGATAACACGATGGCCAAGAAAACGAAATCCGAGCTGATCGAGGAGGTCACCTACCTCGTCCGCGCCAGCCAGACGGCGGCGGACAAGATGGACGAGGCCGGCGGAAAAGCGCTGGGCATAAACCGCACCGACGGGCGCTGCATCGACATCGTCCTGCGCGAGCGCCGGATCACCGCCGGCCGCCTCGCCGCGGAGGCGGGACTGACGACGGGCGCTCTGACCGCAGCGGTCGACCGACTCGAAGCGAGTGGCTACCTGCGCCGGACGACCGACCCCAGTGATCGTCGCCGGGTCTTGATCGAATCAACCGAGCTGGCGGAAGAGAGATCACGTGAGATCTGGGGTCCGCTCGGGGCAAAGGGGTACCCGCTGCTGGCCCGCTGGTCGGTCGCCGATCTCGAAGTGGTGCTGCGCTTCCTCAAACTCAGCACCGAGCTAAGTGAGGAGCGGGCGGCCGAGATCCGCGCCAAGCTCGGGCTCAGCTAGCTGCTGAGTGGTCGCTGCCGGGTCGGGTTCGACGGGTTCGGGGCGACGCGGAGCGGGGAGACCTCGCGCCCAGACGCCATACGGGACGACTTAGTGGGGGAGAGAGGTTAGATACCACACCCCATGCGAAGTCCAGAGCCTTCTACATCACAAAATCCTCACGGCACTCCATTGACCACCACCATTCGATGATCCGTGGGCCCCGGGCGCAGCACCAATACCTCGGCCGGGGCCTTCTCAAGTAACCAGACGAGGTCCTCGCCGGAGAAGCCCTCGCCGCCGTTGGCGCCGGCTGGGACGACGACGCGGTCGAAGCGCTCGCGGGCGAGCAGCCGCTCGAGCGCGTGCCGGTAGGAGCGGCCGCGCTCGATCCGCGAGTCGACCTCGACACCCTGGGCGGCGGCGCGCTGCTCGATCGCCTCCAACAGCGGCATAGCCTGCGCCGCCTCAGCCGGGATCGGGCATTCGAGCGGCAGCCGCTTGGAGACGGCGGCGAGGTAGGCGGGCATCAGGGTCGCGCCCTCGGCGCGGGAGAGACGGACGGCCGAGTCGACGGCGCGGCGCGAGATCGCGGTGCCGGTAAAGGGCAGGAGGATCTGGTGGACCTCGGCCGGACGCTCCGAGCGGCGCCCCTTGATGCGACGGCGCGCGAGCAGGTAGCCGGCGGCGAGCCCGGCGACCAGGGCGACCAAAATCAGCCCGTGCTCGATGGCGATCACCGCCCCACCCGCTTCCCGTTGCCGTTCTCTTTCGCCCCGCGGTGGGCGATAATCCGCACATCGACGCCGGGCGGCGTCGCCCGCATCAACCGCTGAGGCAGCGGCTCGCGCAGCCGGGAGAGGCCGCGGCGCGGCGCCGACTCGCCGAGCATGATGTAGGTGGAGCCGCGCTCGCGGACGACTTGGGCTGCGCCCGCGACCAGACTGTCGTTCTCCTCGATCAGGAACTTGGTTCCGAGCACCGAGGCGAGGTGACGGAGCGCGGTCACCTGGCGCTCGACCTCACCCTCGATCGGCTGGCTGGGCGGCTTCACCCAGAGCAGGTCGAGGTCGGCGCCGAGCCGCTGCGCGGAGCGCCAGGCGCGGCGCACGAGACGCTGCGAAGAGGGCTGCGGGCGGACCAGCGCCAGCAGCCGCTCGCCGACCGCCTGCGGCGCCTCCGCCGCGACCCGCTCCTCGCGGGTGCCGAGCGGCTCCTCGACGGTCAGCCGCTTCGCCTCGACCACCTGGGCAACCTGGCGCAAAGCCACCTCGCGCAGGGCGAGCAGGTTCTCGACCGTGAAGAAGTTGTTCAGCGCCGCCTCGACGTTCTCGCCCGGGTAGACCTTGCCGGCGCGCAGGCGGTCGAGCAGCGCCTCCGGGGTGAGGTCGATCAGCACCACCTCGTCGGCCCGGCCGAGCACCGCGTCGGGAATCGTCTCCCGGACCCGCGTCCCGGTCAGCTCCGCGACCTGGTCGTTCAACGACTCGAGGTGCTGGACGTTGACGGTCGAGAAGACGTCGATCCCCGCCGCCAGCACCTCCTCGATGTCCTCGGAGCGCTTGTCGTGGCGCAGCCCCGGCGCGTTGGTGTGAGCGAGCTCGTCGATCAGCGCCAGCTCCGGGTCGCGGGCCAGCACCGCGTCGAGGTCCATCTCCTCGACTTCGACATCGCGGATCGCGACCCGCTGCCGCGGCACCACCTCCAGCCCGACCGCCTGGGCGCTGGTCTCCTCGCGTTCATGCGGCTCCAGGTAGCCGATCACGACGTCGCGACCCGCCGCGGCTTCAGCGTGTCCCTCCTGCAGCATCCGGTAGGTCTTGCCGACGCCGGCGGCCATCCCGAGGAAGATCGTGTAGCGGCCTTCGGTCAATAGCTCATCTCCTCACACTGCTCACGCCCCCAGGAGATTGTGGATCACCAGGTCGATCAGCTTGATCCCGACGAAGGGGACGACTAGGCCGCCGAGCCCGTAGATCAGCATGTTGCGGCGCAGCAGCGCGGTCGCGCCGATCGGCCGGTAGCGGACGCCGCGCAGAGCCAGCGGCACCAGCAGCGGGATGATCAGCGCGTTGAAGACGATCGCCGAGAGGATCGCCGAGAGCGGCGTGCCGAGGCCCATGACGTTGAGCGCCTCCAGCGGTCCGCGTTCGCCCGGGTGGGCGGCGTAGGTGAAGGCGAAGATCGCAGGCAGGATCGCGAAGTACTTGGCGACGTCGTTGGCGATCGAGAAGGTGGTGAGGGCGCCGCGGGTGATCAGCAACTGCTTGCCGATCTCAACGATCTCGATCAGCTTCGTGGGGTTGGAGTCGAGATCGACCATGTTGCCGGCCTCGCGGGCGGCCTGGGTGCCGGTGTTCATCGCCACCCCGACATCGGACTGCGCCAGCGCGGGCGCGTCGTTGGTGCCGTCGCCGGCCATCGCCACCATCCTGCCCTCCTCCTGGTGGGAGCGGATCAGCGCGAGCTTCTGCTCCGGCGTCGCTTCCGGCAGGAAGTCGTCGACCCCGGACTCCTCGGCGATCTTCGCCGCGGTGAGTTTGTTGTCGCCGGTCACCATCACGGTCGAGATGCCCATCCGGCGCAGCTCGTCGAAGCGAGCGGTCATCCCCTCCTTGACGATGTCCTTGAGATAGACGACGCCGAGCACGTGGTTGTCGCGGCAGACGGCGAGCGGCGTCCCCCCCTCGCGGCCGACCAAATCGAGATGTTCCTGCAGGTCGGCCGGTGGGCGGCCGCCTTGCCCTGCGACGAAGGCGATGATCGCGTCGCCGGCGCCCTTGCGGTACTGGTTGCCGTCGACGTCGACGCCGCTCATCCGCGTTTCCGCCGAGAAGGGCACGAAATGGGCCTCGTGCGATTGCAGCTCGCGCCCGCGGATCCCGTATTCCTTGGCCAATACGACGATCGAGCGGCCCTCGGGGGTCTCGTCGGCGAGCGAGGAGAGTTGCGCCGCTTCGGCCAGCTCGGTCTGCTCGATCCCCGGCATCGGGATGAACTGGGTCGCCTCGCGGTTGCCGAGCGTGATCGTCCCGGTCTTGTCGAGCAGCAGCACGTCGACGTCGCCGGAGGCCTCGACCGCACGGCCGGACAACGCCAGCACGTTGTGGCGGACCAACCGATCCATGCCGGCGATCCCGATCGCCGAGAGCAGCGCTCCGATCGTGGTCGGGATCAGCGCCACCAGAAGCGCGACGAGGGTGACGATCGAGGCGTCGGTGCCGGAGAAGTCGGCGAACGGGCGCAGCGTGATCACCACCGCCAGGAAGATCAGGGTGAGCCCGACGAGCAGGATGTTGAGGGCGATCTCGTTCGGGGTCTTGCGCCGCTCGGCGCCCTCGACCAAGGCGATCATCCTGTCGAGAAAGCTCTGACCGGGCTCCTGCGTGATCTCGACCACGATCCGGTCCGAGAGCACCCGGGTGCCGCCGGTCACAGCGCTGCGGTCGCCGCCGGACTCGCGCACAACCGGCGCCGACTCGCCGGTGATCGCCGACTCGTCGACCGAGGCGATTCCCTCGATCACGGTGCCGTCGCCGGGGATAGTCTCCCCCGCTGCGACCACGACGACGTCGCCGCGGCGCAGGTCCGAGGCGGGCTTCTCGCCGCCGTCACGGAGGTGGGCCACGGTCTCGGTGCGCATCGCGCGCAGCGCGTCGGCCTGGGCCTTGCCGCGGCCCTCGGCGAGCGCCTCGGCGAAGTTGGCGAAGACCACGGTCAGCCAGAGCCAGGCGCCGATCGCGAAGGAGAACCAGGCCGGGTCGTCGCCGCCGCCCAGCGGCGCGCCTCCGAGCACCTGGACGAGCCAGCCGATCGTCGTGATCACGGCGCCGATCTCGACCACGAACATCACCGGGTTGCGCCACTGGTGGCGAGGGTCGAGCTTGCGCACCGAGTCGAGCGTCGCCCGTGCCATGATCGGGCCGTCGAAGAGGGAGCGCGGCTCGTTGCGGAGGGTCTCGTCGGTCACTGCTGGGCCTCCTGATCGAGGGCGATGTTGAGCTTGAGGACGTTGACCCCGGGCTCGCCGAAGACGACGAAGCGGCCTTCGGTGTTCTCGTCGATCAGGCCTTCGACCCGCTCCAGCGGCAGCCCGCGGACGGCGGCGATGCGGTGGGCCTGGATCCGGGCGTTGGCCTCGGAGATGTGCGGGTCGACCCCGGAGGCCGAGGTGGTGACTGCGTCGACTGGGACCTTGGCCGCGGTCAGACCCTTGTCGTAGCGGCCCTCGCGCGCCAGATAGGCGTCGAGTTCTTCCGCGAAGAATTCCGAGAGTTCCCTGTTGTTGGGCCCGAGGTTGTTGAAGTAGGTGACGTTGGCGCTGTATTCGGTGACCGAGGGTCGGCCCTGGAAGTAGCCGGGCTCGCCGCTGAAGTCCTGACCGATCAGTTCCGAGCCGACGACCCTGCCGTCGACCTCGACCTTGCTGCCGTTCGCCGCCCCTGGGAACAGGATCTGGGAGACGCCGGTGGTCGCCAGCGGATAGGCGATCCCGAGCAGCACAGTGAAGGTGACGAGGACGATCGCCGCTGTGGTCAGGTCTCTGCGCAGTCCGTTCATTAGAAGAGCTGGTCGGTCAGCCCCTGCACGGCGGGGCCGAGGAGGAAGGCGGGGAAGAAGGTCAGCGCGGCGACGATCACGACGACGGCGAGCAGGAGAACGACAAAGGTCGGCGAGTCGGCGCGGAAGGTCCCAGCCCCGATCGGCGCGACCCGCTTGCCGGCCAGCGAGCCGGCGACGGCGAGCACTGCAATCAGCGGCAAGAAGCGGCCGAACAGCATCACCAGGCCGCCCAGCAGGTTGGGAAAGTCGAACGCTTCCGAGCCGCCGTTGCCGGGTGCGTTCGGCTGCAGGAAGCCGGTGTAGCCGGCGAAGGCGGAGCCGTTGTTGTTCGCCTGCGACATGTAGGCGTAGAGCGACTCCGAGAAACCCTGCGGCCCGGGGTTGTAGATCGACATCGTGCCGTCGTTGCTGGCCACTGCCCAGGCCGTGCCGATGAGTACGAGCAGGGGGGTCGCCAGCACCGCGACCAGGACCAGCTTCACCTCCCGCGCCTCGATCTTCTTGCCGAGGAACTCGGGCGTGCGGCCGACCATCAGGCCGGCGATAAACACGGTCAGGAGGACCAGCATCAGCATCCCGTAGAGGCCGGAGCCGACGCCGCCAAAGATCACCTCGCCGGTCGAGAGGTTGGCGATCGGCATCAGGCCGCCGATCCCGGTCAGGGAGTCGAAGGCGGCGTTGACGGCGCCGGTCGAGGTGACCGTGGTGACCGCCGTCCAGAGCGAGGACTGGGCGATGCCGTTGCGCACCTCCTTGCCCTCCATGTTGCCGCCGCTGGAGCCGTCGAAGGCGTGGGTGATGACGCCGGCGGCGTGCTGGGCGGGGCTGCCGTGCTGCTCGGCGACGTAGACGACCGCGACCGAGACGACGAACATCAGCATCATCGCCACGTAGATCGTCCAACCCTGCCGGCGGTTGCCGATAATCCGCCCGAAGGCGTAGGGCAGGCTGGCGGGGATCGCCAACATCAGGAAGATCTCGAAGATGTTGGCTAAGCCGTTCGGGTTCTCGAACGGGAAGGCGCTGTTGACGTTGAAGAAGCCGCCGCCGTTGGTCCCGAGCTCCTTGATCACCTCCTGCGAGGCGACCGGCCCGAAGGAGAGGGTCTGTTCGGCGCCGTTCAGCGTGTGCACCAGCTCGGAGCCGGAAAGCGTCTGCACGACTCCCTGGGAGACCAAAACCAGTGCGCCGACGGTGGAGATCGGTAGCAGCACGTAGAGGGTGATCCGGGTCAGGTCGCTCCAGAAGTTGCCGAGCGAGCTGGCGCTGCGGGCGGCAAAGCCACGGATCACGGCGGCGAGCACCGCGATCCCGACCGCGGAGGAGACAAAGTTCTGGACGGCGAGGCCGGCCATCTGGGCGAAGTAGCTGAGCGTCGTTTCGCCGCCGTAGTACTGCCAGTTGGTGTTGGTGACGAACGAGGAGGTGGTGTTGAAGCTGAGGTTCCAGGGGCCGGAGCCGAAGTTCTCGGGGTTGAAGGGCTGGATCGACTGGGTTCGGAGGATCAGATAAAGCAGCAGCCAGGAGAGCAGGCTGAAGGCGAGCACCGAGCGCGCATAGCTCTTCCAGTCCTGCCCGTCACCGGGTCGCACGCCGAACAGCCGGTAGCCGAGGCGCTCGATTGGCCCGACGACAGGAGAAAGGAAGACCCGTTCGCCCTGGAAGACCTTGGCGAGGTAGCCGCCGAGCAGCGGCACCAGCGCGGTCAGCAAGACGATGAAGACAGCGAACTGCAGCCACCCCTGCGCCATCAGACCCGGTCCAAGGCGTCGATTACGAAGTAGAGGATCGCGAAGGCGATCAGCGCCAGAGCGATCGAGACGAGGTCCATGCCCCGACTATGCGCCGCCCCCCGTCAAGCCCGCATGAAGATCCAGCCGCCCCGTATACAGATCGTGTGAAGGTGCGCCGTTGTCGAGGTTTCTGGCGCTATGCGCCTGGAACCTCGACGACCCCACTCAGGCGGCGAAGCGGTAGCCGACGCCAGGGTCGGTCAGCACGTACTTGGGACCGTCCTCGGGCTCGATCTTGCGGCGCAGGTTGGCGATGTGGGCGCGGAGGACCTGGAAGTCGTCTTCGTACTCGACCCCCCAGACCGCGACAAGAAGCGCCCGGTGGGTGAGCAGGCGGCCGCGGTTGCGGGCCAGCTCGCGCAGCAGCTCGAACTCGGTCTTGGTCAGGTGGACCGACTCACCGTCGCGGCGCACGGTGCGACCGGCGAGGTCGATCTCGAGCCCGTCGGCGACGATCATCGGCTCCGCCTCCTGTGGCTGCGCCCGCCGTAGCGCCGCCTGCAGGCGGGCGACCAGCTCACGTGGGCCAAACGGCTTGGTCACGTAATCGTCAGCGCCGGCGGCAAGTGCCTCGACCTTGCGGTCCTCCTCGCCGACCGCGGAGAGCACGAGGATCGGCATCTCGCTCCACTCGCGCAACAGCCGCGTCACCTCGACCCCGTCGATATCGGGCAGCATTAGGTCGACGATCGCCGCCTGCGGCGGTTTTACCGCCGCGCGGTCCAGCGCCTCCTCCCCCGTGCTCGCGGTCATCGCCTCGAATCCGGCATCGCGCAGGATCACCCGCAGCGCTCGCAGGATCTGCGGCTCGTCGTCGAGCACGAGAACGCGGGGCAGATCGCTCACGCTCCCTCCTCCAGAGGGAAGCTCACCACGAAGGTGCTGCCCTGTCCCGGCACGGACTCGACCACGATCTCGCCGCCGTTGGCCGCGACGAAGCCGCGGGCGATCGCCAGCCCTAGGCCGACCCCTCCGCCAGAGCCATCTTCGCGGCGATAGAAAGGTTCGAAGAGGCGCTCCCGCTCGGGCTCGGGGATCCCCGGTCCCTGGTCCACGACCCGCACGACCAGCCGCCCGCCACTGGTCCGCGAGCGGACCAGGACCGGCCGGCCCTCGCCGTGGCGAACCCCGTTTTCGAGCAGGTTGGCGAAGGCCCGCTCGAGCTGGGCAGCGTCGGCGTCGAGTACCGGCAGCTCGGCATCGAGCGCGAGCCTCACCTGCTCCGGACCGACTCCGACCGCGCTGCGCGCCGCCTCCAGCACCCCGGTCAGATCGACCGGTTCGCGCCGCGGCACCGCGTTGCCGGACTCCAGCCGCGAGACGTCGAGGAGGTTCTCGACCAGGCGCGAGAGCCGCTGCCCCTCGGCGACCACCGCCTCGCTCAGCTCGTGACGCTCCTCGGCGCTAGCGCTCGGCGAGTCGAGCGCCGCGCCGGCGGCGATGATCGAGGTCAGCGGGGTGCGCAGATCGTGGGAGACCGAGCGCAGGAGCGCGGTCTTCAGCTCATCGCTTCGCCGCAGCGCTTCCGCCTCGATCGCTTCGACCTGCAGGCGCTCGGTCTCGGTCTGGGCCTCGCGTAGCTCGGCGAGCAGCCGGTCGGCCTCTTCGCGGCGGCGGTCAGCCTCGGCCGCCCGCGCCCGCGCAAGCTCGGCCAGCGCGCTGCTGGCAACAGCGGCGATCGCGAACACGACCAGGGCGACGCCGTCGCGATCCGCCGCGATGGTGAAACGTCCGGTCGGCGGTATGTGGAAGAAGTTGAAGGCAAGCGCGCTCGCGACGGCAGTCCCGAGGCCAAGGCGCCATCCCCAGAGCGTCGAGACCAGGAGCACGCCGGGGAGGTAAACGATCCCCAGGGAGACGGCGGGCGCCACGTCCTTGAGCGGGTAGACGAGCAAGGTGCTGATGGCCACCACCCCGCCCCCGGCGAACAACCCCCAGCCAAAAGCTGGCGGGGCGGCACCGAGCCCAAGGGAGAGGCGCTCTCGCACCACGCCAGCGTAGTCCCGTCGCCCGGCTACCGCGATCCCGGTGTTCGAACCTCTGACTCCAGAGGTTCGAAGTGGGGGAGAGAGGATTCGAACCTCTGTAGGCAGAGCCAACTGGTTTACAGCCAGTCCCCTTTAACCACTCGGGCACTCCCCCGGGAAGGTCCGCAGGATTCTAGTTGGCTTGCGGCGGGGACTGCGCCGCCGCGAAATGTGCAGCCATTCGTTCGTTGAACGCGGTGATCGCCGAGAGCGGGCGCATGAAGACGGTCAGCTCGGCAACCCGGCCATCCTCGTCGAGCTTGAGGACGTCGATCCCTTCCAGCTCGCGCTCTCCAACCTTGGCCCGGAAGCGTAGGAAGACAGTGTCGCCCTCGGCGACGTCGTCGACGTAGGTGAAGTCCTCGAGCGTGAGCCCGACGAAGCTGAGCACCTGGATGACGACGTCGCGTCCTTCGAAGCCGCGGAAGAGGACGGGACTGTGGAGGACGACGTCCTCGCGCATCGCCTCGGCCAGCAGCTGGGCGTCGTGGGTTTCGGCGGCGCGGCGGAATATGTGGTGCTGTTGCTCTTGCATCTCAGACACTCTAGATGTTTCAAACGCACTGACCCGTCCGAATGGCAAGAAATTCGTATGGCGACTGCGATACTAGTGCCCATGCCAAGTGACACGTTTTGGTCGCGCCTCTCCAACTCGTTGGGAGCGAAAGGGCTGCGCTGGACCGGCAAGCTCAACGTTCCAATTTACCGGCTGACCGGGGGCCGGGTCGGCGGCCGCGTCGGCAAGGCGCCGGTCCTGCTCCTGACCACGACCGGGCGCAAATCGGGGCTGGAGCGAACCGCGCCGGTCGTCTACCTCGCCGACGGCGAGCGGGTCGTCCTGATCGACACCAACGCCGGCAACGAGCGCCTGCCGGCCTGGTCGCACAACCTCACCGCCCACCCCGAGGCCGAGGTCGAGCTCGGCCGCAAGCGCCGCCACGTTCGCGCCCGGGTCGCCGAGGGCGAGGAGCGCACCGATCTCTGGCGCCGCCACATCGAGCAGTTCGCCGGCTTCGATTACTACGTGACCCAGATCGAGCGGACCCCCTCGGTCTGGGTGCTCGAACCGCGCTGAGCGCGACGCTCAGGAAGCGTCGCGCAGCATCTGCGCCTCGGGCAGGCGCTTCAGCTTTTTCAGCGTGTTGTTCTCGATCTGGCGGATCCGCTCCCGGGTGACGCCGAAGGTGCGGCCGACTTCCTCGAGGGTCAGCGGCTCGGTGCCGGAGAGGCCGTAGCGAAGTTCGATCACCTGGCGCTCGCGCTCGGGCAGTGCGTCCAGGGCCCGGCGCACGCCTTCCTTCTGCAGGTGCTCGCTCGCTTCCTCGAACGGCTCCAGCACGGCGTCGTCGGCGACGAAATCGCCGAGCTCCGATTCGTCCTCGTCGCCGACCGGTTTCTCCAGCGAGACCGGCAGTTGGGCGACGCGGAGGATGTCGCGGACGTCGCCGACCGGCCAGCGCAGCTCCTCGGCAATCTCCGCCGGCTCGGGCTCGCGCCCCAGCTTCTGGACCAGCTGGCGTTCGACGTGGGCGACCCGATTCAGCTTCTCGACCATGTGGACCGGGATCCGGATCGTCCGCGCCTTGTCGGCGATTGCTCGGGTCACCGCCTGACGGATCCACCAAGTCGCGTAGGTGGAGAACTTGTAGCCGCGCCGGTAGTCGAACTTCTCGACCGCGCGGATCAGCCCCAGGCTGCCCTCCTGGATCAGGTCGAGGAAGCTGAGGCCGCGGCCCAAATAGCCTTTGGCGATCGAGACGACGAGGCGCAGGTTGGCCTCGACCATCTGCCGCTTGGCGAGCATGTCGCCGCGCTCGATCCGCTTCGCCAGTTCGACCTCCTGGGTGGCGGTCAGCAGGTCCACCTGCCCGATCGAACGCAGGTAGAGACGCAGCGAGTCGAGGCTTGGCTCGACCGTGAGGTCGAGCTCTTCCTTCTTCGACTGTCCGCCCGATTCGGCCTCGACGCGCTGCTCCTTGTAAGCGCTGACGCCGTCCTGGGCGACCACGTCGATCCCGTGCTCGACCAGGTGGGCGTGGAGCTGGGTGACCTGCTCCTTGGTTATCTCCACCTCCTCAAGTGTCGAGGCGATCTGCTCAAAAGTCAGGTAGCCGCGCTCGCGGCCCAAGGTGACGAGCCCTCGCAGCTCCTCGATCTCGCCAATCGGACTGTCCTCGGCTGGATCGCGCTGCACGGCGGTCACCGTCTCCAACGGTTCGATGATCCCATCCTCCACTGCATCCCTCTCCCCATTCCCTAGGGGCCGGCCCCAAAGCTCCGGCCGCGCTGAAGTATAGGCCCGTATCGAGCTCGGCGGGGGCCACCGAGCAGCCCGGTTGCATACCCTTCACAGGACCGATGGCGAACGAGCCCACCGCGACCTCCACCCCACCCGACGTCCAGGCCGGAGTCCCAGCGACCCAGGTCAGCCTCTCGCGGGTCGGGGTCACCGGGGTCGAGAAGGTGATCCGGGTCAAGGCCGACGGCAACGAGAACCTCTTCTACGCCGAGTTCGAGTGCTTCGTCGACCTCAACCCGCGCCAGGCCGGCGTCCACATGTCGCGCTTCGAGGAGATCGTCGGCGAGGCGATCGACGAGGTCGTGCTCGGCGAGGCGTTCCGGGCCGAGGTACTGGCGGCCCACGTCGCCCAGCGGGTGCGCGAGCGCCAGGGCGGGCTGCGGGCCGAGGTCTCGGTGCGGGCGCACTACCCGGAGACGGTGGAGACCCCGAAGAGCGGCCAGTCGACCCAGGAGATCTACGTCCTCTTCGGGACCGCGGTCGATTCCGAGCAGGGCAATCGCACCCTGACCGGGGTCCAAGCCCAGGGGATGACCGCTTGCCCTTGCGCCCAGGAGATGGTCGCCGGGCTGGCCCGCGAACGGCTGACCGAGGACGGCTTCAGCCCCGAGGACGTCGAGCGGGTCGTCGACCTGGTCCCGATCGCGACCCACAACCAGCGCGGGATCGGCACCCTGCACGTCGGCTGCCCCGAGGGCGGCCCCGCCTGGATCGACGCGCCGGAGCTGCTGCGGATCGTCGAGAGCTCGATGAGCTCGGAGATCTACGAGCTGATGAAGCGGCCCGACGAGATGGCGGTCGTGGTCAAGGCCCACGAACAACCGCGCTTCGTCGAGGACTGCGTGCGCGAGATGGTCCGCCAGGTGGTCGAGGGCTACCCCGACCTGCCCGACGAGACCTTCGTGATGGCCCGCCAGGAGAACCTCGAGACGATCCACCGCCACAACGTCGTCGCCGAGCGCTACGGCACCCTCGGCGAGCTCCGCGCCGAGCTGGCCAGCGGCGAGCACAGCGCCCGTCACCAGACGATGCGCGAGTGGCTAGAGGCGCCCTCTAGCTAGCCGGCGGCGCGGGACTCGGCGCTCGCCCGTTCCTTCTGCTGCTCCTCCATGCGCTTGCGCAGGCCGAAGAAGTAGTCGGCGCCGGAGATCACGGTGACGATGAGCGCAGCGTAGACGAGCAGGTCGACGCCGAGGGGCGCCGGATTGGCGATGATCAGGGCGAAGATCGCGGCGATCTGGAGGACGGTCTTCAGCTTGCCGAGCCAGCTGGCGGCGATCACCAGGCCGCGCTCGGCGGCGATCGTGCGGAGGATCGTGACCGCGATCTCGCGGGCGATGATGACCATCGCGACCCAGGCTTCGAGCCGGTTCAGCGAGACCAGCGAGAGCAGGGCGCCGATGATCAGCAGCTTGTCGGCGAGCGGGTCCATCAGCTTGCCGAAGGTCGTGATCGAGCCGCGCGAGCGGGCGAAGTAGCCGTCGAGGCCGTCGGTGGCGGCGGCGAGGGCGAAGACAGCGGCGGCGAGGGTGTCGCCGTTCGGGGTCTCGCCGAGCAGAGCGACGACCACGACCGGCACCGCCAGGATGCGCAGCAGGGTCAGCGCATTCGGCAGGTTGAGCGGGAACATTGGTCCCTCAGTGTGACTGCTTGGCTGCCTGTTCGGCGTCGCGCTTGGCGAAGAATTCCTCGCCCTCGATGCTGACGCGCGGCAGGATCCGGTCGAGCCAGCGGGGCAGCCACCAGGCTTTCTTGCCCATCAGCACCATCACCGCGGGGACCAGCAGGCAGCGGACCAGGGTCGAGTCGATCGCGATCGCGACCGCCAGCCCGATCCCGAACTCCTTCACGACCGGGTCTTCGACGAGGACGAAGCTGGTGAAGACGCAGACCATGATCGCCGCCGCCGAGGTGATCACGCGGCCGGTGTTGGCGAGGCCCTGGACGACCGCGGTGCGGGCGTCCCCGGTTTCCTCGAAGTGTTCCTTCATCTGCGTCAGCAGGAACACCTCGTAGTCCATCGAGAGGCCGAAGAGGATCGCGAACATCAAAAGCGGCACGAAGCTGACGATCGGGATCGCGTGGTCGAGCCCGATCAGCTCGGCCCCCCAGCCGAGCTGGAAGACCGCGGTGACGACGCCGTAGGCGGCGGCGACCGAGATCAGGTTCATCGCCGCCGCCTTGATCGGCACCAGGATCGAGCGGAAGGCGATCAGCAGAACGATGAAGCTGAGCCCGACGACGATCGCGATCATCAAGGGCAGCTTGTCGGCGATCTGGGTCGCGAGGTCGATGTAACCGGCGGTCTGGCCGCCAACGTAGGACTGCGCCTTGGTCCCCGCCAGGGCTTCGGGAATCGCCTTGTCGCGAATCGTTTCGACAAGGGTCACGGTCTCGTCGGCCCACGGCTCCGAGTTGGGGATCACCGTGAACACCGTGACGAAGTTCTTCGTTTCGGCGTAGCTCGGATTGCTGACCTCGACGACATCGGGCGTGTCACGGATCGCGACCTGGATCTGTGGAATGTGTTCGAACATTTCATCTTCCGTGGTGAATTCGGAAGTGATCAGCAGCGGCCCATAGGCCCCCGGGCCGAAGCCCTCGTCCATCCCTTCGAAGGCTTCGCGCGAGGTCGAGTCCTTGGGCAGGGCGCTGATGTCGTTCTGCCCGAGCTCGAGCTGGAAGATCGGCAGGGCGAGGACGACGAGCACCGCGGTCGCGGCGATCGCCGAGCGCCAGGGCCGGTCGGAAACGGCGTCGGCCCAGCGCAGCCAGCCGTGCGGTTTCTTGTCGTCGGGGTGGGTCTTGCCGAAGTGGACGCGGAGGCTGTTGATGCGGGGGCCGAGCGCGCCGAGCATCGCCGGCAGCAGCGTCGCCGCGGCGCAGACGGCAATGACGACCGCGATCGCGGCGGTGAAGCCAAGCGTCGAGACCAGCGGGATGCCAGCGAAGGCGAGCGAGCAGAGGGCGATGATCACGGTGAAGCCGGCGAAGACGACGGCGCCGCCGGCGGTGGCGACGGAGCGGGCGATCGACTCCTCCAGATCCATCCCTGCTTTGAGCTGGAGTTTGTGCCGGGTGACGATGAACAGCGCGTAGTCGATGCCGACGCCGAGGCCGATCATCGTCGCCAGGGTGGCGGCGACGCCGGGAATCTGGATCGCGTGCTCGAGCAGCTTGATGATCGAGAGCGCGCAGGCGAGGCCGATGATCGCCGAGACGATCGGCAGCATCATCGCCGTCGCCGTGCCGAAGGCGAAGAGGAGGATGATCACGGCGGCGCCGAGGCCGACCGCCTCGGCGAACTCGGTCGCGGGTTTGGAGAGCTGCTGCCCGACGTAGGCGCCGATCGAGGTGTTGACGCCGACTCGGCGCGCGGGGTCGGCGGCGTCGAGGATTTCCTGCGATTCCTCTTCGTTGATTTCGCCCGGGCCAACCCCGAGGACGACCGGGATGTAGGCGATCCGCTGGTCTTTGCTGATCGTTTTCGATTCTGCGACCAGCGGGCTTTGCGCCGAGTTGACGTCCGGCAGCGCTTCCAGCTTCTTCGCCGATTCTTCGATCGCGGCGGCGTACTTCGGTTCGGTCAGCTTCTTGCCGGCGGGGGCTTCGAAGACGAGCGGGTTCGAACCGTAGGCCTGCTTGGGCAGGTTCTCTTCGAGCAGTTCGGTCGCGATCGTCGAGCCGGTCCCCGGCAGGGTCAGGTTTTCGCTCGTCTTCGAACCGGCGGCCGAGGAGATCGCGACCAGGGCGACGGCGAGCAAGATCCAGGCCCCGATAACGGGCCAGTGGTGGCGCGAGCAGAACCGGCCGATCGCGTACAGTGGCGCGGTCACGGCGCCATCATCCCCTATGGAGCGGGTGTTGCGCCATCCTCAAACGGCGCCGGTACCCATTTGGCAGGCGGCGCGCCGAGCGCGCGGCGCAGCAGAACCAGGTGTTGGGCCTGGTTCGTGACGGTCTTCGCCAGCAGCGATCGGGCGGCGCCAGAGTCGAGCCGACCGATCGCCGAAAGCTCCAACTCGATCGTCGCGTTTTCGATTTCGTAGAGGAAGACGAGCCGTTCCGCTTCGCTTCGCAGCGTCCCGGAGTCGATCGTTTCTGGGACCACGGCTTCGTCGCCGTCGAGCCCGCGCAGCTCCTCCAGGATCGCGACCGAGTGTTCCTCTTCCTGGGTGCGCAGCCGGATCGCCAGCGCGCGTTGTCGGCCGGTCATCGCCGCGATCGTGCGATCGACGGCGGCGACCGCGGCGCGCTGGCGGCCCAGCACTTCGTTGAGGATCTCGACGTCGGCTTCGCGCTCTGCTTCCCGTTCCAGCGCCGCGGTGTCGACGGTTTCGGTGCTCTCCTCCCATCCCCGCAGGCGCCGAGCGCCAGCAACGGCAGGAGGGCAACGATCGCGGCGGCGCGGCGCGCGGCGCGGCCGCTCATGATTCGGTTCAGTGCAATGGGCAAGACGGCGAACCCTATGAGCTCGGTGTGCGCGAAGTCGTTGCCGCAGCTGGCGCGGACCGTGCACGGCTGCCGGCTCTGCCCGCGGCTGGTCGAGTGGCGCGAGGCCTGCGCCGCCGATCCGCCGAAGCGCTACCGAGGCCAGGACTACTGGGCGCGACCGCTGGCGGGGTTCGGCGACCCGGCGGCGCGGGTGGCGATCGTCGGCCTCGCTCCCGCCGCCCACGGCGCCAACCGGACCGGGCGGATCTTCACCGGCGACCGCTCCGGCGAGTGGCTCTACGCGGCGCTGCACCGCGCCGGCTACGCGAACCGCGCCGAGTCCGAGCACCGCGACGACGGCCTGCGCCTGCGCGACGCCTACGTCACCGCAGCGGTCCGCTGCGCGCCTCCGGCCAACAAGCCGACCCCGACCGAGCGCGACCGCTGCCTCCCTTATCTGGAGCGCGAGCTCGAGCTGCTCGGCGAGTGCCGGGTGATCGTTGCGCTCGGCGCCTTCGGCTGGGACGGGGTGCTGCGCGCCGCCCGCGCGCTCGGCGCCGACGTCCCGCGGCCGCGGCCGCGCTTCGGTCACGGCGCCGAGGCCGACCTCGGTCGCTGGGCGCTGCTCGGCTGCTTCCACCCCAGCCAGCAGAACACCTTCACCGGCAGGCTCACGGAGCCGATGATCGACGACGCCTTCGCCCGCGCCCGCGAGCTGGCGGGGGCGTGAGCGCTCAGCGCGGCTGACCTACCGGAACCGTTTCCAGCAAAATCCCGGTCTGACCGATACGGCCAGGCGCCCGCGGGGGCGCGGCTACCTTGGGGACGACGAAGAGGGGGCGCAATGCGCAAACCGCGCATCAAACGGACTACCGAGCCGTTCACGGCACCGAACGGGGACTTGGTCCTGATGCGGCCGAGCATGGAAGTCGACGTCAGGATCGAGGAGCCGAGCGAGCGCGACAAGGAGCTGATTGCGGCGCTCGACGGCGAGCACACGCTGGATCAGCTGAACGAGGAGTTCGGCGCCGAGGAGGTCGGCGACACGCTTGCCCAGCTGCGCGAGCTGGGCGTGGTCGAGGACGCGACCGATGACGAGCGCGTCCCGCCCGACGAGCTCGCCCGCTTCGATCGCCAGCTGCGCTACTTCAGCGACATCGGCGACGTCGACCTGACCCCGTCCGAGCGCCAGGACCGGCTGCGCGAGGCGAAGATCGCGGTGCTCGGGGTCGGCGGGCTCGGCACTTGGTCGGCCTGGGCGCTGGCCTGCTGCGGGGTCGGCGAGATGTGGCTGATCGACGGCGACGAGGTCGAGGTCAGCAACCTCAACCGGCAGATCTTCTACACCGAGGCCGACCTCGGCCGGCCCAAGGTCAAGGTCGCCGCCTCCCGCCTGCGCGGCTTCAACTCGGCAATGAAGGTGACCGCGACGACGCGGCGGCTGGAAAGCGAGGTCGAGCTGGCCGACTTCATCGCCGGCGCGGACGTGGTGATCGACGCCGCCGACTGGCCAGCGCACGAGATCGAGCGCTGGTGCAACGCGGCCTGCTTCGAGGCCGGCATCCCCTACATCACGATGAGCCACTTCCCGCCGATCGCCCGGGTCGGACCGCTCTACGTCCCCGGCGAGACCGGTTGCTTCGTCTGCCAGGAGATCGCCTACCGGCGCGAATACCCGCTCTTCGACGAGGTGATCGAGCAGCGGCGGGCGCTCCCCTCTCCGGCGGCGACCCTCGGTCCGGCCTGCGGCCTGATCGGCGGCCAGGTCGGGATGGAGGTCGTCCACCTGCTCACCGGACTCGCCGAGCCGTCGACCAAGGGCGTCGGCCACATCTACGACCTGCGGACGATGGAGTTGCGGCGCGAGCCGGTCGTGCCCGAGCCCGAGTGCCCAGTCTGCGCGCATCTGCAGCCAGGTGCGCGGGTGAAGGAGACGGCGGGCGGGTAGGTTGTCGGCGGACTGATGAGGCTCGCCACCCCCCTCGCGATCGCCGTTCTTCTCGCCGCGCTGCTCGCCGGTTGCGGTGGCTCCGACGACGGAGGCTCGGAATCCACCGCGTCCCGGGCTCCGCAGGCGAGCGACCCAAGCGCCCCGGCCGGCGCGTCAGCAAGCGAATGCATGGGGGGCGAGTGGGAAGCAGCACGGCTACGCGCGACCGGGATCTCCTGCTCGGAGGGGTTCGCGCTGCTGGAATCCTGGCAGGAGAAGAAGGGCTGCACCCCGGCGGCGAGCGGCTCGCGCTCCGCCTGCACGATCGCGGGCTCCTATCGCTGCCTCGCCGTCGTCACCGACCGCGGAACCTCGGTCAGCTGCGCGCAGCCGGGGCGCTCGGTCGCCTTCACCGTCAAGCGGGACTAACTCAGCCGCTGCCGCGGGCGACCCGTCTGGCGGGGTCGTAGAAGAGCACGAGCCACATCAGCGGCGCCAGGTCGGGGAACGAGAAAGCGACCGGGATCGAGGCGAGGAAGACGAAGGCGATGTAGCTGCCGCGGACGATCGCTTCGCGCTTGGTCTCGGCGTCGGCGGAGGTGAGCCCGTCCCGCTGGGCGTCGACGAACATCCACATCCCGACCAGGATGCAGGCGGCGAGATCGACCGCGTAGACGACCACCGCGGCGGTGGTCCCCCCGAAGTCGCCCAGCACCTGGCTGCTGAACGGGATCAGCACGATGAACGCCAGGTAGAGCATGTTTAGCGATAGCAGGCGGCCGTCGAAGGCGGTTATTTCGCTGAAGTAGCGATGGTGGACGAGCCAGAAGCGGCCGATCACGGCGAAGCTGATCGCGTAGGCGAGGAAGTTTTCCCGCTGGTCCCAGAGCCCCTGCCAGACGTCGTCCCGGGAGACGTCGTCGACGTTGAGGTTGAGGACCAGCAGCGTGATCGCGATCGCGAAGACGCCATCGCTGAAGGCGACGATCCGGGCGAACTCGACCTCGTTCTCCTCGCGGCCCTTCGCCTGCTGCCGGCGCGTCATCCGTGCATCATCGAGACCGGCCGCGACGGAACCGCGGCCTCCTTCCTAGAATGCCTGGCACCACCCGCCGGCGTAGCTCAGTTGGTAGAGCACTTCATTCGTAATGAAGGGGTCCCCGGTTCAAGTCCGGGCGTCGGCTCTGCGGGAATCCCCGCTACGGCGGGGTCTCGTTCGCGGGCTAGACGCACCAGTAATCGACGGGCCGGTCTGGTTGCGTTCGATCCTCTCGACCCTATTGGTTCCACCTCCAGGGGTTCTCTGGGAGCCGGCATCCGTGTACCGCTGTCTATATCGATGAGAAATTGACTACCTCGGCGACGGGGCGCGAGAAGCGACTACGGCTCGTTAGCTCGCGATGATTCGCAGCGCTTGCTGGACTCGGGAAAGCGTGGCCGTTTCGTCTCCGGCAAGTTCAAGCGCCCTAGCCCACGACCGCAGCTTTCCCCTAGAGGGCAGCCCCTGGGGTTCAATGATCGGAGTCGAATCCGACCAGTTGTGCGCCTCGGTGATCAACTCGGCGTTGCTAGGCCGGCTCCCCGCTGGTATTCCGGCCACCCAGTCAAGGAGCTTGTCAAAAGGCACGGCAATCTCCCTAAAGGTGTCTCGCGGGTACTCAACTTCGAGGTCATTCTCAAATGCATTCTCGGCATCCGGGGTCAGGGCCGCCAGAAAGATGCGGCCAAATTCATCCTTAATGGCACGCTCTAGCTCCCTAACCCGTGAGGGGTCGAGCTGGACGTTTGCCCGCAGGTTGGTCATTTCGATCAGCAGCAGATAGATCTCAGTCCCCGCCCGCAACTCGTCTGAGACTCCGCGACGGTTCTCGTCTGCCAACGCTCGGAGTCGGTCGGCGATGCCGCTCTCGACGCGGACGTTGATTGCCTCGGTCTTCGGGTTCAAGTCACTGTCCCTTCATGCGCGATTTCCGTAAAGCAAATCGTAGCATGATTGAAATACAATTCGTATTACAGGACCGTGAGAGCCAGCGCGCTCGTGTAGCAACGACGCCGAATCAACTTAGCGTTTGCCGCTCGGCGAGCGATCCAGGCTCCCGCCCGAGAACAGTTATGAGACGCCGACGGAGACGGTCGCGTCGCGCTTCGTAGAATTCAAGGAAGCCATCCAGGTCATCGGGGATGTCTTCCATGTCGTTTTGCTCCAAGTAGCCGCGCAAGGCGTCGGGATTGGGGTATTTGTCACGCGCCCATTCCAGCGGCAGGCGCTCGCTCTTGCCGATGTTCTCACCACCGGGGAGGAGTTGCAGATTGGCAAGCCCGTCGCGGGCCTGTTTGACGATCCGCTCAACTTGATCCTCGGTGTACCCCGCCTCACGCAGACGATCACGTCGGAGCCGGTCGCGGGGAAAGACGTGATCGACGTGGTACGCCCGAGACGGATCTACATGGCCGTAGAGAATGGAAAGGAGCGCAAAGGTATCCGGCCTGCCGTAAGCCGAGTTTGCAAGCTCGTCTACGGTCTGCGGGTCGAACCGAAGGGACTTGCCCGTCGCCGCCATCGCATCCTCAAAGGAATCGGATGGAAAGCCCTCCGCACCGTGCTCGTCAATAACTCGGCGCAGCCGAGCCAGCAGCGTGTCTAGGCCGGACCCAAAAATACCCGGCATCAAGAGGGATCGGATGGTCCAGTCGCGAACCCGCTGTCGATCAGAGGCCGATGAGGTCGAGGCGAGGTAGCTGTCTTGGAGCTGCCTTCGATGCAAGTAGTAGGCCACCGGGATCAGCACCATTCCGGCGTCGATGTTGTCGCGGGACAAGCCAAAGGAGGCAAAGAGATCGACTGCGAGAAAGAGCGTGCGCGAGATCGCTGGCCACGCCTCTTCGAGCTTGTGCATGTTCTCCCGGTTGAAGGTCTCCGCCCGGAAGCCGACATCGGAGATTCCCGCCAAAACGAGACCGGCCTTGAGGATGTGATCGCGGTCGAAGCCGAATCCAGGCTGGATGCTGTTCACCTGGCGTAGCGTTGCGGGGATCTCCTCCCGAGCATCTCGCTCCTTCCACTGGGCCGTAGCGACGCTCATCAGAAGGTCGGACTTCGACAGCGGTTGGCCTTGCTTGTTTACGCGAATAAAGATGTCGAGAACCCTGTCCAGGCTCTGTGCGGTCTCGGTGAAGTAGCTGATGTGGCGCTGTTGGAAAATCACGCTCCACAGCTTGAAGAGGGTGTTGAAGGCGTGTGGGTGATCGGCAAGCCGCGAATCGCGCAGATACTTGTTAATCGTCATGCCGGCGTCAGCGTCACGCGGAAAGTCGAGAACCTTCGATACCGGGAACCAATGACTGCTTCCTTCCGCGTTGTTTCGTTCCGCGCGTTCGGGCTCTAGGAACTCGAAGCGATAGATCTGATCCTCGTAGCGGTCTTCGGAGAGTTGAGGCTCGGCGCAGATGTCCAGGTAGAGACGCTTCCTCGGGTAGCTCTCAGGCCGACCGTAGCGACGCCACTTCGCGTGCGCGGCATAGCTTCCGCGCAGTCCAATATTTAGCGCCGTCAGCCGTTGTTGCCCATCCAGAACCGCGATCCGCTCCTCCCTGGGGAGATTCTCATGGGGCGGGCATTCTGGAGCGTCCAGCTCGTGGTAGTTGAGGACGAAGTCATACCAACGAAACTCGTCGCTGTTCTCTTTGCTGACGCGCCAATACAGCAGCGAGCTGATCGGGTAGTCGCGCATGAGCGAGTCGAAAAGGGCGCACATCCTGTCCGGACCCCAGACGAACTCCCGCTGGATCGCGGGGAGGACGTACCGACGCTGCTGAATGCCATCGAGGGCATCCGCAATCGTCTCGTCGCTGTAGTTCGGCACGGCTTGGAGCCTATAAGGGCGCAGGGAGACCCTGGACCCCGTCCGGTGTCGTGCCGTCCCTGTCGATGCGGCTTTGGACCACCCGGCTGGGTACTCAAGGGGGGTCCGCCCCGCTTGCAAAATTGCCTGGCGATGAATTCCGAAGAGCTGAAGGGGTTCCTGCAAAGGCCGGAGTCCGTTTCGTCACTTGCCGATACGTATTTGCTGCATGCCCTTGATGAGTTCCGCAACGCAGGAAGTGCCGAGGTGCTCTATCGAGAGTTGCCGCCCTGGTATTCGGGGGGTTCGATACTTGGGCCGATCCAGCAGCGCGCCGACGCGGTGTTCAGTCGGCTTCGGCATCTCCGAGCGACGGTGCTGTTCGCTGCCCTCGCCGCAGAGGGATACGCAAATGAGTTCCTCGCGTCTCATCTATCCGGGCGCCGCCACGGATGCAGATGGCCGTCCGACCTTCCCGATCCTCCATCGGAAGGACGCCAACTACAAGCCGGTCCCCGTCCCCGAAGAGCGGTCCCCTGCTTCCAAAGCTTCCGACACACGGCGGCAAGCTGGGCCATCGCGGAAGGAGAGGGCGTCGTGGCAGCTCACCACAAGGACTCGACGGTCACCAGGAAGATCTACATCCAAGAGGTCGTCGGCTCCCGCGTTCGAGCCCCTCGATCGCCTCGGCGTAGGCGCCGTGGCGGGTGTTGCGGGGGATCGGGATCGTCAGGCCGTAGGCCTCGTGCATCGCTTCGCGGAGGGCGCGCTTGAAGGTGGCGCCGTGCCAGGCGTGGGCCTCGTTGGCGCGCCCGACGTGGAGGTGGGTGAGCTCGTGGACCAGGGTCTCGAGCACGTCGCCCACCCGGATCCCCGGGTACGCGGTGACCGAGAGTCGGAACTCGCGCGGCACCGCGAAGCCGAGCCGGTTGGGCTTGCGTCTGGCGCGACGCACCCGCAGGTCGGGGCGGCGGGCGGCGAGCGGCCCCGCATCGAAGACGGGTAGGCGACGCAGCCGTTCCATCTCGCGGTCGAGCGGCACCCCCGCGACGACGTAGTAGTCGGCTCTCGCCACGGCGCCAAGTCTCGCCGATCCTCGCCGCTCCCGGTCGTCCCCCACCTTTGGGATTTAAGAAATCCTGAGTTAATGAACTTAGTTCGGACAGTCACTACGATGCCCCACTCGATGAGCGCCGAGCTTCCTTACGACGACACCCGCAGCCCGGATTGGGAGGCCGGCGTCGACGCCCTGCCTTGGGTGCACCGGGACGACGAAACGACCGCCAAGAAGGCCGGCCCGTGTCCGCGGTGCGGCCACTCGATCGTCTTCGTCGAAGAGGCCAGGCCCCGGGTCGAGGACCGGCCCGAATCCGAGCAGGGGACCTTCGAGGAATGCAACTGCGAAGTCAGGCACCCCGGCACCCCCGAAGGCCGGATCGGCTGCGGCGCCAATGGCCTGATCCGCTGCGCCGACCCTCAGGACTGACAGCGCGGGCACCAGTAAGTGGTGCGGTTGGCGTCCCCCTGGCCGCGAGAGGCGAGCCTGGACCCGCAGCGCGGGCAGGGGCCGCGGCGGCGATAGACGGCAAACGTCTTGCGGCCGCTCTCCACCGCTGCCTGCATCTGCTCGCGCGCGGCGAGGAGGACGGCGGCTAGGTCCGGGTCGGAGATGGCACCAACCTCACGCCAGGGGTCGACACCGGCCGCGAAGCAGGCCTCGCTCTTGAAGATGTTGCCGATCCCGGCGAGCAGGCGTTGGTCGAGCAGGGCGTCGCCGACGGCCCGCGTCGGGTCGGCCCGCAGCGCCTTGATCACGGGCTCGGGATCGAACCTCGCGGCGAGGACGTCGGGGCCGAGCCCGGCCAGCTGGGGATCGCGGCGCAGCCGCTCGGCTCTCAGCACCCGCAGGGTCGGTCCGCCGAACTGGACCGCCTCCTGTTCGGCGCCGGCGAGCACCGCCCAGGCCGAGGAGCGCGGCCGGCGCCAGGCGGCGTTCGGTGGGTAGAGATGCCAGCCGCCGCTCATCCCCAGGTGGCTGTGCAGGACGAGGGGGCCGAAGTGCAGCAGCAGGTGCTTGCCGCGGGCCTCGGCGCGCTCCAGGCGAGGCCCGTCGAGGCGTTCGACGCCGGACGCCCTGCCGCGCGGGTTGGGGGCGCTGACCGCCACCTCCTGGCCGGCCAGATGCGGAGTCGATGCGCCGTGCCAGCCGCAGGATCGTGTCGCCCTCTGCCACTCTTCAATGATGAAGATCGACTCGACTCGGGCGGGCGATGGCGCTGCAGCTCGCGGCGGGCCGACTCGCGGTGGGGGTCGGCACCGCCTTCGCCACCGACCGGTCGACTGCGGGCGCTCGGCTTCGACGAGACCGGCCCGGCCGGCACCGCCCTGGCGCGGGTTCTCGGCGCCCGCGACCTGGCGCTCGCCTCAGTCGCCCTCGCCGCTCGCGACGACCGCGCGGCGCTGCGCACCGCGACCCTTGCCGCCGCCGCGCTCGACGCCGCCGACGCGGCTGCCTTCCTCGTCGCGCTGCGCGACCCCGCCACCCGCCAGGCCGGGATCCGCGGCGTGCTCTTCGCCGGCGGCGCCGCGGCCGCCGGCTTCTGGGCCGCGCGCCGGCTCGGCTAGAACCTCGCCTCAATGGCGCTTTTGTTCCACCTGTAGGAACAAAAGCGCCAAGGGCGCGGGGCTCAGGCGCCGTTCGGGGCGACGCCGTTGCCGGAGGCGCCGGCGCTGTACTCGTGGGACTCGATCACGCGGTCGATCAGGCCGTAGGAGACGGCGTCCTGGGGGAGGAAGAATTTGTCGCGTTCCATGTCGTCCTTGATCTGCTCCTTGGACTGACCGGTGTGTTTCACGTAGATGCCGTCGAGGCGGTCGCGCAGCGCGAGGATCTCGCGGGCGTGGATCTCGATGTCCGAGGACTGGCCTTCGAAGCCGCCGCTCGGCTGGTGGATCAGGATCCGGCTGTTGGGCAGAGCCATCCGCTTGCCTTTGCGCGCCGCCAGCGAGGATCAGCGATCCCGGCCGACATCGCGATCCCGTAACAGATCGTCTGCACGTCGGGCTTGATGAACTGCATCGTGTCGTAGATCGCGAGGCCCGCGTAGGCGTTGCCGCCGGGCGAGTTGATGTAGAGGCTGACGTCCTTGTCGGGATCATCGGCCTCGAGGTGCAGGAGCTGGGCGATGATCAGGTTGGCGAGGTCGTCGGTCACCTGCTCGCCCAGGAAGACGATCCGCTGGGCCAGCAGCCGGCTGTAGATGTCGAAGGAACGCTCGCCGCGAGCAGTCTGCTCGACGACCATCGGTACCAGTGGCAATTGGGCCTCCCCTATCTCGTCCTAATCAGCTTGCAGCTCCGAGCCTACCCAGGTCGGAGCTTCGGCTCGGTGCGCTCAGGAGCCCTCGGCGTTGAACTTGTAGCCGACCCCGCGCACGGTCAGCACCAGCGCGGGCCGCTGGGGGTCCCGCTCGACCTTCTGGCGGAGGTTGGAGATGTGGACGTCACAGGCGCGCTCGTCGCCGTCGAACTCGGTCTGCCAGAGCTCCTCCATGATCTGGGCGCGGGCGAAGACCTCGCCGGGGCGGCCGACCAGTAGGCGCAGCAGCTGGAACTCCGAGCGGGTCAGGTTGACCGGCAGCCCGCGCACGGTGGCGACGTGGCGGACGAGGTCGATCGAGACCGGGCCCGGCCTCGATCTTCACCGCCTGCGCAAGCGGCGAGCGATCGAGTTCGCGGCGGCGCAGCTGGGCGCGCACGCGGCCGAGCAGCTCGCGCACCGAGAAGGGCTTGGTCACGTAGTCGTCGGCGCCCACCTCGAGCCCGACCACCTTGTCGACCTCGGCGTCCTTGGCGGTGAGGACGATGATCGGCACGGCACTGCGCGAGCGTACGTCGCGGCAGATGTCGAGGCCGCTCGGCCCCGGCATCATGATGTCGAGGATCAGCAGGTCGTAGGGTATGCCGTTGCCGAGCAGCTCGGTGGCCTCGTCGCCGTCGGCGGCGGCGGTGACATCGAAGCCCTCCTGGGTCAGCGCGTAGCCGACCGAGTCGCGGACCGACGGCTCATCGTCGGCAATCAAGATCCTTCCCGTGCTCATCTGGCTATCTGCTCCTGGCTATTTTGTGTGCGATTACTCATGCGACCGGGGTGGG
The DNA here is from genome assembly GCA_963837405.1 of uncultured Thermoleophilia bacterium. Classification (GTDB taxonomy): domain Bacteria; phylum Actinomycetota; class Thermoleophilia; order Solirubrobacterales; family 70-9; genus VAYN01. The sequence continues at coordinate 491,414 of CAWINA010000006.1, forward strand.
GCTGGGCTGGGCGACGGGCAGTCGCACCCAGAAGGTGCTGCCCTCGCCAAGCACGGAATCGGCGCCGATCTGGCCGCCCATCACATCGACCATCCGCCGGGCAATCGCCAAACCGAGGCCAAACCCCTCCTGCTTGCGCGACTCGCTGCGACGGTAAAAGCGCTCGAAAACGCGCTCGATCTCGGCTGCCGGGATCCCCGTCCCGGTGTCGATCACCTCCAAAACCACCTCTCCTTCGCCGTCATGCCGGCCGCGAACGGTAACGGTGCCCGGCGGGGGCGTGTTCTTGAAGGCGTTGGTGACCAGGCCGATCATCACCTGGCGCAGCAGGGTCGGGTCGCCAGTCGCGGCGAGGTCGCTCTCGCATTCGACCTCGAGCGCCACGTGCGGGGCCGGCTCGATCGCGGCGACGACGTCGCGGATCGCGGCCGGCACGTCGACCACCTCGCTCTCGGCGGCGCCGCGCGACTCGACCCGGGCGAGGGTCAGCAGCGACTGGGTGAGACGGTTCATCCGCTCGGCGTCCTCGGCGAGGCGGTGGAGGAAGTGGTCGCGGTCGACTGGATCGTTCTTGGCGCCGTCCTGGAGGACCTCGATCGCGCCTGAGATCCCGGCCAGTGGGTTGCGCAGCTCGTGGGCGGCGTTGGAGACGAAATCGGCCTCGGCGAGCTCGCGGCGCAGCTCGTCGGTGCGGTCGCGGAGCACCGCGAGCACGGCGCGCTCGTCGGGCAGCGAGCGAGCGGTCATCGCGTAGGCGTGGTCGCCGATCCGCAGCGCCGGGTGCGCGGCGAAGCCGACCTCCGAGGCACGGTGCAGCTGCGGCAGGACGACGTCGGGCGGCCGCCCGGCGGAGTCGAGCAGGCGCGAGGCGGCTTTGTTGGAGAAGCGGATCGGGCCTTCGAAGTCGACCACCATCACCACGTCGGTGAGGCCGTCGAAGATCGCCGCGAGCTTGTTGCGGTCGGCGGTGAGCACGCCGAAGCTCTCTTTCAGCGAGGCGCGCATCGAGTCGAGGGCGCGGGCGAGGTCGCCGATCTCGTCGGGGCCGGAGACGTTGAGCGGCGCGTCGAAGGAGCCCCCCGCCATCTCTATCGCGGCGCGGGCGAGGCGGACGACCCGGTGGGAGATCGCGACCGCGATCAGGAAACCGGCGAGAATGCCGATCATCACCGCGGCGACCAGCGCCTGCACGTTGTCGCCGAACAGGTAGACGGCGGCGGCGGTGATCAAGCTGACCGAGCCGAAGGCGCCGGTCAGCCAGAGCCGCATCCCGATCCGCGGCGCCCCGATCCGCGGCCCGCTCTGAGGGCGGCCGGGCGGCGTCTCGTTCGAGCTACTCATGAAGGTTTACTAACACAATCCAATGCTCACCGCGAGGAACGGAGGCGGAAACCCTCGTCCTTCGTGGGAGAATCGCCACAGATGAGCACTCTCGTCTTCATTCCCGCCTGGAACGAGCAGGCGTCGATCTCGGAGGTGATCGCCGACGTGCGCGCGGCGCTGCCCGCCGCAGACCTGCTCGTCGTCGACGACGGCTCGACCGACGCGACCGCCGAGACCGTGCGTGAGAACGGCGTGCTCGTCGCCACCCTGCCCTTCAACCAGGGGCTCGGGGCGGCCCTGCAGACCGGCTACCTGCACGCGCTGCGCGAGCGGCTACGACTTCTGCGCCCACCTCGACGCCGACGGCCAGCATCCAGCCAAGGAGGTGGCGCGGCTGCTCGCCGAGGTCGAATCCGACCGCGCCGACCTGGTGATCGGCTCCCGCTACACCGACCCCGACGCCGAGGCCGGCGCCGACGACTACCGGCCGACCTTTTCGCGGCGGATCGGGACCAGCGTCTTCCGTTTCTTCCTCACCCTGGCGACCCGCCAGCGCTTCACCGACACGACCAGCGGCATGCGCGCCGCCAACCGCAAGGTGATGGCGCTGTTCAGCGAGCACTACTCGCCCGACTTCGCCGAGATCGAGTCGCTGCAGCTCGCGGTGCGCGAGGGGCTGCGGGTCCAGGAGGTGCCGGTGCAGATGCTCGAGCGCGCCGGCGGCAGCTCCTTCCTCACCCCTGTGAAGTCGGCCTTCTTCATCTTCAAGGGCGTCGTCGTCCTCCTGGTCGGCCAGTTCCGACCGAAGCGCGTGGGGGCGGACTCATGAGGCTGCCGCTCGCCGCCGGCGACCCGACCACGGTCCACCTGACCGCCCAGACGCGGATCCTCGCCGGGATCCTGGCGATCGTCTTCATGCTGGCGATCCTCGACCTGATCCGACGCGACAGGCTGCAGGAGCGCTACAGCGTGATCTGGTTCGTCGCCGGCCTGGGGATGCTCGCCGGCGCCGCCTTCCCCGGCCTGCTCGAGCTGGTCGCCGACGCGATGGGCGTGCGCGACACCAACGTCGCCCTGTTCTCGATCGTGCTCTTCTTCCTGCTCGGCCTGGCGCTCAACTTCAGCGTGATCATGTCGCGCCAGGCGGCTCAGATCACCCGCCTGGCGCAGGAACGGGCGCTGGAGGGCGTACAGCGCCAAGAGGACGAGGGACGCAACGGAAACGGCGCCGAGCCCTCAGGCGAAGAGCCGCTCGAGGCGAAAAAACAGGGCCTCTAGCGCCAGCTCCTCGCTGACGTTGAGGTCGAGACTGCGGCGGGTCGCGCCGACCAGCTCGGCGCCCTGGCGGGCCCGGGCGGCGTCGAGGCCGGGGACCTGGGAGCGCAGGAGGTCGAGCCGGTCGCGGTTGTAGACGACCTCCTCCGCCCCGCTGGCCAGCGCCGCGAGGTCTCGCAGCCAGAGTGCGCAGAGCTCGAGGCCAAGGTCGAGGAGCTCGGTGCGACGCCTGCGGCCAGCCCGTTTCGCCTCGTCGGAGATGTCGCGAGCGGTCCGTTTGAGGCCGGCTTTCGCTTCCTCTTCGAGCCGCGCCCGCGTCTCCTCTTCGACGTCGGCGCCGGCGCCTTCGGCCTCCTCCAGAACCTGTTTCCAGGGGGCGCTGGCGACCTCCCCCGTGAGCGCAGCGCCGACGCAGCGCTCGACCTCCGCCCGCAGCTCGCGGCCGCGCCGGGTGAGCAACAGGCGCGCTCGCTCGAGGTCGCCGCCGGACAACCGCGCGGCGGCAGCGAGCTCGGCCTCGCCGGCCTCGGCAGTACCGGCCAGCTCGGCCGCCAGAACCTCGGCTGGCAACGGCGCAAACTCGACCGGCTGGCAGCGCGAGGAGATCGTCTCCAGCAGCGCCTCGGGCTCGGAGCTGAGCAGGATCAGGTGGACGAACTCGGGCGGCTCCTCCAACGTCTTCAGCAGGGCGTTCTGGCTCTCATCGCGCATCGCCTCCGCCGCCTCGACCACAAACACCCGCTTGCCGCCTTCGAAGGGCCGGTAGGCGGCGGCGCGGATCACCCGCTCGCGCACCTCCTCGACCAGGTGCTGGGCGCCGCGGGGGGCCAGCCAGACGAGGTCGGGGTGCGGCGAGGGGTCGAGCAGGGCGCGGCGGCGGGCGTCCTCGGGGTCGGGGGCGTCGGTGGCGAGGATCTCGGCGGCGAGGGCTCGGGCCGCCGCCCGCTTGCCGGCGCCGCGCGGGCCGCGGAAGAGGTAGGCGTGCGAGGGGCCGGCCGCGAGCGCCGCGCTCAGCGCCACCCGGGCCCGCGCCTGGTGCGCGGTCGCCTCAAGCAGGGCGGTTGGCATCGACTGCCTCCATCACCCGCTGGTGGATCTCCTCGACGCTGCCTTCGGCGTCGATCACGACGAACCGGTCGGAGGCGATCCGGGAGATCTCTTCGTAGGCGACCGCAACCGCTTGCTGCAGCTCCAGGCCCTCGGCCTCGAAGCGGTCGTCGCCGTCGGCACGGACCAGGCTGACCTCGGGGTCGATCTTCATCAGCAGGGTGAGGTCGGGCCAGAGGCCTTCGGTGGCGTGGTCGCAGAGCGAGATCACCTCCCCCACCCCGAGCCCACGGGCGGAGCCCTGGTAGGCGACGCTGGAATCGGAGAAGCGGTCGGCAACCACGTCGTTCCCGGCCTCCAGCGCCGGGATGATCACCCGCTCGGTGAGGTCGGCGCGGGCCGCCAGGAAGAGCAGCAGCTCGGCCAGCGGCTCCAGCGGCACCGCCCCGTCGGCGAGCAGGGCGCGGATCCGCTCGGCGGCGTCGGTCCCCCCCGGCTCGCGGATCGAGACGGTCTCGGGGCCGAGCGCCTCAGCCAGCAGCTTCGCCTGGGTGCTCTTGCCAGAGCCGTCCACTCCCTCGAGGGAGATGAACAAAGCCCGGCCTCAGCTTTTCGCGGCGGCTTTGGCGCGTTTGCGCCCGCGCGTCGCGGTGTCCGCTTTCGAAGCTTTGACTTTCGCTTTTTTCTTCGCGGGGGCGGCGTCCTCGTCGCCTTTGACCGGCGGTTTCTTGCCCATCGCTTCTTTGGCTTTTTTCGCCGCTTCGCGCTCGGCCCGGCGTTTCTTCATCTCCTGCATCGACTCGCAGTCGTCGTTCAGGCAGAGGTTCCAAGGTCGGCCGCGGAAGGGGACGACTTTCAGCCGTGGCGTCTTGTCGCAGATCGAGCAGCGATCTTCGAGCTTGAAGACGTCGCCGCGCTGGGGCAGGGGGAAGGTCTGGTCGCAGGAATTGGGATCGTCCAGCACCCAGCCGCTGCAGCCGACGAAGCGTTTGCCGGATTTTTTCGCGCGGATGATCCGCAGCATGTGCGGCGAACCGTCCTCCTTCTTGCGCCCGGCTTCCTCGCAGACCTTGCAGGGGCCGAGGATGCGGTCCTCGTCCATCCCTTTCCAGATCACTTTCGCCAGGTCTTCGCGACTCGCGTCGATTTCGGTCCAGGTCTTGTGCAGGAGTTCGCGGCTCTCGCCAACCACCGCGCCCTTGGTCCCCTCGCCGGCGGCGATCCGGTCCATCTCCGCCTCCAACTGCGCGGTCATCTCCGGGGTCGCCATCGCGGGTACGTAGTTCTTGAAGGCTTCGTACAGGGCGATCCCGGTCTCCGAGGGGACCGGCGGATTGCCGTAGACGTAGCCGCGGTCGAACAGCTTCTGGATGATGTCGGCGCGGGTCGCTTTGGTGCCGAGGCCGCGCTCCTCCATCATCTCGATCAGTTTCGCCTGCGAGATCCGGGACGGCGGCTGCGTCTCCTTGTCGACGATCCAGGGCTCGCCGTCGATCGCCAGCTCCTGGCCCTCGACCAGTTTCGGGATCTCCTCGTCGGCCGAGCGAGCGTAGGTGTAGATCCCGGCGTAGCCGGGGTCGACGACGACCGAGCCGCGCACGAAGTAGCTCTGCGAGCCGGCCTCGATGTCGGCGCGGGTGGACTCGGTGATCATCGGCGGGCTGAAGGTGGCGAGGAAGCGGCGCACGACCAGTTCGTAAACCCGCTTCTTGGAGCCGTCGAGGGCGCCCGGGTGGATCGCCTGGGTCGGGTAGATCGGCGGGTGGTCGGTGGTCTCTTTTTTGCCGCGGGTCGGGGTCAGCTGCGGCTGATCGAGCAGACCAGCGGCGGCCGAGAACTCTTTGACTTTGACCAGCGAGGTGACCAGCTCGCGGATCGGCAACGAGGCCGGGTAGACCGTGTTGTCGGTACGCGGGTAGGAAATGAAGCCGTCCATGTAGAGGTCCTCGGCGATCCGCATCGCGCTGGCCGGGGTGATGCCGAGGCGGCTGGAGGCGTCGGTGCTGAAAGCGGTGGTGTTGTAGGGGGTCGGCGGTTTGCGCGTGTTCTTGCGCGCCGTAACCGCTTTCACCGTGCCCGGCGAGGAGGTGCCGGCGAAGGCCGCGTCGGCCTCCGATTTCTCCCAGAATTTGTCGACCGAATGGTGGGCCTCGAAGGTGCCGTCGGGGTGCTCGAACTTGGCGAACAGTTCCCAGAACGGTTTCGCGACGTGGGCGCGCCGCTCCATCTCGCGCTCGACGATCAGCCCGAGGGTCGGGCTCTGGACGCGGCCGACCGAGAGGAAGTTGGAGCCGAAGCGGCGGCTGGCGAGCGAGACCGCGCGGGTCAGGGTCGCGCCCCAGAGCAGGTCGATGTCCTGGCGGGCGGCGCCGGCGTTGGCGAGCGGGTAGGAGAGCGTGTCGAGCTCGGAGAAGGCGCGCTCGATCTCTTCCTTGGTCAGCGCCGAGTAGCGGGCGCGCAGCACGTTCAGCGTCCCGGCCTCGGTTTCCTCACGGGTCCCGAGCTCGGGGTTGGCGTCGAGCATCTCCTCCAGCGCCTCGAGCCCGATCAGCTCACCCTCGCGGTCGAAGTCGGTGGCGATCACCAGCGAGTCGGCGCCTTTGGCAAGTTTTTTGATCGCTTTGACGACGTTTTTGTCCGTCGGCTCCTTGATCAGCTTCGCGTCGATCAGATCGTGCAGGTCGGTCTTCTGCCAGTTCGAGTAGCCCTCGGGGAAGGCGGGGCCGAGCACGTGGCCCTTGAGGCCGACGGTCATCTGCTCTTCGCCCTGCCCGTCGGTCCAGGTGTAGAACGGGACTTTGAAGGTCTTGTCCTCCTTCGCGCCCCCGCCGGGGGCGCCGAGGATCTCGGCGATCTTCTTCGCGCTGCTGTTCTTCTCGGTGACGATCAACCTCATGGGGCGGCGAGGGTAGCAGGGGCGCTCGGCCGTCTTTCTCCGGCTTCACCGGGGTGATGCCCCGCCCGCACCCGGCCGATCCCCATAGGATCGGCGCCGCAATGAGATGCCTGGTCACCGGCGGCGCGGGGTTCATCGGCTCGAATCTGGTCGATGGATTGCTGGCGCGCGGCGACGAGGTGACGGTCGTCGATGACCTCTCGACCGGGCGCCGGGTGAACCTCGACGGGGCGCTGGCGGCGGGCGCCGAGCTGGCTGAGCTCGACATCCGCGACGCCGCGGCACTTAGCGCTTTGGCCAGCGAGCGCCGACCGCAGACCGTCTTCCACCTGGCCGCGCAGATCGACGTCCGCAAATCGCTCGAGGACCCCGCTTTCGACGCCGCGGTAAACGTCGGCGGGACCGCCAACGTGCTCGAGGCGGCGCGGGCAGCGGGCAGCGAGCGGGTCGTCTTCGTCTCCACCGGCGGCGCAATCTATGGCGAGGGCGCCGGCCAGGACCTGCCGCTCGACGAGGCGACCGCGATCGCGCCGCTCTCCGCCTACGGCCAGAGCAAGTTCGCGGCTGAGGGCTACCTGGCGCTGTACGAGCGCCAGTACGGGATCTCGAGCATGGCTCTGCGGCTCGGCAACGTCTACGGCCCGCGCCAGGACCCTCTCGGCGAGGCCGGCGTGGTGGCGATCTTCTGCGGCCTGGTGCGGTCCGGCGGCCAGCCGACCGTCTACGGCGACGGGACCCAGACCCGTGACTACATATATGTGGGCGACGTGGTCGACGCGGCGCTGGCGGCGGCCGGCTCGCGGGCCAACGGCGCGGTCAACATCGGCACCGGCCGCGAGGCGAGCGTGCTGGACCTGGTCGAGATCCTCGGCCGGCTCGGCGGCCTGGAGCGCTTTGAGCCCGAGTTCGCGGCGCCACGGCCGGGTGAGGTGCAGCGGATCTCGCTCGACGCCGGGCTGGCCGAACGCGAGCTCGGCTGGCGCCCGCAGACCAGTCTCGAGGACGGTCTGCGGCTGACGCTCGACGCCCTCTAACCTCTAGTACATGCCTGCCCAGGCCTACGCCGGCAAGGAGTGCGTCTGCCAGTTCCGCAAGGGAATCTGCGACCAGACCTGCGTCCGCGACATGCTGGAGACGCCGTTCTACATCGCCTGCCTGAAGCTGAGCGGCCGCCGTTGCCTGGTCGTCGGCGGCGGCGACATCGGGCTCGAGAAGGTCGAGGGGCTGCTCGCCTGCGACGGCGACGTCACGCTTGTCGCACCGAGCGCGCACCCGGAGTTGGAGGCGCTCGCGGCGGAGGGCTCGATCACCTGGGAGCAGCGCGAGTACGCCGGCGCGGCGGACCTTGAGGGAGTTTTCATGGTGATTGCCGCAACCGACGACAGCGAGGTCAACATCGGGGTCTTCGACGACGCCGAGCAGCGGGCGATGCTGGTCAACATCGTCGACGTGCCGCCGCTCTGCAACTTCATCCTGCCGGCGATCGTCCGCACCGGGCCGCTGGCGATCGCGATCTCCACCGCCGGCGCCTCGCCGGCGCTGGCGAAGCGGATGAAGCGGGAGATCTCGGAGCTGTTCGGCGAGGAGTACGCGCGCCTGGCGGTGATCCTGAACGACGCCCGCGGCTGGGCCAAGGGCACGCTGCCGACCTACAACGACCGCAAACAGTTCTTCGAGGGGATCGTCAACGGCGACCCCGACCCGATCGAGCTGATCCGCGCCGGCGACGAGGCCGCGGTGCTGGCGATCATCGAGTCCGCCAAAGAGCGGGCTGCGGCGGCGCTGGCAGGCTGAGCGGGCCCGACCCGCTCAGGCGGCGCCGGCGCAGGCGTTGGCGCGGACGCCGTCCAGGGTCTCGCGCAGCTCGTTGGCCTGGGCGACGCTGAGGTTGGCCGAGAAAGCCGACTCGAGCTCAGAGACGACGACCGGGCGCATCTCCATCAGCAGGCTCATCCCGGCGGGCAGCAGGGTCGCGTAGCTGACCCGGCGGTCGGTCTCGTTGAAGGTCCGCTCGAGCAGGCCCGCCTTGACCAGGCGGTCGACCAGCTTGGTGAGGCCGCCGCGGGTGATCACCAGGGCCTCGGCGAGGTCGCCCATCCGCATCCGCTGCTCCGGCGCCTCGGCCACGGTGGCGAGCACCTCGTACCAGGGCAGGGGCGGGAAGTCGCCCTGCGCGAGCGCTTCCCCCAGCCGCTGCGAGATCGCCGCGTGGGTGCGCGCGAGCGCGCCCCAGGCTTCTCCGTGCGGGGTGTTGGCGGGGCACTTGCCCTGCGGGGCTGCCCCCTTGGTGACGGTCGCCGGCTCGCTCATCGCCTCCGCATCATCGCAGATGAACCTTGTCGGGACAATTGTTGACGAGCAAAGCTTTTCTGCTACGATTGTTTCTACGGCAACCTTTGTATTAGCAACCATCCCCACGAAAGGCAGAGATGAGCACCGAGACCGTCAACCAGCAGATCCCGGCGGGTACCTGGATCGTCGACCCGGTCCACTCCACGATCCACTTCGCGATCACCCACAGCGGGGTCGCCACCTTCCGCAGCGGCTTTCGGGAGTACGAGGCGACGCTGAGCGGCGGCGAGCGGCCGCACCTCGAGGGCTCCGTCGAGGTCGCCAGCATCGACATCGACGAGGAGCAGCTGAAGGGCCACCTGCTCAGCCCCGAGTTCTTCGACGCCGAGCGGCACCCGCGGCTCAAGTTCAGCTCGACCCAGCTGAGCGTCGGCGACGACGGCCAGGCCCGCCTCAGCGGCGCGCTCGAGATCCGCGGCGAGACCCGCGAGGTCGACGCGGTCGGCCGCTTCGCCAAGGTCCCCGCCTACCTCGACGGCCGCGAGCGGCTGGGGCTCTCGATCGAGGCGGCCGTCGACCGCCGCGAGTTCGGCCTCGACTGGAACGCCGACCTCCCCGCCGGCGGCCGGGCGCTCGAGTACGAGGTCGCGATCGCGGTCGAGCTGGAGTTCGTCGCGGGGGCCGAGTAGCGATGCGGGTCCTGGGCATATCCGGAAGCCTGCGCCGGGACTCGCTCAACAGCGCCCTGCTGCGGGCGGCCGCCGAGCGGCTGCCCGCCGGGGCGGAGCTGGTCGAGTGGGAGCGCCTAGGCGAGGTCCCGCCCTACGACGCCGACCTCGAAGCCGAGGGCGTTCCGGCCGTGGTCGAGGAGCTGCGCGCGGCGGTCCGCTCCGCAGACGCGGTCCTCCTCGCCACCCCAGAGTACAACCACTCGCTCCCGGGCCAGCTGAAGAACGCGCTCGACTGGATCTCGCGGCCGGCCGGCCAGAGCGCCCTCAACGGCAAGCCGGCGGCGGCGGTCGGCGCCTCGACCGGGATGTTCGGCGCCGTCTGGGCCCAGGCCGAGGCGCGCAAAGTGCTCGGCGCCCTGGGCGGCCGGGTGATCGAGAGTGACCTCCCCGTCTCCCGGGCCGCCGACCAGTACCACGATGGCGAGCTCGATCTCACCCCCGAGCAGGGCAGGCGACTAGGCGAGATCCTCAGTGAGCTGCTGGCCGAAGTCGAGGAGCTCGCGATCGCTGCTTAGCTCAGGCCACTGAAGACAGTGGCGTAGAGCGGAGCGTTTTCGCCGGCGCGGTCGCGGGCGTTCTCGATCGCCCTCGCCCTGGTGCGGCCGATCGCGGAGACGTAGACGCCGTTCTTCTTGCGAACGGTCGCTCCCCAGCCGTTGAAGACCCAGACGGCCGTCGTGCAATCACGGTCGCCGCAGCGACTCTTGGCGGCGTTCTTGGCGGCGTTCGCCGTCCGCTTCCCGGCGGCGACCCCCTTCTTGCCCGTATCCGGGTCGATCGCGATCGACCCCCAGGCGGCCTGAGCGGCGGCGGGCGCCGCGAGCAGCAGGACGAGGACGAGGAGGACGCTGAGGCGGCGGCGAGCTGAACCGAGGATCAGGTCGCGGCTAGGCATGCGGCAGGGCGAAGAAGGCCACCGCCGAGAAGTGCGCCACCGCGGCGGCGATCACGAACAGGTGAAAGACCTCGTGGTAGCCGAAGATCGCTGGATTCGGGTTCGGCCGCTGGGTCGCGTAGACGACCGCCCCGACCGTGTAGAGGAGGCCACCGGCGACGACCAGCATCGAGCCGGCGACGCCGAGCGTCGACCAGAGGTCCGGGAAGGCGACCACCGCGACCCAGCCGAGCGCCAGGTAGATCAGCGCCGAGACCCATTTCGGGTGCTCGATCCAGACCGTCTCGACAATCGCGCCGGCGATCGCGCCGCTCCAGACGACGACCAGGATCGCCGTCGCCAGGGCGCCGTCGAGGACGAGCAGGGCGAACGGCGTGTAAGTGCCGGCGATGAGGAAGAAGATCATCGAGTGATCGAGCCGGCGCATCCACATGCGCACGTTCGGCCGCGTCCAGTTGACGCCGTGGTAGAGGGCGCTGGTCCCGAACAGGGCCGAGAGGCTGACCGCGTAGATCGCCACCGCCAGGGTCGCCTTCGGGGTCTTGGCGACGACGATCAGCGCCGCCCCGAGCACCAACGAGACAAAGAACGCCCACTTGTGGGAGCTGCCGCGCAGCTTCGGCTTTACGGCGGCGATCGCGTCGGAAGCAGCCTCTTTGGCGGCGTCGACCCGATCGCCCATCGCGTCGCGCGCGGCGCTGGCCCTCTCCCCAACCCGCTCGGCGCTCTTGCGCAGCTCGTCGACCATCAGATCCAGGGTACCGGGATGGCGATCTGCCGAGTTAGCGGAGTTGTCAAAATAGGAAGACGCTTCCCCGTGCCTGCCAACGCTAATTTGGCCGCGTTCTGTCCGAGCCGGGAGCAATCCTCCTCTGTTACCCCTAAAAGTCGCTTCGAGAGGAGAAGTTCGATGTCCAAGACCGCCACTACCAGTCCCAAAAACGGTCTGCAGGGCCTCTCTGTCGAGCGGCGATTTTCGACTGCCGGCGTGCATCCTTTCGACCAGATCGAGTGGGAGATCCGGGACGCCGTAATTGGGAACCCGGAAAATCCGGCCTTCGAGCAGCGCGGGGTCGAGTTCCCCAAAAGCTGGTCCCAGAACGCGACCAACATCGTCGCCCAGAAGTACTTCCGCGGAAAGCTCGGCAACCCCGAGCGCGAGAACTCGGTCAAACAAATGATCGGCCGGGTCGCCGGGACGATCGCCAACTGGGGGCGCGAAGGGGGCTACTTCGCCAGCGAGGAGGACGGCGACTCCTTCGAGGACGAGCTGACCGCGATCCTGCTGCACCAGAAGGCGGCCTTCAACTCGCCGGTCTGGTTCAACGTCGGCTTCGAGGAGAAGCCGCAGTGCTCAGCCTGCTTCATCCTCAGCGTCGACGACACGATCGAGTCGATCCTCGATTGGAACACCAAAGAGGGGATGATCTTCCGCGGCGGCTCGGGGTCGGGCATCAACCTCTCGAACATCCGCGGCTCGGTCGAGCACCTCTCCAAGGGCGGCCTCGCCTCCGGCCCGGTCAGCTTCATGCGCGGCGCCGACGCCTGGGCCGGAACGATCAAGTCGGGCGGCAAGACGCGCCGCGCGGCGAAGATGGTCGTGCTCGACGTCGACCACCCGGACATCGAGGACTTCGTCTGGTGCAAGGCCAAAGAGGAGGAGAAGGCGGGGGCGCTGCGCGACGCCGGCTTCGACATGTCGATCGACGGCGACGGCTTCACCTCGATCCAGTACCAGAACGCCAACAACTCGGTGCGGGTCACCGACGAGTTCATGGAGGCGGTCGAGGCCGGCGAGGAGTGGGAGCTGAAGGCGCGCACCGACGGCTCGACCACGAAGACGCTCGACGCTCGCGAGCTGATGAACCAGATCGCCGACGCGGCCTGGCGCTGCGCCGATCCCGGCATCCAGTACGACACGATCATCAACCGCTGGCACACCAGCCCGGAGTCGGGCCGGATCAACGCCTCCAACCCTTGCAGCGAGTACATGCACGTCGACAACTCGGCCTGCAACCTGGCCTCGCTCAACCTGATGAAATTCCGCCGCGAGGACGGCAGCTTCGACACCGAGGACTTCGAGTCCGCGGTCGACACCGTCTTCCTTGCGCAGGAGATCATCGTCAGCCCGTCGAGCTACCCGACCGAGGAGATCGGCGACAACGCCCGCGCCTTCCGCCAGCTCGGCCTCGGCTACGCCAACCTCGGCGCCCTGCTGATGTCCGACGGCCTCCCCTACGACTCGGCCGAGGGCCGCAACGTCGCCGCCGCGATAACGGCGCTGATGACCGGCCGCGCCTACCGCCAGTCGGCGCTGATCGCCGCCGGCGCGACCGGGCCCTACGACGAGTACGAGAAGAACCGCGAGCCGCACAACGGCGTCATGCGGATGCACCGCGACGCCGCCTACGAGGTCGACGGGACCGGGATCAAAGGCGAGCTGCTGGAGGCTGCGCAGCGCTCCTGGGACGAAGCGGTCGAGCTCGGCGAGGAGCACGGCTACCGCAACGCGCAGGCGACGGTGCTGGCGCCGACCGGGACGATCAGCTTCCTGATGGACTGCGACACGACCGGGATCGAGCCCGACTTCTCGCTGGTCAAGTTCAAGGAGCTGGTCGGCGGCGGCTCGATGACGATCGTCAACAAGTCGGTGCCGATGGCGCTCGACGCGATGGGCTACTCGGAGGCTGAGATCGATCAGATCAACGCCTACATCACCGAGAAGAACACGATCGTCGGCGCGCCGGGCCTGAAGGACGAGCACCTCGAGGTCTTCGACGTCGCGGTCGGCGAGCGGGCGATCACCCACACCGGCCACATCGACATGATGGCCGCGACCCAGCCGTTCCTCTCCGGGGCGATCTCGAAGACGGTCAACATGCCGCAGACGGCGACCGTCGAGGACATCGCCGACGCCTACACGCGCGGCTGGAAGGGCGGCCTGAAGGCGCTGGCGATCTACCGCGACGGCTCGAAGACCGCGCAGGCGCTGCGCACCGACGCCCAGGAGGAGAAGGGCGACCGAGGCGGAGGTCGAGATGGCGCAGCCGGTCCGCAAAAAGATGCCGCATCGAGCGCGAATCGATCACCCACAAGTTCTCGATCGCCGGCCACGAGGGCTACATCACCGCCGGCAAGTACGACGACGGCACGGTCGGCGAGATCTTCCTCACCGACATCGGCAAGGAGGGTTCGACGATGCGCGGGCTGCTCAACGCCTTCGCGACGTCGATCTCGCTCGGCCTCCAGTACGGGGTGCCACTGGAAGACCTTCGTGCGCAAGTTCAGCTACATGCGCTTTGAGCCGGAGGGGATGACCGGCAACCCGGAGATCCCCTTCGCCAAATCGATGCCGGACTACCTGATGCGTTGGCTCGGCAGTCGCTTCATCGAGGACACGGAAACGCTCGAGGAACTGGGGATCCTGACCCAGGAGGTCCGCAACAAGAAGGAAGCGGAGACCTCGCAGCTGAGCATCGGCCTGAGCAGCGACACCGCCGGCCCGGCGAACGGAGGCAACGGCGCCGCCAAGGCGAAGTCCGGCGAGTCGGTCCCCGCCGCCGCGGCCTTCACCGAAACCCCGCCGGTCGTCCCGGCCAAGATGCAGGGCCTCGACCTCGGCCCGGCCTGCGAGCAGTGCGGCGGCATGATGCAGCGGACGGGCAGCTGCTACACGTGCTCGTCGTGCGGCAACAACACCGGCTGCGGCTGAGCCCAGAGGCTCGACCAAGAGCGACATAATCGAGGACCGGGGCACAAGCCCCGGTCCTTTGGCATTGGGCGTCCACGCGGCCCTCCTGTGATCGACTCCTGATCAATCGGCTAGGGTCGCGCGGTGCAGAAGATTGACCTCAAAAGCTGACCGCCATGCCGCTTCCCGATCCGATCGGAAAGCAGCGAGAGGTCGTATACCTCGACCACCTCGGCCACAGCGTCGTCCTCGGCACGGCGGGGTCCGGCAAGACCACCATGGCCGTTCGTCGGGCTGCCTACCTCTCTAATCCCGACACCGCCCACGGTGGGCCGACCCTCCTGCTCTCGTTCAACAACAGCTTGCTCGCATATCTCGCCTACCTCCGGCCCCCGGACCTGGAAGAAGTTGACATGCGGACCTACCACCGGTTTGCCAGGGGATACTTGAACTCCCGCGGGAAGATGGGCGGGGACTGGATAGTCCCCGACGATCGAGTCCGCGAGGACCTGCTGAGCAGGGCGCTGGGGGAGCTGCGCGAGAAGTCGCCCGACGATCGTTTCCTCCGGCGTCCCGACCAGTTCTTCTTCACTGAGACTCGCTGGATCGCCCAGCAGGGGATCACTACGCTCGATGACTATCTCGCGATCGAGCGAATCGGCCGCGGCGACGAAGGGCCACTTGGGCCGAGAAACCGCAAAGGGGTCTTCGCGGTGCTCGAGGGCTATCACCGATACCGCGACGAGGCGGGCTACCAATACGACTGGTACGACATCGCTTCCGCTGTCCACGACGAGCTGAGCGAGGACGAGGAAGGGCGCAAATACCGGCACATCGTGATCGACGAGGGTCAGGATTTCACTCCAGCGATGCTGCGCTCTCTCGCTGCGGCGATCCCTGTCGACGGCTCTCTCACTTTCTTCGGCGATGTCGCCCAACAGATCTACGGCCGCCGGATCTCGTGGCGCCAAGCGGGTCTGGAGATCAACGCTCCGTGGCGCTTCGAGCGCAACTACCGGAACACGCTGCAGATCGCCAACCTTGGGCTGGAGATCGCCGAGATGCCCTACTTCGGCGAAAAGGCTGACATGGTCGCGCCGACGGAGTCCAACGCCGAGGGGCCGCTGCCCGCGCTCGTCGAGTGCGAGTCGAGACAACAGGAAATCGAGCTTGCGATCGAGCAGGCGAGAGCCGCCTCGAAAGCCGCGAGCGTTGCGGTGCTCGTCCGACGACGCGAGGACCTAGCACCCTTTGCGCGTGCATTCGGGAAGTACGGTCGGAAACTGCACCGCAAGATGAAGAACTGGAGTCCCGACCCCGGGGTCTCATATGGAACCGTGCACAACGCAAAGGGCTATGAGTTCGACACGGTGATCCTCGTCGGCCTCAGCGACGATCGCTGGCCCGACCCCGCCGCGGTCACGGCGGAGGGGACAGTGGACGCGTCGGCGAACGACGGCAGGCTCCTCTACGTTGGCGTGACGAGGGCGAGGTCGGCGCTGATCGTGACCTACTCGGGCGCCCGTTCGGAGCTGCTTCCTCCACGCGAGGAGCTCTGGGCCGCGACCAATGCGGAGCTCCTGTCGGCCTGATGCAACCCTTGACCGCGGCTCACATCGATGGCTTCGAGATCACCCGACTCTGCCATCTGACGCCGAGCCAGAACCTAGTGCACATGGCCGGTGACAACGGCATACTCGCCACGCAGATGCTGGAGGCCGATCCGAGTGCCAGCTTCACCTCCCCCGACAAGCAGCGCCTGGATGGCCAGCCAGGCCACATCTCTTGCTCGGTCGAGTATCCGAACGGCTACTACTACCGCAGCAAGCGAAATCCGATCGGTGAAGCATCGAACTTTCCCGATTGGGTAGTCCTCGGCATCGACCCCGCCTGCATGCTGCGACCGGGGGCTCTGTTCTGCCAGAGCAACGCCGCCAGCGGTGGAGGGGCCTTCCTGGTTCAGGGGCCAGATGGACTCGCGTCGATCTATGAGAGGGAGGTCGAAGACAGCGTCGGCCGGACCTTCAAGCGAGGTTCTAAACACCTCACGCCCTGCCCGACGAACCTTCAGGCCGAGGTGATGATCTTCCGCCATATCCCGCTCACCGAGATCGAGACGATCTTCGTCAGCGACGAGGATCAGGCGAGGCGGGAGTACGCCCGCTTCAAGATGAACGGCCTGGATCCGGGTCGGTTCCGCTACATGATTGCGCCAGAGTTCTTCGAAGTGGAGAAATTGAGTGCCAATGTGCGCGCAGGCATAGCGCCGGCGGAAACCGAGTGGGATCCTCCCTCGAGCCAATGACCGCCACGCCCCGACTCACCGATTCGCTCGACCAGGCCCGTGGGCCGATGCTGGCCGCGGCGATCGGTGACGCACTCGGCTGGCCCATCGAGAACCGCTCGGGAAGGGTCGGGGGCATCTCGCGGGTTGAGCCCCGCTTGGAGCTGACCAACTGGGTTCGCCGTGAGGGAGGGCGGTATGCGCCACACGAGGTCGCGATCGAGGCCGGGAGCTACAGCGACGACACCCAGCTCACCCTGGCGATCGCCCGCAGCAGGCTCCGAGGCGCAGATTGGTGGTCGCACTGGACCGACTGCGAGCTGCCCCTCTGGCTACTGTACGAGCGCGGCGGCGGCGGCGCGAGCAAGCGCGCCGCCCAGGCCTGGAACCGCGGTCGCTCGCCCTGGTCATCGGAGGCGAAACCAGCCGACATCCAGAAGTATTTCAGCGCCGGCGGGAACGGGGTCGCGATGCGGGTGATGCCGCACGTTCTGATTGATCTCGCGGAGAGCTTCGACCCGATCGCGACGGCAATCGTCGCCGACGGACTCTGCACCCACGGGCACCCGCGCGCCCTGGTCGGTGCGCTCGCCTACGGCTACGCGCTCTGGGTAGCCCTGCACGAGCGGGGCGTCCTGGGGTTCGGCGAGCTCGTCGAGCGCACTCTCGAAGACGAGGACCGGTGGGGCAGATTTCCCTCGCTGCCGGCTCAGCTCGATGACTGGCAGCGGCAGGCAGAGGTCGCGCAGCCACGGTACCCGCAGGTCTGGGAGGGGACGCTGAAGGAGATGCGAGCGCTGCTGGGGATATGCAAGGACTCACTGGGCAGGGGGTCACTTGCTGTGGATCAGAAGACGCTCGAGGAGATCGGCGCCTTCGACAAACAGACCAACGGGGCGGGAACGATCGCGGCGGCTGCGTCGCTCTTCCTCGCCTCGCGCTACGCGCCAGAGCCCCGCGTCGGCCTGACCGCGGCCGCGTTCGCGAAGGGCGCGGACACCGACACCATCGCGGCCATGACCGGGGGGCTGCTCGGTGCGATCGACAGTGACGGCTGGTTCTCGACGCTCAGCGCCACGCTCCAGGACGCGAGCTACATCGAGCGTCTCACGGGCAGGCTGGTGCAGACCGGAGCAACCCCCTGGTCACCCGAGCCTTCGTGGCGCCAGGCCGATCGCCGCAGGGCCCTCGAGCAGCTACAGGCCAGCGGCGGCCGAGGCGTGATCGAGTTGCCAGTGTTCGGATCGTGCGAGATCGCCAGAGAGCAGGAGCTGACCACCAAGTCGACCAACCGCGTCCTCGAATGGACGCTGTCCACCTCCGAGGGCCAGACCCTCCACCCAAAGCGGGTCATACCGGATGATTCGGGTCGATCCGGGGCGGAGCGGACACCAGGCCAGCAAACGCCGAAGGCCCCCTTCTGGATGGTTCGCCGGGTTGCCGACCTCAAAGCCGCAAAGCGCTTCTACGAGTCCACGCTGGGACTCACGGTGAGCGGCAGCGGCGATCCAGGTCGTGCCTATGTGTTGGATCGGGTCGTTTTGGAGCTGGCCGCCCCGGACCAGCCCTCACCGACTCTCACCGACGAGTCGGCACTGCTTTCCCACGGCGAGGCGCTCATGGTCTTCCGGTCGGCGCCGGAGTTCAAGCGCCTTCACGCCAATCTCGTCTCAGCAGAGAGCCACGTCTCGACGATCTTCCAGCAGAACGGCCAGCTCGCGTTCCGCTGCACGGACCCCGACGGCTACGTGACCGAAGTGCGGGTCAGTCCCAACGGGGGCTAGCTGAGCACGACTTCGGCGTCGTGCCGAGGGGTCTCGGTGATCGCGCGGCGGAAATTTCGCTCGGAGCCGGGGCGGGCGGGCACTAGACGGTGGCGGGCGACGAGCTCGCGGAGCACGACGGCCATCTCGAACTGGGCGAAGGCGGCGCCGAGGCAGCGGCGGACGCCGCCGCCGAAGGGGATCCAGGTGTAGGTGCCGGGCGGGTTGTCGAGGAAGCGCTCGGGGATGAAGCTGTGGGGGTCGGGGTAGATCCGTGGGTCGCGATGGATCAGGTAGATCGAGGGGGTGACGGAGGCGCCGGCCGGGAGCTCGTAGCCGCCCAGCTCGACCGGCTCGGTCAGTTTGCGGATCACGAGCACGACGACCGGCCGCAGGCGCAGGGTCTCCTGGATCGTCGCCGTCAGATAGGCGTCCTCGCCGGCGCGGACCTCGGCCCGCAGGCGCTCGATTTTCTCCGGGTGCCGGACCAGGCGCTCAACTGCCCAGGAGAGCGACGTCGCCGTCGTCTCGTGACCGGCGACCAGCAGGGTGAGCAGCTCGTCGCGGATCTCGGTGTCGCTCATCGGGCTGCCGTCCTCGTGTTCGGCGCCGACCAGCATCGAGAGGATGTCCTCGCGCTCGGCTAGGCCAGGGTCGCGGCGGCGCTCCGCGATCTCGCTGTGGATCAGCTCGTCGACCCGGCCGATGCGGCGCCCGAAGACCGGCAGGCGGCGCACCCGCTCGGGTCCGGCAACGACCATCGGCAGCAGCGCGCGCGGGTCCGTCAGGAGGTCGAGGAAATCGCGGAGCGCCGCGCGCAGGGGGTCCGTTCGCTCGCGCTCGTGGACGCCGAAGACGGTCTCGATGATGATCTCGAGCGTGATCGCCTGCATCCGCGGCCGCAGCTTGTAGGGCGTGCCGGTGGGCCACGACTCGATCTCGCGGGCGGCGATCTCGGTCATCGTGCGCTCATAGCCCTGCATCCGCTCACCGTGAAAGGGCGGCAACAGGAGGCGGCGCTGGCTCAGGTGCGGCTTGTCGTCGAGGACCAGGACCGAGTTCTCGCCCAGGATCGGACGCAGGATGTGGTTGCCCTCGCCGGCGTGGAAGATGGCCGGGTCGCCGGTGAAGACCTGCTTGACGAGCGCCGGGTCGGCGAGCATCACCCAGTCGCCTTCGTGGAAGACCCGGATCGTGAACATGTCGCCGAACCGGGCCCGCGACTGCTCCAGCATCCACTGCGCCTGGCGCGACCAGATCGCGGTCTGCAGCGCCCGCGGCATCCGCGGCCCGGGCGGCAGCCCCCTGACCGGTTTCCCGGCCGGGGACTCGATCGGCGCCGCCGCTTTGACCGCAGCCTCCATGGTCAACATCGAGGCTACTCCGACCTATGCAACGAACTGTGTGACGTTCGTCGCTAAATCAGGTCCTCGCAGGCGATTCCGTCGCGGTCTGCGTCAAGGCGGTGCGGGTCGCGTTTTGGCCCACCGTGCTTCTTATAGAAGCGCTGCGCCTGGTTCCAGCTGCTGAAGTCGGCACAGTCCTTGTCCCCCGCCGAGGCTGGGGGTGCGCTCAGCGCAATTGCGACAACGGCGGACAGCGCCGCCAGGGTCAAACGCTTCGTCATGGCTCTCCCTCTTTCGCGTAACGAAGCGGGCAAGGGTAGACCGCTTTGAATACCGCCCTGTCGGCTTTCCCTCCTCCACGACTGCACGAAACCGTGTGACGGTCGGCGGATTTCGCGTAGGCTGACCGACCGTGGAGCCCCCGCGCCTGCCGCCGAGCATCGAGTTCCGCTTCCTGCGCCGCGCCTGCGGGCTGCCGCCGCGGGCCCAGCGGCTGCTGTTCGGAGCGCCCGCGCAGATCGAGGGGCAGACGCTGGCCGGCGACGTGCACGTGATGATCGAGCTGGCGCGGCGCTCGGGCACCTCCTCCTACACCAACCTGCTGCCACCAGAGCAGGCGCGGGCCTTGATGCGCCAGGGCGCGCGGGCGACCCAGGGGCCGAAACCGGTCGCGATGGCCAAGGTCGAGGACCTGAGGATCCCGACCGCGGGCGGACCCCTGGGGGCGCGCTTCTACTTGCCGCCGAACCTGCCCGGCGGGACTCCCCCGCCGCTGCTCGTCTATTACCACGGCGGCGGC
Source organism: uncultured Thermoleophilia bacterium (assembly GCA_963837405.1). Lineage (GTDB taxonomy): Bacteria > Actinomycetota > Thermoleophilia > Solirubrobacterales > 70-9 > VAYN01. The sequence goes on from CAWINA010000006.1 coordinate 511,756, forward strand.
TGGGTAATCGGCGACCTCGACACCCACGACAGCGTCTGCCGCTTCCTTGCCCGGGCCGCCGGGATCGCGGTGCTCGCGGTCGACTACCGGCTCGCCCCCGAGCACCCCTTTCCCGCGGCGATCGAAGACGCCTGGGACGCCTTCGCCTGGGCCGCCGGCAACGCTGAGGAGCTCGACATCGACCCCGCCCGGATCGCCGTCGGCGGCGACAGTGCCGGCGGCAACATGGCCGCCGTGGTCTCCCTCCAGGGCCGCGACCATGGCTTGGCTCCGGCCTTCCAGCTGCTCTTCTACCCGGTAACCGACTCCGCCGATGACCCGCGCTCGCGCAATCTCTTCGCTGACGGCTTCATGCTCACCAAGGGCGACATGGACCTCTTCGAAGGCCACTACATCGGTCCCGGCACCGACGTCGACGACCCGCGCATCTCGGTCTTCAAGGCGCCCAACCTGAGTGGGCTGGCGCCGGCCTACGTCGCCACGGCGGGCTTCGACCCACTGCGCGACGAGGGCGAGGCCTACGCGCTGCGGATGCGCGCGGCGGGCACCAAGGTCGCCCTGCGCCGTTACTCGGGGCTGATCCACGGATTCGCCAACCAGACGGCTTTCAGCCGCTCCTCGCGAGCGGCGATGTTCGAGGTGGCCGGCGCCCTGCGAATGGGCCTGGCCTAGGGGGCTCGGGCCCGCGCCCTACTCGTAGTGCAGCGAGTCGAGCACGTCGAGCCGTGAGGCGCGGCGGGCCGGAAGGATCGCGGCGATCACGCCGGCGAGACCGGCGAGGAACAGCAGGACGACGAGCTGGCCGACCGGGAAGGAGAGCGTGAAGCCTTCGTCCTTCAGCGGCTGCGCGATCAGCACCGCGAAGATCAGGCCGAGGACCATCCCGAGGATCGCCCCGATCAGCGCCGTGATCACCGCCTCGTAGCGGATCATCGTCCGCACCTGACGCCGCGACATCCCGATCGCCCGCAGCATCCCCAGCTCGCGGGTGCGCTCGTGGATCGAGAGCGCCAGCGTGTTGGCGATCCCGAACAGCGAGATCAGCACCGCCAGGGCCAGGAGCGCGTAGATCAGCGAAAGCAGCGTGTTCACCTGTTCTTCCTGTTTTTCCTTCAGTTCCTGCTGGTTGACCACCTCGGCGGTCGGGAAGACCCGCTCCATCAGCGCCTCTAGCCGCATCTGGACCTGGTCGGGATCGGCCCCATCCTCCGTCTTCACGAAGTCGATCGTGTCTTGCGTCTGCTGGAAGTCGCGGGCGAGAACGGCCTGGGTGACGAGCACGTTGCCGATCAAGCCGACCTTGGTGTCGTAGGTGCCAACCACTTCGAAACCCGACTCCGCCCCCGACTGGCTGAGCAGCTGGAAGCGGTCGCCTAGTTCGAGGTCGTGTGCCTCGGCGAAGGACTCCTTGACCAGCGCCTGGTCGTTGCGCAGCTCGCCGAGCAGCTGCTGCCCACCCCGCTTCCATTCGAGCTCGAAGACCGGGGCGGCGTCGCGCGAGAGCCCGTTGATCCTGGTCTTGGCCCCGGTCCCGACCAGCTTCGCTTCGATCCCCCGCATCGTCGCCACCAGCTCCACCCCCGGCACCCCGCGGGCGGCCTCAGCGGCGGCCGGCGGGATCGGTGAGAAGCCGTTGCTGTTCTGGATCACGAGGTCTCCCTGGAAGGTGTCGTCGACGGCCTCGGCGATCGAGCCCTTGAGGCCGGCGGCGAAGATCGTCACGAAGGCGACCAGGGCGAGGCCAATCATCAGCGCCGCGGCGGTGATCGCGGTCCGGCCGGGGTTGCGCTGGGCGTTCTCGCGCGCCAGCCGCCCGGACAGCCGCCGCACCCGTTCCAGCGGCCAGCCGGCGACCGCGGCCAGGGGCCGCACCAACGCCGGGCTGAACAGCGAGACGGCGATCACGAAGGCGACCGCGCCGGCGCCCATAAGACCAGCGGCGGCGCCGCCGTCGGCGCCGCCGAACAGGCCCGCGACCAGCATCCCCAGGCCGACGACGCCGAGCAGCCCGGCGAGCACCGCGTTGAGCACGCGGCGGCGCCGGGTCGGCGGCGCGACCTCGGCGTGCAGAGCGGCGATCGGCGGGATCCGGGTCGAGCGCAGCGCCGGGATCAGCGAGGAGACCAGGGTGATCCCGACCCCGACCGCGAGCGAGACGACAACGGTGCGGTCCTCGAGCACCAGGGCGGTGGTCGGCAGGTTGATCCCGATCGCTTCGAACAGTGCTTTCAGCCCCAGCGCGATCACGAAGCCGCCGGCGATCCCGAGCAGCGAGCCCAGCAACCCGATCGTGAACGATTCCGAGACCACCGAGCGCAGGATCTGCCCGCGCGAGGCGCCGAGCGTCCGCAGCATCCCGAATTCTTTGATCCGCTGGGCGACCGTGATCGAGAAGGTGTTGAAGATCAGGAAGGCGCCGACGAAGATCGCGACGAAGGCGAAGATCAAGAGCATCGTCTGCAGGAAACCGAGGCTGTCGCGGATTTCGCTCGATTCGCGGCTGGCAGTCTGTTCGCCGGTTTCGACCCGCACAGAGGGCGGCATCTCGGCGGCGATCCGACGCCGCAGCTCCGGCGCGGAGACGCCCTCGTCCGCGGCGACGCGGATCTGATCGAGCTGGCCCCGTTTGTCGGTGATCCGCTGCGCCTCGGAAAGGGTCAGCTGGGCGATGCTGGCGCCGCCGAAGGAGGTGTCGCCGAGCTTGGTGAAGCCGACCAGTTCGAAGTCCTTGGCGCGGACGCGACCGACGATCTGCAGCGTGTCGCCGAGCTCCAGCCCGGCTTCGTCCGCCGCCTTTTCGCTCAGCGAGGCTTCGCCGGGGCCGCGCGGCGGGTGCCCCTCGGAGTATTCGAGCCCCTCGAGGCTGCCCGGCAGGACCGAGGAGATCCCCTTGAAGTCGAATTTCGAGCCGACTTCGTCGCCCGCTTCGTCGAAGAAGCCGCCGGGGGTGGCGATCGCCCCCGCCGCGAGCCGCACGCCGGGGGTTCGCTGGATCGGCGCCAGCAGCGACTCTTCGATCGTCGGCTTTTCGCCGGTTTCCTGTTTGACCAGGTTCTTCGAGCTGACGACGACGCTCGTGCCCTGCAGCGACTCGCCGAAGATTTCGTCGAAGGCGGCGAAGATCGTGTCCGTGAGGACGTAGGAGCCGGCCATGAAGGCGACCCCGATCACGACCGCAAAGGTCGTGGTGAGGGCGCGCACCTTGCGAGCCCAGAGGCTCTTCAGGCCGAGGCTAGTCAATCGTCTTCATCAGCTCGATCACGTCGTCGGCAGAACCGGGCGCCGCGTCGTGGACGAGCTTGCCGTCGCTGAGGGTGACCAGGCGGTCGGCGTGGGCGGCGGCGACGGGATCGTGGGTAACCATCACCACCGTCTGGTCGAACTCGTCGACCGCCTGGCGCAGCAGCGCCAGCACGTCGGCGCTGGACTTCGAGTCGAGGTTGCCGGTCGGCTCGTCGGCGAAGACGACGGCCGGTTTGGAGAGCAGCGCCCGGGCCACCGCAACCCGCTGCTGCTGGCCGCCCGAGAGCTCGGACGGCCGGTGGGTGCGGCGATCGGCGAGGCCGACGGTCTCGACCAGGCGCTCCAGCCACTCGGAATCGGGCTTGCGGCCGGCGATCGAGAGCGGCAGGGTCATGTTCTCCTCTGCGGTCAGCACCGGCAGCAGGTTGAAGAACTGGAAGACGAAGCCGAGCTTGTCGCGGCGCAGCTGGGTCAGCTCGCCGTCGTCGAGGCCGGTGATCTCGACCCCGTCGAGCTCGACCGTGCCGCTGGTCGGCTTGTCGAGACCGGCGAGGATGTGCATCAAGGTCGACTTGCCCGAGCCGGAGGGGCCCATGATCGCGGTGAAGCGGCCACGCTCGAAGGCGGTGCTGACGCCGGCCAGGGCGTCGACCGCGGCATCGCCCTCGCCGTAACGCCGGGTCAGATCGGCGGCGACCACGACCTTTCCGTTCGCACTCACTGGCGACACCGTATCGATGACGAGCGAATAGCCTCTCCGAGGTGGCGCTGGCCGATCAATTCGATGGACTTCTGGTCGACCTGGACGGGGTCGTCTGGATCGGCCGCGAGCCGATCCCGGGCTCGGCGGAGGCGCTGGCGGCGCTGCTGGAGGCCGGCGTGCGGCTGGTCTTCGTCACCAACAACCCAACCAAGCCCCCCGCCGCCTACGCGGAGCGGCTGCGCGGGATGGGGGTCGAGGTCGGCGCCGAGCAGATCGTCACCGCCGGGATGGTCGTCGCCCGCCTGGCCGGCGAGGCGGCGAACGGCGGCGGTGCCTTCGTGATCGGGGCCGAGCCGCTGCAGGAGATGGTCGCGGCGGCCGGCGCCGAGCTGCTGGTCGGCGAGCCCGCCCGGGCGGCCAAGGTGGTCGTCGTCTCCGGCCACCGCGGCTTCGACTTCGAGGAGCTACTGACCGCGAAGCGGGCGCTCGATGCCGGGGCCGAGCTCTTCGCGACCAGCCACGACCCGACGATGCCGATGCCAGGCGGCGAGTGGCCGGGGACCGGCGCGGTGCTCGCCGCGGTCGAAACCGCGACCGGCAAGGTCGCGACGATCGGCGGCAAGCCCGAGCGCCACCTCTTCGACCTGGCGCGCGAGCGGCTCGGCGGAGCCGAGCGCGTGGCAATGGTCGGCGACCGCGTCTCCTCCGACATCGCCGGCGGCCGAGCCGCCGGCCTGGCGACGATCCTCGTGCTCAGCGGAACGACCGGCGAGGCGGAGGCCGCGAACGCGGACCCGGCGCCCGACCACGTGGTCGCCGACCTGGCCGCGCTGCTGCGGTGAGTCCCCAGCGGGCGCCCGCCGAGCTGGACGGCGGGCGCAGCTTCGCGGCGCTCTTCATGGTCACCTTCTGCGGCCTGGTCGCGGTCGGCGCCGTGCTCCCGGTCCTGCCCCGCTATGTCCACGGGCCGCTCGGCTACGGCGACGTCACGGTCGGGATCGTGATCGGCTCCTACGCGATCACCGGCCTACTACTGCGCCCGTTCGCGGGGCGGCTCGCCGACCGTCGCGGCCGCAAGCCCACGGTCCTGCTCGGCATCCTCGTGCTCGGCCTCGGCGGCCTCCTCTACCTCCCCGGCCTCGGCCTGCTCGGCGTCATCCTCGCCCGGCTCGCGACCGGCGCCGGCGAGGGCGCCCTCTATACCGCCGGCTCGGCCTGGATCGTCGACATGGCTCCGGTCGAGCGTCGCGGGCGCGTGCTCGGCCTCTACGGGCTCGCGGTCTGGGGCGGGCTCAGCGTCGGGCCGCTGGCCGGCGAGCTGCTGCTCGACGCCGGCGGCTACAACGCCGTCTGGGCCTTCGCCGCGGCGCTGCCGCTGCTCGGGGCGCTGATCGCCTCGCGCGTCCCCGACCCGTTCGTCCCCCTCCCGCACTCCGAGCCGCACCCGCTGATCGCCCCGGAGGCGGTCGGCCCCGGGATCGCCGTGGCGCTCGCCGCGGTCGGCTACGCCGCCGTCGCCGCGTTCGTCGTCCTCCACCTCGAAGCCCGCGGGATCGGCCACGGGGTGCTCGTGTTCGGCGCCTTCGCGGCGATGATCGTGATCGCCCGCCTGATCGCGGGCAATCTCCCCGACCGCGTCGGCGCCGCCCCGGTGGCGATCGTCGCCAGCCTGGTTGAGGCGGCCGGGCTGCTGACGATCGGGTTCGCCGAGAGCCTCCCCGTCGCCCTGATCGGCGGCTGCGCGATGGGAGCGGCGTTCTCGCTCGTCAACCCGTCGCTGATGCTGATCGCGCTCGGCCGCGTCACCGCCAGCGCCCGCGGCGCCGCGATGGGCACCTACACCGCCTTCTTCGACCTCGGGGTCGGACTCGGCGCACCGCTCGCCGGAGCGGCGGCGGCGCTATCCGACTACGAGGGCGCCTTCGTCTTCTCCGCGGTGGTGGTGAGCGCCGCGGCGCTGATCAGCCTCATCAGCTTGCGCGGCCATCACGCGCCGACCTCTAGCGCTCGCTGATCAGCAGGGTCTGCAGCGCCCGCCCGATCCGGCCCTGGCGGTCGGCGAGCACCGACTCGG
>CAWINA010000007.1:0-104720 GCA_963837405.1 uncultured Thermoleophilia bacterium
CGGGGTCGGTGGTGGCCTGCCCGGCGGACCTCGACGCCGTCGAAGCCGCCGTCCTCGGCTAGAAGAGCACGCGGTCCCAGAGCGCGCGCAGCGCCGCGCGCGCCTCGTCACGGGTCGCGCGCGGCGTGGCGCCGCCGAAGGCGTCGAGCAGGTAGGCGCGGTGCGCGGCCTGCAGCAGCCGCGCGCTCTGCGCAGGGTCCGGTGGCGGATGCTTCGCGGTGGCGAGGAGCCCCGCCACGAACGCCAGCGGCTCGGCTAGCGCGGGGTCGTCGGCGGGGTCGACGGTCGGGTCCTGGCGGATGGCCTCGTCGATCCCGCGCAGCAGCGGGCCGTGCTCGGCGAACACCGTCACGAGGCCGTCGACCATCGCGTCGATCGCCGCCTGCGGGCCGCCGCTGTCGAGCGCCCGGCGCGCCTGGTCGACGATTGGATCGCCGGCATCGGGGAGCAGCGCGAGCGTGAGCTGGGGCAGGCCGTCGAAGTGGCGGTAGAAGACCGTGCGGGCGAGGCCGGCGCGGGCCATCACGGCATCGACGGTGAGCGCCGCGAACGCGTGGTCGCGCAGCAACTCGGCGGCTGCGGCGAGGATGCGATCCCGGGCTTGCGGCGCGGGCACCCGCACGGCGTGGCCCGGCGCCTGGGCTGATCGTCGAGTTGACACTCTGTCGCAAGGATGGCATCGTGGCGTTTGCGACGCAATGTCACAGAACCGCCGACATCACCCTCACGCTCCCCGACGGCCGGACGCTCAGCTACGCCGCGCTCGGCGCCGCCAGCGGTCCCGCGATCGTCGTTCTCGACGGCCCGGGCTCGCGCGGCCTGGCACGGGCGCTGGCGCCCGCCGCGCAGGATCTTGGGCTGCGCCTGATCGCGCCGGACCGCCCTGGGTTCGGTGGTTCCACGCCCAAACCGGGTCGCGAGATCGCCGACTGGCCCGCCGACCACGCGGCGCTGCTCGACGCGCTCGGCCTCGAGCGCGCCGGGATCGTCGGCCAGTCCGGCGGCACGCCGTACGCGCTGGCGGCGGCCGCGGCGCTCGGCGCTCGGGTGCCCGCGCTCGCGCTGCTCGGCGCGGTCTCTCCGCTGCACGAGCCTGGCGCGCTGGAGGGCGTCGCCGGGCCGATGCTGACGAGCTTCAAGCTCGCGCGGCGCGCGCCGTGGGTGCTGCGACTACTCCTGCGCCTCGCCGCGCGCCAGACGCTGAAGGATCCCGACAAGGCCGCCGAGCGCTTCACGCGCGACGCGCCGGCAGCCGACCTCGCAGTGCTCGAAGACCCGGCCTTCCGCGCGCTGCACGTCGCCGCGTCGGCGGAGGTCTTCGCGCATCCGGGCGAGCTCGCCGCCGAGATCGTGCTGCTCAGCCGCGACTGGCAGCTCGATCTCGCCGTCGTGCGCTGCCCCGTCGCGTTCTGGAGCGGGTCCGATGACGCGACGCACCCGACCGCGATGTCGCATCGCCTCGCCGAGCGGTTGCGCGGCGCGCCGGTGCATGTCGTGCCCGGCGCCGGGACATTCGGATTGCTGCCGCGCTACCCGGAGGTGCTGCGCTTCGCCGGCGGGTAGGCCAGGTAGGTTGGCGCGGATGCAACGCCGCCGCGTCGTCCGTGTGCCCGCGTCGAGCGCCAACCTCGGGCCGGGCTTTGACTGCTTCGCGGCGGCGCTCGCGCTGCACATGGAGCTCGAGGTGGTGGAGACCGGGAGCTTCGCCGTCGTCACCGACCTCGCGATCGCGACAGACCGCCGCAACCTCGCGGTCCGCGGCTTCGCCGCGCTGCACGCGCCCGACGACTTCGAGTTCCGGATCCGCTCTGAGATCCCACTCAGCGGCGGCCTGGGCACGAGCGCCGCGGCGTACGTCGCGGGCCTGATTGCCGCCGACGACATGTTCGAGCTGGACGCCGACCTGCTCGCCCGGGGAACGGCGCTGGAGGGCCACCCTGACAACGTCGCCGCCGCGCTGCAGGGTGGCTTCGTGATCTGCGCCGACGAGCACGCCGAGCGCTTCGACGCCCCGGCTGGCCTGGAGGGCGTGCTCGTCGTCCCGCACGAGGCCGTGCGCACCCCCGCCGCGCGCGCCGCGCTGCCCGCCGAGGTGCCGATCGCAGACGCCGTCTTCAACGTCGCCCACGGCGCGCTGCTGACGCTCGGCCTGGAGCGCGCGGACTTCGACCTGATCGCGCGCGGCCTGGACGATCGCCTGCACCAGCCGCGTCGTGCGCACCTGTTCCCGCGCTCGGCCGAGCTCCTCGGACGCGCGCGGGAGATCGGTGCGCTCGGTGCCACCGTCTCGGGCGCAGGGCCGACGGTGCTGTTCTGGTGCCACTACGAGCAGACCGGCGCGGTGCTCGAGGCGCTGCGCCGCGCCGCCGGCGATTGGGCCGACGTGCAGCGCACCGCGTTCGAATCGACCGGCGCGCGCGTGCTCGCGCTCTGAGCATGGTCTATTCGCGGACGTCGGCCGCGCCTAGACTCGGTGGGATGGGTGAGGGGCGACAGCGCAGCGCCGGCCGCGGCCGCCCGGCACCCGGGGCAGGGCACGTCGTGCTTTCTCCGCACGCCGGCGCCAAGCTCGCGCCCGCGCCCGCGCCCGCATGGCTCTCGAACCTCTACCGCCTCAGCGATCCGGCGCTCTCCGAGCTGCCGCTCGAGGCGCTTCTGAACACCGTCCTCGAGAGGATCCAGGAGATCCTCGATGTCGACACCGTCGCTGTGCTCCTGGCCGACGAGGAGGGCACGGAGCTCCTCGCCCGGGCCGCCAAGGGTCTGGAGGAGGAGGTCGATCGCGGCGTCCGCATCCCGATCGGTCGCGGGTTCGCCGGGCGCATCGCCGCCGATCGCGCGCCGATCTTCATCGGCGACGTCAGCAGGGCCGACGTCGTCAACCCGATCCTCCGGGAGATCGGGATCCAATCGCTGCTCGGCGTGCCGCTGATCGTCGAGGGGCATCTCGTCGGCGTGCTGCACGTCGGCAGCCTGACGCCACGCATCTTCACCGCGACCGACGCGGCGATCCTCGAGCTGGCCGCCGCCCGCGTCGCGCCCGCGATCGAGCGCGCGCGGCTGTTCGACGCGCTCGAGCAGGAGCATCGCGCCGCGGTCGCGCTGCAGCGCAGCCTGCTGCCGAGCACCCTGCCGACGCTCGCGGACGTCGAGCTCGCCGCGCGCTATGTGCCGTCGCGCGACGAGGTCGGCGGTGACTGGTACGACGTCATCGTTCTGCCGGACAACGAGGTCGGGATCGTGATCGGCGACGTCGTCGGTCACGGTGTCCGCGCAGCCGCCTTGATGGCGCAGCTGCGCGCGGCGCTGCGCGCGTACGCGATGGAGGGGCATCGCCCGGCCGTCGTCCTCGAGCGCCTCGACGCGCTCATGCAGGTCACGAACCCGACCGCGACGGCGACGGTCGCATTCGCCGTCCTCGATACGATGACAGGCCGGCTGCGAGTGACGAGCGCCGGGCACCTCCCGCCGCTGCTTGTGACGCGAGCCGACGCGCGCCTGCTCGAGCTGCCGATCGTCCCGCCGCTCGGGGTGGTCCCGTTCGCCAGCTATGAGCAGGTCGAGCTCATGCTGGCAGCCCGCGGAGGCGATCCTGCTTTACACGGACGGCCTCGTCGAGGTCCGCGGCGAGTCGCTCAGCGTCGGGCTGGCGCGCCTGCGTGCCGCCGCGGTCGGCGACCCGGCCCCCGAGGCGCTCTGCTCACGCGTGCTCGCGAGCCTTCTTCGCGACCGCGAGAGCGAGGACGACGTTGCGCTCGTTGCGCTGTCGCCGCTGGCGCCGGCCGACGAGCTCGTCGTACAGCTGCCCGCCGAGCGCTCCTCACTGCGCGTCGCGCGCCACCGCCTGCGGCGCTGGCTGCACGCGGCCGGCGCGCGCGACGACGACCTGACGGCATTCGTGCTCGCCGCAGGCGAGGCCTGCGCCAACGCGATCGAGCACGCCTATCCGCCGCCGCCCGCCGGCTTCGAGCTGCGCGCGCGGGTCGACGGCGACGTCGTCGAGATCACTGTGAGCGACGACGGGCGCTGGCGCGAGCCGCGGGAGAGCCTGCGCGGGCGAGGCCTGACGATCATGCGCGCGGCGATGGACAGCGTCGACGTCGCGCCGACCGAGCACGGCACGACCGTCGTGCTGCGACGCCGGCTGAGGGCGCAGGCATGACGGTCGCCGACGTCACGTACACCGAGCAGGACGCAGTGCTGATCGTCGACGTGCGCGGGGAGATCGACATGTCCAACGCCGATGCGCTGCGCGCTGCGCTCGAGCGCCGGATCGGCGAGAGCATGGCCGGGACCGTCCTCGACCTCTCGGAGATCGGCTACATCGACAGCACCGGCATCCAGTTCATCTTCCAGGTCGCCGAGCGCCTGCACGAGCGCGGTCAGCGGCTGGCGGTCGTGCTGCCCGACGGATCCCCGGCGCGCGAGGCGCTGCGCTACGCGGGCGTGCTCGATCATGTGCGGGCGTTCGCCACGTCGAGCGAGGCCGTCGCCGGTCTCTAGGGCGCGAGCAACGGTTCGGGCGCCAGCGGCTCGCCGCGGGCGACACGCTGCTGGCTAGTCCCCGTTGAGTCGCGTCGCCAGCGCGGCGCGCGCGTCCGTCAGGCCGAGCCGGCCGAGCAGCTCGTCGCCGAGCTGGAGGTAGTCGCCGCCGAGGTCGGGCCGGTGCTCGAGGATCGAGACCGCCGCCTCGGCCGAGCTCGCGTAGGCGATCGACTGGCGGATCGTCGTCGCGAAGAGCTTGTCGCCGACGTGCTCGCCGAGGTTGCGTGTAGGCCTCGCGCGAGTGCACCGTGCGCATGTCGGCGATGTTGAAGAACACGCCGAGCCACTCGAGGTCGGGGTTCAGGCCGTCGCGCGCGAGCTCGATCACCTCGAGCGCCTGCTCGACGCCCTGCAGCGCGAAGTACTGCGCCTCGGAGCTGAGCAGCGCGTAGTCGGCGGCGACCAGCGCGTTGACGGTCAGCAGGCCGAGCGCCGGCGGGCAGTCGACGAGCACGACGTCGTAGGGCTCCTCGACCTCGCGCAGCGCCTTGCGCAGCGACAGCTCGCGGCCCATCTTGCCGGCCAGCGAGAGCTCGGACTCCGCCAGCGAGAGGTTCGCGGGGATGAGGTCGTCGTGGATCGCCTCCGACGCGGTCGCGCGCCCGGACAGCACGTCGCCGATCGTCGGCTCGGCGTCGGGCGGCAGGTCGAAGTAGTCCGACAGGTTGCCCTGCGGGTCGAGATCGACGGCCAGCACGCGCAGTCCCGCGAGCCGCAGCACGTCGGTGAGCGTGCGGACCGCGGTCGTCTTTCCGGTTCCGCCCTTCTGGGAGAGGACGGCGATCTTCAGGGCCATTCGGCGCGGAGGCTACCGCGCACCCGGCTCGCGCCGGGTGTTCAGGTCGTGCGCAGCAGTTGCTCGTCGACCTGCGGGCGCGTCTGCGACGGCCTCCAGGAAGCACGAGCCGGTGGCGGCCGATGACGAGCTCGTCGCCGTCGGCGAGCGACGCGGACCTCGATCCGCTCGCCGTTGACGAACACGCCGTTGAGGCTGCGGTCGTCGAGCACGCGTACTCCGTCGGCGCTGACGACGAGCAGCGCATGCCGGCGCGAGACGGTCTGGTCGTCGAAGCGGATGTCCGCCGAGAGACTGCGGCCGATGCGCGTGTGCTCGCGCTCCAGCGCGATGACCTTGAGGTTGTCGCCGTCGCGGAAGGCGAGGAAGCGGCCGGGGCCGGGCGAGCTCGGCGCGCGCCGCGCTCAGCAGCGCCTCGTGGTCGGGGTCACGCGCCGCCTGGTCGCGCTCGAAGCGCCCGGCGGCAAACAGCGAGGAGCGTGCGAACTGGCGCCCGCCGCAACTGGGGCAGGGACCGAGCGACTCGGCGGCGGCGAGCGTGGCGACGTAGCCACAGCTTTCGCACCTGAACGACCCAGCGCCTGCCAGCGTGCCAGAGACCAACGACTCCATGGGGTGCTCCTTGTTCTTGCGTGACCCGGGGGTGGTGCCACGCGGTCGCGACCGCTTCGACCTGTCGATCCTGCCCCGCCAACCTGTGCGCAGGGTAAGTCTGAGTTGCAGGGTAGTGCCCCTCGCAAGACGGGCGCAAACTTGCGTGCGCGGCGAGGGGTTTGTCAGCGGACCGCGAAGCCTGGTCCATGCTCCGCCCCCTGCTCGGCCTCTCCGAACCCGACCTCGAGCGCCAGTTGCTGCAGAAGAGCGTCGGGCTGCTGGCCGCGTGCCGCCACGAGTGCGCGGACTGCGGTCGCACCCCGCTGATCGGCGAGCGCGTGCACCGCTTCTCACGCGGCGAGATCGTCTGCGAGCTGTGCCGCCCGGCGCATCCGGGGGAGCCCGAGTCGCTCGGATCTCGTGCGCCATTTCGAGCGCGGGCACGCGCGTCAAGCTGCGCCCGCGATTCGCCGCGTGACGCGGCCGCGCGAGATAGGGTCCGGGCTGTGGACCCAGTCAGCGTCTCTGCGATCGTCTCGCGGCCGCCCGAGGTCGTCTTCGACTACCTCGCCGACATCGCCAACCATCCCGAGTTCATGGACCACTGGCTCGTGGACTGGCACCTCACGCGTGAGGACTCCTACGGCCTCGGCGCCGGTGCGCGCTTCAAGGTCCGCCAGCGGCTGAACCGCTTTCCCTGGATGGACGCCGCGTTCGTCGCGGTGGAGCGCCCGCGGCGGATCCTCGTCACCGGCCGCGCCGGCAAGCTCGGGCGCATCAAGATGGTCAGCGAGTGGCGCCTGGAGCCCGCGCATGGCGGCACGCGCGTGTCGTTCACCACCGAGGCCGTCCCGATCACCCCCGCGGAGAAGATGCTCGAGGCGCTGTGGGGCACGCGGCGGATGACGCGGCGGCGCGCCAAGCGAGCGCTGGAGCGGCTCGGATCGATCCTCGAGGAGGGCGCCGAGCGGGGCAGGCGCGCGACCATCGCCGGAGGGGCGCGCAAGCCGGCGACCGGCGCCCCGATCCGCTGATTAGACTCCTCGCCGCAATGAAGACCCGTCGTCTCGTCACGCTCCTCACCGTTCTCGCCGCCGGCACCGCGCTGTCTGCCTGCGGCAACCGCGTGGACGAGGTGCACGAGGCCGAGACCGAGGGCATCTACGTCGACGTCGGCGACCTGCAGTACCAGGTCCAGATCTCGCGCCAGCTGAACCCGACCGAACATCGAGGACAAGAGCTATCTCGTCGGCCTGGGGCCGTTTGATCGCACGCTCGGCCCCGAGAACGTCTGGTTCGCGGTCTTCATCCGCGCCGAGAACGACCGCAAGGAGGCGATCCCCTCCGCGAAGACGTTCGAGCTGCACGACACGCAGGAGAACGTCTTCACGCCGGTCGCGCTGCGGGGCAGCAACGTCTTCGCCTACCGCCCGCGATCGTGCCGGCGAAGACGCACGCCAACGGCTCCAACCCGCTGCCCGACTCCGCCGCCTTCGAGGGGCCGACGCAGGGCGCGCTGCTGCTGTTCAAGGTGCCGCGCCTGACGCTCGACAACCGCCCGCTCGAGCTCGTGATCACCCCGCCGGAGGGCGGGGAGAAGGGCATCGTCGTCCTCGACGTCTAGGACGTCGCTTGCGCTGCAGCGCCGGCGGCGATGACCTGCCGCGCCGCGGGCGCCGCCGTGTCGCCGCCGGCGCCGTTGCGCACGAGCATCACGCAGACCGCGATCCGCGGGCGCCCGTCGCCGGCCGGCGCGTAGGCGGCGAACCAGGCGTCGGTGTCGGTCGGGTCGTTGCCGCTGTCGCACGGTCTCGTCGGAGGCCTCGGGGTCCTCGGCGACGTCGCACTCCTGCGTGCTCTCGAGCTCGGCGGTGCCGGTCTTGCCCGCGATCTTGACGCCGGGGATCGCGGCGTTGACGCCGGTGCCGTGACGCACGACGTCGATCATCAGCCGATCGGCGATCCGGGCGGTGGCCGCGCTGACCGCCTGGCGTGGCGGCGCGTCGCCGCGGCGCGCGGTCGCGAGGTCGAGCGTCAGGCGCGGGCGGCGGCCGCGCATCCCGATCGTCGCGGCGATGCTCGCCATCTGCAGCGTCGTCGCCTGCACGCGGCCCTGGCCGATCGCCGTCGAGCCGACCGCGAGGTCGTCGCCGATCTCGTCCGCGGCGGGGATCGTGCGAGGTCGCCGCGCCGGCGATGTCGGGCTTGGCGTTGAAGCCGTACTTCTCGGCGGTCGCGACGAGCTTGTCGGCGCCGAGCGCGACGCCCAGCGGCCCGAAGACGATGTTGCAGGACTCCGCGAAGCACTGGGCCAGCGTGCCGCCGCAGGCCTCGCCGTTGGCGTTGCCGAGCGCCACGCCCGACAGCAGCGCCTCGGTCTGGACGGGGAAGCTGTCTGAGAGCCGTGTGCGCGGTGCTCCAGCGCGCCGGTCAGCGTGATCATCTTGAACGTCGAGCCCGGTGGCTGCAGGCCGCTGAAGGCGATGCCCGGCGAACGCGAGGATCTCGCCGCTGCGCGGGTCCAGCGCGACGACGCCGCCGAGGCGGCCGGCGAGCGCGGTGACCGCGGCGCGCTCGACCTCGGGCGCGACGGTGGTGCGGACGGCCTGTGCCTGGCGCGGGGAGCTCTGGGCGAGGACACGCCGCCGGCGCGCAGCACGCCGCCGGGGCGGCCGATGAGCTGCGTGTCGAGCGCGCGCTCGAGGCCGCCGAGGCCGACCTTGGCGTCGTCGGGGACGCCGAGCGCGCGCAGCTCGAGCGGCGCGGTCGGGCGGGATCGGGCCGATCTCGCCCGACGGTCTGCGCGGCGACGTCGGCGAGCTCGGCGTCGGGCGTGCGGGCGTCGCCCTCGGCGAGCGTCTGCCCGTCGCGCGTCTTCAGCGTCGCCGCGCACGGGCAGCCGCGTGTCGCGCGTGAGCTCCTGGCCGGTCGCCACGCCGGGGAAGATGAGGTTGCGCCGCCAGTCGACCGTCGCGCTGTCGCCGTCGCCGGTGAACGGCAGCGTCAGCGTGACGCGGATCGCCCCGAACACCCGCGTGCGGATCTGCATCGCGACGACCGCCTCGTCGTCCTCGATCTCCGGCTCGGCGGGCGTCAGCCGCGTCGCCGTCGCCAGCGCCAGCGCCTCGCGGTGCAGCTCGGCGAAGCGGTCGGCCGAGACGCGCTTGCGCGCCTCGGCGGAGAGCTCGCGGTACATCGCCGGCGTAGTCGCCGCGCGCCCAGGCGCTGACGTAGCGCTCGGCCACGTCGACGCGCCCATCACGGTGCGTCGCGCCCTTGACGAGGCCGACGCCGAGCGCGATCGCCGCGAGCGCCGCGAACGGGGTGATGCGACGGCGCCAGTAGATCCCGCCTCCTTGCTGACCAGACACCGCCGCGCAATCTACCGCGGCGTAGGCTGCGCCGGCCGCGTACCCTCACGACGACAGTGACCGCGATCGACGTCGGCATCGTCGTGCTCTGCGTACTGCTGGCGGCCATCGGCTGGCGCCAGGGGTTCGTCGTGGGCGCGCTCTCGCTGGCGGGCTTCGTCGCCGGCGCGCTGATCGGCACGCGCTGGGCACGTCGATCGTCAGCGGCGGGTCGCGATCGCCCTACGCGCCGCTGTTCGGGTTGTTCGGCGCCGTGCTGATCGGCGGCATGCTCGCGCTGGCCTTCGAGGGGGTGGGCCACGCGCTGCGGGCGCGGCTGGCGTCGAGCTCGGCGATGCGGACGATCGACGGGGTGCTCGGCGCGGTGCTCTCGACGACGCTCGCGCTGGGGCTGGCGTGGCTGGCCGGCGCGGTGATGCTGCAGACCCCGGGGGCGCGCGATCTGCGCGCCGACATCCAGCGCTCGGCGATCCTCAAGCGCCTCAACGACGTGCTGCCGCCGTCAGGGCCGCTGCTCAACGCGCTGGCGCGCTTCGACCCGTTCCCGGCGATCAACGGCCCCGACGCGCGCGTGCCCGCGCCGCCGCGCGGGACGCCGCGGGACCCCGACGTGCGCCGCGCGGCCGCAAGCGTCGTGCGCGTGACGGGACCGCCTGCGGCCTGGGCATCGAGGGCTCGGGCTGGGTGATCGCGCGCGGCGTCGTCGTCACCAACGCCCACGTCGTCGCCGGCGAGGACGACACCGGGGTGCAGATCCGGGGCACCGGCGAGCGCCATCGACGCGACCGCGATCGCCTTCGACGAGCGCAACGACATCGCGATCCTGCGCGGTGCCCGGGCTCGGCGACACGCCGGCGTTGAAGGTCGCCTCGGCGCGCGCAGCGGGCGCGCCGGCCGCGATCCTCGGGTACCCGCGCAACGGTCCCTACGACGCCCGGCCCGCGCGCCTGGCGGCGACCGACGAGGTCATCAGCCAGGACGCCTACGGGCGCGGGCCGGTGCCCCGCCAGATCCTCGCGCCAGCGGTGGAAGTGCAGCAATGCGCGTAGCCGACTGGTACTAATGGGTCGAGGGCTTGACGGATGTTTATTTCTTACCCAATTGCGGCCTTGTGCGGTTTTCAAGCTCCACCGAGCGTCTCGACAATCTCCGGTGGCGCATAGCGAAAGGGAGACACCTCTTCCCATTCCGAACAGAGCAGTTAAGCCTTTCAGCGCCGATGGTACTTGGGGGGCAACCCCCTGGGAGAGTAGGTCGCCGCCGGTTCTTCGTACGACTTGAGCCGCCCTTAGGGGCGGCTCGTCGTCTTTCTGGCCCGTTTAGTGGGCGGCAGAGGCGCCGGCGTGGACCCGACCCCAGCTGCGGCGCGGACCGCAGGTGAGGGGGTAGAGCTCACGGAGATGTTCGCGGCGGGCGACGGCCTGGTTTGCCGAGCCGCGGACTCGCTGATCGGCTTCGCAGGAGCGCTGCTCACCGCTGTCGGCGCCCCCGACGGGCTCGAGGCCATACTCGCCGAGGGTTGCGAAGTCGATCGCGAGGTCGACAGCGTCGGCTAGGCGGTTAGTTAGCGTTTGCTTAGAATCGAACATGGGTTCGTACGGTACGCCGGCCCTCGGACGGCTTGTCGGTTTTGCAAGCGGTGTTGCATCGCCAGGCCGCGGATGGCTTTCTAGAGCGATGTTAGCGCAGCCTGGGAGCGGGCATGCCGCGTCGCTACTGGCGACAGCAGCGACGCGAACCCCAGAAGCGCGAGTTATTAAGGCGTCCCTATAGAGCCTTCGACGCAGCCGGTGGGCTGCAGCCCTAATCGCCTTGTGTGATGGATCTTACGCAAGGCGCGGTCATTTTTGCAACCAAAGCGCGGCCTATTTTGCGAAGTTCAGCACGAGGGCGGCGCTAAGAGCGGGTTTCTCGACGTTCGGGGAGTGTCCGGCGCCGGCGATCAGGTGCGTCTCGGCGCCGGGGACGGAGCGTTTGTACTGGGCGAGGGCGCGTTGTGGGTCGTCGACCACCTGCTCCTCGGCGCCCATCAGCACCATCAGCGGCTTGCCGGTCGCCTGGAGTCGTTTGTCGAGCGACTCTTCCTGGAGGAAATCCTCGGTATGTGACGGCGATTCGTCGTAGGCCGTGTAGGTGAGCCGGTTGACGTCGTCGACGAAGGCGTCAGGTACCTCGAAGCCCGGCGCGAAGGCAACCTCGAGTCCCTGGCGAACCGAGAAGTCGGGCTTGATCGTCCACAGCGCCTCGCCGAGCACCGGCTGGAAGGCGAGGCCCGCGAGGAAGCCGAGATCGCCGTAGGTGTCGTCGGGGGGCATGTCGACGATCGCCACCCGGTCGACCAGCTCGGGCGCGGATTCGGCCAGGGCGACGGTGACCGCGCCGCCCAGGGAGTGGCCGACCACCTCCGCGTCGCTGACCCCGAGCTCGCGCAGCGCTTCCGCGACCAGGCTCGCCTGCGCGGGCACGGCGTATCCCGAGCCGGGCTTTTCCGAGCCGCCATGCCCGCGCAGGTCGATAGCGACGACCCGGTGCTCGCGTTCGAGCGCCGGGCGCATCCCGTCCCAGTAGTCGATCGCGCAGCTGAAGCAGTGGATGAGGACGATCGGGCTGCCGTCGCGGGGCCCGCCTTCGACCACTTGGGCCTTGCCGCCGGGCAGATCGAGGATCCGGCCGCCGGGCACGGTGAGCTCGGCCGAATCGGTATCTCCGTCGACCAGGAGGGTGTTGATCGCGAGCAGCGAAATCAGCACCACGACAACCCCCAAGGCGATCTTCCAGCCTCTCCCCATGCCGCTCGTTACCCTAGCTCAGCCGATGCAGAAATTCGTAATTCAAGGTGGTTCGCCGCTCTCGGGCGAGCTCACAGTCGCCGGCAACAAGAACGCGGCGCTGCCGATCCTCGCCGCCTGCCTGCTTACCGAGGAGGAGCTGCTGCTCCACCGGGTGCCGCGGATCCGCGACACCGAGGCCCAGATCGGGCTGCTCGAACGGCTTGGGGTCGATGCCGAGTGGGTCGGCGACAACAGCGTCAGGCTCTGCGCCGCAAACGTCTCCGACCCCTCGGTCGACGAGGAACTCTCGGGCAAGATCCGCGCCTCCTTCCTGGTCGCCGGGCCGCTCCTGGCCCGATTCGGCGAGGCCCACGTGCCGCCGCCCGGCGGCGACTTCATCGGTCGCCGCCGCCTCGACGCCCACCTCGACGCCTTCAGGGACCTCGGTGCCGTGGTCGAAGGCGACCGCTGGATCGAGCTGACCGCGCCCGGCGGGCTCTGCGCCTGTGACATCTTCATGGACGAGCCCTCGGTGATGGGGACCGAGAACGCGCTGATGGCGGCCGCGCTGACCCCCGGCGCGACGCGGATCTCCAACGCCGCCTCCGAGCCCCACGTCCAGGACCTAGCGCGGCTGCTGACCAAGATGGGCGCCCGCGTCGACGGAATCGGCTCCAACGTGATGATCGTCAACGGCTCCGACAAACTCGGTGGCGCCGAGCACACGATCACCCCCGACCACATCGAGGTCGGCAGCTTCATGGCGCTGGCCGCGGCGACCGGGGGGGAGCTGCGGATCCGCGACGTCGAGCCCGGCGACCTGGTGATGACCCGGCGCCAGTTCCGCCGCCTCGGCCTGCGCTCGGAGATCGAGGGCAAGGACGTGATCGTGCCACCCGAGCAGCGGCTCGAAGTCCAGGCCGACCTCGGGGACGCGATCCCGAAGATCGAGGACGGCCCCTGGCCGGCTTTCCCCGCCGACCTCACTTCGATCGCCCTGGCCCTCGCGACCCAGGCCAAAGGCGAGATCCTGATCTTCGAGAAGATGTTCGAGAACCGGCTCTTCTTCGTCGACAAGCTGGTCGCGATGGGCGCTCGGATCACGCTGTGCGATCCCCACAGGGCGATCGTCAGCGGTCCGAGCCGGCTTCACGGCGAGCGCGTCGAGAGCCCCGACATCCGCGCCGGGATGGCGATGCTTATCGCCGCCCTGGCGGCCGACGGCAGCTCGGAGATCGGCAACATCCGCCAGATCGACCGGGGCTATGAGCAGATCGACGAGCGTCTGCGCGCGCTCGGGGCGCAGATCGAACGCGTTTCTGCCGAGGTTCCCGCCTAGCGCTGCGCGCCGCGGTTCTCTCGTAAGGTCAGTCCGATGATCCACCCGATCCCGCCTGGAAGCCGCGATGTGCTGCCCGATGAGATGCGCGAGCTGCGCCGGCTGAGCCGTGCGCTGATCGAGGTCTTCGAGGAGCGCGGCTACGGCGAGGTGGCGACGCCGGCGATCGAGTACGACGAGGTCTTGAGCCGCGGCGAGGGCCGCGGCGCGTCCAGCGCTTACCGTTTCTTCGACGAGAACGGTGAGCTGTTGGCGCTGCGCTCCGACATGACCGTGCCGATCGCCCGCCTCGCGGCCAGCCGCTTCGCCGACTCCGAGCCGCCGCTGCGGCTCTGCTATCTGGCCAGTCTCTACCGCGCGGTGCGTCCGCAACGGGGGCAGATGCGCGAGTTCGTCCAGGCCGGGGTCGAGCTGATCGGCGCCCCGGCGCCCGAGGGGACGGTTGAGGTGATCGAGGTGCTGGAGGCAGCGCTCGACGCCGCCGGGCTCGACCGGGCGGTGATCGGGCTCGGCGACGCCGACCTTTACCGCCAGCTGCTTACCGAGTTCGGGATCGAGCCCGAGGCCCGCGACTCGCTGTTGGCGCGGCTCGCTGCGCACGACATCGTCGGCCTCGAGGAGGAGCTGGCGGCGCTGCCGATCGGCGACGAGCAGACCGCCACTTGCCTAGCGCTCTCGCAGCTGCGCGGCGGCAGCGAGGTCCTGGAGGAGGCGCGGGGACTCGGAGGCGAGGCGGTCCAGCGGGCGACCGCGCAGCTGCAGGCGACCTACGAGGGGCTGGCCGAGCGCGGCGCCGCCGACCGGGTCCAGATCGACCTCGGCCTGCTGCGCGACCTCGGCTACTACAGCGGCGCGATCCTCGAGGTCTACGACCCGGCGCTCGGCCACGTGCTCGGCGGCGGTGGGCGTTACGACGGCTTGATGAAGCGGTTCGGCCTCGACCTGCCGGCGGCCGGCTTCGCCCTCTACCTGGAGCGGGTCCACGTTGCCCAGATGGAGGAGTCGCGACGGGGGAAAGACTCGTGAGCTCCTTCGCGGGAAGCCGGGCCAGACCCGAGGGGCCGCTGAAGCTGGCGGTGCCTCGCGGCGCCCTGTTCGGGGAAACGCTCGACCTGCTCGACGGCGCTGGGATCGACACCCGCGAGCTGCGCGGCGACTCGCGCGCGCTGATCTTCGAGACCGAGGGGCTGACGCTGGTCACGATGCGCCCCTCCGACGTCCCGACCTACGTCGAGGCGGGCGCCGCCGACGTCGGCATCACCGGCAAGGACGTCCTGCTGGAGCAGGTCGACCGCACCGTCTACGAGCTGCTCGATCTCGGCTACGGCCGCTGTCGCATGGTCCTCGCGGGGCGGACCGGCGAGGACCGGCTAGGCGAGGCCCAGCGGCGGCTCGGGATGATGCGGATCGCGACCAAGTACCCGCGCACCGCCGAGCGCCACTTCGAGTCGACCGGGCGCCAGGTCGAAGTGATCGAGGTCAAGGGCTCGGTCGAGCTGGCGCCGCTGATCGGCCTCGGCGACGGGATCGTCGACCTAGTCGCGACCGGCCGCACGCTCGAGGAGAACGACCTCGAGGTGCGCGAGGAGATCGTCGTCTGCACCGCGCGCTTCGTCGCCAACCGCGTCGCCCACAAGCTGCGCGCCGCCGAGGTCGACGACCTGACCACACGGCTGCGGAAGGCGAGCGGGGGATGAGGGCGCGGCGCTTCGCCTGGAGTGAGGCCCAGGTCGTCGCTGACGAGATCCGCCTCTGGGCGTCGGAGCTGGGCGAGCCGGTCGACGTCGCCCCGATCGGCGCCGCCGTGCTCGAGCGCGGCGACGCCGCCGTGCTCGAGCTGACCAACCGCTTCGACGCCACCGAGTCACCGCTCGACTCGACCGCCGTCGATCTCGAACTAGCCGCCGCCGCACTGGACGGCCTGGAGCCGGAGATGCGCGAGGCGCTGGAGCTGGCCGCCGCCAACGTGCGGACCGTCGCCAAGGCGCAGCTCGCTCCCCCGACGCCGGTCGAGCTGCCCCAGGGGCAGACGGTGACCGTGCGCGAAGTCCCGGTCGGCGCCGCCGGCATTTACGCGCCGGGTGGGCGCGCCGCTTACCCCTCGAGCGTGTTGATGTGCGCAATCCCCGCCCGCGCTGCCGGGGTCGGACGGGTCGCGCTGGCCTCGCCGCCCGGCGCCGACGGCAAGCTGCACCCGCTGGTGCTCGCCGCGGCCGCGCTCTGCGAGGTCGACGAGATCCACGCGATCGGCGGCGCCCAGGCGATCTTCGCGCTCGCCTACGGGACCGAGACGATCGCCGCGGTCGATGTGATCGCCGGGCCAGGCAACGCCTGGGTGCGCGAGGCCAAGCGCGCCGTCTACGGCTCGGTCGGGATCGACTCGCTGGCCGGGCCCTCGGAGCTGATGCTGATCGCCGGCCACGACGCCGACCCCGAGTGGGCGGCGCTGGACCTTTGCGCGCAGGCCGAGCACGGGGCCGAGAGCCCGCTGGTCGTGGTCGCCGTCGAGGAACACGTCCTCGAGGCGATCGCCGCCGCGGCCGAGAACGCCGCGGCCGCCCGGCCGAGCGTCGCCGACGCGCCGCTGGCGCTGGTCCAGGTCCCCGAGGTCGAGGCGGCGATCGCGCTCGCCAACGCCTACGCGCCCGAGCACCTCGAGCTCGACGAGGAGGACGCGGCGCTGATGGCCGAGCGCGTGATCACCGCCGGCTGCGTCTTCGTCGGCCGCTACGGCGCGACCGCCTTCGGCGACTACGTCGCCGGCTCCAACCACGTGCTGCCAACCGGCGGCGCCGGTCGCTTCTCGGGCCCGCTCGGCCCAGCTGCTTTCCGCCGTCGCATCTCCAGTGTCGACCTCGACGCCGGCGCCGCCGCGGCGCTGGCCCCGCACGCGAACGTGCTCGCCACCGCGGAGGGCTTCCCGGTCCACGGCGAGTCAGCGATGATTAGGAGCAGATCATGAGCCGCAGCGCGAACAAGGCCCGACAGACCGGCGAGACCCAGGTCAAGCTTTCGCTCGATCTCGACGGCGGCGAGTACAGCTCCGCCACCGGGGTCGGCTTCCTCGACCACATGCTCGACCTGCTGGCCCGCCACGGCCGGCTCGGGCTGGTGGTCGAGGCGACGGAGACCTCGAGACCGGGGCCCACCACACGGTCGAGGACGTCGGCATCGTGCTCGGGCAGGCGCTCGACGAGGCGCTCGGCGACCGCGCCGGGATTCGGCGCTACGGCTCGGCCCTGGTGCCGATGGACGAGGCCCTGGCCGAGTGTGCGATCGACATCTCCGGCCGTCCTTACGTCGCTTTCGACGCCGACCTGCCGACCACCTCGATCGCCGGCTTCGACACCGAGCTCGCCGAGGAGTTCTTCCGCGCCGTCGCCAACAGCTCCAAGCTGACCCTGCACCTCTGGGTGCGTTCGGGGACCAACGCCCACCACATGGTCGAGGCGAGCTTCAAGGCCTTCGCCCGCGCCCTGCGGGTGGCGGTCTCGATCGACCCCGAGGAGGACGGCGTCCCCTCGACCAAGGGGACGCTGAATGAGTAGCGCCCAATGAGTAGCGCCCGGATCGCGATCCTCGACTACGGGATGGGCAACCTGCGCTCGGTCGAGAAGGCGCTGGAGCACGTCGGCGCGACCGCGAAGATCACCTACGACCCGGCCGAGGCGCGCGCCGCCGACGGCCTGATCCTGCCCGGGGTCGGCGCCTTCCCGAGGGCGATGGAGCGGATCCGCGAGCGCGGGCTCGACGAGCTGATCGAGGAGCGGCGCGCCGGCGGGATCCCGATCCTTGGGATCTGCCTCGGCCTGCAACTGCTCTTCGACTCGACCACGGAGCTGGGCGGTGGCGCCGGCCTCGGCCTGCTCTCCGGCCCCACGGCCGAGCTCCAGGCTGATGGGCTCAAGGTCCCGCACATTGGCTGGTCGCCGGTCCGCTGGGAACGCGAGTCGCGGCTGACCGAGGGGATCGAGACCGAGACCCCGTTCTATTTCGTCCACTCCTTCGCGCCTGCGCCGAGCGCCGACGAGCTGCTGGGGACCGCCGCCTACGGGGCGCGGTTCGCCTGCGCGGCCGAGCGCGACAACGTCTTCGGCGTCCAGTTCCACCCGGAGAAGTCGAGCGCCGCGGGCCTGCGGCTGCTCGCCAACTTCGCCGGCGTCTGCGCCACCGTGCCGGCGTGATTCTCTATCCCGCGATCGATATCCGCGGCGGCAAGGCGGTGCGGCTGCTGCAGGGCGACTACGCGCGGGAGACGGTGTACGACGCCGACCCGGTGGGCGCGGCGCGGCGCTGGATCGACGAAGGGGCGGAGTTCCTACACGTGGTCGATCTCGACGGGGCGAAAGCGGGAGAGCCGCGGAACCTCAAAGCGATCGCGGGCATCGCCGCGCTCGGCTGCCCGATCCAGGTTGGCGGCGGACTGCGCGGGCGCGAGGCGGTTGCGGCGGTGCTGGATTCCGGGGTCGAGCGGGTGGTGATCGGGACCGCGGCGCTGCGCGACCCGGAGTTCCTCGACGCGGTCGTGGCGGAGTACGGGGGGCGGGTGGTGGTCTCCGTGGACGCGAGGGGCGGCAAGGTCTCGCTCAGCGGCTGGACGGAGGCCACGGATCAGGACGTGGAGGAGACGGTGAAGGGGCTGGGTGAGAGGGGTGTGACGCGGTTCCTCTGCACCGAGATCGACGTCGACGGAACGATGGAGGGTCCGGCGGTGGGCGAGCTGCGGCGGATCGCCGCCGGGACGGGCGCCCAGGTGATCGCCAGCGGCGGCGTTGGCACACTCAGCGACCTCGAAGCGCTGGCCCAGCTCGGCGCCGACGTGCCGAACGTCGAAGGCGCGATCGTCGGCCGCGCCCTCTACGAGCGCAAGTTCACCGTCGCCGAGGGCATCGCCGCCCTAATCTGAAGGCCATGGTTCTCAAGCGCGTGATCCCCTGCCTCGACGTCGATTCGGGGCGCGTCGTCAAGGGGACGAACTTCGTCGGGCTCCGCGATGCGGGCGATCCCGTCGAGCTGGCCGAGCGCTACGACGCCGAGGGGGCCGACGAGCTGGTCTTCCTCGACATCACCGCCTCGCACGAAAAGCGCGAGACGATCGTCGAGCTGGCGCGGCGGACCGCCGACAACGTCTTCATCCCGTTCACGATCGGCGGCGGCATCCGCTCGGTCGAGGACGCGCAGGCTGTGCTCGACGCCGGTGCCGACAAGGTCTCGGTCAACTCCTCGGCGCTGGCGCGGCCGGAGTTGCTGGAGGAGCTGGCGGCCCAGTTCGGCGCCCAGTGCGTGGTGATCGCGATCGACGCCAAGGCCGAGGATGGGGGCTGGGGCGTCTACGTCAACGGCGGCCGGGTTCGGGTCGAGGGGCGCGACGCAGTCTCCTGGGCCGCGGAGGCGGTGCGACGCGGGGCGGGGGAGGTGCTGCTGACCAGCATGGATCGCGACGGCACCAACGACGGCTACGACCTGGCTCTGACCAGAGCTGTTGCCGAGGCGGTCCCGGTGCCGGTGATCGCGTCGGGCGGCGCGGGCGAGCTCTCGCACCTGAGCGAGGCGATCACCGACGGCGGCGCCGACGCGGTGCTCTGCGCCTCGATCTTCCACTACGGCCACTACCGCGTCCGCGAAGCGAAGGAGCGCTTGGCGGCCGACGGCATCCCGGTCCGCCTTTAGTAGGGCTAGCCTGCCGGCATGATCCCGGTGGAGCGCCTTGGCGAGGCGATGCGCGAGGCCTACCCGGAGCTGGCGCGGGTGGGTGCGACCGCCGCGGACCCCGTGTACCTCGTCGGGGGGCGGTGCGCGACCTGCTGCTGGGGCGGGGCCGGGCCGACGTCGACCTGGTGGTCGAGGGGGACCCCGAGGTACTCGCCGTGGCGCTGGCGGGTGGAGCCCCACGCCGAACCACGACCGCTTCGGCACCTTGAAGGTCGAGCTCGACGGCCACGAGGTCGATATCGCCACCGCGCGCTCGGAGGTCTATCCCGAGCCGGGGGCGCTGCCGGTGGTCGAGTCCGGCGCCGACCTCGAAGCCGACCTCGCCCGGCGCGACTTCACCGTCAACGCGATCGCTGTGCCATTGGCCGGCGAGCCGCGGCTGATCGATCCGCACGGGGGGCTCGCGGACCTCGAGGCCGGGGTGCTGCGCGTTCTCCACCCAGCCTCGTTTCGCGACGACCCGACGCGGGCGATCCGAGCGGCGCGGTACGCAGCGCGGTTGGGGCTCGAGATCGAGGGGGAGACGGAGCGGCTGCTGCGCGAGACGAATCCCGGGACGGTTTCCGCGGATCGCTGGCGGGCGGAGTTGACGCGCCTGGCGGCTGAACCGGCAGCGCCGCAGGGGTTCGAAGAACTGGCTGGGTGGGGGCTACTGAATCTCGGCGAGCGCTGGGAAGTCCTGGCCGCAGCACTACCTGAATTGCTTGCGGAGTCACCGTGGGTCGGGGAGGTCGATTGGGCGGGGGCTTGGCTGGCGGCCGCTTGGGTCCCTGGGACGGCGCCGAGGAGCTGGCGGTCGCTTCCCCCGCCCAGCCCTCCCAGGCCTGGGCCCTGGCGCGCGGCCACGGACCAACGGATCTGCTCCTGGCCCGCGCCCTTGGCGCCGAGTGGCTCGACGACTACATGGGCGTCTGGCGCGCGGTCGAGCTGGAGATCGACGGCGCCGACCTGATCGCCGCTGGGGTACCGGAGGGGCCAGCGCTCGGGCGTGGCCTGGCGGCTGCGCTGCGGCGCAAGCTCGACGGCGAGATATCCGGCCGCGAGCAGGAGCTCGCCGCCGCGCTCGAGGCTTCTGCTTAGTTTCCGGTGATGGAGTGGCGTGAGAGCGAAGGCGTGCGCTGGCTGGAGGCCGACCTGGGCGGGTCGGCGGCGGCCTTCGCGACGCGGGTCGGCGGCGTCAGCGCGGCGCCCTTCGAAACGCTCAACCTGGGGCTGCTGACCGAGGACGCCGAGGCGAACGTGATCGAGAACCGCCGCCGGCTCGCCGCGGCGCTCAGGTTCCCGCTCGATCGCGTCGCCCACTCGAAACAGGTGCACGGCTCGGAGCTGGCGACCGCGTCCGAGCCGAAGCGGGAAGCCGACGGACAGATCCTGGCCGAGCCCGGAAGCGCCGCACTCGTCCTTACCGCCGACTGCCTCCCGGTCGCCGTTCGCGGGCCCGGTGGGGTCGCGATGCTGCACTGCGGCTGGCGTGGGCTCGCCGCTGGCATCGTCGCCAAGGGCGCCGCCGCGGTTGGCGCGACCAGCGCCGCGATCGGGCCCGGGATCGGACCGTGCTGCTACGAGGTTGGCGAGGAGGTCCTCGGCGCCTTCGCCGGGCTCGGGGAGGGGGTCGCGAGCGGCCGGATGCTCGACCTGCCCGAGGTCGCGCAGCGGCTGTTGCGCGAGGCCGGCGTCGAGCGGGTCGAGTCCGCCGACCTCTGCACGAGCTGCAACCCGGAGCTCTTCTTCAGTCACCGCCGCGACGCCGGTGCCACCGGCCGCCAGGGCAGCCTCGCCTGGCTCGCGGAAGAGGCGGGCTGATGGCGGTCGAGCCGTTCCGCGGGATCGACCCGGCGATGGTCACGCGCAACCTCGAGGCGGTGCGGTCCGAGGCCGGCGCGGGGGTGGAGATCCTTGTCGCCTGCAAGTACGTGCCGCTGGAGGAGATGGGCGCCCTGGCCGCGGCCGGCGTCGCCCTGGTCGGCGAGAACCGCCAGCAGGACCTCGCCGCCAAGCACGAGTGCTGGGGAGACTCCTTTACCTGGGACTTCATCGGCAATCTGCAGAGCCGCAAGGTCAAGCAGATCGTGCCGCTCTGTCGGCTGATCCACTCAGTCGCCACCGACTCGGTGCTGGCCCAGCTGGAGAAGCACGGGACGCCTGAGACCGAGGTCCTGATCGAGGTCAACGTCGCCGGCGAGGAGGGCAAGGGTGGGGTCGCGCCGGACGAGCTGGCCGGACTTCATCGCCCGCTGCCCGGTCAAGGTGGGCGGGCTGATGACGATGCCCCCGTTCAGCGAGAACCCCGAGGCCTCGCGCCCCTTCTTCTCCCGGCTCGCCGAGCTGGCCGCCGCCAACGGCCTCGAGCGGCTCTCGATGGGCACCTCACAGGACTGGCGTGTCGCCGTCCAGGAGGGCGCGACGATCATCCGCCTGGGCACGGCCCTGTTCGTGTGAATCGGCGCTAATCTCCCCGCAATTGGGTAAAGAGGAGTCGTAGGATCGAGACCGAAACACCCCTGAGATGGCACTGAGAGATACCTGGCATAGAGCGCTCGTCTACTTCGGCCTGGCCGAGGACCACCACGACTACGGTCCCGAATTCGAAGACGATTTCGAACCGGAAACCAACTCGGAGGAAGTCTTCGAGGCGCGCCGCGAGCGAGACCAGGGCTCGGTTCGCCGCCTCCCGACCTCGCGTCGCGCCCGCCGCGACGAGATCGACGACATCTTCGCCGACGACGAGCCGATCGCCGCCAGTCGCACGCGCACGCTGCGTCCGGTCGACAATGGCGGCGACATCCAGGTCCACCTGGTGATCCCGCGCAACTTCAACGACGCCCAGCAGGTCGCCGACCAGTTCAAACGCTCGGTCCCGGTGATCCTCAACCTGCAGACCGCCGACCACGACCTCTCGAAGCGGATGATCGACTTCTGCTCCGGGCTCACCTACGCGCTGGACGGCGGCATGCAGCGAATCGCCGAGAAGATGTTCCTGTTGACGCCGCGCAACGTCGACGTTTCCGCCGAGGAAAAAGCGAGGCTGATCGACAAGGGCTTCTTCAACCAGTCCTAGCGCCGCCCCGGCCGTTTACACCCCTTTCTCAAAGCGGCAACCTTTCGTTAGCAAGCGGCTGGCGACGTCTCCTTAGGTTCGCCCGGAACCACATCCGGAACAACAAAAGGAGGCAGCACCCTCATGCGAGCCAAGCGGAAGCTGTTTGGTCTCCTCGCGGTCATGGTGTTCGTGGCGGTAGCCGCCGCGGGAGCACTGGCCAGCGGCAAGGACGACGGCAACGACAATTCGCGCCAGATCAAGCGGTTGATCGACTCCGGCAAGCCGAAGAACGTGATCCTGCTGATCGGCGATGGGATGGGCGCCAGTGAGATCACCGTTGCCAAGTACTACGCCAGGGGCGCCGACGGCACCCTGAACATGGAAACGCTGCCCTTCACGGGCGAGCTGAACACGTACGGCCTCTCGGCAGGGCCCGGTCCGACCTACGCCCCCAACTACGTGCCGGACTCGGCTCCGACCGCGACCGCATGGTCGACGGGCAGGAAGACGATCGACGCCCGGGTCTCGCAGGGTCCGAGCAGCTCGGAGAAAGTCCCCGGCTCGAATTCCGGCTACACGACGACGTTCGAGATCGCTGACAAACGCGGCATGTTGGTCGGCAACGTCTCGACGGCGGAGATCACCGACGCGACGCCGGCGGCGCCGTCTTCGCATATCTCCCAGCGCGCCTGCCAGGGTCCGGCGGATACCCGCACGATCTGCGCCGGCGAGGCGAAGGGGGCCGGCGGGATCGGCTCGATCGCCGAGCAGCAGGTCGACCATCTGCTGGACGTCAACCTCGGCGGCGGCCGCAACCGCTATCTGCAGACGCCTCGACGGCAGCAGCAGCACGGTGGTCGACTACGCGAAATCGAAGGGGTACCGCTACGTCGAGTCGGCGAGCGAGCTGAGCGCAGTCACCTCGCTCGCCAAAGGTCCGCGTCCTCGGGCTGTTCAACGCCAGCAACATGACCACCGAGTTCGAACCGCTGATCGCGGCTACGACCCCGGGGGCTGGCAGCCCGACGTTCCGCTGTGACGAGACGAACCGGCCCTCGAACGAGCCCAGCCTCGAAGCGATGACCAGGAAGGCGATCCAGCTGCTGGAGAACCGCAAGGGCTTCTTCCTGCAGGTCGAGGGCGCCTCGATCGACAAGCGCGACCACGCTTCGGACGTCTGCGGTCAGATCGGCGAGACCCTCGCCTTCGATCGCGCCGTCGGGGTTGCGCTTGCCTACCAGGAGCGCAACGAGGACACGCTTGTCGTGATCACCGCCGATCACTCGCACACGAGCCAGATCGTGCCCGCCGGGCAGGACGTGCCGGGGTTCTACGCGACGCTGAAATCGGACGACGGGGTGCCGATCCGGGTCTCTTATGGGACCGGCAAGACCGCGCCCGGGATGTCGCACACGGGCGCTCGCGTCCCGGTCGCGGCGATCGGTCCCCAGGCGAGCAACGTGATGGGGATTCGCGACCAGACCGATCTGTTCCAGACGCTGATCGGCCGCGAAGACTGATCGACCGTCGGCGATCATGGCCCGGGGATAGTCTCCGGGCCATGATCGTTGGCTTCTGCGGTTCCGGGAACATGGCTGCGGCGATGGCCCGCGGCTGGGTCGGCGAGCTGAGCGGGATGCTGTTCTCCGACAGCGGCTCGGGCCGGGCCCGAGCCCTGGCCGAAGAGGTCGGCGGCGAAGCGGTCGCCAACTCTGAGCTGGCCGAGCGCAGCGACTTCGTGGTGCTCGCCGTGAAGCCGAACAAGCTCGACGAGGCGGCGTCGCAGATCGGCGCTGTGCGGAGCGTCGTCTCGGTGCTGGCGGCGACGCCGCTGAAGCGGCTCACCGCGGCGCTGCCGGGCGCCGAAGTCCTGCGGGTGATGCCGAACATCGCGGTCGAGGTCCGCCGGGGCGTGCTCTGCGTCGCCGGCGAGGCGAGCGAGGAGGTCCGCGCCACGCTCGGGCTGCTCGGTCACGTGGTCGAGATCGCCGACCGCGACTTCGACCAGGCGACCGCGATCATGGGCTGCGCGCCGGCCTACCTGGCGCTCGCCGTAGAGGCCCTGGCCGACGCCGGCGCCGCGGCGGGGCTCGACCGCGAGCTTGCCGGCGAGCTCGTCGTCGAGACCACGGCCGGGACCGCGGAGCTGCTGCAGGTGCGCCACCCCGCCGACGTCCGCAAGGCGGTCACCTCGCCGGGGGGCAGCACCGAAGCCGGCCTGGAAGCGCTCGATCGCGAGGGCGCGCGGGAGGCCTTCGAGGCGGCCGTCGCCGCTTCCCTGGAGAGGATGCGCGGCAAGTGATCTCGCTCGCGATCACCCGCGGCGATGTCGCCGACTACGTCAGCGCGCTGTTCATCGTCTACATCATCCTGATCTTCCTCAACATCCTGATCTCCTACGTGCCGCGCATGCCCTACCGGCCCTGGCTGCGCTCGGTGCTCGACTTCATCACCGAGTCGACCAATCCCTACCTCAACTTCTTCCGCCGCTTCCTGCCGCCGCTCGGCGGCGGCGGCTTCGCGATCGATCTCGCCCCGATGCTCGGCGTGATCCTGCTGTTCGTGGCCCGGGCGGTCGTCGTCGGCCTGATCGAGGGGTGAGCGCCGCCGCCAAGCGCGCCTGGCTGCTGGCCGCTCTGCTCGCCCTCGCGGTCCTCGTCTGCGACCAGGTCGCGAAGGCGATCGCCGAGGAGCGGATCACGATCGGCGAGCAGATCGAGGTGCTGGGTCCGCTCGAATTCACCCTCACCCACAACCGCGGCGTCGCCTTCGGGCTGGCCGGCGGGGCGGGGGCGCCGTTGGTCCTCGTCACCCTGGTCGCGCTCGGCGTCGTCGGCTACGTGTTCTCCCGCAACCCGGCCCGGCCCCGGATGTGGGTCGCGGTCGGGCTGCTGGCGGGGGGCGCGATCGGCAACCTCGTCGACCGCATCCGGCTCGGCCACGTCACCGACTTCATCGACCTGCCGCCCTGGCCGCCGTTCAACCTCGCCGACGTCGCGATCACCTTCGGGGTGATCCTGCTTGTCGTCCTCTTCCTGTTCGACGCGGGAGCGCAGACGAAGGACGGGGGGGCGGAGCAAGAGCGTGCCTGAGCCGCAACTGCGCATCGTTCACCTCGACGCGGCCCTGGCCGTGGTTGAGAAGCCGGCCGGGCTTGTCGTTCACCCGGCGCCCTCGCACCGCGGGCCGACCCTGGTCGACGAGCTCGCCGAGATCCTCGGCGGCGGCGCTGACCCGGCGCGACCGGGGATCGTGCACCGGCTCGACAAGGGCACCAGCGGGCTCCTGGTCGTCGCCCGTGACGACGCGACCCACGCGGCGCTGCAGCGGGCGGTCCGCGAGCGCGAGGTCGAGCGCGTCTACCTGGCGCTGGCCGGCGGGCGGCTCGGCTCGCGGACCGGGACGATCGATGCCCCGATCGGCCGCGCCTCCCGCCAGCGCCACCGGATGGCGGTCTCCGGCGCCGCCTCGCGGCAAGCGCGGACCCATTTCGAGGTGCTCGAGCTGCTGCCGCGCGAGAGCTACCTGGAGGCCCGCCTTGAGACCGGCCGCACCCACCAGATCCGCGCCCACTTCGCGGCGATCGGCCACCCGCTGACCGGCGATCCCACCTACGGCGGCGCCGAGCGCTACGGACTGGGCCGCCAGTTCCTCCACGCCCACCGGCTCGCCTTCGCGCATCCGGCCACGGGCGAGCGCCTCGCCTTCGAATCGCCCCTGCCCGAGGACCTCGAGGCGGCGCTGCAAGCGGCCCACGCGCCCTAGTCCACCTCTCTACAATCAGCGATTCAGAAACCAACCCCCGTCCAGGGCGGTCCGGATCCTGCCCGGCCAGACATATGGCCGGGTCCCGGGAAGCGGGGCGGGGCCAGCATTGCCAAAACCCAAGGAGATTCACACATGCCAGAGGCAGGCCTCAAAGAGCTGCTCGAGGCCGGAGTTCACTTCGGCCATCAAACCCGGCGCTGGAACCCGAACATGCGCCGCTTCATCTTCACCGAGCTCGACGGGATCCACATCATCGATCTCGTCCAGACCGAGGCGCTGCTGGAGAACGCCCGCCGTTTCGCCGGCGAGCTCGCCAGCGGCGGCGGCATGGTGCTCTTCGTCGGCACCAAGAAGCAGGCCCGCGACACGGTCCAGGAATGGGCCGAACGCTGCAAGATGCCTTACGTCAACAAACGCTGGCTGGGCGGGCTGCTGACCAACTTCAACACGATGTCGGGCCGGATCGCCCGCCTGCACGAGCTCAACGGCTGGAAAGAGGAGGGCAAACTCGATCTGCTCCCGACCAAGGAGCGGATGGGGATGGAGGCCGAACTTGCCAAGCTCGAGTTCAACCTCGGCGGCGTCCGCGACATGGACCGCCTGCCCGACGCGGTCTTCGTCACCGACCTGAAAACCGAGGAGATCGCGGTCCACGAGGCGGCCCGCCTGCGGATCCCGATCATCGGCCTTGTCGACACCAACTGCGACCCGACGCCGGTCGACTACGTGATCCCCGGCAACGACGACGCGATCCGCTCCTGCCAGCTGGTGATCGGCACGATCGGAACCGCGGTCGAGGATGGTTCTTCCGCCTGGCGGGTCCAGGAGGAGAAGCGGATCGCCGAAGAAATGGAGCGGCGCAAACGCGACGAGGAAGAGCGCAAGAAACGCGAGGAAGAAGAGAAAGTCCGCGTCGAAGCGCAGGAAGCCAAAAAAGCCGAAGAAGAGGCTGCGGCGAAAGCGGCAGAAGCCGCAAAAGCGCAGGAGGCTGCGAGGAAAGCGGCCACCGAGGCGCCGCCCGCGCCGCCCGCTCAGCCGGACGCACCGGCGCCCGGCGCGCCGCCGAGAGCCGCCGCGCCGCCAAAAGCGGCTGAGGCGCCGCCCGCGCCCGAGCAGCCCACCGCCCCCGCCGCTGAGGAGGTCGCGCCCAGTGACGAGAAAGCCGAGGAGTCGAAATGAGTATCAGTGCTGCTGACGTGAAGGCGCTCCGGGACCGGACCGGGGCGGCGATGATGGACTGCAAATCGGCCCTCGCGGAGGCCGACGGCGACGTCGACCGCGCGATCGAGCTGCTGCGGGTGAAGGGTCAGGCCTCGGCGGCGAAGCGCGAAGGCCGCGGCACCAACGAGGGCGTCGTCTCCTCCTACATCCACGCCAACGACCGGGTCGGGGCGATGGTCGAGGTCCAGTGCGAGACCGACTTCGTCTCCCGCAACGAGGATTTCAAGGCCTTCGCCTACCAGGTCGCCCTGCACGTCGCGGCGACCGCGCCGAGCTACGTCTCGACCGAGGAGATCTCGGCCGACGAGCGCGAGGCGGAAAAGAAGGTCTTCGAGGAGAAAGCGCGCGAAGAAGGCAAGCCCGACAACGTGGTCGAGAAAATCGTTGAGGGTCAGCTGAAGAAGTGGGCGAGCGAAGTCGCGCTGCTCGACCAGGCCCACGTCAACGCCGAGAAGCACGACTCGAAAACGATCGAGGAGCTGCGCCAGGAGCTCGCCGCGAAGACCGGCGAGAACATCCGCATCGCCCGCTTCGCCTACTTCCGCGTCGGCGAGGAATAGGGTCTAAACCACGTGAGCGACTCCGCCGAACCACGATTCGGGCGCATCCTGCTGAAGCTTTCCGGCGAGGCCCTGATGGGCGAGCTGGATTACGGCACCGACGGGGCCGAGGTCGAGCGGATCGCCCGCCAGGTCGCGGCGGTCTGCGAGCGCGGGGTGGAGGTGGCGATCGTGGTCGGCGCCGGCAACATCTATCGCGGCCTCGACGGGGCGGCGAAAGGGATGGACCGCGCGACCGGCGACTACATGGGGATGCTGGCGACGGTGCTGAACGCCCTCACCCTGCAGGACGCGCTCGAGGGGCTCGGCAAGTACACCCGGGTGATGTCGGCGATCGACGTCAAGGAGGTCGCCGAGCCCTACATTCGCCGCCGCGCGATGCGCCACCTGGAGAAGAACCGGGTGGTGATCTTCGCGGCCGGCACCGGCAACCCGTTCTTCACCACCGACACGGCGGCGGCGCTGCGGGCGCTGGAGATCCACGCCGAGACGATCCTGATGGCCAAGAACGGGGTCGAGGGGGTCTACGACTCCGACCCCGCGACCAACCCCGACGCGGCCTTCATCCCCGCGATCACCCACCGCGAGGCGATCGAGCGGGGGCTGCGGGTGATGGACTCGACCGCGCTCTCGCTGTGCATGGACAACGACCTGCCGATCTACGTCTTCAACATGGCGGACGAGGGCAACATAGATAGGATCGTCTGCGGCGAGCAGGTGGGAACGCTGGTCTCCAGCGGGCCCGCCTCCTGACGACGAAACGGAGCCCGGTGGAGCTGATCGACGAACTTCTCGACGACGCGAAGGGGCGGATGACCAAGTCGGTCGAATCGAGCCGCAACGAGCTGGCGACGGTCCGCACCGGCCGCGCCTCGCCGCACCTGCTGGACCGCATCGTCGTCGACTACTACGGCGCGCCGACGGCGCTCAAGCAGCTCGCCAACGTCGCCGCCTCGGACGCCCGCCTGCTTACCGTCACCCCCTTCGACAAGGGGGGATTGGGGGCGATCGAGAAGGCGATCCAGGAGTCCGACGTCGGCCTCACCCCGTCCAACGACGGCAATGTGATCCGGCTGCAGGTCCCGGAGATGACCGAGGAGCGGCGGCGCGAGATGGTCAAGGTCGTCCACGGCGTCGCCGAGGAGGGTCGGGTCGCGATCCGCAACGTCCGCCGCGACGTGATGAGCGACCTGCGCGACCTCAAGAAGGAGGGCGAAGCGGGCGAGGACGACGAGCGCCGCGCCGAGGCGGCCCTGCAGAAGCAGACCGACGAGGCGATCGCCGAGATCGATTCTTTGCTGAAGGGCAAGGAAGAGGAAATCCTCGAGGTTTGAGGCTGCCCCGGGATCGGCTGATAGGCCGTGACCGCGCCGAGATACGTCGCGATCATCACCGATGGCAACGGCCGCTGGGCGCAGCAGCGGGGTTTGCCGGTGATCGAGGGGCACCGGGCCGGCGCCGACGTCGTCAAGGAGCGGCTGCGGGACGCCGCCGAGCTGGGGGTCGAGGAGCTGACGGTGTTCTCGTTCTCGACCGAGAACTGGTCCCGCTCGGAGGACGAGGTCGGCGGCTTGATGGAGATGTTCGGCGAGCGGATCGCCTCGGAAACGCCCGAGCTCGACGAGGAAGGCGTGCGGATGCGGTTCATCGGCCGCCGCGAGGGGGTCCGAGCGGACCTGATCGAGCGCATGGAGTGGGCCGAGGCAAAGACCGCGAGCAACGAGCGGATCACCCTGTTCATCGCCTTCAACTACGGCGGCCGGGCGGAGATCGTCGACGCGGCGCGAAGCTTCCAGGATGGTTCCGAGGAGGATTTCCGCCGTCACCTCTACGCCCCCGAGATGCACGACCCCGACCTGCTGATCCGGACCAGCGGTGAGCAGCGGATCTCGAACTACCTGCTCTGGCAGTGCGCCTACTCGGAGCTGGTCTTCAGCGAGGAGCTCTGGCCCGACTTCGACCGCGCCGCCTTCGAGGCCGCGCTGGGCGAGTACGAGACGCGGCAGCGCCGCTTCGGAGCCCGCACGTGACGGTTGAACTGTTCGACGACGAGGCCTTCGAGCCGGAGCGTCCCGCGCGGCCGCAACCACCGCCGCCGCGGCCGCCCCGCAAGCGCGGCCTCAACGGCGAGACCGCGAAGCGGATCCTCGTCGCGCTGCCCTGGATCATCTTCGCGATCGCGATCACCGTCGCCGGTGGGATCGTCTTCGGCCTGGCGATGATCGCGATCGGCGCCGTCTGCCTGCGCGAGTACCTGGCGATGACCGAGGAGGCGCGGCCGCTGGCGATCCCGGCCTACGTCGGCGTCGCCGGGCTGATCGTCGCCGCCCACTTCGGCACCGCCTACAACGTGCTGCTGGTCGTCGCCGCGATCTTCCCGCTGCTCTTCTTCTTTGCGATCAGGTCGAAGCACCGCGACGGGGTGACCGTCTCGATCAGCGTCACCCTGCTGGGGGTCCTCTGGCTCGGCATCCCGCTGGCCCACGCCGTCTTCCTCCGCGACCTCCCCGATCACGGCGCCGCCCTGCTGGTCGACGTGCTGGTGGGCACCTTTGTCGCCGACACCGCCGCCTACGCGACCGGGAGGATGTTCGGCAGCCACCGGATCGCCCCCAACATCTCGCCGAACAAGACGATCGAGGGGCTGGTCGGCGGCTTCGTGATCGGCACCATGGGCTTCTGGTTCGCCGGTCTCTACCAAGACTGGCTCTCGGGGACGGACGCGCTGATCATCGGCGCCGCGGTGGCCGCCACCGCGCCGGTCGGCGATCTCTTCGAGTCGCTCCTCAAGCGCGACCTGGGGACCAAGGACACCGGCACCCTGTTCGGCCCCCACGGCGGCATCCTTGACCGGCTCGACGCCGTCCTCTTCACGGTGGTCGTCGGCTACTACCTCTCGGTCTGGCTCCTCTACTAACCACTGCTACAAAAGATTTATCAAGTAGGGGTTGATTCCTGACTGATCAGGAATTATTGTCTCGCCTCATGAAGGCCCTACTCGCGATCGCCGCGATCATCCTCGCGGCTGCCAGCTTCGCCGGTTGCTCGTCCGGCGACGACACCGGAAGCACGACCGGAGCTGACAACACGACGAGCCAGTCAACCACCGACGGCGCGAACTCGCAGGCGAACGCAGAACAGCAGGCGGCGCAGGAACTAAAGGAAATCAAGGCGATTGCCTGCTCCCTCTACAAGGAAGCGGCCGCAGGAAAGTTCTCCTCGGATCCGAACACGCTCGCAAGCCAGGTCTCTGACTTCCTTGCCACGAAGTACCCGCCGGGCGAAGCGGAAAAAGTGGCGTCCGACTGGACCACGCAGATAGAAACGCTGCGTGCGGGCACCGGCGGCACTACCTTGAAAAGAGCGATCAAAGAAGTCTGCTGAGATTTGTCGTACCCCTTCGGGGGCGATTAGAAGTCCGTAAGCCAGCCTCCGTATTCTCTGGGGCACATGAAGAAGCTGGTAATCCTCGGCTCGACCGGGTCGATCGGAACGCAGGCGCTGGAAGTCGTCGCCGCCGCAGACGAACTTCAGGTCGTCGGCCTCGCCGCCGGGCGCGACTGGGAGACGACGGTCGCGCAGGCGCGCGAGCACGGCGTGCCGACAATCGCGCTCGCCGACCCCGACGCAGCAGAGCGCGCCCGCGGCGCCTGGAGCGGGAGCGTGATCAGCGGCGAGGAGGGGGTGCGGGCGCTGGTCGCCGAGTCCGGCGCCGACCTCGTCCTCAACGCGATCGTCGGCGCCGCCGGGCTCGGCTCGACCGTCGTCGCCCTGACCGAGGGGATCGACGTCGCGCTCGCCAACAAGGAGAGCCTGGTGGTCGGCGGCGAGCTGGTGATGGCGCTCGCCGAGGCGACCGACACGAAGCTGCTTCCCGTCGACTCCGAGCACTCGGCCCTGCACCAGCTGATTGCCGGTGAGGCGCCGGGGACGGTCACCAAGCTCGTCCTCACCGCCTCCGGCGGGCCGTTCCGGGGACGCGAGGATCTCGACGGGGTTAGCGTCGAGGATGCGCTCGCGCACCCGACCTGGCAGATGGGCGGGCGGATCACGATCGACTGCGCGACGCTGATGAACAAGGGCTTCGAGGCGATCGAGGCGCATCACCTGTTCGCCGTCCCCTACGAGCGGATCGACGTCGTCGTCCACCCGCAGTCGCTGATCCACTCGCTGATTCAGCTCAACGACGGCTCCTCGCTGGCCCACCTTGGCTATCCCGACATGCGGGTGCCGATCTCCTACGCGCTGCATTACCCCGAACGCG
Source organism: uncultured Thermoleophilia bacterium (assembly GCA_963837405.1). GTDB lineage: Bacteria > Actinomycetota > Thermoleophilia > Solirubrobacterales > 70-9 > VAYN01. The sequence goes on from CAWINA010000007.1 coordinate 31,982, forward strand.
CCGACGTCGACCTTGAGCAGCTCGACCTCGCCGCGGTCGGCTCGCTGACCTTCGAGGCGCCCGATCTCGAGACCTTCGCCTGCCTGCGTCTGGCCTTGGAGGCCGGCGAGACGGGGGGGACGGCGCCCTGCGTGCTGAACGCCGCCGACGAGGTCGCGGTTGCCGCCTTCCTCGCCGGCGAGATCCCCTTCACCGGGATCGCCGCGGTGATCGAGAGCGTCCTGGCCGAGATGCCGGCCCAGCCGGTGACCCACTTCGACGACCTCTTTGCCGCCGACGCGGAGGCCCGGCGCCGCAGCGAAGAGCGGATCCGGGGGTTGATGCCAGCGTGAACTGGTTGCTGATCTTCCTCGGCTTCGCCCTGCTGATCATCCTGCACGAGGCGGGCCACTTCTTCGCCGCCAAGGCGACCGGGATGCGGGTGGAGAAGTTCTTCCTCTTCTTCGGGCCGAAGCTGTGGTCGGTCAAACGCGGCGAGACCGAGTACGGGGTGGCGGCGATCCCGCTCGGCGGCTACGTGAAAATCACCGGCATGAACCCGGAGGAGCAGGTCCCTCCGGAGGTCGCCGACCGCGCCTACTACCGGCAGCCGGTCTGGAAGCGGATCGTCGTGATCGCCGCCGGCCCAGCCGTGAACATCGTGCTCGCCTTCGTGATCCTCTTCGGCGTCTATCTGGCGGCTGGGGAACCGGTGCTTGAGCAGCGGGTCGGCGAAGTCCGGCCGGACACGCCGGCCGCGAAGACCCTGCAGCCGGGCGACAAGATCCTCGCGGTCGACGGTCAGACCTATCCCGGGCTCAGCATCGAGCAGCGGCTCGACCGCTTCGGCAAAGACGTCGGCAGCCACGAATGCGTGGGCAAGCAGGTCGAGGGTTGCGTTGCCGCGACGCCGGTCGTGCTGCGGATCGAACGCGACGGCAATCCGCAGACGATTGTGGTTAGGCCCGAGTACAACAGTGAAGTGAAAAGGGCCTTGATCGGCTTTAGCTACGGCAGCCGCTCGGTCGACATCAGCGCCGGCATCGCCGCCGACCAGGCGGTGACGGCAGTCTGGAAAGTCACCTCGGGGACCTTCGAAACCTTCAGCCGCCTGTTCGAAAAGGAGCAGCGCGAGAAACTCTCGGGGATCGTCGGGGTCAGCGACGTCGCCAACCAGACGCTCGACGAAAGCGTCGAAAAATCGCTGCTGCTGCTGGCCTTGGTCAGCCTCTCGCTGGGCCTGATCAACCTGCTGCCGATCCTGCCGCTCGACGGCGGCCACATCTTCTGGAGCCTGGTCGAGAAAGTGCGCGGCCGCCCGGTCTCGCTGCGGGTGATGGAGAAGGCGAGTGTGATCGGCATCGCCCTGGTGATGCTGCTGGTCGTGCTCGGTCTATCCAACGACCTCGGCCGGCTCGGCGAAAACGTCCAGAACCGCTAACAGGGCCGCCGGCCCACCCAGATAGCCTGTTCATATGGCCTCCAAACGCCAGATATTCGTTGGCAAGGTGCCGATCGGCGGCGGCGCCCCGGTCGCCGTGCAGACGATGACCAAGACCGAGACCGCCAACCTGGCGGCGACCATGGAGCAGATTCGCAAGGTCGCCGACGCCGGGGCGGACCTGGTCCGCTGCGCGGTGCCACGTGAGCAGGACGCCGAGGCGCTGAAGACGATCGTCAAGGAATCGCCAATCCCGGTGATCGCCGACATCCACTTCAACCACACCCTGGCGCTGAAAGCGATCGACGCCGGCGCCGACTGCATCCGGCTCAACCCGGGCAACATCGGCGGCCGCGAGAAAGTCGCCGAGGTCGCCGTGAGGGCGAACGAGAAAAACGTGCCGATGCGGATCGGGGTCAACTCCGGCTCACTGCCCAAGCACCTGCATGAGCTCGAGCGCGAAGCGCCGGTCGAGGCGCTGGTCGCCGCCGCGGTCGAGTTCGTTGAACTGATGGAGGGCCTCGACTTCACCAACTTCAAGGTCTCGATCAAGTCGACCAACGTGCCGAACACGATCGCCGCCAACCGCCTGCTTTCCGAGAAGATCCCCTACCCGCTGCACCTGGGGATCACCGAGGCAGGGACGAAATGGTCGGGCTCGCTGAAATCGGCGGTCGGCCTGGGGGCGCTGCTCGCCGACGGGGTCGGGGACACGATCCGGATCAGCCTCTCGACCTTCCACGCCGAGGAGGAGGTCAAGGTCGCCTGGGAGATCCTCAAGGCGCTGCAGCTGCGCGAGAGGGGGCCGGTGCTGATCGCCTGTCCGACCTGCGGCCGCCTGCAGTTCGACATGGACTCGGTCGTGGCCGAAATCGAGCAGCGGCTGGAAGGCTACGAGGAGCCGGTCGAGGTCGCGGTGCTCGGCTGTGCCGTGAACGGGATCGGCGAGGCCAAGGCCGCCGACTTCGGGATCGCCGGGGCGAAGAACGAGGGGCTGATCTTCGCCCACGGCAAACCGCTGCGCAAGGTCCCGCAGGCGGTGCTCGTCGACACCCTCTTCGAGGAGATCGACAAGTCCCTGGACCGCGGCGGCAAGGTCGAGTTCGACGAGGCCGAGTCGCGCGAGGGGGCCGAGTGGGTCGCCAACATCGAGCGCGAAAACGCCGGCGACCTGACCCCGGAGAAGATCGCCCAGATGGAGCACGAAGCGGCCGCAAAGGGCGAGTCCGACCGCGTCCTGCTCGACGAGCAGCGCTCACCTACGGCCAGTCGCCGCTTCACCCGCGCCTGAGCAGCTCGCGCCTCAGTAAATAGACTCGCCGCCGATGGCCGCCAAGGGCATATCCCCGTCCCGCGCCGAGGACTTCCCCGGCTGGTTCCAGGCCGTGGTCAAGGAGGCCGAGGTCGCCGAACTCGCGCACGTGCGCGGCTCGATGGTGATCCGCCCCTGGGGCTACGCGATCTGGGAGCTGATGCAAGCCGAGCTCGACCGCGCGATCAAGCAGTCCGGCGCCCAAAACGCCTACTTCCCGCTGTTCATCCCGCTCAGCTACTTCGAGGCCGAGGCCAAGCACGTCGAGGGCTTCGCCAAGGAGATGGCGGTCGTCACCCATCACCGGCTCGAACAGGACCCCTCCGACCCCGAGAAGCTGCGGCCCGGGGGAGAGCTGGCCGAGCCGCTGGTCGTGCGGCCGACCTCGGAGACGATCATCGGCAAGTCGATGGCGAAATGGATCAACTCCTACCGCGACCTGCCGTTGATGCTGAACCAGTGGGCGAACGTGGTCCGCTGGGAGCTGCGGCCACGGGTGCTGCTGCGCACTACCGAGTTCCTCTGGCAGGAGGGCCACACCGCGCACGCGACCGAGGCCGAGGCGCGCGAGGAGACCGAGCAGATGCTCGAGGTCTACCGCGGCTTCGCCGAGTCGTTCCTGGCGATGCCGGTGATCACCGGCGAGAAGCCCGAGGCCGAGCGCTTCCCGGGCGCCGAGATGACGCTCTCGATCGAGGCGATGATGCAGGACGGCAAGGCCCTGCAGGCCGGCACCTCGCACTACCTGGGCCAGGGCTTCGCGAAGTCGGCCGAGATCCAGTTCCTCAACCGCGACGGCGACCGCGAGTTCGTCCACACCTCTTCCTGGGGCGTCTCGACCCGCCTGCTCGGCGCCCTGATCATGTCCCACAGCGACGACGACGGCCTGCGCCTGCCGCCGACGGTGGCGCCGCAGCAGGTCGCGATCGTGCCGATCGCCCGCGATCCCGAGCAGGCCGAGGCCGTCGAAGGCGCGGCGAAGGCCGTGGCCGCGGAGCTGCGCGGGGTGAGCTTCCGGGGCGCCGAGGTGCGCGCGCAGGCCGACCTCCGCGACCGCAGCGCTCCCGACAAGCGCTGGGAGTGGATCCGCAAGGGGGTCCCGGTCGTGATCGAAATCGGCCCGCGCGACCTCGAGCAAGGCGTGGTCAGCGTGCGCCGGCGCGACACCGAGGGCTTCACGGCAGGGCCGTTGGACCGCGACACGGTCGCCACCGAGATTCCGCGACTCCTCGAGGAGATCCAGGCGGGATACTTCGGGCAGGCGGAGTCCCGCCTGGCGACCCAGACGGCAAACGACATCGCGGATCGGACGGCCTTTGAGGAATGGTTCGACGACGGCTCGGGAGAGGGCGGCATCTCGAAGGGATTCGTGCGCGCGCCGTGGAGCGAAGCGCCGGAGTCGGCCGAGCTGATGGAGCGGCTCAAGGTCACGGTGCGGTGCCTGCCGTCCGACCAGCGCCTGGCGCCGGACAGCGCCTGCGTGTTGACTGGCAAGCCGGCGGTCGTCGAAGCGGTCTTCGCCAAGGCCTACTGAGGCGCGCTCACAGCGGGGCAGCGGGATGAGCGACGCGAACCCCTTCGGCCGCGGTCGCCTGCGCCGCCGCTTCGGACTCGACCGCAGCGATCCGCCGCCGAAAGTCACCCGCAAAGGCGAACCGCTGAACCCGTGGACGCTGCCGAACTTGGTCGGGCTGCTGCGGCTGCTGGCGATCCCGGTCTTCCTGCTGATCGCCTACTCCACCAATGACGGGACCTCGTTCGCGGCGGCGATGGTCTTCTGGGCGATCGCCGCCAGCGATTACCTCGACGGCTTCCTCGCCCGCGCGACCGGCCAGTACAGCCGCCTCGGCACCCTGCTCGACCCCTTCGTCGACCGGCTCACGGTGCTGGCCGGCGCGGTCGTCTGCTGGAACTTCGAGCTGCTGCCGCGCTGGCTCCTGCTGCTGCTGGCGCTGCGCGAGCTGGCGATGCTCGTCCTCGCCCAGTACGGGCTCCGGCACGGGGTCGACATCGAGGTCAACTGGCCGGGGCGGATCGCCGTCTTCCCGACCATGGGGGGGATCTGGCTGGCCCTCTTCGCGCCGGGCTGGGTCGCCACGGCGCTGGTCGTCTGGGGCACGGCGATGGCGATCCTCGCGACCGTGCTCTACGCGCGGACGGGAATGCGCGCGGTCCGCGCCACCCGACCCGCGGGCTGACTGCAAGCTCGGCCTCAACCTTCAACCTGGAGTTGAAGCTTGAAACCGTCTCGACCTATAATCGCCCCTCGCGCAAACGGAGGCGCCAGCGCCCCCTCTAGTTAGGAGCTTTGATGGAGGACACCTTTCCCGATCTGGGGTCGCTCAGCGACAAAGAACTGAAAGACCTGATCGCCAGTCTGACCGAAGAGGAGAACGAGATCTCCTACAAACGGCGCGTCCTGCACGGCCGCATCGACATCCTCCGGGCCGAGCTGGTGAACCGGCTGCGGCAGAAACGGGAGCACGGCGACACGCTGATTTCCGGCGATGACGTCGAGCAGCTGACCGAGATCCTCGCCGGCAAGGTCCCGCCCGCAGAGGACGACTCCGCCGCCTAGCCGGAGGACCCTGATGGCCGTCCACTGTCCCGAGTGCGGGTTCGCCAACCCCGAGGGAGCCAACTACTGCCAGAAGTGCGGCGCCTACCTGGCTGGCCCCAAGGAGGACGGCGAGGACCCGACGACGATGACCTACCGGGTCGACGAGACCGGCGACATGCAGCCGGTCGACATCGACGACGTGGTCGGCGAGTCCGGAGCGGCGCTGGTGATTCGCGCCGGCGGCGGCCGCGCCGGCGAGAGCTTCAGCGTCGCCGATGACCGGGTCTCGATCGGGCGCAGTCCCGACGCCGGCGTCTTCCTCGACGACGTCACCGTCTCCCGCAACCACGCGTTGCTTGTGCGCCGTCGCGACGGCCTCTACATCGACGACCTCGGCTCGCTCAACGGGACCTACGTGAACCGGCGCCGGATCGAGTCCCACCGGCTCGCCGACGGCGACGAGATCCAGGTCGGCAAGTACAAGCTCAGCTATCTGGAGCGCTGACCCGATGGCGATCTCCGAATCCCCTGCACGCCCGCCCGAATCGCCCAGTCGGCCCCGCAAGGCGCTGACGATCGGCGCCGTCTGCAAGATCCTGCAGAGCGAGTTCGACGACGTCTCGATCTCGAAGATCCGCTATCTGGAGGACCAGAAGCTGCTGAGCCCGCGGCGCACCTCCGGCGGCTACCGTCTCTACAGCCAGTCCGACGTCGAACGGCTGCGCACGATCCTGCGCCTGCAGCGCGACGAGTTCCTGCCGCTGCGGGTGATCCGCCAGGAGCTGGCTTCTGGCGGCGACCTGGTGCTGGGCGGCGACGGCGACCGCAAGCCGGCCAGTGGCGCCGTGCGGCGGGCGATCCTTGTCGACACCTCGCGCACCTACCTGGCCCTGGAGGAGATCATCGAGGAGACCGGCGCCCGCGAGGAGCTGATCAAGGAGCTCGAGAACTTCGGCATCGTCCAGCCCGAGAAGCGCGAGGGCAAGACGGTTTACGACGAGACCGACCGCGAGATCGTCCGCGCCGCCAACGAACTCTCCCGGGTCGGGGTCGGGGCCCGCAACCTGCGCGTCTTCCGCTCCTCGGCCGATCGCGAGGCGCAGCTGCTGGAAGCGCTGCTCGGTCCCTCGCTGCGCTCGCGCAACCCCGATCGCCGCAAAGAGGCGCTGCAGAGCCTGGAGAGCCTGGCGGCGACCGTCTCCCACCTCAAGCACCTGCTGCTCGTCCGCGACTTACGCCGCCTAGCCGGCGACTGAGGCACGATGCCGCGGGTGACCCGGCGCCGGGTGATCGAGGCGCCGGTGGGCGAGGTCTGGCGGCTCGTCTCCGACCCCCACAGCCTGCCGCGCTGGTGGCCGCGCACGGCGCGGGTCGAGAACGTCGAAAGCAAGGTCGGCGGCCGCCGCGGTCAGTGGACGAAGGTGCTGGAGACCGCGGAGGGGCGCGGGGTGCGGGCCGACTTCCGCTGCCTCAGCAGCGCCACCGAGGAGCGCTACGTCTGGGAGCAGGAGCTGGAGGGAACGCCCTTCGCCAAACATCTGAAGCAGTCCCAGGTGGAGATCCGGCTGCAGGCCGAGGGAGGCGGGACCGAGGTCGAGCTCAGCTCGATCCAGACGATGCGCGGGCTCTCGCGGCTCGGCGGCACGATGCTGAAACGCGCCCAGGGCGCGATACTCGACGAAGCTTTAGACGGGATCGAGGAGTCACTTGCTACCTAGGCGCGATACGAAGTGGTGGGGGTGGGGGGACCCCGAGGTCTCGCCCGAGCTCGACGAGGCCGCGCTGGCGGTCCTGCGCGAGCGGATCGGGGTCCTCGAGCCCTGGCCGCTGGCCGCTGAAGACCCCGCCGGGTTCGCGATGCTGAACCCGCAGCCGCTGCCGCCGAAGCTGACCGAAGCGGTGGGCGCCGAGCGGGTTTTCACCGCGGCCGACGACCGGCTGCGCCACGCCTGCGGTCGCGGCTACGTCGACCTGGCGCGGCTGCGCGGCGGCCGGCTGGACGAGGCCCCCGACGCGGTCCTGCTGCCGGCCGACGCCGCCCAGCTCCGCGCCGTGCTCGACGTCTGCGCGGAGGAGGGGATCGCCGTCGTCCCGTTCGGCGGCGGCACCAGCGTGGTCGGCGGGGTCGAGCCGCTGCGCGGCGAGCACCGGGGGCTGATCAGCCTCGACCTCGGCGATCTGCGCGAGGTGAGCGTCGACCACCGCTCGCTGACCGCGCGGCTCGGCGCCGGGCTCCGCGGTCCCGAGGCGGAGTCAGCGCTCCGCACCCACGGCGTCACCCTCGGCCACTTCCCGCAGTCCTTCCAGTACGCGACGGTCGGCGGATTCGCGGCGACCCGCTCGGCCGGCCAGGCTTCGAGCGGGTACGGCCGCTTCGACGCGGTGGTCAGCTCGGTCCGCCTCTTGGCCCCGGCGGGGGACCTGGAGACCCTGGAAACGCCGCACACGGCCGCGGGGCCGGCCCTTCGCGAGCTGATCGTCGGCTCGGAGGGCGTGTTGGGGGTGATCCCCGACGTCACCGTGCGGGTCCGCCCGACGCCGGCCGTGAAGCGCTACGAGGCCTGGATGGCGGAGAGCTTCGCGGCAGGCGCCGAGATCGTCCGCGGGCTGGCTCAGGGCCCGGGCCTGCCGGAGATCATCCGCGTCTCCGACGAGGAGGAGACGGAGGGCTCGCTGGCCGTCTCCGGGCCGCGCGGGGTCGCCGGCAAGGCCTTCGACACCTACCTGGGGGCCCGCAAGCGCCGCGGCGGGGCGCTGGTGATCGTCGGCTACGAGGGCGAGGAGGAGTCGGTGGCGCGGCGCCGGGCGCTGACCGTGCGCGGGCTCCGCGCCGGTGGCGCCGCCTACCTGGGACAGACCGCCGGCCGCTCCTGGGAGCACGGCCGCTACAACGGTCCCTACCTGCGCGACACGCTGATGGCGATGGGGGCGATGGTCGAGACGCTGGAGACCTCGCACACCTGGAGCCGGCTCGGCGAGCTGCACGCCGGGGTCGGCGACGCGATCCGCGGGGCGCTTGCCGCCCAGGGCACGCCCGGGCTCGTCTGGTGCCATCTCTCGCACGCCTACGCCGACGGCGCCTCGCTCTACTTCACCTTCATCTCCCGCCGCCGCGCCGGGGCCGAGCTCGAGCAGTGGCGTGCGGTCAAGCGGGCCGCCTGCGAGGCGATCGTCGCCTGCGGCGGCACGATCACCCACCATCACGCGGTCGGCCGCGACCACGTTCCCTACATGCAGGCGGAGATCGGCCGGGTCGGCCTCGACGTGCTGCGGGCCGTGAAGGCGGAGCTCGACCCGAGCGGGATCATGAACCCCGGCAAGCTGCTCGACTGAGCGCCCGGCTATTCCGCTTCTTTTTGTTCCTGGACCCGTTTGAGCAGGTCCCGGTTCCCGATGAGTGAGCCGGTGATCTCGCCACTGAGAACGGGCGTCCCGGTGTAGGCCGGTTCTTTCGCCTGTTTTTTGATCTCGGCCGCGAGGCGCGCCGTATCGGCCCTGGTGATCACGATTTCGGAATACGTTTCGTTGGCGAGGTAGAGCAGCAGTTCCGCCGGCAACTGCACGCTCGCTTTGATCGTCCCTTTCGCGCCCACCCCGGTTGAGGCGATCGGCAGGATCCGGTTCGGGCCCGCCGCGATGCAGATTGCGTAGATCGTGCCTTTCTCAGTCGGCTCAAGCCCTTTCGCTTCGATCGCAAGGACCAACTGTTCTTCAAGGTTGCCGAAAACGGCTTGGCCGGAGCCCTCGCCGCCGCCCACCGGTTTCAACACCGCCATCGTCGGTTTCAGGCCTTGGTCGCTGACGGTCGTGCGCGCGGCCGTGGTGTCGCTCGAGTCGCCGTCGCTGCCCGAGATCAGCAGCACGGCGAGGACGACGATCACGACCACCCCGACCGCTCCACTCCCGATCGCAACGAGCATGTTCTTGTCGCGCGGCTTGCGCGGCGCAGCGGGGGGTGGGGTCGGCGTGGGAGCGGCTTTCGGCTCGGGCCTCTGAGGCTCGGGCGCGGGTGGCTCCTTGGCTGCCGGGGCAGCGGGCGTCGGAGCCGTGGGGGGAGGCGGAGCCGCCGCGGCGCCGCCGGGGGCCGGAGGCAGGGCCGGCGCCGGGATCCCTTCCGATTCGAGTTGGGCGACCGCACCCTCGGCCCGGGCGACCACCTCGTCCACGCTGAGGCCCATCAGGGCGCCGATGTCCTCGTAGCTCTGCTCGCGCGCCAGCAGGCGCAGCATCGCTTTCTGGTCGTCGCTGAGCGGCATCCCCCGCAAACCCTATGGGCCACGGCAGCGGCAACGGCCGGTTCCCCGGGGGAGTCGCAAAAGCTTAATTTCGTAGGGTTCCGGCTATGGACGCTAAGGACGTAGGAGAGATTCGCTCGCCCTTCGACCGGCTGGTTGGCACCGAGGTGGTCTCCAACGACCCCGACGACGCCCGGGTTCGGGTCGCGGTGCGCGACGAGCTGCGCCAGCCGATCGGCCTGGTCCACGGCGGCGTCCTCTCGACCCTGGTCGAGAGCGTCTGCTCGCGCGCCACGGCGATGGCCGTGTTCGACCAGGGGATGGTCGCGATGGGGCAGTCGATCAGCGTCAACTTCGTACGGCCGGTGACCGAGGGCCGGGTGGAAGTGCGGGCCCGCGCGCCGCATCGCGGCCGCACCACCTGGGTCTGGGAGTGCGAGGTGCTCGACGCCGAGGAGCGCCTCTGCGCGACCGCGATGATGACGATCGCGGTGCGGCCGGCGCCGCGGCGCTTCTCCGACGGCGAGTAGCTAGCCGCCGAACCGGTTGGTGATCGGCAGCCGCCGGTCCTTGCCGAAGGCCTTCGGGGTGATCCGGATCCCCGGCGCCGCCTGGCGGCGCTTGTACTCGGAGCGATCGACCAGGCGGATCACCTCGTCGATCGTCGCCGCCGGCAGCCCAGTGGCGATCATCTCCTCGCGCCCCTGGTCGCCCTCGACGTAGGCCTCGAGGATGCGGTCGAGCAGGTCGTAGGGGGGGAGGGAGTCGCTGTCGAGCTGGTCGGGGCGAAGCTCGGCCGACGGCTCCCGCTCCAGCACGCTGGCCGGGACCAGCTCGCTCCCCGCCCGCTCGTTGCGACGGCGCACGAGGGCGTAGACGAGGCTCTTGGGGACGTCCTTGATCACCGCGAAGCCGCCCGCCATGTCGCCGTAGAGGGTCGCGTAGCCGACTGACATCTCGCTCTTGTTGCCGGTGGTCAAGACCAGCCAGCCGTGGCGGTTGGAGAGGGCCATCATCATGTTGCCGCGGATCCGCGCCTGGATGTTCTCGGCGGCCAGGTCGGCGGCCGCGGGACCGGGCAACGCCCGCTCGTAGTCGTCCATCAAACCGGCGATCTCGATCTCGATCAGCTCGCATCCGAGGTTTGCAGCGATATTTCGGGCGTCCTGCTGGGTTTCAGGGCTCGAATGAGGAGATGGCATGACCACGCAGCTGAGCCGCTCGGGCCCGACCGCGTCAGCGGCGAGCTGCGCGACAAGGGCCGAGTCGATCCCGCCCGAGAGGGCGACGCCGACGTGGCCGAAGCCGTTCTTCTCGACGTAGTCGCGCAGCCCGAGGGTGAGCGCGGCGTAGACCTCGTCGACGTCGTCGAGCTGTACGGCCAGCGGCCCCGGATCGCCGGGCAGCTCGCAGAGGAGCAGCTCCTCCTCGAACTGGGCGGCGCGGGCCAGCACCGAGCCGTCGGGTCCGACCAGCAGACTCTGGCCGTCGAAGACGAGCTCGTCCTGACCCCCGACCAGGTTGCAGAAGGCGACGGGGACGCCGTACTCGCGAGCCCGCGCGGCGAACATCTCCTCCCGCTCGCGGCCCTTGCCGCGGTGGTAGGGCGAGCCCGAGGGGTTGGCGATCAGCAGCGCCCCCGCGTCGGCCTCCGCCTGGGCCGGCGGTCCCGGCGCCCATACGTCCTCGCAGATCGTCAGCCCGACTTCGCCCGCGCCGACCGCGACGGTCAGCGGCTCGGCCGCGGGGGCGAAGTAGCGTTGCTCGTCGAAGACCGAGTAGTTGGGCAGCCGGTTCTTGCGGTAGACCGCGTGCACGCCGCCGTCGGCGAGCACGGCGAGCGAGTTGTAGGCGTGGCGGAAGTCGCCGCCGCCCGGGATCGGCTCGGCGAACCCGACCAGGGCGGTGATCCCCTCGACCCCGCTTGCCAGGCCCTCGATCGCCTCCTGGTTGGCGGCGAGGAAGTGCCGCTTCAGGTAGAGGTCCTCGGCCGGGTAGCCGGGGACGCAGAGCTCGGGGAAGATCACCAGCTCGGCTCCGGCCTCGCGGGCGCGGTCAATCCAGGCGGCGATCTTGGCCGCGTTGCCGTCGATATCGCCGACGGTCGGGTTGATCTGGGCGAGGGCGATACGCATCGGGGGCACGATCGTAGGCGAACCGTCGGTAGGCTGAGGCCGATGCGGGACCGCCGTCGCCACCTGGTCGGCCTCTCGGTGGCGGCGCTCCTGATGCTCGCCGCCGCGCCCGGCGCTGCCTCCGCCGCGCCCGGACTGGCCGCGGCCACGCCCGCCCTCGCCTCGCCCTTCCAGAAGCCGTTCATCGCGCCGCAGCCGCGGCCGACCGAAACGCGCGGCCGGCCGACCGACGATCCCGACCCCAACCGCAACGCCTACTCGGTGCCCGAGGCGCCGCGCTCGCCTGCCTGCTCGGAGTTCTTCTGCGTGCACTGGGTCGACCAGGGCCTCGACGCCCCGAGCCTCGACGACGGCGACCTGGACGGGATCCCCGACTTCGTCGAGAAGGTTGTCGAGACGGCCGAACACGTGCACGAGGTCGAGAACGAGAAGCTCGGCTGGCGTGAGCCGAAGAGTGACGGCAGGCGGGGCGGGGGAGTGGGCAAGACCGACATTTACCTCTCGCAGATCGGCGGCGACCTGTTCGGCTACGCGGCCCCCGACCGCGGTCAGATCGCTCACTCCGAGCGGGTGCCGCGCCGGCTCTACGGCTATCTCGTCCTCGACAACGACTACAGCGAATTCGAGTTCCCCGGGACCGAGCCGATCCAGGACCTGCAGGTGACGATCGCCCACGAGTACAACCACATCCTCCAGTTCGGATACGACGCCTACCAAGACCCCTGGTTTGCCGAGTCGACCGCGACCTGGATGGAGGACCAGGTCTACAACGGGATCGACGACTACCTGCGCTACGTCGGCCGCTGGATACACCGCTTCGACACGCCGCTGACGACCAGCTCGATCAAGGAGTACGGCTCGGCGGTCTGGAACCAGTGGCTGGCGCGGCGCTACGACCGCACGCTGATCCGCAAGGCCTGGGCCCGGGCGATGCGGACCCGCCCGGGGGGATTCTCGGTCGGCGTCTACGACGCTGCGATCCGGGCAGCTGGGTCCTCCGACTTCAGCCGCGACTTCACCAACTTCGCCGCTGCGGTCGCCGAGTGGCGGACGGGGAAGGGGTTCCGCGAGGGCGACCGCTTCCCCGACATGCCGCGCCAGGGCGAGCTGAAGCTCGGCGGCCAGGCGAAGACGCACCTGCTGAACCACACGACCTTCGAGACCCTGCAGGTCGTCGCCCCGGGCGGCCGCGCCGTTGTCGTCCACGTCGGTGCGCCGCGCGGGATCGCCACCGGGGTGGCGCTGGTTGGCCGACTCGGGACCGAACGCAAGGGCAAGACGATCACCCGCATCGACTACAGCCGCAACGGCGGCACGTTGCGGGTCCAGCTGGCTGACCCGGGCCGGTTCAGCCGGATCAGCGCCGTCCTCGTCAACGCCGACGGCAGCGCCAGCGGGTTCAACGCCCGCCGGCTCGACTGGCGCTACCTGACCGACCGGGCGCCGTTTGCGGTGCGCGGCAACCTGATCCGCTGAGCGCTTTCGGCTAGGCGCTGGGCTCGACCGGAACCGGCCCGGCACCGTTGCCGCCGGCCCCGGTCTCGACCCGCCGCACCTTGCCCTTCTGCTTGGCGGCGGGCGTTGCGTCGACGATCTCGCGGGTCGCCGCTTCGAGGTCGAGGGCGAAGCTCTCGAGGTCGGCCATCGCGTCGTAGTCGCCGACCAGGCCGAAGTTGACCTGGCCGTTGTAGGACATGATCCCGACGCAGAGCGCCTGGCGGCGGGCCAGCGGGACCATCGGGTAAATCGACTCCATCTGGCGGCCGAGCACGTAGAGCGGGAACTGGGGGCCCGGTACGTTGGTGATCACCAGGTTGAAGAAGCGTTGCGCGGGCTGCAGGCGGGCGGCCTGCGAGGCGATCGTGGTCGGCGCGAAGTCGGTGATCTTGGTCAGGATCTCGGCCCCTACGGCTTGGCCGGAGCCCTTCAGGTCGCCCATCCGCTCGGTCACGATCTGCAGCCGCTGTACCGGGTCCTCGCACCAGACCGGCAACGGCGCCATCATCGCCGAGATCTTGTTGCCGAGCGCGCCGTGCTCCCCCTCGGCGCGGATGCTGACCGGCACCATCGCCTTCATCTCGAGCTCGTCGGTGTCGTGGCCGCGAGCCCGCAGGTAGTTGCCGATCGCGCCGGTGACGACCGAGAGGATGACGTCGTTGACGGTGCCGCCGTAAGCGTCCTTGACGCGTTTCAGCTCGGCGAGGTCGGCCTGCGTCATCGCGAAGCGGCGGTGCGGGCCGATCTCGACGTTGAACGGCGTGGTCGGCGCGGAGATCCCGGCCCCGAGCAGCTTCGAGGTGGCGCTGACCCCGCGCAGGACGCGGCGCGGTCCGCGCGCCGCGCGCCGCAGCCCGCGGGCGATCTCGGCCGGGCTGGTGAGGCGCTCGCGCATCGCGTCGGCCACCAGCTTCACGTCGGTCGGCTCGGGACGCGCGAGCCAGCGCGGCGGCTGGGCGGGCCTGCCCTGCGGCTCGCGGTCGAGGTCAAAGAGGACCGTGGTGATGTCTACCCCGGAAACGCCGTCGACCAGCGCGTGGTGGCTCTTGCCGATGACCGCGAAGCGGCCGTCGTAGAGGCCCTCGACCAGCCACAGCTCCCAGAGCGGCTTGCTGCGGTCGAGCTGCTGGGAGAAGATTCGCGCCGCCAGGTTGCGCAGCTGCTCGTCGGAGCCGGGCGCCGGCAGCGCGGTCTGCCGCACGTGGTACTCGAGGTTGAGGTGCGGGTCGTCGACCCAGACCGGGCGGCCCTGGCCGAGCGGCACCGACTTCAGCTTCTGGCGGAAGCGCGGCACCAGGTGCAGGCGCGAGGCGATGTGGTCGCGGAACTCGTCGTGGGAGGGGGCGGGGCCCTCGAAGACGATCGTGCTGGCGACGTGCATGTGCGCCCCCGCCCGCTCCATGTGGAGGAAGGACGCGTCGAGTCCGGTCAGCCTGTCCGCAGCCACTTGGTCATCTTTGCATCCAACTGGTCAGGAAGCCAGGCCCAGCTGCAGCTGGCCGCCCGAGGCCGCCGCCGGCTCGGCCTCGGCTTCTCCATCGAAGCCTGCCACCCGTACCCCGAGCAGCCGCACCGGGCGCTGCGGGTCGTAGGCGCGGAGCAGCTCCAGGGCGGCGGGGACGACCACCGCGGGGTCGTTGGTCGCCGCCTCGACCGTGTGCGAGCGGGTCACGTTGGTCCAGTCGTCGAGCCGGACCTTGAGCCCGATCGTGCGCCCCGCGAGCTGCTTCTGGCGCAAGCGCTTGCAGAGCTCCTCGGCCAGCCCCCGGACCTTGGCCTCGATCTCGCCGCGCTGGTTGAGGTCGGTGTCGTAGGTCGTCTCGACGGAGACGGATTTGGTCTCCCGCTCGACCGTGATCGGGGTCTCGTCCCAGAGCCGGCCGCGAAAGTGCAGCCAGGCGCCCGAGCGCGGCCCGAAGGCGCCCTCTAGCTCCGCGCGCGGGCGGGCGCCGAGCTCGGCCAGGGTCGCGATCCCCATCGCCTCGAGCTTGGCCACCGTCTTCGGCCCGATCCCCGGGACCAGGCCGGGGGAATCGCCGCCGAAGCGCTCCAGCGCTTGCTCCCGCGAGAGCACAACCAGCCCCGCCGGCTTGCCCAGCTCGCTGGTGATCTTTGCCAGCAGCCGGCTCTCGGAGATCCCGACCGAACAGGTCAGCCCGGTCTCCTCGTCGAATCTGCGCCGCGATCCGCCGCATCGTCGCCTTCGGCGAGAAGATGCCGGTGAGGTCCAGATAGGCCTCGTCGAGCCCCACGACCTCGACTATCTCGGAGTTCCGCCGCAGCACGTCCATCACCCGCGCCGAGGCCTCCCGATACGCCGGGAAGTCCGGCGCGATGTAGATCGCGTCCGGCAGCCGTCGCCGCGCCACCGCCGCCGGCATCGCCGAGTGGATGCCCGCCAGCCGCCGCGCCTCGTAGCTCGCCGTCGTCACCACCGCCCGCGGCCCCGACCCACAGACGACCACCGGCTTCCCCTTCAACTCCGGTCGCCGTCGCAGCTCAACCGACGCGTAGAACGCGTCCATGTCGAGATGGGCGATCGTACGTTCGAAGCGCACCCGCCGATCGTAGGGTGGGGGAGGGACAGATTTGGCGCCTTTCTCTACCCTTCAAGGCCAGTGTCCTCCCCCGAGGCGAAGAACCTTGAGGCGATCTCCAAGGCGATCGACCAGCACAACGCCAACTGCCCCTTCCCGGCGGCGGAGGTGCGGATGAACCCGTTCGAGGTCGAACGGCTCGGCTGGGACACGATCCGGGGCTTGCCGGTGGTGCCTGACGGCGCCGTGGGCACGGGGCGGTTCCGAATCGTCTGCTCGCGCGACATGGAGGACGACGGCCTGGAGATCACCGAGGCGGTCGGCAAAGAGCTCGAGACCGTCACCCCGGTCCAGAATTAGACTCAGAGTTCCAGAAGTCGAGGCCCAGTTCTTCGGCCCAGCTCTGGACTTCGGCGTTGAGCTGGGTGATTTCGCCGGTGAGGATGAGGACGCCCATCGCGATCAGGATCAAGCCGCCGACCGCGACGATCAGCTGGTAGTGGCGCTTGACGACGGTGAAGGCGGTGGTCATTCGGGAGAAGGCGAGGGCGGTGGCGATGAAGGGGATCGCGAGGCCGGCCGAGTAGACGGCGAGCAGGAGGGCGCCGTGGCCAGCCGAGCCGGAGAGCGAGGCGGCGGTGAGGATCGCGCCGAGGGTCGGGCCGATACAGGGCGTCCAGGCGATCGCGAAGGCGGCGCCGGCGACGATCGGGCCGCCTTTGCCGGCCCGCTCGAGCAGCGCGTCGACGTGCCACTCGCGGTTCAGCCGGGTGATGAAGAGCGAGGCGACGAAGAGGACGCCCATGAGGATGATCAGCACCCCGGAGATCTTGGTCAGCGGTGTCCTGTGGTCCTGGAGGAAGGAGCCGAGGCCGGTCGCGGTGAGGCCGAGCGCGATGAAGATCGCCGAGAAGCTGGCGACGAAGAGCAGGCTCGGGCCCAGCACCCGGCGCCAGCCGGCGTTTTCGAGCTCGGTCGCCGAGACCCCCGTCACGGCGGAGAGGTAGCCGGGCACGAGCGGCAGCACGCAGGGGGAGAGGAAGGAGACGACTCCCGCCGCGAGGGCGGCGAAGAATCCCACTCCGGCAGCGGGATCGGAGCTGATCGTCGGCGAATACCACGGACGCTGAGGTTACCCTCAGGGCCGTGTCGACCCGCTCGCCGTCTAACCGCCCCTCGGGCCTCTACAACCCAGCCGGAACCGCCAGACGGCTCGCGCCTCGCCGCTGTTCGCGATCGGCCCCGCCGAGCCCGGCCCGTCGATCCGCCGCGGCTTCCTGATCGCGGTCCCGATCGGCGTCTGCCTGGCGATCGAGTTCGGCTTCGACGCGCCGACCCAGGGGGCGATCGGGACCGGCGCCCTGTTCGCCGGCTTCGTCGGGATGGACGCGCGGGCGCTGCCGCGGGCGGCCTGGCAGGCGGCGGTCGCCCCGGCGATCGGGATCGCCGCCGCGCTCGGCATCCTCAGCAGCCAGTCGGCACCGCTGGCGGTGCTGGCGATGGGCCTGGTCGGCGCGCTCGCCGGCTACTTCTTCGCCTACTCGCTGCGGCTGGCGATCTACGGCCTCTCGGTCTCGCTCGCGCTGATGGTCGCCCAGGGCTTCTTCCTGCCCGGTCGACGAGGTCCTGCCGGCGCTCGTCTGGGTGACCGCTCGGCGGCCTCACCCAGGTCGCCTGGTCGCTGCTCGTCTGGGTCTTCGCCGAGCGCCGCGCCCGCGGCGAGCCGAGCGGCTGGGACTGGCGACGCGGTCGCGCAAGGCCCTGCGCGAGAACCTGACACTCGAATCCGACGCCTGCCGCCACGGGATCCGCTTCGGCGCCGCGCTCGCGACCGGTGTCGCCGTCTACCGGATCTTCGACATGGACGACCACGGCTTCTGGATCCCGCTGACGATCCTCTTCGTGATGCGGCCCGACCGCGACGAAACGTACCTGCGCCTGGTCCTGCGGGCGGCCGGCACGGTGCTCGGCCTGGTGATCGCCACGATCGCGGCGGAAACGATCGACAGCGACGTCGCCACCGTCGCGATCCTCTTCCTCGCCGCCGGCTTCTGCTTCGGCCTGCTCACCGTCCAGTACGCGCTGTTCACGACCGCGGTCACGGTCTACGTGGTGCTGCTCACCGACACGCTCGGCGAGAACGCCTGGCATGCCGCCGACCTGCGCGCGATCGGCACCGCGCTCGGGCATCCTGATCGCCTTCCTCGCCTGGGTCCTGTGGCCGAACCCGGGGGAGGGGAGGGGCCTCGATTTCGCCGCCCTGCGACCGCCGCCGGACCCGCCGGATGCCGAGTCGCGCTAAATTCCTGGCTAGCCAGCCAAACAGCCGCGCGGGACGCGGCGGACCAGGGGAGCAGACTTGAGCAACAGGACTTACGTGATCGGGGTCGGGATGACCAAGTTCGAGAAGCCGGGCACCAAGGAGGGCGACTACCCCGACTGGGCCAAAGAGGCGGGGGAGAAGGCGCTCGCCGACGCCGGCATCCCGTACGAGGACGTCGAGCAGGCCTACGCCGGCTACTGCTACGGCGACTCGACCTACGGCCAGCGGGCGCTCTACCAGCTCGGCCTCACCGGGATCCCGGTCGTCAACGTCAACAACAACTGCTCGACCGGCTCCTCGGCGCTGTTCCTCGCCCGCCAGGCGGTCAAGGGCGGTCTCGTCGACTGCGCGATGGCGCTCGGCTTCGAGAAGATGGAGCCCGGCAGCCTCGGGGTCAAGTACACCGACCGCACCAACGCGCTCGACAAGCACGCGATGCGGATGTTCGAGATCCGCGACCCGGAGCAGTCGCCGCCGGCGCCGCAGATGTTCGGCAACGCCGGCCGCGACCACATCGCCAAGTACGGCTCCAACCCCGACCACTACGCCTGGATCGGGTGGAAGAACCACAAGCACTCGGTCAACAACCCCTACGCCCAGTTCCAGGACGAGTACATCGCTGGAGGACATCAAGGCGGCGAAGATGATCCACGAGCCGCTGACCAAGCTGCAGTGCTCGCCGACCTCCGACGGCTCGGCCTGCGCGATCGTCGCCTCCGAGCGCTACGTCGAAGAGCACGGGCTCGGCGACCAGGCGATCGAGATCGTCGGCCAGTCGATGGTCACCGACCTCAGCTCGACCTTCGACACCAACGCCGACTGCATGACGATCGTCGGCTCCGACATGTCGAAGACCGCCGCCGACCGCGCTTACGCGGAAGCCGGCGTCAGCGCCGAGGAAGTCGACGTATCGAGCTGCACGACTGCTTCAGCGCCAACGAGCTCATCACCTACGAAGCGCTCGGCATCGCGGCCGAGGGCGAGGGCCACAAGCTGGTCGAGGCGGAAGCGACCACCTACGGCGGCGAGGGCCCGGTGGTCAACCCGTCCGGCGGGCTGATCTCGAAGGGACATCCGCTGGGCGCGACCGGGCTGGCGCAGTGCTCGGAGCTGACCTGGCAGCTGCGTGGGGACGCGGACAAGCGACAGGTCGAGGGCGCCAAGGTCGCCCTGCAGCACAACATCGGCCTCGGCGGCGCCGCCGTGGTCACGGTCTACAAGCCGGCGAGCTGAGGCCCGCCGCCCAACGAGGGTAGGAGGAGCGAGATGGCGAAGGAGCGGCGTTCACTGAACGGCAAGGTCGTGGCGATCACCGGCGGGGCCCGGGGGATCGGCAAGGCGACGGCGACGGCGCTGGTCCGCAAGGGCTGCCGCGTCGCGATCGGCGACCTCGACCTGAAGCTGGCCGAGGAGACGGCGGCGGGGCTCGGCGGCGGCACCGTCGCGCTGCCGCTCAACGTCACCGAGCGCGACTCCTTCGCCGCCTTCCTCGACGAGGCCGAGCGCCAGCTCGGGCCGATCGACGTGGTGATCAACAACGCCGGGATCATGCCGGTGACCCCGTTCGTCGGAGGAGAGCCAGGATTCGGTCCGCCGCCAGCTCGACATCAACCTCACGGGGTGATCACCGGCATGCAGCTGGCGATCGAGCGGATGCGCCCGCGCGGCCCGGGCACATCGTCAACATCGCCTCGCAGGCCGGCAAAGGCGGCTATCCCCGGGATCGCCACCTACTCCGGCGACCAAGCACGCCGTGGTCGGGCTCAGCGAGGCCGTGCGGGCCGAGCTGCGCGACACGCGGCATCGAGATCGCCTGCGTGATGCCGACCGTCGTCAACACCGAGCTGACCTCGGGGGTCGGCCAGAAATGGTCAAACCGGTCGAGGCCGAGGACGTCGCGAATGAGATCGTCGACGCGCTCGAAGTCCCGCGCTTCGACGTCTGGGTGCCGCGCGCCAACGGCGCTCTCTTCAAGGTCGTCGCCCTGCTGCCGCGGCGCCTGGCGCGAGGCGATCGGCCGGGCGATGAAGGTCGACAAGCTGATGACCGAGGTCGACCACGGTGCCCGCCGCGCCTACGAGGAGCGGGCGGCGGCTAGCGAGCCGGAGCGCGAGGCGCCGGCGGAGGCTCCAGCGCCAGAGCGCGACGCCGCTTGATGCATTGAGCCGGCTATAGCCGGCAGGATGGGCCAAGCGATGGGACGGATCTACGACGCGACCTGGGGACGCGCCTTCTCGGCGCTCTACGACCGTGGTCTGAAGGCGACCGAGGAGGCCGGCCTGCGCGAGATGCGCCGCGAGCTGGTCGCGCGGAGCGCGGGGGAGGGTAGTCGAGCTCGGCGCCGGGACCGGCGCCAACCTCGAGCTCTACCCCGACGCGGTTGCGGAGCTGGTCCTGGTCGAGCCCGACCCGCACATGACCAAGCGCCTGCGCGAGCGGGTCGCCGCCGCCGGCCGGGCGGCGGAGATCGTCGAAGCACCGGCCGAACGCCTGCCCTTCGAGGACGACCGCTTCGATACCGCGGTCGTCACCCTGGTCCTCTGCACGGTGCCCGATCCGAGCGCCGCACTCGATCGAGCTGGCCCGCGTGCTGAAGCCCGGCGGTGAGCTGCTCTTCATCGAGCACGTGCGCGCGGGGGACCCCGGCCTGGCCTGCTGGCAGGACCGCCTCGAGCGACCCTGGCGCTTCCTCGCCGACGGCTGCCACTGCAACCGCGACACCGTGGCAACCCTCACCGACGCCGGCTTCGAGCCCGGAGCGGTCGAGCGCGGCGAGCTGCCGAAGGCGCCGCCGCTGGTCAGGCCGCTGGTCCGCGGTCGGGCGGCGCTCGCCTCCTACCGGTCCTAGGAGCGCCGCTCCAGTAGACGACCGGCGACCTCGGCGGCGGTGACTCCAATGAACGCCCCGGCGACCACATCTGCGGGATAGTGGACGCCGGTATGCACGCGCGAGTAGCCGACCACCGTCGCCAGGGCACGCAGCGGCGCCGAGAGCGCCGGGAAGGCGTGGCCGGCGCCGGTTGCGAAAGCGTAGGCGGAGGCGGTGTGGCCGGAGGGGAAGGAGCTCGACTGCGGCATCGGCACCTGCCGGCTGACCAGCACCTCGAGCTCCTCGCGCTCGGGCCGGCGACGGGTGGTCAGCGGCTTGCCGACCAGGTTGGCGAAGGCGGAGGCGAGCGCGAGCGAAGCGATGCCGGTCTTCGCCCCCCGGCGCCCGCGGCTGCCGCCCAGAGCGGCGATTGCGGCCGCGCTGGCGAACCAGAGCACGCTGTGGTCAGCGGCCCGGGAGAGACGGCGCATCGCGACGTCGAGGCGTGGCGTCTCGGTCCCGGCGACGGCCGCGTAGATCGCGGTGTCGACGGTCTTCGCCTCGGTCAGCCATGCGCGCATCGGGCGATGATATGAGCCGCCGCCTCGCCGCGATCGTCGCGATCCTCGGCGCCGCCCTCGCGGTCGGAGCGGGCACCTTCGTCTTCGTCGATGAATTCCCGCTCGGGCTCGTCGTCCTCGCCTGCGTCCTAACCGCGGCTCGGCGCCGCCTGGTTCGCGCTGCTGCGCCGCGGCGCCGCCAGGTGGGCGGCTGGCGCGCTCGCCCTGGTACTGCTCGCGGGCGCCGTCGTCTCCCTGCTCAGCGGCGACAACCAAGGCGTGCTCGTGATCGTCGCAGTTGGCTTCGCGCTCGGCGTCGTCGGCGCCCGCCGCGCCTTCAAGCCCGAACCGTTCGCTGCCCGCGGCACCGCGCCCGCGGCACCCGGTCCTCTTCGTCAACCCGCGCTCGGGCGACGGGCGGGCCGAGGAAGTCGGTCTGGTCGCCGCGGCGCGCCAGCGCGGCCTGGAGACCGTCGTGCTCGAGCCCGGGCAGGACCTCGAGGAGCTGGTGCGGGCGGCGGTGGGCAGGGGTGCGGATGGACTGGCGATGGCCGGCGGCGACGGCTCCCAGGCGCTGGTCGCGTCGATCGCCGCCGAGCACGACCTGCCCTACGCCTGCATCCCCTCGGGCACCCGCAACCACTTCGCCCTCGACCTCGGGGTCGACCGCGAAGACGTGGTCGGCGCGCTCGACGCCTTCGTCGACGGGGGCGAGCGTTATGTCGACCTGGGGGAGGTGAACGGGCGCGTCTTCGTCAACAACGTCTCGCTCGGCGTCTACGCCGAGGCGGTCAGCCAGGACGACTACCGCGCCGCAAAGATTCGCACCCTGCTGGAGACCCTGGTCGACACGTTGGGGCCGGAAGGGGAGCCGACCGAGCTGCGCTGGCGCGACGGTGACGGCGCCGCCCAGACGAGCACCGCCCTGATCCTTGTCTCCAACAACGTCTACCGCCTCGGCGCGACGCTGGGCTCGGGGACCCGGCCGCGCCTCGACGAGGGGGTGCTCGGGGTCGTCGACTTCGAACCGCCGATCCCCGGGCCGGAGAGCTCCGCCGGCCGCTACCGCGAACTGCGCCAGCCCGAGCTGGAGGTCGAGTGCAGACGACGCCGATCCCGCTAGGAATCGACGGCGAGGCGGTCACGCTCAACTCACCGCTGCGCTTCCGAGTCCGTCCGCGGGCGCTGCGGGTGCGGATCGCCCACGCCCATCCCGGCGCCTCACCCTCGGCCGAGGTCCCCAAGGGCGCTTTCAGCGGCCTTAGAGAGCTCCTGCGCATTGCAATGGATCGCTAGTCGCCGCTGGGATCGAAGTGATCCAACCGACGCCACTCGTAGCTGAGTAAGGGCAAGAGAACAATCGTGAGCCCCAGCATGGCCAAAGAAACGGTGACCAGCGAAAACGCAAACGCGTCTGCCCAGATCCAGTGGCCGACCGCAGCGCGCTCACTCAGACCCAGGCAAGTGATGATCCCGACGAATCCCGAAGCCCCGACACCGACGATTCCACCGACAAGAACTTCTTGGAGCTTGTCCCGGGCTCGACTGGAACGCGTGACGGCGGACATCTCAATGGCATAGGCAATGAGGAAGGTTCCACCGAGGCCCGCGAGTGAAAGGAGCAAATCCCTAGACGGCCTTTGAGCGACCTCTGCAAGGCTTGACCAGAGACACAGGGAGAAGAACAGGGTCACAGCTACAACAGCGAGAAACCCTCGCCAAACCGGCGAGGGTCCCCGGCCCCAGCGTCTGGTCCAACGCACGATAATGGTGGTTATGTCAACTTCCGCTTAACCGGCGGCTTCGATCGCGGATTCGAGTTCCCCGACGAGGTGACGGTGCCGAGCAGTTCGACCCCGTTCGTGTTGGGCCCTTTGACCATGAAGGTAGGCGTGCCTTCGAGGCCGAGGCGGATCGCTTCCTCGTGGCTGTCGTTGACTTCGTTTTTGATCTTGGCGCTGTTGCGGTCTTTGTTCCATTTGGCGATGTTCGGAGACGCCCGCGCCTTCGGCGATCGCGGTCAGGAACTCGTCGGTCACGTAGCCGGAGCGCTCTACGCCCTGGTTGCGGTAGAAGAGCTCGATGAAGTTCCAGCCGCGACCCTGTTCGCCGGCGGCGATTGCAGCGGCGCCCGCGGGTTCGGATTCTTCGCTGATGATAATGAAGTTGCGGAAGGAGATCTTCGCTTCGCCTTTGGCCACCGCGCCGTCGAAGATCGGCGGCAGCGCTTCTTCGGAGGCGGCTTTGCAGACCGGGCACTGCAGGTCGCCGAACTCGACCAGTTCGACCGGCGCTTTCGGGTCGCCGAGCACGAGCCCTTCCTGTTCGAGCCCTTTCAGCTCCTGATCGACCAGGGCGGCGTCCGTGACGTTGCTGGCGTCGCCGCCGTCGTCGCCGCCGGAGGCAGCGACGATCAGGACCGCGACCAGGACGACCGCGAGGAAGGCGGCGCCGGCCCCGATCTGCAGCAGTTTCTTGCGTCGGTCCTGGCGTGTCGACCTTGCGTTTCGGCCTCCAGGCGTTCCTGGCGGCGTTTTTCCCGATCCTGCTTGCCGCTCATCGCTCTCCCTGGTCTTTGGTTGGTTTCAGTTCTGCAGTTGTTCGGCCGGCGCCGCGACCGGTCCGTCGGTCCCCGCGTAGCCGATCAGGCGGGCCGCATTGAGGACGAAGAGGATCGTCATCAGGATCGCGCTGCCGACGCACCACTGGCAGATCGCTTCGATCTCCCAGATCTCCAGATAGGTCAGGTAGATGCTGAACCCGAACCCACCCAGCGCCAGCGCGAAGCCGCCGAGGCGCGCCATGTCGTTGGCGAAGAACGCGGTCGCCAGGATCAGGACATAGCCGGCGATCCCGAAGATCGCGACGTTGATCCCGGCGATTTCCGAGTACTCGCTTTCCGCCACGGTCTGCGCAGCCGTGCCCGCCGGCGACGCAGGCTGGCGCCCCACCGCCGGACTCGACGATCGTGATGTAGGTCGCGACACCCACCCCGAGGGCCGCGACGAAGGCGATCGCCCGCCGCAGGAAGGCTTCACTCGGAAATTTCATAGCAATGGAAGATAACCATTGCTCTTAAGTCCCGCTTGAAGATTTGAGCGCCGCCGCGACGGCCGGCTCGGCGCAGAAGGAAGCGATCTCGCGCGAGAGTCTCCCCCCTGCCAGGCGAGCGGCGACTCGCCCGGCTCCTCGCTGACCAGCCGCGCCAGCGGCAGCGCCTCCGCGTAGGCCTCGGCGACCGCGTAGGGATGGCCGGGGTCGGCCTCGTCGTAGCTGGCAACGACCAGGGTGGGCAGATCAATGCGCCGAGCTCGTCGAGCTCGGCGAAGGGCCGCGAGCGCGGCAGCTCGCGCAGCGCCTCGACTAGGGCTTCTGGGTGCCGGTGCAGTGAGATCCGCTCGCGGGTGAAGCGCAGGACCGAGTCACGAAAGGCCGAGTCGATGCCCTGGTGCGCCTCGATGTAGGCGACGAAGCCGTCGACCCCGCCGCTCTCCAGCGCCGCCGCGAGGCCGTCCCAGTAGGCCAGCGTTCCCTCGCTGACCTCGCCCGTGTAGACGGGGCCGATGACCACGAGGCCGGCGAGGCGCTGAGGATGGCGCAGCGCGTAGGCGACCGCCGTGTGCGCGCCCATCGAGTGCCCGGCGAAGACGAAGCGACCGTCCCCGACCTCGCTGGCGACGACCCGCTCCAGATCGGCGACCAGCTCCGGGTATCCATAACCCTCCCCCTCCGGGGCGGGGTCGGACTGGCCGTGCCCGCGAGCGTCGTAGGTGACAATCCTGAATCCGGCCCGCTCGAGCGAGCGCGAGCCGTGGACCACGTACCTACGGGTCGCGGTGACCCCGTGGCAGAGCACCAGCGGCGGCCCCTCCCCCGCCGACTCGCCGCGGATCGTCGGCGCCGGACCGAGCTCGAACGCCTGCGCGCCGTTCGCCATCAAGCGAGCTTGGCCAGTGCCTGCTCGATGTCGTCGAGCGACTCGTAGCCGAGGCCAACCACGCTCACCTTGCGGTGGCGGATGATCCCCTCCTCGTCGAGGATGAAGATCGCCCGCCGGACGAGGGGCCCGGCGAGGACCCCGTAAGCGCGGGCGACGCTCTTGTCCTCGTCGGCGAGCAGCGGCACGTTCAGGCTTTCCTCCTGCATGAAGCGCTCGTGGGAGTCGACCGACTGCGGCGAGATCCCCAGCATCTCCGCGTCGAGCCCGTCGAGCCGACCTCCTTCGTCGCGGTAGGAGCAGAACTGCTTCGTGCAGGTCGGCGTGAAGTCGCCGGGGTAGAAGGCGATGACCAGCTTGGACCCGCGGTAGTCGGCGAGCCGGTAGGTCTTGCCCCCGGTCCCCGGAAGCTCGAACTCGGGTGCCGGGTCGCCCTCGCGGAGCTTTGGCATCCCGATCCCGCCTATTCCTTCTCGATCGTGACGCTTTCGATCACGACAGGCTGTTTCGGTTCTTCGGTCCCGGGTTTCGCCTGTTTCTCGATCTTTTCGACCGTCGGGTAGCCGGCGGTGACTTCGCCGAGCAGGGCGTATTCGGGCGGCAACCCGACGTTGGCGCCGGTGACGACGTAGAACTGGCTGCCGGAGGTCCCCGGGGCCTCGGTTTCGGTCTTCGCCATCGCCACGATGCCTTTGGTGTATTCGAGGTTGCTGGGCGGCGCCTCGACGACGCTGTAGCCGGGGCCGCCGCTGCCGGTGCCTTCCGGATCGCCGCCCTGGATCACGAATTCGGGGACGATCCGGTGGAAGGTCGTTTCGTCGAAGAAGCCTTCTTCGGCCAGGAAGGCGAAGGAGTTGCTGGTTTTCGGCGCCCGTTCGGTGTCGAGCGCGATCGTGAATTCGCCGCAGCTCGTCTTCACGACCGCGTTCACTTTTTCGCCTTTCTCGACGACCTGGCCCGGCTTCGTGAAAGCTGGTCGATCTTCGGGGCCGGACGCTTCGACCGTCTGGCAGCCGCCTTTGGAGCCGCCGGAGGCGCTGGTCGTATCGCCGTCGTCATCGCCGCCGCTGCGCGAGATCAGGATCACGCCGACGACGATCACCGCCAGCGCCGCGAAAACGGCGAGGATGATCCAGCGACGGTCTGGCTGCTGCGCCTCCACGGGCGCGGAGATTAATGCAAACGGCTTTACGATCGGAGCGATGTCGAGCCCACCGTTGACGCCGCTCGCCACCGCGACGCTCGCGGTCGGCAGGCCGGAGAGCGTGCTCGCAGGTCGAATGCGGCGACGGCGACGGGGCGCTCTTCCTCGCCCGCGAGTTTCCGCAGGCGCGGGTGCGCGGGGTCGACGCCTCCGCCGACTCGGTCCGCCGCGCGACCGCGCGGATCGGGCTCGACCCGGAGGGCCGGATCGCCTTCAAGCTGGGCGGCCCGCGGGCGCTGCCCTTCCCCGACGACCACTTCGACCTGGTCGCGGTGCTCGACGGCCGGCTCGCGGTCGCCGAGACCGCCCGCGTGCTGCGCCCCGGAGGCTACCTGGTGATCGCCTACTCCGATCGCCTGCACGCTCCCTCGAAGTTCGGTTCGAGGCTCGGGCAGTGGCGGTTCAAGCGGGGCGGGTTCGTCCCCGTGGAGGCCGAGGACGCCGGCGACGGCAGCTTCTCTGTCGCCCGCCTGCGGGGTCCCGACCGAGCCCTGCGCTCCGAATAGGCTCACCGTATGGCGATCGACGCGATGCCGCTGGCGATCCTCGTCAACCCATCCTCGGCGGGAGGCAAGACGCTGAAGTTGCTGCCCCGGGTCGAGCAGGCGCTCGACGAGCGCCGGGTCGAGTTCAGGGTGCAGCACACCAAGGGGCTCGAGCACGGGGCCGAGCAGGCGCTGCTGGCGGTCGAAGCCGGCGAGCTTCCGGTCGTGATGAGCGGCGACGGCCTGCTCGGCGCGGTCGGCGGCGCGATGGCCGGCGCGGAGACCCCGCTCGGGATCGTCCCCGGCGGCCGCGGCAACGACCTCGCGCGTGTGCTCGGAATCCCCAGCGAGCCGGAGGCGGCGGTGGAGGTGATCCTCGCCGGGCGGACCCGCCGGATCGACGTCGGCGAGGCGAACGGCAAGCGCTTTCCTTGGGATCGTCAGCGTCGGCTTCGACTCCGAAGCCAACCGCCTCGCCAACGAGACCAGGTTCCTGCGCGGCAGCCTCGTCTACGTCTACGCGGGGATCCGCACTCTGATCGGCTGGAAGCCGGCCCGCTTCACGATCCGCGTCGACGACGAGCGGACCCGCCTCAGCGGCTACTCGATCTCGGTCGCCAACAGCAGCTGCTTCGGCGGCGGCATGTACGTCGCGCCCGACGCCGAGCTCGACGACGGACTCTTCGACGTCGTCTCGGTCGGCGAGGTCGGCAAGCTGCGGTTCCTGAGTAACCTGCCGAAGGTGTTCAAGGGCACCCACGTCGAGAAGGACGAGGTGCGCGTCTTCCGCGCTCAGCACCTCGAACTCAGCGCCAGCCGCCCCTTCCCGGTCTACGCCGACGGGGAGCACCTCACCGACCTGCCCGCCTCGTTGCGGGTCCTGCCACGGGCGCTGAGCGTGCTGGTTCCGGGCGCTTGAGCGCCGGCTTCGCAACCAAGGTCGCGCTGGCCCGGGCGGTCGGTGCCGCCAGCCGGGCCAGCGGGCGCGGCGGCGGGACGACGCTGCCGGGCCGGGTGCTGCTGCGCCTCGCGCCCGGCGCGATCGCCGAGCTCGGCGCCCGGCTCGACCGCGGCGCAACCGTCGTCTCGGCAACCAACGGGAAGACGACGACCGCCGGGATGATCGCCGCGATCCTCGCCGCCGAGGGCCGCCAGCCGGTCCACAACCGGGCCGGCTCGAACATGACCTGGGGCGTGGCGACGGCGCTGCTGGAGCAGCGTGCAGGCCGCGAGGGCCTGTTCGAGGTCGACGAGGCTTGGCTGCCGAAGGTCGTCGACGAACTCGGGCCCTCGCTGATCGTGCTCGGCAACCTGTTCCGCGACCAGCTCGACCGCTACGGCGAGATCGAGGCGCTGGCCGACGAATGGGCGAAGACGGTCGCCGCGCGCGAGGGCCGTTCGCAGTTCGTGCTCAACGCCGACGACCCGTTGATCGCCGATCTCGGCCGCGATCCGGAGGGCCGCCAGCGCGAGGACGTCCTCTACTTCGGGATCGACGACCCCTCCCAGGCCCTGCCCGAGCTCCAGCACGCCTTCGACGCCAAGCACTGCCGTCGCTGCGGCCACCCCTACGAGTACGCGCGCGCCTTCGTCGGCCACCTCGGCCACTACTCGTGCCCAGGCTGCGGGGCGGAGCGGCCGCGGCCGGACGTCGCTGCCACGCAAATCGAGCTGCGCGGGATGGACGGCTCGCGAACCCGCGTCCGCACCCCCGCCGGCGAGATCGAGCTGGAGCTGCCGCTGCCGGGCCTCTACAACGTCTACAACGCGCTCGCCGCGATCGCGGCCGGGCTGCGGCTCGGGGTCGCGCCGGAGCGGATCGGCGCGGCGCTGGGCGAGATGAAGGCGGCCTTCGGGCGGGTGGAGACGATCGCGGTCGGCGAGGCCGAGGTCTCGATCCTGCTGATCAAGAACCCGGCCGGCGCCAACGAGGTCCTGCGCACCCTGCGGCTGGAGGCCGGGGAGGGCGAGGGGATCGACCTCTGGATCGCGCTCAACGACCGCATCGCCGACGGCCGCGACGTCTCCTGGATCTGGGACGCGGACTTCGAGCTGCTGGCCGAAGCCGTCCGCCGCGTCGTCTGCGCCGGCACCCGCGCCCCCGAGCTGGCCCTCCGCCTCAAGTACGCCGGCTACCCCACCGACCGCATCGAGGTAATTCCCCCCATCGCCCCCTCCCTCGACGCCGTAACCGGATTTCGCGGGGCTGGGGGAACGCCAAATCCGGTTACGCGGAGGGTTTACGCGCTGCCGACCTATACGGCTTTGTTGGAGTTGCGGAAGCTGCTTGCCGATCGCGGTCTTGCGAAGGAGTTTTGGCGGTGAGCGCCGAGGCGATCTGGCACGACGTCGAGTGCGGCTCCTACGCGGCCGACCTCGCGCTCTGGGAGGAGCTCGCGGCGCAGGCGGAGGGGCCGGTCCTTGAGCTCGGCTGTGGGACCGGCCGGGTCGTCCTGCACCTGGCGCGACGGGGATTCGAGACGGTCGGCCTCGACCGCGACCCGGATCTGATCGCGGCGCTCGGCGAGCGCACCGACGGGCTCGCCGTGCGCACGCACCTCGCCGACGCCCGCGACTTCGCCCTCGACGGCGAGGTCGCCCTGGTGCTCGCCCCGACCCAGATGCTGCAGCTGCTCTCCGACGCCGAGGCCCGGGTCGCCTGCCTGCGCCGGATCAGCGCCGCGCTCCGCCCCCGCGGTCGCTTCGCCGCCGCGATCCTCGAGGCGATGCCCGAGCCCGACGGCGCCCCTCCCCCGCTCCCCGACGTGCGCGAGGTCGACGGCTGGGTCTACTCGAGCCTCGCGGTCGAGGCCGCGGTCGGGCCCGACGAGATCGTCGTCCACCGCTTGCGGCAGTCCGTCTCCCCCGACGGTGAGCTGACCGAGGAGCCGAACCAGGTCCGGATCGCCACCTTCCCCGCCGCCCAGCTCGAGGAAGAGGCGGCCGTCGCGGGATTGCGACCCCTGGAGCGCCGCCCGATCCCCCCGACCGACATCCACGTCGGCTCGCTCGCCGTCGTCTACGAAAAGGAGGATTGAGCGATGGAGCTGCGCGTCCTCAGCCTCTACCCCGAGCAGATGAACATCTACGCCGACCGCGGCAACATCCTCTTCCTACAGCGCCGCTGCGAGTGGCGTGGGATCGAGTTCAGTCACAGCGGCGCCGGCCCCGGCGACCCGGTCGACCCCGGCGCCCACGACCTCTTCTACATCGGCGGCGGCCAAGACCGCGACCAGCGCCTGGTCGCCCAGGACATGGCGACCTCCAAGCGCGACGCGCTCGTGGCCGCGGTCGAGAACGGGGCCTGCCTGCTGGCAGTCTGCGGCGGCTACCAGCTGCTCGGCCACAGCTACCAGCTCGGCGAAGAGAAGCTGCCAGGGCTGGGGCTCGCCGACCTGGAGACCGTGCGCGAGCCGGGGCCGCGGCTGATCGGCAACGTCGCGATCGAGGTCGACCTCGGCGGCGGACCGCGCCTGCTCGCCGGCTTCGAGAACCACGGCGGCCGCACCTATCTCGGCGGCGGCGCGGAGCCGCTTGGCAGGGTCGTCGAGGGACACGGCAACAACGGCAGCGACGGGCTCGAGGGCGTCCGCCGCGCCAACCTGATCGGCACCTACCTGCACGGTCCGCTGCTGCCGAAGAACGCCTGGCTCGCCGATTACCTGATCGCCACCGCGCTGGAGCGCCGCTACGGCGCCGAGGTCGCGCTGGAGCCGCTCGACGACGCCTTCGAGGACGCCGCCCACGCCAGCGCGCGTTCCGCCGCCGGGGCCTAGTACGAGGGGCTGGTCGCGACCTCGGCGACCTCCTCGGTCGGGAGGTCTTCGCCGTGGCGGTAACGGCCTCCACGCATCAGCGACGCCCCGGCGGCGATCAGACAGGCGACGATCGCGAAGCTGAAGGCGATCTGGAGCCCGTCGGCGAAGGGCCCGGCGATCAGGTGCGGGAAGAAGGCCTGCCCGGTGACCGCTTCATGGGCGCCCGCCGGAAGCGCACCCAGGGTGTCGGCACCGATCAGGTGCTCGATTGGGTTGTAGCCGAGGAAGGCGGCGAAGAGAACCGAGATCGGCGGGGTTTGGCCCGCCTCGTGCGCCGCCGCGGCAGAAACCCCGTGCGCTTCCAGGCCGGAGCTGAGCGCCCCGGGCAGCGCCGAGGCGAGGCCGATCACCAGCAGGGTGAAGAAGATCCCAATCGAGACCACCTGGGCGGAGTTCTGGAAGGTCTGGTTCATGCCGCCGCCGGCGCCGCGATCGCCGGGCGGCAAGGAGTTCATCACCGCCGCCCGGTTGGGCGCGATGAACATCCCCATCGAGATCCCGTTGAGCAGCAGGATCGCCGCGAAGGCGGAGTACTCGAAGTCGATCGGCAGCATCATCAGCAACCCGAAGCTGAGCGCCGCGACCAACATGCCCCCGGTCGCGAACGGGCGGGCGCCGAAGCGGTCGGAGAGGTGGCCGGACACCGGCCCGGCGAGCAGGATCCCGATCGTGAACGGGAGCATGTAGATCCCCGCCCAAAGCGGCGTCTCGGTGAAGTCGTAGCCGTGCAGCGGCAGCCAGATCCCCTGCAGCCAGATGATCAGCATGAACATCAGGCCGCCGCGGGCGAGCGACGCGAGGAAGGTCGAGAGCGTGCCGAAGGTGAAGGCGCGGATGCGGAACAGCGGCAGCCGGAACATCGGCGCCTCGGCGCGGCGCTCGACCACGAAAAAAGCGGCGAGGCAGGCAACCGAGGCGGCGAGCAGGAGCAACACGCGCGGGCTGCCCCAGCCGGTCGCCGCGTCGCCGTAGGGACGGATCCCGTAGGTGACCGCGACCATCGCCAGGACCAGGCCGCCGGCGAAGGTGACGTTCCCCCACCAGTCGACCTTCGCCGGCCGTGGCTGGCTGCGCTCCTCCAGCTTCATGTAGCCCCAGACGGTCCCGAATAGTCCGATCGGGACCGAGATCAGAAAGACCAGCCGCCAGTCGATCGGCGCCAGCAGGCCGCCGAGCACCAGACCGATGAACATCCCGCTGACCGCGACGATGTTGTTGATCCCGAGCGCCATCCCGCGCTGGTGGGCCGGGAAGGCGTCGGTGATGATCGCCGCCGAGTTGGCGAGCAGGCAGGCCCCTC
Source organism: uncultured Thermoleophilia bacterium (assembly GCA_963837405.1). Taxonomy (GTDB): domain Bacteria; phylum Actinomycetota; class Thermoleophilia; order Solirubrobacterales; family 70-9; genus VAYN01. The sequence goes on from CAWINA010000007.1 coordinate 64,114, forward strand.
CCACCCCCTGGACGATGCGGAAGATGACCAGGTAGAGCGCCCCCGCCTCGCCGGTCATCCAGTCGATCGCCAGCAGCAGCGAGGCGACCGTGTAGATCACATAGCCGAGGTTGAAGATCCGCACCCGGCCGTACATGTCGCCAAGTCGGCCGAGGCTGACGATCAGCACGCTGGTCACGACCAGGTAGCCGAGGATCATCCAGAGCAGGTAGGCGCTGTTCGCCGGGACCAGCGGGTCGAGCTCGATGCCGCGGAAGATGTCTGGCATCGCGATCAGCGTGATCGAGGCGTCAAGGGTGGCGAGCAAGACGGCGAGGGTGCAGTTCGAGAGAGCGATCCACTTGTAGGTGTCCTTCGATCTTCGCTTTGCCATGCAACGTCGATATTACACAGGCAAACTGTGCAGTTTGGCTGCCTTGTTGGCGTATATTCGCCCCGTGAGCGCCGAGGTGGCAAGCGAACTGCGGATCGTGCTCGGGCAGCTGGTGCGCCGGCTGCGGGCCGAGCACCGGTTTCCGCTTCAGCAGGCAAGCGTGATCGGCCGGCTCGACCGCGACGGCTCCCAGAGCGTCAGCGACCTGGCGAGCGCCGAGCGGGTGCGCCCGCAGTCGATGGCGCAGACGGTCGCCGACCTCGAAGCCGAGGGCCTGGTCGAGCGCCGGCCCGACCCGGACGACCGCCGCCGCGCCTTGGTCCTGCTCACCGCTTCCGGGCGGGCCGAGCTGGAAGCCGACCGCCGCGCCCGGGTCGGCTGGCTGGTCGACGCGATCGAGGGCCTCTCCCCGGCCGAACAGGCGACGCTCGCCAGCTCGGTCGAGATTCTCCGCCGCCTGGCGGAGAACTAGACCCCGGCTCAGCGCCCGCTGGAGCCGAAGCCGCCCTCGCCACGAGCCGACTCGGTCAGGCTCGCCGCCTCGACCGGCTCGGCCAGGGCGATCGGGGCGATCACCAACTGGGCGATGCGGTCGCCGGCCTCGACCCTGAAGACCTCGGCCGGATCGGCGTTCAGCAGCAGCACCCGCAGTTCGCCGCGATAGCCGGCGTCGATCAGGCCCGGGCTGTTGACCACGGTGATCCCGTGCTCGCGCGCCAGCCCGGAACGCGGTAGTACCAGGCCGGCGTGCCCCTCGGGGATCTCGACAGCGACTCCGGTCCCCACCCCCCAGCGCTCACCCGGTCCGAGGTGGGCCGGCTCGCAGGCGTAGAGGTCGAGTCCGGCGTCGCCCGGATGGGCGCGGGTCGGGAGGATCGCCTCCGGCTTCAGTTTGGCCACGGGAAGCTGCACGGCCGCCACCCTAGCTGAGCCGTGCTTAGGCAACCGCGAGGTCGTCGAAGCGGTGCAGCTCGGCGGCCGGGACGCGGGCGTGGACGAGGACGCCGTCGGGGCGCTCGGTCCGTTCGAGGTCGCCGGCTACTTCGTGCAGCTCGTGCAGGCGGCCACCCTGCGAGTAGGGGATCAGCAGCTCGACCTCGGTCAGCGTCTCGGCGAAGGCGGCCTCGATCCGCTCGCGCAGCGCCTCCAGCCCCTGCTCGGCCAGAGCCGAGACCAGGACCGCGTCGGGATGGGCGATCGTCACCTCGTGGCGGGCGTCCTCGTCGAGCAGGTCGGCCTTGTTGAGGACCAGCAGTCGCGGCTTCTCGCCGGCGCCGATCTCCTCCAGGACCTCGTCGACCGCGTTCATGTCGATCAGCCGGCGCTCCTCCGGCTCGGAGGCGTCGACGACGTGGACGATCAGATCGGCCAGCGTCGTCTCCTCGAGCGTCGCCTTGAACGCCTCGACGAGTTGGTGGGGCAGCTTCTCGATGAAGCCGACGGTGTCGGTCAGCAGGTAGTCGCGCCCGGAGAGCTCGAAGCTGCGCGTGGTCGGGTCGAGCGTGTGGAAGAGGCGGTCGGCGACCCCGACCTCGGCCCCGGTCAGCGCGTTCAGCAGCGTCGACTTGCCGGCGTTGGTGTAGCCGGCGAGGGCGACCCGCGGTAGCGAGGAGCGGTCGCGCCGGGCGCGCATCACGCCGCGGTTCTGCTCCAGCCGCGCCAGCCGCCGGCGCAGCGCCGAGATCCGGTTGCGGGCGAGCCGGCGGTCGGTCTCGATCTGGCTCTCGCCCGGGCCCCGGGTGCCGATGCCGCCGTCCATGCGGCCGGCGCCGAGCCGCTCGAGGTGGGTCCAGAGCCCCCGCATGCGGGCCATGTTGTATTCGAGCTGGGCCAGCTCGACCTGCAGCTTGCCCTCGGCCGAGTGGGCATGGTCGGCGAAGATGTCGAGGATCACCGCGGTGCGGTCGATCACCGGTACCCCGAGCGCCGCCTCCAGGTTGCGCTCCTGGCGCGGCGCCAGCTCGTCGTCGCAGGCGACCAGGTTGGCGTCGCAGGCCTTGATCTCCGGCTTTCAGCTCCTCCAGCCGGCCGCGGCCGAAGTAGCGGTCGGGATCGGGCTTGGGCCGCTGCTGGGTCGCCTCGCCGGCGGTCGCGACGCCGGCGGTGCGCAGCAGCTCCTTCAGCTCGGCCAGCGGCTCCTCGCGCTCGGGGCCGTCGACGATCCCGATCGCCAGCGCGCGCTGGCGGGCGCGCGGGTTGGTCGGCGCCGGCGCCGTTCCCGTGCTCGGCGCTGTAGCGCGTCTCCGTCTTGCGTCCGTTCCTCGATCGCTGCATGCTCTTAATGGTAGGCCCCGCCGCGGGGGCTAGGCTTTGGAAACCGTGAAGGTCTTCGTGACGGGGGGAACGGGATTCATCGGCGGCGCGGTGGTGCGCCAGCTGCGCGCCCGCGGCGACGAGGTCGTCTGCCTCGTCCGCAACCCCGAGAAGGGCAAGGCGATCGCCGCGCTCGGCTGCGAGATCGCCCCCGGCGACCTCGCCGACGAGCGCGCGATCCGCGAGGGGATGGCCGGCTGCGACGCGGTGATCCACGCCGCCGCGATCTACGAGGTCGGGATCCCGGCGCGCGAGCGCGAGGCGATGCGCGAGGCCAACGTCGGCGGCACCGAACGGGTGCTCGGCGCGGCGCTGGAGCTGAAGATCCCGAAGGTCGTCTACGTCTCGACCGTCGGCGTCTTCGGCAACACCGACGGCCAGATCGTCGACGAGTCCTACGAGCACCCCGCCCAGAGCTTCACCTCCTGTTACGAGCAGACCAAGTGGGAAGCCCACCAGGTCGCCAAGCGGCTGATCGGCGAGGGGCTGCCCTGCGTGATCATGCAGCCGGGCGGCGTCTACGGCCCCGGCGACACCTCTTCGATCGCGGTGATGCTGAACGAATTCCTCAAGGGCAGGATGGTCGCGATCCCTTTCCCCGAGCTGGGCATCTGCCTTACCCACGTCGAGGACATCGCCACCGGGATCCTGCTGGGGCTGGACAAGGGCCGCGCCGGCGAGGCCTACGTGATCAGCGGCCCGGCGACGACCGTGCGCGAGGCGATCGGCGTGGTCGCCGACGTGACCGGCAAGAAGGCCCCGAAGCGGGCCCTCCCCACCGGGCTGATGAAGGCGCTGACCCCGGTCGGCCCGCTGGTCGGCAAAGTGATGGGCCAGCCGCCGAACCTGCGCGAGCTGATCTCCTCGGCCGACGGCGTCACCTTCTGGGCCAGCTACGACAAGGCCAAGAACGAGCTCGGCTACGAACCGCGTGGACTCAGCGAAGGCCTGCGGGCGATGCTCGAGACCGAAGGCCGCGTTCCGGCCGCCGCTGCCGCCTAGCCCGTCCCATAGGCTCCGCGCCATGCGCGTGATCGACGTGATGCACCTCGGGCGTCCGAACGTGATCGGCTGCTGGGAGGTCGACGGGGCGCTGGTCGACCCGGGGCCGGAGTCCTCGCTGGCGACGGTGCTGGAGGCGATCGGCGACGAGCAGCCGCGGGCGATTCTGCTCACCCACATCCACCTCGACCACGCGGCCGCGACCGGGGCACTGGTCGAGCGCTGGCCGGACCTCGAGGTCTACGTGCACGAGCGCGGCGCCCCGCACCTGATCGACCCCTCGAAGCTGCTGGCCAGCGCCGAGCGGCTCTACGGCGACAAGCTGGAGTACCTCTGGGGCAGGATCGTGCCGGTGCCGGAGGCGAACGTGCGGGTGCTGAGCGGCGGCGAGACGGCGCTGGGGATGCGCGTCGCCTACACCCCCGGCCACGCCTCCCACCACGTCTGCTACCTGCACGAGGAGAGCGGGACCGCCTTCGTCGGCGACGTCGCCGCCTGCCGGATTCCCCCCTCGCAGCTGATCATGCCCCCGACTCCGCCACCCGACATCGACATCGAGCTCTGGCAGCAGTCGCTCGACACCGTCGCCGGCTGGAAGCCCGAGCGGCTTGCCCTCACCCACTTCGGCCCGATCGAGGACGACGTTCCCGGCTACATCGAGGAGGTCCGCTCGACCCTCCGCAAGGAGGCCGAGATGGCGCGCGACCTACCCCAGTACACCTACGAGATCAGCCTCGGCGAGCGGATCCGCGGCCAGCTGGCAATCGAAGGGATCGGCGGCGAGACCCTTGAGGAGATCCTGCAGGCGGTCCCGACCGCCTACCAGTGGCCCGGCCTCGATCGCTACTGGCGCAAGAAAGCCGAGCGCGAAGCGGCCTGATCTAGGCCAGGTGCTCGCGCATCCGCTCGACGGCCTCTTCGATCCGCTCGTCGGGCGTGGTCAGGGAGATGCGGAAGAAGCCCTCGCCGCTGGGCCCGTACATCGAGCCGGGCGAGACGACCACGGCGGCCTCCTCGAGGACGGTCTCGCAGAACGAGGTCGAGCTGTGGCCCTCGGGGACCGGCGCCCAGACGTAGATCGTGCCCTTCGGCGAGTTGACCTCGACGCCGATCTCGCGCAGCGCCGAGACGACCAGGTCGCGGCGGCGGACGTAGGTCTGGTTCATCCGCTCCAGCGGGCCGGTCGGACCCTCGAGCGCGGCGGCGCCGGCGATCTGGACGGCCTCGAAGAGGCCGGAGTCGACGTTCGTCTTCAGCCGCCAGTAGGTCTGGATCGCCTCGGCGTTGCCGAGGATCGCGGCGCAGCGCCAGCCGGTCATGTTGTAGCCCTTGGAGAGCGAGAAGACCTCGACGCCGATCTCCTTGGCGCCGGGCGTGGCGAGGAAGCTGGGAGCGACGTAGCCGTCGTAGGTCGTCTCCGAGTAGGCGTTGTCGTGGACGACGAGGATCTCGTGCTCCTTGGCGAAGGAGACGACGCGCTCGAAGAAGCCCTCGGGGACGACGGCCCCGGTCGGGTTGTTCGGGTAGTTGAGGAACATCAGGCGCGCCTTCGCGGCGACCTCGGCGGGAATCGCGGCGAGGTCGGGGGCGAAGCCCAGCTCGGGGACCAGCGGCATCAGCTCGGCGGTCGCGTTGGCGAGGATCGGGCCGCCGGTGTAGACCGGGTAGCCGGGATCGGAGGCGAGCGCGACGTCGCCCGGGTCGAGGAAGGCGAAGCAGAGGTTGTAGATGCACTCCTTGGCGCCGATCGCCGGGATCACCTCGGTCGCCGGGTCGATCTCGACGCCGAAGCGGCGGTCGTAGAAGTCGGCGAAGGCCTGGCGGAACTCCTCGCGGCCGCGGTTCGAGGGGTACTGGTGGTTGGCCGGGTCGGCGACCGCCTCCTGCATCGCCTTGACGACGTAGTCGTAGGTCGGCTAGTCGGGGTCGCCGATGCCGAGGCTGATCACGTCGATGCCCGAGGCGCGCTTGTCGGCGATCTGCTGCTCGAGTTCCTGGAACTTGTACGGAGGCATCGCCTCCAGGCGCTTGGATGGATCTGCGATTCCCATCGGCGCGGAACCCTAACGACTAGCGGGCCGGCTCAGTCGCCCAGCTCGGCGAGCGCGGTCGAGCAGCTCCGGCGAGAGCTCTCCCGCGTAGACCGGCTCGGCCCAGCCGGTCAGCCGCACCGCGAGGTCCTCGCCGATCTCGACCTCGAGCTCGCCGCCTTCGAGCTCGACCACGATCGGGCTGGCCGCGCCGCGCAGGATAGGCGGTCACCGCGGCGCCGCTGGCGCCGGTGCCGGAGGAGAGCGTCTCCCCCACCCCGCGCTCGAAGATCCGCGCCCGCACCCGGCTGCCGTCGATCTCCAGGAAGGAGACGTTGGTGCGGTTGGGGAACAGCTCGTGGCCTTCGATATCCGGGCCGATCGCCCCCAGGTCGAGCTCGTCGAGCTCGTCGCCGACCACGATCGCGCACTGCGGGTTGCCGATCGAGACGTGCTGGAACTCCCACTCGCGCCCGCCGGCGCTGAGCTTGCCGACGCCGTCCTCGCCGCCGGAGGGGAAGTCCTTGGAGGCGGTCGAGGCCGCTGCCCATATCGACCGCGCAGGTCAGCTCGCCGGTGATCGTCGGCGTGATCGGGCCCGCCGACGGTCTTGATCGTGAACACGTCCGCGTCGGTCCAGCCGTGGCGGCGCAGGTAGAGGATCGCCTCCCGCGCCCCGTTGCCCGAGAGCTCGGCCTCCGAGCCGTCCGGGTTGAAGATCCGCAGCTCGGCGACGAACTCGCGGATCGTCGCTCTTGGCGAGCAGCAGGACGCCGTCGGAGCCGGGCCCGAAGTGCGGATCGCAGAGCCACTCGACCCGCTTCGAGTTCAGCTCCCAGGGGAGGTTCGCCGCCTCGACGATCAGGTAGTCGTTGCCGAGCGCTTGCCACTTCTCGAATTTCACCGGCGTGGCACCTATTCCACGCCAAGCTCGACAGTGATCTCGGTCGGCGAGTCTGCGTCGTCGCTGAGCCCGGTGCGGTCGATCGGTGGTCAGGTTCGGGAATCTTTCGCATCCAGGTGAGCTGGCGGCGGGCGTAGTTGCGGGAGCGCTGCTTCATCGCCTCGATGTCGCCGGCGAGCAGCTCGTCGAAGCCGAGCGCCTTGCGGGCGGTGCGCGACCGGGCCGAGGGCGTCGGCACGGCGCGCCTCCTCGGCGGCGCCGGCGGCGACGATCGCCTCGACCCGGGCGTCGATCCGCTCGTACAGCGGCGCTCGGTCCATGTCGAGGCCGAAGATCCTGGTCGGGTGGCGGGTCTGCGGGCGACCACAGCTCCGACTCCTCCGATTCGGCCGGGACCTTGCGCAGCGAGAGATTCGCCAGCGCCGCTCGCAGGTAGAGGCCGGTTCCCCCAACCACGATCGGGATTCGACCCGCCGCGAGCGCCACGTCGCCCTCCCGATGAGCAAGCGGCATGTAGTCGCCGACCGAGAAATCGCTCGGTGACCGGCACGAAGCTCAGCAGACGGTGCTCCAGCCGCGCCTGCTCCTCCGCCGTCGCCGCCCCGGTCAGCACCCCGAGCCCCTCATAGACCTGCAGCGCATCGCAGTTGATCGCAACCGGATCCTCTCCCCGCTCCCGCAGCTTTTCAGCAAGCGAGATCGCCACCCCGGTCTTCCCGACCCCGGTCGGCCCGAAGACCGCGAGCATTGTCACCGGGGTATCCGCGAAGCCCCGAACGGCTTGTACTTTTTCGGTCTCACCGAAAAAGTTGAGAGGGGCTTTGCGGATACCCCGCTCAGCGTCTGCGAAGTAGCGGCGTCGATCGCCACGTCGACGAACTCCCCGGGCTCGGCGATCCCGTCGAAGTTGACCGCCTTGTTGTGGCGGGTGCGCCCGCGCAGCTTCGTCTCGTCGGTGCGGCTGGTGCCTTCGACCAGCACCTCAATCGTGCGTCCGACGAAGCGCTGGGCCCGCTCCGCGGCCCGCCGCTGCACCGCCTCGACCAGCCGTTCCATCCGCTCGACCTTGACCGGGTGTGGGACCTGGTCCCCCAGGGTCGCAGCCTCGGTTTCGCGCCGCGGCGAGAAGACGAAGGTGAAGGCACCGTCGTAGCCAACCTCTTCGACCACTTCCATCGTCTCCTCGAAATCGGCCTCGGTCTCGCCCGGGAAGCCGACGATGATGTCGGTGGTGATCGCACAGTCGGGCACGTGCTCGCGGATCAGCGCGACCCGGTCCATGTAGCGCTGGCGGTCGTAGGTGCGCCGCATCCGTTTGAGGATCGCGCTGGAGCCCGACTGCAGCGGCAGGTGGATCTGCTCGCAGAGCGCCGGCAACTCCGCATGGGCGCGGATCACGTCCTCCTTCATGTCCTTGGGGTGTGGGCTCGTGTACCGAATCCGCTCGATTCCCTCGATCGCGTCGACGGCGCCCAGTAGCTCAGCGAAACTGATCCGGGCCGCAGGCGGCAGGTCGCGGCCGTAGCTGTTGACGTTCTGGCCGAGCAAGGTCACCTCGCGCACACCGTCGGCGGCCAGCGCGTTCGCCTCGGCAATCAGCTCGCCAGGGTCGCGGCTGACCTCGCGGCCCCGAGTCGAGGGGACGATGCAGTACGAGCACTTGCAGTTGCAGCCTTGGGAGATCTGCAGCCAGCCCTGGAACTCGCGCTCCCGCCTGGTCGGCAGGTGGCCGGAGAAGTCCTCGAACTCGAAGTACCCCTGGGCGCTGAGCGAGTCGGAGTTGAGGAACTCGGCCAGCTTGTGGATCTGGCCCGGACCGAAGGCGACATCGACGAACGGGAAGCGCTGGAAGACCTCCTCCTTGACCGACTGCGCCCAGCATCCGCCGACCCCGACCACGCGGGTCGGGTCTTCGCCCTTCAGCCGCTTCGCCTCGCCGAGGTGGGCGATGAAGCGGCTGTCGGCGGACTCGCGGATCGAGCACGTGTTGAAGAGGATTACGTCGGCGCCGTCGCGACTCGGCGCCTCTTCATAACCGAGCGAAGCGAGCATCCCCCGCATCCGCTCGGAGTCGTGCACGTTCATCTGGCACCCGAAGGTGGTGACGTGAAAGCTCTTGCCACCTCGCATGCGGCGAGATTAGCGCCAGGGACCGCTTACTTGACGGTGAGGGGACCTTCCATGCCCGCCTCACGGTGGCCTGGCACGGAGCAGAAGAAGACGTAATCGCCCGGTTCCAGCTCGACCGTGGCCGATTCTTCTTCCTGCATGATCACCTCGGTGCCGCCGACCTCTTCGCCGCCCTTTTCGATCTTGACGTCGTGGCCGATCGCCGAGGGGTTGTTGAAGTCGATCTCGACTTCGCCGGCTTCGGTTTCCAGGCTCGTCTCTTCGTAGGCGAGTTCGCTTTCGTTGGCGACTACTTCGAGCGTGCCGCCGGGACCGGCCGCTTTGCCACCGGATTCCTTCTTCTCGCCCTTCTCGCTTGGGCGGGCGCCGCCTTCGTCCTCCTTCTGGAGGTCGTCTTCTTCGGCTTCTTCGAAGGGCTCGCCGTGCTCCTCGGCCTCGAACTCCTTGTTCGCGTGCTCCAACTCGTGCTCGCGGTGTTCCTCGTGTTCCTTCGCATAGAGCACGGCAAAGGTGCCGGCGCCGACGGCGAAGACGGCGAACCAGACAACCACCACGGCCATCAGCTTGCCGGGGAACTTTTCGGCTTTGAGGCCGATGAAGCTGACGACCACCGCCGAAACGGCCAGGGCGATGCCAACTATGTAGAAGACGGTTTCCTTCATGACTAGCGCCGGGAATCCTATCCCGAGCGGTGCCTTTTAGGCGGCCTGAGCCTCCGGGACCGTCTCCGCCGGCGCCTCTGCGGCCGGCTCCGCCTCGCCATCGATGCCAAGCGCCGCGCGCACCTTGGTTTCGATCTCCAAGGCGAGCTCCGGGTTGTCAGCGAGGAACTGTTTGGCGTTGTTGCGCCCCTGGCCGAGCCGGGTCACCCCGTAGGAGAAGAACGAGCCCGATTTCTGGACCATGTCGTGCTCGATGCCGAAGTCGATCAGGCTGCCCTCGCGGGAGATGCCCTGGCCGTACTCGATGTCGAACTCGGCCTGGCGGAAGGGCGAGGCCACCTTGTTCTTGACGACTTTTACCCGGACCCGGTTGCCCACCGCCTCGGTCCCTTCCTTGAGCGTCTCGATGCGGCGGATGTCGAGTCGCTGCGAGGCGTAGAACTTCAGCGCCCGGCCGCCCGGCTGGGTCTCCGGCGAGCCGAACTGGACCCCGATCTTTTCGCGGATCTGGTTGGTGAAGATGCAGACGGTCTTGGTCCGGTTGAGGTTGCCGGCGAGTTTGCGCATCGCCTGCGACATCAGCCGGGCCTGCAGACCGACCGTGGTGTCGCCGATCTGGCCGTCGAGCTCGGCTTTCGGCGTCAGTGCCGCAACCGAGTCGATCGCGACCACGTCGACCGCCCCGGAGGCGATCAACCGGTCGGCGATCTGCAGCGCCTGCTCGCCGTAGTCCGGTTGGGAGACGAGCAGCTCGTCCGTATCGACCCCGATCGCCCGCGCGTAGACGGGGTCGATCGCGTGCTCGGTGTCGATGAAAGCGCAGACGCCGCCGAGCTGCTGGGCCTGGGCGATGATGTGACTGACCAGGGTCGTCTTACCGGAGGACTCGGGGCCGAAGATCTCGACGATCCGGCCGCGCGGCACGCCGCCGATCCCAAGCGCCAGGTCGAGCGCCAGCGACCCGGTCGGGATCGCGTCGACCTTGACCGTGCCTTTGTCGCCGAGCCGCATCAGCGAACCCTCGCCGAACTCGCGCCGCACGTGGGTGACCGCGGCCTCGAGCGCCGCGTCCTTCGCCTTGGCTTCTTTCGCCGAGGCGTCCTTTAAGTTCACTTTTTTCTCTGCCATCTTGGTCACCTCACTGCCGCCCTAGTCGGGCAGCTCGACTTGGGCCAGCGGCACATAGCGCGCGCCCTCTGGCTGGAGTTCAGAACGGTAGAACGTCATCCGGCGGCAAAAGCACGCCTGCAAGAGCTCTGGCGGCAGCGATTGCGGCGGTCGCTCGACCGCCATCGGGCGCCGCTTGCGCCCCCGCTCGCTGCGAACCCTGGCGACCGTCACGTGGGGCCAGAATGGCCGCTCCTCGGCCTCGTAGAGGCCCGCCTCGGCCAGCTTCGAGGTCAGGCCCGCCTGCAGCGCTACCGCGCCCTCAGAGGCGACGGGCAGCGCGTAGACCTTCGCCCTCCCCCGCAGCGGCCGTCCCTGGGGCTGGCCGAGCTCGATCTCGGGAGCCGGTGCGGCGCTCGCTCGCACAACCTCGGCGATCGGCCCCACCCCCTCCTGCTCGCATGAACCGAGGAAGGCGAGCGTGATGTGCAGCGACTGCTCGGCGACGGGCCGCAGGGCTGGATCTTGCAGCTCCGTCCTCCCCCATGCGGCGATCCCCGCCCGCACCTCTCCGGGCAGGTCGAGTGCCACAAACAAGCGCACCCGCTTCGACCTTTCCGGCTCACCTGCCATACGGCCACGCTACGAGGGATCGACAGACTGAACAACGCCGGGGACGAAAAGATCAGCTAAGGCTTCGAAACGGCTTGGTTACGTAGGAGCCCGGGACCGGACTTGCCGGGCTTGCCGTATCGCCGTTTCTTTCGGTGCTTCCTCGGCGACTTCCCGGCGAGAGTAGGGCGAGCCGCAGTCGGTGAGCGCTCGAGCGCCGGAGGCATCGGTCCTGCCGCCGAGTGATTCTCCGACGCGGACGGCGGTGACGGGGTCGGCTCGGCTGCCAGCGTCGCCGCGGCGAGCGTCTGAACGGTCCGAATCACCTGTTCCTCGATTGGACACAAGATCGGTGGCCCACCCCCAATCGGGCCGACGCAGATATCCGGTTGCACCGTTTCCTCGAGAACGGAGAGACAGAGAAGTGGAGCCGCGGCACCGTCGAGTGCGATCTCGGTTAGCTCGAACGAGGCGGACCCGCGGCGACCGATGTCTTTCGACCACGGCACTGAAATCCCGGGACCGGGCGCGTCAGGCGAACCCCGTCCCGGCGTGTCGCAATCGGCGATGTCGTCTCCCGGGCCCAGGGTCGCGAACGTGATCGCGTTGCAACGGTTCGGCCCGTGGGGCAGCACTTCCCAGCCGGGAGCGGGGTCGAGGATCGCCACGAAGCAAGGGACAGACCAACTGGCCGAGCCGGCGATGCTCGCCTTCATCCAATCCGCGCTGGCAATCGCGCGAGTGATCGAGCCACCCCCGGAAGCGACCGCCGGGGTCAGGGAGAGCGCGGACAGGGACAGCACGAGCAAGCCCGCACCCAACCAGCGCCTCGGCCCCCCAACCTTTCGGAACATGCCCTGACCGTAATCGGTACTGCAGAGGGTTACAAGGGCGTGTCAGAACCGCCAAGCAGGGTCCGCAGCAGGTGCATCCCGACCAGCGCCGAGCGTTCGCGGATGTCGGCGCGGCCGCCGGGAATTATGGGGTCGCGGGCAATCGCGGTGCCGTCGTCGAGGCGGGCGTTGAAGCAGACGTAGCCGACCGGCTTCTCCTCGGTGCCGCCGTCGGGACCGGCGATGCCGGTGATCGAGACCGCGACGTCGGCGCCGAAGCGCTCCAGCGCGCCGATCGCCATCGCCTCGGCCACCTCCGGCGAGACCGCGCCCTTGGCCTCGATCAGCGCCGGATCCACCCCCAGCAGCTCGGCCTTCGCCTCGTTCGAGTAGGCGACCACGCTTCCCGCCATGTAGGCGGAGGACCCGGGCAGGTTGGTGATTCGCGCGGCCAGCAGCCCGCCGCTGCAGGACTCGGCGAGGCCAAGGCGCCGCCCCAACAGCAGCGCCGCCACCTGCGCGTCGATCGTCTCGCCGTCGAGACTGAAGGTCTCCCGTCGGTGGCGGGCGGCGAGGCCGTCGCGGACCCGGTCGGCGATCGCCGCCTGCTCGTCGCGGTAGCGGATGTCGATCTCGATCTCGCCGCGGCGCAGACAGGTGGTGATCTCCACCGCCCCGACCTCGACGCCGTCGTCGTGCTCGATCTCCCGCAGGCTCTTGGCGATCTCCGACTCGGGAACCCCGAACATCCGCATCGTGTAGCCGTGCAGCGGCGTCGCCCGCGCGAGCACCTCGCGCACGGCAGGGGTCTCGATCGCAACCGGCCACATCGGCTGCAGCTCGCGCGGTGGCCCCGGCAGCACGACCACCACCCGCTCGCCGGCCGGGACCACCAGCCCCGGCGCCGTTCCAATCGGATCGAGCGCCTCGGCCCCCGCCGGCACCATCGCCTGCTTGCGGTTCGCCTCTAGCAGCGCCTCCTCGTCGAGATCGAAAGCGCGCCGGCGGGCGAAGGCGCGGAGGATCTCGGCGATCTTCTCCAGCATCTCCTCGTCGAGCACCAGCTCGCGCCCGGCGAAGCTCGCCACCACCTCGGCGGTGAGGTCGTCGGCGGTCGGTCCCAGCCCGCCCGTGGTGACGATCAGGTCCATGCCCTCGTCGGCGAGAAACCGCAGCGTCGCCATCAGGTCGTCCGGCCGGTCGGCGACGACAAGGATGTGGGCAACCTCGACCCCCAGCTCGGCCAAGCGCTCGGAAACCCAGGGGCCGTTGGAGTCGGCGATCCGCCCCGTGATCACCTCCGTCCCCGTGACGACTATCCCCGCGCGAATCACGGGCTGAAGCTACAGCAGTCAGTCTTCGGGATCTGACTGCGCGAGCGGCTCGGGCCCGCCGCCACCGCCGCCCGCCGGCGCCAGCACGCGGCTCAGGTCAGCCTGGGTGATCAGCACCTGCCGCGGTTTGGAGCCCTCGTAGCCGGAGATCACGCCGCGGCGCTCGAGCATGTCGATCAGGCGGCCGGCGCGCGTGTAGCCGACCCGGAGGCGGCGCTGGATCATCGACACAGAAGCGGTTTCGGTCTGCACGACAAGGCGGATCGCCTCGTCGAGCAGGTCGTCGCTGTCGGGGTCGAACTCGTCGTCGCGACCCTCCCCCTCGGCCTCGGCCGGGGTCTCCAGCAGCTCGTCCTCGAATTCCGGTTCGCCCTGCTTGGCCCAGTGGTTGGTGATCTTGGCGATCTCGTCCTCGGTGATGAAGGCACCCTGGATCCGCTGCAGCTTCGAGCTGCCGGGGCCGCGGAACAGCATGTCCCCCTGGCCGAGCAGGGACTCGGCGCCGCCCTGGTCGAGGATCACCCGCGAGTCGGTCTGCGAAGAGACCGCGAAGGCGATCCGCGAGGGGATGTTGACCTTGATCGTGCCGGTGATGATGTCGGTCGAGGGCCGCTGCGTCGCCAGCACCAGGTGGATGCCAGTGGCGCGCGACTTCTGGGCGAGGCGGATGATCGAGTCCTCGACTTCGGCCGGGGCGACCATCATCAGGTCCGCGAGCTCGTCGATCACGCAGAGGATGTGCGGCAGGGGCGCCTCGCCCTGCTTCCGGCGCACCCGGTTGAGCTCGTCGAGGTTGCGGGTGCGAGCCTCGCTCATGATCCCGTAGCGGCTCTCCATCTCGCCGATCAGGTTGGAGAGCACGTTGGCGGCGAGGCGCGGCGAGGTCACAACCGGCGTCAGCAGGTGCGGGACGTTCTCGTAATGGTTGAGCTCGACTTGCTTGGGGTCGACCAAGACCAGGCGCACGTCGTTGGGTGAGGCCTGCATCAGGATCGAGGAGAGGATCGCGTTGACGCAGCCGCTCTTGCCCGAGCCGGTGGTGCCGGCGACGAGGACGTGCGGCATCTTCGAGAGGTCGGTCCAGACCGCGTTGCCATCGATGCCCTTGCCGAGCCAGGCGACCAGCGGCGAGGTCTTGGCGGGACGACCGGCGTAGATGTCGCCGAGCCGGACCATGCGGCGTTTCGAGTTCGGGACCTCGACCCCAACCGCCTGCTTGCCGGGGATCGGCGCCAGGATGCGGATGTCGGTCGAGGCGAGCGCGTAGGCGAGGTCGTTGGCGAGCTCGGTCACTTTCTTGACTTTGATTCCGGGCGCGAGGCGCAGTTCGTAGAGGGAGACGTGCGGGCCGCTGACCACGCCGACGATCTTCGCCTCGACCCGGAAGTGGGCAAGCGTCTCGATCAGCTTGCGCCCGATCGCTTCCTGGTCGCGCGGATCGGGGCCTTTGTCGCCTTTGCCGCGCTCCAGCGCTTTCCCCGGCGGCGGCCGGTAATCGATCTCTTCCGACATCGTCACCCCGCGTTTGTTGCCGAGCGGAGTCAGGCCGGCGTGGGCGCGGTCGCCCTCGTCGACCACGGCGACGGCGTCCGCGGGGTCGTAGTTCCGCAGCTCCTGGTCGGGCTCGGGCTCGGGCTCCTCTGCGGCGACCACCTCGGTCTCCGGCTCGGGATCGGACTGCAGGTCGAAGATCGCGGGGTCGAAGCCGTCGTCCTCGTCGGCCAGGGCGACGGTCGGCTCGAAATCCTCGTCGTCCTCCGGGTAGGAGGCCATCACGTCGGTCTCGTCGCTCGGAGCCCCGCTCGGCGCGGCGCTCGCGCCACTCGTCCTGGCGGCGGGCGACCGTCTGCGCCGCCTCGGTGCCGCTGAGGAAGACCGCCCGGTAGCCGCTGCGGAGGCCGCGGCCGATCCCGGTCAGCAGCGCCGAGACCGAAGTACCGGTCAGCAGCATCCCGCCGACCAGGAGAAGAAGCAGGGTGAAGATCTTCGCGCCGACGTCGCCGCCGAGGTACTCGAGGCCGGTCTTCAGGCCGTAACCGACCTTGCCGCCCTCCCAGCCGAAGAAGAGGACGAAGAGGAGGAAGAGGCCGGCGGCCAGCATCCCGACCCCGATCAGGTCGAGGTGGCGCTGCTCGAAGCGGTCGAGCAGGCCGACGCGGGCGGGCTTCGCCGCTTTCTTTTTGCGGCCTTTGGCTTTCGATTTGCGGGCAGGGGCGCTGCGCTTCTGGCGAACGAACATGTCCAACCCGGTTCGACGCCTGCCCCCCATCCCCTGCGCGCCCGGCGCAAGCCCGGTCCCGACGCCCTAAATTCGCCCTAAATGCCAGCCGGAATTGGCTGCTTTGCGGTCTAACATCGATCCGCACATGCTCAGCGAAGCCGAACAGACGGGCGGCCGCGTCCTGATCGTCGAGGACGACACCGACATCGCCGACGTCCTGCGCCGCTCGCTGCGCAACGAGGGCTACGAGGTCCGCACATCCGGCGACGGCGTCGAGGCGCTCGACATCGCCGCCGGCTTCATGCCCGACCTGGTCGTGCTCGATCTCGGCCTGCCGGGTATGGACGGCGTCGAGGTCTGCCGGCGCCTGCGCAGCTGACGGCGACGTCCCGATCCTGATGCTGACCGCGCGGGCGGAGACCGAGGACCGGGTCGAGGGGCTCGACAGCGGCGCCGACGACTACCTGGTCAAGCCCTTCGAGCGCCAGGAGCTGCTGGCGCGGATCCGGGCGCTGCTGCGGCGACGCCCACCACGCGGAGCGGCCTCGCTGGAGGTCGCCGACCTGCAGCTCAATCCCGACACCCGCGAAGTCCGCCGCGGCGGCCGCGAAATCGAGCTGACCAACCGCGAGTTCGAGCTGCTCGAGTTCCTGATGCGCAATGAGCGCCTGGTCGTCTCCCGCGAGCGCCTGCTCGACGAAGTCTGGGGATACGACCCGATGGCGGCGACGAACACGATCGACGTCTTCGTCTCCAACCTGCGGCGCAAGCTCGAGGCCGGCGACGAGCCCCGCCTCCTGCACACCAAACGCGGCGCCGGCTACGTGCTGAAGGCTTAGCTTGCTCGGGGCCGCACGCAAGCGGGCCGGGACGCTGGCTGCGGCGGGTCACGCATCCGCGCTACTGGCCAGTGCGCTGGCGCCTCGCCGCCGTCTCCTCCGGCCTCACCCTGCTGATCCTGCTCCTGTTCGGCGGCGCAATCGGCCAGATCGCCACCCAGCGGATCCGCGACGACTTCAACAACGAGGTCCGCAGCGCGGTCCAGATCCTCGCCGCGCAGGTGCGGATCATCTATCCAGCTGATCGGCGAACCGCGGGCCGAAATCGGTCCGCAGCTGAACGCCTTCGTCCTCCCCGACGACGCCTCCGCCCGGATCTTCGACATCCGCGGCAACCTGATCGAAGAGAACAAAGGCGCCGAACCGCTGGGCCCGCCCCAGGAGGGCCTCTCCGACTACGAGGGCAAGCGGGTCGCGACCGAGCAGGTGATCAACGAAGCGGGCCAGGCCACCGGCTTCGTCCAGTACGGGCGCAGCCTCGAGCACGTCGAGTCGACCGTCGACCGGGTCTGGTTCCTGGTCTTCGCCGGCATCCTCGGCGGCACCCTGCTGGCCAGTCTGGCCGGCCTGGCGATCGCCAGCCGGGCGATGCGGCCGGTCTCGGCGCTGACCGCGACCGCGCGCGAGATCGCGATGACCCGCGACCCTTCGCAGCGGATGCCGCGGCCGCCGATCGACGACGAGGTCGGCGAACTAGCCGCGACCCTCGACCAGATGCTGCGCTCGCTCGACGAGGCCCGCTCCGAGCGCGAGGCGACGATGCAACGCCAGCGCGAGTTTGTCGCCGACGCCTCGCACGAGCTGCGCACGCCGCTGACCAGCGTGCTGGCCAACCTCGAGCTGCTCCAGGCCTCGCTACAGCGCGGGACGCAGAGTGAGGAGCGCGAGATCGTCGACTCTGCCCTGCGCTCCTCGAAACGGATGAACCGGCTGGTCGGCGACCTGCTGCTGCTCGCCCGCGCCGACGCCGGCCGGCTCGGCGCCCACCGACGCTGCGACCTGGCGGAGATCGCCGGCGAGGCGGCGGCCGAGGCGGCGCCGCTGCTCGGCGACCGCGAGCTGGTCCTCGACAACGACAGGCCCGCTGGCGGTCGACGGCAGCGCCGACGAGCTGCACCGCCTCGTCCTCAACCTGCTCGACAACGCCGCCCACCACACCCCGCCCGGCTCCCGGGTCGAACTGGCCCTTCGCGCCGAGGGCGAGCAACGCGGTGATCGAGGTCGCCGACGACGGTCCCGGGATCCCGGCCGAGATGCGCGAGCAGATCTTCGAGCGCTTCGTCCGCGGCGCCGGCCCGGCCGACACCGCGCCCGGCACCGGTACCGGCCTCGGCCTCGCGATCGTCGCCGCCGTCGCCGACTCCCACGGCGGCAGCGTCGAGGTCACCGAGTCCGAATCCGGCGGCGCCCTCTTCCGCGCCCGCATCCCGCTCGCCGCCGGACCGGGCTGCCGAAATCCAAACCTTTAGAGGCGCTTTAAAGCCCCTCCCTACAGTCCTAGGTGGACGAGACACCTGCCCGCCGGAGCTTCTCCCCAGACACTAGCTCCGGCGGGCTTTTCTTTGGTCGGGTTGCGAGGGACGGGTGATTGGGACGGAGGGGCGTGGATGCCCTCTCCGTGAATTGGGTTGTGCGGGCTGCGCCCGGCACAACTCCAGGATGAGCCCGCCTATGGCGGGCTTCAAATCAAATCGGCATTGGGCCTTCGGCACATTCACGGAGAGGGCATCCACGCCCCTCCGACCGCTCCGTCCCTTCATCAGCTTGAGACGTAAGAGGCAAGCCTCGCCTTTCGCATGAAGCGTACGGCCCTAGAAGCTTTCTGAAGATTCGGAGCGCTGTTGAGGGAGGCCAGCGGGTTTCTGGGGGAATGTGCCGAAGGCCCCAAATGTCATCTGATTAAAAGCCCGCCATAGGCGGGCTCATCCTGGAGTTGTGTCGCGCGTCAGCGCGCACAACCCAATTCACCCGGAGACCCACCGGCCTCCCCACCGCACACGCTCCGAAGAAGTCAGACCTCGACTACGACCGGAAGAACCATCGGCCGGCGGCGCAGGCTCTGGAAGACGAACTTGCCGATCTCGTCGTGGAGGTCTTCCTGGAGCAGGGCGATCTCGCGGTTGCCGGCCTTGGCGGCATCCTCGAGCGAGTCTTCGACCAGGTCGCTGAGGTCTTCGACGAGGTCGTCGGCCTCCTCGAGGAAGGCGACGCCGCGGAAGATCACCTCGGGGTCGGCGACGATCGAGCCATCGTCGCCGGAGATCGTCGCGACGACGATGAAGACGCCGTCGGCGGCGATCTCGCGGCGGTCGCGCAGGGCGGCGTCGTCGGGCTCGCCGATGTTGACGCCGTCGACGTAGATCACGCCGGCGTGGATGTCCTCGCCCAAGCCGGCTCCGTTCGCGTCGACTTCGAGCGGCAGGCCGTTGCGGCCTTGGAAGATGTTCTGCTCCTCGACCCCAACCGCATCGGCCAGTTCGGCGTGCAGGCGCAGGCGCTTGTGGTCCCCGTGGACCGGCATCACGTATTGCGGTTTGGTCAGGTTCAGCATCAGCTTCAGCTCCTCCTGCCAGCCGTGGCCGGAGGCGTGGATCGGGGCGTCTTTGGCGGTGATCACGGTGGCGCCGATCTCGTAGATGCGGTCGATCGTCTCGTTCACGGCGCGCTCGTTGCCGGGCACCGGGGTGGCCGAGAAGACGACCGTGTCGCCGGAGTGCAGCTGCACGTCGCGGTGGTCGTTGTTGGCCATCCGCCGCAGCGCCGAGAGCGGCTCGCCCTGGCTGCCGGTCGAGATCACGACGACTTTGTCGTCGGGGAAGTCCTCGATCTCGCGGGGCTGGATGAAGATCCCCTGCGGCGCGTTGGCGATGCCCAGGTTCGAGGCGATGTTGAAGTTCTTGCGCATCGAGCGGCCGACCAGCGCGACTTTGCGGTCGAGCTCGACAGCGGCGTCGATCACCTGCTGGACGCGGTGGATGTTGGAGGCGAAGGAGGTGACGATGATCCGGCCCTCGCAGCGCGAGAACTCCTGCAGCAGCGCCGGGCCGACGCTCGACTCCGAGGGGGCCACCCCGGGCCGGTCGGCGTTGGTCGAGTCGCCGCAGAGCAGGGTCAGCCCTTCCTTGCCGATCTCGGCCAGGCGCGAGACGTCGGCGGGCTTGCCGTCGACGGGGGTCTGGTCGAACTTGTAGTCGCCGGTCATCAGCACCGAGCCGGCCTCGGTCTTGATCAGGACCCCGCGCATGTCGGGGATCGAGTGCGCGAGGTGGACCAGCTCGAGCTCGAACGGGCCGCGCTTGACCTTCTGGCCCGGCGGCAGCTCCTCGAGCGGCGCCGACTCGCCGAGCTTGTGCTCGTCGAGCTTCGAGCGGACCATGCCGATCGTCAGCAGGCCGCCGTAGATCACCGGCGGCGCGCCGATCTCGCGCAGCACATAGGGCAGCGCGCCGACGTGGTCCTCGTGGCCGTGGGTCAGGACGATCGCCTCGATGTCGTCGGCGCGATCGCGAAGGTAGGAGAAATCGGGAAGGACGAGGTCGATCCCGTGCATCTCGGCGGTCGGGAACATCAGGCCGGTGTCGACGACGACGATGCGTGCCGTCGTACTCGATCACGGTCATGTTCTTGCCGATCTCGCCGAGGCCGCCCAAGGGCAGCACGCGAAGCTTCTTACTCACTAGATGTAGCTCACTCTCTCTTAAGGGGGACGCTACCGGGCGACGGGAAGGCCATAGCCCTCCAGCGCGGCTCTCACGGCGGCCCGTTGTTCGGTGTCGGCGGGCACCATCGGCAGGCGCATCCGGTCCGGGGCGAGCCCGAGCATCTCCAGCGCGGCCTTGAGCGGGGATCGGGTTGGTGGTCACCGAAAGCCCCTCGTAGACCGGCGTCAGCTCGGCGTCGATCTGCCGTGCCCGCTCCAGGTCGCCGCCCTTGGCGGCGTCCCACATCTCGCGCATCTGCGTCGCCGACGAGGTGGGAAGCGACCAAAATGCCGCCCTCCCCGCCGAACTCGAGCACCCGCAAAAAATTGTTGTCGTTACCGGCGAGGATCCGCAGCCCGTCGATCGGGCCCAGCTCCTCGTCGTTGGCCTGCTTGACGGCGACGATGTTGTCGACCCGCGCGAGCTCGGCCAGCAGCTCGGGGTCCATGTTCACGATCACCCGCGAGGGGATGTTGTACATGACCATCGGCAGATCCGGAACAGCGGCGGCGACCGCTTCGAAGTGCGCCTTGATCCCCGCCCGGTTGGGCTTGTTGTAGTAGGGCACGACGACCAGCGAAGCGTCGGCGCCGGCCTGCGCCGCCATCTTGGTGAACTCACAGGAGTGGCGGGTGTCGTTGGTGCCGGTGCCGCAGATCACGAGGACGTCGTCACCGACCTCCTTGCGAACCGCTTCCAGCAGCTCGACCGTCTCGCCGTCGGTCAGGGTCGGACACTCGCCCGTCGTCCCGGCGACAACCAGGCCGTGGGACCCATGTTCCAGGAGGTGCGCGGCGAGCCGGCGGCTCCCGTCCAGGTCAACTGTCCCGTCCTCCGCGAACGGGGTCGCCATCGCGGTAATCACGCCTTCGATCTGCTTCATCGTGCCCAGAGTACCCCGTCGAGCAACCGCACGGGCGCTCAGAGCAGCCTCTCGAGCCCGACTGTGAAGGAGTCGGGCAGCGCGCCCACCTTGCGGACGGCGAGCAGGACGCCGGGCATGAAGGAGCGGCGGTCGATCGAGTCGTGGCGGATCGAGAGGGTCTGACCCTCGCCGCCGAAGATCACTTCCTGGTGGGCGACGAAGCCCTGCAGGCGGACCGAGTGGATCGGCTGGTGGACGTTGCCGCCGGCCGCGTCGATCAGCTCGGCGGTCCTTTTCGCGGTCCCCGAAGGGGCGTCAAGCTTGCGGTCGTGATGGAGCTCGATCACCTCGCACTCGGGCATATGCGGGGCGATCGTCTGCGCGACGATCATCATCAGCACGGCGCCGATCGCGAAGTTCGGGGCGATGAAGCAGTTCGCCTCCGACGCCTCGGCGGCGGCCTTGGCCGCCTCGAGGTCGAAGCCGGTGGTGCCGACGACGACGTGGACGTTGGCCGCCAGGCAGGCTTCGACGTTGGCGAGCGCGGTGTCGGGGACGGTGAAGTCGACGACGACGTCGCACTCGCCGAGGATCTGCTCCAGCGAGGTTCCGAGGGTCGGGTCGGCCTTGCCGGCGAGCTCGGTCTCGGGCGCGGCTTCGACCGCCTCGCAGACCGCCTGGCCCATTTTGCCGGCGGCGCCGGAGACCCCGACCCTGATCGGCGCCTGGTTCAAGCCGCTACCAGGGTCTCGCTGACCGGCGCCAGGGCTGCCCGGAAGCGGTCCTCGTCGGCGCCGACGCAAGCGGCGGAGAGCCGCTCCTCGGCGTAGAGCTCGGACGCCAGCTCGGTCAGTTCGTCGACCGTGACCGCGTCGACCTTGGCCAGCATCTCGTCAAGACTTTCGATCGGCAGCCCGAACAGCGTCGCGCGGGAGATCCGCGTCATCCGCGCCGCGGTCGACTCCGATGAGAGGACGAGGCGGCCCTTGACGCTCTCCTTCGCCCGCTTCAGCTCCTCGCCGGAGACCGGCTCCGAGCGCAGCCGGGCGAGCTCGGCGCCGATGATCGAGCAGGCCTCCTCGACGTTGTCCTCGCGGGTGCCAACGTAGGTCGCGACCAGGCCCTGGTCGGTGAACTGCTCGTTGTAGGAGCCGACCGAGTAGGCGAGCCCGCGCTTCTCGCGCACCTCGCGGAACAGCCGCGAGGAGGTCGAGCCGCCGAAGATCGAGTCGAGCACGGCCAGCGGGTAGCGGCGCTCGTCATCGCGGCGCAGTCCCGGCGCGCCGAAGCAGATGTGGTACTGCTCGGTCTCCTTGCTGTGGAAGCAGAGGCGGGCGCCGCCGTCGAGTCCAGTCTCCGGCGCCACTCCCCCGCCCTCCTCGGCCTGCGGCGAGACCAGCCGTTCGGCCAGCGAGACGATCTTCTCGTGCTCGAGGTGGCCGGCGGCGCCGACCACGATCTCCGAGCCGGCGTAGCGGGCCTGGTGGTAGGCGGAGATGTCGGGGATCGGGATCGAGGCGATCACCTCGGCCTCGCCGAGCACGCGGCGGCCCAGTGGGTGGGCGCCGAAGACCGCCTCGGCGAGCACGTCGTGGACCCGGTCCTGCGGCTCGTCCTCGTACATCGCAATCTCCTCCAGCACGACCTGGCGCTCGGAGTCGATTTCGGGATAGGTCGGCGCCATCAGCATCTCGGCGAGCAGGTCGAAGACCTCCTCGGTGTGCTCGTCAAGGAAGCGCGCGTGCAGGTGCGTCGTCTCCTTGCCGGTGGCAGCGTTGACCGAGGCGCCGAGCCCGTCGAAGAGCTCGGAGATCTCGATCGCCGAGTAGCGCGCGGTGCCCTTGAACAGCAGGTGCTCAAGGAAGTGCGAGACCCCGGCTTGCGCCGAGGTCTCGTTGCGCGATCCCGTCCTTACCCAGAGGCCGAGGGCGACCGAGCGGACCGAGGGAACCTCCTCGGTCACGACCCGGACGCCCGAGCCCAGGGTGGTCAGCTGTGGCGCGTTCAACGTCGCTTAACCGCGGCGCTCGCGCTCACGCCCGCGGCCGCCGCGATCGCGGTCACGCCCGCGTCCGCCACGGTCGCCGCCGCCGCGGCTGCCACCGCCTCCGCCGGAGCCGACCTCCGCCAGCTCCTCGGGCGATTTGCCGGCCACCGACGGGTCGTCGGAGAGGCGCAGGCCGATCCGACCGCGCTCCTTGTCGACCTCGACCACGGTGACGTCGATCTCCTCGCCCGCCGTGAGCACGTCGTCGACCGAGTCGACTCGCTCCCCCGGTTTCACGTTGGAGATGTGCAAGAGGCCGTCGGTGCCCTTGACCAGCTCGACGAAGGCGCCGAAGGTCGTCGTCTTGACGACTTTGGCGGCGTTGTAGCGATCGCCGATCTCGGCCTCCTTGGTCATCGAGTTGATGCGGGCGACGCAGCCGTCGACCAGCTCGCCGGTCGGCGCGTAGATCCGCACCGTGCCGTCGTCTTCGACGTCGATCTCCGCTTCGAACTCCTCGCAGAGAGCGCGAATCGTTTCCCCGCCTTTGCCGATGACCGCCCCGATCTTCTCCGGGTCGATCTTGATCGACTCGATCGCCGGCGCATGTTTGCTGAGCTGCTCGCGCGGGCCGTCGATCGCCTCGGCCATCTTGCCGAGGATGAAGAGGCGGCCCTTCAGCGCCTGCTCCAGCGCGTCCTCGAGGATCTCGAAGGTGACGCCGGTGATCTTGATGTCCATCTGCAGGGCGGTGATCCCGTCCGCGGTGCCGGCGACCTTGAAGTCCATGTCGCCGAGGTGGTCCTCGACGCCGGCGATGTCGGTGAGGACGATGTAGTCGTCGCCCTCCTTAATCAGGCCCATGGCGACGCCGGCGACCGGTGCGCTGACCGGGACGCCCGCCGCCTGCAGCGCCATCGAGGAGGCGCAGACGGAGCCCATCGAGGAGGAGCCGTTGGACTCGAGCGTCTCGGAGACGACCCGGACCACGTAGGGGAAGTCCTCTTCGTTGGGGATCGTCGCCGCCAGGGCCCGCTCGGCGAGCGCGCCGTGGCCGATGTCACGCCGCTTCGGGCCGCGCATGAAGCCCGCCTCCCCGACCGAGAAGGGCGGGAAGTTGTAGTGGTGCCAGAAGCGTTTGGTCGTCTGCAGGCCGAGCGTGTCAATCCGCATGTCCATCCGCGTCGTGCCCAGCGCCACGTTGCTGAGGATCTGGGTCTCGCCCCGGGTGAACAGCGCCGAGCCGTGCACGCGCGGGGAGATGTCGACCTCGGTCTCGATCGGCCGGATCTCGTCCTGGGCGCGCCCGTCGGGCCGCTTCTTATCGACCGCGATCGCCTTGCGGATCGTGTCCTTCTCGATCGCGTCGATGGCCGTCTTGACCTCGCCCTTGCGGGCCGAGTCGGCATCCTCGTCGCCCGTGTCCGCGGCGTACTTCTCGACGACCTCGTCCTTGACCTTGTCGATCGCCTCGTAGCGCTCGAGCTTGCCCTCGGTCGCGATCGCGTCGACCAGCGCCTGGCCGTGCGAGCCGCGAATCTCGGAGAGCAGGCCCTCGTCGATGCTCGGGGCCTCGATCTGGAGCTTCTCTTTGCCGACCTTGTCCTGGAGTTCCGCCATCGCAGCGGTCAGCTTCTTGATCTCGCCGTGGGCGATGTCGAGGGCGTCGAGGATCTCGCGCTCGGTGACGCCGGAAGCGCCGGCCTCGACCATCAGGATCGCCTCGTCGGTACCGGCGACGATCAGGTCGAGTTCGAGCTCCTCGTGCGTCTCCTCCTCGGGGTTGACGACGAATTCGCCGTCGAGCTTGCCGATGCGGACGGCGCCGACGTGGGCGGCAACCGGGACCGGCGAGATCGCCAGCGCCGCGGAGGCGCCGTTCATCGCCAGGACGTCGTAGGGGTTGACCTGGTCGACCGACATCGGGATCGCGACCAGCTGCGTCTCGTAGTGCCAGCCCTTGGGGAAGAGCGGGCGGATCGGACGGTCGATCATGCGCGCGGTCAGCGTCGCCTTCTCGCTCGATTTGCCCTCGCGACGGAAGAACGAGCCGGGGATTTTGCCCGCGGCGTACATCCGCTCCTCGATGTCGACGGTGAGGGGAAGGAAGTCCACGTCGCGCAGGCTGCCGATGGTGGCGGTGCAGAGCACCATCGTGTCGCCGGCCCTAACCACGACCGCGCCGCTCGCCTGCTTTGCGAGTTTTCCGGTCTCGAAGGAGATCTGGCTGTCGCCGACGTCCGCCGAGACGCGGGTTACGTCAAACATGCTCATTTAGTTTTTTACCTCCGGCCACCCGGTTGGCGGCCCATTTGCTTTCAGAACTCACGTTCTCGTGTAACGACAAGGGTACATACCTCGTGCGGAGCGGTGTTCCTCTAGAGGGGAAAGATCGCCGGCGTGGTCGTCACGCCTGCCCGGATCCCGCTCGCGAAATCGCGGCGCACACGCAGCTGCGTCGCCTCCGCGCGCCGCTCCGCCTCGAAGCGCTCGAGGTTGAGCCCGAGGCGCTCGGCCCGCTCCCAGAGATGCGGATCGTCGACCCGGCCGTGGTCGGCGTAGAGCGAATCGACCAGCTCGAAGAACCGTCCCTGCGCCCCGGCCGCCTCGGCCGCCGCGTGCAACGCCGGCGCCCGCGGGTGCTTGCTGGCGACCGGGAAGTGGCGGAAGACGATCCGTTTGTCCTGCTCGATCAGCCGCTGCCACTCCCCCGCGCAGTGCGGGCAGCCGAGGTCGGCGTAGACGACCAGCGTCTCCCCCGCGCCGCGCACGTGATCCTCGGGCCCGACCGGCGGCACCGCTGTGCTGGTCAGCTCGTTCACGCCGTCAAGCGTGACAGGGCTAGGAGAGGGCGTCGAAGATCAGGTTGGCGCCAGGGAAATCGCGCGGGTCGGTCGATTCGTGGGTCCAGGCGACCTTCCCCTCCTCATCGACGAGGACGAGGGTGCGGTTGGCGAAGCCCATCGACTCGACGTAGGAGCCGTAGGCGCGCGCTACCTCGCCCTTCGGCTCGAAATCGGAGAGCAGCGTGGTGTCGAGGCCGAGCTTTTCGCGGAACGCCCGGTGGGCGAAGAAGCTGTCGACGCTGATCCCGATCAGCTCGAGGCCCTGGGCGGCCAGCTCCGGCTTCACCTCTTGGTAGATCGAGAGCTGGTCCGAGCAGGTAGGGCTGAAATCGCCTGGGTAGAAGACGAGGAGGACCTTGCGGCCGCGGTAGTCCGACAGCGAGACCTCTTCGCCGTCTTGGTTGCGGAGGGTGAAGGCAGGTGCCTGCTCGCCGACCGCGATCAACGGCGGAGGCCGAGCTCGGCGACGAGGGCCCGGTAGCGCTCGAGGTCGTTGCGCTCTAGGTAGCGCAGCATGCGGCGGCGCTTGCCGACCAGCATCAGCAGCCCACGGCGCGAGTGGTGGTCTTTGCTGTGCTCGCGCAGGTGACCGGTGAGGTCGTTGATCCGCTCGGTCATCAGGGCGATCTGGACCTCGGCGGATCCGGTGTCGCCGTCGGCGCGACCGTACTTGCCGATCAGCTCGCTCTTTTTGTCTTTGGTCAGGCTCATGTCTGTCTCAAAAAAGCCGTGCACCCATCGGGTCACGGCCCGGCGCAAGGTAGCACAGTGGTCCGCTCGGAGCAGGCACGATCAGCGCCGGCCCCGTGCCTGCAGGACGAAGCTTCGGCTCGCCCCTGATCCATCGGTGAGGGTCGCGCTGATCTGGACCCGGAGCCGCTTGCCCTGGGCCAGCGCCCGCTTCCCGCGGCCCCCCAGGGCGAGCGGGAGACGGCGGCTGGTCGCCGGCTCCAGCCGGTAGCGGTGCTGGTCCAGCAGCAGCTTGGACTTGCCGGGGCGCCCTTTCCCCCGCGGCAGCTTCGCGGTCAGCCGCAGCCAGCCGCCACAGGCTTCGCCGGCGCCGCCGCCGTGGCAGCTGATCGCGATGGTGGTGAGGCCGTCGTCGACCCGCGTCACGCGCTTGCCGAGGCGGAGACTGAGGAGTGGCGCGTAGTAGCGCCCGGCGAGGCCGGATTCGGTCGCGAACCAGAGGTTGCCGTCGGGGCCCTGGGCGATCGCGCTGACCGCGCTGCGGCAACCGACGTCGACGCACTCCGGTTCGCCGGTTTTGCCGCTGGCCGAGATCGAGCCGATCGCGTAGCCAGTCGTGAACCAGAGGTTGCCGTCGGCGCCTAGCGCCAGCTCACGGGTTCCGTTCTCGCCCGGGATCGGCAGCTCTTCGACCTGACCGGCGGCCGTGATCCGACCGACTCGCGGCCCCGATTCCTCGCTGAACCAGAGGTCCCCGCCCGGGCCGACCACGATCGCGTGCGGCCTGCTCTGGGGGTCGGGGAGCGAGTAGCCGTCGGTGACCGCGCCGCTCGGCGTCAGCCGTGCGATCCGGGCGCGGCCGCTTTCAACCACCCAGAGGGCGCCGTCGGGACCGACGGCGATGCCGGTGGGGCGCGATCCGGACGCCAGCGCGAACTCGGTAAGGGTCCCGTCCATCGTCACCCTGCCGACCTTGCCCGCCGCTTCCTCGACGAACCACATCGCCGCTCCCGGGCCGGCGACGATCGCGCCCGGCAGCGCCCCGGCGCTCGCCAGCGGGAACTTCGCGACCCGGCCGGCAAGATCGACCCGGCCGACCGCGTTGGCGGTCGGATCGGTAAACCAGACGCTGCCGTCGGGACCGACTGCCAGCTCGCCGCCGCGCGGGGCCGGGCTGGCCGAGACCGGGACCTGGGTCACGGCGCCGCCCGGCGCGAAGGAGCCGAGCAGGCTGCCGGTGAAAGCTCCCTGGCCGGTCCCGGCGAACCAGAGGCTCCCCTCCGGCCCCGCGGTCAGCGCGCTGGCCTTGATCCCGGCTCCTAGCGGGAACGGTTCGAGGTCCGGGTTGGGCGCAGCGACGGCGACGGCCGCCTGCAACGTCGTCAGGATCACCGTCAGCGCTAGGAGGACGGCGTAACGCATTAGGAATCGGCGGCCGCGGTGAAGCTGGCGCAGACCTCGCGCGCTTCCTCGACGTCGCGGCGGATCTGCTCGACCAGCTCCTCGGCACTGTCGAAGCGCTCCTCGTCGCGCAGCTTTTCGACGAAGGCGACGCGCAGGGTCCTGCCGTAGAGGTCTTCGCCGCGGTCGATCAGGTGGACCTCGATCAGCACGCCGAGGCGCGAATCGAAGGTCGGGCGGACGCCGACGTTGACGGCGGCGGGGACGCCGTCGGCGAAGGCGGCGTAGACGCCGTGGCCCGGCGTCACGAGGCGCTCGTCGGGGACCAGGTTGGCGGTCGGGAAACCGAGCTCGCGCCCCCGTTGCTCGCCCCTCACGACCTCTCCCTCGACCATGAAGGGGGCGCCGAGGCAGCGCCGGGCGGCGGCGACTTCGCCGCTCTCGATCTGGGCGCGGACCCGGCTGGAGGAAACGGTGTCGCCGTCGATTTCGATCAGCGGCACGACCCGCGTCTCGAACTCGGGGTGTTCGGCGAGCATCGCCGGGCTCCCCTTCGCTTTGGCGCCGAAGTGGAAGTTCTCGCCGATCGAGACCTTCCTCGCGCCCAGCCGCTCGATCAGCACCTGGTCGATGAACTGCTCGGGGCCGAGGTGGGAGAACTCCTCGTCGAAGGGGATCACGACGAGCTCCTCGACGCCGATCCCGTCGATCACGTCGCGGCGGATCGAGAACGGGGCGATCAGTTTCGGCGCCGCCTCGGGGCGCAGCACCGACAGCGGGTGCGGATCGAAGGTCAGCACCGTGTCGGCGTGGTCGATCACCGCCTGGTGACCAAGGTGGACGCCGTCGAAGGTCCCGATCGCAACGTGGCGGGGACGGCGCTCGGCCTCCCAGAGGTCGGTCACCTTGATGCTCAACGCAGCGCCTCCGCAACTCCGGGGACCAGCTCGGCGAGCCGCTCGACGGGAAGTTCCTCGCCGGCGTCCTCGACCCGGAAGGGCCCGACCGCGGAACGCCGCAGGCTCGAGCAGTAGGCGTCATCGAGGGTCTCGATCAGGGTACGGACGTAAGTCCCGGCCGCGCACTCGATCTCGTAGTGGGCGTACTCGCCCTCGGCCGAGAGCAGCTCGGCCCGGTGCACCTCGACGTCGCGCTCGGGCGTCGCCACCACTTCGCCGCGGTGCGCCTTCTTGTAGAGGCGCTCGCCGCCGACCCGCACCGCCGAGGTCATCGGCACCCGCTGGCGCACCGTCCCGGTCGGCAGCTCCACGGAGTCTGGGACGACGCCGGTCTCGGTCAGCTCGCCGTCGGGGTCGCCGGTGCTGGAGCGCCAGCCGAGCCGTGCGGTCGCCAGGTAGGTCTTCGGCAGGCCGACGAGGAAGCGCTGCAGCCGGGTCGCCCGGCCGCGCAGGATCAGCAGCAGCCCGGTCGCGAACGGGTCAAGCGTGCCGGCGTGGCCGGCTTTGCCGCCGCGCTCGCGGCGCACCCGGGCGACCACGTCGTGCGAAGTCACCCCGGCTGGCTTGTCGAAGAGCAGCACCGCCGCCGTGTCGGTCGCCGCCATGGTTCAGCTGCCGAGCTGGGCGACGACTTCGTCGCAGAGGAACTTCACGAGCTCCTCGAGCTCGAGATCGGTCGAGAACCCGGCGGCGCGTTTGTGCCCCCCACCCCCGTGTACGCGGGCGATTGCGGAGACGTCGACGTCTCCCTCGCTGGAGCGCAGGCTGACCTTGCGCGCGGCGCGACCGCGATTGCCGAGGTCGCGGACCACGGCGGCGACCTTGGTGCCCTCGATCGAGCGCAGGTGGTCGATCACGCCCTCGGTCATCTCCTCGCCGGCCCCGGTCGCCTCGTAATCGGCGGCGGTGATGTAGCTGACCACCAGCCGGTCTTGGCAGTGGCGCTGGACCCCCGCCAGAGCGCGGGCGACGAGTCGCAGCTTCTCCAGCGGCACGTTCTCGTAGAGCCGGCGGTAGGTGTCGTCGACGTTGACCCCGGCCTCGATCAGGTCCGCCGCGACCCGGTGGGTGTGGGCGTTGGTGTTCTCGTACATGAACTTGCCGGTGTCGGTGATCAAGCCGACGTAGAGCGCCGAGGCGATCTCCGGGGTGATCCTGGCGCCGAGCAGCTGCGCCAGGTCGTAGACGATCTCGGCCGTGCAGGAGGCCTCGACGTCGACCAGGTTGAGGTCGCCGAAGCGGGTGTTGTCGTGGTGGTGGTCGATGTTGATCGTGAAGTTGTCCCCGTTGGAGAGGAAGTCGACCGGCATCCGGTCGATGTTGCCGCAGTCGAGGAAGACCACGGCGCGGTCGGCCATGTCGGCCGGGGCCTCGTGGAAGACCTCCTCGAGCGGCAGGAAGCGGTACTCGATCGGCAGCGGGAACTCCTTCGCGGCGAGGAACATCACCGAGTCCTTGCCGAGCTGGGTGAGGATCTGGTGCATCCCGAGCAGCGAGCCGAGCGCGTCGCCGTCCGGCCCCTCGTGGGCGGTCAGGAGGAAGCGCTGGCGGGAGCGCAGCTCGGCGCCGACGCGCTCGATGTCGGAGGTGGCCAGGCCGGTCGCCTCGTTCATCGCTCGTCCTCGGGCCCCGGCTCGGGCTCGTCCTCGAGCAGCTGCGAGATCCGCACGCCCTGCTCGATCGTGTCGTCGTAGTGGAAGGTCAAGGTGGGGGTCCGCTTCATCCTCGTCTCGGCGGCGATCCGGGATTGGATGACGCCGTGGCTGGAGCGTAGGGCGCTGAGGGTCTCCTCGCGCTCCTCTTCGTCACCCAGCACGCTTACGTACACCTTGGCAGTGCGCAGGTCTGGGCTGGTCTCGACGGCGGTCACGGTAACGAAGCCGATGCGGGGATCGCTGAGGCCGCCAGCAATCGTGGCGCCCACGACCTCGCGAAGCACCTCGTTGATGCGCCGCATGCGAGCGCCCGCCATTTTAGCCCTCGCCGCTCACTCACTCCAGGGTCTGCTCGACCTGTTTGGTCTGGAAGAACTCGATCACGTCTTCCTCCTTGACGTCCGCGTAGCCGTCGAGCACGATTCCGCACTCCTGGCCCTCCTCGACTTCCTGCACGTTGTCTTTGAAACGGCGCAGGGAGGCGAGCTGGCCGCTCCAGATGACCGTGCCCTCGCGGATCAGGCGGACGCTTGCCGTGCGCACCGCTTTGCCCTCGGTGACGATGCAGCCGGCGATGCGGCCGACCTTCGAGGCTTTGAAGGTCTGTTTGATTTCGGCCTCGCCGACAGTCTCCTCGACCTCGAGCGCCTCCAGCAGGCCCTCCATCGCGTTGCGCAGGTCCTCGGTGATTTTGTAGATGACCGAGTAGGTGCGAACGTCGACCCCCTCGCGCTCGGCGGCGCGTTTGGCGTCGAGCAGGGGGCGCACGTTGAAGCCGATGATGATCGCTTCGGAGGCTGAGGCGAGCATTACGTCGGACTCGTTGATGCCGCCGGTCTGCGAGTGGATGATGTTGATCGCGACCCGGTCCTGCGGGACCTTGGCAATCTCGTCTTGGAGCGCCTCCAGGGAGCCGGCGACATCGCCCTTGAGGACGATGTTGAGCTCCTTGATGTCGCCCTCCTGGACTCGAGCAAAGACCTCGTCGAGGCTGATCTTGCGGGCCTGGCGACGGGCCAGGGCCTCGGTCTTGAGGCGATTCGCCCGCTCCTGCGCGAGCTGACGGGCGCGGCGGTCGTTCTCGACCGCCTGGACGAATTCGCCGGCATCGGAGACGCCGTCGAAGCCGAGCACCTCGACCGGCATGCCCGGCCCGGCCGCCTCGACGCGGGCACCGGTGAAGTCGTGCATCGCCCGTACCCGGCCCCACTGTGGGCCGGCGACCAGCGAGTCGCCGATTTTCAGAGTCCCGCGCTGAACCAGGACCGTGACCACAGGGCCGCGGCCGGGGTCGAGCTGGGACTCGATCACGGTTCCCGAGCCCGGCGCGTCGGGGTTGGCGCCGAGCTCCTCGAGCTCGGTCACCAGCAGAATCATGTCGAGCAGGTTGTCGAGCCCCTCGTGCGTCTTCGCGGAGACCTCGGCGAAGACGGTGTCGCCGCCCCATTCCTCCGGGCTGATCCCCTCCTGGGCGAGCTCGGTGCGGACCCGTTCGGGGTTGGCGCCCTCTTTGTCGATCTTGTTGACGGCGATCAGCATCGGCACGTCGGCGGCGCGGGCGTGGTCGATCGCCTCTTTGGTCTGGGGCATCACGCCGTCGTCGGCGGCGACGACGATCACGGCGACATCGGTGACCTTGGCACCGCGGGCGCGCATCGCCGTGAAGGCGGCGTGGCCCGGGGTATCGAGGAAGGTGATCGTCTTCTCGTCTTTGTGGACCTGGTAGGCGCCGATGTGCTGGGTGATGCCCCCGGCCTCGCCGGCGGCGACCTCGGTCTCGCGGATCGCGTCCAGCAGCGAGGTCTTGCCGTGATCGACGTGGCCCATGATCGTGACCACCGGCGGGCGGTCCGTCAGGTCCTCGTCGGCGTCGTCGAACTCGGGCTCCTCGGGCTCCTCCTCGGCGGCGGTGACGATCTCCAGCTTGCGGTTGTACTCGTCGGCGATCGCCCGGATCGACTCGTCGGTGAGCGTCTGGGTCAGCGTCGCCATCTCGCCCATCATCATCAGTTTTTTGATCACCTCGGCCGGAGCGAGGCCAAGCGTCTCGGCGACCTCGCGTACGGTGGCGCCGGAGTTGACCCGGGTCGCCTCGGGCTCCACCGGGGTCGCGGGCCCCATCGGCGGCTCCTCGAGCAGAGGCCGGCGGCGACGTCCGCCGCGGCGACGCGGGGGGCGCTGCGGGGGCGGTCCGCCCATCTGGTCGCGACGGGCTGCCTGGGAGTCGATCACGACTCGGCGTTTTTTCGTCCCGCCGCCGCCGGCGCCGGCGGCGCCCTGCGTAGACCCGGCCGGGCGCACCGGCTTCGTCGAAGCGCTGCCTCCGGCTTTCGCCGCGGGGGCTTTGGCCGGCTCGGCAGCGGGCTTTGCCGGCTGCGGCGCGGCTTTTGGCGCCGCCTCGGCGGCTGGATTCGGAGCGGCTTTCTTGGTCGGCGCTTTTTTCGGCGCCGCCTCGGCGCCGCCGTTGCCTTTGGACGCGGCGATCGCCTTGACGGCGTCGGCCTCCTCGACGCTGGAGGCCGCGGCCTTGGCATCGACGCCGGCGGCCTTCAGCGCCGCCAGCAGCTCCTTGCTGGAGACGCCCTGCGCTTTGGCGATCTCGTGAACGCGTTTCTTGGCCACTAAGCCTGCTCCGCCTCCTCGGCGACCGCAGGATCCTCGGCGGTCGTCTCGGATTCTCCCTCGGCAGCGGCCTCGTCGGCGATCTCCTCTTCGATCTCAGCCTCGACCGGGTCCTGCGCGGCTTCCTCGGCCTCGACCTCTTCGATCGCCTCGTCGACGACCTCGTCAACCGGGTCCTCGGCCGGCTCGACGAAGTCGGCGGCGGCGCGGGCGACGATCTCCTCGACCTGGCCCTGGTCGGCTTCGGGGTCGGCGAGGATCGCGACCTCGGCCTCGCCCAGCGGCGTCAGGATCGCGACCTGGCTGGTCTCGAAGCGCGAGAGCGCCTGGTGCTGGGGCAGGCCGCAGTAGGTGGAGCCGGGGATCGCCGCGTTCGGGCAGCGGCGACCGTTAGAGAGGACCGCGAGACAGCGGCCGTCGAAGGCTTCCTCGCCCTCGAACTCGATGTCCTGTTCCTCGGAAGCGAAGTCGGTCTCCGACTTGATGTCGACCCGCCAGCCAGTGAGGCGGGCGGCGAGGCGGGCGTTCTGGCCGTCGCGGCCGATCGCCAGCGAGAGCTGGTCGTCGGGCACGATCACCGTCGCCTGGCGCTCGTCGTCGTCGACGATCACCTCGCGGACGCGGGCCGGCGAGAGGGCCTTGGCGACGAAGCGGGCGGGCTCGTCGTTGTGGGGGATGATGTCGATCTTCTCGCCGCGCAGCTCGGAGACGACCATGCGCACGCGCGAGCCGCGCGGTCCGACGCAGGCGCCGACCGGGTCGACCCCGTCGGCGTGGGAGACGACGGCGATCTTCGAGCGGTAGCCGGGCTCGCGGGCGACGCCGACGATCTCGACCAGCTTGTCGGCGATCTCCGGCACCTCGAGCTCGAACAGGCTCTTGATCAGCTCCGGGCTGCGGCGGGAGACGACGATCGCCGGGCCTTTGGTCGAGTCGGAGACGTCGGTGATGACCGCCTTGACCCGCATCCCGTGGTCGTAGCGCTCGTTGTAGACCTGCTCGGACTTCGGCAGCAGCGCCTCGACCCGCTCGCGCAGCTGGACCAGCGTGTAGCGCTTGTCGGACTGCTGGATGATCCCGGTGATCAACTCGCCGACCCGGTCCTGGTACTCGTCGTACATCATCTGCCGCTCGGCCTCGCGGATCCGCTGCAGGATCACCTGCTTGGCGGTCTGCGCGGCGATCCGGCCGAAGTCTTCGGGGGTGACGTCTTTGGTCCCGATCTGGGACTCGTAGGGCGCCAGCATCTCCGGGTCGAGCTCCGGGTCCTCCGGCTCTTTGAGTTCGCCGGTCTCGGGGTCGACTTCCGGCTCCTCCTGCTGCTCGGCCGCCTCGGCGAGGAGCTTCTCCTCGAGCTCGGGCGGCAGGATCAGTTCGAAGACAAGGTAGTCGCCAGTTTCGTGGTCGAGGTCGACGCGGGCGTATTTGGCCGCCCCCGGCGTCTTCTTGTAGGCGGAGAGCAGGGCGTCCTCGAGGGCGTCCATCAGCCTGTCGGCGGAGATTCCCTTCTCCTGCTCGAGCGCCTTGATCGCTTCGACGATTTCCTTACTCACTGGGGCGACTCCTTGGTCTCGGAAGTGGTGCTGGAACGACGGTACTTCGGGCCCGGCGAGGAAACCTCCAGCGAGTAATCGACGAGCAGGGTGTTGAGGTGCTTGGTCACGCGTTCGCAGAGCGCGAGGTCGACCCCGTCGGGGTGGTCGATGAAAAGCCGCAGCGATTCGGTTCCCGGTCGCTCCAAGGCGACGACGTCGAGCTCGGAGTCGAGATCGTTGAGCTGCTCTTGGATGCTCTGCTGAAGGTCGGTCATGGTGGCTCTTGAGGGCGTAAAAAAAGTGGGCCAGGCCCACTTCTCGGTACTCCTAGGCGTGAAAAGCTTGAAGCCAGTATAGCCACGGGCCAAACCGGGGGTGAATCCTTCAACCCGAAGCCTTTTACGGGCTATGGGCCGTAAAAAGCCACAGTCCTGGTCGGGCCAGAGGCCGTAAAAAGGCTTCAGATCTGCGATGCGGTGCCGCGGAGGGAGGCTACTCGGTCGAGGATTGCTTCGGCGATCGCGTCCTTGGAGGCGATCGGGACCTCGGTCTCGCCCTCGGCGTCGACCAGGGTCACGGCGTTGTCGGAGCTCTCGAAGCCGATCGCCGGGTCGGAGACGTCGTTGAGGACGATCAAGTCGACCCCCTTGCGGGCGCGCTTCTCGCGGGCGCTGCCGAGCGCGTCGCCGCCGTGCTCGGCAGCGAAGCCGACGATCGTCTGGTTCTCGCCGCGGACCGTAGACAGGGACGCGAGGATGTCCTCGGTCGGCTCCAGTTGCAAAGCCAGCCCGTCCTTTCGCTTCAGCTTCTCACCGGAGACGGCCGCGGGCCGAAAATCAGCGGGGGCGGCCGCCATCAGGAGCACGTGGGTGGTCGAGAACGCTTCGTCGGTCGCCGTCGCCAGCTCTGCCGCCGTTTCGACGTCGATGCGCTCGACGCTGGACGGCGAGGGCAGTTCGACGTTGGCGGCGACCAGGGTCACCTTCGCCCCGCGCCGAGCCGCGGCGGCGGCGAGGGCGATCCCCATTCGGCCGCTGGAGCGGTTGCCGATGAACCTGACCGGATCGATTCGCTCGCGAGTCCCCCCTGCGGTGACGAGCACGCGCAGCCCGTCCCAGGGGCGTGCGCCGGTCGGCAACGCCGCCTCGACAAGGGCCAGCAGCTCCGCCGGGTCGGGCAGGCGGCCGCGGCCGTACTCGCCGCGTGAGGCGAGCTTCCCCTCCTGCGGCTCGATCACCTCCACCCCACGCCCGCGCAGCGTCGCCAGGTTGGCCTGGGTCGCGGCGTCCGCGTACATCCGGTCGTTCATCGCCGGCGCCACCAGGCGCGGTGCGGTGCAGGCGAGGAAAGAGGTGGTCAGCATCGAGTCGGCGTTGCCGGCGGCGAGCTTGGCAACCGTGTTGGCGGTCGCCGGCGCGATCAGCATCGCGTCGCAGTTTGCTGCCAGCTCGAGGTGGCCGATCGGGTCGTGGCCGAGCGGCTCCTCGCCGGGGAAGCCCCCCCGCATCGGGTCGCGCTCGAACTCGGAGACGAGCACAGGAGCGCCGACGATGCCCTCGAAGGAGGCGGCGCCGACGAAGCGGGTCGCGGTCGCGGTCATCACCACGCGCACGCCGTGGCCGGCGAGGGTCGCCAGACGGGCGAACTCGAGCGCCTTGTAGGCGGCGATCCCGCCGCTGACACCTAGGAGGATTCGGGCCATCGGCCCCTAATGAAAGCGCCCCGCGGCTGGCGGGGCGCTGAGAGCTAGGTGCGGTACTCGTATTTCAGCTTGCCCTCGGCGAGCTCTTCGAGCGCCATCGAGAGATAGTTCCTCTCGGCGTTCGTCTCGACCATCGGCGGCGGGTACTCGCCGAAGCCGCCCTCTCCGAGGTTGTGGAAGTAGCTGTTGATCTGACGGGCGCGCTTTGCCGAGACGACGACAGCGGCGTAATGCGAGTCAGAGTGCTCCAGAAGCTTGTCTACGCGGGGTTTGATCATTACGGCGAGTCTAGCGGTCTGCCGAGCTCGGTGCGGACGATGCCCACCAGCTCCTGGGCGGCCTGGTCAAGATCGTCGTTGACGACGCGGTGGTCGAAGTCGCCCTGGGAGGCGAGCTCGATTTCGGCGGTCTCCAGCCGTTTGTCGATGCCTCGGCGGAGTCGGTGCCACGGCCGGCGAGCCGCTCGCGCAGGACCTTCGGGATCGGGCGGGGCGATGAAGATCTGCACCGAGTCCGGTTTCGCGGCCCGCACCTGGGTCGCTCCCTGGACCTCGATCTCGAGCACCACCGAGTGTCCCTCCTCGAGCCGGTGCTCGACCTCGGAGCGCAGCGTCCCGTAGCGGTTGCCGCTGTAGCTGGCGAACTCGAGGAAGTCTTTTTCGTTGATCCGGCGCTCGAATTCCGCCGGGGCGAGGAAGTGGTAGTCGACGCCGTCCCGCTCTCCCGTCGCGCGGCGCCCGCGTGGTCGCCGAGATCGAGAGCTCGAGGTTCGGGCAGGCGCGCGAGCAGCCGCTTGATCAGGGTCCCCTTGCCGACCCCGGAGGGACCGGTGATCACGAATACCTTCGACATTACGGCCGCGGATATTGACCGCGGCGGCGGTCGTCTAGCGGCGCAGCAGCCCGACCAGCTCGCCGCGCTGGCGCTCGGAGAGGCCGCCGATCGTCTTCGAGGGCGAGATCCGGCACTGGTTGAGTATTCGATTGGTCTTCACCCGGCCGTACTTCGGTACCGCCAGCAGCATGTCGAAGACCTTCGCGGTCAGGACGTACTCGGGCGGGTCGAGCAGGATCGCGTTGATGTTCGCCCGGCCGGCCTTCAGGTCCTTCTTCAGTTTCGCCCGGGCGGTGCGAATGTCGTTGGCTCGTTTCAACGCCTCCATCCTCTGATCGAGGGACCTTTCGGGGGCCGCGAGCGAGGATTTGACGGTAGGGGCCGACATCTGGGCGGCGAGTATAGCCGCGGGTGGGGGGCGTGCGAGCGAAGTGTGGCGATTTGCCCACAAATTCACCTAGACCTCTAGTCGAGGTCTAGTGCGGACTGCGCACTTGCGCGTCCAGCGGGCGTGCGGATTCGAGCTCCGCAGCGATCCGCGTGCCGGCCCGCGGATCGCGAAAGCTCTCGGTCCCGACCGCAACGAGGCGTTGCGCCCGCGGCGATGAATTCGGCGGCGTCGGCGCCGCTGCCGATTCCCCCCATGCCGATCGCCGGGATGCCGACCGCGGCGCAGACGCGCGCGCAGCTGCTGCAGCGCGACCGGCTTCACCGCCGGGCCGGAAAGGCCGCCGTGGCCGGCCGCCAGGGCCGGCTCGCCGCTGGCCGGGTCGAAGGCGCTCGCCTTCAGGGTGTTGATCAGCGAGACCGCGTCGGCGCCGCCCTCCTCGGCGGCGACCGCGACCGCAGCGGGGTCGGCGACGTTCGGCGTCAGCTTGACGATCAGCGGCTTCTCGGTCAGCGGGCGCAGGGCCTCGCAGCAGGGCATCGGTCTCGGCCGGCTGCTCGCCGACGATCAGGCCCCGAGTGGACGTTGGGGCAGGAGACGTTGAGCTCGATCGCGGCCACCTCCTCCCGCTCCCCGACCGCCTCGACCAGGCGGGCGAACTCGGGGCGGCCGGTCGCCATCACCGAGACGATCAGCGGCACCGGCAGCTCGGCGAGCTGCGGCAGGTCCTCGGCAGGAAGCCCTCGAGGCCCTTGTTTGGCAGGCCGATCGAGTTCAGCATTCCGGCCGGGGTCTCCCAGATCCGCCGCGGCGCGTTGCCGGTGCGCGGCTCCGGCGTGATCGTCTTCGAGACGAAGGCGGCGAAGGGGAAGTCCTCGAGCAGGGCGTCGCCGTAGACCCGGCGGGCGGCGATCGCGTCGTAGGTCCCAGAGGCGTTGATTACTCGGTGCGCGAGCGCGATCCCGCAGAAATCAGGCATGGGCGGGCACCTCCGCGATGGCGGTCGCCCGCGCAGCACCGGCCCGTCGACGCAGAGCCGCAGGTAGCCGCCACCGGGCTTCGGCACCGCGCAGCCGAAGCAGGCGCCGAAGCCGCAGGCCATCGGCGACTCCAGCGCCAGCTCGCAGGGGACGCCGCGCTCGGCGCAGAGCAGCCCGCACCGCCTCCAGCATCGCCGGTGGGCCGCAGGAGTAGACGACGGCGATGTCGGCGTCGTCGCCGGCCAGCATCGTCGCCAGCAGGTCGGTGACGTAGCCGCGGTGGCCGGCGTGGCCGTCCTCGCTGGCCAGCCTCACCTCGGGGCAGAGGTCGCCGACCGGCGCCGCAGAAGAGGTCCAGGCCGCCGAGTGGCCGCGGTCGCGGAAGCCGAGCAGGACGCGCAGGGGGACGCCGCGCTCGGAGAAGCGCCGGCGCAGCAGGGCCAGCGGCGCGATCCCGATCCCGCCGCCGACCAGGATCGCCCCGGCGGCGCCGGGGTTGACCTCGCGCGGCTCGGCGAAGGCGTTGCCGAGCGGGCCATTGACCCAGACCCCCTCCCCCGCGACCAGCTCCGCCAGCCGCTCGGTTCCGGGGCCGACGCCCTCGATCAGGAAGTCGAGCCGCACACCGTCGGCGGCGGCGGGCCCGGTCTCGGCGACCGAGATCGCCCGCGGCAGGAACGGCCGGCCGCCGCGCTGGTCCCAGTGCTCCTCCGCGGCGAGCATGTAGAACTGCCCGGGGACCGGCTCCGGGCCCTCGCGGTCGAGCAGCGAGAAGACCTGGTAGCCGCCGGTCGCCTCGTTCTTGGCGACCTCGCAGAGCCGGCGGCCGTACGGCGCGGTCATCGAGGCTGCGGCGTCTTCAGGGCCGCCGTGGATCTCCTGCAGCGAGCGCACCTCGGCGCCGTCCTTTGGCCGGCGGCGATCGCCCGCGCCGCCGCGGTGGCGCCGGTCATCGTCGTGATGCAGGGGATCCCCTGACGGACCGCCGCGCTGCGGATCTCGTAGCCGTCGGCGCGGGCGCCGGAGCCGGTCGGGGTGTTGATCACCAGGTCGCACTGCTTCTTGCGGATCAGGTCGACGACGTGCGGCGAGCCCTCGCCGATCTTGTTGATCCTGGTCACCGGCACCCCCATCCGCTCGATCGCCTGGGCGGTGCCGCCGGTCGCGATCACCTCGAAGCCGAGGTCGTGGAAGCGGGCGGCGAGCTGGGTCGCGGCCGGCTTGTCGGTGTCGGTGACGGTGATGAAGACCGAGCCCTCTTCGGGCAGCACCGCGCCGGCGGCCGCCTGGGCCTTGCCGAACGCGGTCGGGAAGTCGGCGGCGATGCCCATCACCTCGCCGGTGCTCTTCATCTCCGGGCCGAGCACCGAGTCGGCGCCGGCGAAGCGGGCGAAGGGCAGCACCGCCTCCTTGACGCTGACGTGCTCGGTCGGGCCTTCCGGCAGCTCCTGGTCGGCGAGCTTCTCGCCGAGCATCAGCCGGCAGGCGAGCTTGGCCAGCGGCACGCCGATCGCCTTCGAGACGAAAGGCACGGTGCGCGAGGCGCGCGGGTTGGCCTCGATCACGTAGAGCTCGCCCCCGGCGACCCCGTACTGGATGTTGATCAGGCCGATCACGCCGAGCTCGAGCGCGATCCGCTCGTGGTCGCGCGGATCTCCTCCAGCATCTTGTCGCCGAGGCTGAGCGTCGGGATCACGCAGGCCGAGTCGCCGGAGTGGACCCCAGCCTCCTCGACGTGCTGCATGATCCCGGCGACGTAGACCTGCTCGCCGTCGCCGAGCGCGTCGACGTCGACCTCGATCGCGTTCTCGAGGAAGCGGTCGAGCAGCAGCGGGTGCTCCTGGTCGGCCTTGACGTGGACGTCGAGGTAGGTGCGCAGGTCCTCGGTCGAGTAACAGATCTCCATCGCCCGGCCGCCGAGCACGTAGGAGGGCCGGACCAGCAGCGGGAAGCCGACCTCGGCGGCGATCACCTCGGCCTCCTCGGCCGAGAGCGCGGTGCCGTAGGGAGGGTGCTTGACGCCGAGGTTGCGCAGGAGGGCGCCGAAGCGGCCTCGGTCCTCGGCCAGGTCGATCGCGTCGA
>CAWINA010000008.1:0-479590 GCA_963837405.1 uncultured Thermoleophilia bacterium
GGCGGCGGGCTAGCCGTCGCTGCGGGCGGCGCTGCGGGCGGCCGGCTCCGACCAGGTGAGGCCGCCGCCGCTGGAGCGTTTGACCGTCAGCTTCTGGTCGAAGTAGCGGTGGCAGAAGCTCGGCGTATTGACCGCCTGCAGCTCGACCGTGAAGCTGCGGGCGGCGACCACCTTCGCCATCTGCGCCTCGCTGAGGCGCTCGCTGGCGCGGAACGTCCCCTTGCGGCTGAAGCGCTTGCTGTCCTCATCGAGGCGCAGCGTGCCCTTGCCGCCGCGCAGCCAGTAGTCGACCTCGACCGCGGCCGAGACCTGGGCGGTGTAGCGGACCGAGAGCCGCAGGACGCCGCGCGCCGGGAGCGCCGAGACGGTCGCTTCGGCGCTGCTCAGCAGACACTCGGGCGGGGTCGCGTCCTTGCCCTCGGACTCTTCGCAGAATTCTTCTTCTTCCTCGTCGCCGGCGACGAGTTCGCACTCTTCGTCGTATTCCCAGCCCTCTTCGTCTTCTTCGGCGCCTTCCTCGTCGAGCATCGCGTCTTCGGCTTCCTCGTCGGGTGCCGCGAGCAAGGTACTGGCCGGGGTCGGCAGGGTCAGCGCGTGCGCCGATTTGGCCTGGACGACGGCGAAGACGAGGACCAGCGTGGCGAGGAACCCAGCCCACCAGGCGAGCCTGATCGCGAGCGGGCTGTCCTGCTGGTCGGTTTGGCTGGCTCGGCGTCGCACAGCCCAGAGATCGGACCGGCGACGGGCTTCCTTTAGCGCTGCGAACGTTCGTCCACGATGCCCTCGAGCGCCAGCAGCCCCTCCTTCATCGGCAGTCCACCGCCGTAGCCGCCGAGCCCGCCGCTGCTGCGCAGCACCCGGTGGCAGGGGACGACGACCGGCAGCGGGTTGCGGCCGCAGGCGGTGCCGGCGGCGCGCACCGCGCGCTCGTTGCCCGCCCGCCGGGCCATCTCCGTGTAGGTGCGGGTCTGGCCGTAGGGGATGCGGTTGATCTGACGCTGGACCTTCAGCTGGAAGCCGTCGCTGAGGCTCCAGTCGAGTGGCAGATCGAACCGCTCGCGTTTGCCCTCGAAGTAGCGATCGAGCTCGCGCCGCGCCGCGTCGAGGGCCGCCGGTTCCTCCAGCACCCGCGGCGAGACCCGCGCGGCAAGCTCCTCGAGCAGTTGGTCGGCGTCCTGGTTCGGCAGGCCGACCCGGATCAGGCCCCGCGGCGTTTGCGCCAGCAGCAGTCGGCCGAAGGGGGAGTCGGTGTGGACGTAGGCGACGTCGAGCAGGCCCTCGGCGGCCGCCCGCACACGTACTCGGTCAAGGCTTGCGTCGATGCTCATGCGAGCTCCTTTCGCAGTCGTTTCAGCCCCTCGTGGAGGCTCCGCCGCGCCGCCTCGGGCGTGCACCCGAGCGCCGCGGCGATCTCGTTGTGGGGCAGGTCGGCGGCGTAGCGCAGGGTCACCGCGGCCCGCTGCTTCGGCGGCAGCGCACCGACCGCGAGCCAGATCCCCTCGTCGCCCGGCTCGGGACCGTCGACCGGGGTCTCGGCGACCTCGGCGACCGGCAC
Organism: uncultured Thermoleophilia bacterium; assembly: GCA_963837405.1. Taxonomy (GTDB): domain Bacteria; phylum Actinomycetota; class Thermoleophilia; order Solirubrobacterales; family 70-9; genus VAYN01. Next base: position 1,556 of record CAWINA010000008.1, read on the forward strand.
CGGCGCGCGTCCGCGCGCCCGGTGGAAGTCGATCGCCTTGCGATGCGCAATCGTGATCAGCCAGCCGCGCAGGTTGGAGCCGTCCTCCAGCCCCGGATAGCCGCGCAGGGCGGCGAGGAAGGTCTCCTGGAAGCAGTCCTCGGCGCCCTCGCGGCCGACCGCCGCGCGCAGCACGGCCATCACCGCCGACGCGTGCTCGTCGATCAGCCGTTGGAAAGGAGGCAGTTCGCTCACCACATGGATTAAACGCGGCTATCCAGCAGAACGTGAGATACGTGATCTAGGCTGCCGCGATGGCCGAGCTGGAAGAGCTGGTCGCGCGGGCGCTGGCCGAGGACCTCGGCGCGGGCGACGTGACCTCGGAGGCGACGGTGCCCTCCGAGGCGCGAGCGCGAGCGCGGATCGTGCAGAAAGCGCCGGGCGTCGCCTTCGGCTTCGCCGCGGTCGCCGAGACGATGCGCCAGTGCGGGGTCGAGCACGTCGACAACCTCGTCGTCGAGGGCCAGTGGCGCGACGGGGTGCCGGCCGACATCGCCCTCGCCAGCGGCACGGCGCGAGCGCTGCTCGCCGCCGAGCGCACCGCGCTCAACTTCCTTGGCCACCTCTCAGGGATCGCGACCCTGACCGGGCGCTACGTCGAGGCGGTGGCGGGGACCGGCGCGGCGATCCTCGACACGCGCAAGACGACCCCCGGCCTGCGGGCGCTGGAGAAGGCGGCGGTCGCGGCGGGCGGGGGCCGCAACCACCGGATCGGGCTCTACGACGCCTTTCTGATCAAGGAGAACCACATCGCCCTCGCGGGCGGCATCGCCAAGGCGGTCCACGCCGCCCGGACCGCCCATCCCGAGCTGCCGGTCGAGGTCGAGGTCCGCGACCTCGACGAGGTCGCCTACGCGCTCGGATCTGGCGCCGATCGCCTCCTGCTCGACAACATGGACGCGGAGACGATGCGCGCCGCCGTCGCCCTCCGCGACCGGCACGCGCCCGGGGAGCAGGGCCCAACCCTCGAGGCCTCCGGCGGCGTCACCCTCGAAACGGTCCGCCCCATCGCCGAAACCGGCATCGACTTCATCTCCATCGGCGCCCTCACCCATTCAGCTCCAAGCCTAGATTTCAGCCTGCTGCTGGAGCCGGCCTAGCCGGAACTGTCGACCGAGGGGTCGGGGGACCCTCCGACGGAGGCTCAGAGGGGCTCCTTTGCGCCTCCGGCGTTCGCTCAGCTGCGCGACGGCCTCGGGCGGAGGGTCCCCCGACCCCTCCCTACTTGAGCAGTTTCGACAACCGGCGGTCTTTGAGCACGCGGCCGCCGGTCTGCTCCTCGGGGCAGTAGTTCATCTGGTGTTCGGAGAAGAAGACGGCCTCGATCGTCGTCCCGCAGCGCGGGCAGGGTTCGCCCTCGTGCTTGTGGACTCGCAGCGGCATCGGGACTTTGTCGGGGACCTCGGGGCCGATCGTCGCCTCGTAGTGGTCGATCGCGTCGTCGAGCACGTGTAGGGCTGCGTGCAGCCGCATGATCTCGTCTTGGTCGAGCTCGGAGCCTTTCTTGAACGGCGAGAGCCGCGCCTCCCAGAGGACCTCGTCGACCCAGGAGCGGCCGATCCCGCTGATGTCTTTCTGGTGGCGGAGCAGCGGGTGCAGGTGGCGCGGCTTGTCGATCGCCGCCGCGAACTCGTCGAGCGGGGGAGGGGGCCAGGCTTCCGGCCCGAGCCTGGCGACCATCTCGTCCTCGGCGACCGCCGCGGTCGGCAGCAGCTTCGCCCAGGCCCGTTGCTTGGTCCCGAACTCGCGCAGGCGCAGCTCGCGTCCGTCCTCGAGCCGGACCAGGACCCGCGAGGCGCGGTTTTTGGGCGAGGCGCGTTTGTCGAAGGCGCGCAGCCGCCCCGCCGACATCAGGTGGATCAGGAGCGCGAGGTCGCCGAACTCGACCACCGGCATCTTGCCGACCCGCCGCACCGCCGTGATCTCGCGCCCCGCCAGCGCTTCCAGCGGCGGCTCGAACGTCTTCATCACGTTCATCCCCGGCGCCAGCACCGACTCGACGGTTGCGCCGCCGAGCGCGGCGTCGAGGCGGCGGGCGACGATCTCGACCTCCGGCAGCTCGGGCATTCCCCACAGGCTAGACTTCTCTTACGTTCATTCGACTGGTTTCGGCTTCCCGGCCCGCCAGCGAACATCAGGAAAGGAAGGGCTGCTCATGCAGGAGCTCCCGACGATCCAACCCACCTTCACCCCGGAGCTATCGCCGGAGGAGATCCACGCGCTCAGCGAGGAAATCCGCGAGCTGGCCGCGCAGCGCAACGCCGTCATCCTCGCCCACAACTACCAGCTGCCCGAGGTCCAGGACGTCGCCAACATCCTCGGTGACTCGCTCGGGCTCTCCCGCCAGGCCGCCGCCACCGAGGCCGAGGTGATCGCCTTTTGCGGGGTCCATTTCATGGCCGAGACCGCCTCGATCCTCTCACCCGAGAAGACCGTCCTGATCCCCGACCTCGACGCCGGCTGCTCGCTCGCCGACTCGATCACCGCCGACCAACTGCGCGCCTGGAAGGCGCAGCACCCGAGCGCCCTGGTCGTGATGTACGTCAACACCTCGGCCGAGGTGAAGGCGGAGACCGACTACTGCTGTACCTCCTCCAACGCAGTCCAGGTCGTCGAACACATCTGGGCCGAGCACGGCCCCGACACCGAGATCCTCTTCGGCCCCGACATGTGGCTCGGCGCGTACGTCGAGCGCGAGACCGGCCTGGTCGAGGACACGGAGCGCCGCGGCCGCTTCCACATCTGGGACGGCGAGTGCCACGTCCACGCCGGCATCCGGCCCGAGGACATCGCCCAGACCCGCGCCGAGCACCCCGACGCCGAGTTCCTGATCCACCCCGAGTGCGGCTGCTCGACCCAGGCGATGGAGTACGTCGCCGCCGGCGACATCGAGCCCGAGGGCGTCCACATGCTCTCCACCTCGGGGATGCAGCGGCACGTCGAAGAGCATCCCGAAGGGGAGTTCATCGTCGCCACCGAGAACGGCATGCTCTACCCGCTGCAGCAGGCGGCCCCCCAGGCGAACCTGATCGAAGCCAACCGGATGGCCCTCTGCAAGTACATGAAGATGATCACGCTGCCGAAGCTGCGCGACAGCCTGCGCGACGAGAAGTTCGAGGTCAGCGTTCCGCCGGCGCTCGCCGAGCGGGCGCGGGTGCCGATCGAGCGCATGGTCGCAATCGGCTAGCTACCTCGGTGAGCGTGAAGCCCAGGTTCGCTCCGTCTGGCGCATTAGCGCCGGGTAGACGATCCAGTGGCGGAACGGCTTAATCGACGCCATGTACGCGCTCCCGAAGCGGCCACGGGGTTTCACGTAGACAGCCATCTCGGCCTGGTGGAGGCCCTCGCCCCGCTCAGCCCAGGCGAGGTGCATGACGCCGTGCATGGTCTGGTTGCCGACCTCGGCGGCGAACTCGACCGGGGTGCGGAACAACGGTTTGAAGGGCAGCGAGCCGAAGTCCACGTCCGCCGCCGTGCCGCGCAGGTCCTCGGGCAGACGGCCGGCGAGCGAGGTTTCGCTGGTGCCCGGGATCGCGGGGCCGGCCGCGCCCTCGTTCGGAGTCGAGATCCGGCCGAGGTCGAACCAGGCGCCGAGCCGGTCGCGCAACCGCCAGAGCAGGCGCGTCGGCAGCGATTCGGCGTTGGCTGGATCGGAGGCGGCCATCAACTCCAGGACGGCCGGGAACTCGTCGGCGCCCCCGGCTACCGGCAGCTCCCAGGCGTCCTCCAGGGTGAAGTCCGGGACGATCTCGCGGATCCGCCAGGGACCGCGTTCGTGCGCGGAGTTCGGTAGTCGTCTGCCCCTGGGCTCCTCCATACGCTCTCGTATGGATTGTTAGCGCTCCGACTTGCGCTTGTCAATACGGTGGCGTATAGATGTGCGGGTGGCAAAGCTCCAGACCCCGCGCAGCGCCTGGATCGACGCGGCGCTGCGCGCCCTGGCGGCGGGAGGCCCCGATGCGGTCAGAGTCGAGGCCCTGGCAGCGAGCCTGGGGGTAACCAAGGGCGGCTTCTACTGGCACTTCAAGGACCGCGCGGCACTGCTCGAGGAGATGCTCGACAGCTGGGAGCAGGCGGGGACCGAGGCCGTGATCGAGCGGGTCGAAGCCGAATCGCTCCCGCCGCGGGAGAAGCTGCGGCTGCTCTTCGAGCTGGCCCCGGACCACAGCGCCGGGTTCGGGATCGAGCTGGCGATCCGTGACTGGTCGCGCCGGGATCGCGGCGTCGCCGCCCGGCTGCAGCGGATCGACGAGCGGAGGATGCGCTTCGTCAAGAGCCTGTTCGGGGAGTTCTGCGCGACCGAGAGCGACGCCGAGGCCCGCAGCATGCTGGCCTACTCGCTGCTGATCGGTGCCTACTTCATCGTCGCCCGGCCAGAAGGCAGATCGCGAGCGGAGCTGGCGCAGCAGGCGCTCGATCGACTGCTCGACGAGTCATGGGCTTGACTCGTCCCGTGCTCGTCTACGACGGCGACTGCACCTTCTGCAGGAGCTGCGCGCGTCTCTTGGAGCGGATCGGGCCACGGGCACAGGTCGTCCCGTGGCAGCTCACCGACCTCGAGCCGCTCGGCATCTCGGCGGCCGAGGCAAAGGAGGCGGTGCAGTGGGTCGGCGCCGACGGCACGGTCCACTCTGGCCACGAAGCGATCGCGGCGGCGCTGATCGCGGCCGGGCCGTTCTGGCGAGTGCTGGGCCGGGCGCTGCTGCTGCCCGGGGTCTCCTGGCTGGCAGCGCGGGGGTACCGCCTGGTCGCCGCCAACCGCAGTCGCCTCTCGCGGATTTTCAGGAGATTGTCAGGGACGCCTTAGATAGCCCTTAGCGGCAGGGTGGAGGCTTCTTCTCGCGAACCCCCAAACGAGAGGAGCCCAGATGTTCGACGACCCCGATAGGCACCGCGTCCTCGTTATCGCTGGCGAAGCGGCGGATTACCCGGGGCTAATCGCCGGCCTGCGCGGGGGCGCGGACGCAGACACCAGCTTCACCCTGCTGGTCCCAGGATGGCCCGAGGCGGTCGGCCGCGCCGAGCGCGCCAGTGATCGCATGCGCGCCGCCGGCCTCACGCTCGAGGAGACGATCGTCGGCGATCCCGACCCGTTCCTCGCCGCCGGCGACGTCCTCCACGTCCGCCGCTTCGACGAAATCATCGTCGCCGACGCGCGCAAGCTGACCCGCCACTCCAGCGCCGATCTATATACGAGCGTTCACTAACAATTCGCTAAGATCTCGCAAATGCACTTGGGCGCAGAGTTGCGCGCCCGAGGGGTCGAAGGAGTCACCCTGTGGTTGCAGAACCCAGAGCACTCATGGCGAGATTGAAGAAAAGACAGCCCGAGGACCAGCCCCGCCGCCCCCGCGGCCGCCGGGCGCCGATCGTCGAGCTGAACGACGTAACCAAGGTCTACCCGGGCGGCCACATGGCGCTCGACCGGGTCTCGCTGTCGATCGGCCGGGGCGAGTTCGTCTTCCTCGTCGGCCCGACCGGCTGCGGCAAGTCGACGCTGATCAAGATGCTGATCCGCGAGCTCGCCGCCACCGACGGCAGCGTGAAGATCGCCGGCCGCGACATCGGCGCGATGGCGGAGAAGAAAATCCCGCAGCTGCGGCGCAACATCGGCACCGTCTTCCAGGACTTCAAGCTGCTCCCCAACCGGACGGTCTACGACAACGTCGCCTACGCGCTGCAGGTGATCGGCGCCAGCCGCGCCGAAATCCGCGATCAGGTGCCGGCGACCCTGCGCCTGGTCGGCCTCTCGACCAAGCTGCACAGCTACCCCGACCAGCTCTCCGGCGGCGAGCAGCAGCGCGTCTCCGTCGCCCGCGCCTTCGTCAACCACCCGCCGCTGCTGCTCGCCGACGAGCCCAGCGGCAACCTCGACCCGGTCACCTCGATCGGGATCATGCAGCTGCTCTACCGGATCAACAAGACCGGGACCACGGTCGTCGTCGTCACCCATGACCGCGAGATGGTCGACAACATGCGGCGCCGCGTGGTCGAGCTCTACGAGGGCCGGGTCGTCCGCGACGAAGTCAGCGGCGGCTACACCGAGGAATCGACGAGTGAATTCGCGCTGCGGATGCGGGCCGAGATGGGGGTCGGTGCCCAGGGCGAGGGCCAGACCAACGGACACAGCAACGACCACGGCCTGGCCTGATGTCGAGACTGATCTTCTTCTTCCAGGAGGCATTCCGCGCCCTGCGCCGCAACGGCGCCCCGACCCTGGCGGCGATCGTCACCACGGTCGTCACCGTGATCCTGCTCGGCGTCCTGATCCCGATCTTCCAGACCACCCAGGCGAAGAGCAACGAGGTCCGCGGCGAGCTCAACATCCAGGCCTCGGTGTTCGGCGACGCGACCAAGGCGGAGCTCGTCGATCTGCGCGAGGAACTGCTGGCGATCCCGCACGTCGAGACGGTCCAGTTCATCACCAAGAACGAAGCGCTGGCAGAACTGAAAGAGAGCCTCGGGGCCGAAAAGGCGGAGGAACTGACCTCGGCCCTGAACAGCAACCCGCTGCCAGCGAGTTTCAAGATCACCCCCGACGACGCCGCCAACTTGCCCGGGATCGAACGGGCGATCGAACCGCAGAAGGAGCAGTACTTCTCGCCGATCGTCAGCGACGTCTTCGACCCGACCGTGTCCTCGGCCGAGATCGAGGAAGTGACCAGCGCGCTGAAGATCGTGCTCAGCGTGATCACCGCGCTGCTCGTGCTCGCTTCGCTGATGCTGGTCGGCAACACGATCCGCCTCTCGATCTACACCCGTCGCCGCGAGGTCGAGGTGATGCGGCTGGTCGGCGCGACCCGCTGGTTTATCCGCTGGCCGTTCATGATCGAGGGCGTGGTCGTCGGCTTCGCCGGCGGCATGGTCGCGATACTTGTCCTGTGGATCGGCAAGATCACGATCGTCGACCCCCTCGGCGACACCTTCGCCTTCCTCAAAGCCCAGGACAACCTGGACTTCGGGGCGCTCGTGGTGATTCTCTTCGCCGCCTCGGTGCTGGTCTCGACGATCGGGTCGGGCCTGACTCTGCGGCGCTTCCTCAAGGTCTGAGGCGAGCGTGAGAGCGCGCGGGGCCGTGGCGTTCGCCGGGGCGCTGGTCGCGGTCCTCTGCCTCGGTCTCTGGCTCGGGCGGGCACCCGTCGAAGCTGCCGGGGTTCGTGCGCGAGGCCTTCGTCGACGAGCAGGGCGGCCTGACCGCGGAAGCGGCCGAACTGATCGAGGACAGCTACTACCGCCCGGTCGGCGAAACCGAGCTCAGCAACGCCTCGCTGCAGGGCATGGTCCGGGAGCTGCGCCGCCGCCACGGCGACCAGTTCACCGAATACTTCTCGCCCGAAAGCCTCGAAAGCTTCAACCAGCAGATCGAAGGCCGGTTCACCGGGATCGGGCTCTCGGTGGTCCCGGTCAAACGCGGCCTGCGGGTCGCCCAGGTCTTCCCCGGGTCGCCGGCCGCCGGGGCCGGGATCGCCGCCGGGCGACACGATCGTCTCGGTCGACGGCAAGTCGATCGCCGGCGAGAGCAGCAGCGAGGCGACGGCGAAGATCAAGGGCCCGGAGGGGACCGAGGTGACGGTCGGGGTGCGCTCCGGCGGCAGCGGCAAGGTCCGCGAGGAGACGATGACCCGGGCCGAGGTGGCGCTGCCCAACGTCAGCAGCAACGTGCGCGAGGTGGACGGGCGCAAGCTCGGCTACGTGCGCCTGCTCAGCTTCAGCGTCGGCGCCCACGCGCTGCTCGCCGACGCTGTCCGCAAGGTGCAGCGGCAAGGGGCCGAAGGGCTCGTCCTCGACCTGCGCGGCAACCCCGGCGGCCTGCTCGACGAGGCGGTGGCCGCGCGCCAGCGTCTTCCTCCCGGAGGGCGAGGTGGTGGTCTCGACCGAGTCCCGCACCCAGGGCGACAGCGTCCACAAGACCTCGGCGGCAACCTGCCGGCGCTGCCGATGGTGGTGCTGATCGACCGCGGCACCGCCTCGGCGGCGGAGATCCTCACCGCGGCGCTGGCCGACAACGGCGACGCGACGGTGGTCGGCACCCGCTCCTTCGGCAAGGGCGTCTTCCAGGAGGAGCGCGACCTCGCCAACGGGGGCGCGCTGAAGCTGACGGTCGGGGAGTACTTCACCCCGGACGGGACCAACCTCGCCGAGAGCAAGGGGATCCACCCGGAGATCAAGGCGAGCGACAACCTCCGCACCCGCCCTGACGAGGCGCTGCAGCGCGCGCTCGGCGTGCTCGCCGGCCAGGTCGGCGGGTGAGCCCGGAGCGAGGTCGGCGCGGCCGGCGCGGCGGAGCGCCACGCGGTGGACGGCGAGCCGCCCGCCCGGCTTCCCGGAGCGAGCCGCGCAGCGCCCGCGAAGCGGTCGAGGAGCTGCTGCGCGAGCGGCTCGGCGGCCCGCGGCTTCCGACCGGCGCTCGAGGTCGAGGCGGGGCGGGCGGCGGCAAGCGGCGGAGCGCGACCCCGGCGCCCGGCGCGACCTCACCGCGCTCTCCACCTTCACCGTCGACCCCGCCAGCGCCCGCGACTTCGACGACGCCGTCTCCGCCCAGCGCGAGGGCGACGGCGCCCGCGTCTGGGTCCACATCGCCGACGTCGCCGCGCACGTGCGGCCCGGCACGCCGCTCGACCAGGAGGCGCGGCGCCGCGCCAACAGCACCTACGTGCCCGGCGCGGTCGAGCCGATGCTGCCGCACGCGCTGAGCAGCGACGCCTGCAGCTTGGCGCCGGGAGTCGAGCGCCTGGCGGTGACCGCGGAGATCGAGCTCGGGCCGGGGGCGGAGCCGCGCCGGACCCGCTTCTACCGCAGCCTGATCCGCTCCGACGCCCGCCTCGACTACGACCAGCTCGACGCGATCTTCGCCGGCCGCGTGCCGCCGCCCGAGCAGGTCGCCGAACCGCTGCTGGCGGCGCGCGACGATCGCCACCGCGCTCGGCGAGCGCCGCGCGCGGCTCTAGCCTCGACGTCGAATCGCGCGAGCCCGAGTTCCGCTTCGACGCCGGCGGCAACGTGGTCGCCGCCGAGCGGGTCGCGCAGACCGAGGCGCACCGGCTGATCGAGCGGCTGATGATCCTCACCAACGAGCAGGTGGCGCAGCTGCTGGAGCGCCGGCGGCGTGCCGGCGATCTACCGCGTCCACGCCCAGCCCGACCCGCCGCGGGTCGAACACCTGCTGGAGCAGCTGGCGGCGCTCGGCGATCCCGACGCCGCCCTTGGGACGCGGGCTGGCGCCGCGCAGCGCCGGTGAGCTGGCGGCGCGGGCGAGCCGGCTCGCGCGGGCGCGAGGCGGAGCGCCGCGGGCACGGGCGCGAGGCCTACACCTCGCTGGTCCTGCGCTCGCTGAAACAGGCCCAGTACAGCGAGCGCAACAGCGGCCACGCCGGCCTCGGCAGCCCCGCCTACACGCACTTCACCTCGCCGATCCGCCGCTACCCGGACCTCGTCGTCCACCGCGCGCTGCTTGGCGCTGCTGGGGGAGGGGGAGGAGGCGCCGCGGCTGGCCGAGTGCCGCGACGTCGCCGCCGACAGCTCCGCCCGCGAGCGCGAGTCGGCCGAAGATCGAGCACGAGGCCGACGACGTCTGCGCCGCCTACCTGCTCGAGCGCGAGCTCGGCGAGCGCGGCCTCGACGCGGTCTTCGAGGGCGAGGTCTCCGGGGTGATCCGGGCCGGCGCGTTCGTCTCCTTCGGCGGCGAGCTCGGCGACGTCTACGAGGGGATGCTGCCGGCCCGGCGGCTGCCCGGCGAGCGCTACGAGCTCGACCGCGCCGAGGTCGTGCTCAGCAACCGCGGCGGCGGGCCGACCTTGCGCCTCGGCGACCCGATATCGGTCAGGGTGACGGGGTCGACACGGCCCGCGGCCGCGTCGACCTGGAGCTGGTCGCAGAGCTGAGAGAAGATGGCGAAGAAGCAGAAGAAGAAACGCGAGCCGGCCTCCGGCGACGTCGTCACCAACCGCCGCGCCCGGCACAAATTCGAGTGGGTCGAGAAAATGGAGGCCGGGATCGTCCTCAGCGGCTCCGAGGTGAAGGCCCTGCGCAGCGGCCAGGCGCAGATGACCGACGCCTACGCGGTCGTCGACGACGGCGAGGTCTGGCTGCGCAAGCTGCACATCCCGCCGTACGAGTTCTCCGCCGTCGACGCCCACGAAGCCGAGCGGCCGCGCAAGCTGCTGCTGCACCGCGAGGAGATCGAGCGCCTGATCGGCAAAACCGCGCAGAAAGGGCTGACCCTGATCCCGACTCGGATCTATTTCAAGGGGCCGCGGGCGAAGGTCGAGCTGGCGCTGGCGCGGGGCAAGGAGGGTCGCGACCGTCGCCGCGAGATCGCCGACCGTGACGTCCGTCGCGAGGTCGAGCGCGAGTTCAAGGGCCGGATGCGGTAGGTCGTTGCCCAAGCGTCCGGGGCGCTTGAAACTGCCGCACCACATGCAAGGATGCAGGGAAATGAGGATGCGATCGCTTCTCTCGACCAGCTTCGTCGGCCTGCTCGCGCTGGCCATCGTGGCGCCCGCCCAGGCCCAGGCCGAGTCCTTCCCTGAAAAGGCGAGCGACTACGTCAGCGACCACACCGAGTACTTCGTCGGCGCGCTGCTCGTTGCGATCCTGCTGCTGATGCTGGTGGTCAGCATCACCCAGCGCCGCAACAAGGAGAAGGACGAAGAAGCCGCGAAGGCGCCGCCGGCCGCCGCCGCCGCCGGCCGCCCGGCGGCCGCCGCCGCCGCCGGCTCGCGACCACGCCGAGATGCCGCGGCCGTGCCGCCGACGCCGCCGCCGACAGGCCCGCCCGCCGCCCGGCGCCCCGCCGAGCGCTGGTCCGCCGCCGAGCGCCGCCGCGCCGCCGAGCCGCGGCCCGGAGAACGCCAAGGACCGGCGCCGCCGCGAACGCGACGAGAAGCGCCAGGCGCGCCAGCGACGAAGTCAAACGGCGCAAGGACGAGCGCGCCGCCAAACGGGCCCAGAAGCGCTACAAGCCGCCCGCCGCCGCTCGCCGCGACCACCGATCCTGCCGTCGCGGCGAGCCGCCGCCGTGGGCGCTGCCGCCGCTGCTGCGCCGCGGCCGAGGCCGCGCGCCGCCGGCCAAGCAGAAGACCTTCTTCGGGATCAAGTACGGGGGCGGCAAGCAGAAGCGCGAGGCCGCGCTCGCCGAGCAGCGCCTCGCGGCCGCCCGCGCGGCCGCCGAGCGCGAGCTCGCCCAGGCCCGCGCCCAGACCGCCGGCGCGACGCCGCCCGCTGCCCAGCCCGAGCCGGTCCCGCCGCGCCCAGCGCCGCGGCCGGTGCCGCCACCGCCACCGCCACAGATCGCATCGCTCCCGGCCGTGCCGCCGCCGGTCGGCAGCGCCCTGACCCGCCGGCCCCGTCCGAGTACGACCCGGTCGCGGCCGAACAGCGGGTGCGCGAGAAGGTCGAGCAGGTGCGCTTCGAGGAGCAGCGGATCCGCGCCGAGGCCGACCGCCGGATGGCCGAGGCCGAGCGGCTCCAGCAGCAGGCAGCAGGCTCGCTCCGCGGCGCCGACCTGCGCACCGCCGAGCAGGTCCTGGAAGAGGCGCGCGGCGCCCGCGAGCGCGAAATCGCCGAGGCCGAGGAGCGCCTGCGCCAGATCGACGAGCGGACCAAAGCCGCCGAACAGCGCGCCGCCGAGGCGCAACGCCTGGAGGCGCTGAAAGCCGAGGAAGACGCTCGTCAGGCAGCGCCTGGCGGAGATGCAGCGCAGCGTCGCCGAGGCCGAAGAGCGGGCCCGCGAGGCGGAGCGCCGCGCGCTCGAGGCCGAGCAGGCCGTCGTCCGCTCGGTCCAGGGCGAAGCGCCGGCTACGGGCGGCCTTCGCCGCGGTGCCGTCCCCAGCCCCCGGCGCCGCAGGCCCCGACCACCGCCCGTCGCCGCCGCTCCCGGCCCCGAGCCGGTCCCGACTTCCGCCGCAGCCGACCCCGCCCGGACCGCCGCCGGCCCCCGAGCCGGCGTCCGCCGACGCCACCGCCTGCACCGCCGACGCCCGAGCCGGTGCCGCCGAGTCCCGATCCCGCTCCGCCTGTGCCGCCGCAGCCGCCGGCCCCCGAGCCGCCGACGCCGTTCCCCTCGGCCCCGGAGCCGCCGCCGCCCGCGGCCGCCGGGGGTGCGCAGATCAACCTCAACTCGGTCACCTTCGAGCAGCTGCGGGCCCACGACCTCTCGGTCACCCAGGCGACCCGTCTGCTCGCCCACCGCGAGCGGATCGGTGGCTTCAAGTCGGTCGACGACCTCGACGGCGTCGACGGCTTCCCGGCCGAGGTGCTCGCCAGCCTCAAGGGCCGCGCGACCGTTTACGGCCCTTACTCGCCGGCTTCGTACTTCTCGACCAGCTTCAGCCAGACCTCGCTGCGCGTCGGGATAGGCGGCGACCGCGTGCCGGAGGCGGGGGAGGGGGACCTCGGCGACGATCGCGACCGTCGCCGCGTGCAGGAAGTCGGCGGTCTCGAAGCCGGTGAAGGTGGCGCCGACGATCGTCTCCTTGGCCTGGTCGACGACAAGGCGCGAGGTGCCGCCGGTGCCCTTGCCCTGGAAGCTGGCGCCGGGGGTGCCGTCGGTGGGGACGTCGACCGCGCGGGCGTCGATGCCGGCGTCGAGCGCCTGCTGCAGGGTCTTGCCGACCGCGGCGACCTGGGGGTCGGTGAAGGTGACGCGCGGGGAGCCGAGCGCTTCGGCGGCGGCCTCGACCGGGCGCCCGAGCAGGTTCTCCGCCGCGATCCAGGCCTGGTACTTGCCGACGTGGGTGAACAGGGCGCGGCCGTTGACGTCGCCGATCGCGTAGAGCCAGTCGGTGCCGCGCACCTGCATGCGGTCGTCGGTCTCGAGGAAGCCGTGCTCGCCCGTCTCGACCCCGGCGGCGTCGAGGCCGAGCTCGGCGGTGTGGGGGACGCGGCCGATCGCGACCAGGAGCTCTTCGCCCTCGACCTCGCTGCCGTCCTTCAGCTCGACCTCGACCCCGGCCCCGCCGGGGGCGATCCGCGCCGCCAGCGAGCCGGTGCGGACGTCGACGCCGAAGCGCTCGCGCAGCGAGTCCTCGACTTCGGCGCCGGCGAACGGCTCGTCGCGGCCGAGCAGGTGCTCGCCGCCCTCGACCAGCGTCACCTTCGTGCCGAGCGAGGACCAGGCCTGCGAGAGCTCGCTGCCGACCGGCCCGCCGCCGAGCACGACCATGCTCGCCGGCACCCGCTTTGCGGTGGTCGCGTCGCGGTTGTTCCAGGGCGTGACCGTGTCGAGCCCGATCGATCGGCGGCATCGCCGCGCCCGAGCCGGTGGCGACGACGACGGCCTTGGTGGCGGCGAGGACGTCGCCGCCGACTTCGACCCGGCGCTCGCCGGCGAAGCGGCCGGGGCCTCGGTGTAGCGCGATCCCGCGTTCTTCCAGCCAGGGCAGCTGGCCGGAGTCGTCGCGGTCGTGGATCACCTCGTCGCGGCGGTCGAGGACCGCCTGCGGGTCGAGGGCACTGCCAGCGTCGGCGGGGACGCCGGGGATCCGCTGCGCCTCGGCCAACACGTCGGCCGGGCGCAGCAGCGCCTTCGAGGGCATGCAGGCGTAGTAGGAGCATTCGCCGCCGATCAGGTCGCGCTCGACGATCGCGACCGAGAGCCCGGCGTCCGCCAGGCGGCCCGCGCAGACCTCGCCGGCGGGGCCGGCGCCGAGCACGATCACGTCGTATCCGAGCTCGCTCACAGGTCCACCATGCCCGACACCGTACAATTCGAAGCGAAGTTCGCACGGGGGCGACAGGCTTCGACGTGGTCGATTCGTGCGAAAGGTTGCAGGTCGAGGTTGCCGGAGGCCTCGTTAAACCCCGGCACAAACCAATACGTGCGGACCATGAGTTCGCCCTCGCCGCTTAGTTAGAAGCTAAGCGCTGTGAGAGTCGGTCCTCCCTCGCCCGTGGGGAGGGGCACCGGCTTCAGAAAACGGGCTCACCCGGGCGGATCGCCCCGTTCGCCAGGGGAAATCAAAGAGGGCTCTGTCTCCCGTAGTGCCCGCTGGCGCGGACCCCGGGAGCCGAGAATCAAGCGCCAGCTAAACCTGTAGACACCCTCGCGCCGCGTCCGCGGATCCGAGTTCGAATCTCGGCGCCTCCATAAGCGAAACCGAAGCCCCCACCGGGGCCTCGGTTTCGCCTGCTCTCTGCGCGGAAATTGGGCTTGAATCGGCGGCGCAAACATACGAACATATGTTCGTGTTTGCCATCACGACAGACCGGCCCCCTGCAATGGGTCTTCGTGCCTGGCGACCCGGCGAATCCACGCGTACCGGAATGCGGGCTGCGCGGGAATCGATCCGGGACTTGAGTTCACCTCTATGGACGTGGGGGCTGGAGGCGCATTCCCTCCTCTAGATGCCGCGGCGGGAAGATCCACAATTCGGCCTCGGCCGAGCGATCCGGCAGTTGCGCTCGGAGGTGCAGCTGACCCAGGAAGCGCTCGGCCATCGCGCCGAAATGCACCCGACCTGGATCTCGCATCTCGAGTCGGGGAGGGTCAACCCGACCTGGGGCAACATGCGGCGGATCGCGGCGGCGTTAGGGGTACCGCTCTGTCGGCTCGCGGGCTTGGCCGAGGAGCTTCAACGCGCCTACGAAAGCGGCTCATAGTGCGCGAAAAACTGACATGTCTATTCAAAGACCTTGAGTTCAACTCTATACTCGGCGCCGTAATGGGAGCCGCTCGGCCAGGGTCCCGCTATGCAGGAGGGGGCCGGCGCGTACTGGCCGATGATGCCGGTCCTCTCCCGCAGTTCAGGTCGCACCGAGGCGGCGCGCAATAGGCTCGTGTGATGAAGCGCTACGTCGCATTCCTGCGCGGAATGAACCTCGGCAACCGTCGCATCAAGAACCCCCAGCTAGCGGCTGAGTTCGAGCGCCTCGGCCTGCTCGAAGTCGCGACCTTCCGGGCCAGCGGCAACGTCATTTTCGACACCGAGGTCGACGGCGGGGAGGCGCGGGCGGCGCTGGCCGAGCGGATCGAAACCGGTCTGCTCGAGGGGCTCGGGTACGACGTGCCGGTCTACCTGCGAAGCGCCGCGGAGCTGCGCGCGATCGCCGCCCGTGAGCCGTTCGCGGCCAAAGACGTCGCCGCCTCGAAAGGCAAGCTGCAGGTGACGATGCTGCAGGCCAAGCCGGGCGCCGCGGCGCGCAGGAAGGCGCTGGCCCTGTCCACCGACGCCGACCGCCTGGCGATCGAGGGGACCGAGCTCTACTGGCTGCCGAGCGGCGGCGTCTCCGAAACCGAGCTCGACCTGAAGGCGATCGAGCGGGCGCTCGGTCCCGGCACCCAGCGGACGATGGGCACGGTCGAGCAGATCGCCGCCAAGTACTGCGGCTAAGAGGGCTCGGGCGGAACCGCGTCGGCGCGTGGCAGCGCGGCGATCTCGACCTCTCGGCTGACCGCGGCGAGCTCGTCGGGCAGCGAGGCCAGCTGCACGTTGGCAACGAACGCGAGGTCCTCGCCGAGAGGCCGGAAGAAGTTGTCGTAGTGGGTCGGCACCACGGCCCGCGGTTGCAGGCGGGTGAGGACGCGGCGCCAGTAGTCCTCGGTGAAGCTGCGGCCGGCGACGCCGGCGAGGAAGTAGTCGACCCCGCGCTCGCGCACCGCGTCGTCGATCAGGTTGGCGCTGCCCTGGTGGTAGAAGCGGAGGCCGGCGACGGCGATCGTGATCCCCCAGACCTGGCCGCAGCGATAGGCGCTCGGGCAGAGCCCGTCGAGGTGCTCGCAGCTCAGTTCGCCGTCGTAGGGCACGGCGAGGCCGAGCAGGAGCTTCGAGTGCACGCTCGGGGTGAAGGAGACCTCGAACGGCCCGAGCTCGTAGGTGCGGTAGGGCTCGACCTCGACCGCTCGCTCGGCGACTCCGTGCAGGGCCATCAGGTTGACCAGCGAGCGCGAGCCGTAGGCGTGGCAGCCGAACCGCCGCGCGATCGCCGGCGCGTCTAGGGCATGGTCGAAGTGAGTGTGGCCGACCAGCACGCCGACGGTTTCGCCCGGGGCCGGGAGGAAGCGGTCGAGCGCCTTCGGGTCGGGCACCGCGCGACGCCGCAGCACCAGATCGCGGAAGGGGATGCGCGAGAGATAGGGATCGATGAAGAGCGTCTGTCCCTCGTAGGTCAGCCGGTAGCCGGAGACCCCGAGCCACTCGAGCTCGAGGCCGGCGGGCAGCGCCAGCGGCTTCATCTCCAGCTCGGCCAGCAGCTGGCCGTCCGCGCGTTCGCTGGAATGGCGCGTCGCCCGCGCCTTCGCCAGCTCGCCGAGATGTCGCAGCGGGCCTCCCATATCCGCAAGGCTAAGCGACTCACTACGCTCGACCGATGGCGATCGCGACCGCGACCCAGATCGACGTCCACCTCGGCGGCAAGCTGATCTTCGAAGAGGTCTCCTTCAAGCTCGAGCCGGGCGACCGGATGACCCTTTCCGGCCGCAACGGCGCCGGCAAGTCAACCCTGCTGCGGGTCCTCTCCGGCCAGCTGGCGCCGGACACGGGCACGCTTACCCTGCACAAGGGGGCGCGGGTCGCCCTGCACGACCAGCGCCCGCCGCGCGAGGGCGAGCGTACGCTCGGGGAGTACGTCTACTCGGGCCGCGCCGACCTGATCGAGACCGAGGCGGAGCTGGCCCAACTGGAGGAGCGGATGTCGGCGGGCGACGCCGGCGAGGAGACGCTCGCCGCCTACGCCGCCGCCCAGCAGCGGCTGGAAGCCGGCGGCGGCTACCGCTGGCGCGACCGCGTGCTCGAAGTCCTGCGCGGACTCGGCTTCGGCCCCGAGTACACCGAGCGCCGGCTCTCGACCTTCTCCGGCGGAGAGCTGACCCGCGTCTCGCTGGCCCGCGCCCTGGCCAGCCGCCCCGACCTGCTGCTGCTCGACGAGCCCACCAACCATCTCGACATCTCCTCGCTGGAGTGGCTGGAGAGCTACCTGGTCGACCTCGACGCCGCGGTCGTCCTGGTCGCCCACGACCGCTGGTTCCTGGAGGCGGTCGGGACCTCGGTGCTGGAGCTGGAGGCGGGCCGCGCCCGCTTCTTCGCCGGCCCCTGGCACGCCTGGCGCAAGGAGCAGGCGGTGCGGCAGATCGCGCTCGGTAAGGCGATCGAGCGCCAGCAGGCGGAGATCGAGCGGATGGAGCGGTTCGTCGAGCGCTTCCGCTACAAGGCGACCAAGGCGCGCCAGGCGCAGTCGCGGGTCAAAGCGATCGAGAAGAAAAAGGCGAAGGGGCCGGTCGCCGAACGCCGCGACGGCCGCCGCCTGCGTTTCTCGTTCAAACCGCCGGAGCGGCCCGGCCGGATCGTCCTCAGGCTGGTCGGGGGGACGATCGAGGTGCCGGGGCGGACCCTGCTGGAGAACGCCGAGCTGGAGCTCGAACGCGAAGAACACGTCGTCCTGGTCGGCGCCAACGGCAGCGGCAAGACCACCCTGATCGAGACCCTCGCCGGGCAGCATCCGCCCGCCTCCGGCAGCGTCCGTGAAGGCCACAACGTCAACCTCGGCTACCTCTCACAGCACGCCGACACGGCCGCCGGGACCGGCACCGTGCTCGACGCCGCCCAGCGCGAGACCGGCCTCAGCGGGCCGAAGGCGCGGGCGCTGCTCGGCGGCTTCCTGTTCTCCGGCGAGGATGTCGAAAAGCAGCTCTCCGACATCTCTGGCGGCGAGCAGCGGCGCCTCTCGCTGGCGATCCTCGTCGCCTCTGGCGCCAACGTCCTGATCCTCGACGAGCCGACCAACCACCTCGACATCGAGAGCCGCGAGGCGCTCGAGGACGCGCTCACCGAGTACGAGGGGGCGGTGATCCTGATCTCCCATGACCGCGCCCTGCTGGAGGCGGTCGGCAGCCGCACGATCGTGCTCGAGGACGAGAAGCTGACCAGCCACCTGAGCGGCTGGGCCGAGTACCAGCGGCGGCGCGACGAAGCGGCGGCGGCGAGCGCGAGCGCGGCGAGGTCCTCGAACGGCAAGGGCGGCGGCAAGTACAGCGCCACCAAGCCGGCGCAGAAGGCGGCGAAGAAGGCAGCTCGCCTGGAGCAGCGGATCGAGAAGGCGGAGACGGAGCTGCGTGGGATCGAGGACGAGCTCGCCGACCCGGCCGCCTGGTCGAGCCCCGGCCGCGTCGAGCGCGCCAACGAGCGCCACGCGGCGGCGAAGCAGACAATCGAGGAGCTCTACGCGGAGTGGGAGGAGGCGCAGGCCGCGGCCGAGGCCTAGGCGGGCGCTCCGCGCATGATCACGCGGGCACCCTTTGCGGGGGCCAAGGTGATGTTGCGGACCCGGACTCGCTCGGGCTTGGGGTCGGCGGGCGCCAGCTCGGCCCGCTCGACGAACTCGCGCAGGATCGTCCGCATCTCGTACTCAGCGAAGGCGGCGCCGATGCAGCGGCGGACGCCGCCGCCGAACGGGATCCAGGCGTAGTTGTCGACTTTGCCGTCGAGGAAACGCTCGGGCCGCAGCTCGCGTGGTTCGGGGAAGACGTCCTCGCGGTGGTGGAGGGCCGCGATCGCCGGCAGCACGAAGGTCCCGGCCGGCAGCTCGTAGCCAGCGATCGTCGCCGGCGCGGTCAGCTTGCGGGCGACGTCGACGATCACTGGCCGCGAGCGCAGCACCTCTTTGACGGTCGCCGCCAGGTAGTCCTCCTCGCCGGCTGCAAGTGAAGCGCGCAGCTTCGCCAGCACCTCGGGGTTGCGGACGAGGCGCTCGATCGCCCAGGCGAGCCCGGTCGCGGTCGTCTCGTGGCCGGCGCCGAGCACGGTGATCATCTCGTCGCGCAGTTCTTCGTCGCTCATCGGCTCGCCGTCCTCGTCGCGGGCGCTGAGCAGCAGCGAGAGCACGTCGTCGCGCTGCTCGTGCCCCGGTTCGGCGCGGCGCAGGCGGATCTCCTCGTAGATGAATTCGTCGAGCGCTTCGCGCGCGCGGACGAATTTGTCCCAGGGGCTGAAGCGGCCGTAGCTGCGGCGCAGGAAGGGGAAGCGGGTGATCGGGTCGACCCGGTGGGCGAATTCCTCGATCAGGCCCTCGAAGCGGTCGAGCCGGGCCTCGTCGTGGACGCCGAAGACCGCGCGCATGATCACCGCCAGGGTGATCCGCTGGGTGTGGGGTCGGATCGCGAAGGCTTCGCCGACCGGCCAGCTCCGCATCTCCTGCCGGGTCACCTCGACGATCAGCTCGCCGTAGCGCTGCACGCGCTCGCCATGGAAGGGCGGCAGCAGCAGTTTGCGCTGGCGCATGTGCGGGGCGTCGTCGAGGGTGAGGACCGAGTTCGGGCCGAGCGCCGGCTCGAGCACGGTCGCGTTCGCCTCGCCGGCGTGGAAAACGCTTGGGTCGCCGGTGAAGACCGCTTTGACCAGCTCCGGCGCGGCGATGTAGACGACCCGGCCGTAGTAGGGGAAGCGGATCGTGAAGATGTCGCCGTAGCGGCGCTGGCGTCCGGCCAGGAAGCCGAGCGGGTCACGGCCGTAGAGCAGCGCCTGGGCGAGCGGCGGCGTGCGCGGCCCCGGCGGGAACTCGGCGGCGCCGGTGAGCGGCGGGTGCGGGAGGGTGGCCTGCTCCATCTCCCTGGAGGTTAGCCAAAACTGGCTGGACAGCCAGTTTTGGCTCCGGAGAGACTAGAAGACGACGGTGCGCTCGCCGTCGAGCAGGACCCGGTCGTCGAGGTGCGCCATCACCGCCCGCGCCAGCACCAGGCGCTCGATGTCGCGGCCGATCCGGACCATGTCGCCGACCTCGTCGGAGTGGCTGACCCGGGTCACGTCCTGGTCGATGATCGGCCCCGCGTCGAGCTCGGCGGTCACGTAGTGGGCGGTCGCCCCGATCAGCTTGACGCCGCGCTCGTGGGCGCGCCGGTAGGGCTCGGCGCCGACGAAGGCGGGGAGGAAGCTGTGGTGGATGTTGATCGCCGGCGAGCTGAGCTCGGTGAGGAAGTCGTCGGAGAGGATCTGCATGTAGCGGGCGAGTACCAGCAGGTCGACGTCGCCGATCAGCTCGAGGGCGCGGCGCTCGGCAGCTGGCCGGTCGGCGGGATCGACCGGGACGTGGTGGAAGGGGAGCCCAACCGCGGTCACCTGCGCGGCGTGGTCGGCGTGGTTGGAGACGACCGCGACCAGCTCGCCTCCGAGCTCCTCGTTGCGCCAGCGCCAGAGCAGGTCGGAGAGGCAGTGGTCTTCGCGTGAGACCATCACCGCGACCCGCTTGCGCCGCTCCGACCGCGCCCAGCGATGGTCCATCTCATAAGGGTCAGCGATCTCGGCGGCGAAACGCCGCTCCAGGTCCTCGCGCTGCGAGGCCGGGGCCGAGTCGAAGACCATCCGCATGAAGAAGCGCCCCTCGTCGGTCGAGTGCTGGTCGACGTCGACGATGTTCAGCCCGGCATCGGCGAGAAACCCGCTCACGGTCGCGATCAACCCCGGCCGGTCCGGGCAGGCGAGGAGCAAACGCGATGTCGGTTGATCGGTCATGGCCCGGAATCATGCCCGTTCCTGCCAGAAAGGCGGCTGTGCCCGCTTCTACAGAGAAGGGATATGTGTGATTGCTCGCACACATATCCCATGAATGTAGAAGCGCCCAAACCCAGATTCAGCGCCAAAAAGGCGGTCTAGGCCGTGGCTGAGCGCTCAGACCTCTCCGGCGACTCGCTGAGGAGGGAAGAACTTCATGAACGAGTCGACCATTCCCCGGATGCCGACCTGGAGCTCGTTCATGGACACCATGAGGACGGTAATGGCCTTCCCTTTAGCGAACTCGACCTCAAAGCCTGCCTGGAAGGTGACTGGGCCGGTCACGCGCACGTTTGGCTCGACGCCGGCTCGAAAGCGAAACCTCGCCAACTCTGCGCCGTCTTCCAACGGCTCCCAGGTTTCCCGGTCAATCTGTTGGACGAGAACGGCCTCCGGGTTCCAATCGACGCTCTTGTTGATCGGCTGGCCTTTGCCTGGGAAGACGCTAAAGCCGTGGATCGTCCGGTGCTTGTCGATGTTGTTGAGGGCGTTGAGAATCCCGAGGTGGGTCAGCCGTGGTTTCCAGGAGTCGCGTTCGGGCATGTCGGTCGGCAGCCACGGTGGAAGCTTGGTGTTGTTGTACGGCTGGTAGCTCTCGATGAGTGCCCATATCGGACCATGGGGATCGATGCCCTCCAACGGACCGGGGCCTCGCTTCTTAGCCCGCTGCTGGACATCGCGAATGAAGTCGTCCTTGTCCCCGTAGGTTGGGAACGAGGTCCAGGGTCCCGGCTTCGCGCCGGAGACCTTGACCAATTGCCAAGCGAGATGGTCAAGGGCGGAACGAAGGTTGTGGACGTAGTCCCCGGAGACGATGCTGGCCCAGCTTGGGAACTCCCTGACAGGGACACGGAGAACTTCCCACTCGCCCTCACGTTTCACAAAGGGTTCTCCGGCGCTCTCCTTGATGGATTTGTCGCACACCTCGCGGAGCGAATCGAAATGGTGCCCAGCTCGAAGGAGCTTCAGGGCTACGCCTTCTAGGGTCGGCGGGCTGTTGACGGCGTCACCCAGCAAGACCGCCAGCGTACCCAGAGTCTATGTTGTGTGTCAACCAGCTTGACAACATCCGATCTGTCAAGTAGCTTTACAAACGTGCCACCGGCCAACCGACACCAACCGCGCCGAGGGAAGTCTTCGACCTCCGACTACTCGGTGACTGAGTTCCTTGCGGATTTCCCCGACGATGCCGCCTGTCTTGAGCACCTGTGGCGGACCCGGCACTCAGCCGATGGGGAGCACGCGCATTGCCCGCGCTGCGACTGCGAGCGGCGCTTCAAGCGCTACGCGACCAAGCAGCAACGGCAGTCGTGGACCTGCACCGGGTGCGGCCACCATCTGCATCCCACGGCGGGGACGATCTTCCACCGCTCCTCAACCTCGCTACGGCTCTGGTTCCATGCCATCTACTTGATCACTAGCACTCGCTGCGGGATATCCGCCAAACAGCTAGAGCGAGAGCTTGGTGTCCACTACAAGACCGCCTGGCGCATGTTCAACAAGGTCCGCTCGGAGCTAATGAACGACGAGGGCGAGTCCCAGCTTCGAGGCACCGTCGAGGTTGACGAGACCTCTTGGGGCGGCAAGCCGCGGCGGAAAATGACGCGGGCCGAAGGGCAGGCGTTCCGGGAGGCCAAGACGACTGTGCTCGGAATGGTCGAGCGCGGCGGCCGAGTGCGGCTGCGCGTCATCGAGTCGCGCCGGGGCGAGCCGCTTAGTTCAGCGGTGCGAGCGCATTTGAACCCAGCCGCGTTCCTGCTCACCGACGATTGGCCCGCCTACAAACCGCTGCGACGGGAGTACGCGCACGCCGTGATCAACCACTCGGCTGGCTCCTACGTCGAGGGAAACGTCCACACGAACACGATCGAGGGGTTCTTCGGCAACCTGAAGACCGGGATGCGCGGTGCCTACAAGAAAGTCTCGAAGAAGTGGCTGCAGTCCTACCTGGACGAGTACGCCTGGCGGCACAACCACCGCTTTACCCGCCACCGCTCGATGTTCCACGCCCTGGTCAACGAGGCGGCGCGGCAATGAGCGAGGCGACCACGCTCCGCAGGATCAAGGCGGCGGCGCGCAAGCGCGAGAAAGCCGATGCCGCCAAACGCGAGGCGACCGACCAGCTACGCCGCTACTGCGCCGAAGCCAAAGCGGCAGGCGTGCCGATCACTCGGATTGCTTCGGAGGCTGGTCTTTCCCGTCAGGGCGTTTACGACCTGCTGGCGGGGCGACCTTCCTCATAGCGGCGTCGAAATCGCCTTTGGTCGGGACCGGGATCTCCAACCCCTTCTCGGTCTTCTGCTTGCGCTTGGCCACCCCCACAGGCTAGCCCTCCCTCCTGATCCTGAAAACCAGGTCGCCCGCTTCGACGCCGAGCGCGTCGGCGAGCTTGATGATCGTCAGCAGCCGGGGTTCTCGCAGGCCGCGCTCAAGCAGGCTGATCTCGGTCCGGTGAAGCCCCGCCATCACCGCCAGCGAGTCTTGGGAGTGGTAGGCGTGCCTGCGCGCCACGAACAGCTTGCGGCCGAACTGCTCGGCGACCGTCACGGCAGTTCCAGCCGGTAGAAGCTGAGCGCCGCTCGCGTCGGGCTGATGCGGCCGTTCTCCCACCGCAGCAGTTCGTCTCCCTGCAAGTCAACGACGGCCTGCCACACGTCCTCGCCGAACTCACGGCGCAGCGTGGCTGGCAACACCTTCTCTGGATACTCATCAAGCACGAAGCCGAGCACGGCTCGGCGCACCTTCGGACTACTCTTGCCCTGCATCTGGGATTTACCTCCCGGGTGCCGGGCCGGGGGCTGTTCACGCAGCGCCCCGGCCGTTTGCTGATTGGGCCGGGAGATTGCGGCGCTGAGCGGACCTATTCAGCTTCTACAGAGAAGGGATATGTGTGATTGCTCGCACACATGGGGATACCCGTTCCCTGCAAGCGTTCAATGCTTGCTCATACGACGCTCACATATCGCCCTGCTCGCAGTCGTCGCTCTCTGCTTCCCGGCGGTCGCTCTTGCCGCCTCGAAGGGCGGGTCCGCCCAGACGGGGATCGCGGACGCCGAAGTGGCGCCGCTGGCCCTGGAGCGCTCCAGCGCCAACTTCCGCGCCCTGGTCGCCGATATCGCCCAGGACATCAGGACCAGGGAAGCCGAGCGGATCGAGCGCCGCCAGCGCGAACAGCGCGAAGCGTTCGCGGATCTGCCGGGCGGGGTCTCGATCGAGACGCTGGAGGCGATCGCCGAGTGCGAGTCCGGCGGGGACCCGACGATCGTCTCCGCCGACGGCAGCTATCGGGGCAAGTACCAGTTCTCGTTCTCGGCCTGGGAATCGGTCGGCGGCAGCGGCGACCCGGCCGCGGCGCCAGAGGCCGAGCAGGACTACCGCGCGGCTCTGCTCTACTCGCAGTCGGGCTCCAGCCCCTGGCCGGTCTGCGGCTAAGTAGCCGCGGCGCCGATCACCAGACCTTTTCGGGTGGGGCCGACCGCGGCCCTACGATCTCGCTGATGCCCGAAGAGAAAGTCCCAGCCCCCGATCCCGCCGGGCCCAGCCGCAAGCCGCCGAAAGAGGCGATCGCGGAGGCGCAGGTGCGGGCGCCGACCCGCGGCAACCGCAAGCTCGAGAGCTTCCTCGCCGCGGTCAACTCCGACGAACAGGTGCGCACCTGGTGGTACATGGCCCAGGTCCAAGCCGAGCGGCTGGGCATGTCGGACCACTCGTGGGTCCACATGCAGATCGTCCTCAACATTGCCCTGCGCCTGCTGCGCCTGCTGGTCAAAACCGGGGTCGAGCCTGCCGTGGTCAGCGACCACGCGATGCGCGAGCGCGACGCCGAGGTCGTCGTCGCCGGCGGCGCCCTGCTGCACGACGTCGGCATGTCGATCCACCGGGCCGACCACGAGGCCTACTCGCTGTTTCTCGCCCAGGGCGCCCTCGACCGCCTGCTCGCCGACGCCTACAAAGAGCCGGCGCGGACGGTGATCGCCTCCGAGATCCTGCACGCGATCATCGGCCACCGCCGCCGCGGCGAGCCCTACACGGTCGAGGCCGGCGTCGTCCGGGTCGCCGACGCGCTCGACATGGCCCAAGGCCGGACGCGGATCCCGATCGAGTCCGGCCACGAGGGCATCCACTCGATCTCCGCCGCGGCGGTCGACGAGGTGCGGATCGAGGCGGGGGAGGAGCGTCCGGTGCGGATCGAGATCGAGCTCAACAACTCCGCCGGAATCTTCCAGGTCGACGACCTTCTGGCGACGAAGATCCGCGGCACGCCGCTGGAGGGCAAGGTCGAAGTCGTGGCGAGGATCGAGGGCGAGACCGAGAAACGGCTGCTCTCGGGGTTCCGGCTGTCTTAGTAGGAGGGCTCGGCGAAACCCCCGCCCGCGCCCGGCGGCGGCGGACACGGCGCGGTGCGGCGTCCTCAGGAGGCCGAATAGCGCTGCTATTCGGCCTCCCTGCGTCCTTGCCCCGCTTGGTCCGGCGCTCGCCGGATCGCAGACGCGAGTTTCGCCAATCCCTCCTAGCTAGGGCCCCAGGAGCCGGCGGAGGTCCGCGGCGATCGAGGCTGGTTCGTCGTCGAGCTGGGACCACGTCAGACGGGTGACGCGGTAGCCGGCGACAGCGAGGGCCCGGTCGCGAGCCTTGTCCTCGTGGAAGGCGGAGCGAGTGCCGTGGGCCGACCAGCCGTCGAGCTCGACGATCTGGAGCCGCTCGGGCCAGAGGCAATCGACCTGGAAGCGGTCGGGGCCGACCGTGAGCCAGGCGTTGAAGTGGGGACGGGGGAGGTCGTAGCGGTCGAGGAAGGCGAGGAAGCGGTCCTCGAAGGCGCTGCGGGTGTGCCCGGTGGTGTCCCTCCGGCGATCGAGAGCGGCGCGAAGCGCGCGGTTGCCGCGATGGCCCGGGTAGCGGTTCAGCAGGTCCGGGAGCGAGAGCGAGTCAAAACGCCGCAGGTACTCGGCCTGCCGCAGTGCGGGCTCGACCGATTGCGGCTGGGTGGCGGCGAGGTCGAGGATGGTGCGGGGGACGGTGGTGACTGGGACGTCTTCGTGTGTGGTCGTCTCGTCCGGTGGCAGATTGGCCTGATGGCGACGAAGCGCCCCGTGGGATTTGGTCTTGCTGGGTGAGGTGATGTCGATCAGGCCACGGTGGTTGCTGCGAATGCCCCAGAGGGCTGCAGCCGAGCGATGGCTGAGAACGGCGTCGGCGCCGCTGGCCAGCACGGCCGCCATCCAGCGGCTGTGCTGGGCGAGCACACGGTGCCCTACCGCGTAAACCCCTCCGTGCAGCCGGAATAGCCGGCCGGCGCGAAGTCGTCGCTCGATTCCGCCCCGTCCCAGACCTAACCCGACCAGCTGCCCCCGCGCCACGACCCCATACTGCCGCTCCGCGATCGCGGCGATCTCCGCATCGATCCCGTGAGCCCGTTCTAATGCACGCATACCGTGCATAAGCGCGGGTTCGCGCAGAACTCTCCCCGCCGGAGGTGCTGCCGCTAGGAGAGGCGCTCTAGGTCGGTGCGGCGACGGTCCTTGCGCTTATCCAGCTTGCCCTGGATGAACGAGAGGCCGATCACGAGGATCGCGAAGAAGGCGATCACACCGAAGCAGAAGAAGGTCACCATCTTGTCGTCGGCCGGGCCGGCGAGGCCGACGCCGTTCTCGGCGAGCGCCGCCGGGGCGGCGATGAGCATCAGGGCCCAGATCGAGAGCAGGACTGCGACGGTGCGCTTCACGGGGCGGAATCTACCGCACCGGGGCGGCGCTGGGCGGGGACCCCGAACGGGGAGCGGGCGGGATCCGGGGCCGATGGCGATTCGAGACCGTTCCCCCGAAATTGGGAGCCTCTATCCTGTGAAAATCCAGTGAACACAGCCATTTATGTGAATGCGTAGGCATAGACTCCGATCATTCCGTCGGTCAGGTCACCGATGATCGACGTCGCCACCACATGAACCCCCAGCAGACCAGGCTCGCGGTAATCGATTCCGACAGCGGTTTCGTCACCGTGCTCGCGAAGCGCGCCGACGCGGCCGGCTGGCAGATGCGGGTATCGACCGGCGCGATCCCCGCCGAGGAGCTGGTGGCGATGAAGCTGAACGCGCTGTTGGTCGACCCGGCGCTGCTCGGCGACGACGCCTGGGCCTACCTGGAACGGGTCTGCGGGATGCTGCCCGACCTCGGGGTCGTCGTCTGCACCGGCCGCTCGACCGTCGCCCAGCGGGTGCGCGGGCTGCGGCTCGGGGTCGACGACTGGATGACCAAGCCCTGTCATCCCGAGGAGGCGATGGCCCGGCTGGAAGTCGCCGCCGGCCGGCGGCGCCGCAGTCGCCCGGCTGCCGAGCGTGGCCCGATCGAGGCCGGCGAGCTGGAGATCCGCTCCGACCGCTACCAGGCCTTCGTCGGCGGCGACAGCCTCGACCTCACCCGGCGCGAGTTCGAGCTGCTGCACCTGCTCGCCGAGGCCCGCGGCCAGGTGCTCGAGCGCGAGGCGATCTACCAGCGGGTTTGGGGCTACGCGATGGCCCACGGCGATCGCTCGGTCGACGTCTTCATCCGCAAGCTGCGCCAGAAGCTCGAGAAGCGCTCGCAGCAGTGGGCCTACATCCACACCCATTTCGGCGTCGGCTACCGCTTCGACCCCGAGCCGGCCGTGGAGATGATCCCCGACGCGCCCCCGGTCGAGGAGCTGCCGACCGCCGGCGGGGCCTCCGATTCCCCGGCTTCACAAGTCGTTCACACCAGTTTCACCTCGGGATAACGCGCGCCCAGGCGAGCCGGCGCATGCTCCTCAAGCATGGCGACCGGAACTGGGAACTCCTCGCAACTGGGGGCCGGGCATCTGGAGATCAGGCCCGACGAGCACGCTGCCCTGGTCGACGGGCGCCCGCTCAGCCTGACCGTTCGTGAGCTGCAGCTGCTGGTCACCCTGGCCGAACACCCGCAGCGGATCATGACCAGGGAGGAGCTCTTCGCCGCGGTCTGGCACGGGCAGCCGCGCCGCGACGACCGCTCGGTCGACGTCTACGTCAGCCGCCTGCGCGCGAAGCTGGCCGAGGCACTGCCGGGGATGACGCTGATCCACACCCACAACGGGATCGGCTACCGGTTCTCGCCCGATGGCTGAAGCCCCGCCCTTCCGGGGGGCTTTTACATCTTTTTCACATCTTCGACACACCCAGGTAACAAGGTGCCTGGAGGTCGCTGCGAGTGTCCGCGGCACTCCGGCACATGAGCCGGCATCTGAGTGAATCAACCAGAAGGAGACAGAGTGACTAGCTTTAAGTGGCTTGCGGTCATCGTTTCCGCGGCCGTCCTGGCTCTAGGGGTGGCAGCTTGCGGCAGCGACGACGACAGTTCCAGCGGCAGCAGCGGTGGAGGCGGAGACCTGTCGGGCTCGATTCGCATTGATGGATCCAGCACCGTAGCCCCATTGACCGAAGCGATCGCCGAGGAATTCATGGCCGAAAACTCGGGCGTTCGGGTGACGGTCGGGACCTCCGGCACCGGCGGCGGCTTCGAAAAATTCTGCGCCGGTGAGACCGCGATCAGCGACGCCTCCCGGGCGATCGAGGAGGACGAGATCGAAGCCTGCAAAAAAGCGGGGATCGACTTCGAGGAGGTGCGGGTCGCCACCGACGCGCTGACCGTGATGATCAACAACGAGAACCCGGTCTCCTGCCTCACCGTCGACCAGCTGGCCGAAGTCTGGGGCCCGGATTCGAAGATCTCCAACTGGAGCGAAATCAAAGGGCTCGAAGAGAAATTCGACGAGACCCTGGCCCTGTTCGGCCCCGGCACCGACTCCGGGACCTTCGACTACTTCACCGAAGCGATCAACGGTGAGGAGGGCGTCACCCGCAAGGACTACAACAACGTCGGCGAGGACGACAACGCCACGGTCAAAGGGGTCGAGGGCTCGCCCGGCGGCATGGGCTACGCCGGCTTCTCTTTCTACACGGAGAACGAAGGCAAGCTGAAAGCGCTGGAGGTCGACAACGGCAAAGGCTGCGTCCCGCCGTCCGCCGAAACCGCGCAGGACGACAGCTACGCGCCGCTGAGCCGGCCGTTGTTCATCTACCCGAGCGGCAAAGCGCTGGAAGAACCGCAGGTCAAAGCGTTCGTCGAGTACTACCTCGAAAACGTGGGCGGCGTCGCCGAAGCGGTCGGCTACATCCCGCTGACCCAAAAGCAGCTCGAAGAGTCGACCGCCGCGGCGGAAAAAGTCGGCCTCTAACCAACCAACCGACGCAGTTTCAATGAGCTCGGCCAAGACCACGACGCAGCAGCCGGCGGGGGGACCCCCCCGCCGGCTGCAGGCGTCGAGCAAGCGCTACGGCGAGAAGGCGATCGGGGCACTGCTCGCCTTCTGCGCGGTCCTCTCCGTGGTCACCACCACGGCGATCGTGATCTCGCTGCTCGGCCCGACGATCGGCTTCTTCGAAATCGTCCCCGCCAGCGAATTCTTCTTCGAGGTTGATTGGACGCCCCAGTTCGAGCCTCCCAGCTTCGGCGTCCTCGGCATCGTCGCCGGCACGCTCAACGTCGCGCTGTGGGGAATGCTGTTCGCGATTCCGATCGGGCTTGGCGTGGCCATCTATCTCAGCGAGTACGCCTCGCCGCGGGTGCGCAAGACCCTGAAGCCGGTGCTCGAGGTTCTCGCCGGCATCCCCACCGTGGCGATCGGCTTCTTCGCCGTCAGCTTCATCCTGCCGGAGATCATCGTGCCGCTCTGGCCCGGCGACCTCCTCGGCGGCGCGGTCGGCAAGCCGTTCATGGCCCTGGCGGCGTCCCTTGGAATCGGCCTGATGGTCGTGCCGATCATCGCCTCGATTTCCGAGGACGCGATGTCGGCCGTGCCCCGCGGCCTGCACGAGGGCGCCTACGCGCTCGGGGCAACCAAAGCCAAGGTCGCGGTTCGGGTGATCTTCCCGGCGGCGCTCTCGGGCATCGTCGCCTCGATCGTGCTGGCGATCTCGCGGGCGGTGGGGGAGACGATGATCGTCGTCCTCGCCGCTGGCTCGACGCCCAATTTCACCTTCAACCCGGTTGAATCGATCCAGGCGATGACCGCCTATATCGCGACCACCGCAACCGGGGACATCGCGACCGGCTCGGTCGATTACAAATCGGTATTCGCGGTCGGGGCTCTGCTCTTCTTCATGACCTTGATCATGAACATCATCAGCATCCGCTTGGTCCGAAAGTACCGCGAGGTCTACGAGTAATGGCCGGCATGGGCGCCGAGGCGCCGCGCAACCGCCTGGCGGTCGCGGGCGCGCGCGCGACGACGGAGGCGGTGCTGCGCAACCAGCCGCGCGGCGACGTGATCCGCAACGCCGTCTTCGCCGGTTTGCTCCTGCTGGCGGTGTTGATCGCGCTGGCCGGGCTGCTCGCCCTCTTGATCCAAGCTTTCGCCAAAGGCTCCTCGGCGCTCAGCCTCGATCTGCTCACCAACCCGCCCTCGACGGCCTTCCCGGAGAAAGCCGGCTACCGGCCGGCGATCATCGGCTCGCTGGAGCTGATCGCCGGGGTGATGCTCTTCGTCATCCCGGTCGGGATCGGCGCCGCCCTCTACCTCGAGGAGTACGCCAACAAGTCGCGCTGGTGGAACAAGCTGATCGAGGTCAACATCCAGAACCTCGCCGCGGTGCCCTCAATCATCTACGGCATCCTCGGTCTCGCCTTCATCGTCCGCGGGCCGCTCGACCTCGGTTTCATCCTCGCCGCCGGCTCGCTGACCCTGGCCCTGCTGGTCCTGCCGATGGTGATCATCGCCGCCCGCGAGGCGATCCGCGCCGTGCCCGACTCGATCCGCCAGGGCTCGCTGGCGCTCGGCGCGACCAAGTGGCAGACGATCCGCACCCAGGTCCTGCCCGCTTCGATCCCCGGTATCGCCACCGGCGTCATCCTCGCCGTCTCCCGCGCGCTCGGCGAGACCGCGCCGCTGCTGCTGGTCGGGGCGACCGTCTTCGTCACCTTCGACCCGACGCCGTTCGGCGACGACGGCTACTCGGCGATGCCGGTGCAGATCTTCAACTACGCGCTGCGGCCCCAGGAGGAGTTCCAGGCGCTGGCCGCGGCGGGAATCCTCGTCATGCTGGTTGTCCTGCTCGCAATGAACTCCTTTGCGATCTGGCTACGAAATCGTTACGAGCAAAGGTGGTAGGTGATCTACTGTGAGCGAGAAGATGGCGCAGAACGATAAAGCCCAGACGGGAAGGGACACGCGCGAAGCCGCCGCGTCGCGAGCCGGCATCGCCGTCCGCCCCGAGGAATTCCAACAGAAGCGCTACGCAGGGGAGCGCGAAAAGGTCTTCGAGCTGAAGGGCGTCGACGTCGCCTACAGCGGCGTAACGGCGGTCAAAAGCATCTCGATGGAGATCGCCCGCAACGAGGTCACCGCGCTGATCGGGCCGTCGGGCTGCGGCAAGAGCACGCTGCTGCGTTGTCTCAACCGGATGAACGACCTCATTCCCAACGCCGAAGTCACAGGCGAACTGCTGTACCACGGCGAGGACCTCTACGGCTCCGGCGTCGATCCGGTGCAGGTCCGCAAGCTGATCGGGATGGTCTTCCAAAAACCGAACCCGTTTCCGAAGACGATCTACGACAACATCGCCTTCGGCCCGCGCATCCTCGGTCGCAAGGAGAACCTCGACGCGACGGTGGAGAAAGCGCTGCGCGGCGCTGCGCTCTGGGACGAGGTCAAAGACCGCCTGAAAGACAACGCCTTCGGGCTCTCCGGGGGTCAGCAGCAGCGGCTCTGCATCGCCCGCTGCATCGCGGTCGAGCCCGACGTGATCCTGATGGACGAGCCATGCTCGGCGCTCGACCCGATCTCGACCGGGAAAATCGAGGATCTGATGATCGAGCTCAAGGAGCAGTTCTCGATCGTGATCGTCACCCACAACATGCAGCAGGCCGCCCGCGTCTCGGATCGGACCGCGTTCCTGATGGTTGAGCTGGACGCCACCGAGCAGAACCGCTGGGGCCGCCTGGTCGAGTACGACGAAACCGAGAAGATCTTCACCAACCCCGCGGACAAGCGGACCGAGGACTACGTCTCGGGGAAGGTCGGCTGATGCCCGAGGGCGTTCGCGTCCAGTACCAGGAGGAGCTCGAGCGACTCGAGACCAGCGCGCTCGAGGGCCTCGACATGGTCAACGCCGCGCTGACCCGAACCCTCGAGGCGGTCGAGCACCAGGATGTCGAGTTGGCACAGCTGGTCGTCGCCGATGACGACCGTATCGACGGGCGCTATCTCGAGGTTCACCAGAGCCTGATCACGCTGTTGGCCACGCAGTCGCCGGTGGCGACCGACCTGCGGCTGATCTCGGCCCTGCTCCACGTCCTCAAGAACATCGAGCGGATGGGCGACCAGTGCGTGAACATCTGCAAGCTGATCCCGCTCTCCGGCAACGAGCCGCCCGCTGATGCGGAGATGGTCAAACGAATCTTGACGATGGGAAAACAGACGCGGACCCTGATCTCCCAGGCGAAGCGATCCTTCATCGAGCGCGACGTCGAGCAAGCCCGCGACCTGGTCCGTCAGGACGACGTGGTCGACAACCTCAACCGCGAATGCTTCCATCTGGCCTTGGCGATCGGCGACGATGCCGACAGGCGCGAGTGGGCGATGACGATGTTGCTGGCCGCGCGGGCGATCGAGCGGATCGCCGATAACGCGGTCGACATCGGTGAGCAGGTGGCCTTCGTGGTCACCGGGCTGTTTCGGGAGTTCGAGGACGCTTCGCACCCCGTGTAGCCCCCGCCCCGGCGGTGTCAGATCCGACCCATTTGGGAACATCCATGCTGAAGACGCATGCTTTGTGCCGCCATCGACATCGGGTCCAACACCACGCGCGTGCTCGTCGCCGAGCCGATCGACGGCCAGTTGAAGAAGGTGATGGAGCAGCGGGCTTACACCCGCATCAACAGCGCCCTCGGCGAGAAGGGCGAGGTCCTGCCGGCCAAAATCGACGAGGTCGCGGAGCTGGTGGCGACGCAGGTGCGGCTGGCCCGTGAGCTCGGCGCCGAACGGATTCGCGCGGTCGCGACCGCGGCTGTGCGCGACGCCAGCAACGGCGAGCAGGTGGCGCGGGAGATCGCCGACGTCTCCGGCGTCCCGGTCGACATCCTCAGCGACGAGGAGGAGGGCCGGCTCGCCTTCATCGGCGCCACCAAAGGCCTCGGGCACCCGGCAGAGGGCAAGATCGGCGTCGTCGACGTCGGCGGCGGCTCGACCGAGGTGATCCTCGGCACCGTTCCCGGCGGGGTCGAGCAGGTGCGCTCCTGGCGGGTTGGCTCGGGCGCTCTGGCGGACGAGCTGATCACCTCCGATCCGCCCTCGGCGGCGGAGATCCGCCGGATCCGCGACCGCATCGAGGACATCTTCGAGGGCGTCGAGTTCGAGCGCCCGGCACAGGCGGTCGCGGTCGGCGGCAGCGCCACCTCGCTGCGGCGACTGGTCGGCACCGTGCTCGAGTACGAGACGCTGGAGCGAGGGATTCGGGTGCTCAGCGGCGACAGCGTCGCCGAGGTCGCCCGCCGCTTCGAGCTCGACCCCCAGCGCGTTCGCATCCTCACCACCGGGGTGCTGCTGCTGGAGAAGCTGTCCGAGTTGCTCGGCCAGCCGCTGCAGATCGGCAAGGGCGGCCTCCGGGAGGGGATCATCCTCGATCTCCTCAACGGCAACGCGCCGGCCCGTCCTCAGCTCCGCAGCGTCGCCTAGCTAGCCCTTCCTGGGCGCCTCAGGGGCGAAGGGCAGGCAGGCTAAGCCGTCGTGTCGCCGGGCGCGGCCAGCGGGGAGCGGATGCTCTTGCGGCCGGGCGTCACCTCGGAGCGGAGGTGCTGGAACGGCGCCAGCTTCGGGTCGTGGACCCGGGTTCGCAGGTGGTCGGGCAGGGCGGCGTAGAGCTCCCGCGCCGCCTCGTCGTTGGCGAGGGCCAGCGCGAGCGTGTAGTAATGGCCGATCAGGCGCTCGTCGTCGTCGCTGACCTCGCCCGGTCGGCAATGGACCGCGATGTGCTGCATGAACTTGCGTGCGTTGCCGCGCTCGAACTCGCGCCACTTGTTGCGGCGGTCGGTGCGGTCGGTCCAGGCTTTGACCAGCCCGGTCGCGCCGGCGCCCGCGGCGATCCCGACGACGCCGACGATCGCGGTTGCCAGCTCGGTCGTCATCTCAGGCCCGCCTCCCCCCAGGTGCCATGCGCGCAACCTATCCAGTTTCAAGAAAACTCGAGTGGTTATCGGGAAGTTCACACCTCGTTTGCGGAGCGTTCACAAATTCCCCCTGCAAACAGCGAATTCTGCGGGTAACAAGCGAATGAGGAGAGAGGGAGACACCGATGACTTCCCGAGTTGACATGCACTGCCACTCCACCGCTTCGCAGCTTTCGCGACTGGGCGTCCAGAGGTCGCTTGGGCTGCCGGAGTGCGCGACGCCGCCCGAGGAGGTCTACGAACTGGCCAAGCGGCGGGGCATGGACTTCGTCACGATCACCGACCACGACACGATCGACGGGGCGCTGCGGCTCGCGAACCGTCCCGACTGCTTCGTCTCCGAGGAGCTGACCGCCCGCTTCGCCGGCGAGCCCCAGGCGGTACACGTTCTCTGTTACGGGATCACTCCCGGAGACCATGAGTGGCTGCAGGCTCACGCCGGCGACGTCGAGGCCTGTGCCGCGTACCTGCGCGAGAACGAGATCACCTGCGCGCTCGCGCACCCCTTCTTCGACGTCGCCGCGCCGCTCACACGGCGCCACCGGCGTCGCCTTGCGGAGCTGTTCCCGATCTGGGAGGTCCGCAACGGGTCACGGGCTGCCGAGCTGAACATGCCCGCTGTCGTCTACATCGAGACCAACGACGGCGTCGGGATCGGCGGTTCCGATGACCATGCCGGCGTCGACATCGGCCGCACCTTCACCGAGGTGCCCGATGCGAAGACGCCGGAAGAGTTTCTCGCCCACGTCAGCGCCGGAGGCGCCAGCGCCGGCGGCTCTCAGGGCAGCGCCGCCAAGTGGGCCCACGCGGCGATGGCCCTGGCGACCCGCGCCCTCGGCGACCCGGCCAGGTGGTCGCCATCTGTCAGGCAGGGCGCGACAAATGGCGACCACACCGGTGAGGCGGGCGCGGCGCCAGACCCCGGGGCGGTGCTGAAGATGGCCGAACGGGTCATTCGCGAGGGATCGGCGCGCGAGGGCAAGGTCGCGACCGACATCGGGCCCGACGACGCCCGGGCGCTGCTCGAGTCCTGGCTCGGCAGCGTCGGCCTCGAGCTGCGCGGGCGCGAGCTGATCGAGTACCTGCAGGCCGACGGCTTCTCCCACTCCGACCTCTACCGCCGCGCCCGCCGCAGCCACGAGCGGCGCCTGCGCCGCGCCGTCGGCGAGGGCAGCGCCGCGGTCGCCGCCGGCGACTTCCCGAGCGCCGTCAACGGCGTCTTCGACGCGCTCCTGCCGGCCCTGCCCTACGCGCCGGCGACCGCCTTCCTCGGCGCCGAGGTTGGCCGCCTGCGCAACCGCGGCGACGAGCCGCGCCGGGTCGCCGTGATCGCCGACGGGATCGGCTCGATGCACGGCGTCACCCACACGATCGAGCAGATCCGCGAGCGCGGCGTGCCCGGCTTCGAGGTCGAGGTGGTCGGCACCGACCCCGGCGTCGACCGCCGGCTCCCGGCGGCGACCGAGCTCGAGATCCCCTTCTACGAGGACATGGCGCTCGGGGTGCCCGGGCTGCCGGACCTGGTCGAGACCCTTGCCGAGGGTGGCTACGACCTCGTCCACGTCACCGCCCCCGGACCGGCGGGGATTGCGGCGACCCTGCTCAGCCGCGTCACCGGGCTGCCGCTGCTCGCCAGCTACCACACCGAGCTCGCCGCTTATGCAGGGCTGCGGAGCGGGGACGGCGGCATCGAGGCGATCGCCCGCGGCGCGCTCGGCGCCTTCTACGGCGTCCCCGGGGTGGTGCTTTCGCCCAGCCCGGCCGCCGATGACTCGCTTGCCGGCCTCGGCCTCGAGCGCGCCCGGATGCGGCGCTGGGAGCGCGGCGTCGACGTCGAGCGCTTCGACCCGGCGAAGGCCCGCCGCGACGAGTACCCGGGCGAGATCAAGGTCCTCTACGTCGGCCGCTTGACCCGCGAGAAGGGCGTCGACCTGCTGGCCGAGAGCTTCCTCCGCGCCCGCCGCAACGACCCCCGCCTGCATCTACTGCTGGCCGGCGGCGGGCCCGAGGAGGAGGAGCTGCGGCGGCGGCTCGGCGAGCACGCGACCTTCCTCGGCTGGCTTGGCGGCGAGGAGCTCGCCGAGGCTTACGCCAGCGCCGACGTCTTCCTCTTCGCCAGCCGCACCGACACCTACGGCCAGGTGGTCATCGAGGCCGGGGCCAGCGGGCTGCCGGTCGTCGCGGTGGCCGAGGGCGGCCCCGCGGCGCTGGTCGAGAACCGCCACACCGGCCTGCTCTGCCGTCCCGACGCCGACCACCTGGCCGGAGCGCTGCTGCAGCTCGCCTCCTCGCCGTTACTCCGGCATCACCTCGGGACGAGCGGCGCCACCGCGGCCCGCGGGCGCTCCTGGGAGCGCTCGATGGACCAGCTCGCGGCGGGCTACCGGTCGCTGCTCACGGCCGACGCGACGCGGGCCGAGCAGCCGATCGTCCAAGTCGCCTGAAGGGGTCGGGTTGGAAGCATTGCCCCAGTACGATTCACCGATCGACGATCCCGCTCTTTACTTCAACCGCGAGCTCTCCTGGCTCGAGTTCAACAAGCGGGTTCTCGAGCTGGCCGAGGACGAGGAAGTGCCGCTGCTGGAGCGGCTGCGCTTCTGCGGCATCTACGCCTCCAACCTCGACGAGTTCTTCATGGTCCGCGTCGCCGGCCTTTTCGACCAGCTCGATGCGGGGATCGACGCCCGCGGTCCCGACGGCCTCCCCCCGAGTGAGCAGATCGACCGCATCCAGGCGCGCGTCCTCGAGTTCGACGAGCGCCTGCACGCCTGCTTCAACGGCGTCCTCCGTCCGGCCCTGGAAGGGCACGGGGTGAAGATCGTCTCGCTCGACAACGCCACCGAGGAGGAGCGGCGCGAGATCGACGCACGCTTCCACGAACAGGTCTTCCCGGCGCTGACCCCGCTGGTGATTGGGCTCGGCCGCCCCTTCCCGTATATCTCGAACCTCTCGCTCAGCCTCGGCGTGTTGCTCCGCGACCCCGAGAGCGGGACCGAGATCATCGCCCGGGTCAAGGTCCCGAAGGAGCTCCTTGGCCGCTTCCTCCCGGTCGGCTCCAGCGGCAACGCCTTCGTCCCGCTCGAGGAGATCATCGCGGGCAACCTCGACGCGCTCTTCCCAGGGACCGAAGTCGTCGACCACGGTTACTTCCGGGTCACCCGCGACGCCGATTTCACCGTCTCCGACGAGGCCGACGACCTCCTGCAGGCGGTCCAGGACGAGATCCGCCGCCGCCGCTTCGGCGAGGTCGTACGGCTGGAGATCGCCGCGGGGATGAACCCGAAGCTGCGCGAGCAGCTGGTCGGGGCGCTGCGGCTCGAAGATCGGGAGGTCTACGACATCGACGGGCTGATCGACCTCGGCGACGTCGGCGACATCGCCGACGTCCAGGGCCATGCCGAGCTGCGCTACTCGCCCTGGTCCCCGGTCACCCAGCCGCGTCTGCAGGGCGAGGACGACGAGCCGGTCGACATGTTCGCCGAGATCCGCAAAAGGGACCTGCTCGTCCACCACCCCTACGACTCCTTCTCGAGCTCGGTCGAGCGCTTCGTCGCCCAGGCCGTCGCCGACCCCGACGTACTCGCGATCAAGCAGACGGTGTATCGGACCAGCGACGACTCGCCGCTGGTGCCGGGCCTGATCCGCGCCTCCGAACGCGGCAAGCAGGCGGTTTGCATGGTCGAGCTGAAAGCCCGCTTCGACGAGGAGGCGAACATCCACTGGGCGAAGTCGCTGGAGGAGGCCGGCGTCCACGTCGTCTACGGGATCCCCGGCCTGAAGACGCACGTGAAGGCGATCCTGGTGGTCCGCCGCGAGGGCGAGAAGGTGCGCGAGTACGTCCACATCGGGACCGGCAACTACCACCCGACGACCGCCCGCCTCTACACCGACTTCGGCCTCTTCACGGCCGACCCCGACATCGGCGCCGACGTCGCCGAGATGTTCAACTTCCTGACCGGCTACGGGCGGCCGGCGGTCTACCGCAAGGTGCTGGTCTCGCCGACCACGATGCGCGGCCGGATCGTCGAGGAGATCGAGCGCACGGTCGCCGCGCACGAAGCCGGCGAGGAGGCGCGGATCGCCCTGAAGATGAACTCGCTGGTCGACGCCGGCTGCATCCAGGCGCTCTACAAGGCCTCGATCGCCGGGGTCAAGGTCGACCTCAACGTGCGCGGGATCTGCTGTCTGCGGCCGGGGGTGCCGGGCGTCTCCGAGAACATCCGCGTGGTCTCGTCGTCGGCCGCTTCCTCGAGCACTCGCGGGTCTACGCCTTCCAGCGCGGCGCCGAGACGCGGGTGCTGATGGGCTCCGCCGACCTGATGCCGCGCAACCTCGACAGCCGGGTCGAGCTGGTCGCGCCGGTCGAGGACGAGGGGCTGAAGGCGGAGATGCTCGACGTGCTGGAGCGCTGCTTCGCCGACAACACCAACGCCTGGGAGCTGGGCGAGGACGGGTGCTGGACCCGCGAGGTCGCGCCGGAGGGCTCGCGGCGCAGCGTCCAGGGGGAGCTGCGCGAGCGCCACGCGGCGCGGGCGGCCGAGCAGCTCGCAGCTTCCGCGGGCTGAGCGCCCCGGCGCCTCCGGCGCCACTAGGATGGCCGGCCAGTGGCGCGCTTCTCGCTTCTTCCTCGCGATCGCACCTTCTTCGACCTCTTCATCGAAGCGGGGCAGAACAACGTGCACGCCTCGCGTCTGCTCGACCAGATGATGAACAGCTGGCCCGAGGACAAAGGGCTGCTGAGCCAGATCGTCGAGGCCGAGCACGAGGGCGACCGGATCACCCACGAGATCGTCAAACGCCTCAACTCGACCTTCGTCACCCCGATCGACCGCGAGGACATCTACGGGCTGGCGACCCAGATGGACGACATCGCCGACTTCATCGAGGAGGCCGCCGACTTCCTCGGCCTCTACAAGATCGAGGCGCCGATGGAGCAGGCGACGGCCCTGACCAAGGTCCTCGTCGCTCCTGCGAGCAGCTGGCCGAGGGGCTCGAGCACCTGCCCGAGTTCAAGGACCTCGACAAGTACTGGATCGAGATCCACCGGCTCGAGAACGAGGGCGACCGGATCTCCCGCGACGCCGTCGCGTCGCTCTTCTCCAACGGGATCGACCCGATGGTCGTGATCCGCTGGAAGGACATGTTCGCCGTGCTCGAGGAGGCGATCGACGCGACCGAGACCGCCGCGCAAATCCTCGAGGGAATAGTGATCAAGAACTCGTGACGGGCCGCCGCCTCGTCATCGCTGCTCGATGAGCTCAGACGTCATTCTCGTCATCGTCATCTGTACGGCGCTCGCCTTCGACTTCACCAACGGCTTTCACGACACCGCCAACGTCGTCGCCACTTCGATCTCGACCGGCGCGGCGCGGCCGCAGGTAGCGATCGCGATGGCGGCGCTGCTCAACTTCGTCGGCGCCTTCATCTCGATCAGCGTCGCCGCGACCGTCGCCAACGACGTCGTCGACGCCGGGGTGATCACGCCGACGATCGTCTTCGCCGGCCTGATCGGGGCGATCACCTGGAACCTGATCACCTGGTGGTTCGGGCTGCCTTCGAGCTCCTCGCACGCGCTGATCGGCGGCGTCGTCGGCTCCGCCGTGGCGGCGGTCGGGTTCGACGCGGTGCTGACCGAAGGCCTGGTCGGCAAGGTGCTGGTGCCGGCGGTGGTCGCGCCTATGCTCGCCTTCACGGTCGCCGGCCTCGCGATCGGCATCGTCTACCGGATCGTCGGCAAACAGCGGCCGGGGATCGTCAGCCGCGGCTTCAAGCACGGACAGGTCGTCTCCGGCGGGCTCCTGGCGCTCGCGCACGGGACCAACGACGCGCAGAAGACGATGGGCGTGATCACCCTGGCGCTGATCGCCAACGGCAGCCTCGGGGCGGACGCCGACCCGCCCTTCTGGGTGATCTTCAGCGCCGCCGCCGCGATCGCCCTCGGCACCTACAGCGGTGGATGGCGGATCATCAAAACGACCGGTACGCGGATCATCAAGATGGACGCGGCGCAGGGGTTCGCGGCACAGGGCGCCGGCGCCGCCGTGATCCTCTCCTCGACCCACTTCGGCTTTCCGCTTTCGACCACGCACGTGATCAACGGCGGCGTGATGGGGGCGGGGGCGGCGAAACGCGTCTCGGCGGTGCGCTGGGGGGTGGCCGGCAACATCCTCACCGCCTGGCTGCTGACGTTGCCGGCGGCGGCGGCGTTTGGCGCCATCGTCTACGGCTTCACGCACATCTTCGGCGAAGGCGCGGTGGGGCCGGTGCTGGTCTCGCTGATCGCGCTCGGGCTGGTCGTCTATCTCTTTCTGCGGCGGGCCCAGCAGGGCGCGCCGGTGCCGGCTTCGGGCGCATGACCCTTGCTGCCCTGGTCGAGGGCAAGGAGATGCTGGAGACCGTGATCGCCTCGGTGGTCGCCGGCCTCGGGGTCACCTCGGCCTTCTCGGTCGCGATCTGGGGCGTCGGCAGGTTCACCGAGCTGAGCGGTCGCGGCGACCGCCCGGTCGCGGCCGGGTTTGCGGCGCTCGTTGCGGTCCTCGCCCTCGCCTGCGTCGGAGCGGCGCTGGTTTTCGGAATCGTCGTAATGACCAGCCACTAGCGGCGTAGACTGGGCCTGTGCGCACGGCTCGGAACGTCGCGATCATCATGCTGCTGGCCCTGGCGGCCGCGTTTGCGCCGAACGGCGGCAACTTCGTCAACGCCCTGCTGACGGCGATCACGCTCGCCTTCCTGACCGGGATCAGCTGGATGCTCTACGTGCTGAGCCGCGAAAACCAGCTGACGCTGGCGACGCTGAGCGACCAGCGGCGGGCGATCTTCTACGGCGGCTTCGGCATCCTGGCGCTCTGTGTCGCCGGCGCCGACCAGCTCTTTCAGACCGGTGGCGGGACGGTTCTCTGGATCGTGATGCTGGTCGGCTCGGTGTTGGCGATCTACCGGGTCTGGACCGAGGCCAACACCTACTAGCTCCGCGCGCCTTTCGCGTCGAACTTGGCGCGGAGAACTTGCGATCTGCGCACCACCCGTGAAGGGATCCCTGTG
Source organism: uncultured Thermoleophilia bacterium (assembly GCA_963837405.1). Taxonomy (GTDB): domain Bacteria; phylum Actinomycetota; class Thermoleophilia; order Solirubrobacterales; family 70-9; genus VAYN01. Next base: position 42,324 of record CAWINA010000008.1, read on the forward strand.
ACGGTTGGCGGGTGCCAGCGCCGACCAACCGAAGCCGCCGCCACCGGGAGGACGGGACCGCCTCGGTTGAGCTGATTGCGGCGGTCCCGTTCGTACTGTTCGTGGTCGCGGTGGCGGCCCAGGCGGCGCTCGCTGGCCACGCTCTCTGGTCGGCGAGCGTCGCCGCCCGGGCCGGCGCGCGGACGATGCTGGTTGGCGGCGACCCCGAGGCGGTGGCGTTGCGAGCGCTGCCGCCGGAGCTGCGGCGCGGCGCCGAGGTCGAGGACGCGGACGCCGTCTCGGTGCGAGTCCGCGTCCCCAGCCTGCTGCCGCAGCTCCCCGTCCTCCGGGTCGGGGCGAGCTCCGGGCTGGAGCCGGGGGATGACTAACTCCTCCGGCCAGGCGAGCATCGAGCTGATCGCTGCGCTACCGGCCGTCGTCGTCGCGGCGCTGATCGCCCTGCAGTTGCTGGCGGCGGGCTACGCGCTGACCCTCGCCGACGGAGCGGCCGAGGCGGGGGCGCTGGCGCTGGCGGCGGGCGAGCCGGCGCCAGCGGCCGTGCGGGCGGCGCTTCCGGGCTGGGCCGAGGACGACATCGAGGTCACGGTCGAAGCAGGCCGCGTGACCGTGCGGCTGCGTCCGCCCTCGCCGTTCCGGGCGGTCGCCGAGCGGCTCGCGGTTACCAGCGAGGCGAGCGCGAGGCCGGCGCCATGACGGTCATCGTCACCGCGGTCGGGGCGGCCGAGGGGGCACGGGGCGCAGCGGCGGCGCTCGCCTGCGCCGGCGCGGACGCCGATCGCGCCGCCCTACTGGTCGACGTCGACGGGCGGCCCCCGCGACCAACCCTGCTGGCCTCGTCGGCGGCGCGCGAGCTGGAGGAGCGGCTCACTGCGCATCTGCCGGGAGCTAGCGCGGCGGCCCGCGGCACGGTCTGCCACCTCGCGATCCCCTGCGGCACCGATGGATTTGCCGCGGCCTCCGCCGCGGCAACGGTCGCGCGCGGCGGCCTGGCGGTCCTGCTGGTACCGCCCCACGCCCTCCAGGACCTCTTGGAGTCCCGACCCAGCGCCCGCGCCGCCCTGCTTCGCGCCGACGCTGGCACCGACCGCGCCCTGCTCGCACTCGCTTTCCATGATCTACGCGACCGCGGCCTCGAAGTCGCGGTGCTGAAGCGCCGCCTCGGCTGGGTCGACGAGCGCCGGGCGCTGTTCGGGGTGCTGGGAGAGAGCGCCGGAATCCCGTCGCGCGTACGGGATCGGATCCTGGGTAGCGACTGCTATCTTGCAGACAATGAGTTGCGGCCGGCAAAATCGATGGACCCAAGCCCAGGACGGGGCAAGCGTGCGGCTGCGTCGTGATGAGCGGCTCCAGGCAGAACGCAGCGCGGGCCGTCCGCCGAAGCTCACTCCCGAGCAGGCTGCTCTCGCAGACCAGCTCCGTGCCGCCCTTCGGAACGTCGATCGCACTGAGGTCAGACAGTTCTTTGAGGACATCGACTCGGTCGTGGACCCCCGCCCCCGCAACTGGTTCGAGGATTGAACGAGGCCTGCTCGATACCTCCGCGGTAGTAGGTTTCGGCGGGATCCCCGCCACCGGCCTCCCCGCGGTCATGGCCATCTCGACGCTGACGCTCGCGGAGCTGTTGGTAGGTCCGGTCGCTGCGGCGAATCATGCGGTACGGAGGAAGCGACGGGGGAGGATCCGATGGCTCGAGGCGTCGTTCGAGATGCTGCCGTTCGACACTCGTTGCGCTCGTTCCTATGTACCGGTCTACGCGGCAGTCCTAGGCATGGGACGCAAGGCGCGCGGAACCCGAGCCGTGGACCTGATGATCGCGGCGACGGCGCTGGCGCACTCGCTGCCCCTGTTCACGTGCAACGCTGCCGACCTCCGCGGGCTTGGCGGGCTGGTCGAGATCGTCGATCTCTCGTGATTCACGGAGCGGCGCGGCGCCGCGACCGGGTTCGGGCCGACGAGTCCGGTCAGGCTTTGATCCTCGCGCTCGGTGGGGCGCTGGTGGTGATCGCCGGCGCGCTTGCACTGGTCGCGATCGCCGGGGCGATCACGGGCAAGGGCAGGGTGCAGCGGGCGGCGGACCTCGCCGCGATCTCGGCGGTGCGCTCGATGCGCGATGACCTGCCGCGGCTGCTGGCGCCGCCGCGGCTGGCGAGCGGGATGGCGAACCCGGAGCACATCGCGAAGCCGATGTATCTGGCCCGGGCGGAGCGGGCGGCGACCGCCGCCGCGAGGGCCAACGGCGTCGACCCCGGGCGCCTGCGGCTCTCTTTCCCTGACGCCTCGTCCTTCGCGCCGGTGCAGGCGCGGGCGGTCGTGATCGCCCGGGTCGAGGGGGTGGGGGCGGATCTGCGGGTCGAGGCCTCGGCGGTCGCCGAAGCGGCGGCTCCGAGCGGCTCTGCCGGCGCGACGTCGATGGCGACCGGGGGCGGCTACAGCGGCCCGCTCGTCGTGCGCGACGGCGAGGGGATGCGGCCGGACGTGGCTGCCGGCTACGACCAGATGCGAGCCGCGGCGAGCGCGGACGGGGTGACGTTGCTCGTCGTCTCCGGTTTCCGCTCGGATGCCGAGCAGGCGGAACTCTTCGCCGCCCACCCCGACCCGACCTGGGTCGCTCCGCCGGGCAAATCGCTGCACCGGTGCGCGACCGAGCTCGACCTCGGTCCGGAATCCGCCTACGGCTGGCTCGCCGCCAACGCCCACCGCTTCGGCTTCCTGAAGCGCTACTCCTGGGAGCCCTGGCATTTCGGTTGGAACCGCCCGCCGGAGCCCTGTTCGGCCGACGGGAACTCGGTCGTGGGCGGGGGGAGGGAGGAGGCTGCGGACGCGGCGACGACCTTGCCTGCGTTTGTCCCCGCCCGCTACCGCGAGCCGCTGTTGCGGTCCGGCGGGCGCTGGAACGTCTCCCCGGCGCTGCTCGCCGCGCAGCTGATGGCGGAGTCGGGCTTCGACCCGAACGCCGGCTCGCCGGCCGGCGCTCAGGGAATTGCGCAGTTCATGCCGAGCGCCGCCGCTGCGTACGGCCTCACCGATCCCTTCGACCCGGTCGCGGCGATCGACGCGCAGGCACATCTGATGTCCGACCTACTGCGCCAGTTCGGCTCCCCGGAACTGGCCCTCGCCGCCTACAACGCCGGCCCTGGCGCGGTCGAACCGTGCAACTGCATCCCGCCCTACCCGGAGACCCAGGCCTACGTCACCCGCATCCTCGCCCTGCTCGGCGGCGCCGGCGCTCTGCTGATGCCGAGCTTCGAGGTGCGGCTGGTCGCCTGAGCGGGGAGGCCGGAGTCGACTTAAGGGGAGACGGCCGCGAAGCGCTCGTGGACGAAGCGGACGACGGTGGCGCCCTCGCCGACCGCGGTGGCGCAGCGCTTGATCGAGCCGGAGCGCGCATCGCCGGCGGCGTAGACGCCCGGAACGCTGGTCTCGAGCAGGTCGACTGCGCCCGCTTCCTCGCCGGTCAGGACGAAGCCCTTCGCGTCGCGGGCGACGACATCGTCGAGCCACTCGGTGCAGGGGGCGGCGCCGAGGAAGAGGAAGAGGTAGGAGAAGGCGAGCTCGGCGCCGTCGGTCAGGGTCACTCGCTCGAGCCTGCCCTCGACGCCGTGCAGGGCGGCGATTTCGCTGCGGTCGCGGACGGCGACGCCGTAGCGCTCGAGGTCCCTGATCAGGTAGTCCGACATCGTCTCGCGCAGGTTGACCCTGCGGTGCAGGAGGGTGACCAGGGCGCCGCCGCGAGCCAGCCAGATCGCCGCCTGCGCCGCCGAGTTGCCGCCGCCGACGACCCCGACACGCTGGGCGCCGCAGAGCTGCGCCTCCGGCGGGCCGGCGGCGTAGAAGACGCTGAAGCCCTCGTACTCCTCGAGGTTCGCGACCGGCAGTTTGCGGTATTCGGCGCCGGTCGCGAGCAGCACCGTGCGGGCCGCCACCTCGACGCCGTCGTCGAGGTGGACGGTGTGCCGCTCCGCGCCCGGCTGCAGGGAAAGCGCGCGGTAGGGGGTCGCGGTCCGGGCGCCGAACTTTCGGGCCTGGGTAACTGCCCGGCCGACCAGTTCGGTGCCGCTGATCCCGGCCGGGAAGCCCAGGTAGTTCTCGATCCGCCGCGAGGTTCCAGCCTGTCCGCCCAGCGCCTTGCCGTCGACCACCAGCGTGTCCAGCCCCTCGGAGGCGCCGTAGACCGCCGCGCCGAGCCCGGCCGGTCCGCCGCCGATCACCAGCAGGTCGACCTCCTCGCGTGGATCGAGCTCGCGCCCGATCCCCAGCGCTCGCGAGAGCTCGCCGTTCGAGGGTCGCCGCAGCTCGAGCCCGCCCGGCAGTCGCACGAGCGGTAGCTCCTGGGCGGCGATGTGCTCCACCAGTGCCGCCGCGTCAGCGTCGGTGGCCGGGTCGCGAACGGTGTGGGGGACCCGCAGGCCCTTGGCGAACTCCACCAGCCGACGCGACTCACCCGACTGCGGCGGGCCGATGATCTCCAGCCCCACGCCCTGGACCTGCTGCAGCGCTTCGCGCCGCTCGATAAACGCGGACAGCAGCAGGTCGGCCAGCGAGGCCTCCTCGAACAGGAGCCGGCGCAGATCCTCGCGCTCGACCGCGAGGTAGCGCAGCGGCTTGGTCACCACCGCGGTGAGAAAGACCGTCTGGCCGGAGAGCAGGTTCATCTCGCCGAGGAAGCCGTTGGCGCCGTGGCGGACGATCTCGCGGCCGGCCGCGTCGCGGACCGCAACCTCGCCCTCGCGGATCGCGATGAACGGGTAGGTCGCGTCGCCGATCTCGAAGAGGACGTCGCCGACCTCGGCGGTTCGCTCCTCACCGTGGCGGGCGAGGGTCTCGAACTGCGAGCCGGAGAGCACCCGGGCCGTCGGTGCGTTCACCGGGCCAAGGCTACCCACTCGCACAAGGCTGCTTTTGGACCCGCGCTACGTGGGTAGGTGATCCCTGGCGAGGGAAGGAGAGCCCTGGTCAGGAAGGAGAGTCATGTCGACCGCTTACACCGTGACCAAACTGACCGACGTCAAGGACTCCGCCAAGGAGTACGGGGTCGGCGACGACATGGAAGCCCGCTTCGCCAGGGGCGACCTCGACGCCGAGCGCACCGGGATCAGCCATCACCGGCTGAAGCCGGGCAAGCGCCAGCCGTTCGGCCACAAGCACGAGCAGGCGGAGGAGGTCTACGTCGTGCTCGGCGGCTCCGGGCGGATGCGGCTCGACGACGACGTGATCGAGGTCGGACCGCTCGACGCGATCCGCGTCGCCCCGACCGTGACCCGCGCCTTCGAGGCCGGCCCCGGTGGGATCGAGGTGCTGGCGGTTGGCGCCCACCACGACGGCGACGGCGAGGTCGTCCCCAACTGGTGGACCGACTGAGCCCCTGCTTCTAGCGCCAGGCCGACCAGTAGGCGTGGGTCCGCGCTGCGAACGCCTTCGGCTTCTCGGCGTACAGACGCGCCCCCAGGGCCAGCGCCTGGTCGAGCAGATCGGCCTGACGGCGCTCGATCAGCGCCGTCATCTTCGCCTTGCTGCCGACCCCTTCGCGGGCCGCGAGGTCTTCGCCCAGGACCGTGAGGTCGTGATGGTCGCCGAGCAGGTCGGCCAGCGTGTGGACCTGTTCGACCGTCGGGTCGAGCACCGCGGACCAGGCGCGGCGGACCAGGCGCAGGTGGTACCAGAGGTCCTTGGTCCGCTTGCGCCAGGCGTGGACGAGCTCGGGGTCGGGGTCCTCGGCGACCCGCCCCATCGCCTTGCGGCCACGCTTATAGCCGTGCTGGAGCCCCGGTCCGAAGAGCTTCCAGGAGCCCTCTAGCGCCCACCTGGCCGCGGCCTCCTCGCCGCCTCGGAGTGCCTCGATCGCGGCCGCGATCGCCTCCGTGTCGGCGCCGCCGGCCGCCGCCTCCTGGCGCTCGCGCTCCAGCAGCCGCCGCCAGCCCCAGGCCGAGGCGCTCGGCATCTCGCTTCCACAGTGCTCTTCGAGCGCGGTCAGCGTCGCCACCTTGACCTCCACGTCGCGGCTGCCGGAGAGCGCCTGCCCAGCCTCGCGGTAGCGCTCGCTCTCGGTCCGGTAGGCGTCCTCGCCGAGCTCGTCGCGGACCAGTCGCAGGACCGAGCGGACCTTCTTCATGTCCTTGCGGGCGGTGTGGATCGCCTCGGCGTGGTCCTCCGGCGCGTCGTCCCGCAGGGCGTCGATCGCGTTTGCTGTGCGGCCGCGGACGATGCGGACGATCCCGGCGCCGACCTCCTCCTTGCGCTTCAGCCGGAAGGACCGCGACTGTCCCTCGGCCCGCGCCTCGCTGGGCGGGGCGCCGCTCATCGCTAGTTCTCGGTTCGCGTAGCGCGGGTCACCGGTTACCTCCTTACCCAGCCAGCGCGGCGGCTCGAACTCGGCGCTTTCCCGCTCGGACTCGAACTCGACCTCGGCGACCACCAACCCGCTGAGGCGCTCGGCGTAGACGTCGACCTCGGCCGCGCGCCCGGCGCTGAGCGGCTCGCGCAGGCGGACCTTGCTTACCCGGCGGCCGGCGGTCAGCGGCCACAGCGTTCGGAACAGCTCCGCGTCGAGTTCCACCTCGAGCTCCTCGCGGACCTCGCCGGCGCCGGTCTTCACGGTCAGCAGGGCGCGCTCGCCGGCCTGCCGCAGGCGCACCTCGGGCCCTTCGCCGTTGGTCAGGTAGCCCTGGGAGATCGGCTCCCCGACTCGCCCGGAGAGCCAGTCGGGAAGCTCGCTGAGCAGGAACTTTCGCTCGATCTCACTGCCCACTCCCCCAGCGTAGAGGGATGCGCCCGCTTCGCATAGGATCTGGACCGATGCCTGTCGAGGTGAAGGGAATCGAGGGGATGCGTTCGCTGGTCGGGCAGGAGGTCGGCCCCAGCGAGTGGCGTCAGGTCACGCAGGCGGACATCGATACGTTCGCCGACCTCTCCGGCGACCACCAATGGATCCACGTCGACGTCGAGCGGGCCAAGACCGAGAGCCCGTTCGGAACGACGATCGCCCACGGCAACCTCACCCTTTCGCTGGTCGACGGCTTTCGCCAGCAGTTGATCAGCGCCACCGGCTTCGCGCTCGGCGTCAACTACGGCTGGAACAAGATCCGCTTCCCGGCCCCGGTTCCGGCCGGTTCCCGCGTCCGCGCAAAAGCCGAGCTCGTCTCGATCGAGGAGAAGGGCGGCGGCTGGTGGGAGTACATCACCCGCTTCACGCTCGAGGTCGAGGGCGGCGAGAAGCCCTGCTTCGTCGGCGAAAGCGTGGTTCGCGTGATGGCGCCAGGCGAGTAGCTAGGCACTCGCGCCGGCCAGTTCGACGATCGCCCGCTGGGCGCCGGGCAGCGCCCGGCCCGCGCGCGGACCCATCACCCGGCGCCAGAGCCAGGCGAGCGGTCCCTCGATGTAGATCGTGTTGGTGAGCCGGCAGCAGCCGTCCGCGGTCGGCTCGACCAGATGGCGGTGGCCCATGCGCGAGCCGGGCAGGCGCGCCTCGTCCGTGAACAGGCGCCCCTCCTCGAACTCGACAACCTCGAAGCGCAGGCGCAGCCCGGTCCGGAAGGCGATCTTCGGCTTCGCGTCGAGCGCCAGGGGACCGTCGATCTCGGCCCGCTTGATCTCCGCGTTCCAGTACGGCCAGGCGTCGACGTCGAGGTAGGCGCGCTCCCAGACGGGCGCCGCCGGCACCTCGGCGTCGAGTTCGCTGGTCGTCTCCCACCTGCCCATCGCGGGAATCTCTGCCGGGGCGCGAGGGGCTCGGCTATTTGACGGTGAGCGTGCCTTCCATGCCCGCTTCGCGGTGGCCCGGGATCGTGCAGAAGAAGGTGTAGGTGCCGGGTTCGAGTTTGGCTTTGGTCGAGGCTGAGTCTTCGGAGACGGTGTCCGTCTGGGCGATCGTTTCTCCACCCTCGTCTTCGATCGCGACGTCGTGCGGGATCGCCTCGACGTTGGTGAAGTTGATCGTCACCTCGCCGGCTTTGGCGCTGGCGGTGTCGGTCGTGTAGGCGAGTTCGCTGCCTTCGGGCGTTTCAAAATCGACCACCGCGCCGGAACCCGCGGTGCCGCCTTCGGCTTCGCCGCCGCCACCCGACGCTTCGCCGCCGGATTCGGTCGTGCTTTCAGCCTGAGTGTCAGCGCCGGATCCGGTCGTGTCGCTGTCGGAGCCGCAGGCGACGAGCCCCAGCGAGGCGACAACGAGCGCCAGTGCGACGAGAAGGGCCTTCTTCATGTTCGGTCCTTTCGGTGCGGTGGACGTACTGGTTATGAGATACGTCGGCGCCGAAGAGTGGGTTCACCCCGGCGCCTCCCGGTGCTCACTTACCCGTGAACTCTGGCTTCTCACCACCGAAGAAGGCGGTGACCCCGTTGCGCAGGTCCTCGGTCGCCATGCTGTCGGCGATCCCGTGGCGCTCCAGCTGCAGGTGGTCGTTGATGCTGTTCTCGATGCTGACTCCGACCAGGCGCTTGGCCATCTTCACGTAGTGGGGGGCCATCGCCGCCCACTGCTCGGCCTTGGCGCGGGCGCGGTCGGCGAGCTCGTCGGCCGCCACGACCTCGCTGACCAGGCCCTCCTCGAGCGCCTCGGGGGCACTCATGTTGGGATCGTCGAGCAGCAGTTCGAGCGCCCGCGACGGCCCGACCACGCGCGGCAGGAAGTAGGTCATGCCGCCGTCGGGCGAAGCGCCGATGCGGCCGTAGGCGGGAGCGAAGAAGGCGTGCTCGGAGGCGATCCGGGTGTCGCAGGCGAGGGCCAGCGAGAAACCGGCGCCGGCCGCCGGACCGTTGATCGCGCCGATCACCGGGTAGGGGATCCGCCGCAGGTCGACGATCGCCTGGTGCAGCGCCTCGGCCCCGCGCCGCACGTCGGAGGGCAGGTCGAAGTCGCCGGATTCCACGCCCTTGCGGAACCAGTTGACGTCGCCGCCGGCGCAGAACGCTTTGCCGGCCCCGGTCACGACCAGCGCCCGCAGCGGCGCCCGGTCGGCCAGCCAGGCGAAGGCGACGATCATCTCGCCGATCATTTCCGGGCTCATCGCGTTGAAGGCGTCGGGCCGGTCGAGGGTCAGGGTCCCGATCTCCCCGTCGATCTCGATTCGCATCGTTTTCAGCTCTGGAGTACTCATCATCGGCGCAGCCTACCCTTGGAGCATGGCCGCAGGCGGTGACCATGACACGATTTCGCGTAGCGAGCGGATTGCCCAACAGCGCCGCGCGCTGCCCGACTCGCCCGGCGTCTACCTCTTCTACGGGGCCGACAATGAGCTGCTCTACGTCGGCAAGGCGCGCTCGATCCGCAAACGCGTCGCCTCCCACTTCTCCGGCGGCGAGACCCGGCTGACCTCGAGGGTCGAGCGCTTCGACACCATGGTCACCGCCAACGAGGCGGAGGCGCTGCTCGCCGAGCAGAGCTTCATCAAGCGGCACCGGCCGCGCTTCAACATCCGCCTGCGCGACGACAAGTCCTACCCCTACGTCGCGGTCAGCCTCGATGAGGACTACCCGCGGGTCTACTTCACGCGCGAGAAGCACCGCTCCGGCCGTGCGTACTTCGGACCGTTCTCCAGCGCCAAGCGGGTCCGCGAGACGCTCGACCTGCTCGGCAAACTGTTCCAGTTCCGGACCTGCGAGGGGGCCGAACCGGGCCGCCGCTCCGGCAGCCCCTGCCTCGACTACTACATCAAGCGCTGCGGGGCGCCCTGCGTCGGCTACGTCAGCCAGGAGGAGTACCGCCGCAACGTCGAGGCGATCGTCGACTTCCTCTCCGGCCGCTACCGGCAGGTCGAGGCCGAAGAGCAGACGAAGATGGAGGACGCTGCCGGGGCCGAGGAATTCGAGCGCGCGGCGCTCCATCGCGACCGCCTGAAAGCGATCCGCTCGCTGTTCGAGCGTCAGCGGGTGGCCGGCGGATCGGTCGGGACCGCCGACCTGATCGGGATCGCGGTCGAGGGCGAAGACGCCAACGCCCAGGTCTTCCAGGTCCGCGACGGGATCCTCGCCGAGCGCCAGAGCTTCTACCTCGAGAACCAGGCCGAGCGGGGTCCGGCCGAGGTCGCCGAAGAGTTCATCGGCCAGTACTACTCCGCCTCGCCCTCGATGCCACGGACGATCATCGTCGGCCCCTACCTGCGCGAGCGCGCCGAGCTGCTCTCGCAGGCGCTGAGCGAACGGCGCGGCTCGCCGGTCGAGGTCCGGGCGGCCGAGCGCGGCGACAAACGCAAGCTGCGCGAGCTGGCCGAGCGCAACGCGAAGCTGGCGCTGGACCAGGACAAGCTGCGCCGCGAGCACCGCCGCACCCGCCGGGTCGAGTCGCTCTCGGCGCTGCAGGCGGCGCTGGGGATGGAGGAGCTGCCGGTGCGGATCGAGGGCTTCGACATCTCGACGATCGGCGGCGAGCACACCGTTGCCTCGATGGTCGTGTTCGAGGGGGGTGCGACCAAGAAGGCCGACTATCGCCGCTTCAAAGTACGCGGTGAGCTGCGCGACCCGGGCGGCAACGGCGGTCCCGACGACTTCGCCTCGATGGAGGAGGTCCTGGGCCGGCGGATGAACCGCTACCTCGAACAGGCCGATCTCTCGCCGCACGACGGCAAACGCGACGCCAGCTTCGCCTCGCTGCCCTCGCTGATCCTGATCGACGGCGGCAAAGGCCAGCTGGCCGCCGGGATGCGGGCGCTGGCGCCGTTCGCCGAGCGCGGCGTGACCGTGGTCAGCCTCGCCAAGAAGCTCGAGGAGGTCTACGTGCCCGGCCGCGCCGCGCCGCTCGAGCTTGCCGCGCGAGAGCGAGGCCAACAAGCTCCTGCAGCGGGTCCGCGACGAGGCGCACCGGTTCGCGATCGACCACCACCGCGGCCGCCGCGACCAGGCGATGACGGTCTCGGTGCTCGACGAGCTGAAGGGCGTCGGCCCCGCCCGCAAGCGCGCCCTGCTGCAGCATTTCGGCTCCCCGGAGCGCTTTCTCGCCGCCACCCGCGAGGAGCTCGAGGCGGTGCCCGGCCTGCCTGGCAAAGTAGGGCGCGAGATCCACGAACAGCTCAACAGAATCGGCTGACCGACATGGCGGAGGACGCTCGCAACGGAGAGGTGGCGCTGGTCGTCATCACCGGCCACTCCGGGGCCGGGAAGTCGGAGGCGATCGCCGCCTTCGAGGACGGCGGCTACTTCTGCGTCGACAACCTGCCGCCGCGGATGATCGAGAGCCTCGGCGAGCTGTTCCGCCACGAGGGCAGCGGGGTCGAGCGCGCCGCGATCGTCTCCGACGTGCGTGGCGGCGAGTACTTCGACGACCTGGTGGCGGTGATGGACGATCTCGACGCCGACGGGCTGAAGCCGACAGGTCCTCTTCCTCGAGGCCGACGAGGAGACCCTGCTCGACCGCTACAAGGAGACCCGCCGGCGCCACCCGCTGGCGCCCGAGGGGCGGATCGTCGAGGGGATCCGGGCCGAGCGCGAGCTGCTGGCGCCGCTGCGCGAGCGCGCCAACATGGTGATGGACACCAGCGACCTGACCGGGGCCGAGCTGCGGCGGCGGATCGCCGAGGAGATGCTCGACGGGGAGGAGGGCGGCAAGCTGGCGCTCACCCTGCTCACCTTCGGCTTCAAGAACGGCCCGCCGCGCGACGCCGACCTCACCCTCGACGTCCGCTTCCTGCCCAACCCCCACTACGACGACGAGCTGCGGCCGCTGACCGGGATGGACGAGGAGGTCCGCGCCTACGTCGAGTCGGGCACCCAGGCGGGCGAGTTCTACGGCCGCCTGCTGCCGCTGCTGCAGTTCCTCGTCCCCGCTTACGTCGCTGAGGGAAAGAGCCACCTGACGATCGCGGTCGGCTGCACCGGCGGCCGCCACCGTTCGGTCACCGTCGCCGACCGGATCCGCCGCGACCTCGCCGACATCGACGGGGTGATCGTGCGCGTCAAGCACCGCGACGTTGCCCTGGACTGAGCGTCCATAAACTGCTGGGCGTTGCCCTCCCCCGTCATCTCCATCCGCGGCCTGCGCATGAGCTACGGCGAGGTCGAAGCGGTCCGCGGCATCGATCTCGAGGTCATGCCCGGCGAAGTCTTCGCCTTCCTCGGCCCCAACGGCGCCGGCAAGACGACCACGGTCGAGATCCTCGAGGGCTACCGCAAGCGCAGCGGCGGCGAGGTCAGCGTGCTCGGCGAGGACCCGCAGCGGGCCGGCCGCGCCTGGCGTGACCGGATCGGGATCGTCCTCCAGGGCGGCCGCCTCGATCCCTATTTGACGGTGCGGGAGTCGCTCGGGCTCTACGCCGGCTACTACAGCAAGCCGCTCGCGGTCGAGGAGGTGATCGCCCTGGTCGGGCTTGAGGACAAGGCCGACACCCGCGCCCGCAAGCTCTCCGGCGGCCAGCAGCGCCGCCTCGACGTCGGCATGGCGCTGGTCGGCGACCCCGAGCTGCTCTTCCTCGACGAGCCGACGACCGGCTTCGATCCCTCGGCCCGGCGCCAGGCCTGGGACGTGATCGCAGGCCTCCGCGACCTCGGCAAGACGGTCTTCCTCACCACCCACTACATGGACGAGGCGCAGCGCCTCGCCGACCGGGTGACGATCATCGCCGCCGGTGAGATCGTCGCCCGCGGCACCCCCGAGGACCTCGGCGACCGCGAGGCCCAGGCGGCGACGATCCGCTACCGGGCGGACGGCCGCGAGGTCACGGTCGAGACGACGACACCGGTCCAGACCCTGCACGAGCTGACCGCCGCGGCGCTGGCCAAGGGCGAAGACCTCGAGGGCCTCGAAGTGACCCGACCGACCCTCGAGGACGTCTACCTGGAGCTGACCGAATGAGCACCCTGGTCCTGGTCGGGCACCAACTGCGCTACGACCAAAAGGCGTTCTGGCGCAACCCCGCCTCCGTGTTCTTCACGGTGATGTTCCCGGTCGTCGTCTTCCTGATCCTCGCCGTCGTCTTCGACGGGACCATGGTCGAGGCCCACGACGGCAAGGTCGAGGCGACCACCTACTACGTGCCGGCGATCATGGCCCTCTCGGTGATCTCGGCGACGATGCAGACGCTGGCGATGACCCTGGTGATCGCCCGCGAAGACGGCCGCCTCAAGCGCAGCCGCGGCACCCCGATGCCGCCCTGGGTCTTCATCGCCGGCCGGATCGGCAATTCGATCGTGGTCACCGTCCTGATGCTCGCCCTGCTGGCCGGGATCGGCGGCCTGCTCTACTCGGTGCCCTTCCCCTGGGAGCGGCTGCCGGAGATCGTGATCACGCTGGTGATCGGCGCCGCCTCGTTCTGCTGTCTGGGGATCGCCCTGACCGCGGCGATCCCGACCCAGGACTCCGCCGCCGCGATCGTCAACGCCCTGCTGCTGCCGCTCTACTTCCTCTCCGGGATCTTCATCCCCGAAGACGAGCTGCCCGGCGGTGTGATCAGCTTCGCCAACCACTTTCCGGTGCGCCCTTTCTTCGAGGCCTTCTTCCAGGCCTACGTCCCGGGCACGGGCGCCGCGATCGCCTGGCACGAGCTGCTCGTGGTCAGCATCTGGGGATTCGCCGGCCTCGTCCTGGCGATCCGTTTCTTCCGCTGGAGCCCCCGCCAGGGCTAAGCGGCCGACCGTTCCCCCCTTCCGCCGTATAGCGTTCGCGCTTCGATGTTGCACCACGTCCTCCTGGAGGTCTCAGACCTCGACCGCAGCGCGGCCTTCTATGACTCCATGCTCGCCCCACTGGGGTGGCGCCGCCATTTCGAGGAGGACCAGACGATTGGCTGGGGGATTGCCAAGCCGGTTTTCTTCGTCGCCGCGCATCACGACCCGAAGCCGGGCTTCGGACTGCTCAGCTTCTCGGCGCTCGGGATCGTCGCCGTCAAGGCCGCCTGGGAGGGCGGGCTCAACGGTGGCGGGACCAGCGTCAGCGACCCCGGCGAGCGCCGGTCGCACGGTTCCGGCTCGTACTCCGCTTTTCTCAAGGACCCGGACGGGTACGAGATCGAGATCACGATCGGGTCCGACTAGTCGCCTGTCACTAGGATCGGCGACCCCCAACCAACTCAGGAGGCAAGTGGCACGATGGCTGTGAAGGTCGGCATCAACGGTTTCGGTCGGATCGGGCGCAACGTCTTCCGCGCCGCGCAGGCGGCTGGGGCGGACATCGATTTCGTCGCGGTCAACGACCTCACTGACACCGCCTCGCTCACCAACCTGCTCAAGTACGACTCGATCCTCGGTCGCTTCCCGGAAGAGGTCTCGACCCCGGGCGACGGCGTGATCAGCGTCGGCGGCAAGGACCTCAAGGTGCTCTCCGAGCGCGATCCCGCGGCGCTGCCCTGGGGCGACCTCGGGGTCGATGTGGTGATCGAGTCGACCGGCTTCTTCACCAAGCGCGCCGACGCTGCCAAGCACCTCGACGCCGGCGCCAAGAAGGTGATCATCTCGGCCCCCGCGACCGAACCGGACGTGACCGTTGCGCTCGGCGTCAACTTCGACGAGGCCTACGACCCGGCCAGCCACGACGTCATCTCCAACGCCTCCTGCACGACCAACTGCCTGGCGCCGCTGGCCAAGGTGCTGCACGAGGCGTTCGGGATCGAGCAGGGGCTGATGACCACGATCCACGCCTACACCGCCGACCAGCGCCTGCAGGACATGCCGCACTCCGACCCGCGCCGCTCGCGCGCCGCGGCGCTCAACCTGATCCCGACCACGACCGGCGCCGCGAAGGCAGTCGGCCTGGTGCTGCCGGAGCTGAACGGGAAGCTGAACGGGTTCTCGATGCGGGCCCCGGTCCCGACCGGCTCCGCCGTCGACCTCGTGTTCACGACTCCGAACCCGCTCGATCCCGACCAGATCAACGCCGCGCTGAAGGCCGCCGCGGAGGGCCCGATGAAGGGCATCCTCGCCTACACCGAGGACCCGATCGTCTCCACCGACATCGTCGGCGACCCGCACTCCTCGATCGTCGACGCGGGGTCGACGATGGTGATCGGCGACGGCCGCATGGCCAAGGTGATCAGCTGGTACGACAACGAGTGGGGTTACTCGAACCGCTGCGTGGAGCTGGCCGGCAAGGTCCTCGCCTAGCAGGCCGGGAGCGGGCGCCGTGGCATTCGCGAAGGCAAGCGTCCGCGACGCCGAGGTCGCCGGCCACCGCGTCCTCGTCCGCGTCGACTTCAACGTGCCGCTCGCCGACGGCCCCGACGGGGGCCGGGTCGTCGCCGACGACATGCGGATCCGGGCGGCGCTGCCGACGATCGAACTGCTGCGCGAGCGCGGCGCCTCGGTGGTCCTCGCCTCGCACCTGGGACGGCCGGGGGGCAAGGTCGACCCGGCGCTCTCGCTGCAGCCGGTGGCGGAGCGGCTGGCTGAGCTGCTCGGCGTCCCGGTCTCCCAAGCGCCCGAGGTGGTCGGCGGCGAGGCCGAGGCGATGGCCGGCGGGCTCGGCCCCGGCGACCTGCTGCTGCTCGAGAACACGCGCTTCGAGCCGGGCGAGACCGAGAACGACACCGGCCTCGCCGAGGGCCTGGCCGGTCTCGCCGACCTCTACGTCAACGACGCCTTCGGCGCCGCCCACCGCGCCCACGCCAGCACCGAGGGCGTCGCCCAGTTCCTGCCCGGCTACGCCGGCCTGCTGTTGGAGCGCGAGGTGAGCGAGCTGAGCGCGGTTGTCGAGTCGCCGCGGCGGCCGCTGGTCGTCGTCCTCGGCGGCGCCAAGGTCTCCGACAAGGTCGCGGTGATCGACCGCTTCCTCGACGTCGCCGACAAGATCCTGATCGGCGGCGCGATGGCCTTCGGGTTCTTCAAGGCGCAGGGCGTGCCGACCGGCAACTCGCTGGTCGAGGGCGTCGAGCTCGCCGCGGAGGCGCTGGAGAAGGCGCGCGACTCCGAGTGCGAGCTGGTCCTCCCGGTCGACCTGATCCTCGGCCGCGAGTTCGACGCCGCGACCGAGCGCCGCGAGAGCGAGGGGGTCGAAGTCCCGGACGGCTGGATGGGACTGGACGTCGGCCCGCGCACCGGCAAGCTCTACGGCGAAGCGGTAACCGCTGCGGGCACGGTGCTCTGGAACGGCCCGATGGGCGCGTTCGAGCTGGAGCCGTTCGCGATGGGGACCAAGACGGTCGCCGAGGCGGTTGCCGCGGCGCCCGGAACGACGGTGATCGGCGGCGGCGACTCGGTCGCCGCGATCCGCAAGTTCGGCCTCGATGACGAGGTCGATTGGCTTTCGACCGGAGGAGGAGCATCCTTGGAGCTGTTGGAGGGAAAGAAGCTGCCCGGAGTCGAAGCGCTGGTGGATGCCTGATGTCGAGGACCCCCTACATCGCCGCCAACTGGAAGATGAACAAGACCGTCGCCGAGGCGGCCGAGTTCGTCGACGCGCTGCTGCCGCGGATCGCCGCCACCCAGCACGACGTGGTCATCTGCGCGCCGTTCACGGCGCTGACCGCGGTGGTCGAGCGCCGTTACGGCACCGCGGTCAAGGTCGCCGCCCAGAACATGCACGAGGAGGAGTCGGGCGCCTTCACCGGCGAGGTCTCGGCCCCTATGTTGGTTGAGCTCGACGTCGAGGCGGTCGTCCTCGGCCACTCCGAGCGGCGCCAGTTCTTCGGCGAGACCGACGAGGCGCTGGCCCGCAAGGTGCCGGCGGCGCTCGCCCACGAGCTCGAGCCGATCCTCTGCGTCGGCGAGAGCGAGGCGGCGCGCGACGGCGGCGAGACCGAGGAAGTCCTGGAGCGCCAGCTGCAGGCCGACCTCGCCGGGGTCGAGGCGACCGACCTGGCCAAGGTCGTGATCGCCTACGAGCCGGTCTGGGCGATCGGGACCGGCAAGGTCGCGACCCCCGAGCAGGCCCAGGAAGCCTGCGCCTACATCCGCGACGTGGTCCGCATGCGCGGCGGCGCGGCCGACGACTTGCGGGTCCTCTACGGCGGCTCGGTCAAGCCCGGCAACGCCGCCGAGCTGCTCGCCCTGCCCGACGTCGACGGCGCCCTGGTCGGCGGCGCGGCGCTCGACGCCGAGGACTTCGCGGCGATTGTGGAGGCGGCTGGCTGACGTGCCGCCGCTGTTCCCGAGCCTGGCGCTGATCATCCTCGACGGCTGGGGCCTTGCCGAGCCTGGTCCGGGCAACGCGATCTCGCTGGCGAACACGCCCGTGTTCGACCGGCTCTGGGACCGCTACCCGCACACCCAGCTCTCCGCCCAGGGCCCCGACGTCGGCCTCCCGGTCGGGCAGATGGGCAACTCCGAGGTCGGCCACCTCAACCTCGGCGCCGGGGCGATCGTCAAGCAGGACCTGGCCCGGATCGACGAGGCGATCGCCGACGGCAGCTTCTTCGACAACCCAGCGCTGCTCGCCGCCTGCGAGAAGGCGCGCAACAGCCCGCGCGGCCGTCTGCACATGTTCGGCCTGGTCTCCGACGGCGGCGTCCACTCCGGCTGGGAGCACCTCGAGGCCTGCGCCGAACTGGCCTCCCAGGAGGGCGTCCCCGACCTTGTCTTCCACGCCTTCACGGACGGCCGCGACACGCTGCCACACGGTGGCAAGGGGTACCTGCAGGAGCTCGAGCGCTGGCTGCGCGCGGCCGGCCGGGTCGGGACCGTCAGCGGTCGCTATTACGCGATGGACCGCGACACCCGCTGGGAGCGGACCAAGCTTGCCTACGACGCGATCGCCCACGCCCAGGGGTTGCGGGCGGCGAGCTCGGCGGAGGCGATCGAGGCGGCCTACGGGCGCGACGAAACCGATGAGTTCGTGGTGCCGACCGTGATCGACGGCTACGACGGGATCGCCGCCGGCGACGTCGGGGTCTTCGTCAACTTCCGGCCCGACCGCGCCCGCCAGCTGACCCGGGCGCTGGCCGAGCCCGGCTTCGACGAGTTTCCGCGCGGCGGCGCCCCGAGCATCGACCTGACCACGATGACGATCTACCGCAAGGGCTGGCCCTACCCGGTTGCCTTTCCCGAGGAGCGGCCGCGGGCGACGCTGGCGGGGACCGTCTCCGAGGCCGGCGGGCTGCAGCTACACGTCGCCGAGACCGAGAAGTACGCGCACGTCACCTACTTCTTCAACGGCGGCCGCGAGCAGGAGCTGCCCGGCGAGGAGCACGCCCTGGTCGAATCCCCGCGCGACGTCCCGACCTACGACCACAAGCCGGAGATGAGCGCCGTCGGCGCTGCCGACGCCTTCGTCGAGCGCTGGCGCGAGGGCAGCTACCGGTTCGGGATCATCAACTTCGCCAACCCCGACATGGTCGGCCACACCGGCGTGATCCCGGCCGCGGTGCAGGCGGTCGAGGCAGTCGACGCGCAGCTCGGCCGCGTGGTCGAGGCGGTGCTCGGCAACGGCGGCGCTTGCATCGTCACCGCCGACCACGGCAACTGCGACCACATGCTCGAGCCCGACGGCTCGCCCAACACCGCCCACTCGCTCAACCCAGTGCCGCTGATCGTCACCGCCGAGGGGCTGGAGCTGCGCGACGGGGGCATCCTCGCCGACGTCGCCCCGACCGCGCTGGAGCTGCTCGGCATCGCCCAGCCGGAGGCGATGACCGGCCGCTCGCTGATCGCGTGAGGAGCGACCCGCAGCGCCTGCGGTTCGAGATCGAAGCCCGCGACGGGGCGGCGCGGGCCGGGACGATCCAGACCGTCCACGGGCCGATCGAGACGCCGGCCTTCATCCCGCTGGCGACCAAAGGGACGGTGCGGGGGATGGAGTCGGAGGAGCTCGCCGGGCTCGGCTACCAGCTGATCCTCGGCAACACGTACCACCTGTTCGTCTCGCCCGGGCCGGAGCGCATTGGCGCTGCGGGCGGGTTGCACGGATTTATGGGTTGGGAGCGGGCGCTGATCACCGATTCCGGCGGCTTCCAGGTCTTCTCGCTCGCCCACGGCGGCGTCGCCAACGAGGTCAAGGGCAGTGGCCGCGCGCCCGGGGAACCGCCGCACTCGAAGGTTGAGATCAACGAGGAGGGGGCGCGCTTCCGCTCTTACCGCGACGGCGCCGAGCTGTTCATCTCGCCCGAGGTCTCGATGAGCGTGCAGGCGGCGCTCGGGTCCGACATCGCCCTGGTCTTCGACGAGTGCACGCCGTTCCACGCCGAGCGCGACTACACCGCGCGCTCGACCGAGCGCACCCACCGCTGGCTCGACCGCTGCCTCGCCTGGCACGCAGAGAACGGGCCCTCGCGCCAGGCGGTGTTCGGGATCGTCCAGGGAGGCGTCTACGAGGATCTGCGGCGCGAATCAGCGCAGGCGGTCTCCGAGGCGGGGGTCGACGGGCTGGCGATCGGCGGCACCCTCGGTCGCGACAAGGAGGAGATGGCAGCGGTGCTGGCGATGACCGCGCCGTTGCTGCCGGAGGCCGCCGCCAAGCACCTGCTGGGGATCGGCGAAATCGACGACCTGCTCGGGGGGATCGCGCTCGGCCTCGACGTCTTCGACTGCGCGGTGCCGACCCGGCTGGGCCGCCAGGGGGTCGCCCTGGTACCGAACCCGGAGGACCGCTGGCGGCTCGACCTGCGCAAGAGCCACTGGGCGGGCAGCCGTGAGCCGATCGTCGTCGACTGTCCCTGCCCGGCCTGCCAGCGCCACGACCGCGACTACCTCTCCTACCTCTCGCGGGCCGAAGAGCTGACCGCGGTCCGCCTGATCGTGCTCCACAACCTCGTGTACATGCGCGAGCTGACCGAGCACGCGCGCCGCGCGATCGCAGCGGGGCGCTTTGACGCGTACCGCGCCGCCGTCCTCGGTGGCAGCACTCCCTGGGACGCGTGAGGTGTCGCTTTATCGGGCTATAAGACCGATAAGGCGACACCTGGCTATTCGGTGTTCTTGTCGACCAGGTCCTTCAGTTCCTGAGAGACCTTGTCGACCGAGTCGCCGACGACTTCCTTGATGTGGACGCCGGCCGCCTTGTCGGTGGCGACGATCACCGCGGTCGCGACGGCGGCGGCGACCAGGACCAGGGCGACAAGGGCGAGCACGAAGCGGACGAAGCGCGAGAAGCCGGAGCGCTTGGGCGCGGCTGGCGGGCCGGAGCGGGGGGTGGGGCGGGGCGCCGGGGCGACCCGCGGTTCCGGCCGGCGGGTCTGCGAGGGCGCGGGCCGGTACTCGGTCGGGCCGGTGTCGCGTTCCAGGTGGCGGGTCGCGGCGGTCTCCGCGCCGAGCACGTTGGTCGCCGCGGTGCCGTCCTCGGGCAGGCTGACGTCGGCCCCTTCGAGCCCCATCTGCAGGCCGCTGCAGAGCTCGTCGGCGCTCGCGTAGCGCCGGTGCGGGTCGCCCTCGAGCGCGCGCAGCACGGCGGCACCGAGCGGCTCCGGCACCTCGTCGTTGTAGGTGCTGGGCGGCAGCGGCTTCTCGTTCTGCTGGCGCACCGCCAGCTCGGCGAGGGTCGAGCCCTCATACGGCAGGCGGCCGGTGAGGAACTGGTAGAGGACGACGCCGAGCGCGTAGACGTCGGTCGCCGGGGTCGCCTCCTCGCCGCGCACCTGCTCCGGCGAGAGGTAGGCGGCGGTCCCGACCACCGAGCCGACCTGGGTGATCCGGGTCTGCTCGATCGCCCGCGCGATCCCGAAGTCGGTCAGCTTCACGGTCATCTCGCCGCCCCCGACCGGGCCGCCGGTGACCATCAGGTTGCCGGGCTTGACGTCGCGGTGGATGATCCCGCGCCGGTGCGCGTAGTCGAGCCCGGCGCAGGCCTGGATCCCGATCTCCGCCGCGGTCTCCGGCTCGACCGGGCCCTGGCGCTGGAGGATCTGGGCGCCGGAGCGACCCTCGACGTACTCCATGACGATGTAGTGGCGGCCGTCGTCGACCCCGGTGTCGTAGACCTGGACGATGTTCGGGTGGATCAGCTTCGCGACCGCCAGCGCCTCGCGCTTGAAGCGGGCGACGAAGCGCTCGTCGTCGGAGAGGTGCTCGGCGAGGATCTTCACCGCGACGGTGCGCTCGAGGATTCGGTCGGTCGCCATATAGACGTTCGACATCCCTCCGGAGCCGAGCTTCTGGCCGGTTTCGTAGCGCCCTGAGAGCGATCCCGCCGCCACTATTCACCACCTTCCGCCGGCGTTCCCGCGGAGACTCCACCCGAGGGCCCGGTTTCAGTCGGGGGCGGTTCGGTTTCTTCTTCCTTCTTTTCCTGTCCGGGCGGTTCGGCCGTCGGCGTTTCTTTTTCGCCCTTTTCTTCCTGCTTCTGTTCCTTTTCCGCTTCCTTTTCGGCTTTTTCCTGGTCCTTTTCTTCGGCCTGCTCTTCTTTTTCCCGTTCTTTTTCGTCGGGTTCTTCGGTCGGGACCGTTTCAGCTTCTTCTTCCGGAGCTTCTTCGCATTCGCCGACCACTTCGTTGAGCCGCGCCGCGCCCTTGGCCAGCGTTTCCTGCAGCTCCTGGTCGACCCCGGTCAGCGAGCCCACCTGTTCGCTGACCGCGGCCGCGGCGTTGGCGGCGCCGATGCAGTCGCCGTTGGCGACCAGGTCTTCGACCAGGTCGAGGTTGGCCTTGATCTCGCTCGCCGTTTCCCCGGGAAGCAGTTCGGGGTTGTCGTCGCCGCCGCAGGCGGAGAGCGTGACCGCGGCCAGGAGGCCGAGCGCGAGGGCGAGCAGAATGGCTCTAGGGGGACCCATCCAGGCGAGTCTAGAGAACGGCCCCGAGGCCGGTTTTTCCCTGCATTTGCCCATTAGCGGCCGACGAAGAGGCGTTCGGCGAGCGGCTCCGGCAGGCCGCCCTCGCGGATCGCCGCCGCCGCCTTCTCGATCTCGTAGGGGACACGGTGGTAGGTCGCGGTCAGCTCCTCGGTGTCGAGCGCCATCCAGGCGGCCCGCGGGTCGCCGTCGCGCGGCTGCCCGACGCTGCCGGGGTTGAGCAGCCAGGCGCCGCTCTCGAGGTCGAGCACCGCCCCCTCGCCCGCCTGGGCGCCATGCGAGTAGCCCCGCCGGGCGCCGTCGGGGCGGTTGAAGAAGAGCGCAACGTGCGAGTGGCCGATCAGCCCGATCCGTGCGTCCTGCGCGTCGAACCCCTCTTCGGCCTGTTCGATCGAGAGCACGTACTCCCAGATCGGGTCCCGCGGCGAGGCGTGGAAGAGGTCGATTTCCGCGTGCTTCATTGCAGGCTCCAAACCCCGCAGGAACTCCAAGGTCGCGGCCTCGGCCCGTTCGCGCGTCCACTCGACCGCCACCCGGGCGGTCTCCGAGAAGGCGGAGACGTCGAGTTCCCCGAGCACGGCGATGTCGTGGTTGCCGACCAGGCAGACGTCGCAGCGCTCGCGGACCAGCTCGGTGCAGGCGTCCGGATCGGCCCCGTAGCCGACCACGTCCCCGAGGCACCAGAGCTCGTCGGCCCCGGCCTGATCGATCGCCTCGAGTACGGCTTCGAGGGCAGGCAGGTTGGCGTGAACGTCGCTGAGAACGGCTGCGCGCAAGCGGCCAGCCTACCCGGCGCGGGGCGCGGTCCATACGATTGGCGGATGAACGTGACCGATTCGATCACCGAGCTGCGCGGCGCCGTCGAGGATGCCGCCCGCGCCCTGCGCGATGGCGAGCGGACCGAGCCCGCCCCGACGCTCGACCGTCCGCCGAAGCCCGAGCTGGGTGATTACAGCTCCAACGCGGCGATGCTTCTGGCCGGCCCGCTCGGTGACAGCCCGCGCGCGGTCGCCGAGCGCCTGCAGGCCGAGCTCGAGCGCGCGCTCGGAGAGAGCGGGAGCCTCGAGCGGGTCGAGGTCGCCGGCCCCGGCTTCGTCAACCTCTTCCTCGCCGACGCCTGGTACATGCGCGCCCTGTCGGGACTGATCGCCGCCGGTGAGCGGCTCGGTCCGGCCCCGACCGGCAGTCCCGAGCGGGTCCTGATCGAGGGGCCCTCGGCCAACCCGACCGGCCCGCTACACGTCGGCGGCGGCCGCCTCGCCGCCTACGGCGACGCCGTCGCGCGGCTGCTGGAAGCGGTCGGCCACGAGGTTGCCCGCGAGTACTACGTCAACGACGCCGGCGCCCAGATGACCCGCTTCGCGGTCTCGATCGCCGCCCGCATGGTCGGCGAGGACGTCCCCGAGGACGGCTACGGCGGCGCCTACATCGACGAGCTGGCGCAGCGGATCCTCGGCGAGGGGATCCCCCCCGGCGACCTCGAGGCGGTCGGCCTGCGGGGCGTGGAGCTGATGCTGGCCGAGGTGGGGGAGACCCTGCAGCGCTTCGGCGTCCCGATCGACACCTGGAGCTCCGAGCGCGAGATCTACGCGAAAGGCGAGGTCGATGTGGCGCTGGAGAAGCTCGACCAGGGCGGCCACACCTACCGCAGCGATGACGCCCTCTGGCTACGCACGACGACCTTCGGCGACGACAAAGACCGGGTCCTGATCAAGTCCGACGGCGAGCCGACCTACCTGGCGGCCGACGTCGCCTACCACTGGGACAAGCTGGAGCGCGGCTTCGGCCGGCTGATCAACGTGCTCGGCGCCGATCACCACGGCTACGTCGGCCGGGTGCGGGCGGCGATCGCCGCGCTCGGTGGCGACCCCGACGCCTTCGAGGCCCAGATCATGAACCTCGTGCACGTGGTCGAAGACGGCGAGCGGGTGCAGATGTCCAAGCGCAGCGGCGACTTCGTCTCGCTCGACGACCTGCTCGACGACATCGGGGTCGACGCAACCCGCTGGTTCATGCTCTGGCGCAGCCACGAGACGGCGGTCGACCTCGACCTCGCGGTCGCCCGCAGGCAGTCGAATGAGAACCCGGTCTATTACGTGCAGTACGCGCACGCCAGGATCGCCAGCATCCTGCGTAAAGCCGGCGACGCCGCGGAGGCGGCCGCCTCCGGGCCCGAGCCGACGGCGACGCCGCTCGACCCGAGCGAGAAGGCGCTGATCAAGCGCCTGCTCGAATTCCCCGACGAGGTGCGCGAATCGGTCGCACGGCGGGCGCCGCACCGGATCTGCGCCTACTCGACCGCGGTCGCCGCCGACTTCCACGCCTTCTATCGCGACTGCCAGGTGGTCGGCGCCGAGGGCGAGGGCATGGAGCGCTCGCGCCTGGCGCTCTGCCTGGCGACGAAGCGGACGATCGCGGCGACGCTCGGGCTGCTGGGGATCTCCGCCCCCGAGCGGATGTGATGCGGGCGGGCCGCGGCAAGCTGCCCGTGCTCGCCGAGGTCTCGGGCTTCGAGCCTGGCGCCGCGCAGGTCTGGTCGCTGCGGCAGGCCGATTTCGAGCGCCTGACGGCGCTGCAGGAGCGGCTCGCGTCGACCCGCTGCCTGCTGGTCAGCGGCAGCGCCGAGCTCGCCGGCGGGCTTGGCATCGCCCTCGCCGGCGCCGCTGGCGCGGCCGGGCGGAGCACCGTTCTGGTCGAGTGCGACCTGGCGCGGCCGCGGCTCGCGGCCGACGCTTGGGCTCGAGCCGGCGCCGGGGCTGCACGAGTACCTGCGCTGGGAGGCGACCCCCGAGGAGGTGCTGCAGCCGCTCGCCCTGGCCGGGCCGGCGGCCGCGGCGGAGGCCGAGCCACTCGTCTTCATCGCCGCCGGCCGTGAGGCGCCGGACCCGGCGACGCTGGTCGGGCTGCAGAGCTTTCGCCACATGACGAGCGAAACTCCGCGGCGCCTACGAGCTCGTGGTCCTGGTCGGGCCGGCGACTGGGGGAGGGCGGCGATGGCCTCGCCGCGGTCGCCGCCAGCGCCGACGCGATGTTGGCGGCGGTCGGCGCCGGAGGAGGCGTCGAAGCGCCGCGGCCGCGAGCTGCGGGCGGCGGTCGCAGAAGCTGCCGGTGGCGCCGCTCGGCGCGGTCCTGGTCAGAGGTCGTAGCGGCTGAGGTCCTCGTCGAGGCGGCGGTTGTCCTCGCTACTCGGCCCTCGCGCCGTCGCCGTCGTCCCCGGCCCGGCCGAGTTGCTCGCCCGGCGCCACTTCCAGACCCCGAGGGCGAGCGCGATCGCGGCAACGAGGAAGGCGATGATCGGGACGACGTAGGCGGAGAGGGTGAAGCCTTCGTCCTCGGGCAGCGCCAGCACCTCCTGGCCGTACTCGGCGACCAGCGCGTCCTTGATCTCCTCCTTGCTCGCGCCCGCGTCCACCATCCGCTCGATGAAGGCTTTCTCGCGCAGCGCCTGCGGCGCTTCGGCCAGTTCGAGCAAGGTCCCGCAGACTGGGCACATCACTTCGCCTTCGATCTCCGAGAGCGAAGTCTGAGGAATCGCCGCGCCGGCAGCGGGGGTGACGAGCAGCGCCAACGCAGCCAGCGCCAGGCCGAGGACGGGCATCCGCCGCCCGGTCATGACCGGACCTTTGCCAGCAGCGGCTCGACTTCTTCTTCCAGGTACTCCTCGCTGACCGCGCCCTTGGCGACGACCCGGACCTTTCCGCGCGGGTCGAGTAGGTAGCTCTCCGGCACCCCGGTGGCGCCGAACTCGTCGGCGAAGTCGCCGTCCCCGTCGTGGAGCTGCGGGTAGGTGACGCCGAATTCCTCGACGAACCGGCGCCCGTCGTCGGAGAGGTCGCTGCTGTCGATCCCCAGCACAGTGAACCGCTTGCCTCCGTACTCCTGCTGGAGCGCCTCCAGCGCCGGAGCCTCCTCGCGGCAGGGGATGCACCAGGAGGCCCAGATGTTGACAAGCACCCAGCGGCCCCGGTAGTCGCGCAGCGATTCGCTCCCGCCGCCCTCCAGCCGCGGCAGCGCCCCCTGTGGCGCCGTGTCCCCGAGCGCGACCCCCGAGGAGCCCTTGCTGAGCAGCCCGTAGGTGAGCAGGCCGACCACGGCCAACACGGCGACGACAACTATGGAAGAGCGAACGCTCACGGACGGCGAAGGTTAGATATCCCCAGCCTCCGACAACCCCCCGCCGCCCGTAAACTGAGACCAGCGCGGACGTAGCTCAGTTGGTAGAGCGCAAGCTTCCCAAGCTTGAGGTCGCGGGTTCGACCCCCGTCGTCCGCTTTCTTCTCCGCTTGGCAGAGCCAAAAAACGGACTGTGGTTCAAAGGCAGTCGAAATCGAACCGATTAAGGCAGTCCTCGCTTGCCGACTGGAGTAACCCAGGGCGCGGCTACCACATGTACGCGCTGGACCTTCCCGCCCTCCACGCCCAGGGCGATGACCTGGACGACGCGATGATGAACGCCAGCGAGGCCGTCGCCCTCTACGTCGAGGGCCTGCGCGAAGAGGCGAGCCACTCGACAGCGTCGTGATCCGCCACCCGATTGCCCCGCCGGCGTGAGCCCGCGCCAGCCGATCGTCTCCGGCGAGCGTCTGATCAAGGCGCTGCGCAGGGACGGCGGGGAGGTGGTTCTCCACACCGGGAATTACGGCGGGGAGTCTTGCCGGGATTCTGCGCGATGCCGACCTCAGCGCCGACGACCTGTGACGCCGGCGGCCGCGCTGGTCGAACCACTCGCACATCTGGGCGAAGAACTCAGCGGACCCGGGGTCGCAGGCCATCGCCGTGCCCTCCTCGCCCTTCCAGCCGGCGGCCTCGAGCTCGAGGAAGGTCTCGACCGCGCTGTCCTCGCAGCGAATGTCGCGGAGAACCAGGAAAGCGGCCGGTGTCACGCTGCTCGACTGCCCCGATCAGCTCCTCCGCGTACTCATCGAGGTGGTCGCGGTCGACCAGCGGCGTGCCGAGGAAGGAGTAGTCGTGGTTCCAGGTTCCCCGGGCGAGTCGGCCAATCCTCCGCGGCACCGGCTTCACCGGCATGCAACCGGCCCACTCGCCATCCTCGCCCTCGGCGACGAGCAGGCAGGCCTCCGGCGCACCAAGCGTCTTCGCGGCAATCGCCGCGAAGCCGGGCTCGAAGAACGGGTTGGGCTCAGCCGCCCGCGCCGCCAGCCTTTCCCAGGCGCCCAGCTCGTCCGCCGTCAACTCTGAGAATCGGATGAGCCGCATCCACCGGCGAAGACAGCTTCGAAGAGCCGAACGCGAGAATGGCAACCCGCGCTCTGGACTGTCGACCGCGCATCCATGCAGAGTGTGGACTCGCGCGTGCGCGAATCTGGCACCCTGCGCCGTGCAGGGAGGATCCGATCGTGGCCGACGCGAACGAGTTGCGCTCGGCAGCTTCCGCTCTTGAAAGTTTGACCTTTCCTATCGCCATCCCTTATCGCTTAGTGGCCGGGCAATCGGGCCTGGCTACAAGAGAGAGGAACATCATGACCCGCAACTTCAAAGTCCTCGGACTTGCGATCACCGCGGTCCTCGCGATGAGCGCGGTTTGGGCAATGTCGGCGCAGGCGGCCGTTCCATCAATCGAATGTACACCTGAAGCCGGCAGAAATGTCTGCACAGTCACAGGGAGAGAGATAAATACCCACACTTTCACGGTCCAAAGAGGCAACGTGAGATGCGCATCAACTTTTCACGCGACAATAAATAGAAATGTGACCAGCGTGAGCAGAGTGAGAGCTACCTACACCGGCTGCAGAGCCTACGGCGTTGCAGCAAATGTGAATATGGGGACCTGCACCTACACGATGACCAGCACAGAAGACGCTGAACATAAAGCAACTGTCGACGTCGTCTGCCCGGAAGCAGGAAGCATCATCATTGATGCTCCGAGCATACCGTGCAGAATCACAGTCGGTCCTCAGACGGGTCTTAGACATATTGCTTTCACTAATGAAGGCAATGAACCGACAGACGTAAAAGCGAAAATTACAGTCAGCGGTATTGTGTACCACAACCTCGACAATACGTGCCCAGGGGGCAGAGGGACATTCAATGATGGCATCTACAATGGAGAAAGCACACTAGAGGCCTTCAATGACAATAATCCAAATGTCGAGGGCAATAAAGTAGGTCTCCACGTCAGAACATAGGAATCACATTTAGGAAGCCGTCAGTCAACGGGCGATCCTATTAGGGAGGGGCGGCAGATGCCGCCCCTCCCCTTTCTGGTCAGGCCTGTCCACCCTCCTGTCGCCCAGCTGCATGTTCCGCCCCCGCGCTTGATTGACAACAGGCCGTTGACGTGCTCTCATTGGGCTCTGGCGGTACGCGGGTGTTCTATCAGGGTACGATGCCGGCTCCGTCACTCATTGGCCGTAAGGGAAGCGGCCAACAGGGATCCGAAGTTACACCCCGGGGGGGAAATGGATAAATATGGCTTGCAGGGGCGGGACATATTGACCCGTCGAGAGGAAAGGTTTGAGGGGAGCGAAGCTGCCAGAACGCCGGGCACGGCAATGGTGAGGTCCCTTCTCTTCCTTTGCGTTCTCACCGCTCTCTTCTTCGCGGCAGGCGCGCCTCGAGCAGAGGCGGGACAGACGCGCCTGTTCCTCGAAAACTTCGGCAGCGCCGCACAGCCGACGTTCACTCGAGTGATCGCACTGGCGACCGATCAGGGGTCGGGAAGCGTGCTGGCCTATGACGGCGCAGCTGGAACCGTGAGCCGGTTCAACTCCGATGGAACGCCTAACGACTTCTCATCGCTTGGGACGAACGTGATAGGTGGGCTCGAGACCGCAGGGGCCGCAGGATATCCAGGGGAAGTCGGTCTCGCGATGGATGAATCCGGGACTTCCACCGATGGCAACATCTATGTGGCGCAGCGCCAGGCGCACGTGGTCAAAGTCTTCTCAGAGAACGGCGAAAGCCTCGGGCAGATCACGGCGGCTGGCTCGGAATCTTTCGCAGGAGCACTATCGCCCTGCGGCGTAGTCGTCGGACCCGGTGGGGAGCTGTACGTCGGGGCAGGCGGACAAGGCGGGACGCTAAGCAAATATGAGCCGAGTGGTTCGGTTCCCGTCAACTCCGACTATGTCGCGTCTGAAAGCTTCCCAGCGCCCTTTCCCTGCAACCTGGCGCTTGGATCGGGTCCGAGCGCCGGCTCAATCTTCTCCGCGTATGGAGCCGGTGGCAAAGCGTTCAAATACGACCTCGCTTCGGGGTCGCTTGCGTATCGGTTCGGAACCGAATCTGCTACGGGTGAACCTCCACAGACCCTAACCGTAGACCCCACCAACGGACACGCTCTTCTGTCCGAACCCAAGTCCGCCAGCAACGTCACCGAGTACGATGTCTCTGGGTCTGCCCCTGTTACGGTGGCGAGCTTTGACGGAAGCTTCCTGGCGCTAGCGGTCGATGCCGCAACGGGCCGCGTGATTGCTGCGAAAGACGCACCGGGAGGGGGAGAAACGGGGACCCTCGAAGTCTACTCCCAGATCGTCCCACTTCCGGATGTAGTGACCGGAGTCGCCGCCCCCCTGTCGCCGATTTCACTGCGGTTCAACGGCACCGTCAACCCGGTTGGAGCGCCGGTCACCGAATGCGTCTTCGAATACGGCCTGACCGAAGCCTATGGCGCAACGGCGCCTTGCGAATCCCCCAACGCCGCTGAACTCGGCACCGGGAATGCGCCCCTCGCGGTCCACGCGGACGTCTCCGCGCTGGCGCCGGAATCGACCTACCACTTCCGCCTGGTGGCGAAAAACGCCAACGGCGTAGTCGTGGGAAGCGACTCATTGACCAAAACCCCGAGTAAACCTACGATCGGCCTTCAGTGGGCGTCGAACGTGGGAACCTCCGACGCAACGGTGAACGCGAACATCACTCCGGAAAACTCAGCGACCACCTTCAAAGTCGAATGGGGCGAAACCGCTGCGTATGGCCAGACTACGCCTTCTGAACCGATTGCAGGAGTCGACCTCGCCGTTCATGTGGCCAGCGCTCCCCTCACCGGTCTCCTGCCGGGACGGGTCTATCACTACCGCTTCGTGGCGGAAAACGCCCAGGGCACCGACGTTGGAGTCGATCGAGCCTTCACGACCTTCAAAGCTGTGGGAATCCCTCCCCTATGCGCCAACGAATCCCTGCGCTCGCCGGCGTCCATAGCCCTGCCCGAGTGCCGCGCCTATGAGCTGGTCTCGCCGGTCGACAAAGCCAACGGCGACGTCATGCCCCTGAAAAACATCAGCGGCTGGAGCCTGAAGCTCGCCCAGGTGGCTCCCGATGGCAACTCCCTGGCCTACTCCGCCTTCCGCGCGTTCCCGGGGTCGACGACTGCGCCGTATACGTCTGAGTACATTGCGCGAAGGGGTCCGACTGGTTGGACGAGCGAGGCGCTCGCCCCCCCGGAAGACTCGCTCGGGCCATTCAACGTCTTTGCCAACACCAACAACAACTTCAAGGCGTTCACGCCAGATCTATGCAGCGTCTGGTTCGTGCGGGGCGCTCCGCCGGCGCTGGCCCCCGGAGCGGTACCGGGCTTCGGCAACCTTTACCGGCGGAACTCCTGCGGACCCACCCCGCAGTTCGAAGCGCTGACGACCGTGACGCCTCCGGGGTTTGTGCCCCATGAACTCGGGCTCGAAGAGCTGCCGGAGCTGCTCGGGTTCTCCAACGACGGAGCGACCACCGTGTTCCGGCTGCCGTGGAAACTGACGAGCGATGGCTTGGAAACGATCGAAGGCAAACCTGCGTTTCAAACCTACGAGGTCAGGAACGGCGTGCTCAGCTTCGTCTGCATTCTGCCCAGCGGAAATCCAGTCAAAGAGCACTGCACCGCCGGCATCGGCCCATTTGGTGCCGGGTCTCGGGCCAGAACGCCGAGTTCATCAACCTGGGCTCGAGCTTGTCGCATGCTGTTTCCGAAGACGGTTCGCGGATCTACTGGTCGGCAACCGGGAACGTTCCTTCTGGCTCGACCGGGAAAATCTACGTGCGCGTCAACGGAGCGGAAACCTTCCAGGTATCGGGCACGCAGTCGCCCTCGGCCTCGCGGTTCCTGGGGGCCTCCCCGATGGGTCCGTGGCGCTGTTCCAGGTAATGGACGGGCCAAAAGAAGGGAACCTCTACAAGTACTCACTCGCGGCGCAAAGCTCTACGGAAATAGCCGGAGACGTGTACGGTGTGGCCGGCACGAGCGATGATCTGGACTACGTCTACTTCGTCTCCAGTGAAGCTCTTGGGGCTCCGGGCAATCAAGGCGTGGCGGGGGAGCCGAACCTGTACCTGAGTCACGGGGGGATGACGAGCCTGATCGCGACCCTCGCCGAGAAGGACGTTGCAACCAACACGAGCACCGAAGCGCCCAACAACACGGCCTCGATGCCCATCTATCACGCGGCGAAAGCCTCCCCCGACGGCCGGCACCTGGTCTTCATCTCGACGAACGCACTGACCGGCGAGGACAACATCGATGGCGCCTCGGGGGAACCGGTGTCTGAGGTGTTCAGGTTCGCGGCGGATGCGGGAGAGCTGTCCTGCGTGTCGTGCAGCCCCTCCGGCAACGCTGCGGGGAAGTTCGTCCTTACGCCGGGCCAGCCGGGAGGCGGCGGAGCGGGCCTGCGCACCTCCGGGGCCCTGCCGGTCGGACAGAACCAGCTCTACACCCCACGGGCGATGGCAGACGGCGGCACTCACGTGTTCTTCACCGGCTATGCGCGACTGCTGCCCGCCGACCGCAACGACAAAGCCGACATCTATGAGTGGCTCGAAGTCGGCGCCGGGTCATGCACCGCAATCAGCGCCGAATACTCCCCGGTCAACGAAGGCTGCCTGTACCTGATCTCCAGCGGGCAGAGCCCTGAAGACGTCGACTTCATCGACTCGAGCCCGAGCGGCCAAGACGTGTTCTTTGCGACCGACGTCAGCCTTGTCAATCGGGATCCGGGTGCGATCGACATCTACACGGCGCGGAGCGGCGGAGGGTTCTTCGAACCGCCGCCACCTCCGCCTTGTGACCCATCGCAAGGCAGCTGCCAATCGGTGACCCCGCCGCCACCGGTGGCGGCGCCAGGGTCGACCGTACCGACTGAAGGCAACCCGCCCCAGAAGACCTGCCCGAAAGGCAAGCACAAGGTCAAAAAGAACGGCAAAGTCAAGTGCGTGAAAAACAAGAAGCCCGGTAAATCAAAGAACGGCAAGCAAGGAAAAGGGAAAAAGCAGAAGGCACGGGGGGCTGGCCGATGAAACGCGGAATCCTTATCGCCGTCTGCACCTGCCTGGCGTTCGCCGGCTTCACGGCGCAGGCCAGTGCGATCTTCGGCCTAAATAACTTCAATTTCGTCGTTGAAGACAAAGATGGCAACCCGATCCCAAATCCTCAGGCGGGCTCTCATCCCTTCGCGGTGACCACGAGCTTCGGCCTCAACTACACCGGAATGGGTAACAATGCAAAACCGGACGGGGAAGCGCGCGATATCGCCGTCGAACTGCCCGCTGGTTTCGCGGGTTCACCGACCGCCACCCCGACCTGCCCGCGGGCCGTGTTCCTGAGACTGGATCGGGAAACCGGCTTTCCATCGTGCCCGGATTCCACCGCCGTCGGCATCCTCCGGGCGGAAGTGTTCGCCCCGCACGAAGGTAATGAAGGGGTTCCTGCACCGCGGGCGGTGTTCAACCTGGCGCATGCAAAAGGAACCGCGGCCCAGCTGGGCTTCCTTGTCGCGGAAGCGCCCGTGATCCTCGATTTCGAAGTGAACCCGGATGCACCCAACAACGTAATCGCCACCACCAGGTATACCTCGCGAACGGCCAAGCTGTTTGGCGCTGAAATAACCATCTGGGGAGTCCCGGCCAACCCCGCACACGATGACGAACGTGGTAAATGTGCTGAAATCCTGCTGACCGGTTGCACGGCCGAAGGAGTGCCGGAAAAGCCCTTCATCACCCTCCCGCGCAGCTGCCAGGGCCCGCTGCTGACCACCTACTCGGCCCTCTCATGGCAGGGAGTAGAAGAATCGGGAGCAGCGGCAACGCCCTTCGAAACGAGCGGCTGCGACGAACTGGGATTCGACCCTGAAATCGGATCCCAGCCGACCGTCAACTCGGCGGAAACGCCATCGGGCCTCTCATTCGAACTGAGAGTTGACGATCCCGAACTGACCAACCCGAGCGAATCGGCCAAAGCCGACTCCGACATCGAGAAACTTGTCGTCACCCTGCCGGAGGGGGTCACGACCAACCCGTCAGTCGCCTCGGGCCTCGGCGCCTGCACGCGGGCGCAGTTTGACTCGGAGACGATCGACTCCGCCCCGGGGACCGGCTGCCCGGAAAACTCGAGGATCGGGACGCTGGAAGTCGAATCGCCGCTGATCGAAGGGGAGATCTTCCCGGGCTCGATCTACGTGGCAAAGCAGGGAGACAACCCGTTCAACAACCTGCTCTCCATCTACATGGTGGTCAAGGACCCCAACCGTGGGGTGCTGGTCGGAATCCCCGGTCGCGTCGACCCCAACCCGAGCACCGGGCAGCTCACGACCACCTTCGACCAGCTTCCCCAGCTCCCGCTTAGTCGGGTCCGAGCACACTTCCAGCAGGGTCCCCGGGGCGCGTTGATCACGCCTCCCACCTGCGGCACCTTCGCCACCGACGCGCTGCTCTACCCCTACGCCGGTGGACCGCCCAAGCAGGAAGTGGCGACGTTTGAGATTTCCAGTGGAGCCAACGGGGCTCCCTGCGCTTCGAGCGTCTCCCAACTGCCGCACGCACCGAGCCTCGCGGCCGGGAGCGTTAGCTCCAAGGCCCGCGCCTTCACCCCGTTTACCTTCAACCTGCGCCGCAACGACGGATCCCAGCAGCTGTCTCAGATCTCGGCGACCCTGCCGTCGGGGCTGCTGGGGAAGCTGGCCGGCATCCCTTACTGCTCAGAGGCGGGGATCGCCCAGGCTAACTCGCGCAGCGCGGAGGGCATGGGAGCGCTCGAGCTCGCCTCTCCCAGCTGTCCCGCCGCCTCGCGAGTCGGCACTGCAACGGTCGCCTCGGGCGCGGGCCCAGAACCGTATTACGTGCAGGGAAGCGCCTACCTCGCCGGACCTTATAAAGGCGGCCCGCTCTCGCTGGTGATCATCACCCCGGCGATCGCCGGGCCTTTCGACCTCGGCGTCGTCGCGGTCCGCACGGCCCTGAAAGTCGATCCGGCTACCTTGCTGATCACGGCCCAATCTGACCCGCTGCCGACGATCCTGCACGGTCTACCGCTGGTCGTCCGCTCCGTGTCCTTGGACATGGAGCGGCCGAACTTCATGCTGAACCCCTCGAACTGTGAGCCGAAGTCACTTACCGGCACGGTCACCTCGACTACTGGGGCTGTCTCACCCTTGAGCCAGTACTTCCAGGCAAGTCAGTGTGGGGAGCTGAAGTTCAAGCCCGCCCTGAAGCTGACCTTGAAGGGGTCGACGAAGAGGACCGGGAACCCGTCGGTCAAGGCGGTTCTCACCCAGCCCGAAGGCCAGGCTGGGTTCAAGGGGATCACGGCGGTCCTGCCGCGCTCGGCGTTCATCGACAACGCCCACATCAACAACCCTTGCACCCGGGCGCAGTTTGAGGCCGGGGCGTGTCCCGCCAACTCGATTCTCGGCAAGATGACGGTCTGGAGCCCGCTGCTCGATCAGCCGCTGAGCGGGCCGGTCTACTTCCGCTCCAACGGAGGGGTGCGAAACCTGCCGGACATCGTCGGTGTGGTCGACGGTCAGATCCGCGCCGAACTTATCGGCTTCATCGACTCGGTCAAGAAGAAAGGGGCCGACACCTCCCGGGTGCGGACCCGCTTCCTCAACACTCCCGACGCGCCGGTCTCAAAAGCGGTGCTGGAGATGGCTGGAGGAAAAAGGGGCTGATCGAAAACAGCGCCAACCTCTGCAAGGTCACCGAAAAAGCGACCGTGAAGATGACCGCGCAGAACGGCAAGACCTTCGACAGCCAGATCAAGGTCGGCAACAGCTGCAAGAAGAAGGGGAAGGGGAAGAAGGGGAAAGGCTCGAAAGGGCGGTAGTAGCTAGCTGCAGTTCCCAAACCACGCCTCCGCCGCGGTCACCGCAGCGCGCAGGCCCAGATCGCCTTGACGACCCGCTCCGGTGGGCGGGTGCGTACTTGAGTAGTTCCACCCGAGGCTACCCCGCGCTGGCTCCTGCATACAGTGAGAACAGCCTGATGAAGGTCTCGCGATGAGTCAGTTCAAGGATGCCTTCCTCTTCACGCGTCCGGAGCCGCCGGGGTGTCGGAGCGGGTCGTGCACGAGCACGGCGTCTCGCACATCTCGATCGTCCCCGTCGACGGGGCGGCTGGGGCCGCCGCCGCGCGCGAGCTGCACGAGCGCGGAGGACTCGACCTGGTCGAGCTCTACGGCGGGCTCGGCCGGTGGCCGCGGCTGTCGTGTGGGAGGCGACGGCCGGCGCCGTGCCGGTCGGCATGGTCGGGGTCGAGGACGCCGACCCGGGCGCGATCGCGTCGCGATCTTCGAGGCGGAGGAAGTCGACCCGCGGCGCGACCGTTGGAGCTCCGAGCACGGCGGGCGCACCGTCACCTTCGTCGCCGCTCCCGGCCCGGACGGCGTGCCCGCGCACGGCGCCCGCGGCGGCGACCATCGCCGCGGTCGGCGACCGCTTGCAGGTGACAGCGGTTGCCTTCGGCTTCGAGCCGCTGCCCGGAGCGGCTGCATACGTGCCCGCTACGAAGCGGCCTTCGAGGAGCTCGATGGCGCGTTGGAGAGCCCGGTGAGCACACCAGATAATCTGGTGTAAGTGGTTATCACGTGGCCCGAGCCCAAGGCGCAGGCGCCGTGGCAGGACGCGCATTTCATCGGCGGTCATCCGGCCCTGGACCTAGCGAACACGGTGTTCGACAGGGCCAACCCAGCCCCTGACAACGATCTGCTGAAGGCGCCGGCCGACCTGCTCGCCTGGTGCGAGTCCGTCGGACTGTTCGAGGCTGCGCCGAGCTTGCGTGGGCCAGCGGCGGAGCTCCTTCTGGAGCAGACGCGATCGGTCCGCGAGGCGACCTGGGTGGTGTTCGACGCGGTCTCGCGCGGACAAGCCGTGCCCGGCGCCTCGCTGGCCGGGCTCCTCGAGCTGAGCGGGGCGTGCGCGCGTGCGGGCCGCGTCCCGAGTGTCGAGGCCCGCCTCGACGATCTCGCCGCCGACTGGGCCGCACCCGGCGCGATCCCGGCGGGCCTGTCGCTGCTGGCCGTACAGGCGCTGTTCACCCTGCCCCCGGAGCGGGTTCGGGTCTGCGATCGATGCGGATGGCTGTTCCTCGACTCCTCGCGCGGCCGCCGCCGCCGCTGGTGCAGCATGAGCACCTGCGGCAACCGTGAGAAGGCCAGCCGTCACCGCCGAGCGGCCAAGCCGGCGACGAACGGGCGGACGAGCGCTACGAACTCGCGGCTGTGAGTCTCGAGCAGGTAGTGCCCCGCGTCCAGGAGGTGACTCTCCGCCGTCGGCAGGTTGCGGTGGTACTCGAGCACCTCCGCCCGCTCGAAGTACGGATCGTGGACGCCCCAGACGATCAGCGTCGGCGGCTGCTCGGCGCGATGGTAGCGCTCGATCTCGGGGAAGCGCTCGACGTGCGTCCGGTAGTCGCTGAACATCTCCCACTGGACGTCGCGCCCGTCTCCACGGGAGACCGCGCGCCAGTCCAGCTCCCACGTCTCCGGCGGCACCCGCTCGGCCAGCCGTTCCGGCAGGCCCCATAGGTACTGGTGCTTCGTGCCCTCGTAGTCAAACCACGTCCCGACCTTGCGTTTGCGTTTCTCGGTCGGCTCGGCCCAGTAGGCGCGGCAGGGCTCCCAGGGCTCCCCGAGGCCCGCCTCGTGGGCGTTGCCGTTCTGGACGACCAGACCCCGAACCGTCGCGGGTGAGCGGGTCGCGAGGTGATACCCCACCGCCGCTCCAAAGTCATGCAGGTAGAGGATCGTGTCGGTAACCCCGAGCTCGGCGAGCCACTGCTCGACGACGTCGGCCAACCAGGAGAAGGTCCACTGCTCGTCCCGGTCGGGAAAGGACGACAGGCCGAAGCCAGGCAGGTCGGGCGCGACGACGCGGACGCCGGCGTCGGCCAGCGGCTCGATCACCTGCCGGAACATGTACGACGAGCTGGGAATGCCGTGCAGCAGGACCAAGGTCAGTGGACTCTCGTTGTCCCCGGCCTCCCGGTAGGCGATCCGAACCCCGGCGACATCGGTCGAGCGGTGCAGCATGCGTGTGGCGGCCATGACTTTCCTCCTGACACGGCGATCGACGCGGTAACCGGTAAAACGTAATAGACGGTTACCCAAGGCCATCCACGGCAAACGGGCCGACCCAAATGCAGCTGGCCATGCGCTTCCGACGTTGCGGCCCTCAGAGGGCCCGAAAAGTCGGAAGCGCGAAGCTTGGTTCGGTCAGGCGACTGCCGCGAGCCGTTGCGGCTCGATCGGTGCGCTCTCTTCGGACCGTTCGGCGACGCTCGGCAGGCAGTAGAAGTGCTCGGTGGCGCCGCGGACCTGGCGTTGGCGGACCATCGAGATCAGGTGCGCCCGGGCCAGCTCGGTGACGTGGTAGTTGGTGTTGCTGAGGGGGATCTGGAGCTCTTGGCTCAGCTCGGAGGGGGAGAGAACGCGTCCCCCGTCCATGCCGAGGATTTCGAGGATCGAGACCCGCAGGGGGTGCGCGGTCGAGCGGGCGAGATTCTCCCAATCGACAGGCAGTGAGCGTTGTCCGTTTTCAACGGCGTGGGAGGCGCCGTTGCCGTTCGCTGAGAAACCGTTGGTCAGTGGCATGCGAGGCATATTACCCAAAATTGTTGATTCAAGTCATTAATTTCGGGTAGCCTCGGAACCAGGATGCTTCCTTGGAGGGGAAAATCGCTCGGTCCAAGCGGCCGAGCACGCGTTCTCGTTCCGGTTCTGGTCGCGGTCGGGGCGGCGCTCTTGACGCCCGGACTCGCCGCGGCCAGCACCGCGAACGTGATCGCGCCCAGCGACCCGCACGCCCCGACCGCCGACTCGGGCTGGCAGGCGGGCACCTGCACCACCGACACGCCGACCTGCAGCGTCGACACCCAGCCGCAGTTCTTCGAACAGGCGGCGGCCCACCCGCAGGTCGGCTTCACCCAGTTCATCGTCGCCCACACCACGGTTGGCCCCCTGGAAAGCCCGACGGCGGAACTGAAAACCGTCCGGGTCGAGCTGCCGATCGGCCTCAGCGTCAACCCGGGCGCGACCCCGCGCTGCCCGAAAGCGACCTTCGAAGCGAACCCAGCCGCCTGCGAAGCCCTGCCCGATGGCTCGGCAAAGGTCGGGGAAAGCGCGGTCACCACCTCGCTGGCAGGGGTGGTGACGCCGCCGGCCAAACCGATCACCCAGGTCCCCGTCTACAACATCGTCCCCGAGTTCGGCGAGCCCGCCCGCTTCGGGCTTAACCTCGCCGGCAACGACGTCTACCTCGAGGCCGACGTCGCCTGGGACGGCGACTTCCACGAGGGGTTCACGATCCACGTTCCGCAGGTCGCCGCCCTCGAACCCCTGATCAAAGGGCTGATCCTGAAAAACCGGCTCTCCTTCGACGGCCGCTCCGGCGACGGCACCTTCATCACCACCCCCAGCACCTGCCTCGGCGAGGCCTTCATCGAATCGGGCAGCATCTACTCGACGCTGCTGGCGGCCGATTCCTACGGCGCGCCTGACCCCACCTTCCCCGCCGGCTCGCTGCCTTACCTCGAGTCGCCGATCCCGCCGGGGACCTCGCCGAAAGAATGCGACACCATCCCCTATGACCCAACGATCGCGGTCGACCCCCGCACCGGGCTGGCGAACTCGCCCTCCGGGGCCGCGGTCGAGGCCGAGGTGCCGCACCTGATTCCCAACTACGGGAGCGGCGAGAACGAACAGGACAGCTCGGTGACCAAAGCGACGACGGTGACGCTGCCGCAGGGGATGGGGATCAACCCCTCCGCCGCCAACGGCCTCGAGACCTGCACCGACGCCCAGTTCGGGAAAGGGACCAGGAACCCGGTCGCCTGCCCGCCGGCCTCGAAGGTCGGCACGGTGAGGATCGAATCGCCGCCGCTGCCCGAAGGCAACCTCGAAGGCAACGTCTACGTCGGCCAGCAGCTCAGCCGCGATCCGCTCTCCGGCCAGGAGTACCGGATCTTCATCGCCGCCGAGTCGGCCCGGTACGGGATCTCGGTGCGCCTGGTCGGCAACGTCAGGGCGAACCCGGTGACCGGCCAGCTTGCGACCACGATCGCCGACACGCCCCAGGTTCCCTTCAGCTCGTTCCTGATCGAGTTCGACCCCGGCGCCCGCGCCGTGCTCAGCAGCCCGCCGACCTGCGGCCCGAACCAGACCACGGCACAGATGGTCCCCTGGGCGCCGATCGCCGCGGCGACGCCCGGCGACGACTTTGATCTCACCGCCACCCCGGGCGGGGGCGGGTGCGCAAAAACGATGGTCGCGCGCGGCTTCGCCCCCGCCTTCGCGGTCGCCCCAAAAGCCAACACCGCCGGCGCCTACAGCCCGCTCTCGATGCGGATCGACCGGGCCGACGGCCAGCAGGAGCTGAAAGGCGTCGACGTCACCCTGCCGCCCGGGATGACCGGCAAGCTCGCCGGACTTCGCTACTGCCCCGGGGCGGCGCTCGCGGCTGCCGCGGCCAACGCCGGCCGGGCCGAGCAGGCGACGTCGAGCTGCCCAGCCAACAGTCTCGTCGGCGGGGCGGCGATCGCGGCCGGCACCGGTCCGGCGCCGCTGCGGATCGCCGGAAAAGTCTTCCTCTCAGGCCCATACAACGGGGCCCCTCTCTCCCTGGCAGTTGTCACCCCCGCCACGGCCGGGCCGTTTGATCTCGGCACGGTCGTGGTGAGGGTGGCGCTGTTCGTCGATCCCGAAACGGCCCAGATCCACGCCGTCTCCGACCCGATTCCCGACGTCTACGGCGGCACCCAGCTCAGCGTCCGCTCGGTCGATGTCAACCTCGACCGCAAACGCTTCACCCTCAACCCGACCAGCTGCGACCCGCTCAGTGGCGGCGGCGTCCTGCGCGGCGGCGGCGCCAACCCGGCCGACCCGGCGGCCTTCAGCTCCACCGCTGTCGCGATCGCGATGCAGACCAGCAAATGCAAGCAGCCCAGGTTCCGGCCCAAGCTGACGACCCGACTGTTCGGCGGCCGCAAGTCGACCAAACGCGGCCAAGAGCCGAAATTCCGCGCCGTGCTCACGGCGCGTCCTGGGGACGCCAACATCCGCCGCGCCGCGCTCACGCTCTCGCACGCGCTGATCCTCGAACAGGGCCACATCCGCACGATCTGCACCAACGCCCAGCTCGCCTCTAGCAGTTGCCCGCAGCGGGCGGTCTACGGCTATGCGACGGCCAAGTCGCCGCTGCTCGACAAGCCGCTCGCCGGCCCCGTCTACCTGGTCCCGACGACCAGCGGCAGCGGCCTGCCCGACCTTCTCGCCGACCTGCGCGGCCAGGTCGACATCCGCCTGCGCGGGGTGATCGGGGCCAGCAAGGGCCGGCTCAAAACCGTCTTCCCGACCGTCCCCGACGTCCCGGTGACCAAGTTCGTGCTGACGATGAAGGGCGGCAAGCGCGGTCTACTCACCAACACCCGCGACCTCTGCAAACGCCGGGTCAACTCCTTCCTCAACTTCAAAGCCCAGAACGGGAAGAAGCTGACGAAGAAGAAGCTGCCGCTGCGGGTCCCCGGCTGCAAGACGGCAAAGCCGCGCCGCGGGCGCTAGCTAGGGAACGGGCATGTTTTTCCAGGGACCGGGTATGCCCGGCGGCATGAGGAGAGCACTGGGGGTCCTTGGCTGCGCGCTGGTCCTGGTGGCGGCCGCAGCCGTCACCGCGTCGCCGGCGGGCGCCGTCTTCGGGATCAAAAGCTGGCAGGCCGGGACCTGCAACAAACTCGACATCTTCCCCGCCTACCAGTGCACCTACTCATCCCTCAATCTCGACTTCTACCACCAGGCCGCGGGTCACCCGGTCGCCGGCGGCACCGACTTCGAAGTCAACACCGCGCCGATCCTCGGCAATCCCGAAGGGACGCTGTCCCAGGTCAGGGTCGACCTTCCGGAGGGCCTCAACGTCAACCCGCAGGCGGTCCCCCAGTGTGAGAAATCGACCTTCGAAGCGAACCCGTCCGCCTGCGCGGCGAGCCAGGTCGGGACCAGCTACGTCTACTCGCTGACCAGCCTGCTGCCGGCGCCGGTGGCCTTCCCCGTCTACAACCTCGTCCCCGACGCCGGTCGGCCGGCGTTGTTCGGGTTCAACGCCAACGTGCCCTTGCTGGGGGTCGACGAGGACATCTACCTGCAGGCCGACATCGACTGGAGCGGCGACTTCCACGAGGGCTTCACGATCCAGGTCCCGAGCTTCCCGCCGCTGATTCGCAACCGGCTCGTCTTCGAAGGGACGAAAGGCAACAGCTTCATCACCCTGCCGAGCCCCTGCAACGGCGACACGACCACTGTCCTCACCCTGAACTCGGCCGAAGGCGCCAGCGACACCCAGGCGACGACCCCGGCCGGCGCCGGCAACATCGTCCCGATCGACGGCTGCGAGAAAGTGCCGTTCCAGCCGTCGGTGCTCGCCTCGGCGGGCGCCGTAACCGACTCGCCGGCGGCGGTCTCGGCGACGCTGCGGGTGCCGCAGAGCTCTCCGGACAACCCGATGGCGATCAACTCCTCGACGGTGAAGCGCGCCGCCGTCTCGCTCCCGGTCGGGATCGGCCTCAACCCGGCGTCGGCGGAAACGCTGGCGGCCTGCAAAGACTCCGAGTTCCCCGACGGGGAGGGTCAGCGCGGGCCGATCACCTGCCCGCCGAAATCCCAGATCGGGACCGTCTCGATCCAGACCCCGGTGCTGCCTCCGGGCTCACTGCCGGGTAGGGTCTTCCTCGCCGAACAGAAGAGCCGCGATCCCGAATCGGGCCAGCTGTACCGGATCTTCATCAACGCGGTCTCCGAGCGCTACGGGGTCGACGTGCGCCTGCGCGGCAACGTCGTCGCCAACGCCCGCACCGGACAGCTCACCGCCGTCGTCGACGACGCGCCGCAGGTCACCTTCAGCGACTTCACGCTCAACTTCGCCGGCGGCGACCAGGCGCCGCTGACCAGCCCGCCGATCTGCGGGCCGAACCCGACCGGCGGTGCGATCACGCCCTGGTCGGGCGGCGCCGCCGCGACCCCCTCGAGCAACGTTCTGCTCAGCGCCGCGCCGGGCGGCGGGCCGTGTGCGAAAACGATGGCCGAGCGCCCGTTCAGCCCCGGCTTCAAAGCCGCCCCCGGCACCGACAAGGTCAAGACCTACACCAACTTCGCCGCCCAGTTCAGCCGGCCCCAGGGCCAGCAGGAGCTGAAACTGATCGACCTCACCCTGCCGGCCGGGGCGACCGCGAAGCTGAAAGGCGTCCCCTACTGCAAGCCGGCGGAGATCGCCGCGGCCGAGAAACGCGCCGGCGTCGCGGAGCGGAAAAACCCGAGCTGCGACGGGGACAGCAAGGTCGGCGTCGCTACGGTCACCGCCGGCACCGGCTCGAAACCGCTGAAGATCGACGGCGATGTGTACCTCGCCGGCCCCTACAAAGGGGCGCCGCTGTCGCTGGTGGTCGTCACTCCGGCGGTCGCCGGGCCGTTCGACCTCGGCAACGTAGTCGTCCGCGTCGCGCTCAACCTCGGCCCGGAGACGGCGCGGATCAACCCGGTCGCGATCATCCCCGACGTCTTCGGCGGCGCCAAGCTCGACATCCGCTCGATCTTCGTCAACGTCAACCGCAAGGAGTTCGGGCTGACCGGGACCAACTGCCGCAAAGACGCCATCGAGGGCATCCTCGGCGGCGGCGGCGCCGACCCGACCAACCCGGCCGCCTTCTCGGCCTTCAAAGTCTCCGACCCCGCCCGCGGCACCGGCTGTCGGAAGCTCAAGTTCAAACCGCGGCTGAACCTGCGCCTGTTCGGCAAGACGGTGCGCAACCAGAACCCGAAACTGCGGGCGGTGCTGCGGACCCGTCCAGGCGACGCCAACATCAAGCGCGCCTCGGTGGCCTTGCCGCACGCGATCTTCCTCGACCAGGCGAACCTGGCGAACATCTGCACCCGCGACCAGTTCCGCGCCGATACCTGCCCGAGGAAATCGGTCTACGGCAAGGCCCGGGCCTTCACGCCGTTGCTCGGCAAACCGCTCGAAGGGCCGGTCTACCTGCGCTCATCGGGCAACACCCTGCCCGACCTGGTCGCCCACCTCGAGGGTCAGGTCACGATCGACCTGGTCGGCAGGATCGACAGCTTCCAGGGCGGGATCCGCACCACCTTCAACCACGTCCCCGACGTCCCGGTGACCAAGTTCGTGCTCACCCTGCCTGGCGGCAAGCGCGGGCTGCTGGTCAACTCGACCAACCTCTGCAAAGAGAAGGTGCGTGCGGTCCTGAAGCTGAAGGGCCAGAACGGCAGGAAGGCCAACCGCAAGCCGTTCGTCCGCACCCCGTGCGGGAAGCCGACGAAGAAAAACTAGGGATGGCACGTTCGGGAAACGCACTTGCTTTTCGGCTGGCCAACCGGTTAGTGTCAATTGCGGGAGAGTGGTACCGGGGCGCCGATGCAGGGGACGGCGAAGTATTTGCTTGTTCCAAATTCGGAGGAGGGACTGAATGGCCAGGCGCACCACCGCACTCTTGGCGACGGCACTTGGGATGCTGCTCGCTACCGCTGCTCTAGCAGTAGCTGACACCGGCGAAATCATCCAGCCGCAGAACGAAACGTTCGACCAGGGGTTCCAGTCGGGCACCTGTACGGCAAACGAGGAAGCCGGACCGCCGCCGGTCAAACAGTGCTCGCCGGAAACGCCAGGCCTGTTCTTCAAACAAGCGGCGGGCCACCCGCCGCTTGGCTTCACCCAGTACACGATTCAGCACGGGCCCTTCGAACCGGCCGGGGCGCCGTTCCCTCCGCAGGCCCTGAAAGCGCCGATCGTCGAGCCGCTCGCTAACCGCACGATCAAAACGCTGCGGACCGACCTGCCGCCCGGCCTGACCGTCAACCCCGAGGCGACCGAATCTCGCTGCACGATGGCCGAATTCCTCAACCCCGGGCCGACGCCGGGAACCTTCGATCCGCTCTGCGACGAAGCGAAAACCAAAGTCGGCGAAGACCGCGTCACCCTGGTCACCAACAAAGACGAAGTCGAAGTTCAGGTGGGCGTCAAAGCACCCAAAGGGTTCATCGTCCCCCCGAGCGAACCGCTCGGGACCATGGTCCCGATCTTCAACCTCGTGCCGAAAGCGGGCGAACCGGCGAGGCTCGGCTTCATCATCCGCGAACGGGTCCCGGTGATCCTCGAAACCGAGGTCGCCTGGGAGAGCGACTTCCACGAGAGCTTCACGATCAAACTGCCGGTGACGCCGGCCGCAGCGGAAGCGAGTGGGTTCTCGACCCTGGTCAGCCGCCTGATGAGCAACGGCCAGGCCGGCAACGAAACGTATTTGACCAACCCAACCACCTGTTACGACCCGAACGAAGCACCGTTCGAACAGCTCTACTCGACTTGGTTCCGGGCGGAGTCCTACGGCGCGCCGAACCCGACCTTCCCGGTCGGCTCGACCCCGGTCGAGGCGAAACTGCCGCTGGA
Organism: uncultured Thermoleophilia bacterium; assembly: GCA_963837405.1. GTDB lineage: Bacteria > Actinomycetota > Thermoleophilia > Solirubrobacterales > 70-9 > VAYN01. Next base: position 86,547 of record CAWINA010000008.1, read on the forward strand.
AGGCGGCAAACGGGTGATGCAGGAAGGCTGTGTGGATGTGCCGTTCGATCCGTCGATCGAAACCCGGGTGACCACCTCTGACGTGGACTCCCCCATGGGCGGGGAAATAGAGGTGAAACTGCCCTTCGACCCGGCCAAAGAAGGCGGCGAAGTGGAAGGCGAAGAAGGGATCTCGCAGTCGCACCTGCGCAAAGCCGAAGTGACGCTGCCGGCTGGGATGGGGCTGAACCCGTCAGGGTCGAAGACTCTGGTCGCCTGCACCGACGCCCAGTTCAAGAAGGGCATCCGGGTCAACTCGAACGAATGCCCGGCGGCCTCGAACGTCGGCCACGCGGTGATCGACTCACCGCCGCTGCACGAGGAGCTCGAGGGCGACATCTACGTCGGCGAACAGAAGAGCACCGACCCGGAATCGGGCGAAGAGTTCCGGATCCTGGTCGAAGCCAAGAGCGAAGCCGAGGGCATCGTCGTCCGTCTGGTCGGCAACGTGAAAGCGAACAAAGCCACCGGCCAGCTGACCGGTGTCTTCACCGACAAACTCGTCAGTCCCTTGGCCGGTCCGCTCCCCGAAGGCCTGCCGCAGGTGCCGTTCGAGTCGGTGAAACTGACGTTCGACGCGGCCAAAGAGCTGCTGACCAGCCCGCCGACCTGCTCGCCGTCGGACACCAACGGCGAGATGGAACCGTGGGCGCGCCCCGGCACCAGCGAGCCGGTCGGCGACTCGTTCACGCTGACCACCGTGCCGGGTGGCGGCCCCTGCCCGACCACCCTGGCCGAGCGTAAGTTCACCCCGATCTACGACGCCGCTTCGGAGAGCTCCAAAGCCGGCGCCTACAGCCCGTTCCACGTCCACATCGGTCGTAATGACGGGGAGCAGGAGATCAAGGGCGTCGACCGTCACCCTGCCGAAGGGGCTGACCGGCAAGCTCGCCGGGATCCCCTACTGCACCGAGGCGCAGATCGACGCGGCGGCGGCCGCGCCCGGCAAATCGGGCGTCACCTGTCCCGCGGCGAGCCGGATCGGCGCCGCGAACACCCAGTCGGGCACCGGCCCCGCGCCGCTCAAACTCGGCGGTAACGCCTACCTCGCCGGCCCTTACAAAGGGGCGCCGCTCTCGATGGTCGTCGTCACCCCGGCGGTCTCGGGCCCGTTCGACCTCGGCACCGTGGTCGTCCGGGTGGCGCTCAACGTCAATCCCGAAACCGCCCAAATCACCGCGGTCTCCGACGTGATCCCGGACGTTTACGGGGGCGTCAAGCTGGACCTGCGCTCGATCGACGTCGATGTCGATCGGTCGGAATTCATGAAGAACCCGACCAACTGTGCGGCGCAGGCGACGGCCGGAACGCTGAACGGCGGCGGGGCGAACCCGACCGACCCGGCGGCGTTCAGCTCCTACCCGTTCAGCACTCCCTACGGGGCGATCGAATGCAAGGGCCTCGGCTTCAAGCCGAAGTTCTTCACCCGCCTCACCGGGCCGACCAAGCGTGACGGCAACCCGCAGCTGCGGGCGATCCTCGAAGCCCGCAACGGCGATGCCAACATCGCCCGCACGGCGCTGACCCTGCCGCACGCCCTGTTCCTCGACCAGAGCCACATCGGGACGGTCTGCACGCGAGCCCAGCTCGCCTCGAAGACCTGCCCGAAGAACTCGGTCTACGGGCAGGCGGAAGCGAAGACGCCGCTGCTCGACGGCAAGCTGAAGGGCCCGGTCTACCTCGTCGCCAACCCGGCGCACGAACTGCCGGATCTGCTCGCCGACCTGCGCGGTCAGGTGAACATCCAGCTACGCGGCGTGATCAGCTCGAAGCGGGGCGGTCTCAAGACCGTCTTCAACGGGCTGCCCGACGTGCCGGTGAAGAAGTTCGTCCTCAACATGAAGGGTGGCGAGAAGAGCCTGCTCGTCAACTCGGAGAACACCTGCCGCAAACCGCAGCAGGCGGTGCTGAACATCAAGGCGCAGAACGGCAAGCGAGCGAAGAACAACAAGTTCAAGCTCAACATCGCCTCCTGCAAGGGCAAGAAGAAGTAGGGCGCGGGACGTTCGCACCGGCGCGGTGGGCCGAATAGCCTCCGCGCCGGTGCGTCCGTCGCTCTCCGTCCTGATCGTCGCCTGGAACAGCAGCTTCGAGCTGCAGCGGACGCTGCCCGCGCTGCTGGCAGAGCTGGCGCCTGGCGACGAGCTGATCGTCGTCGACAACGACTCCACCGACGACACCTGCGACCTGGTCGTGCGGCTGGCGCCGGCGGCGCGGCTGCTGCGGATGGGTCGCAACGTCGGCTTCGCAGCGGCGGTCAACGCCGCCGCCGCGGCGGCGGAGAACGACCTGCTGGTGATCCTCAACCCCGACGCCACCCCGCTCCCCGGCTTCGGCAAGGCGATCCGCCTGCCGTGGCTGGAGGGGCGCGGCTGGGCCGCCTGGCAGGCGCTGGTCGCCGAGGCGGGGGGGACGACGATCAACTCGGCCGGCAACCCGCTCCACTTCACCGGGATCGTCTGGGCGGGCCTGCACGGCGAGCCGGTCGCCGCGGCGCCGCCGCCCAGCGAGGTGCCGGTCCTCTCCGGCGCCTGTCTGGCGATCCCGCGCCCGACCTGGGAAGAGATCGGCGGCTTTCCCCAACGGTTTTTCCTCTACCACGAGGACGTCGACCTCTCACTTCGCTTGCGGCTGCTCGGCTGCAGCCTCGGGATCGAGCCGACCGCCGTCGTCGCCCACGACTACGAGTTCGGCGCCAGCCCCGGCCGCAAGTGGCGCTGGCTAGAGCGCAACCGCTTCGCCTTCTTGGTCCGCGTCTACCCGGCGCCCCTGCTCCTCCTGCTGGCCCCGGCGCTGATCGCCACTGAGCTGGCCCTGCTGGTCGCCGCGGCCACCGGCGGCTGGGGCAGGCAAAAGCTGGCGGCGAACGCGGAAGCGCTGCTCTGGCTGCCGCGGCTGCTGCGCGAGCGGCGCCAGATCCAGCGCGACGCCAGCGTCGGCAGCGCCGAGTTCGCGAGCTGGCTCAGCGCCGACCTCGACTCACCCTTCATCCCCGCCGCGGCCCGCTCAAGGCCCGTCCGCCTCGCCCTCCGCGCCTACCTCGCCGCGGTCCGGGCCCTGCTCCGTTGAAGGGCTCACTCCTCTGGCATGAAAAAGGCGAACATGCGCTCGGGGTCGATCCGCCAGTAGGTCGCGCCGGACTCGAGCATCTCCGCCCACTCCTCGCCGTAGCGGGGCACATAGATGTCGAGCAGCGTCTGGCGCAGCTCCGCCCCCTCGGGCGCGTTGACGTCGACCGCGACGGCGCGGCCGTGCACGGTCACGGCGAGTTCCTCGCCGGGGAGGTGGGTGGCGCTGACCCGGGGCTGGGCGGCGATATGGCGGGCGCGGATCGAGTCCGGCGCCGAGCCGAAGTGGAAGGCGCCGTGGAGGAAGATGCCGTCGACCGGGCCGACTACCGGCAGGCCGGCGGAGCTGACCGTGGCCAGCGCCAGCAGCCGCATTCCGGGCAGCTTCTCGGCGACCGCGGCGGCGTCGAGGCGGCGCTCGGGGGTGTGGATCCGCAGCAGGTGCGGACCGGCGGCGGCGTAGCTACGGTCGAGCAGCTCCTGCAGCGCGCTCAGGTCCGCGGTGGTCTCGTGCATCGGCTCAGGTCGATTGGGTGGTCGGCCGGATCAGGATCTCGTTGACGTCGACCCCGGCCGGCTGCTGCAGCGCGAACATGACCGCGCGGGCGATGTCGTCGTCGTCCAGGGCGTAGTCGCCCGGGCGGTTGTCGAAGAACGGCGTGTCGACCGCACCCGGCTCGATCAGCGTCACCTTGATCGCCGTGTTGCCGTGCATCTCGCGCAGCTCGGCGCGCAGCGACTCGCCCAACGCCGTCGCCGCGAACTTGGTCGCCGAGTAGATCGAGCCCGGCAGTGCCCGGCGGCCGGCGATCGAGCTGGTGACGAGGAAGTGACCGTCGCCGCGCTCGAGCAGGTGGGGGAGGGTGGCGCGGACCGTCAGCGCCGCACCGTAGACGTTGGTCAGGATCATCGAGCGCCAGTGCTCGACCGACTCCTCGAGGAATCCGCGCTTGGCGCCGAAGCCGGCGTTGGCGAAGACCGCGTCGATCCGGCCGAAGCCCTCGAGCGCGGCGGCCGCCAGCGCCTCGACCTGGTCCCACTCGGTGACGTCGCAGCGCACCGCCAGCGCGCGCTCGGGACCGCCGAGCTCCTCGGCTAGCGCCGCCAGCTCCTCTTCGCGTCGCGCCGCCAGGACGAGGCGGTAGCTCGGGGCCGCCGCCCGCGCGGTCGCGGCTCCGATGCCGCTGCTCGCTCCCGTGATCAGCAGGACTGGGTCTGCCATCGCTCCGATTCTCGCACTTGCGATACTTGGGCCTCGTGGACCCCCAGCGAAAGCGGAAGATCCGCCTCGTAGCCGCGCTCAGCGTCGCCGTCCTCCTGGCTGTGGCGTTGATCTACACCTCCTTCTCGGCCTCTTCGCCGACCAAGGAGCCCTCGGAGCTGCTCAACGCGACCCCGGGCACCAGCTATGAGATGTCCGGCCGCGTGGTCAAAGGCTCGGTTCAGCGCAGCGGCGAGGAGATCCACTTCCAGGTCCGGGACCGCGACGGCGGCGGCGAGGCGCTGCCCGTCACCTACACCGGCACCGTCCCGGACCCGTTCCGGGGCGGCCGCGAGATCATCCTTACGGGCACCGTCGAGTCGGGCACTTTCGTCGGCGAGCCGGACACCCTGATCACCAAGTGCCCGTCGAAGTTCACTACCGAGAGCAATGCCTAGCCTCGGCGGCGCGCTGCTCGCGCTCGCCTTCCTGACCGCCGTATCGGCTGCCGTCATCGCCCTGCTCGGGACCCGCGGTGAGCGCCGCTGGATCGACCTCTCGCGCCGCCTCGTCTACGCCTTCTTCGGCCTGCTCCTGCCTGCGTGGTGATCATCGAGGTCGCCTTCGCCACGAACGACTTCTCCTTCGACCTGGTCGTCGAGCACTCCTCGATCGAGACGCCGGAGTTCTACAAGCTGGCGGCGATGTGGTCGAGCCAGGAGGGCTCGCTGCTGCTCTGGGCATTCGTCCTCTCGATCGCCGCCAGCATCGCCCTCTACGCGACCCGCAACAAGCTGCGCGAGCTGGTCCCCTGGGCGACCGCGGTGATGATGGGGATCGCCACCTTCTTCACCGGGCTGATGCTGTTCGGGGACGGCGTCAACCCGTTCGCCGCCGCCGAGCCCGGGGCTGGTCGACGGGGTCGGCCTCAACCCGCTGCTGCAGCACCCGAGCATGATGATCCACCCGCCGATGCTCTACTCGGGGTACGTCGCCTTCACGGTGCCCTTCGCCTTCGCGATCGGCGCCCTCGTCACCCGCCGCGTCGACGCCGAGTGGATCCGCTCGACCCGCAAATTCGCCCTCGTCGCCTGGGCCTTCCTCGGGCTCGGCCTGCTGCTCGGCGCCCGCTGGTCCTACACCGAGCTCGGCTGGGGTGGCTACTGGGCCTGGGACCCGGTCGAGAACGCGGCGCTGATGCCGTGGCTGCTCGGCACCGCCTTCCTGCACTCGATCATGGTCCAGGAGAAGCGCGGGATGCTGAAGGTCTGGAACGCGAGCCTGATCGTCGCCACCTTCTCGATGGCGCTGCTCGGCACCTTCCTGGTCCGCTCCGGCGTCCTGCAGTCGATCCACGCCTTCGGCGACAGCACCGTCGGCCCCTACATCCTCGGCTTGATCGGGGTCGTCGTGATCGGCTCGACGCTGCTGATCGTCTCCCGCCTCGACGACCTCCGCTCGGAGAAGCGGATCGACTCGCTGTTCTCCCGCGAGGCGGTCTTCCTGGTCAACAACCTGCTGCTGGTCGCGCTCGTCCTGGTCACTTTCTGGGGCACCTTCTTCCCGCTGATCTCGGAACTGTTCACCGGCGAGAAGGCCTCGCTGGCGGCGCCCTGGTTCGACGAGTACACGACGCCGCTCGGGGTCGCGCTGGTCCTCTTCACCGGGGTCGGGCCGCTGCTCGCCTGGCGCCGGGTCAGCTGGGCGGCGGTGAAGCGGATCTTCCTCGTCCCGGTCGCGGTCGCCGCGGCGGTCACCGTCGGGTTGGCGCTCTTCACCGACGCCGCAGACTCGTTCTGGGCCCTTGCCCTCTTCGGCTTCGCCGCCTTCGCGGTGACCGGGATCGGGCAGGAGTTCTGGCAGGGAGCGAAGGGGCGCCAGCGGCTTTCCGGCGGCTCGATGCCGGGTGCCCTGGTCGGGATCGTCACCCGCAACCGGCGTCGCTACGGCGGCTACATCGTCCACATCGGCGTGATCGTGCTGCTGATCGGGATCGCCGCCTCCTCGAGCTTCCAGACCAAAGAGGACGTCGACCTGCGCCCGGGCGAGAGCGCCGTCGTCGACGGCAAGGAGATCACCTACGTCAACCCGACGATGCGGGCCACCGGCCAGTACCTGCAGTTCGGCATGCACCTGCGGGTCAGCGAGGACGGCAAGCTGATCGACGACCTCTACCCGAGCCGCCGCTACTTCCGCCCGACCGGGCAGCCGCTGGGAGGGATCGAAGACTTCTTCGCCGGCGAGGCGACCAGCGAGGTCGGCTTGAAGGCGGGGCCGTTGGAGGACCTCTGGACCGCGGGACAGCCGAACCTTGCCGGGGTGAAACGGCGGGTACGCGCGGCCGACGGCGCCTTCGCGGCGTGCGTTCGCGCCGCCCCCGGGGCGCCGCCGCAGTGTCGGGCCCTGCGCGACCTGATGCTGGCCGCCCAGCAGGACCCGTCGCTGCGGCCGGCGGCGCTGGCCCAGATCCAGAAACTGCAACGCCTGACCTCGGCGCAGATCGCCGAGAGCTATCTCGATGACACCGGCGCGGCGACGATCCGGGTGATCGTCGATCCGCTCGTCACCTGGATGTGGATCGGCGGAATCATCGCCCTCGCCGGGGCGCTGATCGCGCTCTGGCCGACCCGCGGCCGCCGCCGAGGGGGGCTGGTGCGGACCGAAGCCGACGCCCGCAAGGAAGCCAAGTACCGCGAGATCCGCGACGCCGAGCTCGACCACGCCTCCGGCAAGCTCTCCGACGAGGACTTCGCCGTCCTCGACGCCGAGCTGCGCCGCGAAGCGGTCGAGATCCTCGACAGCGTCAACGGCAACGGCGGCCGCGCCGACCCCGGCAAGAAGTCAGAAAAAGTCGAGCAGGGCTAGACTTCCCGGTCGTGTACACGTTCCTCAGCGTCATCCAGGTAATTCTCTCCGTCGCCCTGATCTTCATGGTGCTCCTGCACTCGGGCAAAGACGCAGGCCTCTCTGGCGCCTTCGGCGTCGGCGGTGGCGGCAGCTCGATCGGCGGCGGCTCGATGGTCGAGCGCAACCTGGACCGGGCCACGGTCGCCTGCGCGATCCTCTTCGTGCTCAACACGATCGTCCTGCTGAAGATCTAACCAGCGGCTCGCTGACGCTTCGATCTTCGGCCCCTCCCCGAGGGTCACGTAGCGCTGCTACGCAACCCTCGTTTCGTGACCAAATCTCTCGGTCAGCGAGCCGCTGGTCGTCGTTGTAGTTGACAAATACTGCTTCCGTGTCTACGTTACGTACGTTCCGTCAACTTCTGACAGGGAGGAGCTCCGCATGGAGGCCACGGCTGCAGATACGCACGGGCATCACCACCATCACCATCACGACGAGGTCGAGGTCAACCCGGCCAGTTGGACCGATGGCAAGCGCTACGCCTGGCTGCTCGGGATCCTGATCCCGGTTGCGCCGTTCATCGCCTGGGGCATCGACGCCCTGACCGGCTTCGGCGCCATCTACTTCATCGGCCCCGTCCTCGTCTTCGTCGTCTTCCCGATCCTCGACATCGCGGTCGGGCTCGACAACACCAACCCGCCGGACAGCGTCCTCAAGTACCTCGAGCAGGACCGCTACTACCGCTGGTGCACCTACGTCTTCATCCCGATCCAGTACGCCGGCCTCGTCCTCGCCTGTTACCTCTGGTCGAGCGGCGACCTCAACATCGTCGAAAACATCGGCCTGGCGCTGACCATGGGCGTGGTCGGCGGGATCGCGATCAACACCGCCCACGAGCTCGGCCACAAGCGGGCCAGCTCGGAGAAGTGGCTCTCCCGGGTCGCCCTCGCGCAGACCGGTTACGGGCACTTCTTCATCGAGCACAACCGCGGCCACCACGTCCGCGTCGCCACCCCCGAGGACCCGGCAAGCTCGCGGCTGGGGGAGAGCTTCTGGGCCTTCCTGCCGCGCACCGTCGCCGGCAGCGTGCGCTCGGCCTGGGGGATCGAGGTCGCCCGCCTCGATCGGCTCGGCAAGTCGCACTGGACCCTGCGCAACGACGTCCTCGGCGCCTGGGCGATGACCGTCGGCCTGTTCGCGGTGCTGGCGATCGTCTTCGGGCCGGTCGTCCTGCCCTACCTGCTGGTCCAGGCGGTGCTCGGGTTCTCGCTGCTGGAGGTCGTCAACTACCTCGAGCACTACGGTCTGCTGCGCCAGAAGCGCGAGGACGGCCGCTACGAGCGCTGCCTGCCCGAGCACAGCTGGAACAGCAACAACGTCGCCTCCAACGTCCTGCTCTACCACCTGCAGCGCCACTCCGACCACCACGCCAACCCGACCCGCCGCTACCAGGCGCTGCGCCACGTCGACGAGGCGCCGCAGCTGCCCACCGGCTACGCGGGGATGATCGTGCTGGCCTGGGTGCCGCCGCTCTGGCGCCGGGTGATGGACCAACGCCTGCTCGACCACTTCGGCGGCGACGTCGGCCGGGCCAACATCCACCCGCCGAAGCGACGCCAGCTGTTGGACCGCTACGGCGTCAGTCCGGCTGAAGGGGCGGCGCATGGCTAGCGCCTGGCGCTGTCCTGCCTGCGGCTACCGCTACGACGAGGCGGCCGGCCACGAGCGCGAGGGCTTCCCGCCCGGCACGCCCTGGGCCGAGGTGCCCGACGAGTGGCCGTGTCCCGACTGCGGGGTCCGCGACAAGATCGATTTCGAGCCCGCCGGAGCGGGCGATTGACCGCGGCCGGTGCGACCATTGGGGCGATGCCCCAAACCGGTCGCACCCCATACGCGGAGGCCGCCCGCGAGCTCCTGCGCCAGACGCTGTTCGGCGCCGCCCGCGAACAGATGGAGGAGCGACCCTGGTCGGAGGTGACGATGGCGGACGTCGCCGCCGCCGCGGGCGTCAGCCGCCAGACCCTCTACAAGGAGTTCGGCAACCGCAACGAGTTCGGGCTCGCCTTCGTGATCAACGAGGGCGAGCACTTCCTCGACGAGGTCGACCAGGCGGTGATCGCCAACTCCGACGATCCCCGCGCCGCGGTCGCCGCGGCGCTGGAGCTCTTCCTCACCACCGCCGGCGAGGACCCGCTGATCAAGATGCTGCTCTCCGACGACGGCACCGGCGGCATGCTGCCGTTCGTCACCACCCAGGGCATGCCGGTCGTCCAGTGGGCGACGGCACGCCTGGCGACGACGATCGAGGCGGGCTGGCCGCAGGCCCCGAAGGCCAACGTGCTGCTGCTCTCCGAAGCGCTGGTCCGGCTCGCGATCAGCTACATCACCGCGCCCAGCGAGGCCCCGGACTCGATCGCCTCCTCGGTCGCCGACCTGCTCGGCCCCTTCATCGACCGCGCGCTCGGCGGGACCTGATAGCCGCCGCTCAGGCGGCAGGCTCGTCGAACAGCTTGCCGGCGCGGATCCGCCCCGCCATCTCCTTCGACTCCTCGCGGTAGGCCCGGCCGTCCTCGAACTCGATCGCGGGGTATTTCGTCTGCCCGGTCAGCTCTTCGACTTCGGAACGGTCGCGCAGCGAGCCCTTGACGATCTCGTACTCGATGCCCTGCTCGTCCAGTGCCTTCTGCACGGTCCAGCAGGAGTGGAAGCCGACCTTTACGAAGGTCAGGGGGCAACGGTGGAGTTTGACTGCCATCGAGGCCAGCCTATACGGGAATGGGCGGGGGGCTCTCGACTAGCCGAGCAGGAAGAGCTCGACCGCGAGGTCGGGATCGGCGTGGACCGTGCACATCACGGCCTTCACCTCGCGGCCGGTGATCTCCTCGACGCGCTGGCGGTACTCGGCCTCATGGGCCGCCTGGTGCAGGGTGCGGGTCTCGCGCACGTGGTCGAATTTGCCGGCGGCGATCAGCGTTTTCTCGACCTGGGTGAAGACGTCGGAGAGCGTGCAGACGACGAGCTCGCCGTCGATCGTCGTCTTCGCCGCGCCCGGCCCGCGCCCAAACTGCTCGCGGTGCAGCGCCACCATCGCGTTGGAGATCTCGGTCAGCGCCTGGCCGGCGCGCGTCTGCGTTTTGTCGCCCATCTCGATCGCTAGGTCGAATTCCAGCGGTCAGTCTACGTGTACTCGGCCGAAACCTGGCCTGCATGGCCGTGTTCAGGGTTTCTCCGGTGCTGGCAGCTCGGCCAGGCGCCGCTAGCTTGATTGGCCCTCAGCGATGTTCTTGCGACTCAGAACCTCACCGCTCCTGCTTGCGCTGGCGCTCGCCGGCTTCTTCGCCCTGCTCGGCGGCGTCGCCGTCGCCGAGGAACTGCAGGAAGAGCTCGACCGCAAGTCCGGACAGCTCGACCTGGTGCAAGAACGCCAGGGAGTGCTGACTAGCGAGCTCGAGCGGATGGGCAGTGAAATCTCCCGCCTGCAGATCGAAGTCGACCAGCTGCGCACTCGGGAGGCGGCGGTCGAGGACGAACTCGTCGCCAAGCAGGCCGAGCTCGACGCCGCGAGCGCCGAGCTGCGGAGCGCCCAGGACCACCTGACCGCCGTGCGCGAACGGCTGCGGCGGGCGCTGATCGACCTGCGGGAGCGGCTGGTCGCGATCTACGAGGCCGGCTCCCCCGACGTGGTCTCGGTCGTGCTCGGCTCCGACAACCTCGACGAGATCGCCAGCCGCACCGAATACCTGAACCGGATCCAGCAGAACGACAACGCCCTGGTCGAGCGGGTCGGCGAGCTGCGCGACGAAGCCCAGGCCGCGGTCGACCGCCAGCGCGAACTGCGCGACACGATCGCCGCCGCCCGCGACACGATCGCCGCCCGTCAGGTGCAGCTGCAGGGGACCCGGGTCGCGCTCGAGGCCCAGCGCGGCGAGCTGCTCGTCGCCCGCGGCTCGCGCCGCGAGGTGCTGTCCCGCCTCGACCACCGCGCCGGCGTGCTCGAGGGCGACGTCTCCGAGCTGCAGGCCGAGATCCAGTCCCAGTTGGGCGGGATCGGGCCTTTCCCGATGGGCCCCCAGGCAGCCCCGGGCACCTTCATCTTCCCGGTCAGCGGCACCGTCACCTCTGGCTTCGGCTACCGCTGGGGGCGCCAGCACGAGGGGGTCGACATCGGCGCCGCCGAAGGCACGCCGATCTGGGCCGCCGACGACGGCGTCGTCGTCCTCCAGCAGAGCGAGGCCGAAAGCGGCGGCTACGGCAACTACACCTGCATCGACCACGGCGGCGGGCTCTCCACCTGCTACGCGCACCAGTCGGCCTTCAACGTCTCGATCGGGGATCAGGTGTCGCAGGGCCAGGTGATCGGCCTGGTCGGCAACACCGGCAACTCTTTCGGCGCCCACCTGCACTTCGAGGTCCGCGTAAACGGCGTCGCCTACGACCCGATGGGCTACCTCTAGGCACGGTTCGAGCGAATTTTCTGGTCCCGCCAGCCGGGTGCTTATACTGGCCGGCGACCAATCACCGCCTAATCCCGGCCGTAAGCGTCCGGGAGCGGGGGAACCACGGGGGAGAGATCCCCAGGGGCGAATCGGGGCCTTGTCGGCCCGTAGCGCAGCTCTTTCAGCGCGAGCCCGTCAGCTAACCCCGCCGGCACAAGAGAGAGGAAGCAGCTTGGTCGGGAAAACGAGTTGGCGATCGCGCAGGCCCCGTGCCCTGCTGGCGGCGGCTGCCCTGGCGGCCTGCTGCGCATCCCTGGGCAGCGGCGAGGCGCTCGCCGCCGGCGCCGGCGGCGGCCTCGCGCCCTCGGGCACGCCGCGGATCAGCGACGCGACCTGCATGAGCCGCTGCGTCGCCGCCCACAAGGCGACGCCCGGGGCCACCGTTCGGCTCACCGGCAGCTATCTGGAGGAGACCAGCCGGGTCGTCTTCAAGGGCGTGACCAAGCCGGTCGTCGCCTCCTACAAGCGCCGCACCTCCAGCAGCGTCGAAGTCGTCGTCCCGCCGGAAGCGACGAGCGGCCGCCCGCGCGTGGTCAGCGAAGACGGGTTGCGCTCCAACCCGTCGCCGAGCGTGCTCGAAGTGGTGCCCCCGACCTCGCTGCCGACGACCGTCTTCCCGGTCCGCGGCCCGCACCAGTACTGGGCGGGTTTCGGCGACGGCCGCGGTCACCAGGGCGCCGACGTCGGTGCCGCCTGCGGCACGCCGCTGGTTGCGGTCGCCGCCGGCCAGCTGACCAAGAGCGCCTACCACGCACGCGCCGGCAACTACCTGATCATCGACCTCAAGGGCGTCGACCAGGACATCGCCTACATGCACATGGTCGAACCGACCACCCTGCCGGTCGGCTCGATGGTCAGCGCCGGCCAGGTCGTCGGCTTGGTCGGCGACAGCGGCAACGCCGCCGGCTGCCATCTCCACTTCGAGCTCTGGGAAGGCGAGTACTACGGCGGTGGCTCGCCGGTCGACCCGATCCCCTTCCTCAAGGCGCTCGAGCCGCCCGCCAAGCGCACGTAGCGGTAGACGGGCAGCCCGCTTGGACCACACGTCGATCGGCCCGATTCGCCGCGCGGCGCTGCTGTGCGCGCTGGCCCTGCTCTTCCTGCTCTGGGCCGCGGCGCCGAGCGCCGAGGCCGCGGCGCGCCCGAGCTGCGCCGGCAAGGCGGCGACGATCGTCTCCAACGCGGCGGTCATCCTCGGCACCGGCGCCCACGACGTGATCGTCGCCGGACCCGGGAGCAACGTGATCCGCGGCGGCGCCGGCAACGACACGATCTGCGGCGTCGGCGGTGACGACCAGCTCTACGGCGAACGCGGCAACGACGCGCTGCTCGGCGATGCGGGCGACGACCTCCTGGTCGGCGAGCGCGGCTCCGACAGCCTCGACGGCGGCGTCGGCGGCGACCGGCTGCTCGGCGAATCGGGCAACGACCAGCTGCTCGGGGGCGGGGGCGAGCACGACCTGCTCGACGCCGGCCCCGGCGACGACAGCCTCGACGGCGGCCCCGGCAGCTCCGACGTGCTGATCGGCGGCGTCGGCAACGACTCGATCGACGGCGGCCCCGGCAACCACGACCTCGTCTCCTACCGCGAGTCCGGCGGCGGGCTGCGGATCGACCTCGGCGCCGGCGCCACCAGCGGTGCCGAGCAGGAGATCCTGCGGGGGATCGAGGACGCGCTCGGCGGCGCCGGTGACGACACTTTGGTCGGCTCCGCCGCAAGCGCCAACCAGCTCGACGGCGGTCCCGGCAACGACCGGCTCGAGGCCGCCGGCGAGGGCGACAAGGCCTACGGCGGACCCGGCGGCGACGTCTGCACCGGCTTCGCGCTCGAAGACTCCTGCGACTCGGCCGCTGCGCGGCGCGCGGGCCCCGCCGTGGAGTTGTTAGTGAGCATCGACCGCTCCCGCGCGCTCGTCCTCAGCGGCGGCCACGACTCCAATCGCGCCACGGTCAGGGTCGGGCCCTCCGGCGCCTACCTGGTCGAGGGCCGCTTCGGCGGCGGCGGCGTCGTGCCGGGCGCGGGGTGCGAGCCCGGCTCCGGCCCGGACGCGGTGCTCTGTAGCGGCGCGGCCGGCGCCCTCTCGGCGGCGCTTGGCGACGGCGATGACGTGCTCCTGCTCGACCCCGGCGTGCGGGTGCCGGCGACGATCGACGGCGGCCGCGGCAGCGACCTCCTGCGCGGTGGGGGTGGGGACGACACGCTCTACGGCGGCGACGACCACGATGACGACGTGCTCGAAGGCGGCGGTGGCGACGACGCCCTGTTCGGGGTCAACATCGTCCACCCGCGCCTCGACGGCGGCGCCGCGCGGATGTTCGGCGGCGCCGGCAACGACCTCCTCGTCGGCGGCCAGCCCTGCGAGGGCGATCGCTTCGAGGGCGGCGAGGGCGACAACGACAGCGCCTCGTTCGCCCGCATCCGCAACAGCGGTACGGTCGTCAAGGCGACGATCGGCGGTCTTGTCCTCGACCCCGACATGCCCGGCTGCAGCGCCGGCCGGATCGACGCCACGGTCGAGAAGATCGAGGGCTCCTCCGGTCCCGACATCCTCGCTGGCAACGGCGCCGCCAACACCCTGCTCGGCCGCGGCGGCAACGACCTGCTCGACGGCCGCGGCGGCTTCGACCGCTGCATCGAAGGCGGCGGCCGCGACACCCTGCGCAACTGCGAGGTCAACTCCTGGCGCGCCGCCCTGCGCAAGCGCATCCCCTGAGCGCACCGCGCCAGCTCGGGAGTTTCATTAGGGTTGCCTAACTTCTTAGCTAACCCCCCAATTCCGAGGTATCCACGTGCTCGTGATTCGACGTTCCCTGGTTCTGCTCACCGCCCTGTTCGCCCTGACGCTGGTCGCCGGCTGCGGCTCCTCCGATGACGAGAGCGGCGCCACCGACGTGACCGCCGATGGCGGCGGCGGCAGCTTCCCGGCCGAAGCGACCCACAAATTCGGCACCACCGTCGTGCCCGAGGAACCGCAGCGGATCGTGATCGTCGGCCTGACCGAGCAGGACGCGGTGCTGGCGCTCGGCTACAAGCCGATCGCGACGACCGAATGGTTCGGCGAACAGCCGGGGGCAATCTGGCCCTGGGCCCGTGCGGAGATGGGCAAGCAGAACCCTGTCGTGCTCGAAAACAACGACGGCTTCCCGTTCGAAGAGATCGCGGCGCTGAAGCCGGACCTGATCATCGGCACCAACTCGGGAATGAAACGCGAGGACTACGAGAAGCTTTCGGCCCTGGCCCCGACGATCGCCGGGGTCAAGGGCGGCACCGACTACTTCTCGCCCTGGGATGAGCAGACGGTGCTGATCTCCGAAGCGCTCGGCAAGAAGCAGGAGGGCGAAGACCTGGTCGCCGGGATCGAAGACGAATACGCCGAGGTCGGCGCCGAAAACCCCGAATTCGACGGCAAGACGGCGACCTACAGCCAGTGCGGTTTCTACGACGGCCTGATCTACGTCTATCCCGACGGTCTCGGCACCGACTTCCTCTCGATGCTCGGCTTCACGATCAACCCGAAGCTGACCCCGTTGATCGAAGTCCAGGGCGAACAGGTAACCGTCTCGGCCGAGCGGCTCGACGTGATCGACGCCGACACGATCGTCTTCGCCTGCGACGAACCGAACTCGGTCCCGGCGCTGAAAAAGGTTCCGACCTTCGACAAGGTGCCGGCCGTCGCCGCAGGGCGTGCCGTCTATACGGACCCGACCCTGGCCGCGGCGACCTACTTCACCAGCCCGCTCAGCCTGCCCTACGTGCTCGAGCACCTGACCCCTGAACTGGCGAAAGCGGTGGCCGGGGAAGCGCCGCAGCGGCAGATGCCGGAACCGGCGAACGCGGACGGCTGAGCGCTCAGCGGGCGCCGCGCCAGCTCTCCCAGAGGGCGGCGTAGGCGCCGCCGGCCCCCACGAGCTCGGCGTGGGGGCCGTCTTCGACGACCCGGCCGCGCTCGAGCACGAGGACGCGGTCGGCAGCGGCCGCCTGGCTGAGGCGATGGGCGACGACCAGGGCGGTGCGCCCGGCCAGCGCCGCGTCGGCGGCCCGCTCCAGCGCCCGGGCGCCGGCCGAGCCCGCCTCGGCGGTCGCCTCGTCGAGCACCGCCAGGTCCGGGTCGGCCAGCGCCAGCCGGGCCAGCGCCAGCTGTTGGGCCTGCAGTGCGGTCAGGGGAACGCCGCCGTCGCCGATCCGCGTCCGCAGCCCTTGCGGGAGCGCTCGCGCCCATTCCAGCGCCCCGACCCGCTCCATCGCCGCTTCCAGCTCGGCCTCCTCGGCGCCGGGACGGGCGAGGCGAAGATCGTCGGCGAGCGCCCCGGCGAAGACGTGAACCTCCTGGGTGACGAGGCCGACGCTCGGCCGCCGCACGCTGCCGGCGCCGGGCTCGAGCACGCCGGCGACGATCCGCGCCAGGGTCGACTTGCCGGCGCCGCTGACCCCGACCAGCGCTACCCGTTCGCCGGGGGCGACCTCGACCTCGACGTCGCTCAGCACCGGTCGCCCGCACGTGTAGGAGTGCTCGACGCCGACGACGCTGAGTCCGGAGCCCGGCGGCGCCGGCGCGGGAGCTGCGGGCGGCAGCGGCTCCAGCGTCACCCCGATCAGGCGGCCCAGGCAGGCCCAGCCCTGCTGGGCGTCGTCGAGCAGGGCGAGCAGGCTATTGATCGGGTCGAAGAGACGGATGAAGAAGAAGGCGGCGGCGGTCGCGTCGCCGATCGAGGTGGATCCGGAGCGGACTAGGAAGTAGCCGGTGAGGAGCAGCGCCGCGAGGCCGACGAACTCGGCTGCGTTGAGGCGGTTGTAGAGGCCGGTGCGCAAGCGCACGGTCTCGACTCCGTAGTCCACCTGTCGCTGGGAGGCGCTGCCGATCCGCGTCAGCTGCCAGGCGCCGAGGTTGAGCGCGCGCACCGTGCGCGCCCCGGCGAAAGCGTTCAGCAGACGGTCGCTGCGAGCCGCCGCCGCGGCGCGCTCGTCGGCGTAGACCCGCGGCGAGCGGCGCAGGTACCAGCGTACGGTGGCGACCTGGATCGGGACCGCGCAGAGCCCTGCCAGCGCGAAGCGCGGGTCGAGCGCCCCGAGTCCGACCAGGGTGAGGCCGATCGCGAAGCTCGAGGCGGCGATCGTCGGCACCCCAAATTTGACCGCCTCGGCGACCTGGCGCACGTCCTCACTTACGCGCGCGTAGAGGTCGCCGGTCCCGGCCCGCTCCAGCCGTTCCAGCGGCAGGGCCAGGGCGTGGGCGACGACGTCCTCGCGCAGCGCCGCCAGGGTCTGCTCGCCGACCTCGGCGAGCAGCGACATCCCGGCAGCGAGCAGCAGGTTGGAGATGACGGTCGCGATCAGGAGCCCGATCGCCGGCTCGGTGATCGCGTCGGCGCCGCGCCCGGCGGCGACCAGGTCGACGATCTCGCCGAGCAGCAGCGGTCCGGCCAGCCCGGCGAGGGTGCCGGCGACCAGCAGCACCAGCGCGACGGCGAGCCTCGCGCGGCGCGGGCGCAGCAGCGGTCCCAGAGCGGCCAGCGCCGCGCCCCGTTCGGCGACCGGCAGGGTGCGGCGGACCTGATCGGGTGCGGCACTCACGCCAGCACCAGCTCCCGGTAGCGGTCGTGCTCGGCGAGCAGGTCCCGGTGGCTGCCCTCGCCAGCGACCGCGCCGCCCTGGAGGTAGACGACCCGGTCGGCGACCCCGAGCAGGGCCGGGCTGGTCGTGACCACCACGGTCGTGAGGCCGCGGCGTACCCCCGGCAGGCGGGCCGCGATCCCGGCCTCGCTGGCCGCGTCGACCGCGGTCGTCGGCTCGTGCAGGACGAGCACCCGCGGCCGCGCCGCCAATGCCCGGGCCAGCGCCAGGCGCTGCCGCTGCCCACCCGAGAGCGAGCGACCGCGAGCGCTGACCATCCCGTCGAGCCCTCCCGGCACGCTTTCCACGACCTCGTCCGCTGCAGAAGACACCAGCGCCGCCTCGAGCTCACGGCCACCCCTATGTCGAAAGTCACCCTCTGGGCTACCAATGACATGGGGGTCGAGAAGTTCGCGCAGGGTTCCGTCGAAGAGGGCGCCGTCGTGCTCGGCGGCGAGCAGGTGCGCGCGCAGGCGTTCGGGGTCGAGCGCGGTTAGCGCCTGACCGTCGAGCGCGACAGTTCCCGCCTCGGGGTCGAGCTCGCGGGCCAGGAGGTCGACGAGCGCCGCGCCTTCAGCCGGGTCCGGACAGGCGATGCCGACCAGCTCACCGGGGGCGACCGCGAAGTCCAGCCCCGGGTTGTCGAGCTTTCCGGCGGAATCCGCCGGGAAGCTCGACAACCCGCCGGAGCGGACGCCGCGCAGATCCAGCCCGCCGCCGCCGGCGTTCGGCGCGGCCGCGCCGCCGACGATCGCGGTCGGCGCCTCGAGCACCGCGGCGAGGCGGCGGCTGGCGGCGCGCACCGCCGAGAACTCCGAGCCGATCCAGCCGAACTCCGAGAGCGGGCCGATCAGGTACTGGGTGAGGCCTAGCGCGGCGATCAGCTCGCCGAGACCGATCTCGCCGTTCGCCGCCATCCGCCCGCCGAGTAGCGCGACCACGACGAGCATCAGCCCGGTCAGGGTGGTGATCGTGCCCTCGTAGGCGGCCTGGGCGCGAGCGGAGCGGACCGAGGCGGCACGGGCGGCGGCGCTCGCCTCGCGGTAGCGCGCCTCCGCCGCGACCTCACCTGCGATCCCTTTCAGCGGTCGCAGGCCTTCGATCAGGTCGGCGGCGACCGCGCCGGCGGCGCCGGCCGCCGCCTGCTCGCGCTCGACCCGGCGTGAGATCGGCCGGCCGAGCAGCTCGACCGTGACCAGCAGCAGCGGCAGGCCGGCGAGGACGACGACCCCGAGCAGCGGTGAGGTGGTCAGCAGGAAGGAGGCGCCGACCAGGCCGCCGGCCAGCCCCGCCAGCGCGAACCCGATCAGGCTGACCAGGCTGCCGAGCTTGGTCGCGTCGGCCCCGGCGACCGCGGCGAGATCCCCCGTCAGCCTGCCCGCGGCGCCGCCGCGGGGGTCGAGCACCCGCGCCGCGACCTGCAGCCGCAGCTCGTACCCGGCCTCCAGCTCGGCCGCTTCGCCGATCCGGGCGCCGGTCCGGTAGGAGAAGGAGAGGACGAGGAAGCAGAGCGCCAGCGCCGCCAGTCCAAGCACCAGCGCGGTTGGGTCGGCCGGCCCGATCGCCTCGTCGACGATCACACCGACCAGCAGCGGCACCGCCGCCTCGCCGGCCTGGTGGCTGCAGAGCAGCGCGCTCGCCAGCGCGACCTTGCCGCGGCGCTTCGCCAGCAGCCCGGCGACAAGTGGGCGCGCGCCTGGGGCACTCAGTTGGAGCCGTTCCGGGCAGCCGGGATGACCAGCGGGGTGCCGCTCTCGGGGTCCTCGATCACCCGGCAGGGCAGCCCGAAGACCGCCTCGACCAGCTCCGCGGTGACGATCGTCCCCGGATCGCCCTCGGCGACGATCGCGCCCTCGCGCATCGCCACCAGGTGGGTGGCGTAGCGGCAGGCGTGGTTCAAGTCGTGGAGGACGGCGACCAGGGTGCGGCCGTGCTCGCGGTGCAGGTCGTCGCAGAGGTCGAGCACTTCGACCTGGTGGGCGATGTCGAGGAAGGTGGTCGGCTCGTCGAGCAACAGGATCGGCGTCTCTTGGGCCAGCGCCATCGCCAACCAGACGCGCTGGCGCTGGCCGCCGGAGAGCTCGTCGACGATCCGCTCGGAGAGCTCGTCGACGTGGGTCGCGGCCATCGCCGCGGCGACCGCGCGCTCGTCCTCGCGCGACCACTGGCGCAGTAGCTTCTGGTGCGGGTAGCGGCCGCGGGCGACGAGGTCGGCGACGCTGATTCCGTCCGGGGCTATCGGGCTCTGCGGCAGCAGCCCGAGCTCCCGCGCCACCTCCTTCGAGGGGCGTGAGCCGATCGCCGCGCCGTCGAGCAGGACCTCGCCGGTCCGCGGCTTCAGCATCCGCGCCAGGGCTCGCAGCAGGGTCGACTTGCCGCAGGCGTTGGGGCCGACGATCACCGTGAAAGAGCCGTCGGGGATCGCCACTGAGAGGTCGGGGACGACGGTCCGCTTCTCGTAGCCGAGCTCGACCCCCTCGGCGCGCAGCCGCTCGCCGCCGCCGCTCATCGTGACCTCCACTCGCGCGAGAGCAGCCAGGCGAGGTAGACGCCGCCGATGAGGCCGGTCACGACCCCGACCGGGAGGTCGGTCGGCGCCAGTCGCTGGCCGAACAGGTCGCTGAGCACGAGCACGACGGACCCCATCAGGGCGCTGGTGATCATCCCCGGGCTCGCCGTCCGGGTTAGCTGCCGCGCCAGCTGCGGCGCGGCGAGGGCGACGAAGGCGATCGGGCCGGTCGCCGCGACCCCGACCGCGGTCAGCGCCACGCCGGTCCCGGCGAGGGCGAGGCGGGAGCGCTCGACGTGGACCCCGAGCGCCTTCGCGGCGTCGTCGCCCATCTCCAGCATCCGCAGGCGGCTTGCGAGCAGCACGGCGAGCGGGAGCAGCAGGGCGAGGGCGATCGCGACCGGGACGACGCTCTGCCAGCCGGCGTCGTTGAGGCTGCCGATCAGCCAATGGGCCGCCTCGAAGGCGTCGTCGCGACTGGCCCGGGTAATCAGGTAGTCGTTGACCGCGAGCAGCATCGCGCCGACCCCGATCCCGACCAGGACGAGCCGGTAGCCCTGGACGCCGCCGCGCATCGCCAGCAGGTATACGGCGGCGGCGGTGACTGCGCCGCCGGCGATCGCCCCGAAGGCGATGTCGCGGCTGCCGCCTTCCCAGACGAGGATCACCAGCAGCGCCCCGGTCGCCGCGCCGTAGGTGAACCCGATCACGTCGGGGCTGCCCAGCGGGTTGCGGGCGATGCTCTGGAAGATCGCCCCGGCGAGGCCGAGCGCGGCGCCGACCAGGAGCGCGGTCAAGGTGCGCGGTAGGCGCAACGTCTCGACGATGAAGCTGGTGCTGGAGTCGCCGCCGCCGAGCAGGGTTTCGATCACCTGGCCGGGGGAGAGGGGGTAGTCGCCGGTGGCGATCGCGAGGATCGCGCCGACCACGGCGACCAGGGCGAGCGCCAGGCCGACCAGCAGCGGCCGCAGGTGCAGGCGGAAGGAGACGCGCTCCCCGGCGAGGCGGATCACGTGGGCCTGACCTGCGCTCAAAGCTGCGCGATCCGGCGGCGACGGACGAGGGCGATGAAGACGGGGGCGCCGAGCACCGCGGTGACGATGCCGACCTGCAGCTCGCCGGGTCGGACGACGACGCGGCCGAGGATGTCGGCGCTGAGCAGCAGGATCGCCCCCAGCAGCATCGAGTAGGGGATCACCCAGCGCAGGTCGGGCCCGACGATCGCGCGGGCGACGTGGGGGATCGCGAGGCCGACGAAGGCGATCGGGCCGGCGACCGCGGTGGCTCCACCGCAAAGGAGGACGATTGCGATCGCGGTTAGCACCCGGGTGCGGCCGACGTGGGCGCCGAGCGCCCGGCCGGCGTCCGCGCCGAGCGCCAGCGCATTCAGCGGCCGCGCCAGGGCGAGCGCGATCAGCCCGCCGAGCACGAGGAACGGCGCGACCGGGGCCAGCACGTCGAGGCCCCGTCCGGCCAGCGAGCCGACGCTCCAGAACCGGTACTGGTCGAAGGCCGTCCGGTCGAGCAGGGTGACGCCTTCGATCAGCGCCGTCAGCGCCGCGAGGATCGCCGTCCCGGCCAGCGCCAGCCGCACCGGCGTGGCGCCGCCCCGTCCGGTTGAGCCAAGCGCGTAGACCGCGAGCGAGGCGACCGCGGCGCCGGCGAAGGCGAACCACATATAGGTGCCGACCCCGCGCACGTCCAGCAGCGAGATGGCGAGCACCACCGCCGCGGCGGCCCCCGCGTCGACCCCGAGCAGGCCCGGATCGGCGAGCGGGTTGCGGGTGATCGACTGCATCAGCGCCCCGGCCAGCCCCAGCGCGCAGCCGATCGCCAGCCCGACTAGCGTCCGCGGCAGCCGCAGCTCCCGCACGATCGCGGCCTGCTCCGAGCCGTCGTCATGAAAGAGCGCTTCCGCAACTTCGCCAAGTGGAATCCCCTTCGCCCCCACCGCAAGGCTGACCAGCGCCACGAAGACAAGGGCCACCGCGGCCAGCGCCAACCCAGCCGCGCGCGTGAGCTTGAAGCGGGCAGAGAGTGGGGGGGTTGCCGAGACGGTCGCCTCGGGCTGCGGCGAGAGAACGGCACGCGCCATTCATCCCGACAATACCTAATCTAGTTAGGGCACCCTAACCCGACGAACCACGTTCAGCGAGGAAGCGGGCATCAGCAAGGCGGAGACGCAGACCATCGCGAACGCCGTCAGCTGAAGCACGAGCCCGACCGGGCTGGGCGAAAGCGGATCGCCGAAGACGACGACACCGGCGATGATCTGCGTCGCGTTGGCGACGAGTCCCATCAGCCCGATCGTCTCGATCGCACCGCCGCCCTGGAGGGCGGCTACCGTCGTGTACTGGGCGAGCGCTCCGCAGGTGAGGATGAGGAGGACGAGGGCGACCATCAGCCAGGGGCCGCCGATGCCGCTGGTCAGGGCCTTGATCGCAATCCCCGCCAGCGCGAACAGCAGCCCGGCGAGGACGGCGAGCAGCACCCCGCGGCGCGCGGCCAGGCGCTTGGTCCGGTGGCCCAAGGCGATCCCCGCCGCGAGCAGGACGAGCCCGCCCTCGAAGCTGACGATCGCCGCGAGCGAGAAGTCGGAGCCGTCGCCGCGGAAGTGGGGGAGGGTCGCCGCGAGTAGCGCGAGTCCGAGGCCACCGAGGATCAGCGCGACCCACTGGCGCCGCTCGACCGAATCGCCGAAGAGGCGCTGGGACAGCACGGCGAGCGTCACCGCGCCCGCGGCGAGCACGGTTTGGACCAGGGAGATCGGCGCCATCGAGAGGGCGGCCACATGGATCAGCCAGGCGAAGGCCGCGAGGCCCCAACCGGCGACGAACCAGCGTGAGCGCGCCAGGCCCTGAATGGTGGCGATCGGCCGGGTGATGCGGGCTGGCTCGGTGCGCTGGCAGCCCCGATGCTTGAACAGCGAGGCGAGGTTGGTCATCAGGGCGACGGCCACGGCCAGTGCGATCCCGATCTCCATCATTCAGCCCCTGCGGCGTCGCGGATCGCCGCGACCGCCAAGGTCGAGGTCCGGCAAGCCTGGGCGATCGTCCGGTTCGGCGCGTCGGGGGCGCGCCGGATCTCGAACTCGATCAGCGCCCGGCGGCGGATGCGGACGAGGTCGGCGCGCGAGCAGCCGACGGGGGCCGATTCCTGCGCCGCTTCGCCGGCCAGGGCCCGGCTGCACCCAAGGCAGAAGGTCTCTTTGCCCGACCCGTCCCAGCCCACCGGCAGAACGCTGCGGGTGCCGTCGATTCTGCCCGCCGACACACCGCACCGTCCGCACGTCCACCTGGTCGAGGTCGCGGCCATGCCTGAAGAAATGTCGTCAGCTCCTGGGTTGGAACTTCGGGGAGATCCTGCGACCCCGAGGCGCCAAGGCACGAGGAGGGAACGGAACCTCTCGGGCGGCGAATCGGCCAACCCGACCCATCCACAGTAGCAGCGAACTGCCCCAATTCCGCTATTTCATGCGGTTGGGACCTTGCCCGCAAGTCGGCAGACGACGATCCCCCACCCAACTGGGAGCTGATCTCCCCTGGGGAGGCTTGAACGCGAAAGCCCCCGACTTGCGGGGGCTTTCTCATGCGGCTGAATGGAGTCGAACCATCACGGGTGTTTCCACCCACAAGGCCCTCAACCTTGCGCGTCTACCAGTTCCGCCACAGCCGCAGGGAGGGGGATTCTAGATGTTTGGGGCGTTGGGGCGGTGTTGGCTTGCAGGTATCCGGGGCAGGGGGTAGGCTACGAACAAGTGTTCGAATTGAAAGCACCCGGCAAGCGGAGGGGAACGAGACCGACTCATGGTTGACCTTGACCTGACGAAACGGCAGAAGGAGATCTTCGACTTCATCGGCAAGTACGCCGCGAAGACGGGCTATCCGCCGACGGTGCGGGAGATCGGCAAAGCGGTGGGCCTGCACTCGTCTTCGACCGTGCACGCGCACCTGGCGAACCTGGAGAAGATCGGGCTGCTGAAGCGCGACCCTTCGAAGCCGCGGGCGATCGAGATGCTGATCGGGACGGCGAACAAGGCGAAGGACGCGATCCGGCCGCCGAGCGGGCTGCCGCTAATCGGTCAGGTCGCCGCCGGCGCCCCGATCCTGGCCGAGGAGAACATCGAGGAGTACCTCGAAGTCCCCGACGTGATCGGCGGCGAGGACGGCGACTACATCCTCCAGGTGCGTGGCGAGAGCATGAAGAACGCCGGCATCATCGAAGGCGACTATGTGATCGTGCGGCCCGCCGAGGACGCCGCCGACGGCGAAATCGTCGTCGCCCTGATCGGCGATGAGGCGACTTGCAAGCGCTTCTTCCGCGAGAAGGACCACATCCGGCTGCAGCCGGAGAACGACGAGATGGAGCCGATCCTCAGCACCGAGGCGCAGGTGCTCGGCAAAGTCGTCGGGGTCTTCCGAAAGGTCTAGCTAGCGGCCGCGCGGCGGCCACTTGCCGCGCTCAATCAGCTTCTTGTAGCGCCGCTGGCGGCGCTTGGCGTCCCAGATAATCAGCGGCACCAGGCGGAGTGCCAGGCCGGGGAAGGCGTCGAAGAAGCGCAGCTGCGGGCCACGCCAGCGGGGCACCACGGCGACCGGACGGGGGCGCTCGCTCAGCTTGCCGACCTCGCGCGCCACCCGGCGCGCGGTCTGCAATTGGCCGGAGAAGGAGCCGGCGGCGTGCGGGTCGTCGAGCTTGTCTTCCAGCATCGGCGTCCAGATCCCGTCCGGGCAGATGGCGGAGATGCGCACGCCGCGCACGCCGGCGACCCGTAGGTCGAACTGGGTGCCGAGGGTGAAGGCAATCGCCGCGTGCTTGCTCGCCGAATAGCTGACCTCGCCGGGAGCGGCGACTATGCCCGCCAGTGAGATCACGTTGACGACGTGACCGCGGCCGCTGGCCATCATCGGCGCCAGGGCCGCCAGGGTCCCGTTGACGAGCCCGTTGTAGTTGACCTCGAGCATCGTCTGGCGCATCTCGGCGCCCTGCTCCCAAGGGGTGCCGCTGAAGAGAACACCGGCGTTGTTGACCCAGAGCTCGAGCCCGCCGTCGGCGGCGACGCGGTCGGCGAGCTGGCGGCAGGCCGCTTCGTCGCGCACGTCAAGCGCCGAGGAGCCGGCTTCGGGGCCGAGCTCGGATGCGGTCCGGGCGGCGCTCTCGGGGTCGAGGTCGGTGGCGTGGACGCGGTAGCCGCGCCCGGAGAGCTCGTGGGCGATCTCGCGTCCCAACCCGCCTCCCGCCCCCGTAACGACCGCGTTCCGCATCGAGACCACCATAGACCGCCGTCTGTTGCCCCGCCTGGGGCATCGAGCTACGATCGCTGAGCGGGCCGAGCGGACCGCGGGGGGAGAGAAAACCCCTCGAGGAAAGTCCGGACACCACAGGGCAGGGCGGTGGATAACGTCCACCCGGGGAAACCCGCGGGAAAGTGCCACAGAAACACACGGCCGATGGCGCGGCCACACGTGAGTCGCGTACAGGCAAAGGTGAAAAGGTGCGGTAAGAGCGCACCGGCGTCGCGGTGACGCGACGGCCAGGCAAACCCCGCCCGGTGCAAGGCCAAGCAGGACCGTCGACCCGGCTCGGCGAGGTCCAGGTAGGCCGCATAGATAGATGGCCGCTCAAGACAGGATCCGGCTTACAGGCCCGCTAACGGAAAGGCTCCCACCTCGGGGGCCTTTCCCATTTCCAAGCCAAATAGCGGCATTTCTTGAGCATCTGCTCAAGAAGTCGAAGTTTCCGTCTTAGCGTTTGCTAACCTGCCGCCAACTTCCGCTGAATCTCCGCCTACATATCGCGGGGAGCGGGGGACCCAATTAGTTGGGGCGAGTCGCCGGCCTCTGCCGGCGTAGCGCAGCTCTTTCAGCGCGAGCCCGACAGCTAACCCCGTAAGCGCCTGGAAAGAGAAATGAAACAACGCAGAAACTTCAAGCTGCGCTGGGCACTTGTCCTGGCCACCCTCGCGATCACCCTGCTCGCGCCAGCCGTCGCGCAGGCCGGGACCGGCGGCGCGTCCAGCTTCTCGACGCCGCAGCCGAGCGCCGCCAGCACTTCGGCCGGGCTCTACACCTTCAGCGGCTGGAGGATCGGCGGCGCCAGCTGGTACGGGCCCGGGCTGTACGGAAACGGGGTCGCCTGCGGCGGCACCCTGACGCCGACCACGATCGGCGTCGCCCACAAGACGCTGCCCTGCGGGACGATGGTCAAGTTCAAGCATCGCGGCCACGTAGTGATGGCCCGGGTGATCGACCGCGGCCCCTATATCACCGGCCGCGCCTGGGACCTCACCGAGGCCGCCGCGGAAGCGCTCGACTTCGAGTCCGTCGGCGTCGGTCAGGTCCAATACGCGATCGCGACCAGCTTCGCCCGCAAATAGCGAACGCCCACAACCGCCGCGACAACGCCGCTCCGAAGGCTAATCTGCCGTGTTTAGGCAGGGCCAATAGACGAGAGGAGCAGCGGTTATGTCGAGGTACCCCCGAGGTCTTTCCACCAGCGCCGGACGACGCGGTAGGTGGCTGGCGGTTGCGGCGACGGCCGGCGCCCTCGCCGTGCTCGTCGCCTCGGTCGGCACCAGCTCCGCCAAGGTGGAGCAGACGTCGGTGATTCTCGGCCTCACTTCGCAGACGCCCGACCCCTCGTGTCCGAACCTGCCTTGCCAGGCGATCGGCAGCGTCACCGGCTTCCAGGTCAACAACGGCCAGACGGTCAACCCGTTCCTGGTCCCGCACGACGGCACGATCAAGTCCTGGACGCTGACCCTGGCGCAGCCGACCAACAGCCAGCGCTCCTTCTTCAACAGCTTCTTCGGCACCCCCCCGGAGGCGCGCCTCTCGATCCTGCGCCGCGTGCCCGGCACCAACCCGCCGCGCTACACGCTGCGGGCACAGGGGGCGGTCAAGGTCCTCAGCCCCTACCTCGGCCAGACGGTCAAATTCGGCTCCAACCTCCCGGTCGAAAAGAACGACATCGTCGGGATCAGCGTCCCGACCTGGGCGCCGGCCTTCTCCCAGGACCTATCGAGCAACAACATCTGGCGCGCCAGCCGCGCCCCCGGCACCTGCACCAACTCGACCGACATCCGCCAGGGCGTCCCGCAGGAACAGCTGAACAAGCGCGCCACCTACGGCTGCAAGTACACGACCGCCCGCCTGCTCTACACGGCGACCCTGGTCGAGGGCTAGCGCGCAAAGAAAAGGCCCCGGATCGACGACCCGGGGCCTTTTCTGAACTCTGCTCGTCCGCTCAGGCGGCGGAGGGGAGGACCCGCGGCGTCGCCTGGTCTTTGGGCAGCGCCGCGGCGCTGGCGATCAGGCTCTGGAACTCGTTCAGCGCCAGGTGGCCGACCGCCTCGAGGATCTCCTCGTCGGTCCAGCCCACTTCCCGCGCCTCCTCGTGGAGGTGGAGCGGTGGCGGTCCGTCGGCGTCGAGCGCCTCTTTGAGGAAGAGGAGCAGCGCCGCCTCCTTCTCGTCGGCGGAGGTGAAGCTGCGGGCGCGGGAGACCTCGTCGAGGCCAAGACCCGCCCGCCGCGCCGACTTCGCGTGCTGGGCGATGCTGTAGTTGTCTTCGCGGTGCTCGGCGACGGCCAGGGCGATCCTTTCGCGGGTCGCCTGGGGGAGAACGCCGCCGCGCAGCTCGGAGCGCATCCGGGTGTAGGCGCGGAGGACCGCGGGGGAGCCGGCGAGCACGCCGACGAACTTGGTGACCGCGCCACCGGTCGCCTGGATGGTTTTGATCAGCGGCGCGCTGTCTTCGGGCGCCGTGAGCTCGTCGTGGATCTGGAATCGGCTGACTGCAGTTTTTACCGTCACAGTTGCTTCTCGCTTCTGGCTCTTTCTGGGGCGAAGATTTCGCTTTACAGAGCCTTTATGTGGCCTTTACTTTACTTTGAGCCGCTTACTTACGAGGAGTAAGTTATACCGGGTTTCGGCGGTTCGTGCAAGCTGCCCGGAACCTCCTGTCCATCCGCATTTAGCGCCGCTAAGAACTGCCTTTCCATACCCGGTATACGTTTTTCTGCACCTGCTCGGTTCATTCACCTATGGTTGCGAGCTTCTCTCGCTCGGAAGCAAGGAGGCAGTGAATGGCAGAGCAACCCCGCAGTGCCGCCGACGTCATCGATCAGGTCAAGGAGCACGACGTCCGCTTCATCCGCCTCTGGTTCACCGACGTGCTCGGTCAGCTGAAGAGCTTCTCGGTCAACGCTTCCGAGCTCGAGGACGCGTTCGCCGGCGGTATGGGGTTCGACGGGTCCTCGATTACCGGCTTCAACCCGATCGAGGAGTCGGACATGCTGGCGGTGCCAGATCCGGCCACCTTCGCGCTGATCCCCTGGCGGCCCGAGGAGGACGCCGTCGCGCGCATGTTCTGCGACATCCGCGTGCCCGGCGGCGGCCCCTACGAGGGCGACCCACGCTGGATCATGCGCCGCGCCCTCAAACGGGCCGAAGAGATGGGCTTCGACGCCTACAACATCGGCCCCGAGCTCGAGTACTTCTACTTCCGCTCGGCGAAACCGGAGGGCGGCGTGCCCGAGCCGCTCGACGAGGGCGGCTACTTCGACCTGACCACGCTCGACGCCGGCTCCGACCTGCGCCGCGAGACGGTGCTGGCGCTGGAGAAGATGGGCATCCACGTCGAGTACACCCACCATGAGGTCGGCCCCTCCCAGCACGAGGTCGACATGCGCTACAAGAACGCGCTCGAGATGGCCGACGACTGCATGACCTACCGCATCGTGGTCAAGGAGTACGCGATGAAGTACGGCTACCACGCGACCTTCATGCCGAAGCCGCTGTTCGGCGAGAACGGCTCCGGGATGCACGTCCACCAGTCGCTCTCCAAAGACGGCCGCAACGCTTTCTACGACGAGGACGACCCCTACTTTCTCTCGCCGGTAGCGAAGTCGTTCATCGCCGGCCAACTCAAGCACGCGCGCGAGATCTCGCCGCTGTTCGCCCAGTGGGTCAACTCCTACAAGCGCCTGGTGCCCGGCTACGAGGCGCCTGTCTACCTCGCCTGGTCGCGCCGCAACCGCTCGGCGCTGATCCGGGTGCCGCTCTACCACCCCGGCAAGGAGGCGGCGACCCGGGCCGAGCTGCGCTGTCCCGACCCCGCCGCCAACCCCTACCTCTGCTTCGCCGGGATGCTGCAGGCCGGCCTCGAAGGGGTCGAGAAGGGCTACGAGCTGCCGGAGCCGATGGAGCAGAACCTCTACCACCTCTCCCAGGAGGAGCTCGCCCACCAGGGGATCGAGCAGCTGCCGGCGACCCTCGGCGAGGCGATCGAGATCGCCGCCGACTCCGAGCTCGTCCTGCGCACGCTCGGCGAGCACACCTTCCGTCGCTTCGTCGAGATCAAGCGTCAGGAATGGGACGAGTACAGGGTCCAGGTCACCCCGTACGAGATCGAAAACTTCCTCCCGATCCTCTAGCGACGGACTGGAAGGGGCGGGTAGACAGTGGCCACGCTCCACGTGCTCCGCGTCTTCACCGACGAGGACGGCCGCCACGGCAACCCGCTCGGGGTCTTCCTCGACGGGGGCGAGGTGCCGGTGGAGCGGCGCCAGTCGGTCGCCTACGAGCTCGGCTTCTCGGAGACGGTCTTCGTCGACGAGCGCGAGCGCGGCGCCTGCCGGATCTTCACGCCCGGCCTCGAGCTGCCGTTCGCCGGTCATCCCACGGTGGGGACGGCCTGGCTCCTGGCCCACGAGGGCGACCCGGTGCAGGCGCTGAACCCGCCGGCGGGCGAAGTGGCGGTACGGCGCGAGGGGGAGCTGACCTACGTCTCGGCACGGGCCGAGTGGTCGCCGCCCTGGGAGCTGATCGAGTACGACTCGCCGGCCGAGATCGAGGCGCTCGACGGTCCGCCCGGAGGCCGCGAAGACGAAATCTACCTCTGGGCCTGGGCCGACCGGGAGGGCGGCGTGGTCCGCTCGCGTTGCTTCTCGCTCGCCGACGGGGTCGGCGAGGACGAGGCGACGGGATCGGCGGCGATCATGCTGGTGGCGGCGCTGGATCGTCCGCTGACGATCCGCCAGGGCCAGGGGTCGCTGCTGCAGGCGGCCCCGCTCGGCGAGGGCTGGGCCGAGGTCGGCGGCCGCGTCGCGCTCGACACGGTCCGCGACTTCGGGCTCTGAGCCCGGGCGGCGGGCCGGCGCTCAGAGCTGCGCGGCGAGCTGCGCCGGATCGGTCGTCGGCAGCTGGCAGGCGAAGCCCTCGCAGACGTAGGCGGCGGACCTGCCTCCGACCGTGGTCCGGGCCTGCAGCAGCGCCGGCTGCACGCTGCCCTCGGGGCCGCCGGCGAGGACCACGTGGGGGCGGAACTCGCCGCGCACGACGGCCGCCAGCTCGCCGAGCTCCTCGCCGACCAGCGCCACCTCGCGGGTCCTCGCTTGCTGGAAATCGATCGCCCGCAGGAGGTGGCCGAAGCTGTGGGGGTGCTTGAGGGCCGGCCCGGAGAAGAGGCGGAGGACGCCGTTCGCCTCGGCTTCATAGCTGCCCTCTCCGCTCAGCGCGGCCAGCCGCAGCAGGCCGAGCGCGGCGGCGCTGTTGCCGGCGGGGATCGGGTGGTCGCCGATCTCCTTGCGGCGGGCGATCAGCTCCTCATGGTCGTCGGAGGTCGAGAAGAAGCCGCCCCGCTCGCGGTCGCCGAAGCGCTCGATCATCGTCCCGGCCAGCGCCTGCGCGGACTCGAACCAGCACGCTTCCAGGGTCGCTTCGTAGAGGGTCAGTAGCGCTTCCAGCAGGTATGCGTGGTCCTCGAGGTAAGCGTTGAGGCGGGCGTCGCCGTCCTTGTAGGTGCGCAGCAGGCGGCCGTCGGGGTCGCGCATCGTGTCCAGCAGGAAGGAGGCGCAGCCGGCGGCGGCCTCGAGGTAGTCGGGGCGGTCGAGCACCGCGCCGGCCTCGGCCAGGGCGCCGACCGCGAGCGCGTTCCAGGAGGTGAGCCGCTTGTCGTCCAGCCCCGGCCAGACTCGCTGGGCGCGTGCCTCGTAGAGCGCCCGGCGCGCCTCCGCTAGCCCGGTGGGCGGCTCGGCGTCGGCGCCGCTGGCAAGGTGGAGGATGTTCGAGCCCTCGAAGTTGCCGCGCTCGCTGACCCCGAAGTAGGCGCTCACCTCGGCGGCCGCAGCGCTGTCGAGCACGGCGCCGATCTGGTCCGGCGTCCAGACGTAGAAGCGGCCCTCCTCGCCCTCGGAGTCGGCGTCGAGCGCTGAGTAGAAGCCGCCCTCGGGGCCGCGCATCTCGGTCAGCATCCAGTCCAGCGTCTCCTCGCAGACGCGGCGGTAGCGCTGGTGGCCGAGCAACTGCCAGCCGTGCAGGTAGGCCGGGGCGAGTAGGGCGTTGTCGTAGAGCATCTTCTCGAAGTGGGGGACGAGCCAGATCGCGTCGACCGAGTAGCGGGCGAAGCCGCCGCCGAGCTGGTCGTAGATGCCGCCGGCCAGCATCGCGTCGAGCGTCTCCTCGACCACCTCGGTCTCGCCGCGAGCCATCAGGAGCTCGAGCGCCGAGGCGGGCGGGAACTTGGGGGCGCCGCCGAAGCCGCCGTGGCGGCGGTCGGCGTCACCGGTCAGGCGCGTCACCGCGGCGGCCAGGTCGTCCGGCCCCGGCAGCTCCGGGTCCGGTTCGAGCTCGCCGATCGCCCCGAGCCGGGCGCGGGTGCCGGGGGCTTTGGCGCGGATCTCCTCGCGCTGGCGGGTCCAGGCGTCGACGATCGCTTCCATCACCATCCGGAAGCTCGGCATCCCGCGCGAGTCGTCGGGCGGGAAGTAGGTGCCGCCGTAGAAGGGCAGCCCGTCGGGGTCGAGGAAGACGGTCATCGGCCAGCCGCCGTGGCCGGTCATCGCCTGCACCGCCTCCATGTAGATCGCGTCGACGTCGGGCCGCTCCTCGCGGTCGACCTTGACGTTGACGAAGTGCTCGTTCATGTAGGCGGCGGTCGCGGCGTCCTCGAAGGACTCGCGCTCCATCACGTGGCACCAGTGGCAGGCCGAGTAGCCGACCGAGAGCAGGATCGGCCGGTCCTCCGCCCGCGCGCGGCCGAGCGCCTCCTCGCCCCAGGGGTACCAGTCGACCGGGTTGTCGCCGTGCTGGAGCAGGTAGGGGCTGGTCTCCTGGGCGAGGCGGTTGGCCATCGGGGTCACCCTACCCGGGCACTCGCAAGCCCACTATTGGCCCTCGGGTTATCGCCTAAATTCGGGTCCGCCGGCTGTTTTCGGGATGCCTTCAACCACCTTGTGCGGTGAAGTCACTAACTTCCGGCGGGTGAACTCCCTCGACGGAGCGGACGGCCGCGATCCCGCGGTGGAAGCGGCGCTGGCAAAGCTCGCGCCCAGCGACCGCGAGGTGATCCGCGATGCCCTCACCCGGGCTGAGAAGACCGAGGCGGAGTTGCGCTATATCGCCGATCACGATTCCCTAACCGGCCTGCAGAATCGGCGCCGCTTTCGCTCCGAGCTCGATCAGCACGTCTCCTTCACCGCTCGCTACGGCGGTCAGGGGGCGGTGATGATCATCGACATCGACGGCCTCAAGGAGGTCAACGACCGGCTCGGCCACCAGCCCGGAGACAACCTGATCCGCCGCATTGCCGACATCCTGCGCGAGCGGGTGCGGACGACCGACATCGTCGCCCGGCTCTCCGGCGACGAGTTCGCGGTGCTGATGCCGCAGACCGACACCTCCGGGGCGCTACAGCTCGGCGAGGACCTGCGCGCCGAGGTCGCCGAGGGCTTTGCGCTCGACTCGGAGATCGGCTCGGCGACGATCAGCGTCGGGATCAAGATGTTCGGCGGCAAGCCGGGGGCCAACGCGGAGGCGGTCCTGGTTGCCGCGGACCAGGCGATGTACCGGGCCAAGGGGGCGGGGCGCAACCGGATCGCGCTCTTCAACGGCGAGGACGAAGACGAGTACGCGCTGCGCCGTACCCAGACGACCAGCGCCCGGATCCGCGACGCGCTCACCCACGACCGGCTCAGCCTTGCGACGCAGCCGATTCGCAGCCTCGCCTCCGGCGGGGTCGAGCGCTACGAGCTGCTGTTGCGGATGACCGGTGAGAGCGGTGAGCTGATGCCGGCGGCCTCGTTCATCGAGGCAGCGGAGCGCTCCGGAATGGTCCAGGAGCTCGACCGCTGGGTGGTCACCAGGGCGCTGTCGATTCTTGCCGAGCGCGAGCGCGCTGGCATGCCGGTTTCCCTGCACGTCAACATCTCAGGCGCCTCGCTGACCGACATCTCGGTGCTCGAATACATCGAACGCCAGCTCGACGAGGGCGACGCCGACCCGGGGCGGTGCACCTTCGAGATCACCCAGACCGCGCGGATCGACGACTACGAAGCCGCCGCCGGCTTCGCCGACCGCCTGACCGAGTTCGGCTGCGAAGTCGCGATCGACGACTACGGCGCCGGCTTCGGCCCCTTCAGCTACCTGAAACGCATCCCCTTCGACGTGATCAAGATCGATGGCGCCTTCATCCGCGACATGCCCCGCAACGACGCCGACCAGCTGACCGTGAAGGCGATCGTCCAGATCGCCCGCGGGCTCGGCAAGCGGACGATCGCCGAGTTCGTCCAGGACGAGGACACGACCCAGATGCTGCGCGAGTACGGGGTCGACATGGCCCAAGGCTTCCACCTCGGCAAACCGGTCGCAGCTACCGAGGAACTGGGCGCCGCGGCCTAGCGGCGGCTAGCCGCCGCGCCGGGATGCGAGCCAGGCGCTGGCCTGGGTCTTCGCGTTGAGCGCCGCGGTCAGCGCCTTTTCCGGCGCTGCACCGGCCGGCGGTAGGGCGCCGAGTTGGCGCATCATCTCGGCGCCGTTGAGGAAGGCGTCGTTGCGGATGACCTTGCCGCCGCGCACGGTGAGCACGTCGCAGCCTTGGACGTCGACCGAGTTGCCGTTGGGGAGCAGGCCTTCGAACTTGGCGCTGCCGTTGAAGGTGCCGGTCGCGCGCCAGCGCACCGCCGCCTTCTCGCCGGCGGCGAGCACGTCGAGGACCTCGAAGGTGAAGTCTGGAAAGGCCGCGAAGAGGGCGCTGAACCATGCCGCGAGGTCGGCGGGGACGGTCAGCTCGGCGACGCCGTGGAGGACATCGAGGGAGCCAGGCTCCCAGCAGGCTGCCATCGCCTCGACGTCGCGTTTCGTGACCGCGTCGAAGTAGGCGCGGGCGACGGTCTCGGTCTCGCTCTGCTCCTTTACGGCCATGTTCCCCAGCCTACTCCGCCCGCAGCTGGGCGCGCTTGATCTTGCCGCTGTTCGTCTTCGGCAGCTCCGCGGCGAACTCGACGATGCGGGGGAACTTGTATGGCGCGGTCTCGCGTTTGCAGTGCTCCTGCAGCTCGGCGACCAGCGCCTCGCCGGGCTCGCGGTCGCGCAGTACGACGATCGCCCGCACCACCGCGCCGCGCTCGGGGTCGGGGGCAGCGACCGCGGCCGCGTCGGCGACCGCGGGGTGGGAGAGCAGCGCCGCCTCGACCTCGGTCGGGCCGATCCGGTAGCCGGCGGAGAGGATGATGTCGTCGTCGCGGCCCTCGAAGAAGAGGTAGCCGTCCTCGTCTTCGCGGACCAGGTCGCCGGTCTCCCACCACTCGCCCTCGAAGCGCTCGCCGTCGAGGTAGTGGGAGAAGAAGGTGGGGGAGGAGGCGGCGCGCAGCTGCAATTCGCCCTCAACGATCCGCGTCTCGATCCCGGGTAGCGGCGTGCCCATTGAGCCGTGGCGGACCGGCTCGCCGACCAGGTTGGCGGTGACGTGTCCGGTCTCCGTCTGGCCGTAGCCGTCGGCCGGCTCCAGCCCGGTCGCCTCACGGAAGGCGGCGATCGTCTCCGGGTCGAGCGGCTCGCCGGCGGAGACCATGCGGCGCAGCGTGGGGAGGGGGCGCAGCTCGGTGCGCTTGGCCAGCATCCGGTACTCGGTCGGGGCCTGGCAGAGCACGTCGACGCCGAGCGCCTCGATCAATTCGAGCCGCTCCTCGGCATCGAAGCGGCCCTCGTGGAGGACCGCGGCGGCGCCGGTTAGCCAGGGGGCAAGGAAGACGTTGCGGGCCGACTTCGACCAGCCGGTCGCGGTCGTGCACCAGGCGAGGTCGCCAGGCCGCGAGCCGAACCAGTGCCGCGCCTGGATCTCTTGCCCGAACAGGTAGCGGTAGGGGTGGACGACGCCCCGCGGCTTACCGGTGGTGCCGGAGGTGAAGACGATCAGCGCCGGGTCATCCGGGTCCATCGGCTCGACCGCGGCCGGCGTCTCCTGCGGCAGGTCCTCGTCGAGGACCCGGGCGACTTCGTCGAGGTCCATGGTCGGGACCCCGTCCGGTAGCTCGACGAGCAGCGCCGGTTCGCCGAGGCAGAGCTTGGGGTCGGCGGCGGCGACCCGGTGCTCGAGATCGACGCGGCGCAGCATCGTGCTGCAGGGCAGCGCCACCGCGCCCATCCGCCAGCAGGCGAGCAGGCTCAGCACCCACTCGATCCGGTTCCCGACCAGGGTCATCACCACATCGCCCTTCCCAACCCCACGCGCCGCAAAGGCGCCGGACAGCCCGGCCGAGCAGGCGATCAGTTCGCCGAAGTGCCAGTCGCGCCGGTTCGCCTCGGCGTCGACGGAGACGATCCCCAGCCGCGAGGCCGGGGATCGCTCCATCAGATCCTCGATCAGGTTCATCGACCGAGGATTATCCCCTGGCTACCTCAATTCGCTGGAGCTCTTGCCGAGCAGCTGGCGGGCGACGATCAGCAGCTGGATCTGCTGAGTCCCCTCGAAGATGTCGAGGATCTTCGAGTCCCGCGCCCACTTCTCGAGCAGCTCGCTCTCGCCGAGACCGACGCTGCCGCAGAGCTCGACGCAGCCGAGCGTGACCTCGACGCAGGTGCGCCCGGCCTTCGCCTTCGCCATCGAGGCTTGCAGCGAGTTCGGCTTCGAGTTGTCGGCCATCCAGGCGGCGTGCAGGGTGAGCAGCCAGGAGGCCTCGTAGTCGGCCTCCATCTCCAGGTAGCGGGCCGCGGCGGCGTGCTGGGAGAGGGCGGGTTTGTCGTAGTCGATCTCGACCCCGGCCTCGTTCAGCCGTCGACGCGTCTCCTCGAGCGCCGCCCGGGTCACCCCGACCGCCATCGCGGCGACCAGCGGCCGCGTGTTGTCGAAGGTTTCCATCACCCCGGCGAAGCCCTTCTCCTTCACCTCCGGGTCGCCAAGCAGCGCCTCTTTCGGCACCCGGCAGTCCTGCAGGGTGAAGTTGGCGGTGTCGGAGGCGCGGATCCCGAGCTTGTGCTCGAGCCGGTCGAGCTTCAGCCCGGGGTTGTCGCGCTCGACGATGAACGACTTGATCGCGGCCCGCCCTTTCGAGCGGTCGAGCGAGGCCCAGACGACGATCAGGTCGGCGCGGTCGCCCGAGGTGACGAAGATCTTCTCGCCGTTCAGCACGTACTCGTCGCCGTCGAGCTCGGCGGTGGTGCGGATCGCGGCCGAGTCCGAGCCCGCTTCGGGCTCGGTGATCGCCATCGCCGCCCACTTGCCGCCGTAGCGCTCGAGCTGCTCCTCGGTCGCCACCGAGGCGATCGCGGAGTTGCCGAGCCCCTGGCGCGGCATCGAGAGCAGCAGCCCGACGTCGCCCCAGCAGAGCTCGATGATCCCGAGCACGGTCGAGAGGTTGGAACCGTTGCGGTTCTCGCCGTCGTCGCTTTTCTCGCGTCGCACCCCGGCGGCGCCGGCGCCGCCGATGTCAGATCCCTCGTTCATCCCGTCGATCAGCGAGGCCAGCATGTCGAGCTCTTTCGGGTACTCGTGCTCGGCCTCGTCGTACTTGCGGGAGATCGGCCGGAAGACCTCGGTCGCGACCTGGTTGGCCTGGTTGGCGAGGGGCTTGAACTTCTTCGGTATCTCGAGGTTGATGCTCATGGTTTCCTTTCGCTCGTCGCGCTGCCTAGACGAGCAGGGCGCCCTCCATCACGCCCGCGGCTCGCAGGTCTCGGTACCAGCGCTCGACCGGGTGCTCCTTGACGAAGCCGTGGCCGCCGAGCAGCTGCACGCCGTCGGAGCCGATCTGCATCCCCTTGGCGCTGCACAGCTTGCGGGCGATCGCCGCCTCGCGGCCGAACTCCTCGCCGCGGTCGGCGCGCGAGGCCGCCCGGTAGGTGGCGAGCCGCATGCCGCCGACCTCGATGCCGATGTCGGAAACGGCGAAGGCGACGCCCTGGCGGTTGGAGATCGGTTCGCCGAAGGCCTGGCGGTCGTTGACGTAGGGGATCACGTAGTCGAGCACCGCCTGCGCGGTCCCGACCGCGAGTCCGGCCCAGGCGATCCGGGACCGGTTCACGCACTCGACATAGTCCTCCGGCCGGCCCTCGCCGAGCAGCGCGGTGGCTGGCAGGCGCACGTCCTCGATTAGCAGCCGGCCGGTCGCGGCGGGGCGCAGCCCCATCGCCGGCTCGGCTTCGACCGAGAGGCCCTTGGTCCCGGACTCGGCGACGAACAGGGTCGGACCGATGCCCTCGGCCTCCGCAGCGATCACGAACAGCTCGGACTCGCCAGCCCGGGCGAGCAGCGACTTGGCGCCGTCCAGCACCCACTCGCTGCCGTCCTTGCGGGCGGTGGTCTGCAGGACCAGCGGGTCGAAAAGCGGCCGCGGCTCGAGGATCGCCAGCGACGCGGGGGGGACGTTCTCACCGGTGAAGGCGGGCAGGTAGGTGGCCTCCTGCTCGGCGCTGCCCCAGAGCCCGATCGCGGTCGCGACCGCCCCGGGGGCGAGTGCCGCGTAGGCGATCCCCATGTCCCCGTGGGCGAGCGCCTCGCCGATCAGGACGCTGGTCACGGCCGACTGCTCGACCATCACGCCGCCGAGCTCCTCGGGGACGCCGAGCATGTTGACGCCGAGCTCGTTGGCCGCCTCGAGCAGCTCCGCCGGGGTCGCGCAGGCGTCGTCGGCCGCCAGCGCCGCCGGCCGGATCTTCTCCTCGGCGAAGGCCTGTCCGGCTTCCTGGAACATCTGCTGCTCGTCGTCGGTGCTGACGTCGAAGAGGCCTTTCGACTTGCCCTTCTTCTGGCGCGCGGGTTTGCCCAGCTGCTGGGCCGCCTTGAACGTACGGCCGGCGACCGTGGCGGTGCGGAAGCCGTTCTTGGTGCCGTGGAAGAGCGCCTTCTCGACCCCCTTGCGAATGCGGATCCGGTCGAGCAGGTCCGAGCCCGCGAGCTTGTTCAGGGCTCGCAGGCCGTAGCCCATGCTGCGCTCGGCCATCCCTTTGTTCTCGGTGGTCGTGGTCACTTGATCCTCCCGTCGAGGTGTGGGGTGTTGCGCTTTGCGTCGCGCACGGTGAAGGCGATCTCGTCGTGTTGCGTGCTGTCGCTGATCTCCGCGCTGGCGAACTCGACCCTGGCGGGCAGCAGGATCGGCTTGCGGAAGCGGACGTCGACCGCGAAGGCGTCGGGCAGGCGGGACTCGAGCGCGCCCAGGCAGCGGGCCTTGGTCCACATCCCGTGCGCGATCGCCGCCGGGAAGCCGAGTGGCTTCGCGGCCAGCGAGTGCATGTGGATCGGGTTGCGGTCGCCGGAGACGCTCGCGTAGCGGCGGCCGAGGCCGCCGTCGAGCCGCCACTCGGCGCTCGCCGGGGTCTCCGCCGGGACGGTGGCAAAGGGCTCGGGGGCGATTGGCTCATTGCCGCCCTTGCCGCGCCGCAGGAAGGTGCTGACGCTTTCCCAGGCGGTCTCGCCGCCGGCGCCTTCGATTGCGGTGACCAGGGTGAAGGTCTGCCCCTTCGGGTGCGACAGCAGCTTGGTCGGGCGCACCCGCAGCGTCAGCTCCTCGGCGACGCCGAGCGGGCGGCGCTGGACGATTCGGTTCTCGAGGTGGACGAGCCCGATCGCGCCGAAGGGGAAGCGACCATCCGCCATCACCGCCATGTGCAGGGGGAAGGCGAGCACGTGTGGGTAGGTCGGCGGCAGCGCGTCGCGCAGGACGAAGCCGCAGACCCTGGCGTAGGCGGCGACCGCGGCCGGGTCGGCTTCCACCCCCGCCAGCTCCAGCTCGAGCTCGGGGATCTCGCCGCCGCCGCCCGGCACGAACGGCAGCAGCGAGGCGCCGGGGATCAGCGGCGCGGCGGCGCGCGCGTAGAGCAGGGTGATGTTGGGCGGGCTGTCGAGGGAGGAGACGCTCACCTCAGGCCCCCAGCAGGCTCTGCCCGCAGACGCGGACCACGTTGCTGTTGACCCCGGTGGAGCCGGGGCTGGCGAACCAGGCGATCGCCTCGGCGACGTCGACCGGGAGGCCGCCCTGGGAGAGGCTGGAGAGCCGCCGACCGGCTTCGCGCGGCCCGATCGGCATCGCCGCCGTCATCTTCGTCTCGATGAAGCCGGGCGCGACCGCGTTGATCGTCGCGCCCCGCTCGGCCAGCTCGGGGGCGAGCGCTTCGACCATCCCGATCACCCCGGCCTTCGAGGCGGCGTAGTTGGTCTGGCCGTTGTTGCCGGCGATCCCGGCCATCGAGGAGACGCCGACGATCCGCCCGTTGGCGTTCAACAGCTTCCCGTCGAGCAGGGCGTCGTTGATCCGCTCCTCGCTGGAGAGGTTGATCTCCATCAGCTGCGCCCAGCGCTCTTCCGGCATCTTCGCGAGCGTCCGGTCTTTGGTCACGCCGGCGTTGTGAACGACCACGTCGACCCCGTCCGAGAGTTCGGCGGCGATCTTCTCCGGGGCGTCCTCGGTGGTGATGTCGAGCTCGATCGAGCGGCCGCCGATCGCCTCGGTTACCGCCTTCAGGTCCGCCGCCATCGGCGGGATGTCGAGGCCGACGACTTCGGCGCCGTCGCGGGCGAGGGTGTTGGCGATCGCAGCGCCGATCCCGCGCGAGGCGCCGGTGACGAGCGCCGTCTTGCCGGCCAGAGGCTGCTCCCAGTTGAGCTCGGGTAGGGGGGCGACGCCGGGGCCGATCCGCACCACCTGGCCGGAGACGTAGGCCGAGCGCGGCGATAGCAGGAAGCGCAGGGTGGAGCCGAGCTGGTCCTCGGCGCCGGGGGCGACGAGCACGAGCTGCGCGGTGGCACCGCGTCCGCCGATCTCCTTGGCGAGCGAGCGCACGAAGCCCTCGAGCGCGCGCTGCGCGGCGTGGGCGCGGGACGAGCCCGCCGCGGTCGGCGGCGTGCCGAGCACGACGACGCGGCCGGAGCGCTGCAGGCGCGAGAGGGCGGGATAGAAGAAGCGCTGCAGCTCGACCAGCTCGGTCGAGTCCGAGATCCCGGTGGCGTCGAAGACCAGCGCCTTCGCCGGGCCCTCGGCGCCGGCCCGTTCGGCGCCGATCTCGTCGAGCAGCCCGGCCACCGCCTTCTGCAGGCGGCCGTCGGGGGCGGCGCCGTTCAGCACCGGCCCGGCGATCACCGGGGCGTCGGCCCGGTAGCGGTCGAGCGCGACGGGCTGGGGCAGCCCGAACTGCTTGGCGACGGTCGAGACGACCGGCGCGTTGACGAGCTGTGAGTAGCGGTCAGCCATGGTTACTTGGAACCTCCCGGGCCCTCGAGGATGGCGACGACGCCCTGGCCGCCGGCGGCGCAGATGCTGATTACGCCGCGGCCGGCACCGTCTTCGTGCAGTTGCTTGGCGAGGCCGGCGACGATCCGCCCGCCGGTCGCGGCGAACGGGTGCGCCGCCGCCAGCGAGCCACCGTTGACGTTGAGCTTGGCCCGGTCGATCGCGCCGAGCGGCTGCTCGCGGCCGAGCTTCTCCTGGCAGTAGGCCTCGTCCTCCCAGGCGGCGAGCGTGCACAGCACCTGCGAGGCGAAGGCCTCGTGGATCTCGTAGTAGTCGAAGTCCTGCAGCGCGATTCCGGCGCGGTCGAGCATCTTCGGCATCGCGTAGGCGGGCGCCATCAGCAGCCCCTCGCGCTTATGGACGTGGTCGACGGCGGCGGTTTGCGCCTCGGTCAAGTAGGCGAGCACCGGCAGGCCGCGCTCCTTCGCCCACTCCTCGGAGGCGAGCAGCACCGCCGAGGCGCCGTCGGAGAGCGGCGTCGAGTTGGCCGCGGTCATCGTCCCCTCGGGCCCGCCGAAGACCGGCTTCAGCTTGCCGAGCTTCTCCAGCGAGGAGTCGGGGCGCAGGTTCTGGTCCCGGGTCAGCCCGAGGTAGGGGGTGAGCAGGTCGTCGAAGAAGCCGCGCTCGTAGGCGGCGGCGAGGTTCTGGTGGCTGGACACCGCCAGTTCGTCCTGGGCGGCGCGGCCTATTTCCCATTCGCTGGCCATGATCGCGCAGTGCTCACCCATCGAGAGGCCGGTGCGCGGCTCCTCGTTGCGGGGGATGTTGGGGACGATGTGCTGCGGGCGGAACCCGGCCAGGGCGCGCAGCTTGCCGGTCGTCGAGCGCTGCCGGTTGGCCTCCAGCAGGGTCGAGCGCAGTTGCTCGTTGAGCGCGATCGGGGCGTCGGAGGTGGTGTCGGCACCGCAGGCGATGCCGACGTCGATCTGGCCGAGGGCAATCTTGTTGGCGACCAGGATCGTCGTCTCCAGGCCGGTCCCGCAGGCCTGCTGGACGTCGTAGGCGGGCGTCTCGGGGGCGAGCCGGGTGCTGAGCACGCTCTCGCGCGCCAGGTCGCGGTCGTGGGAGTGCTTGAGCACGGCGCCGCCGGCGACCTCGCCGAGCGCCTCGCCCTCGAGCCCGAAGCGGTCGATCAGGCCGTCGAGCGCCGCGGTCAGCATGTCCTGGTTGGAGGCGTGCGCATAGGTGCTGTCGGAACGGGCGAAGGGGATGCGGTTGCCGCCGACGATTGCGACTTTGCGGGTTTTGGGGTTCAACTACTGCTCCTTTCCCGGAGTCCGGGCTCGACAGTGGAAATCAGCAGCTCGGCGGCCTCGTCGGCGCTGACCGCCTCGGTCCGCAGCCACCAGCGGGCGAGCGCCTCGGCGGCGCCGAGCAGGGCGGTGGAGAGGGCCTCGATTTCGACTTTGGCGCCGGCGCGCTTGTCGCTCGGCAGCTGGGCGACCATCGAGGCGGAGACGAAGGCGAGGATGCGGCCGCGGTACTCGGCGACTCGCTCGGCGACCTCGCCGGCCTGGGGCAGGGTCTCGTCGAACAGGACCGCCCAGGCGGCGCGGTCGCTGTCGAGGAAGGAGAAGAAGGCGTGGACGCCGGCGCCGAGCGCCTCGCCGGGCGACTTGGTCGCGCCGACCGCGTCGCCGACCGCCGCTTCCAGCGCGTCGCCCGCCCGCTCCATGCAGGCGATGTAGAGCCGCTCCTTGTTCCCGAAGTAGTTGTAGAGGAGGGGCTTGGTGACCCCGACCGCCGCCGCGATCTCGTCCATCTTCACGTCGGCGTAGCCGCGCTCGGCGAAGAGGCCGTGGGCGACCGCCAGGGTCTGCTCCATGCGGTCGTCGCGGGAGAGGCGGGTGCGAACCGATGCATCCATTGGTGCATACGTTACCCAGATATAAATTTATATGCAAGTAAGGTGATGGAACGCACGTTCATACAAGCTTGCATAATGCAAATCGATATATAAATTTATATGTAGAAGTACATTATGCTAAGTGACATGAGAGCCGCCTCAGCCTCGAACCCGTTCCTCTTCGGAGCGCTTGCGCTTGACGAGTCGTTCGCCGATCGGCGAACGGAGATCGCCGAGCTGGCCAGCGACATGCGCAACGGCCAGGACGTCGTCGTCTTCGCCCCCCGCCGCTACGGGAAGTCCTCGCTCGTCTGGGCGGCAACCCGCGCGCTGGCCAAGGATGGGGTGCTGGTCGCCCAGGTGGACCTGATGACGACCCCGACCAAGGAGCGCTTTGCCGCCGCCCTCGCCGCCTCGATCTACGAGAGCATCGCCTCGCCCCTGGAGCGGGTCTGGGAAAAAGCGGCGGCTCCGTTCCGGCGCTTGCGCCTGCAGCCGTCGATGACGATCGAACCCGAGACCGGGGCTGTCGCCTTCAGTTTCGCCGCGGCCCGTGAGCCGGCCGACGTCGATGCGACGATCGAGCAGCTGCTTGAGCTGCCCGCCACGCTCGGGGCGGAACGCGGCCGCCGCACCGCGCTCGTCCTCGACGAGTTCCAGGAGGTGGTCGACATCGACCCCCACTTGCCGAAGCTGATGCGGGCGATCTTCCAGCGCCAGCCCGAGGTCGCCCACGTCTACCTCGGCAGCAAGCGCCACGTGATGGAGAAGATCTTCAACGACCAGAACGAGCCGCTCTGGCGCAGCGCCAAGCCGATGGAGCTGGGCCGAATCCCGGCCGCCGAGTTCTCCGGCTTCATCGCCGTCCGCTTCGAGGCGAGCGGGCGCGACTGCGAGCCCGGGCTGGTCGATCGTCTGCTGGAGCTGACCGAAGGACACCCCCACGCGACCCAGGAGCTTTGCTACTTCCTCTGGGAGCAGACCCCGGAGGGGGAGGCGGCGACCGGCGCGCGGCTCGACGCCGCGCTGACCGCGCTCCTCCGCGCCGAGGACGCCCGCTTCACCCTGCTCTGGGAATCGCTTTCGACCGTACAGCGCCTGCTCCTGCAGGCGCTCGCGCGCGAACCGGGACACCCCTACGCGCAGGCCTACCGCGACCGCCACGAACTCCCCAGCGCCGCCAGCGTCCAGACCGCCCTGCGGGCGCTGGAGCAGCGCGAAATCGTCTCCGGCGAGCGCGGCGCCTACCGGATCGTCGAGCCGTTCCTGGTCGAGTGGACCCGGCGCTAGCCGCTGCGGGATCGACTCGGCCGAGAGACGCGGGGGTGACGACTTGGCGAGCGCTACTCGCTGGCGCTTGATGAATTGCGCCCCCGTCATGGCCCGCGTTCTCGGCAAGACCTGCGGAGGACGGGGGACTCGAACCCCATCCGGAGGGCTACTCCGGACTTCCGATTATCAGTCGGTTGCGGCACCTCGCCGCTTCGTCCTCCGACTGAACAAGGCGGGGACGGCGCTCGATTCGCCCCCGCGATGTCCGAAGTGAGATAGCGCTACGCTGTCGCTACGGTTATCAGTCGGTTCGGGGGTAGCTCCCCCGCACGAAAAAGACCCGCTTCGGCGGGTCTTCGTGATTCTGGAGTTGATTGCCGGTCGTTAGAGCTCGAGCTCGGTGCCGTCGTAGAGCTTCTTGACGTGCACGGTGCCGG
The DNA here is from genome assembly GCA_963837405.1 of uncultured Thermoleophilia bacterium. Lineage (GTDB taxonomy): Bacteria > Actinomycetota > Thermoleophilia > Solirubrobacterales > 70-9 > VAYN01. The sequence continues at coordinate 130,371 of CAWINA010000008.1, forward strand.
CGGGGGCGGCTTCGAGGCAGAGCTTGCAGAGGACGCACTCGTCGGTGTTCTCCTCGACGATGTCGACGCCGGTGTCGGTGCCCTTGAAAATGGCGACGGGGCAGACTTCCTCGAGCTTGGCGCCGAGGGCGGGGTCGGAGGCGGTCGGCTCGTCGACCGTGACCTCGATGAAGACCTTGTTCAGTTGCTCCGCCATCAGGCCGCCAGTTTCTCCTTTACCGCCGACGGGATCTCGTCGATCCGCTCGACCACGCGGATGCCGGCGGCTTCGAGACGGGCGATCTTCTCGGTGGCGGTGTCCTCTTTGCCCTCGACGATCGTGCCGGCGTGGCCGAAGGACATGCCCTTCATCTCCTCGTCGTCCATGAACTTGCCGGCCATGAAAGCGACGATCGGGAGGCGGCTGTCGTGGTCGGCGACCCACTGGGCGAGCTGAGCCTCCATGCGGCCGCCGGGCTCGGTGTAGATGACGATCGCCTGGGTTTCCTCGTCCGCCTCGAAGTAGGGCATCAGCTCGGCGTAGGTCGAGCCGATGATCGCGTCGCCGCCGATCGAGACCGCGGTCGAGACGCCGAGGCCGGCCTGGGTCAGCGAGGAGGAGATCTCGGTGGTCATCCCGCCCGAGCGGCTCATCACCCCGACCGGGCCGGGCGCGTAGGCCTTGGCGGCGTCGCGCGCCGGTCCGCCGATCCCGCCCATCTTGCAGACGTCAGGGACGATCAGGCCGAGGCAGTTGGGGCCGATGATCCGGGCGCCCTCCATGTTGGCGAGCTCGACCATCTGGGCGACGTCGCCGCGCGGGATCCGCTCGGTGACGATGACGATTAGCTTGATCCCGTTGAGGATCGCCTCGAAGACGGCATCTTTGGTGAAGGCGGGGGGGACGGTGACGACCGAGCCGTCGATCGGGCCGCCGTGGTGCTCAACCGCCTGCTTGACGGTGTCGAAGACCGGCACGCCGTGGACGTCGCGGCCCTTGCGGCCGGGGGTGACGCCGCCGACGATCTTCGAGCCGTAGTCGAGGCACTCGCGGGTCAGGTTGACCGCCTCGCGGCCGGTGATCCCCTGGACGATGAAGGTGGTGTCGCGGTTCAGCAGGATGCTCACGCCGGCGCTCCCTGGATCTTGGCGACAGCGCGGCCGGCGGCCTCCCACATCGAGACCGAGCGGTCGCAGTACTCGACCCCATAGCGCTCGAGGATGCGGAAGCCCTCCTCCTCCCAGGCGCCGGGGATGCGGAAGATCGCGATCGTCTCGCCCGGGTCCTTGCCGAGCTCCAGGCAGGCCTTGATCACGCCGCGGGCGACGATGTCGACCCGGGTGTTGGAGACGATCGACATCATCACCGCAATCTTCTCGACCCCGTCCTTTTCCAGCACCTGCTTGGCCAGGCCGCAGGCCTTGGCGACCGACGGGTTGCCGCCGATCTCCGAGTAGTTGGCCGGTTTGCCGTCCTGGCTGCGCACAGCGTCCGTCAAAGTCAGCGAGCCGCCGCCGGCGCCGATCACGAGCCCGAGGTTGCCGGTGAAGCCGTGGTCCTTGCCCTGGATCACGCCGCGGTGGTCGGCGGCGTCGATTGCGGCGACGTTGCGCTCGAAGTCGGAGGGCTCGTAGGTCTCGCGGGTGTCGTCCTCGGCGATCTCCAGGTGCTTGCGGAGTAGGGCCTTCTGGCGGCCGACCGCCTCGTTCTCCATCTCCATGTGGGCGTCGAGGGCGACGAAGCTGCCGTCGGTCAGCTCGGCCAGCGGGTTGATCTCGGCCAGGGTCATGTCGTTCTCGCGGAACAGCCGCGCCAGGCGCGCCAGCACCGGGGTCGCCCGGTTCAGCTGCGAGCCGCTCACGCCGGTCGCGGCGACGACCTGCTTGGCCTCGAAGTCGGGAATCGGGAAGAGATTGGAGACGTGGCCTTTGCCGACGTGGTCGGGGTGGGTCTCGGCGACCTCCTCGATGTCAATCCCGCCCATGTCGCTGAACAGCATCAGCGGTTTCTTCGCGGTCCCGTCCCAGACGACGCCCGCGTAGTACTCCTGTTTGACCTCGGCTTTGGGGTCGACGAGGACGCCGCGCGGCATGTGGCCGTTGATTTCCAGCTCGAGAATGTCGGCGGCGAAGGCGGCGGCTTCGTCGGGCGTGTCGGCGAACTTGACGCCGCCGGCCTTCATCCGCCCGCCGCTCAGCACCTGCGACTTGATCACAACGGGGCCACCGATTTCCTCGGCTACCTGGCGCGCTTCCTCAGCGCTCGTGCAGAAGCCGTACTTGGTGACGGGAATCCCCGCCAGCTCGACGATCTTCCTGGCCTCGAACTCGTAGAACCTCATCCGCGGCCGGAGACCCTACTCCAATTGTCGGAACTCCTCCTACCCGGTCGGTTTGCCGAACGGCGGCTGGAAGAAGTCGGGCACCGGGCGCATCGAGAAGGCGGGTGAGGCTTCGCCGCGGTAGAGCGCGCGGATGGCGCCCTTGCGGTTGGCGCCGTAGTGAGTCTTGGCGCGGCCGTTGAAGATCCCGACGCTGTTCGCGCGGGTGACCGCGACGGTGCGCCACTTCTTGCCCTTGCGGCTCTGCAGCACGACCTTGCCGCCGGCGCTGTTGGGGGTGCGGCCCCAGAACTCGAGGCCCTTGCGGCCCGGGTAGGCGACGAAGGGGAAGCGGAACGCGTAGAGGTTCGGCTTCGGCGAGTCGGCCGCGATGTTGGCGCCGCGGAAGTAGAGGCCGGACTCCAGCGACTGGAAATACGCTTCGCCGGGGCGGCGTTCGGTGTCGCGGAGGCTGTACCAGAAGAAGTTGCTGACGCCGGCCGACCAGGCGACGTGCAGGGCCTCGGCGGTCCAGCGGGTGAGGATCCGAAGGGGCAGGCCGCCGGGGTCGGGCGGCTGGGAGTCCCAGGCGAGCTCGGTGATCCACAGCGGCGTGGGGCCCTTCACGGTGTTCTTGATCCGCCCTGCCTTGTCGGCGGCCTTGAGGAGACCGACCAGCTTGTCCAGGTCGCCGAGCTGGACGTCGTCGACGCCGCCTTCGTGGCTCGGGCTGCCGGTCGTGTAAGGGTGGATGTCGAAGATGTCGAAGTAGACGCCGCCTTCGCAGTCGCCGGGCAGCGGCTTGGGTTTCTTGCGTCCCTTCATGCAGAGCAGTTCGCGGGTGAACCGCATCGGCCCGATCGTGAAATTCGGCACCGCCAGCGGGGCGAGGCCGGCGGCCATCACCAGGTTCGCCGGGTTGACGCCCTTGATCGCGAAGTAGAAGGAGTTGAGCAGCTTGCGGTAGAGGCTGGGGGAGGCCGTCTGGCCGTTGACGAACTGCGGTTCGAAGAAGATGCTGAGGTTCGGCTCGTTCAGCCCCTGCCAGTACTGGACATGAGGGAGGCCGTTGAAGTTGCCGCTGTAGCGCCGCGCGGCGGCGGTTGCGAAGGCGGCGAGGTCGGCGGGGTCGGGGTCGCAGGGGGCATCGACGTGGACGAAGGTGCAGCGCTGGGCCCAGCGCGGGGCGCCGCGGATCTGCAGCACCGGCGTCATCCCGGCGGCGACCGCGCCCCTCACCCAGGCGTCGTAGGCGTCCCAGTCGTAGCTGGGGTCAGCCGGATCGTCCGGCTGGAAGTTGGCCGGGCGTTGTTCGGGCACGATCTCGCCCCATTCGAGCGGGGTGAGGACGAGCCGCGCCCCGGCCCGCTTGACGTTTTCGAAGACGACCGGCGCGGAGTCATCGACGTGGATGTAGGAGATGCCGGTGGTGAGCGGGCGGGGCGCCGCCTCCGAGCTCGCCGCGAACTGCGCGAGCAGAGCGGCGGCGATCAGCAGGCTGGCGAGCAGTCCAGAGAGACGGCGGGTAGCCCCGGAGCGCGGGCTGGCGTCGAGGCTCGGCACTGGCTAGTCCGCCGGGCGCTGACGGTGCCGGGCGGCGAAGCCGAAGGCCCAGATCGCGACCGCGATCAGCAGCAGCGGCAAAAGCAAGCCCATCCCAGCCGAGGAGGTACCGAAGACCTGGCTGAGAACCTCGCCGATCCCGGAGCTGCCCTCGATCGAGGTGTCGGCTGCGACCAGGGTGCCCGTCGACTCCGGGGTCGGGTTCCGGCTCTGCGTCGGGGGTGAGCCAGCCGAATCGGGCTGGCCACCGCGGTCCCCACCGCCACCGCCGTTGTTCGCCGGCTTGCCACCGCCGCCACCGGAGCTTTCTTCCTCGTCTTCGCTCGCTTCCGGCGCCAGCGCCGGCGCTGGCGCGGTTTCGGCCGCCAGCTCCGCGGCCGCGCGCCCTTCTTCGCCCTGCGCGTCGAGCTTCTCCGCGTTGCGTTTGCCGAGCACCTTGCCGGGCGAGATTTCGTCGCCTTCCGCGTAGGCGTTGCGGTCACCGCCGCCGGTCGGGAAGGACTCGGTGTATTGGTTGGCCGCCGAGTTCGCGGGCGGGATCACCGGTTCGGCCGCGGCGGGGCCGGCGGCCACGAGCACGATTAGCAGCGCCGCCAGTGGCGACAGCAGTACGAGCTTCTTCACGAACGCGTTCATCGATGTCGGTGGCCGGATGTTGGATCGTTTCTGTCCGAGCCGGACTCGTAGCATAGAACCGGATGGAGTCGAGTTCGATGCGGTCGGGCGCCGCGGTTCCAAACTTGTTCGCGCGGGCCGACTGGGGCGCCGTCGCGGCCTTCGGGGTCGGGTTTGCCCTGGTCGCGTACCTCGGGCTCGAAGGCGGCGGCTACGACGCGCTGGTTCACGACCAGGTCGGGATCGTCGTCTGGTGGCTCGTCTTGGCGGGAATCCTGGTCGGCGCGATGCCCCGCCGCAGGCTCGGCACAGTTGCCTGGACCGGGTTCGGCCTGCTCGCCGCCTTCGTCCTCTGGACCACGCTCAGCCTCGCCTGGACCGACAGCCCCGACGCGACCTGGGCCGATATCGCACGGGTCTGCGGCTACCTCGGGGCGTTCGCCCTCGCCCTCTGCTGCCACGACCGCGCCAGCCGACGCTTCCTGCTCGGCGGGGTCGCGGCGGGAATCGTCCTGGTCGCGGCGATCGGCCTGCTCTCGCGCTTCCACCCCGCCTGGTTCCCCGAGGCCGACCAGACCGCGCAGCTGCTGCGCGGCAACCACGAACGACTCTCCTACCCGGTCCACTACTGGAACGGGCTCGCTGCGCTGGTCGCGATCGGGCTGCCGCTGATCCTGATGTTCGCCGCCGCCGCCCGCACCCGCCTGGTCCGCTCGCTGGCCGCCGCCGCGCTGCCGCTGCTGATGCTGACCTCCTACCTGACCTTTTCGCGGGCCGGGATCGGGACCGGGGCGATCGTCCTCGCCGTCTTCATCGCCTTCGCCGCCGACCGGGTCCCAAAGCTGCTGACGCTTGGCGTCGCCGCGATCGGCGGCGCGATCCTCTGCCTCGGGGTGGCGAGCCGCGACGCGCTGCACGACGGCCTGGTCAACTCGACCGCCGAATCGCAGGGCGACGCGATGATCCTCTGGGCGATCGTCGTCTGCGTCCTCGTCGCCGCCGCGCAGATTGGGATCACGGCGCTGATGGACGAAGGGCGGCGTCCGAGTTGGACCCGGGTCCCGCGCCGCAGTGCGCAGATCGGTCTCGGCGTCGCCGCTGCCGTCCTCCTGATTGTGCTGATCGCCGGCAATGCGCCTGGGCGGGCGAGCGACGCCTGGGACGAATTCAAGACCGCGGACGGGCCGGGGGAAAGCAGCAGCCGCCTGACCAGCGCGGCCGGCGAGAACCGCTACGTCTACTGGAGCTCGGCGGTCGACGAGAACGCGACCGCGCCGCTGGTTGGCACCGGCTCGGGGACCTTCGAGTTCTGGTGGACCAAGGACCGCGAGGCCGACGACGTCGTCCAGGACACCCACTCGCTCTACTTCCAGACCCTCGGCGAGCTCGGAATCGTCGGCCTGCTGCTGCTCGTCTCCTTCGCGCTGGTGGTCCTGATCGCGGCCGCTCGCGGTGCGCTTCGCGCCCGTTCTCCGGGCGAGCGGACCCTGTTGGCCGCGGTCCTCGCCAGCTCCTTCGCCTTCTTCCTCGCCGCCGCGGTCGACTGGCTCTGGAAAATCCCGGTCCTCGCCTGCGCGATGCTGCTGGTCGCCGCCGTCGCCCTTGCGCCCGAGGGAAAGGGGGACGAGCGGAGGGCGTCCTCAAAGCCGCTCTGGCGGGCCGGCGCCGTCGTCGTCAGCCTGGTTGCGATCGTCCTGATCGCGATGCCGCTCGCCTCGACCAGCCAGCTGCGCGACAGCGAAGCCGACGTCCGCGCGGGCGACCTGACGGCCGCGCTGGCGGCGGCGCGAGGCGCCCAGAACGCCCTCCCGGGCACCGCCGCCCCGCGCCTGCAGCAGGCGCTCGTGCTGGAGCTGGGCGCTGACCTGCCGGCCGCCGCCGAAGCGGCCCGCGCGGCGGCCGAGCGCGAGGCCGACAACTGGCGCAACTGGCTGGTCCTCTCGCGGATCGAAGCGCAGCGCGGCAACGCAGACGCGGCCGTCGCCGCGTACCGTAAGGCGAAGTCATTGAACCCACTTTCGCCTCTTTTCGATACTTGATTTCAAGCAGGAGAACCCGCTGGCTCTGTGCTTTGGCGCTGATAATTGCGCTAGCGTTCGGCGCCGCTGGCTGTGGCGACACGGTGATCGATTCCAGTAAGGCCGAGGGCACCATCAAGGCTAGTCTCGAAAAATCACCGGGCGGCAAGATCAAGGCCGTCAGCTGTCCCTCAGACCAGAAGGTCGAAGCCGATACCACCTTCACCTGCACCGTCGTCCGCCCCAACGGCGACCGCGAAATCGTGACTTTGAAGATCAGAAACAGCGATGCCGATACCTCGATAGTCGGCCTCCACGATCAGAGATAAGAGAGAGGCGAATGAGCGACCTGACCACGGCCCCCGCGTTGACCACACACGCCAAACTTCTGCAGTGGGTTGGCGAGATCGCCGCCCTGACGCAGCCCGACGCCATCTACTGGTGTGACGGCTCGGCCGAGGAGTACGACCGTCTCGCCCAGGTCCTGATCGACGCTGGCACCTTCGAGAAGCTCTCCGACGCGAAGCGGCCCAACTCCTACCTCGCCCTCTCCGACCCGGCCGACGTCGCCCGGGTCGAAGACCGCACCTTCATCTGCTCCGAGCGCGAGGAGGACGCCGGCCCGACCAATAACTGGAAGGCCCCAGCGGAGATGCGCGAGACGCTGAACGGCCTCTTCAAGGGCTGCATGACCGGTCGCACGATGTACGTGGTTCCGTTCTCGATGGGCCCGGTCGGCTCCGAGATCTCCGAGATCGGCGTGCAGCTAACCGATAGCGCCTACGTCGCCACCAACATGCGGATCATGACCCGGATGGGTAAGGCCGCCCTCGAAGCGCTCGGCGAGGACGGCGCCTTCGTCCCCTGCGTGCACTCGGTCGGGATGCCGCTTACCGCGGGCGTCGAAGACGTCACCTGGCCCTGCAACGAGGACAACAAGTACATCGTCCACTACCCGGAGACGCGGGAGATCTGGTCCTTCGGCTCGGGCTACGGCGGCAACGCCCTGCTCGGCAAGAAGTGCTTCGCGCTGCGAATCGCCTCGGCGATGGCCCGCGACGAGGGCTGGCTGGCCGAGCACATGCTGATCCTCAAACTGACCTCGCCGGAGGGCGAGTCGAAGTTCATCGGCGGCGCCTTCCCCTCGGCCTGCGGCAAGACCAACCTGGCGATGCTGGTCCCGACCCTCCCCGACTGGAAGGTCGAGACGGTCGGCGACGACATCGCCTGGATGAAGTTCGGCGAGGACGGCCGCCTCTACGCCGTCAACCCCGAGGCCGGTTTCTTCGGCGTCGCCCCGAACACCAGCCACAAGACCAACCCGAACGCGATGGACACGATCGAGCGCAACTCGATCTTCACCAACTGCGCCAAGACCGACGACGGCGACATCTGGTGGGAGGGCATGACCGGCGAGCCGCCGGCCCACGCGATCGACTGGCACGGCAACGACTGGACGCCGGACTCCGATACCCCAGCCGCCCACCCGAACGCCCGCTTCACGACGCCGGCGGCGCAGTGCCCCTCGATCGCTCCCGAGTGGGAGGACCCCGCCGGGGTGCCGATCGACGCCTTCCTCTTCGGCGGCCGCCGCGCCACCGTCGTGCCGCTGGTCCAGGAAGCCTTCGACTGGGAGCACGCCGTCTTCATGGGCGCGACGATGTCCTCGGAGACGACCGCGGCGGCGGCCGGCGCGGTCGGCCAGCTGCGCTTCGACCCGATGGCGATGCTGCCCTTCTGCGGCTACAACATGGGCGATTACTTCGCCCACTGGCTGAAGGTCGGCCGGAAGGAGGGCGCCCAGCTGCCGCGCGTCTTCTACGTCAACTGGTTCCGCAAAGACGCCGACGGCAAGTTCCTCTGGCCCGGCTTCGGCGAGAACAGCCGCGTGCTCGAGTGGGTCTTCCGCCGCTGCGAGGGCAAGGCGGAGGCGATCGAGACCCCGATCGGCCTGCTGCCGCCGGTCGAGGCGATCGACACCGCGGGCCTGGAGATCTCCACCGAGGCGATGCAGGAGCTGCTCTCGGTCGACACCGACCTGGTCAAGCAGCAGCTGCCGCAGCTGCGCGAGCACCTCGAGAAGTTCGGCGAGAAGCTGCCGACCGAGGTCAGCGCCCAGCTTGATGCGCTCGAAGCGCGTCTCGGCTAAGCGGCGAGATGGCGCGCCGGCCGAGGGCCGGCGCGCTCGGAATCAGACCTCGTAGGAGGCGGCCAGCTCCGGGTCCTTCTCGGCCAGCATCTCGGCCAGCTCGACCATCACCTTGCACTGCTTCCAGGTGGCGTCGTCCTGCATCTTGCCGTCGATCATGTGGACGCCGCGGCCGTCGGGGATCGCCGCGATCACTTTCTTCGCGAACTTGACCTCGTCCGGCGGCGGGCTGAACACCTTCTTGGCGATCCCGATCTGCACCGGGTGCAGTGACCAGGCGCCGACGCAGCCCATCAGGAAGGCGGCGCGGAACTGGGTCTCGCAGCCGGCGGTGTCCTTGATGTCGCCGAACGGCCCGTAGAAGGGCAGGATGCCGGCCGAGGTGCAGGCGTCGACCATGCGGGCGATCGAGTAGTGCCAGAGGTCCTGCTGGGCGCTGACCCGGTCGGCCTCGGGGTTCTCGGGGTCGGCCGGATCCTCCATCACGCGGTAGCCGGGGTGGCCGCCGCCGACCCGGGTGGTCTTCATCCGCCGCGCCGCGGCAAGGTCGGCGGGGCCGAAGCTCATCCCCTGCATGCGCGGGCTGGCGTTGGCGATCTCCTCCAGGTTGACCACGCCCTGCGGGGTCTCGAGGATCGCGTGGACGAGGATCGGCCGGTCGAGCCCGGCCTTTGCCTCGAGCTGGGCGAGCAGGCGGTCGACGTAGTGGATGTCCCAGGCGCCCTCGACCTTGGGGACCATCACGACCTCGAGCTTGTCGCCGATCTCGGTGACGATCTCCGTTAGGTCGTCGAGCACCCAGGGGCTCTCGAGCGCGTTGACCCGCGTCCACAGCGAGGTGCTGCCGAGGTCGGTCTCCTTGGCGGCTTTGATCAGGCCGGCGCGGGCGGCCTCCTTGCGGTCAACCGGGACGGCGTCCTCGAGGTTGCCGAGCAGGATGTCGGTCTGCTTGGCGATGTCGCCGGCCTTGGCGACCATCTTCTCGTTGGAGAAATCGAGGAAGTGGATCATCCGCGACGGCTTGACCGGGATCTCGGTCAGGGGCGTCGGGGCCCCGATCGCCTGCGGCAGGAAGAAGTCTCTGGGGTGTTTCAAGGCGCTCCTTGCGTCGTTCTCTAGTTGGCGAGAAATCTAGTCAATGGACGGGAAAGCTCACGATGCGGGCGGGGGAGCGCCGGGTTTCCGCCTGCTGCGTCCCTAGATTGGCGGGCGATGGCAGCGGGCGAGCGCGACGACACCGGCGAGTGGGTCCTTTCCGCGGAGGCGCGGCCGGTGACGCTCGCCCAGCTCGAACAGCGGATCGACCACGCGCTCGCCGTCGCCCGGGCCTCGGAAGCGGCGGCCCTGGAGCTCGGAGCCGCCGCGATCGACGCCGCCGAGCAGGCGCGCCGCGCCGCCGAGCTGGCGGAGCGGGCGAGCCGCGGCGCGGCGGCTGAGCCGGCGCGGCCGCGGATGGCGGTCGAGGTCGCGAGGGGGAACGGCGTCGAGCCCGAGCGGGAGCTCGCCATCGACAGCTTCAAGCACTTCCTCGAACGGGCCGACCGCGTCTCGGCCCGTCTCGAAGCGATCGCCCGCGCCTAAGCGGGCGGGGGCGTGGAGTTGAAGACGTTGGCGACCCACTCGCCGCCGCGGGCGGCGATTGCAAGCAGGCCGCCGATGCCGGCTACCTTCAGCGCCCGCGCCGCCTTGCCGATCTTGCCGTGGCGCGCCAGGGACCCGGCTTTGAGCACGTTGGCGTCGGCCATCGCCCGCTTGTACTCGGCTCCGTGTTCGGCCAGGAACGGCTTGTCCTCGCCGTAGACCCGTTCCAGGATCGTCGCCCAGGCGTCGGCGACCAAGTACGTCGGGGTCTCGGTGATCCGCGGGCCCGAGTGCCCGTTCTGCCAGGCGGTCTCGGTGTCGAGCAAGGCGACCGGCCCGTACCGGGCGAGGCGGCCGAAGGCTTCCCAGTCCTCGCCGATCGGCAGGTCCTCGGAGAACAGCAGCGAGCTGCCGACGCCCTGCTTGCGGACGATGAAGGTGAAGGTCGGGACCAGGTTGCTCCACATCTCGAACTCGTAGATCGAGCCGATGTAGACCTGGAAGTCCTCGCGGCCCGGAGCCAGCGGGGCGATCGAGGAGTAGGCGACGCTGGGGCCGAGGATCTCCGCGTAGGGCTTGTGCGGGTGCATCCAGCGGGGCAGGTAGTTGCGGTGCTCGCTGCCGTCTTCGAGCCGCACGGCGAAGTCGGTAAAGGCGTAGATCACCTCGGGCCGCGCCTCCAGCAGCGCGCGCTGCAGCCGGATCTTGTCCGGGAACCACTCGTCGTCGCTGTCGAGGAAGGCGACCAGGTCGCCCGCGGCGGCGGCGAAGCCGAGGTTGCGGGCGGGGCCGGCGCCGCGGTGGTCGGCATGGAGCAGGCGCACCGTGTCGCCGTACTCGGAGACGATCGCGACGGTGTCGTCGGTCGAGCCGTCGTCGACGACGATCACCTCGTCGCCCGGCTCGAGCGTGGCCAGGGCGGAGTCGACGGCCCGCTGGATCAGGTGCGAGCGGTTGTAGGTTGGGATGACGACACTTACGCGCAACATCTCTGCGGCCCATTATCGGAGAAACCGGCGCAAATGATGAGGTGACCTGCTTGCGCACTTTGTTGATCGACAACTACGACTCGTTCACCTTCAACCTCTTCCAGATGCTCGCGGAGGCTGGCGGTGAGGAGCCGCTCGTGATTCGCAACGACGAGCTCGAGTGGGAGGAGATCGCCGCCGAGCTCGAGTTCGACAACGTCGTGATCTCGCCGGGACCGGGCAGTCCCGAGCGCGAGGCCGATTTCGGCGTCTGCGCGGCGGCGATCCGCCACGCCGAAGTCCCCCTGCTGGGCGTCTGCCTCGGCCACCAGGGACTCTGCTCCGCCTACGGCGCCCGGATCGTCCACGCGCCGGAGGCCGTGCACGGTCGAACCAGCACCGTCGTCCGCGCCGAGACGCCCCTCCTCGACGGCCTCCCATCCGAGTTCACGGCCGTCCGCTACCACTCGCTCTGCGTCGAGCAGCCGCTGCCACCGGAGTTGGAGGGGATCGCCTGGACCCTCGACGGGGTGCTGATGGGGGTGGCGCACCGGACGCGCCCGCAGTGGGGCCTGCAGTTCCATCCCGAGTCGATCTGCACCGAGCACGGGCGCCGCATCCTCGCCCGCTTCGCCGAGCTGACCGCGGAGCGGGCTCGGCCGCGCGCCGCGGCGGCCGGCCGGGCTCGCTCGCGGGTGCCCGCCGCCGCTGACCCGGCCGGGGACGGCCCGCTGCGGCTCCTGGTCGAGCGCCTCGATGCCGCCCCCGACGCCGAGTGCGCCTTCGCCGGCCTCTACGCCGAAAGTGAGCACGCCTTCTGGCTCGACAGCAGCATGCTCGACGGCCGTGCCCGCTTCTCCTTCATGGGCGACGCCGCGGGCCCGCTCGCCGCGACGATTGCTTACGACGTCGGCAGCGGCGAGCTGCGGGTGCGGGCCGGCGGTGAGGAGCGGATCCTGCGGGAGTCGATCTTCGACTACCTATCGCGTGAGATGCGGCGCCTGCGCCACCTCTCCGACGAGCTCCCATTCGACTTCAACTGCGGGTTCGCCGGCTACCTCGGGTACGAGCTGAAGGCCGACTGCGAAGGCGTCGCCGCCCACTCCTCGGCGATGCCCGACGCCTTCTTCCTCTTCGCCGACCGGATGATCGCCTTCGACCATCTCGAGGGCCAGACCTATCTGCTCGCGCTCTGCCGGCCCGGCGAGCCGGAGGAGGCGGAGCGCTGGCTCGCCGCGACGGCGGCGCGGCTGGCGGCTCTGCCGCCGATCAGCACCCCCGAGTGGAGCGAGCGGGCGGGCGCGGGTGAGCCGGTCGAGTTCGACCTCGCGCGCCCTCGCGGCCGCTACCTGGAGGAGATCGAAGCGTGCAAGCGGCTGCTAGTCGACGGCGAGAGCTACGAGATCTGCCTCACCAACAAGATCACCGCCGCGGCCAGCCCGGAGCCGTTCGCGCTCTATCGCACCCTGCGCCGGGTCAACCCGGCGCCCTTTTCCGCCTACCTGCGGATCGGCGAGGCGGCAGTGCTCAGCTCCTCGCCGGAGCGCTTCCTCTCGATCGGGCGCGACCGCTGGGCGGAGGCGAAGCCGATCAAGGGCACGGCGCGGCGTGGCGCGGCGCCGGCCGAAGACGTGCGGCTCGCCGAGCGGCTGCGGCTCGACGAGAAGTCGCGGGCCGAGAACCTGATGATCTGCGACCTCCTGCGCAACGACCTCGGCCGGGTCTGCGAGGTCGGCACCGTCCACGTGCCCGACCTGATGCACGTGGAGAGCTACGAGACCGTCCACCAGCTGGTCTCGACGGTGCGCGGGCTGATCCGCCCCGAGCTCGAGCCCCCCGACTGCATCCGCGCCTGCTTTCCCGGCGGTTCAATGACCGGGGCGCCGAAGCTGCGGACGATGGCGATCATCGACGAGCTCGAGGGGGAGGCGCGCGGCGTCTACTCGGGCGCGATCGGCTACCTCGGCCTCAGCGGCGGCTGCGACCTCAGCATCGTGATCCGCACAGTCGTCCTCGATGGCGAGACGACGACGATCGGCGTCGGCGGGGCGATCGTGATGCAGTCCGACGGGGAGGAGGAGTTCGACGAGATCCTGCTCAAGGGGCTGGCCCCGATGCGGGCGATCGACCCGCGGGCGGACCCCCGCGCCGCCTTCGCGCCGGCGCCTTCCGGCTGAGCGCGATCGCGCTCAGCAGTGGAGGCCGAAGTGCTGGGTCCAGATGCGGGTCCCGGCGAAGCCTTCGAGGGTGCCGGAGACGAGGTCGATCCCGGTCTGGCTGTAGTCGCCGAGGAGGTTCTCGCGGTGCTCGGGGGAGCGCATCCAAGCGCGGAAGATCGAGCGCACACTGCCGAGCGTTCCGCTGCCGAAGGCGAGGTTCTCCCCGGCCCGCCAGCATTCGGCTGAGAGGTAGCCGCTGGCGCGGATCCAGTAGGAGAATTCGCGGCCACAGGCGTAGTGGCTGAAGCTGTCGCAGCTAAGGATGTCGCGAGCCTTCTCGCGTGAGGAGGCTTCGAGCTCTGCGTTCGCTTCGAGTTCGGACAGGCCGAACTGGGTGCGGGCGTAGTTGGCCATACAGAGCATCGAGCGCTCCTGCGCGGCAACAGACGTGTCGAGCCTGGTCTGCCCCGGGCAAGCGCTCTGGGGGGCGATGAGGCTGCTCGCAGAGGCGGTCGCGGCGGTCGCTCCAAAGAGCGCCAGAAGGACGATGAGAACGGTGGTGGTGCGGCGGGCCATCGGGGCTATATCGCCGCAGGGCCTCATTCACCCATGCCGAAGGGGCCGGACTGGACGTACATAGGAGGAGGGTTTCGCAAGGATCGGCGGCAGCCCCGGACGACCCTTCGATTCTTGGCTCTGGGGGCCGGTTTGCCGCCTGGACGCCAACGCACGCTTTTGCCCCGAAAACCTTTAGCCCCGAGCCTCGGTTTAGCCGCATGTCCGATTCCAGGGCTCGGTCACCTGTCCTACCTTCGCGCTTGTCGGAGGCCGCCCGGAACGGCGACCCCGCCTTTTCCGTGGCTAACCAAACCGAAGGAGACTTTCCGAAATGACTGCACCGATCTCGTCTCGCCTGAGCCGGCCCTCGTGGCTGGCGCTGGCGCTGGCAGCGTGCCTTGCGGTGGCCGGGTTCATGGCTTTCGCGGCGCAGGCTGAGGCGGCAAAGAAGAAGACTCTGCAGACCCTCAACCTCTGCGTCGTGAAGAGCGGCCCCGAAGCGGGCGTCGTCCACTTCTCCGGCAAGGCGAAGTGCAAGAAGGGCGAGCAGCTGGTCCAGGTCCTGGCGGGCAACCCCCAGGGCGTGCTTGGCGTCTCCGGCGAAAGCGGAGCCCCCGGCACTAGCGGCGCCACCGGTCCGCAGGGCCAGCAGGGCGCTGCCGGGATGAATGGCGCTCCCGGCAAAGACGGAAATGACGGCAAAGACGGTGCCGACGGTAATGACGGCGCTGCCGGTCAGAACGGCGCTGCCGGTCAGGACGGGATTGACGGCGAGGATGGTGCCGACGGTCAGGACGGCGTCAACGGCCAGGACGGCGAGGACGGCCTCGACGGCAAAGATGGTGCCGACGGCAAAGACGGCGCTCCGGGCGTTGACGGAAAAGATGGAGCCCCGGGCCTCGACGGCAAAGATGGAGCCCCGGGCCTTGACGGCAAAGACGGCGCTCCTGGTCTCGACGGTAAAGACGGCGCCAACGGGAATGACGGTAAAGACGGCCGCACGATCCTGAACGGCGTCGGCGCCCCCGAAAACTCGCTGGGCGAGGACGGGGACTTCTACATCAACGTCATCGGCAGTGAGATCTACGGCCCGAAGGCTGGCGGCGTGTGGCCGGCAGAGGGCGTCTCGCTGGTCGGCAAAGACGGTAAAGACGGCGTCGACGGCCTCAACGGCAAAGACGGCGCTGACGGTGCAGACGGTGCTGCTGGCATCGACGGTAAAGACGGTGCCCCTGGCGCTGACGGTAAAGACGGTGCACCGGGTAAAGACGGTCTCGACGGCAAAGACGGCGTTGATGGTCAAAACGGCAAAGACGGCGTTGATGGCGCTCCCGGCAAAGATGGCCTTGACGGCAAAGACGGCGTCAACGGCAGCACGATCCTGAGTGGGGTCGGCGCGCCCGGTGCCGGTGTCGGCGAGGACGGCGACTTCTACCTCGATGTCGAGGCGATCGCCCTCTACGGCCCGAAGACCGCTGGTGAGTGGCCCGCCGAGGGCGTTTCACTGCTCGGCAAAGACGGCGCCGACGGCAACGACGGGGCTGCTGGCCTCGACGGTAAAGACGGCCTCGACGGTAAAGACGGGGCTGACGGCATCGACGGTGCCGACGGTGCCGACGGGGTCGATGGCCAGAACGGTCTCTCGGTCCTGAGCGGCCTCGGTAACCCCGCTGCCGCGCTCGGCGTCGACGGCGAGTTCTACATCGACACCGCCGACTACAAGATCTACAAGAAAGACAGCGGTTCCTGGGACGCCGGCGTCTCGCTGGTCGGCCCGCAGGGTCCGGCCGGTAAAGACGGCGTCGACGGGAAAGACGGGAAAGACGGCGTCGATGGTGAAGACGGCGCTCCCGGTGAAGATGGCGTCGATGGTGAAGACGGCGCTCCCGGTAAAGATGGCGTCGATGGTGAAGACGGCGCCCCGGGTCCCGCCGGCAAAGACGGCAAAGACGGGACGAACGGGACCAACGGGACCAACGGGACCGCCGGCAAAGACGGCGCGAGCCTGATGTTGCTGTCCAGTCTCGCCAACGAAAGCGGTTCGAGCACCAGCAGCCGCTACATGGGCCCGTACATCTCGACCCTGTTCACCACCGAGCCGAGCGCGCAGGGCATCGTCCCTGTGGCCGGCACCGTCTCCGACCTGTTCGTCCGCCTGGGCACCGCTCCGGGCAACGGCAGCGGAACGCAGAAGTACACGTTCTCGATCAAGAAGAACGGTTCCAGCTCGGGTGCGATCACCTGTGAGATCTCTGAGAGCGAAACCATCTGCTCGAACCTGGCCACCGACCTCAGCTTCGCGGCCGGTGACCTGATCTCGCTGCAGGCGACGCCCTCGGGCACCGCCGGGAACAACCCGAACGGCTGGGGCAGCCTCCGCTGGTCGGTGACGCTGACGAAATGACGAAGACCTCCTAGGTAGAGGGCAGCAGGGCGCGCGAGGCCGCGTCGTGGGATCCAGTTCGGGTCCTGCGGCGCGGCTTTCGCCGTTTCCGGGGCGGTGGACACGGCCCTGTCCCGGTCTCCGGCCGGATAAGCTAGGAACCCCTCTTAATCACCCGACCAGGTAGGGAGCAATGGCCGTAGACACCGCCGCATACCGGGAGCTGACCGACGACCAGGAAGCGATCATCGAAATGGTCCGGCAGTTCGCCGACGAGCAGATCATCCCCAACGCCGAGCACTACGACCACGAGGACACCTTCCCCGAGCCGATCGTCGAGCAGATGAAGGAGCTCGGCCTGTTCGGGGTGACGATCCCCGAACAGTACGGCGGGATGGGGCTCGACCTGACGACCTACGCGATGATCGTCGAAGAGCTCTCGCGCGGCTGGATCTCGATCTCCGGCGTCGTCAACACCCACTTCATCGGCTCCTACCTGCTGATGAAGTTCGGGACCGAGGAGCAGAAGGACTACTTCCTGCCGAAAATGGCGACCGGCGAGATCCGCGCCGCGTTCTCGCTCTCCGAGCCCGAGGTCGGCTCCGACGTGCAGGGCATCAAGGGCGGAGCAAAGCAAGATGATCAGGGCAACTGGGAGCTGAACGGCCAGAAGATGTGGGTCACCAACGGCCTCGGCTCCGGCGTCGTCTTCGTGCTGATGAAGACCGACCCGAAGGCGGATCCGCCCTACAAGGGCATGACCTGCTTCATCACCGAGAAGGAGCCCTGGAAGGAAGTCAACGAGGGCGACTTCAAGGGCCTCAACGTCCCGCCCAAGATCAAGAAGATGGGCTACAAGGGCGTCGAGTCGACCGAGCTCGTCTACGACGGCTACAAGTGCCCGCCGGAGCGGGTCCTCGGCGGCGAGGAGGCCGGGGTTGGCCAGGGCTTCGTGCAGATGATGGACGCGCTCGAGGTCGGCCGCGTCAACGTCGCCGCCCGCGGCGTCGGGATCGGCCAGCGGGCCCTGGAGCTCGCCCTCCGCTACAGCCAGGAACGGAAGACCTTCGGCAAGCAGATCGCCCAGCACCAGGCGATCCAGTTCAAGCTCGCCGACATGGCCACCCAGCTCGAGGCGGCCCGGCTAGTCACCCGCAAAGCGGCGCGGATGAAGGACGCCGGCGAGCGCTCCGACCTCGAGGCGGGGATGGCAAAGCTCCTGGCCTCCGAGACGGGCAAGTTCTGCGTCGAAGAAAGCTTCCGCATCCACGGCGGCTACGGCTACTCGAAGGAGTACGAGATCGAGCGCCTCTACCGCGACGCGCCGCTGCTGCTGATCGGCGAGGGAACCTCCGAGATCCAGCGCATGGTCATCGGCAAGAAGCTGCTCCAACGCAACAAAATCTGAGCTCGTAACGCCAGGGGAATGGGGGTTCTCCCTCCGGACACTCAACATCGAGCCATCGGCGAGATGTGTCCGAAGGGGGAACCCCCATCCCCCCTTCTCGCTACGAACCAGTGCGGGTGCGGGTTTGGGTCCCGCCGCCGGTGCCGGTCCGGGTGTCGTTGTCGTTCGTGGTACCGCGGGTGTCGGCGCCGTTGCGGCTGGTCTGGTTGGTGCCGAGGCGCGTGTTGGTGTCGTTGTCGTTGGTCGTGCCGCGGGTCGAGTGGCCGTTGCGGCTGGTGTCGTCGGTGGCGGCGTTGGCGCCGGTGCGGGTGTGCGTGCCGGTGCCGGCGACGCTGTCGTCATCGTCGTCGCCGCCCGATCCGGGGCCGCTGCTGTCGTCGTCATCGTCACCGCCGCCGGGGCCGCTGTTGGGACCCTTGGCGATCGCGGCGGGGGTGTCGCCGATCAAGCCGGCGGTGTTGGCCGCGAGGTAGAGGGGGAAGGCGGCGAGCACCATCGCGGCGAGCGCAATCGCCGCTCCGCGCCTGCCCAGCGACACGCCTCCCGGCAGCATTGCGTCCTCGGCCTGCAGCGCGTGGAACGCTCGCGCCGCGGGGGGGACGGGTTTGTTGGAGCTTCGCTTGAACATGGTGCCTCCTTGTCGTGGCATTGCAGCCGATACCCGGGTTTCTCTCTCTGCAACACGGGCCGGCCGCGAAGATCACGCGAAACTAGTCGAGCGCGCCGCGCTTGCGGAGCTTCATCCTCTTCGGCTGCGCGGCGAGCAGCGGCTCCAGCCGCTCGATCGCCTGCGCGCAGCTCGGCCGCGCCCGCGGGTCGGGCTCCAGCAGGTCGAGGACTAGCTGGCGCAGGTCGTCGCCGAGCTCGGCCGGCAGCGGCGCCGGCGGCTCGCGCAGCTGCGGATAGCGCTCGCTGCCGTCGCCGTCCCCGGGGAACGGCTTGGCCCCGGAGACCGCGTGGTGGAGGGTCGCGCCGAGGCCCCAGCTGTCGGCGGCGGGACCGATCGGCGCTCCCGCGGACTCGCCGCGGCACTGCTCGGGCGGCATGTAGGCGTCGGTGCCGATCGGGCCGCGGGTCTGCGCGGCGCGCTCCACGGTGCGGGCGATGCTGAGGTCGATCAATCGCGGCGGCACCCCCATGATGATGTTGTCCGGCTTCACGTCGAGGTGGACGTAGCCGCTCTGGTGCATGTACTGGAGGGCTCCGGCGACGTTGACCGCGAGCGGCAGCAGCTGCTGCAGGGGGATCGCGCCGTCGCGGCGGATCAGGCGCCGCAGCGAGGGCCCCTCGAGGTGCTCGATCAGGAGGTGCGGGCGGGGACCGTCGAGTACGGCGTCGAAGCCGCGGACCAGCATCGGGTGCGCGAGCGCCGCCAGCGCCTCCGCCTCGAGGCCGAGGTCGCGGAGCGCCTTGCGCTCGCCGGCGCGGTCGGGGCGCAGGACCTTGGCGACGGCGAGGGCGTAGAGGCCCTCGTCCCAGACCAGGCAGACCTCGTACTGGTTGCCGCCGCCGATCGTCCGCAGCACGACCCGGCCCGGCCGCAGCTCGTCGCCTTCCTCGAACTCCCAGCTAGCGTGCTCGCTCATCGTCCAAGGGTATGGACACGGTGGCTCGGCTAGCATCACGCGATGGCCTCAACTGCCGATCTGATCCGCACTGCGGTCGAGCGCTTCCAGGCTGAAGTCCCGGCCCTGGCGAAACTGAAGCTGGTCTTCGGCCTCGAGCTGAAAGCCAAACACGACATCCAGCTCTACCGGGTCGAGCTGCCGGGCCCGAAGATCAGCAAGGAATTGGCCCAGGACGAGCGCGTCCTGGTCGAGATCGACCGCGCCCAGTTCAACGTTCTGGCCGAGAAAGGGACGCTGAAGAGCTACCGCAAAGCGGCCGAGACGGGCCACATCAAGGCGACCGGCGACTCCAACGTGGTCAAGCTGGTCACCCAGGTGGTCGAGCGCCAAGAGGAACGCGCGCGGCTGAAGAAAGTGCACTGACCCGGACTCGCCGGGGCTCGGGCTAGCCGCCGCGCGAGAACTTGATCACGCGATGGCCGCTGGCGGTGCAGCGATAAAGGCCACCGTCGATGTAGGTGCCGCTGAGGCGGCAGTGGAAGGCGCCGACGTCGCCCGTTGACCCAGCCTCTCCGTCTTCTAGCGTGCCCCTGACGTAGCCGCGCACGACTTCGCGTGCCCGGGTGCAGCCGACCCCCTTGGCTTCGACGCCCCAGCTCGTCAGCGGGAGGATGTTGCCGCATTTTTGGAACTGGCCGGCGTGCTGTGCGCTGCCGGAGGCCACCGACGGCACGCAGACGGCGAGAGCGACGAGAAACGCCAGAGCGACGCCACGGAGCCTCATTACTCCATTATCACCTATCGGCCGGACCCGAGACCGACCGCGCGGGCGCCGAGCCAGCGCTCGCGCAGGCCGGCGGCCAGCGGGCCGGAGACCCGCTCGGAGGCGCCGAGCTCGCGTCCGTCGAGCAGGCGGGCGGGGCGGACCCCGCGCAGCGAGGAGGTGAGGAAGACCTCCTCGGCGGCGTGCAGGTCGTCGAGCGAGAGGATCCGCTCAGCGGTCTCGATCCCCTGCTCGCCGGCGATCTCGAGGATCGCGGCGCGGGCGGTGCCGGCGAGGATACGGCCGTCGGTCGGCGGCGTGAGGAGGCGCCCGTCGAGGACCGCGAAGACGTTGGCGCGGCCGGCCTCGAGCACGTCGCCGTCGGCGTCGACCAGGAGCGGGACCTCGTCGCCGAGCTCGCGCTCGAAGCGCTCGATCAGGTCGCGCTCGGCGAACTTGTGGGCGCCGGTGCCGCCCGGCGCGGGGACGCTGCGCAGCTCGGCGCCGCGGCTGCGCGGCGGGAAGAAGATCTGCGGGTCGAGCGGGTTGACCTCGATCCGGTGACGGGCGCCGCCGCCGCTTTCGGCTTCGACGTCGATCCGCATCCGCGCCAGCTCGCACCCGGCCGCTGCCGCGGTCGCCTCGGCGGCGAGGGCGGGGGAGAGCTCGGCCGCGCAGAGCGCCCGCACGCTGCCGGCCAGGCGGTCGAGGTGGGCCTCGAGCTCGACCGGATGGCCCTCGTAGACCAGGACTGTCTCGAACAGACGCGCAGTGCCGCCGCTTGCCGCCATCCCCAAAGGGTAGGTTGTCGGCGCCGATGCTGACCGCCGCAGTGATCGAGACGGAGCAGGGGGCAGGGGAGATCCGCTCCGATTGGGACCGCCTCGCCGCTGCAGCCTCGCGCCCGTTCGCGGCGCCGGGCTGGACGCTGGCCTGGTGGCGCCATGCCCGTCCGCAGGGCGCTGAGCTGCGCTTGGTCGCCGTCCGCGACGGGGAGGCCCTGGTCGGCCTGGCGCCCCTGATGGCCTCGGGACGGAGCTTCGAGACGATCGCCGGACACTTCTCGCCGCCGACCGGGCTGCTCGCCGCGCCCGGGCGCGAGGGCGAGGTCGCCGCCGCCGTGGCGGGGGCGCTCGCCGAGCACCCACGCGGGCCCGGGGCCCTGCAGCTCGAGGACGCGATCGGCCCCGGCTCGCCGGTCGAGGGCCTGCTTTCGGCCTGGCCGGGGAAGCCGCCCTGGACGCACGCGACGCCGCCGGCGCCGCTGCCGATCGTGCGCCTCGACGGCCAGGACTTCGACGCCTGGTTCGGGACCAAGAGCTCCAAGTTCCGCCAGGAAAGCCGCCGCATGCGGCGGCGGCTGGAGGAGGCGGGCGGCAGCTTCGACCAGGTCGGCGGGGACGGGGCGGAGGCGGCGATCGACGCCTTCGTCGAGCTGCACGGCGCCCGCTGGAGCGAGCGCGGCGGCTCCGACGCGCTGGTCCCCGGGGTCCGCGAGCTGCTTGCCGCGGCGCTCGCCGAGCTTGGCCCTGAGCGGCTGCGGATCTACACGATCGCGGTCGAGGGCCGGATCATCGCCGTCAACCTGCTGGTCGCCGCCGGCGAGGAAGTCTGCGGCTGGAACAGCGGCTTCGACGAGGAGTTCAAGCGCTACTCGCCCTCGCTGCTGCTGACCCTGCACGCGCTGCAGGAGGCGGCCGAGCGCGGGGAGCGGCGGGTCAACCTCGGGCCCGGCGCCGGCGCGTATAAGGACCGGCTCGCCGACGAGGAGGGCGAGCTGGGGATCCTCACCCTGGTCCCGCACGGGCGCGGCCACCTGACGGCACGGCTCGGCTTGGCCCGTCACCAGGCGCGCTGGGCGCTGAGCGAGCGGCTCTCGCCGGAGTCCAAAGCGCGGCTGAAAAAGCTGGTGCGCCGGTGAGCGGCTTCGAGATCGAGTGGATCGCCGGCGAGGAGCGCTTCGCGGCGATCGCCGAGGAGTGGGACGCCCTGCTCCCCGCCGATTCCAGCCCCTTCGACCTGCACTGCTGGTACACGCTCTGGTTCCGCGCCTTCGGCGGCACCCGCGAGCTCGCGGTCTGCACGGTACGGCGCGAGGGGAAGCTGACCGCGGCGCTGCCGCTGGCCGACCACCGCGGCCGCCTGCAGGGCCTGGTCAACGGCCACTCGGGCTTCTGCCGCGCCCTGTACGCCGATCCCGAGTCGCTGCGGGCGCTTTGCGCCGCGGTCGTCGCCCGTCCCAGCTCCGAAATCCAGATCAGCGCGATCCCGAGCACCGACCCCTCGCTGGCGGCCCTGGTCGCGGCGGCCCGCGAGGGAGGGAGGCTGGCGCTGGCGGAGGACGGCTACAGCTCGCCGATCGTCGCCACGAGCGGCGAGTTCGAGGGCTGGCGCAAGGGCGAGCACAAGAGCTGGAAGGGCCGGATCGCCCGCTACGGGCGCAAGATCGAGCGCGACCACGAGGCGGAGCTGGAGATCGTCGTCGCCCCCGGCGACCTCGAGGCCTGGCTCGACGCGGGCTTCCGGCTCGAGGCGAGCGGCTGGAAGGGAGAGGCGGGGACGGCGATCGAATCGAACCCGGACACGGCCGGCTTCTACCGCGAGCTGGCCCGCGACTTCCACGCCCGGGACGAACTGCGGCTGAGCCGGATCGTCCTCGACGGCGCCGACGTCGCCTTCAGCTTCTGCCTGCAGCACGGCGGCCGGCTCTACTCGCTGAAGGTCGGCTACGACGAGTCGCTGAAGAAGCTGGTGCCGGGCTTGGTGATGCAGCTGGCGATCGTCGAGCGCTGCTTCGAGCTCGACCTCGAGGCCTACGAGCTGCTCGGCGACGAGACCGACTGGAAGCGCAAGGTCTCGACCGCCACCCGCGCCCACACCGATCTCCGCATCTATCCGCGCCGGCCGGCCGGGGTTGGGCGCTACGCCTACCGGCGGCGGCTGCGCCCCCTGCTCAAACGCACCTACCGTAGGGTGCGTTCGGCAAAGAACTAGAGACGGCGTTCCCACGCCAGATTCGCGGAGACAGGAGAAGCAACCCAACGATGAGTGACCAGAACCAGGTTGTGACCGGCCAGGCCGAGCGTGAGGCCAGCGGCGCCCACCCCTACGGCCGCTACCTCGAGGAGTTCGAGGTCGGCGCGATCTACAAGCACTGGCCGGCGAAGACCGTGACCGAGTCCGACGACCACCTCTTCTGCCTGATCACGATGAACCACCATCCGCTGCACCTCAACGACGTCTACGCGGCCGAGTCCCAGCAGGGTCGGAACGTCGTCGTCGGCCCGCTGGTCTACTCGCTCGCGCTCGGGATGTCGGTATCCGACGTCTCCGGCAAGGCGATCGCCAACCTCGCGACCGAAGAGCTCAGCCACCCGAACCCGGTCTTCCACGGCGACACGCTGTTCTGCGAGACCGAGGTGCTCGACGTCAAGCCCTCCAGCTCCAAGCCCGACCGCGGCGTAGTCAAGGTCCACACCCGGGTCCTCAACCAGGACGGCGTCCTCGTCGCCGAGTTCAAGCGGCTGGTCCTGGTTCCACGGCGCGAACCGGGGGCATGACCCCGGCCGCCGGCAGCGGCGTCGACGCGGACGCCGCCCCGGCGGTAGTCCTCGGCGGCGCCGGGGCGGCGCTCTCGATCACCCGCAGCCTCGGCCGCGAAGGCATCCCCGTGTACGTGCTCGGCCACGCCGGGCGCTCGCTCGCCGGGGCCTCGCGGTACTGCACCGAGTTCATCGACTTCGGCGAACGCGACGGCCAGATCGAGGTCTGGATGGAGTGGCTGCGCACTGCTGCACCGGCCGGCGCCGCGATCCTGCCCTGCGGCGATGCCGGGATCGAGCTAGTCGCGAGCCACAACGAGGAGCTGCGCGCGCTCGGGCTGTACCCGCTGCAGAACGCCGGCGACGCCTCGCTGGCGATGCTCGACAAGGAGGCGAGCTACGAGATCGCCCGCGCCCACGACGTGCCGGCGCCGCGGACCTGGCCCGTCCGCACCGCCGCGGAGCTGGAGGCGGTCGCCGACGAGCTTGTCTACCCGTGCGCGCTGAAGCCCCTGCACTCGCACCGTTTCGCCGAGCACTTCAGCGTCAAGCTGTTCGTCGCCGCGGACCTCGGTGACCTGCGCGAGGCGCTGGAGAGGACGCAGGCGCACGATCTGCAGATGACGATCACCGAGATCATCCCCGGGCCCGACGACCAGGTTTGGGGCTTCAGCACGTTCATCGACGACGAGGGCGAGCTGCTGTTCGAGCTGACCAAGCGCAAGCTGCGCTCCTACCCTGTCCACTTCGGGGTCGGCAGCTACCACCTGATCAGCTGGGACCCAGATGTCGCCGAGGTCGGGGCTCGCTTCCTGCGCGGGGCCGGGCTGCGCGGCATGGCCAACGTCGAGTTCAAGCGCGACGCGCGCGACGGCAGCCTCAAGCTGATCGAGTGCAACCACCGCTTTATGGCCTCGAACGAGACCCTGCGGCGGGCCGGCGTGAACGTGCCGCTGATCGCCTACCGGAAGGCGCTGGGGCAGCCGGTAACGGTCGGTCCTTGGCGTTCGGGAGTGCGACTCTGGATGCCCTCGCTCGACATCAGGTCGGCGAGCGAAATGCGGGCCGAGGGCGACCTCACCTGGCCGCGCTGGGTCGCCAGCCTGGTTCGCTGGCCGCTGTACATGCACGTCTTCTCGTTCGGCGACCTGCGGCCCAGCGTGGTGAACATGGCGCGGCGCGCGCGCAACCGCTCGCGGGCATTACTGAGGAGGGGTTGATCAGGCGCTGAGCGACTCGACCGCTTCCAGCAGCACCGGGCCGATCCGGTCGCCCCGGTAGCGCTCCGCGATCGCCCGGCACTCGGCCTCCTCGGCCTCGCTGTAGGGACGGTCGAGCACCTCCCGCAGGCCGCTGGCGACCGCGTCCACGGTCGCATCGGTGAGCTGGCTGTACGTGGCCCCGCTGATGATCGCCCGCGGCCCGAAGTCGCAGTCGACCGAGACCACCGGCGTGCCGGCGGCGAGGCTCTCGACGATCACGTTGCCGAAGGACTCAAAGCGCGAGGTGACGGCGAGCACCCGGTGGCGCGCGAAGGCCTCCCAGGGCGCGCCGGTGAACCCCTCGATCCGCACCGGGGGGCGGCCGTTGCCGGCGGCGATCGCGGCTTCGACCTCGCCCTGCAGTTCGCCGTCGCCGAGGACCGTCAGCGGCGCCGCGGCCGCGGCCGCGGCCCGCACGGCGAGGACCGGGTCCTTGACCGGATCGAGGCGGCCGACCCAGAGCACGCCCTCGCGCTCGGCGGCGCCCGCCACGAAGGCCGCGTCGGCGGCGATGTTGGGGACGACGACCCAGGGCCGGTCCGGGCGTATCCCCAGCTCGCGGTGGGCGTCGACCATCGCCTGGTTCGGCGTGGAGACGAGGGTCGCCTTGCCGAAGGCGCGCTTGAACAGGGACAGCGGGATGCGCGAGCGGTCGCGCAGTAGCGCCGGGACTTTGCCGGTCACCGCCATCCAGGGGATCGGCGGCGCCGCCAGCATCGCGCAGACCGCCAGGTAGGGCTCGAAGGCGACCAGCACGTCGAACTCGCGGCAGGCCCGTCGCAGCCGTGGCGGGATCGTCGCCAGGGCCCCGCCGCGCGGCTTCGGGATGTGGACGATCCGGACCCCGGCGGGGGGCGAGTCGGCGCCCAGCGGCCAGAGCACCAGGGCGGTCACCTCATGGCCGGCTTCGGCGCAGACCTGGGCCCAGATTCGCGCCTGGCGCTCGGCCCCGCCGCCGCCCAGGGCGCTGGTCAGTATCCCTACCCGCATCGTCCTCTTCCGGTTGCCTGGGTTACGCGGTATCCGGCGCGGAGCGCTTCAAACGCAGCCGGCCCGAGCTGCGGATACTGCGGTATTTCTCGCGCAGGCGCAGCTTCTCGTCGACGGTGAGAATCCGCAGCCAGGCGAACGGGAAGAAGCAGGCGAGGACGAGGGCGATGTAGGCGATGCGGGTCGGGGTGCTTGGCAACAGCATCCCGAGCGCGATCACGACCAGGCCGACGGCGACCATGCGCCCCATGCGGAAGAGCAGTTGTGAGCGCACCAGGCCGAGCCGGTGGGTGAAGTAGTAGAGCATCGTGGTGTCGAACAGGGCGCGCAGCACGAAGCCGATCGCGGCACCGCGGATCCCGTCCGCCTGCAGCAGCAGCCAGAGCAGGCCGAGGTAGACGGGGAGCTCGATCGCAGCGAGCTTGGCGATCATGTCGGGCCGGGTGCTCTGGACTAAGGCGAAGGCGACGAAGGCGAGCCCGTTGATCAGGATCCCGAGCGGCAGCAGCTGCAGGATCGGGCTGCCGTTCTCGGCGAATTCCCGGTTGATCCAGACGTGGAGGATCTCGTAGGAGAGGACCGAGGCGATCAGGACCAGTGGGAAGAGGCCGACGAAGGTGGCGCGGACGCCGCGGTTGAAGAGCGATTCGGTGCGCTCGGGGTCGCGTCCGACGTTGGCCGCGAAGCCGGGGAAGAGGACCCCGGCGAAGGTCGCCGAGACGAACAGGCACTGCTTGGAGATCTCGTAGGGAGTGGCGTAGAAGGCGACCGCGGCGGCGGAGACGGTGGCCCCGATCAAGACCCGGTCGAAGGTCATCATCACGCCGGTAAGGACCGCGGCGACGGTAACCCAGCCGCCGAAGCGGATCAGCTCGCGGACCCGGGCGCGGTCGAAGCGGTGGCGGCCGCGCAGGCTCGGGTCGACCCGCATGCAGACGACGATGAAGATCAGCGTCGCGCTGACCCGGCTGAGGCAGACGGCGGAAACGACGAGCGCCAGGTTGGTCGTGAACAGGGCGATCATCACCGGGCCGAAGAAGGAGAGGACGGAGAGCGGCACCGTGATCGCGTTGGTCAGGTCGAACCGCTGGCGCGCTTCGAGGTTGCCCTGCAGCGCCGTGCTGCAGAGCACGAAGGGGACCGTGGCGCCGAGCAGGATGAAGGTCAGCTCCGCTTCTTCGACCAGGTTCGGGCCGATCGAGAGGACGTCGTGGGCGAGCACGCCGGAGAGCGCCGCGATTACGCCGCCGGTGACGACGCCGATCGCCGCCAGGGTGAAAAGCGCCGACCAGAAGAGGCCCGGGATGTCCTGCGGGCGGCCCGCCCCGAGCCGGTCCGCGGTCATCTTGGTCAGCGCCCGGCCGAGTCCGAGGTCGAGGATGCTGGCGTAGCCGATCACGATCCAGGCGAGCGAGATGATCCCGAACTTCGCCGGCCCCAGCCGCTCGACCAGGATCGGGACCGCGATCAGCCCCATCACGGCGATCGCCCCGGAGCCGCCGATCGAGATCGCCGCGTTCTTGATCACCAGGAAGCCGCTGGCGAGGCGGGCGCGGTTGGCGCGGCCCTCGTCGTGCTCCTCGGTCCGGTGCTTCTGCTGGTCCTGGGGCTGCTCCTGCTCGCTCATCGCCATCACACCTCTTCGGGGGGCGCGGCGCCAAGCCTGCGCAGGGCGTAGCGCGGCGAGAACAGGCAAGCGAGGAACTGCAGCACCTGCCGGGGCGAGCGCCGCTCGCGTAGCAGGTAGACGAGGCCGCGGCGCGCCCCGTAGACCGCCAGCAGCAGGTAGAGCAGCGGCGGCTGCCAGGCGCGGCCGTGGCGCCGGGAGAAGATGCGGCCGCTGTAGTGGTTGATGCTGTCGAGCGAGAAGCCGATCGCGGTAAGCCGCTCGGGCTCGGTGCTCTTGCCCGAGCGATGCTCGACGACAAGTTCCTCGTCGAGCCGCATCGTCCCGCCGGCGGCGCGGTGGCGGGCGCAGAGGTCGGCGTCCTCGAAGTACATGAAGAAGGCGGGCGAGAAGCCGCCGATCCGCTCGAAGTCGGCGCGGTCGACGACCAGCGCCGCCCCCGAGACCCAGGCCGGTTCGGCGCCCGGCTTAGCCCGGGCGAAGGCGCGCGAGTAGCGGCCGAGCGCCAGCTCTTCGGCCTCCTCGCGGAAGTCGGGCAGCCGCGCGAAGCCGAGCCGCCGGCCGCTGTCGCGGGCGATGCCGCCGAGGAGCACCCCTTCGAGGCTCCCGCCCGCGAGTACCGCGGGGGGGATCGAGCAGACCTGGGCGTCGGGGTTGGCGAAGAACAGGGTCGGCGCCGCGGTGGCGCGCGCCCCGGCATTGCAGCCTGCGCCGAAGCCGCGGTTGGGCTGCGAGACGAAGTTCTCGACCCGGCCCGCCGCGATCGCCCGCATCCGCTCGAGCTCATCCGGCGCGGAGCCGCTGTCGACGACGCAGAGCTCGAGCGCCTCGCGGTGCCCGCCCGCCTCGAAGGCGCCGATCCACTCGCCGAGCACGTGCGAGCTGTCGTGCGTGACGGTGACCACCGCCAGCCGCCGTTCGCTCATGCCGTGGGGGCGGGCTGGGCGGCGGCGGCCCGGGCCGCCTGTTTGCGGTGCACGACCGGCAGCACGGCCGCGAGGCCGACCACGGCCCCATACATCACCGCGGCGTGCCCGTACTCGACCAGCGGCAGCGAGGCGCGACAGACCAGGACCATCAGCATGATCGCGGCGATCGTCATCCCGACCAGGGTCCGGGCCGAGACGCCGCGCCAGATCGCCAACCCGATCAGCAGGAGCTGCAGGGCGGCGCCGACGTAGCCAAGCACGAGCAGCGTGTTGGGCAGGCCGAGGTCGACGCTGAAGCCGATTTCGAGGGTCTTGGCCGAGAATCCCTGGCCGAAGGTGTTCCAGGCCTCCGAGGTCCGTTCGATCAGCGCCAGGCGCTCGGTGCCCGTACCGGTCCCTTTGCTGGTTTCGGTGTAGGCGCTGATCGCTTTCTGGCCGACCGGCGAGTTGAGGAGCGCCAGCAAGGCGAGGCCGCTGATCGCAATCAGGGCGAGCCGGCCGCCGACCTTCAGCTGGCTGAACTTCCAGATCAGCAGCAGCGCCATGCCGGCGATCACCGCGATGTACTGGGCGCGCGAGCCCTGCAGCGCGATCGTCACGGCGCCAAGCGCGACCAGCGAGAAGGAGAGCGGGCGCGGGCGGGCGAGCATGTAGGCGAAGGCGGCCAGATAGAGCCCGAGGAAGGTGTTCTGGCCGGCGGTGTAGAGGCGGCTGCCGGGGCCGAGCAGACCGTCGTTGGTGACCCCGGTGGAGACCCAGGAGCGGCAGGGCCCGCAGCCGGCGGCGCCGGCGTTGTAGGCGAGCGCCCAGACGACGACGATCACGACGACCAGTGGCAACACCCGCTTGATCCCCTCGAAGGCGTCTTCGTGCGAGCTCCAGAGGATCACCCCAACCGCCGAGAGCGGGAAGATCATGAACGGGACCGCCAGAGCCGGCACCTCCTTGGGGTTCGAGGAGAGGCCGACGATCAGCACGTAGGAGAGCAGGAAGACAACCGCGATCGAGACCAGGTTGACCGGCAGCGGCCAGCTGCGCTTGCCGCCGATGTCACGGACCAGGTAAGCGCCGATCATCGTCCCGAAGGCGATCAGGAAGAAGAAGGCGTAGATCTTGATCTCGCCGGCGACCGCGTCGTCGGGGGTAACGAAGGGCAGGAGTCCGGTCGCCCCGAGGAAGCTGAGCGCGATCAGCGCCTCGATCCCAAGCGTCGTGCAGAGGATCAGTAGGGCGACGGCGGCGACCGCGATCAGCGGCGATTTGATCAGCAGGGCGGCCGCTACGAGCGACGCGCAGATGCCGACCCCGAGTGCGAGGGAGTCGGGTCTCCGGAAAGTTCGGAGGGCAGCCACGTCACGTCTGCACGGCCGCACCGGCTTGCGGCATGTAATAGCCCTCGCGAACGGGCTTGGTGTCGTTGAGCACCACGCCGAATGGGGTCACGTCGAGTCGGGAAAGCAGATCGCGCATGTTAAGCGCGTTGTCCTTGCGGCTGTAGCCAAGCCTGGAGACGGCGAGGACGCCGCTGACCTGCGGCATCAGCGCGATCGGGTCGGAGACGATGATCGGCGGGGTGTCGATCACGATCAGGTCGTAGAGCTCGCGGGCTTCGGCGAGCAGCGCCCCCATCTCGGACGACTCCAGCAGCGCCGCCGAGTTCGGCGGCAGCGGGCCGGAGAGCATCACGTCGAGCCGCGAGCTGTCTGCGCTGGAGACCTCGACCGTGGTGGTCGCGCTATCCAGGGTCTCCGAGCCGGAGAGCACGAGGCTGAGACCGGCCGGGCCTTTGCGCCCGAGGCCGGAGCGCTCGGCGAGGCTGGGCTGGCGCATGTCGGCCTCGATCAGCAAGACGGCTTTGCCGCTGCGGGCCTCGGTCACGGCCAGCCCCCAGGCGATCGTCGTCTTGCCCTCGCCGGGCGTCGCCGAGGTGACGACAAGGGAGTCGATCTTGCGACCGACGTTGAAGTAGCGCAGGTTGGCGTGCAGCATTCGGAAGGCCTCGGCACCGCCTGGCCCGAGCCCGATCGGGTCGAAGCGGGCTGCCGGTTCGACGCTGCCGCTGTGCGGGATTTTCGCCAGGATCGGCAGCGCGTAGGAGTCTTCGATTCCCTCTTCGTCCTTGATCCGGTTATCGAGCTGCTCGAGCAGCAGGATCAGTCCGAGGCCGAGCAGGAGGCCGAGGAAGAGGCCGACGATCGCGTTCCGTTTCGGGTGCGGCGAGACCGGTTCGGAGTTTGGCGTCGCCCGCTGCACGACTTCTGCGTTGCCGGTCTGCAGCGGCCCGAGGACTTCGAGTTCTTCGGCTTGCTCCTGCAGGCGTTCGCCCTGCGGAGCGTTCTGGCTGGTCGGCGAGAGCCCGTCGTACTGGGCTTCGACCCGGTCTTTGGCTTCGAGGATCGCGCGCTGATCGGCCTCGCGCCGGGTCTCTATGTACTGGTCGGCGAAGGTGTTGGCGATCAGCGCCGAGAGCTCGGGGTCGCCGGTCGTCGCCTCTACCGCGGCGACTTCGGATTCACCCTCGGGGGAGACGCTGACCGAGCCCTTGACCATCTCTGGGGTGACGCTGGGCTGGTCGATCGCTTTCGCGGTGCGGGCGGCGACGTCGCCCATCGAGACCAGGTTGACGTTGGTCTGGGCCTGGCGGGTCGCGTCTTCGCCGCCGCTGAAGAAGGAGGTGCCAGTCAGCGACTGGTCGATGTTCGTGGTGCGGAAGAGCAGCGAGGCGCTGGAGGAGTATTCCTTGTCCTGCTGCAGCGACCAGGCGAGGGCGACGACGGGGACGACGACCATGCAGACGATCAGTAGCGGCAGACGGCGGCGGACGACGCGGATGAAGGAGCGCAGGGCCGCGCCCGAGCCTTCGTCCCGCGCGCCCGGGGGGGACGGCTGGGTTGGACGTCCCATCGGATCGCCGTTCACTTGTGCCGAGCGGGACCCAAAATCCCCGTACTGGCCGTATTTGGGCGGAGCGCTCACGTGGCTGCCTCGAAGGTCATATAGGACGCCTATCGGCCGGTTCCCCGGTTGAGTTTAGCCATGGAATTCTCGATTCCTCCTGGGTCCAAGGGTTCCTGCCGCCCACCTTCGATGAACGCCCGGTGCCACTGGGCAAACTCGAGCAGGCAATAGAGCACGCGCTTGTGGTCTGAGCGGCCGCTGCGGTGCTCCGCGCAGAGCTCGTCGACGGCGCCCGGGTCGATCAGCTCGGCGAGACCCTCGCTGGCTCCGTAGAGGCGTCCGACTTCCGCCCCCAGCGAGCTGCGCAGCCATTCGTCATAAGGGGTGGCGAAGGGGTGCTTGCGCCGGGCCAGCGCCGCGGCCGGCGCCAGCCCTTCGACCGAGCGCCGGTAGAGCGCCTTGCGCTTCAGTCCCCGCACCCGCTTGCGGGCGGGGATCCGCTCGACGAAGGACATCAGCTCGACGTCGAGGAACGGAACCCGCTGCTCGAGGCTCGAGGCCATCGAGGTCTTGTCGCCGTAGATCAGCAGGCAGTCCGGCAGGAACATGTGGGTATCGAGGTAGAGCGCCTGCTCGAGCGGGTCGGTGCGGGGTCCGAGGTCGCCGATCAGCTCGCCGGCCAGGGCGCGGCGCTCTTCGACCGCGTCGGCGGCGGCGCCGCGGGTCAACCGCGCCCGCAGGTCGGCGTCGGAGATCTCGAAGACCTGCAGGAGCCGGTCGATCCCGGCTGGCGCCCGCAGCAGCCGGGCCCCGCGCTTCAGCCGCTCGTTGCGGGGCAGGGCGTCGGCGAGGGCGATCACCGGCCGGGCCAGCGGACCGGGGGCGAGCCGGGTCAGCGGCAGCGCCGCGGCCGCTTGGTGGCGCTCGTAGCCGCCGAACGGCTCGTCGGCGCCCTGGCCGGAGAGCACGACTTTGACGTGTTCGGCGGCGAAGCGGCTGAGCTGCAGGGCGGCCGGGGCGGAGGCGGAGCCGATCGGCTCCTCGAGGCGGCGCACGCAGGCCGCGACCTCGCGGGCGAAGTCCATTTCCTCCATCGCCGTGGCCTGGTGGCGGGTGCCGATCTCGCTCGCGCTGGCCGCCGCTGCGGCTCGCTCGTCGTGCTCGCCGTCCTGGCCGGGGAAGCCGATCGTGAAGGTCAGCGGCGGCTCGTCGACCGATCGCTTCATCGCCGCCGCGATCGCCGCCGAGTCGACGCCGCCGCTGAGGAAAGCGCCGTAGGGGACGTCGGACATCATCTGCCGGCCGACCGCCTCGACGAAGCGCTCGCGCAGCTCGCCGGCCAGCTCCTCGGCGCCGCGGTCGGCGAACGGGTCGCCGGGCGGGCGGCGGTAGGACTCGACCACCGGGGCGCCCGAGCCGACGGTCAGCGTCGTCGCCGCCGGCAGCTTGGAGATGCCGCGGAAGATCGTCCGCGGGGCCGGCGTGAAGCGCCAGGCGAAGTAGTGGTCGAGCGCGATCGGGTCGACCTCGGGCTTGATCAGCCCGGCGTCGAGGAAGCCGGTGAGCTCGGAGGCGACCGCGGTGAGGCCGTCCCGGTGCAGCCAGTAGAGCGGCTTCACGCCGAACGGGTCACGGGCCGCGAGCAGGGTCTCGCGGCGAGCGTCCCAGAGTGCGAAGGCGAACATCCCGTTGAGCCGGCCGACGCACTCGCGGCCCCACTCCTCATAGGCGTGGACGACGACCTCGGAGTCGGAGTTGGTCTGGAAGCGGTGCCCGGCGGCCTCGAGCTCGCGGCGCAGGTCGAGGTAGTTGTAGATCTCGCCGTTGACGACGACGCTGCACGAACCGTCCTCAGAGTGCAGGGGCTGGGCGCCGCCGGCGAGGTCGATGATCGCCAGCCGGGTGTGGACCAGGGTCGTCTTGCCGAGCCGCTCGATGCCCTCGCCGTCGGGCCCGCGGTGGCGCATGGCAGAGGCGATAGCCGTCGCCGCGCCCTCTGGGGCCGCGCCCCGGGGGTCGACGATCGCCGCGATTCCGCACATCCAACGCCTAATCTAGTCCACGCTTTGGAGGTCGTGCGCATCGCTCAGGTCGGCCCAGCCCCGGACGGGCCCGGCGGCATGCCCGCGGTGATCGCCTCGCTGCTGAACTCGCCGCTGGCCGAGCGCTACGCGATGGTGGCGATCCCGACCTACCGCGACGGCCGCCCGCTGCCGCGGCTGCTGCTCTTCGTCCGCGCCCTGGTGACGCTGGTCCGCTGGTGCCTGCGCGGCGGCCCGCGGATCGTCCACGTCCACATGGCGGCGCGGGGCAGCATGTACCGCAAGGCGCTGGTCGTGGCGACGGCGAAGGCCTGCCGGCGGCCGGTGGTGCTGCAGGTCCACGCCGGGCCCGGCGACCTTGTCGAGTTCCTCGAACGCCTCGGCCCGCTGCGCCGTCGCCTGCTCGACGTCACTTTCAGGATCAGCGATGACGTGATCACCGTCTCGGCCGACGGCGCCGCGGTGCTCAACCGGATGGTCACCGACGTGCCGATCGACTTCGTGCCGAACGCGCCGCCGCCGGTCCGCGCCAACGGCGACCGGCCGGCGGACGCGTCGAAAGTGGTCTATGTCGGCGGCTTCGACGATCCGGCGAAGGGCGGCGCCGTCCTGGTCGAGGCGCTGCCGGCGCTGCTCGCGCAGCGGCCCGGGGCCGAGGTGGCGATGGCCGGGCCCGGGCAAGCGCCGGGGGGGCTGCCGCAGGGCGCTTCCTGGCTCGGCTGGCTGCAGTCCGAGCAACGCGACGCACTGCTCGCCGAAGGCGCGGTCTTCGTCCTACCCTCGCTCTCGGAGGGGATGCCGATCGCGCTGCTGGAGGCGATGGCCAACGGCCTGCCGATCATCGCCACCAGGGTCGGGGCGATCCCGGACTTGATCGAGGACGGGGTGGATGGCGTCCTGGTCGAGCCCGGCGACCCGGCGGCGCTGGCCGCGGCGCTGGCCGCGGTGCTGGGCGACGCCGAGCGCCGCGCTGCACTCGGCGTCGCGGCCCGGGAGCGGGCCGAACGGCTCGCCTCCGAGGACGTCTACGGGCGGCTCGAAGGGATCTACGCCAAGGTGCTGCGATAGCCGGCCCGCTCGACAACCGTGGCCGCGCCGTCTTCCTCTGCTACCACTCGATCGCCGAGCAGGGCGAGCCCTACCTGGCGCTGGCGCCGGAGACCTTCGAGCGCCAGCTCTGGCTCTTGCGGCGGCTCGGCTTTCGCAGCGGCGGCCTGGCCGAGCTGGCGGCGCTCTGCCGCGGCGAGCGCCTCGCCAGGCGGACCGCGTTCCTCACCTTCGACGACGGCTACGCCGACAACGCGACGACGGCGATGCCGCTGCTTGTCGAGTACGGGTTCTTCCCGCTCGTTTTCCTGCTGCCGCGCCACGTCGAGAGCGGCGCGGCGCTGGCCTGGCCGGAGGTCGCCGAGGCGCAGGCGCGGCTGCCCGAGCTGATGCGCTCGATGGGCTGGGAGGAGGTCGAGCGGATGGCGGCGGCCGGCGCCCAGTTCGGTGCCCACACGCTGACTCATCCGCACCTCCCCGCACTCGGCGACGAGCAGCTGCGCGAAGAGCTGGCCGAGTCGCGGGCCCTGGTTGCGGCTCGGCTCGGCGCCTGCGACTCGATCGCCTACCCGTTCGGGGAGTGGGACGAGCGGGTCGCCCGGGCGGCCGGCGAGGCCGGCTACAGCTTCGCCTTCAGCCTGCCGCAGGGCCCGCAGGCGAGCGGGACGCCGCTGGCGATCCCGCGGATAAACGTCGACCGCCGCGACCGCGGCGCCCGCTTCCTGCTCAAACTGAGCGCCCCCGGCCGGCGGCTCCTGCTTTCGGATTTCGGCGAGCGCCTGCGCGGGCTGCGCGGACGCGGAGAGGAGGGGGGATGAGGATCGCACTTGTTTTCCAGGGACTGAAGCCGGCCGAAGAGGCTTGGTCGGGGATCCCCTGGGGGCTCGCGACGGGGCTGCGCGAGGCGGGCCACGAGCCGGTCTTCGTCCGCGCCGCGCTGCCGCGCCGGATCGAACGGGCACGGGAAATCGCCGCCGCCCGGGCCCGCGCCGTGGAAGCGTTCGACCCCGAGTTCGCGCGCCTGCGCAGCGCTGCCGTCGCCCGCGAGCTGAGGCGCGCGGGCGAGCTCGACGGGCTAGTCCAGTTCGCAACCGGGTTCCTGCTGCCGCCGCACCCGCGGATCGCCACCTTCGAGGACATGACGATCCTGCAGGCGATCGCCTCCGACCCCGCCTACGACGTCCAGCCGCGGGCCCTCGAGCACTGGATCGCCCGCCAGCGAACCGCCTACGAGCGCGCTCGAGCCTGCCTCACTCTGAGCGAGTGGGCTGTCGAGTCGATCGTCGGCGATTACGGCGTCGACCCGGCCAAGGTCCACGCGGTCGGGGCGGGTCGCAACCTCGATCCGCAGCCGACGCCGCGTGAGTGGTCGCCGCCGCGATTCCTCTTCGTCGGCTTCGACTGGGAGCGCAAGAACGGCGACGCCGTGGTGCGTTGCTTCCGGCGCCTGCGCGAGCAGATCCCGGAGGCCCGCCTCGGCCTGGTCGGTCACCACCCACCGCTGAGCGAGCCCGGGGTGACCGGGCACGGGCCGCTCTCGATGCGCGACCCCGAGCAGCGCCGCCGGCTCGAGCACGAGTTCGAAACCGCGACCTGCTTCGTGATGCCGTCCCGGATCGAGCCTTACGGGATCGTCTACCGCGAGGCGGCGGCGGCCGGGGTGGCGAGCATCGGGACGACCGCCGGCGGCGCCCCGGACGCGGTTGGTACGCACGGGACCTGCATCGACCCCGACGATGATGAGGCTTTGTTCGCCGCGATGCGGAAGTATTCTGACCCGGAGATCGCCAAGGCGGCCGGCGAGGAGGCCGCGAAGAACCGAGCGGAAACGATGTGGCGAGGGGTCGCCGAACGACTCCTCGACGCACTCGGACACTGAGAGGCGGAGCGGGGGCAAGTGAAGGCGGCGTCGGTGGTCCTGTGTTACCACGGCCTCAGCGCGACCTGGCCCGATGCGACGGCGGTTACGCCGGAGCGCTTCCAGGGGCAGGTCGAGTCGTTCCTGCGCCGCGGCTACCTGCCGGTGACCTTCACCCAGGCGGCGACCGGCGCTGCCAGCGGGCGCAGCTTTGCCGTCACCTTCGACGACGCCTGCCTCTCGGTCGGTCGTCTGGCGGCGCCGTTGCTGCGCGAGCTCGGCGTCCCGGCGACGATCTTCGTCCCCACCGACTATCCCGACAGCGGCCAGTCGATGGCCTGGTCCGGTCTCGACCGCTGGCTCGGCAGCCCCTACGAGGAAGAGCTCGCCTGCATGGGCTGGGAGGAACTCGTGGGGCTGCACGCGGACGGCTGGGAGATCGGCTCCCACACCTGCTCGCACCCGCGCCTGGAAAGCGTCGACGACGCGACCCTGGTCCGCGAGCTGAACGAGTCGAAACGGATCTGCGAGGAGCGGCTCGGCGCCCCCTGCACGACCTTTGCCTACCCCTACGGGTTCACCGACGCGCGGGTCCACCGCGCCGTCGGCGAGGCCGGCTACACGCTGGCGGCGACGGTGCCGACCGGGTCGGCTCCCAGCGTCGATCTGGCCTGGCCGCGGGTCGGCGTCTATCGCGGCGACAGCACGCGCCGGGTCCACATGCGGGCCGGCAAACGGGCGCTGGTCTCGCGCCTGCGCGGCCGCTCGTAGTAGTCGCGGGGCGCTAGGCGGCGTTGCGGACCGATTCGAGGCTGGTGCCCGAGACGAATCCGTCGTGGTAGAGAACCCCGGTCGGGATCTCGTCGCTCTTGTAGAGGCCCTGCTTGACGTAGTTCTCGATGCCGCCGCCGGGGTTCCCGTACATCGTCTTCGCGGCAGTCTTCGGCATCACCAGCTGGCCGTCGTACCAGAGCTCGATGAAGCCGACGTTGGGGTCGGCGGACCACTTCACGTGGTAGATGAATTCGTGCCAGACGCCTTTGACCAGCGGCGCTTCCCAGCGGGTGCCGTCGAGGCGCAGCTCG
Organism: uncultured Thermoleophilia bacterium; assembly: GCA_963837405.1. GTDB lineage: Bacteria > Actinomycetota > Thermoleophilia > Solirubrobacterales > 70-9 > VAYN01. Next base: position 167,684 of record CAWINA010000008.1, read on the forward strand.
ATCTCGTCGCCCCAGAGCATGAACGAGCTGTAGGCCCCGCTCTCGTTGGTCGAGCGCCACTGGGTGAAGGTGATGAACGAGTTCTCGAAGTTGGTCGGGAAGGCCGGGTCGAAGTAGGTGAACCAGCGGTAGTAGCGCTCGTCGCCTTCCTGCTCGTGCAGCTCGGCGGCGACCTCGGCGCGGGGCGAGGTGTTGCCGATGTTGTCGCCCGGCCGGACTTCGAAGCGGGCGGCGTATTTGCCCTGCCGGGTCGGGTCCTGGGCGATCTGGATGCGGTCGGAGGCGACTTTCTGCACGATCGGCCACTGCGAGAGGCTGCCGGTCTCGTAGTCGCCCTTCCAGACCAGGCCGGGGGAGAGGGCTTCGGGGATGACCACGGGGGGAGCGGGGGTGGTGGTTTTTTTCGCCGGCGTCGACACGTCGCGGTTGCCGGAGACCTCGCGGCGACGGTCGCTGCCGGTGCTCTGGGCGCCGCTGCCGCTGGTCCCGCTGCCGCCCTTGCCGCCGATCGCGACGGTCCGGTGGCGGACCTTGGAGCCGCCGTGGAAGCGGGCGACGACGTCGATCTGGTTCTCGCCCTGGGGCACCTGCACCCAGCCGCGCCGGCCGAAGGTCCAGGGGAAGGAGCGGTCCCGTTCCCGCAGCTCGCCGTCGACGAAGAGGGCGACCGTGCGGGCGGTCCGAGCGCCCTTGACGTTGAGCGCTACGCTGCCGCCCGTGGTGTCGGCGCGCTCCCCGACCACGTCGACTTTGAAGCCGGCGGCGGCTGCGCCATCCGGCCGCGCCACGAGAATGGCGGCCAGTGCAACGAAGAGGACAAGCAGCCCGCGAAGGGCGGTCTGAGCGGGGAGCACAGTGCGGGTCATGAGTGCCCCTTCGGCAAGTTCCCTTGACCGCCCTAAAGCCGGAGCGCAGGGTTCAAACGAACGTCCAGGCCCACGGGTGGCTCTGGTCTGCTCCCCGGGCGGACACTTGCAGCAGCTGCTCGCCCTGCGGCCCGCCTGGGACGATCTCGAGCGGGTCTGGGTCACGCTCGAGGGCCCCGATGTCTCCTACCTGCTGGCGGCGGAGGAGGTTGTGATCGGGCACGGCCCGACCAACCGCAGCCTGCTCAACATGTTCCGCAACTTCGGCATCGCCTGGCGGACCCTGAGCCGCCACCGAATCGACGCCGTGATCTCCACCGGCGCCGGCCTCGCCGTCCCCTTCTTCCTCGTCGCTCGCCTGCGCGGCCTGCGCACCGTCTACGTCGAGAGCCTGACCCGCAGCGAGGGGCTCTCGCTCTCGGGTCGGATGGTCTACCCGATGGCCAGGGCGTTCTTCGTCCAGTGGCCCTCGACGACCAGGCTGCGCCGCGCCCGCCACGTCGGGAGCGTGCTGTGATCTTCGCCACCGTCGGCACCCACCAGGATCCCTTCGAGCGGATGATCGTCGGCCTCGAGCAGATGCCGAACGCCGCCGAACTGGTCGTCCAGTACGGCTACGCGCGCCCTCCCGAGGGGGTCGGCCGCGCCGTCGACTTCATGTCCTTCGAGGAAATGGAAGCGAACTTCGGGGCGGCCGAAGCGGTGATCACCCACGCCGGGGTGGGCAGCATCCTCTGTGCCCGCCGCGCCGGCCACCTGCCGATCGTCGTCCCGCGCTTTACCGAGCTCGGCGAGCACGTCGACGACCACCAGGTCGAACTGACCAAGGCGCTAGCCGGGCGCGGCGAGGTCGAGCCGGTCTGGCGCGACGAGGAGATCGCCGCGGCCCTGACCCGCATCCCCCCGCGCGCCCCTGGCCCGATCGCCGGCGACTCGGTCGCCGAGCTGGCAGCCGCGGTGCGCGCCGAGCTGCTCGGCTAGGGCCCGGCTGTAGCTGGGAGCTGGCGCTCTAGTAGGCGCCGCGGCCCGACATCACGGCCGGCAGGGTCGCCAGCAGGATCTCGATGTCGCGGGCCAGGGACCAGCCGGCGACGTACTGGTAGTCGAAGCGGACCATCTCCTGGAAGGGGCTCTGGGAGCGGCCGTAGATCTGCCAGGGGCCGGTGATGCCCGGGCGCAGCTCGAGCCGGCGCAGGTGCCAGTGCTTTTCCAGCGCCGCGGTCTCGGGGAAGATCAGCGGCCGCGGCCCGACCAGGCTCATCTCGCCCTTGAGGACGTTGAAGAGCTGCGGCAGCTCGTCGATCGAGAAGCGGCGGATGATGCGGCCGACGCGGGTCACGCGCGGGTCCTCGCGGATCTTGAACATGACCCCGTCTTCGGCCTCGTTCATCTCGTCGAGCTCTTTCTTGCGCTGCTCGGCGTCGATGTACATCGAGCGGAACTTGATCAGCTTGAAGCTCTTGTTGCCGCGGCCGGCGCGCGGCTGGCGGAAGAAGACGGGGCCGCGCGACTCGAGCTTGATCGCGATCGCGGTCGCGATCATCAGCGGCGAGAAGAGCAGGATCAAGCTGGCGGAGCCGACCACGTCGAGCACCCGCTTGGCGGCCATCGAGGAGGAGGCGAGGACCGGGACGCCGATCGAGAGCAGCGGTAGGCCGCCGATCTGGTCGAGGGCGCGGACGCCGTCGAGGAACTCGAAGAGGCGGGGGACGACGTCGACCGCGACGCCGGCGTCGCGCGAGGCGCGGATCGCCTCCAGCAGGTCCTCGTGGTCGACCCGCGAGAAGGCGATGATCACGCGGTCGATGTTCTGGGCCTCGATGATCGCCGCGAGGTCGGAGAAGCGGCCGAGCCAGGGCAGGTCGGGGGTGCCGACGTCGTGGACGTCGTCGTCGACGATCCCGACCGGGATCAGCCCGAACTGGGGGTTGTTGCGGATCTTCTCGACCACCTGGCCGGCGACCAGGCCGGAGCCGAGGATCAGGGTGCGCTGGCGCAGGCTGGGATCGCGGTGCAGGCTGGCGCGGACCACGGTCGCGCGAGGAGGCCCCGAGCACGGCGATCGCCGCCGACCGTGACGAAGGCGACGCCGCTGGGCGGTTCGAGGCCGGCCAGCGAGGCGATGCCGAAGGTCGGCCAGGTGATCAGCAGGACGCCGACGAAGCCGCGCGGGACCTCGGAGACGGCCGAGGCCCAGGAGGCAAGATGGTCGCTGCGGTAGAGGCCGATGCTGAAGGCGGCGAAGGGCCAGAGCAGCCCGATCGCGCAGAGGAAGCCGAGCGCGCCGGCGAAGCTTCGGTGCCGAAGATCGCGAGCGCGAGCGCGCCGGCGCAGATCGCCGCGGCGACGTCGCCGACGAAGAGCATGCGGCCGAGCACGATGCCGCGCCGTCGTGGCCCGGACTGCTCGAACGGCTGCGTGCCGCCTGCCTCTGATCAGACGCCTCAGATGTGCTGTGCCTGGCGTTCGGATTGATTGACGGTCGAAGACTCCACGGGATTACCTACGCTGCCCTAAGAACATAGTCGTGTCGGGTCGATTTCTCCACAGCCCTCAACACTTCGGCAACGTTGGCTCTGGGCTGATGATCAGCAATTCGGCTTGCACGGGGTGGAGCTCCAGGTTTTCGCGGACAGATATTTGACCTCGCATGGTGCGCGGCCCGTTGCAATTGCCGGAAACTGCGGGGTAAGAAATCGGCATTGGCGAGGTCAGTGCGCCTCGTCGGAGGCGTGCGCCGGGGGGCGCGACTCCTCCGCCAGGGAGGTGATCTCAAGCGGCCCGAGGGCCGCCGCTTCGAGCACCTCGGTCGCCTCCTGCGGCCGAGCGCGCGTAGAGCTCGACCAGGAGGTGGACGACGATCTGCTCGTCATCATGCTTGTGGAATCGGACGTGGGTGAAAAACTCGCGCACGCCGGCGTCGCCGAAGGCCCCGTAGGTGAGGAACTCGATCGCCTCCGGGCCCGAGCAGGTCTCGACCCGGTCCTGGTCGACGGTGACGGTGCAGGAGGCGACCCAGGGGGTGCCGGCGACCATCCGCTCCCAGCGGTCTTCGATCGGGACGACGCGGTCGTCTTCGAAGGTCAGGTGCGGCTGGTCGTGCATGCAGGCGAGGCACTGGACCACCGATTCCTGGACCTCGTCGATCCCTTCGGCGAGCACGCCGGTATCGGGGTCGACGCGGCGGATCGCGTCGTAATGGATCTGGATCTCGAGGTTCTGCGACCAGCAGCGGTAGCAGCGCAGCCAGGCGGTGCGGTCCCCGTTCAGCTCGCTCATGCACCCATTGTGCCAGCGTGGCTCAGGCAGCAGCAGCGGTGCCGGCACGCTCGCCCACCAGGGCGACGATCTCGGCCATGATCCGGTTGACGTCGAAGTCCTTTGGCGTGTAGACGCCGGCTACACCGGCCTCGCGCAGGCGCTCGGCGTCGGCGACGGGGATGATCCCGCCGACCACGACCGGCACCTCGACGCCCTCCGCGGCGAGCAGCCGCACCACCTCGGGAATCAGCTCCAGGTGCGAGCCGGAGAGGATCGAGAGGCCGACCACGTCGACGTCCTCCTGCAGCGCCGACTCGGCGATCTCCTCGGGGGTCAGGCGGATCCCCTGGTAGATCACCTCCATGCCGACGTCGCGGGCCCGCAGGGCGACCTGCTCGGCGCCGTTGGAGTGCCCGTCGAGGCCGGGCTTGCCGACCAGGATCTTGATCCGGTGGCCGATCTTGTCGGAGACCTCGTCGACCCGGTCGCGAACCTCAGCGAGCTGCTCGCGGTCGCTCGATGGGGCGGCGCCGTCGACCCCGGTCGGGGCGCGGTAGGCGCCGAACGCCTCGCGCAGGACGGCCGCCCACTCGCCGGTCGTCGCCCCCGCTTTGGCGGCCGCGATCGTCGCCGGCATGATGTTGAGCGACTGGTCAGCGGCGACCCGGCCGAGCTCCTCGAGGGTCGCGTCGACGGCCGCCTGGTCGCGCTCGGCCTTCCACTCCTCGAGCGCCGCGATCCGCTCGCGCTCGACCTCGGGGTCGGGGGTGAGGATGCCGCCGTCGGCACCCGCGGTCAATGGTGATTCCTCGGTCTCGGTGAAGCTGTTCTGGCCGACCACTTTCTGCTCGCCGCGCTCGATCCGGGCGACCCGCTCGCGGTGGGACTCGACCAGGCGGGCCTTCATGTAGGGGACCGCCTGGACGGCGCCGCCGTGCTCTTCGACCACGGCCATCTCGGCTTTCGCGCCGGCGGTCAGCTCCTCGACCAGCCCGTCCATCACCACCGAGCCGGCGAAGATGTCGGGGTACTCGAGCAGGTCGGTCTCGTTCGCCAGCACCTGCTGGATCCGTAGGCTCCACTGCTGGTCCCAGGGGCGGGGCAGGCCCATCGCCTCGTTCCAGGCGGGCAGCTGCAGCGCTCGGGCGCGGGCGTCGCGGCTCAGGGTCACCGCCAGGGCCTCGAGCACGATCCGCTGGATGTTGTTCTCCGGCTGGGCCTCGGTCAGGCCGAGGCTGTTGACCTGGACGCCGTAGCGGAAGCGCAGCATCTTCTCGTCGGTCACCCCGTAGCGCTCGCGGCCGATCTCCTGCCAGAGCGCGCTCATCGTGCGCAGCTTGGCGATCTCCTCGATCAGGCGGATGCCGGCGTTGACGAAGAAGGAGATGCGGCCGAAGACCTTCGGGAAGTCCGCCTCGGCGACCTGGCCGCGGGCTTTGACCTCGTCGAGCACAGCGATCCCGGTCGAGAGCGCGTAGGCGATCTCCTGGACCGGCGTCGCCCCGGCCTCCTGCAGGTGGTAGCTGCAGATGTTGGTCGGGTTCCACTGCGGGACCTCGTTGACGCTGAAGGCGACCATGTCGGCGATCAGCCGCATCGAGGGCTCCGGCGGGAAGGCGTAGGTGCCGCGCGAGAGGTACTCCTTGATGATGTCGTTCTGCGTCGTCCCGGTCAGCTGGGCGCGCTCGACCCCGGTCTCCTCGGCGACGGTCACGTAGAGGCCGAGCAGCCAGGCCGCGGTCGCGTTGATCGTCATCGACGTGTTCATCTCGTCGAGCGGGATCTGGTCGAGCAGCTGGTGCATGTCGCCCTTGTGGGCGACCGAGACGCCGACCTTGCCGACCTCGCCGCGCGCGAGCACGTGGTCGGGGTCATAGCCGGTCTGGGTCGGCAGGTCGAAGGCGACCGAGAGGCCGGTCTGGCCCTTCGCGAGGTTGCCGCGGTAGAGCTCGTTGGAGCGGCGGGCGTCGGAGTGGCCTGCGTAGGTGCGCATCACCCAGGGGCGGTCGCGCTCGGGCAGGCGGTGGTCGCTCATGTCAGCAATGATATTTGCCCGCGACCGATTTGGGAGGAGTTCCGACAATCGGGGCCGCGAAACGGCTCGCGCGGTCTCGAAATCCGCCGTTCAGGCCGGCGCCAGCCGCATCTTTCCGGCGAACCTGTGTTTAGGCTGCTGACCGTCCCCATGCGCAAGCGAGTCGCCTCCATCACCCTCGCCGCGGCCCTGATCGGGCTGTTGGCCGCCACCAGCGCCTTCGCGGCGATGGTCGCCATCTACCGCAACGAGATGGGCTCGACCACGGCGCGGGCGCAGCTGATCAAGATCGCCGGCGCCAACTGCGCGCGCGGTGGCGCGACCGACACGCTGCGGGTGACGATCGGCGAGAAAACCGACGCCTGCTCCTTCCGCACGCCGGTGGTCGGCCGCGACCTCGAAATCGGCGCCACCGAGCGCCTGCTCAGCGGCACCCCGAAAGCGGTCCAGCGCAAGGCCTACCTAGGGCTCGAGCTGCGGGCCGGGGGCGGCGCCAAATACCAGCTCCTGGTCTACCCGCTGCAGCGCAAGGTCCAGCTCGTCAAGTACACGGCGGAAGGCCCCGAGTACCTCCAGATCGTCAAGAACGCGGCCCCGGTGATGGGCCTCAACAAAGCCAACAACCTGCGCCTCAGCGCGCTGCAGATCCGTAGCGGGCCGGAAAAAGACCGGACCACGCTGGTCGGCTTCGTCGGCAGCGAAAAAGTCGTCGAAGCGGTCGACGCCCTGCCCGCGGACCTCGCCGGCGAGGCCTCGGCGGTTGTCGTCGGCGCCGCCAAGAACGGCGACGGTGTGATCGCCAGCATCGACGACCTCGTCGTCCGCGCCCCGGTCAACTTCTAGCCCGCGCCGCCTCTCGCTGGCTGCGGGGTGACTTTCGGTTTCGCCTGCGCCTTGGACCGCGGCTGCGCTTTGGCCTCTGGCCGCGGTGGCGGCGGGAAGGCGACCTTCTCGCGCACCGCGCGGTTGACCAGCCGGGCGTAGAGCAGCGCCGCCGCTGGCTTCAGGTGGATGCCGTCCCAGAGCAGGTCTTCGTGGGCGGTGGCGACCGCTGCCCAGTCGATCACCGTCGTGTGCGGCCAGTCCTCGCCGGCTTCCTCGATCGCCGCGTTGGACTCGTCGATCCAGCTGACCGGGGCGTGGTCGTTGATCAGGAAGAGCTCGCCAACGCCGGCGGTCGCCTTCTGGATCGCTTCCATGTACTCGCCGTAGAGCGGGCCGTTGTTGCCCATCTGGATGATCACCGCGTTCGGCGTCCTGCCTTCGCGCTGCAGCCGCTCGACCAAGTCGACGAATTCGTCGGCCTGGCGCCCGACCGCCGCGTTCATCGAGAAGCCGGGGCCGAGGCGGGCGGCGAGCTGGTCCTTGGCGCCGATCATCACCGAGTCGCCGAAGGCGTAGATCCGCGGCGGTTGGGCGGCCGGCGGCAGCGGCGCATCCGCTTTGGCCGGGGTCTGGCCGCGCCGCCCGGTAGCGGTGCGTTTGGCGGCCCGCTGGGGATCGGCGACGACCACCGCCTTGGTTTCGGCTTCGGCGGCAGAGGCGGCGTCGAGCCGGTCCTCGCTGCTGGCGAAGAGGCCACTCCAGCCGACGAAGGCGACGATCGCGAGCACACCGGCGATCAGCGCCGGCCGCGCAATCCGCAGCCAGCCCGCCGGGATCTTCACCTCGCCCTGGCCGCGGAAGGGGAGCTCGACGTAGCGGTAGGAGAGCTCGGAGAGCAGCAGCACGAGCGCCAGTTGCAGCGGGATCAGGAGCTCGGTCGGAAGGTCGACGTCGACGCCGGGGCGGGTGAGGACGAGCACCGGCCAGTGCCAGAGGTAGAAGCTGTAGCTGCGCAGCCCGAGCCAGAGGACCGGCGCCTTGCCGATGATCCCCCCGAGCGTCGAGGCGGGGTGGACGAGAACGGCGATCAGCAGCGCCGTGACCAGGGCCAGCCAGAGGTAGCCGCCGTGCCAGAGCCCGATGTCGTAGTCGTGGACATTGAGGAAGCTGAGCACGACGAAGGCGAGCGCGAAGACGCCGATCACGTCGAGGATCGGCCCGACCAGCGGCCCGGTGCGGCGGCGGCGCAGCTCGATCGGGCTCCAGACCAGGGCGAGGGCGACGCCGGCGAGCAACCCGACCGCGTGCGTGTCGGTGCCGTAGTAGACGCGCGAGGCGTCCCCGGTCGGGTCGAACAGAACCCAGGCGAGGGCGACCGAGGCGAGCGCCCCGGCGGCGACCCCGAGCAGCAGCCGGGTCCGTCCGAACAGCTTCATCCCAGCGGCGAAAAGCAACGGCCAGAAGAGGTAGAACTGCTCCTCGACCGCGAGCGACCAGAGGTGGGTGAACAGCGACGGGCGCTGGAACTGGTCGAAGTAGGAGACGTCGGCGTAGATGAAGTGCCAGTTGGCGACGTAGGCGAGCGAGGCGATCGCGTCGCCGCGCATCTGGTCGACCCGGTCGGGCTCGACGATCGCGCCGACGACCATCGTCACCGCGATCATCACCCCGACCGCGGGCAGCAGACGGCGGGCCCGGCGCAGCCAGAAGCGGCCGAGCCGGACATGGCCGCCGCGGCGGAACTCGCGCAACAGCAGCGAGGTGATCAGGTAGCCGCTGATCACGAAGAAGAGGTCGACCCCGAGGAAGCCGCCCGGCATCCAGTCGACTCCCGCGTGGTAGAAGAAAACCGCCAGCACCGCAAGCGCCCGCAGAGCGTCGATGCCGGGCAGGTACGGGAAGCGACTGTCGGCGGGCCGACTGATGAGTTGCATAATGGCGGGCGATGTCCGCTTCCACGGTCGAGCGGCCGCGCAGTGCAGGACCAGGTTCAGGTCTCGGTGGTGACTGGCGCGTGATCGTTCGTAACGACAACCACAACACCTTCGAGCACGTCGCCCAGACGCTGGCCAGCGTGCTGCCCGGGGTCAGCCTCGAGCGGGGTCACCGGATGGCCGACCAGATCCACAACAGCGGCCAGGCGATCGTCTGGTCGGGCCCGCGCGAGCTGGCCGAGCACTACTGGGCCCAGCTCGACGGCGCCGGGCTGACGATGGCGCCGCTAGAGCGCAACTGAGGCGCCGTTAGCCGCGCTGCACGGAGGCTCGGGTCGGGCCGAGCTTGACCGAGTCGAAGAGCACGACTGACTTGCCGTGCAGCTCCTCGCGGTTGCGGTAGAGCCCGAGCTTCAGGTAGGCGCTGCGCTCGCCCGGCTCGATCAGGCTGACGTGGCGGCGCCCGTCGATCCGGTTGCCGTCGAAGAAGAGGTCGAAGTAGCCGTCGCCGTGGTTGGAGGCGCGGAAGTGGAACAGCACCCGGTGCCAGCGGCGTGGCTTTACCGGGGCGAGGAAGCGGTCGACGATGCTGGCCCCGCCGCTCGACCAGAACCCGCGCTCGCCGCGCACGTCCGAGAGCTGCAGGGCGAATTCGGGGCTGCCGGTCCCTTCGCTCTTGAACTGCATGATCAGGTTGTGGATCCCGATCCGGCCCCAGGTCATGCGGCGGACGTTGAACGAGAACCCGAGCCAGCCTTCGTCGCCCTCGTGGAATTCGATCGCGTTGTTGACGCTGCGGCCGCCGTTGCCGCCGACGATCAGCTCCGAACGTTCCTGGTCGCCGTTCAGCTCGACCCGGCAGGCGTAGCGGCCCGTGGAGGCGCTGGTCGAGGTCACCGTCGGGTCGACGTCGCCGACCCCGGCGAGGTTGAAGCCCTGCAGGCCGTGCTCGAAGCCGCTGCTGAAGAACGGCCGCGCGGTCGCCGAGGTCGCGCCGAGGGCGAGCAGGGCGAGCACGAGGGCGAGCGCGAGGGAGGTTCGGGTCCGCACCGATCGATTGTGACAGCGGCCGCCGTCGGTCCTTCTAGAGCCGCTCGACCCCGTCGACGCCGAGGTCGCGGGTGACCCCGCGCAGGTCGAGCGCCAGCGGCGCCGCTTCGACCGCCGCCTTGTAGTCGATCCCCGGGTGGGCCGTGACGATCACCAGCAGGTCGGTCTCGGCCAGCCCCGTCTCGAGCTCGACCGAGGAGAGGTCCTGGCCCGGCAGCTCGGCGACGTAAGGGTCGTGGTAGGAGACGGCGGCGCCGCGCTCGGACAGCAGGCCGATGATCTTCAGCGCCGGCGATTCGCGGGTGTCGCCGATCCCACCCTTGTAGCTTGCCCCGAGGATCAGGATGCGGGTCCCGTGGACGGGCTTGCCGGCGTCGTTGAGGATCCGCTCGATCCGCTCGACGCAGAACTTCGGCTGCGCCTGGTTGACCTTGCCGGCGAGCTCGACGAACTCCGGGTAGAAGTCGTTCTCGCGCGCCTTGAAGGCGAGGTAGAAGGGATCGACCGGGAGGCAGTGGCCGCCCATTCCGGGCCCCGGATCGAACCGCATGAATCCGAACGGCTTGGTCGAGGCGGCCCCGATCACCTCCCAGACGTCGATCCCGAGCTGGTCGCAGAGCTGGGAGAGCTCGTTGACCAGGGCGATGTTGACCGAGCGGAAGATGTTCTCCAGGAGCTTCGCCAGCTCGGCTGCGTCGGGGGAGGAGAGGACGACGACCTCGTCGCAGATCTCGCGGTAGAGCGCCGCCGCCCGCTCCGCGCACTCGGCGGTGACGCCGCCGACCAGCTTTGGCGTGGTGCGGATCGTGAAATCGACCCGGCCGGGATCGATCCGCTCCGGCGAGAAGGCGAGGTGGAAGTCCTCGCCGACCCGGCGGCCGCCCTGCTCGAGCACCGGCAACAGCTCCTCGCGGGTCGTCCCCGGGTAGCTGGTCGACTCGAGCACGACGAGCTGCCCGGGGGCCAGCGCCGCCGCCAGCGAGCGCGCCGACTCGCGCAGGTAGCTGAGGTCGGGCTGGTGGGAGCCGCTGAGCGGGGTCGGGACGCAGAGCACGACCGCGTCGCAGGGCGCGAGCGCGGCGTAGTCGGTGCTCGGCTCGAACGAGTCGGCGATCGCGCCGAGTCGCTCGTCGGCAATGTCCTCGACCGGACTGCGCCCGCCGGCCAGCGCCTCGATCCGGCCGGGATCGGAGTCGACCCCGACGACCTCATGCCCGGCCTCGGCAAAGGCCACCGCCAGCGGCAGCCCCACGTAGCCGAGGCCGACGATCCCGACCGTCATCGGCCCCGCCTACTCAACGACGAGGAGTTGGTGCCAGGTCGGGAGCAGCGGCAGGTCGTAGAGGTCGACGATCGACTCGCGGACCTTGGCGATCTCCTCCGAGTACCAGTAGCGCTCGAAGTCCGAGCGCCGCTCCCAGGTCGAGGTCTGCTGGAAGGCGAGCGGGTCGTCGGTCGAGCGGGTCAGCGACCAGCTGCTGGCGCCGAAGGCGGGCATCTTCGCCGCCGCTGGTTCCCAGAGGTCCAGCCAGCGATCCGCCCTGAACGGGGCGATATGCCAGTCGAGCCTGTTGACCTCAGCCATTCACTTACCTCTTTCGTCGGGGTTGTTGATTAGGCGCCGACCTCGGCCCGGATCGCGCCGGGACCGTCCTCGTGCTTGCCTTCGTCCTCGGACTCGGCCCCAACCAGGATCGAGATCTTGCCGAGGTGCTTGTTTTCGTGCATCAGCTGGTGGGCCGTGGGGACGCCCTCGAAGCCCATCGTCTCCGAGAGCACCGGACGCACCTTGCCCTCCGCCATCAGCTGGTTGGCTCGCATGCACTCGTAGGCGTTGGCGAAATGGGAGCCGATGATCTGCTTTTGGCGCATCCACAGGTAGCGGACGTCGAAGTCGAGCTGGAAGCCGGACGTGGCGCCGCAGATCACGACTTTGCCGAACGGCTTGACGACGTACACCGAGGTCGGGAAGGTCGCCTGCCCGACGTGCTCGAAGACGACGTCGGGGGCGTCCCCGAGGATCCCCGTGAGTCGCTTGGAGAACTCGCGGGAGGCCTTGAAGCGTTCCTTGTCGGCGGCCGGATCGGTGAGGTTGTCCTTGGTCCGCATCATCGCGCCGAACTCGTTGCGGTTGATGTAGTCGACCGCGCCGAGCTGCTTGACCAGCTCGCCCTTCTCGTCCGAGGAGACGACCCCGACCGCGTTGGCCCCGGCTGCCTTGCAGAGCTGCACGGCGAACACCCCGAGGCCGCCGGCGGCGCCCCAGATCAGCACGTTGTGCCCGGCCTGCAGCTTGCACTGGTCCATCAACATCCGGTAGGCGGTGAAATAGGTCAGCCCGTAGGCGGACGAGTCGGCCCACGAGAGATTGCGCGGCTTCGGCAGCAGCTGCTGCGCCTGCACTTTCGTGAACTGGGCGAACGAGCCCCAGGTCGTCTCGTAGCCCCAAATTCGCTGACTCGGTGCCGCCAGTGGGTCGAGCCCGTGCACCTCGACGTCCTCGTAGGACGCCTGGTTGCAGTGGATCACGACCTCGTCGCCCGGCTTCCACCGGGTGACGCCCTCTCCGACCTTCCAGACGATGCCGGACGCGTCGGAGCCGCCGATGTGGTGCCCGAACTCCGGGTGGTCGCCGTAGCCGAAGACCGAGACCGGTTTGCCCAGCGAGGCCCAGACGTTGTTGAAGTTCACCCCAGCCGCCATCACCCGCACGATCACCTCGAACGCGCCGGGCTCTGGGACTTCGATCTGCTCGAGCTGGAAAGCGTCCTTCGGCTCCCCCTCGCGCTCCTGCCTGATTACCCATGCTGCCATCGATTCCGGCAACGTGCCGGGCTCGACGTCGAGCTTTGAAACCTGATTAGTGTCAACTGCCAAGAGATCCCCTCCGTGATCTTTTGCCCTTGCCAGGGAGATCGTAGTTCAGCGGGGCTGGGGCTCGCGGCTTGCCCGCAGCGGTCGCGAAGCTAGGCCGCGTCGGCCTGATCAGGCGCTTCGCGCAGCTCCGGAGCGGAGATCGCCCGGACCGTGATCTCGGTCGGCTGGGGCGACTCGATCTCCTTGCCGGCGGCGACTCCGAGGCCCTCGACCTTGCGCAGCTGCGGCAGCAGGCGGCGCTCCATCGAGCCGACCGCGGAGTCATAGGCGGTCGCGGCGGAGGTCAGGCCCTTGCCGACTTTCTCGAAATCGGTGAGGAACTTGGAGAAGCGGGCGTGCAGGGTGCCGGCGGCGTCGGCGATCTCGGCCGCCTCGGCGACCATCCGCTCCTGGCGCCAGCCGAGCTCCATCGTCCGCAGCAGCCCGATCAGCGAGGTCGGGCTGACCAGCAGCACGTTGCGCTCCAGCGCGTAGTCGAAGAGCTGCGGGTCGGCGGCGAAGGCGGCGTGCAGCGCCGGCTCGTTGGGGATGAAGCAGATCACCAGGTCGGGCGTTTCACCCGCTTTGAACTGCCCCTGGTAGTCCTTTGAGCTGAGCGCCCGCACGTGCTCGCGGGCCTGGCGGGCGTGGCGGTCCATGTGCACTCGGCGCTCGGACTCGACCTCGGCCTCCTGGGCGTCGAGGAAGGCGTCGAGCGGGACCTTCGAGTCGGCGACGAAGCTGCGCCCCTCGGGGAGCAGGAAGCGGGCGTCGGGGCGAAGCCGCCCGTCGTCGGTGTGCAGCGTCTCCTGCAGCTCGAAGTCGACGTGCTCGGTCATCCCGGCGATCTCGATGCAGCGGCGCAGCTGCAGCTCGCCCCACTGGCCGCGGGTCTGCGGCTGGCGCAGTGCCTTCTTCAGCCCCGCCGTCTCCGAGTTGAGGTTGCCGACCGTCTGGCCCAGCTGCTCGATCAGGGTGCGGGTCTGCAGGTCGGTCTCGCCGCGGCGGCGCACTTCCGCCTCGATCTTCTCCTGACCCTTGGCGATCCGCTCGGCCAGGGCCTTGATCTCCGCCTGGCGCCGGTCCAGCGCCGCCTCGGCGGTTTTCGCGTCGAGCTTGCGCATCTCACCGCTCATCTGCAGCATTTCGTCGCGCATCTGGGCGCCGACCTGGGCCGCTGCGGCCTGGATCGCCGGCGCGAGGTCGAGCTCCTCCGGCTCGGGCGGTTGCTCGCGCCGCGCGACGAGCAGGTAGACGAGCCCGGCGGCGAGCAGAACGACGGCTATGGCGAGGACGACCGTCATCGCCATCGATGTTTGCGCGGCCCCCGGACGGACCGGTGGATCCTGCAAGCCCGCATGCAGCGGGCTTTATGGCAGCAGGACGTCGTTCTCGCTGGAGGCGCGGAAATCCCCGACCACGAGCTGCGCCGGGCGGGCCGTGGGAATGTCGGCGGCGGTGATCACGTAGGTCCCGGCCGGCAGGTCGGCCTGGAACGTGGCCGGGCTGTTCGCGAGCAGCGGGCCGGAGCTGGCGTTGGTTGGGCCGGTGACTTCCAGTTCGGAGTCGGTTCCGGTCTGGTTGGCGGCGACGAAGACGACGTCGAGCGGCTTGTCGGTGTCGATCCGCGGCTGCGCGTGGTTCTGGTTCTGGGGGATCTGTTGGCTCTTTTCAGGGCCCATCCCGATTCCCTGGGGGTCGACGATCACCCGCTTGTCGTTGACGGTGACGCTGACCCGGGTCGCCACCTGGGGACGCGGGTCGTTGGGGTGGGTCTCGGCGCCGCATCCGGCGGCAGCCAGCGCTAGCGCTGCGACGACGGCGCAGCTCGCCGCGAATCTGGCTCTCCCACGACCCATCGCGGCTGAATTTAACCGAAGGGCAGGGCTGACGACTTCAGCCGTAACGCCATCTTCACCTACGCGCAGCTCGGTGCCAGGCTCCGCCTCGCGGCGCACGATCGCCAGCCCGATCGGGCCGAGCGCTGGGGAGACAGCGACGCTGCCGAGCGTCCCGACCTCCTTCTCGCCGAGCCGCAGGGCGGCGCCGGCGGGGGCCGGGGCGCTCAGCTTCAGCCCGCGCAGATGGCGGTTCGGCTTGCCCTTGTAGTGCAGGCGGGCGACGGTCTCCTGGCCGATGTAGCAGCCCTTGGTGAAGCTGACCGCGCGCTCGACGATGCCGGCCTCGGCGGGCATCGTCTCGGCGCCCATCTCGGCCCCGTAGCGGGGCACGCCGGCCTCGATCCGCAGGATCTCCGCCGCCTGTGAAGAGGCGGCGACCGCCCCGGCCTCGATCAAGGCGGCGCGCAGGCGCTCGGAGTTGGCGGCGGCGTGGATCAGGTCGAGTCCCTGGCCGGTTCCGAAGGCAATGCAACTGACCCCGGCGACGTTCGTTTCCTCGCACGCGTTCTCGGGCAGCGCCGCGGTTCCGGCCAACTCGACGCTGCGCGGGCCGATCAGGGAGATGATGGCGTGTGGCCCGCTGACGTCCTCGACCGTGACCTCGCGGCCGATCGAGTACATCGTCAGGTGGCGGAGCACGGCGGGCAGTACCGCCGCCTCCAGCTCGAGCCAGAGCTTCGGCTCCTCACTGGGCCGCAGGACCCGCATGTCGGCCTGCATGTGGCCCTTGCGGTCGAGCAGGGCGGCGTAGGTCCCGTCCCCCGAGCCGAGCGCCTCGACGTCGTTGGTCAGCTGACCCTGCAGGTACTCGGCCGCGTCCGCGCCCGCGACGAGCAGCACGGCGCGGTTGGCGCGCTCCACCAGCCCGCACTCCTCGCGCAACTGCCGGTACTGCGCGTCGATCTCGATCTCGGTCTCAGCGGGCACGCCCCGATTCTACGGAGAGGGTGTGGTCGCCATTTGTAGCGGTATGCGGGACAAATGGCGACCACCCGGTTGGGGGTGGAGTTTTAGATGACTCGAAATTCGATTTTAGATGTGTCAAAATCTCCGGCTGATGGCTTCTGAGGTGACGAAGAGCGCGGAGGGGCCCGCCAAGGCGGGGATTAGCCGCAGGCGGTTGCTGGGCGGCGCGGCCGCGGTCGGGGTGCCGGCGGCGATCGGGCTGAACCAGCTCGTCAACGGCGGGTCCGCGGCGCCGGCGCTGGCTGGGACCGGCGGGCAGGCGGCCAGCGAATCCCCGCTGAAAGGGCACGAGCACGGGGGCTTCATCCACGCCGGCTTCGCCCCCGACCGCGTCGTCGACCACGACCGCAACGGCTTCAACCCGACCGAGATCCTGCGCGACTTCGACTACGGCAAGACCCGCCGGCTGCCCAACGGCCGGGTCGTGCGCGAGTGGGAGATCTTCGCCGCCGACCGCGAGATCGAAGTCGCCCCCGGCGTCTCCTACGAAGCCTGGACCTACAACGGCCGCGTCCCCGGCCCGACCCTGCGCGCCCGCGAGGGGGAGCTGCTGCGGGTCAAGTTCGTCAACGGCTCCGAACACCCGCACACGATGCACTTCCACGGGCTGCACACGGCGCTGATGGACGGGATGCCGGGGATCGGCGAGGACCGCGGCGGCGGCCAGATCGAACCGGGCGAGTCGTTCACCTACGAATTCGACGCCTCGCCCTTCGGCATCCACCTCTACCACTGCCACGTCGCCCCGCTTGCCGCCCACATCGCCCGCGGCCTCTATGGCGCCTTCATCATCGACCCCAAGGAGGGCCGCCCCGAAGCCGACGAGCTGGTGATGGTGATGAACGGCTTCGACACCAACTTCGATGGCGAAAACGAGATCTACGCGGTCAACACGGTCGGCTTCCATTACATCAACGAGCCGATCATGGTCCCGCGCGACGAGCTGGTGCGGATCTACCTGGTCAACGTGCTCGAGTACGACCCGGTCAACTCCTTCCACATCCACGGCAACTTCTTCCACCACTTCCCGACCGGGACCTCGCTGAAGCCGATCGAGTTCACCGACACGATCATCCAGGGGCAGGCGCAGCGGGCGGTCCTCGAGCTCGAGTTCCCCTACGACGGCGACTACATGTTCCACGCCCACGTCACCGAGTTCGCCGAGCTCGGCTGGACCGGCTTCTTCCGGGTCGGCGACCCGAGCCGGCTGGCGGCCGCCGACGCCGCGGCGCTCTACTGCGACCTGCCCTGGGGGAGGAAGGCCTAGGTGATGGAGGCCGGGACCCGCGCCGAGCGCCCGGTCGGCGGCGGCCTGCCCGCCTGGGCGCTGGGCCTGATCCCGCTGGCGCTGATCGCAGTCGCGATCGGCAGCTTCGCGCTGCTCGGCGGCCCCGGGCTGGGCGACCGCAACGGCCCGCCGGTCGAGGAAGTCAGCGTCGAGAGCACCGTCCTGCATCCCGGCCAGATCGAACTGACCTTGCGCAACGACGGGCCCGACCCGGTCGAAGTCGCCCAGGTCGCGGTCAACGACGGCTACGCGCCGTTCACCACCTCCAGCCGCGAGATCGGCCGGCTCGGCTCGACCACGCTCGACATCACCTACCCCTGGATCGAAGGCGAGGCCTACGGGATCTTCATCCTCACCGCGGTCGGCGGCACGATCGAAGCCGAGATCCCGGTCGCGGCAGAAACGCCGGAGGCCGACCTCGACTTCTACGCGCTGATGCTGCTGCTGGGGATCTACGTCGGCGTGATCCCGGTCAGCCTCGGGATGCTCTGGCTGCCCTTCCTGCGCCGCCTCGGCTCCGGCTGGATGGCGACCCTGCTCGCCTTCACGGTCGGCCTGCTCGCATTCCTCGCGATCGACGCCGCGCTCGAGGGCCTGGAGATCGCCGCCGAGGCGCCGGCCGCCTTCGGCGGCGCCAGCCTCGTCTTCGCCGGAGCGCTGATCGCCTACCTGGTCCTGGCTGGCATCGACGCCTGGCTCGAACGCCGCGCCGCCGCGGGCGGCAGCCCTGAGACCCGCATGGCGGGTTCGAGGTCTGCCGCACCCCCGGGGGGGGCGTATCTGGCGTTGCTCGTGGCGATCGGGATCGGGCTGCACAACCTGGGGGAGGGGCTGGCGATCGGGTCGGCGTACGCGACCGGGGCGCTCGCCCTGGGAGCATTCCTGGTCGTGGGCTTCGCGATCCACAACACGACCGAGGGGCTGGCGATCGTCGCCCCGTTGCGCGGCGGCGGTGAGGGCGACAAGGGACTCGGCCTCGGGCGCCTGCTAGGGCTCGGCCTGATCGCCGGGGCCCCGGCGATCCTCGGCGCCTGGATCGGCGCCTCCGCCTTCAACCCGAGCCTGGCGGCGCTGCTGTTCGGGGTCGGGGTCGGCGCGATCGTCCGCGTGATCGTCCAGATCGCCCCCTCGATGCGCGACCAGAGCGGGCGCCTGCTCTACCCGTCCACCGTCGCCGGAATGCTGGCCGGGATCGCCGTCCTCTACCTCACCGGACTGCTGGTCTCCGTCTGATGGCCGCCGCCGAAGATGCCGAGCGCGGCCTCCTGCGCTCCCCCAGCACCGAGGCGATCGAGGACTACGCGAAGGCGATCTACTCGATCTCCTCCGAGCGCGAGGGCCTGGTCCTCAACGGCGAGGTCGCGCAGCGGCTCGGGGTGACGCCGGCGACCGCGACCGCGATGCTGAAGCGGCTCGCCGACCTCGGCCTGGTCGAGTACATCCCCTACAAGGGGGTCAGCCTCACCCCCGCGGGCGAGCGGGTGGCGCTCGAGGTGATCCGCCACCACCGGCTGATCGAGGCCTACCTGGCGGAGGCTCTCGGCATGGACCCCGACAAGGTCCACGATGAGGCCGAGGTGCTCGAGCACCACATCTCCGAGGAGTTCGAGGCGCTGATCGCGGCGAAGCTCGGCGAACCTAGCCATGACCCGCACGGCAGCCCGATTCCCGGCCCCGATTTGCTGCCGCCCAGAGCCAAGCGGAGGAGCGTCTGACGGGGAGCACGCCGCCGAGTGCGCCGCCGCGCGAGGAGGTCGGGGTCGAGGCCGCCCTGCCCGGCGAGGCCGCGGTCGCCGCAGCCGCGCGCCGTTCGCTCGACGGCCACAGCCGCGGCCTCGGCCGGATCTGGCCCTTCCTCGGCCCGGCCTTCATCGCCGCGGTCGCCTACATCGACCCCGGCAACTTCGCGACCAACATCGCCGGCGGCGCCGAATTCGGCTACCTGCTGCTCTGGGTGGTGCTGGCCGCGAACCTGATTGCGATGCTGGTCCAGACCCAGTCGGCGAAGCTGGGGATCGCGACCGGCCGCAACCTCGCCGAGCTCTGCCGCGAGCGCTTCAGCCGCCGCACCTCGGTCGGGCTCTGGCTGCAGGCCGAGCTGGTCGCGATGGCGACCGACATCGCCGAGGTGGTCGGCGCCGCGCTCGGTCTCAACCTCCTGTTCGGGGTTCCGCTCTTCCCGGCCGGGCTGATCGCCGGCGCCGGCGCCTTCGCGATCCTCGCCCTGCAGCAGCAGGGCTACCGGCGCCTGGAGGCCGGGATCACCGTCCTGGTCGGGATCGTCGTCGCCTCCTTCGTCTACCAGCTGATCGACTCCAGCCCCGACGGCGGCGAAGTCGCCCGGCACATGTTCGTCCCCGGCTTCGAAGGCACCGAAAGCATCCTGCTCGCCACCGGGATCATCGGCGCGACGGTGATGCCGCACGTCGTCTACCTGCACTCGGCGCTGACCCAGCGGCGGATCGTCGGCCGCACCCCCGCCGAGAAAAAGAAGATCCTCGGATTCGAGAAAGTCGACGTGGTGATCGCGCTCTCGCTGGCCGGCGTCGTCAACCTCTCGATGATGATCGTCGCCGCGGCGCTCTTCCACGGGAGCGGCCTGACCGGGGTCGACTCGATCGAAGGCGCCTACGAAGGGCTGCAGACGCTGGTCTCCCAGCAGGCCGCGACGATCTTCGGGATCGCCCTGCTCGCTTCCGGCTTCGCCTCCTCCTCGGTCGGGACGATGGCCGGCCAGGTCGTCATGCAGGGCTTCATCCGCCGCCGCATCCCGCTCTTCCTGCGCCGCGCGATCACCCTGGCGCCGGCCCTGCTGGTCCTGGCGATCGGCCTCAACCCGACCGAGGCGCTGGTCGGCAGCCAGGTCGTCCTCTCGTTCGGAATTCCCTTCGCGCTGGTGCCGCTGCTGATCATCGCCTCGAAGCGCGAGGTGATGGGGGAGCTGGTCAACCCCCGCTGGCTGACCGCCTTCGCCGGCCTCCTCGCCGGCCTGATCATCGCTCTGAACGTCTTCCTGCTCGAGCAGGTCTTCTTCTCGTGATGGAGCGTCGGGGCGAGATCAGGGTCAGCTCGCGGCTGGCGGCGCCGGCCGACGCGGTCTGGGCGCGGATCATCACGCCGGCCGGGGGAGCGGATCGGCCGCAGCTGGGTACTTCGGGCTGATCCCGTTCGACAACGACGACATCACCCTGGTGCGGATCGAGCCGGGGCGCGGCTTCCTCGAGCGCTCGACGATGCTGACCCAGCGGCTCTGGGAGCACGAACGGACGATCGAGCCGGCCGGGACGGCCTGCACGCTCACCGACCGGGTCGCCTGGGAGTCGCGGCTGCCGCTGCCAGGGACCTGGCTCCGCCCCCTGATCCAAGCCATCTTCAACCACCGCCATCAGCGGCTACGGCGAGCCTTCGAAGGAGGGGGTGAGGGGACTCGTCGCCAGACACTCAACATCGAGCCATAGCGAGATGTGTCTGGAGACGGGTCCCCTCACCCCCTCCCGCTAGGCTTGACAGCCGATGCCTCTCGTCGCCGACTTCCAAGCGATCCTCGACGCGCTGCCGCCCGACTGGACCGACCTCGAGGTCGACCTGCGGATCGACGACGAGCGCCAGTACATCGACTCGGCGGTCGCGCTGAGCCAGGTCAACGCCCAGGTCTACTCGCGGGCCGAGTGGCACTGGCGGCTCCTGGTCGCGAAGAGCTTCGGCCACGCGGCCGCGCCGGAGACGGTGCTCGGGGTCCTCACCAAGCTCGACGCGGAAGGCGTCGCCGGCGAGCTCGCGGTCGCCGAGGTGCGCGAGGGCCGCAGCGAGGTCGTGCAGATGTGGGGCCGGCCCGAAAGCGTGCGCGAAGAGTTCCGCAAGCGCCGCGCGATCTGAGGGGGTCAGCTGTGGCGCGGGTTGTCAGCATCGCCGAGGACTTGATGCTGGCCAGCCGGGTCGACGTGATGCTGACCGGGGCAGGCCACCACGTGATTCTCGCCCGCTCGCTGGAGCAGGCCTCGCTCGACGGGGCCGACCTGATCGTCGCCGACCTCGAAATCGCGAGCCCGGACGAGCTGGCCGCGGCCGGCGTGCCGGTGCTTGGCTACTACTCGCACATCGACGCGGATAAGAAGAAGGCGGCTGACGCGGCCGGGATCGAGCTAGCGGTGCCGCGCTCGCGGATGGCTCGCGAACTGCCGGCGCTGGTCGAGAAGCTGCTCAGCGAGTGAGGTCGAAGGCCGCGTCGACGTTCAGCGGGCGTTCGAGCAGGCCGTGGTCGAGGTCCCAGGCCGCCCATTCGTCGAGCACCTCGGAGTCGAAGTCCGTCGGCTTCAGGTCGGGGCCCAGGGCCGCCAGTTGGGCCGCCTGGTCGGCGCGGTCGAGGCTGGGGTTGGCGGCCAGCAGGGCGTCGAGGCCGGCCTCGGGGTCTTTGCTGACCAACTCGTAGCCGCGCTTGGTGGCCTTGACCACTGCGTCGACCAGCTCGGGATCGTCTTGGAGGGTGCGCCGCGAGGTCGTCAGGACCAACTCGGGATAGCGCGGCGCGCCGTACTGGTCGACCTTGAAGGTCCTCACCGGGACGCCCTGCTGGGCCAGCGCGATCGCCTCCGAGTTCCAGAAGCCGGTGACGGCGTCGACTTTGCCCGCGGCCAGCGCCGCGACCGCGTTGAAGCCGATCGTCACCCGCTTGACCGCGGTCGGGACGCCACCGTCGGCGCTGATCTCGGAATCGACCACGGCTTCGTCGGAGGGCAGGCCGGTGACCCCGACGGTGCGGCCTTCGAGGTCGCGGGGGCGGCGCACGGGACCGTCGGCGCGAGCGATGATCGAGGCCAGCGGCGCGTTCACTATCGGCGTGATCCCGACCAGGTCGAGCCCGCGCTCGCGGGCGATCCCGAGGTCGTGGATGTCGAGGATCGCGAACTCGGTGCGTCCGGCGGCCAACAGCTTCGGCGCGTCGGTCGATTCGCCCGGCGCCCGCACGCTCAGATCGACGCCGGCGTCCTTGTAGAAATCTTTAGCCAGCGCGGTGAAGATGCCGCCGTGGACGGCGTTCGGGGTGAAATCGAGCACCATGCTCGCGCCTTGCGGCGCGCCCGGTTCTGCACCGTCCCCGCCGCAGCCGGCGGACCCGGCCAGGACGAGGGCGGTCGCCAGCAGCGCGACTGCTCGTTTCATCCGGCGCTGGAAACTAATCCATTGAGCAAATGTGGGTAGACTGCCCGCGCTTACTCACCGACGGGAGCTACAGGAGGAAACGTGCAGGAACGAGGCCTTTCGGCATACCTTGCTGAGTTGATCGGCACCTTTTTGCTGGTCTTCTTTATTACCAGTGTCGTCACGCTTTACGTGTCGACTGGAAGCCAGGTCAGTTTCGGCACCGACTTTGCCGTAGTTGGCTTCGTCCAGGGGCTGGCGCTGTTCGGCGTGATTGTCATGTTCGGCGCGGTCAGCGGCGGTCACTTCAACCCGGCTGTCACCCTCGCCGCGGCAACGATCCGCAAGATCAGCCCGCTCGACGCGGTGATCTACATCCTCGCCCAGCTCTCCGGCGCCGTCCTCGGCGCCCTGCTGACCAAGGGCCTGCTGCTCGACGAGGGTCGCGCCGTCAACTACGGCGCCGGCGAAGTCAGCGGCTTGCTCAGCGGCAACGTCGCGGGGGCGGTGGTCGAGGGCATCGGCGTCTTCGCCCTCACCCTGGTCATCCTCGCCGCGGTCTTCTCGAAGAAGAGCGTCAAGGATTGGGCGCCGCTGGCGATCGGCACCACCTTCGTCTTCATGGTCATGGTCGGCGGCCCGCTGACCGGGGCCTGCTTCAACCCCGCCCGTTGGTTCGGCGCGGCGCTGGTCAGCAACGAGTGGGGCGGCGTCTGGCCCTACCTGGTCGGCCCGATCGTCGGCGCCCTGCTCGCGGTCGGCGTCTGGCGCTTCATCATCGAGGGCGGCGGCGCCGCTCCGAGCGAGCCGCCGCAGCGGGTCAAAGGCGACGCGGCGAAGGAGCCCAAGCCCGCCTGATCCAGGCAAATCTGCTCAAAAGGCCCGGCCGTACGGCCGGGCCTTTTTTGTGCCCTGTCCCGGGATCGCCGCGAGGACCATTCGATAGCCTCGCCTGGTGCGCCGGGTCACTTTCTCTCGCAACTTCACCCTCTCGCTCTCGCGCACCTGCCAGTGCTACTGCAAGTACTGCGCCTTCGCGACCCACCAGGCCCACGTCCACGCGCCCGCGGAGGTCGAACGCCAGCTCGAGGAGGCGCTGAAACGGAACGCTAAAGAGCTTTTGGTGCTGACCGGCGAGAAGCCCGAGGTGAACCCGGTGGTCGCCGAGAAGCTCGCCTCCTGGGGGCACGAGGACTTCACCTCCTACGTCGCCTGGGCCTGCGAACGAGCCCTGGAGCGGGGCATGCTGCCGCACACCAACATCGGCGTCTGCACGCCCCGAGAACTTGCCAAGCTCCGCGAAGTCACCGCTTCCCAGGGCCTGATGCTGGAGTCGGTCGACGAGAGGCTGATGGAGACCGTCCACGCCGGCAGCCCCACCAAGCATCCGGCGGCGCGCCTAGCGACCATCGAGGCGGCAGGTCGGCTGAAGATCCCGTTCACGACCGGGATCTTGGTTGGCATTGGCGAGTCGGAGGAGTCGCGCGTCGCGTCCCTGGAAGCTCTGGCTGAGCTCCACAACCGCTACGGCCACATCCAAGAGGTGATCCTCCAAAACTTCGTCCCGCATCCGCGCTACTACGGAGCCGAGGTGGCGGAGATCGCGGATGAGGCTTCGAAGGTGCGGTGGAGGGGCGAGGGGGACGACCCCTCCGTCACGGATCTGGAGGTTCCTCCGGGGTCATCCCCCTCGCCCCACGAGCCGGCTGCGATTCCCGGCTGGGCTGAACCTGTGGGGCTGGAGGAGATCAAGCGGTTGATTCAGGAGTGCAAGCGGTTGATGCCGGATGTGGGAGTTCAGGTGCCCCCGAACCTCTCTGACTTTTGGCCAGAGTTGGTCGAGGCCGGGGCAACGGATCTGGGGGGGCTGTCAGCCAACGGCGATCACATTTCACCTGAGGAGCCGTTTCCATCACCGCACCAGGTGCGCAAGGAGCTACAGCCGAAGGGCTACGCGCTTACCGAGCGGCTTTGCGTGTACCCGCAGTACATGGACCCGGAGTGGATGGAGCAAGGGGTCCTCGACGTGGTCAAGCTGAAGTACTGGAGCTTCATCCCGCGCAAGGGATCTGGCCGACGTTCGCGAAGAGGTGATCGATTCGGGCTTGGCCCCTGTGGCGATCGCTAAAGGCCGCGAGGGCGTGGAGCTCTCCGAGGATGAGCTGACGGCGCTGTTCGCTGAGACCCGCCCGCAGGTGATCGAGGAGATGCGGGCCGCTGCGGACGAGCTACGGGCCGAGCTGCACGGCGACACGGTCACCTTCGTCGTCAACCGCAACATCAACTTCACCAACGTCTGCGTCGTCGGCTGCGCCTTCTGCGGCTTCGGTCAGGGCAAGCGCTCGCCCGACGCCTACGAAGTCAGCGAGGCCGACTTCGCCGCGCGGATCGAGGAGGCGGTCTCCTTCGGCGCCACCGAGCTCTGCATGCAGGGCGGCATCCATCCCGACCTCACCCTCGAGGAGTACGGCCGTGGCTGGCGCTCGCCAAGCAGACGGCCCCCCAGCTCCACCTCCACGCCTACAGCCGATGGAGATCAACTACGCCTGCGAGGTCTCGGGCGCGTCGCCCGCAGGAAGTCTTCGAGTACCTGCTCGACTGCGGGCTCGGCTCGACCCCAGGCACCGCGGCCGAGGTGCTCGACGACGGGGTGCGCCAGCGGATCTCCCCGAACAAGCTCCCGGTCGCCCGCTGGGTGGAGATCATCGAAGCCTCCCACCGCGCCGGCCTGCGCTCGACCTCGACGGTGATGTTCGGCCACATCGAGGAGCCGCGCGAGCTCGCCCGCCACATGAGGGTGATCCGCGGCCTGCAGGAACGGACCGGCGGGATCACCGAGTTCGTCCCGCTCAGCTTCATCCCCTTCAACACCCTGCTCGGCCGCACCCACGGGATCGAGGAGATCTCGATGCAGGAGAACCTCAAGCACACCGCCGCCTTCCGGCTGGCGCTCGGCAAGAGCATCGCCAACCTGCAGGCGTCCTGGGTGAAGATGGGCCTGGAGGGAGCGACCGAGGCGCTGCGCTGGGGCGTCAACGACCTCGGCGGGACCCTGATGGAGGAGAACATCTCCCGCATGGCCGGCTCCCAGCACGGGGTGCGGCTGGAGCCCGAGCAGCTGATCGAGGCGGCGCGCGCCGCCGGCCGCGAACCGGCCCAGCGCTCGACGCTCTACGAGGTCATCGAGCGGTATCCGTCTCGGCGCGTCGCCGCTTGACCCGCTGCACATTCGGGTAGCCCGTTCCTGGCAAGCGTTATCCACCACCAGGAAAGGAGCAGCAATGGCTGAGGAGGTCCACAACAAGGACGACGCCAAAGGGCGCGTCAAGGAGGCCGCCGGCAACCTGACCGGCGACAAGGAGCTCAAGCGCGAGGGCAAGGTCGACCAGGCCGCCGGCAAAGCCAAGCACGGGCTCGACAAGCTGACCGACAAGGTCAAGCACGCCCTCAAACGGGACTGATCCCGGCGGTAGCGTCGACCTAGCGGAAGAGGTCCTCTTCGCGCGGGCGGCGCAGGGCGGCGGCCCCGGGTCCGTCCTCGGCGCCGATGTATCGGCCGAGGCCGCGCACGACCGCCGCCGGCGTTCCACTCGTCTTGTCGCGGACGAGGTCAGCGGCGCCGGCCGCCTGGTCGGCGATCGCGATCAGGGTCGCCTCCAGCTCGCGGCCGGCCTGGTCGCGGCGGCCGCGCCAGTCGTCGAACGGCGCCAGGCCAGCGCAGCCGATCGCCACCTCGGCCTGCCCGAGCCGCCAGGCGCGGCCGAAGCTGTCGGCGATCACGACCCCGAGCGGGGCGGCGCCGCCGACCGCGGTCAGCTCGGCGCGGATGCGGCGGGCGGAGGCGTCGGGGTCCTCTGGCAACAGGCAGACGGTGTCGTCCTCGGGCAGGTTGGAGCTGTCGATCCCGGCGTTGGCGCAGACCAGGCCGTGGACCGTCTCGACGATCAGCACCCCGCGCTCGGCCCGCAGCACCTCGGCGCTCTCGTCGAGCACCAGCTGGACCAGCGCCGGCTCCTTGCCGAGCACGGCGGCGAGCTTGCGCGCTTCGGAGCCGGGCAGGACCGAGGAGAGCTTGCGCAGGCGCCCCTCCGCCTTGGAGACGACCTTCTGGGAGACGACGACGAGGTCGCCCGCGGCCAGCTCGGCGCGGGCGGCGATCTCGGTCCCGACCACCATCCCGGCCTCGAACTCGGGCAGGCCGGGGACCGCGCGGACCGTGAGCTCGTTCAAATCCCCAGCGCCCGGGCGGTGCGGCGGGCGCGGGCGCGGTCGGCCTCGACGACCCGGGTCAGCGCGATCACGTCGGCCGGCGGTGTCGAGGTCGAGGCCCAGCGAGGCGAGCTCCTCGACCCCGTAGGGGACGCTCGCCTGGCGCGCCGCCTCGACGTGGCGCTCGCGGCTGCCCTCGCCGAAGGCGGGGACGATCGCGCTCGGGGGGCTGAGGACGAGCGCGTTGGTGCCGGTGCCGTGGCGGTCGGGGACGATGGTGACGTAGCGCTCGGGCACGCCGGTGAGCAGGCGGTCGAGCTCGTGGCTGTCGAGCAGCGGGCAGTCGCCGGGCAGCAGGACCACGCAGTCCTCGCCCTCGACTTCGGCCCGGGCGATCCCGGCCAGCACCGCCTGCACGTGGCCGGCGTCGCCGGGGTCGGGGACGACCTCGGCCCCGGCGTCGGCGGCGAGCTCCTGCGCCACCGGGTCGCCGGTGACGACGATCGTGCGCTCGATCGTGCGCGCCTTGGCGATCGCCTCCAGCACGTCTTCGACCATCGCCCCGACCAGGGCCCGCCGCCGCTCGGGCTCGTAGCCGGCGGTGAGGCGCTGCTTGGCGTCGTCGAAGCGCTTGACGGGGAGGATCGCGGTCGCCATCGGTGCGGCTGAGCGTAGCCGCCGGGTTCAGCCGGCGAGGCTCTCCGCGTAGTCGAGCACGATGCGGGCGAGCCGGGCGCGGCCGGCGGATCCCTCCATCAGCGTCGCCGTCGCCAGGTGGGGGACGTCGCTCGGCGGCGGGTCGGGGTCGCCCTCGTCGACGACGATCCCGTCGATCAGTCCGGCGTAGAGGGAGGCGACCCCGGCCGCGGTCCGCGGGCGCCCGATCGCTTCCATGAAGCGGTCGGTCGGGCCCTTGACGACCTGGCCGGCGACGTAGGGGCTGACCGCGACGACCGGGGCGGGGGAGGCGGCGATCGCCTCGCGCATCCCCGGTACGGCGAGGATCGGGCCGATACTGATCACCGGGTTGGAGGGGCCGATCACGATCGCGTCGGCCTTACGCAGGGCGTCGAGGACGGCGGGGCTTGGCTCGGCCTCGGCGATCCCCTCCAGCTCGACCCCGAGCACCGCCGGGGCGCCCTGGTCGAGGATCAGGTACTCCTGCAGGTCGCGGCGGCCGGCCTCGGTGATCACCTTCGTCCGCACCGGCGAGTCGGACATCGGCAGCACCTGGGCGGCGATCCCGAGGCCGCGGGCGATCTGCGCCTGGGCGTTGGTCGGGGTCCCGCCCTCATCGAGGAACTGGCGGCGGTAGAGGCAGGCGGCGAGGTCGCGGTCGGAGAGCCCGAACCAGCTCGGTGCGCCGAATCGTTGCAGGCGCTCGAAGACGGTGAAGCTGTCGTCGCGGATGCCCCAGCCCTGCTCCTCGTTGATTTCGCCGGAGAGCCAGTAGGTGACCAGGTCGGGGTCGGGGGAGACGTGGACGCCGAGCGCCTCGACGTCGTCGCCGGTGTTGGCGATCACCGCCAGCTCGTCGCCGAGCTCCTCTTGCATCCCGGCGCCGAGCTTGGCGCCGCCGGTGCCGCCGGCAAGCAGCGCGACCCGCACGCCTAGGCCCAGTGGTCCGTGTCCGGGAGCCCGGTGAGCCGGATCCCGGCGTGGACCTTGTAGCGGCTGTTGACCGAGATCAGCATCGGGGTCAGCTGCTCGACGATTCGCGCCATCTCCAGCGGGCCGGCGTTGACCGCGCGCAGGCCGGGGATCAGCTCGATCAGCCGCGCCACCCGCGCCTTGTCGGCCTTCTTGTCGGCGCAGACGAGGACGTCCTCGCCGAGCTCGGCCTCGAGGTCGGCGAGGGTCGGGGCGCCGACCGTGTGCAGAGCGGAGACGACGGTGACGCCCTCGGGGACCATCTCCTGGGCCTGCTGGGCGGCGGAGCCCTGCCAGACGCCGACCGAGCGGGTCGCTTTGCCGCTGATCGCGGCGGCCAGCGGGACCGTGCAGTCGACCAGGAGCTGGCCCGGGGAGAGCGCCTCGCGCAAGTTGTTGAGGTTCTCCGACTGGGCGCGGAAAGGGACGGTGAGGAAGACGATCTGCCCCTGCTTGGCTGCCTCGCCGTTCTCGAGGCCGCTGACCGCGGCGCCGGGGACCGCCTCGCGGACCTTCGCCGCGGCTTCCTCGGCGCGCTCGGCCGCGCGTGAGCCGAGAACAATTGGGATACCGGCCTTTGCCCAACGCGTGGCCAAACCGGCGCCGAGGGCGCCGGTGCCGCCGATGATCGGGATCGGTTCGGTGGGCGCCACGGACCGCGCAGTCTATGCTCCTGGCCGTGAGGCTGGAGGGGAGGAAGGCCCTGGTCACGGGGGGTGGCAGCGGCATCGGCGCCGCGATCGCGGCGCGGCTGGCGGCCGAAGGGGCCGAGGTCTGGGTCAGCGACATCGACCTGCCGAGCGCCGAGCGGATCGCCGGCGAGGTCAACGGGCATCCGCTGGAGCTCGACGTCACCTCGCTCGACGCCGCCCGCGCCGCGCTCGAGGCGACCGGGACGCTCGACGTGCTCGTCAACAACGCCGGTATCGACGAGTTCGGCTTCTTCACCTACACCTCGCCCGAGCAGTGGCAGAGGGTGATCGCGATCAACCTGGTCGGCGTCCTCAACTGCACCTTTGCGGCGCTGCCGGGGATGCAGGAGGCTGGCTACGGCCGCATCGTCAGTGTCTCCTCGGAGGCCGGCCGGGTCGGCTCGAAGGGCTCCTCGGTCTACTCGGCGGCGAAGGGCGGCGTGATCGCCTTCATGAAGACGATCGCTCGTGAGAACGGGCGCTACGGGATCACTGCCAACGCCGTCGCGCCGGGTCCGATCGAGACTCCGCTGCTGATGGGCGCTAAGGAGTTCGGCGAGATCGGCGAGCGGGTGATCGAGAACATGAAAGGCCTGACCCAACTGGGGCGCCTCGGTCAGCCCGAGGAGGTCGCCGCTGCGGTCGCGTTCCTGGCCAGCGACGACGCCACCTACGTGACCGGCGAGACCCTCGGCGTCTCCGGCGGCCTCGGGATGGTCTAGGGGGCGAGTCCCGGGCGCTTGCGGCCTTAGGCCGCCTATGGGCGGCATGAGGCAACAAGCGCCCGAACGAGACAGCGCTGCGGCTTGGCGTTTGGTGCGGCGGCAGCATGGAGTCGTAGCGCGGCGGCAACTGGAAGGACTCGGCTTCGGGCGCCACGCGATCTCCCACCGGGTGCGAAGCGGTCGGTTGCGGCGGGTTGGGCCCGCGGTATTTGCCGTCGGCGGCCTTGATCTCACTCAGCACGGGCGCTGGATGGCCGCCGTCCTCTTCGGCGGGGAGGGTGCCTGCCTCACCTACAGCAGCGCGGCCGCGTTGTGGGGGATCGGCCGGGAGTGGGGAAGGGGCATCGAGATCGCGACCCGCTCCACTTCTCCCCGCAATCGTCCTGGTGTCCGCGTCCACCGGCGCCCGTCGCTGCGGCTCGGCTCCGTCGCCGAGCACAACCGGATCCCGGTCACGAGCCCGACCCAAACGATCATTGACCTCGCCACGCGGCATGGTCGCCGCTCGATCGAGCGCACGATCGACGAGGCCGACCGGCTCGGACTGGTCACGCCGCCCGCGCTCCGCGAGGCGCTGCCCGACCACGCGGGGGAGCCGGGCGTGGCGATCCTCGGCGCGATCCTCGGCCACCGTGCCTTCCGGCTGACCCGCTCTGACTTGGAGCGGCTATTCCTGCCGATCGCGGCCGAGGTTGGGCTTCCGGTCCCGCTGACGAAACAGATGGTCAACGGCTTCGAGGTCGACTTCTTCTGGCCGGAGCTAGATCTCGTGGTTGAGTCGGACGGTCTCACCTATCACCGCACGCCGGCCGAGCAGGCGCGCGATCGCATCCGCGACCAGACCCACACCGCGGCAGGGCTGGCGAACCTGCGCTTCACCGACGAGCAGATCCGCTACGAACCAGCCTACGTCCGTCAGCGGCTGAGGGAAACGGCGCTGCGGCTGGGTTTCCCGGCTCGCTGAGGTTCTCTTAACGCATCTCGTTACCGTTCCCAGATGGCCGACCGCGTCAAACTGCCGCTTGCCGCCTGTCTCGCCTGCGCCGGGGCGCTGATGGTCGTCGTCGTGACCGCCTACGCCTTCGGGCCGGCGGAGCTGCTCGACACCAAGCTCCTGATCCACCTCGGGGCGGCGGAATCGAGCCGGACCTACGGCTTCGCCAGTGACGTCGCCTTCCTCGGCGATCCCCTGCCGCTGCTGGTGCTGCTGGCCGCGATCGTGCTGCTGGCGCTGAGCTGGGGCGGTCGCCGCGAGGCGCTGGCGGCGGGCGCGGTGGTCGTCGGCGCCAACGTCACCACCCAGCTGCTCAAGGGCCTGCTCGCCCACCCGCGCTACCAGCCCTACGACGCCACGATCCAGATTTGGTCTGACGCCTTCCCGAGCGGCCACGCGACCGCGGCCGCCTCGGTCGGGGTCGCGCTCGTCTTCGCTGCGCCGCCTGGCTGGCGGCCGCTGGCCGCCCTGGCCGGGGCTGGGTTCGCGCTCGCGGTTGGCGCCTCGGTGGTCGTCCTGCAGTGGCATTTCGCCAGCGACGTGCTCGGCGCCTACCTGGTTGTCGCCGGCTGGGGCTTCGCCGCGCTGGCGGCGC
This sequence comes from uncultured Thermoleophilia bacterium, assembly GCA_963837405.1. Classification (GTDB taxonomy): domain Bacteria; phylum Actinomycetota; class Thermoleophilia; order Solirubrobacterales; family 70-9; genus VAYN01. The sequence goes on from CAWINA010000008.1 coordinate 198,670, forward strand.
TGCGGCTCAGCGGGGCGGATGCCGGAGGTGGGACTCGAACCCACAAGCCCGCAAGGGCAGTCGATTTTGAGTCGACCGCGTATGCCAATTCCGCCACTCCGGCGCCGGGCGGAGAATAGACCGGATGCGCTACGCCGGCTGTGGCGAGCCGGTGGCGCCGGCCCCGTAGTCCTCGCCGGAGCCGATCGGCCGCTCCTCCTCGACGTGCCACTCCTGGTTGAAGCCGAACATCGCGACGGCGATGACGACGATCTGCAGGAGGCCGAGGGCGATGACCAGGGTGCCGAGCAGGGCGGAGGGGAGCAACGCCTCGTCGAAGCCGGCCTTGTCGCGTTCGAACCAGCTGTTGGCGCCGACCACGCAAAAGATCGCGAGGATCATCGAGAGCGCCGCCGTGAGCGGCAGAATGCCGCGGCTCCAGCGGGCGACCAGGAAGGCGAAGAAGGCGTAGAGGATCGCGTAGATCGCGCAGACAATCCCCATCCCACCGCCGCCCTTGAGCAGCGACCAGCCGCCGACCGTGATCACCGCCGCCAGCACCGCCGTCGCCAGCAGCAGCAGGACGATCACGAACTTGGTCGTGACCGACCCCGCCTTCTCCCGGTTCGGGCGCCAGAGCTCATATCCCGGCCTCACCTCGCCAACCGCCATGGATCGATCATAGAATCCCCTAGCGACGCTGCGGCATTGACCGCGCGTTAAGCCCTTCTACGGGAGGCGTCACGCGGGCGTGGCGGAATTGGTATACGCGCCAGGTTTAGGTCCTGGTGGGCTTCGGCCCGTGGGGGTTCAAGTCCCTCCGCCCGCACTTCTGTAGCGACGCACCAGCCCGTCGCTCGTTACGATCAGAGCCCCTCTGGGGCAGTGGCCCAACTGGCTAAGGCACCGGTCTCCAAAACCGGCGATTCCAGGTTCGAGTCCTGGCTGCCCCGTCCTCGCCTGGTCACTCGGCGCAGCTCTGCATCATCGAGAGCAGATCCCTGTACGGGGAGGTGCCTCCCAGCGTGTTGCGGTTGAACTCGAGGAAGGACAGGGGAACCTCGCAATCCGCGCCTTGGCTAATCAGGTACTCGATTACTTGGGTGTCGTCTGCGGTCGGACCAGCCCAGGTCGCCCGCTGGACGATCCAGAACAGGAATGGGCCGGTGAACACTCCGCCCTGGTAGCCACCCGTGTAGCCGTCTGGCGCGAGGTCCGTTTCGAACATCAACGGAAGGAATCCTTCCGTGAGTCCATCCATCAGATAGCCGTCTTGCAGTTCGTCGTCGAGCTTGAACCCACCTGCTTCAAAGGTCTTAACCAGCGCAACGGGGTCACCGTTCTGGGGGACGCCCTGAAATCCCCAGAGAACCGCGCTTGCGCCTTTGTGAACAGTGGTGGCGTCCATGCCTGACTTGAGATAGAGAGCGACGATCGGGGTGTCGCGTTCGACAATCGCTTCCACGAACCCATCCTCGGACCAGGATCCTTTGAGTTCCACAATCCGTGCTCGGGGGTTGCTGCTCAAGCCAGTCTCGTTCGGACCTGGACTTACCGTGGCCGCACAGTTGATGTTGTTGTGGGAGCCGGCGAAGTTCGCGCCGTTGCACGCGGAACCTCCGTCGCGCGCGCCGTTGAACGTTGCGGTTGAATCGCCTCCGCTCTCGAACGGCGACGGAATGATCCCGATGATCGCGGCGATGATGGTCGCGACGCTCATGATGCCGGCCGCGATCAGCGCGCCCCGAGTGGGAGTGAGCCAGCCCCGTTCGTCCGATCCCCCCTCGGCGTCCCCCATCTCAGTGAGAATAGTCGCAATCGGGGCGTTGGCCGCCCTCTTTATCGAGGCCGCTCAGTCGCCGAGCGCGACCATCGTCGCCAGTACCGACTCGACCAGTGAGGGGACGTCGTAGCCGCCCTCCTGGACCAGACCGAGCGGAATACCGAGACCGGCGGTGAGCTCGCGCAGGCGGGCGGCCATCGCCGCAAAGGAGCTCGACTCGAGCTGACAGTTCGCGAGCGGGTCGGCGCGGTGGGCGTCGTAGCCGGCGGAGACGAGGACCAGCTGCGGCGCGTACTCGGCGATCCTCGGGACGACCACATCGTCGACCAGTTCTAGCCAGATGTCCTCGCCGGCCCCGGGTGGGACCGGCAGGTTGACCGTGTAGCCCTCGCCGGGGCCCGAGCCGCGGTCGGAGGCGGGGCCGGTGCCGGGGTAGAGAGGCGACTGGTGGATGCTGAAGAAGAGGACGTCGGCGCGGTGGCGGAAGATCTCGGCGGTGCCGTTGCCGTGGTGGACGTCCCAGTCGAGCACGGCGACCCGGTCGAGGCCGAGCTCGGCGATCGCCATCGCGGCGGCGACCGCGACGTTGTCGAAGAAGCAGAAGCCCATTGCCCGGTCGGCTTCGGCGTGGTGGCCCGATGGCCGGACGCAGGCGTAGCCGGTCGGCGCTTCGCCGCGCAGCAGTGACCGGGTCAGCTCGCAAGCGGCCCCGGCCGCGTGGCGGGCTGCCCGGTAGGCGGCCTCGCTGACCGCCGTGTCGGCGTCGATCCGCCCGCCGCCGGCCTCCGAGAGCTCGCGGACCGAGGCGATCAGCCGCGGGCTGTGGACCAGCGCGAGCTCCCGCTCGGTCGCCGCGGGCGCCTCGCGCCGCTCCCAGCCGAGCCAGTCGCGCTCGGCCAGCGCTGCCTCGATCGCGAGCAGCCGCTCCGGCGTGTCCGGGTGCCCCGGGATCAGCGCCGACGGGTCATGTTCGAGGCTGGACGGGTGGCTGAAGTAGAGCATCGGGCGACTCTAACCGCGCCAATCCCCGCCGCAGACGCCAGCCGCCATCATTGAACGATGCGCGCGATGGTCCTTGAGCGGGCCGGGGAGCCGCTGCGGGCGGCGCAGCTCCCCGACCCGGCTCCGGGTGCCGGGCAGCTGCTGCTGGCGGTGCGCGCTTGCGGCGTCTGTCGCACCGACCTGCACATCCTCGACGGGGAGCTGAGCGCGCCGAAGCTGCCGCTCGTCCCCGGTCACCAGATCGTCGGCGAGGTGGTCGGCGGCGGGCCGGGGGCGGAGCGGTTCGCGGTTGGCGAGCGGGTCGGGGTGCCCTGGCTCGGCTGGACCGACGGGACCTGTCGCTACTGCCAAGGCGGGCGCGAGAACCTCTGCGACCACGCCAGCTTCACCGGCTACGACCTCGACGGGGGCTACGCCGAGCTGGTCGTCGCCGACGAGCGCTTCTGCCTGCGGCTGCCCGGCGAGTACCCGGACGAGCAGGCGGCACCGCTGCTCTGCGCCGGGCTGATCGGGTACCGAGCCCTGCGCCTGGTCGGCGCGGCGGCGCGGATTGGCTTCTACGGCTTCGGCGCCTCCGCCCACATCCTCTGCCAGGTCGCGGTCCACGAAGGCCGCCAGGTCTTCGCTTTCACCCGCGAGGGCGACGCGGAGGGGCAGGCGTTCGCGCGCGAGCTTGGCGCCGAGTGGGCGGGGTCCTCCGCGGAAGCGCCGCCCGAGCCGCTCGACGGGGCGATCGTCTTCGCCGCGGTCGGGGCGCTGATGCCGGCGGCCTTGGCCGCGAGCGCGAAGGGCGCGCGGGTGATCAGCGCCGGCATCCACATGAGCGAGATCCCCGCCTTCCCCTACGAGCTGCTCTGGGAGGAGCGCACACTCGGCTCGGTTGCCAACCTCACCCGTCGCGACGGGGAGGAGTTCCTGGCGCTGGCGCCCCAGGTGCCGGTCCGCACCGAGGTCACGGCCTATCCCCTGGAGCGGGCGAACGAGGCGCTGGAGGACCTACGGACCGGCCGCTTCCGGGGCGCCGCCGTGCTCGTTCCCTAGGTTGACCAGCGGTAGCGACGCCGGCGCGGTAGCGTCGGCCGCGTGCCGCTGTTCGCAGTCACCACCCGCCTGCCCGACTCGGCCCTGGCCCTGCTGCGCGAGGCGGGCGAGCTGCGCGCGTTCGAGGAGTCCGCTCCGCTGCCGCGCGAGCAGCTGCTGGACCTGGTCGCGGGGGCCGACGCGGTGCTGACCCAGCTCGGCGACCGGGTCGACGATGAGCTGCTCGAGGCCGCCGGTCCCGGGCTGCGCTGCGTCTGCAACGTTGCGGTCGGCCACGACAACGTCGACCTCGCGGCGGCGGCGCGGCGCGGGGTCGCGGTGACCAACACGCCGGGGGTGCTCGATGATGCCACCGCCGACCTGACGCTGGGCCTGATCCTCGCCGCGACCCGGCGGCTGGGGGAGGGGGAGCGGCTGATCCGCTCCGGCCGTCCCTGGCGCTGGAGCATGGACTTCATGCTCGGCCAGGGCCTGCGCGGCAAGCTGCTCGGCGTCGTCGGCCTCGGCGGGATCGGCGCTCGGGTCGCCGAGCGGGCCCGCGCCTTCGGTATGCGGATCGCCTACAACAACCGCGGCGAGGCGCCGCCGGCGGTGACCGGGCCGCTGCAGGCCGAGCGCCTGGAGCTCGACGAGCTGCTGGCCGCGGCCGACGTCCTCACCCTGCACTGCCCGCTGACCGCAGCGACCCGGCACCTGATCGGCGCCCGCGAGCTCGGCCTGATGAAGCCGACCGCGACCCTGGTCAACACCGCCCGCGGCCCGGTGGTCGACGAAGCGGCGTTGGTGCAAGCGCTGCGCGCGGGCGAGATCGCCGCCGCCGGCCTCGACGTCTTCGAGCGCGAGCCGGAGGTCGACCGGGGCCTGCTCGAGCTCGAGAACGTCGTCCTCGTCCCGCACCTCGGCTCGGCGACCGTGGAGACGCGCATGGCGATGGCCGAGCTGGCGGCGCGCAACGCCGTGGCCGCGGCGCGCGGCGAGCCGCTGCTGACCCCGGTCGCCTAGCGCTTCGCCGGCTCCAGCCCCAGCAGCTCGAAGTAGCCGACGAGGAAGAGCCGGCGGCCGTCGGAGACGACTGGCGTGTAGCCGGCCTGCTTGATCTCGAAGGTCTTCTCGTGGGTGTGGACGTCGAGCCCGATCGTGCGGTCGGTCTGGAAGCTCGAGGTGTAGACGGTGTGGCCGATCACGGTCGCGGTGCCGGGGATCGGACCGCCGACGTCGTAGCGCCAGCGCGGCTTGCCGGTCCGCGCGTCGAGTGCGTAGAGGACGCCATCTTCGGAGCCGATGTAGACGGTCGGCGGGGTGCCCGGCACGGCCGCGGCGGCGGGGGAGCCGTAGACCTGGCCGCCGGTCGGGAACGACCAGGCGACCTTGCCGGTGCGCTCGTCGAAGGCGTAGACAGTGCCGTCGTCGCGGGCCGCGTAGACCAGGCCGAAGGCGACCGCGGGGGAGGAGAAGAAGCCGCCGCGGCCGAACGGTGCGACCTGGCTCGTGTTGGTCCGCCAGACCTGCTTGCCACTGGCGGCGTCGAGCCCGAACATCGTGCTCTCGTAGTCGGCGACGAAGACGCGGCCGGCGTGGAAGCTGGGGCTCGCTTTCACCGCTCCGGGAGTCGCGAACCGCCAGCGCGTCTTCCCACTCGCCGTGTCGAGCGCCAGGACTCCGTCCTCGTTGGTTCCGAAGTAGAGCGTCTCGCCGATAGCAAGCGGCGAGGATTCGATCGGCGTACGCAGCTTGCGGACCCAGATCTTTTCGCCGTCGGCGGCCGCCCCGGCGGCGACGTAGCCGTCGAGGAAGGTCCCGAAGACCCGCCCTTCGTGGTAGACGGGCGCGGTGACGTCGAGCTGGTGGCCCTTGTCGCTCGGGCGCAGCTTCAGTTCCCAGAGGACCTTGCGGTTGTTCAGCTGGATCGCTTTGCCGTTGCCGTACTTGTTGATCACGTAGGCGACGCCGCCGGCGATCGCCGGCGGAAACTCGATCAGCGCGTGGGTGTTGACCGACCACGCCTCCCGCAGCGGCGGGTCGAGCGACGGCTTGGGGGAGGGCAGGTAGTGCGTCCGTTCCGGAACCCGCCCGAAGAACGGCCAGGCGATGAAGCCGCCACCCGATTCGGCCGCTTCGCCGCTGTCAGGGCCGCCTCCCTCGGACCCGCAGCCGGCGGTCGCTAGCGCGAGGCAGGCCAGCGCCAGGGCGAGGAGAGCCGAACGACTGCGGTGGAGGAAGCGCATCCGCGGTCTCCATCGGCCCGCCCGCCGGGATGCCGCACCGGGCGCCGCCGAACTGGACGGATCTCTGCCGACGTACCATTCGGCGGGTGCCGACCGCGAAGCAGCTGATGCGGGCGGGGGAGCTTTACCGGGGCGACGATCCCGGGCTGAACCGCGAGCTCGATCAGCGGCAGGCCCGGCTCGCGGCCCTCAACGCGATCCCCTACGAGCGCGCCGCCGAGCGCCGCGCCGCCCTGGCCGGTCTGCTCGCCGCGATCGGCGAGGGAACCCAGATCCGCCTGCCCTTCTACTGCGACTTCGGCGACGGGATCCAGCTCGGCGCCCGCTGCTTCGTCAACTTCAACTGCACGATGCTCGACGGCGCCCCGGTGACCCTCGGCGACGAGTGCCTGCTCGGGCCCGGCGTGCAGCTGATCACCGCCACTCACCCGCTCGACCCGGCCCCGCGCCGCGCCGCCTGGGAGCAGGCGCTGCCGGTCACGCTCGCCGACGGGGTCTGGCTGGGGGCGGGTGTGCTCGTCTGCCCCGGCGCCTCGATCGGCGAAAACACCGCCGTCGGCGCCGGCTCGGTGGTCACCGGGGACCTGCCCGCCGGCGTGCTCGCCTACGGCAACCCGGCCCGGGTCATCCGCGAGCTGAATCGATCCGTCACTTTGGGGTACAGGAGACCGCCAACTGACGACAAGGAGGGACCGAGGTGACCCAGACGAATCCCGCTCAGCTGGAAGCCGAGCTCGATGCCGGGGAGGAGATCCTGCGGACCGCCACGCTCGCCCGTCTCGCCTACGACGGACTCGACGACACGCCGCGCGTGATCCCAATCGGCTTCCTCTGGACCGGCCAGGCCGTGGTCGTCGCCACCCATCCGACCGCGCCGAAGTTCGCGGCGCTCCGCGCCCGGCCGCGGGTGGCGATGACGATCGACACCCCAAGCCCGGCGCGATCCCTGTTGCTGCGCGGCGACGCCGAGATCGAGGTCCTCGACGGCGTGGTGCCGGAGTACCTCGAGGCAGCGGCGAAGTCGATGGAGGGCGAGGAGCTCGCCACGTTCGAAGCGACCTGCCGCGAAACCTACGACCAGATGGCGCGGATCAGCATCGTTCCCGACTGGGCGCGCTACTTCGACTTCAGCGCCGGCCGCTTCCCCGGCTTTCTCCGTGAGCTGACCTCCAAAGACTGAACCGGGTTGGGCGCTTCTGTGCCGGCAGCGCGGCGCAACTCGACGAATGCCCGCATGATCTAGATGTTCAGCGCGATGGCCCGATCGCTGCGAAGGACGCCAGAGAGCATCGCCACTCCCTGCTCGGTGAAGACGTATGGCGCATAGCGGCGTCCGTCTCGGCCCTCGTTTGAGGTCACAAATTGTGACCTCAAAATCTCCGTCATGATGGCAAATCGGCCGGAACTTATTGTCTACATCGGGGAGACAGGATTTGAACCTGCGACCGCTCGGCCCCCAGCCGAGTGCGCTACCAGACTGCGCCACTCCCCGTGGGGTGAGGATGCATTCTTACGGATCGGCGGGTGGGCGGCTACGCTGCCCCCTGCGCGGCCGTAGCTCAATGGTAGAGCCCTAGCCTTCCAAGCTAGTTATGCGGGTTCGATCCCCGTCGGCCGCTTGGTCGCGGAGGTCAGGCGATTGACGGCCTCGGTGAGGATTGCGGGGGAGGTGCCGAAGTTGAGGCGGGCGAAGCCGGCGCCTTGAGGGCCGAAGGTCGGCCCCGAGCTGAGGGCCAGTTTTCCGTGGGCGAGGACCGGGGCCGCGGGATCGTCGCCGAGGCTGAACTCGCGCAGGTCGAGCCAGGCGAGGTAGCCGGCGGCGGGCGGCGTGTAGCCGACCTCGGGCAGGTGCTCGGCGAGCAGCTCCGCCAGCAGGCCGCGGTTGTGGTCGAGGACGGCGATCACCTCGTCCAGCCAGGCGCCGCCCTCGCGGTAGGCCGCGACGGCGGCGATCGCGCCGAGGTGACCGCAGTGGGTGGCGCCGGCGGGGAGGCGGCCGACCAGCTCGGCGGCGGCCGGCGAGGCGGTGACGATCTGGGCGCAGCCGAGCCCCGCAACGTTGAACGCCTTCGAGGCGGAGCAGAGGGCGACGCCGCGCTCGGCGGCCTCCTCGGAGACCGTGAGGAAGGGGACGTGGGCCGCCCCGGGCAGGGCCAGCGGGGCGTGGATCTCATCGGCTAGGACCCAGGCGCCGTGGCGGTCCGCGGCGGCGGCGATCGCCCGCAGTTGCTCGCGGGTCGGGACGCTCCCGGTCGGGTTGTGGGGCGAGCAGAGGACGAGGGCCGCGGCGCCCTCGGCGAAGCAGCGCTCGATCGCCTCGACGTCGAGCTCGCCGTCGCGCAGTGGCGCTTCCACCAGCTCCAGCCCGAGCTCGGCGATCACCGCGAAGAACGGGTGGTAGACGGGCGTGTTGATGACGACACGGTCGCCGGGCGCGGCAAGGGTCGCGAGCAGGGCGGCGATCGCGGCGACGACGTCGGGGGCGGGGGTGACGGCGGCGGGATCGACCCGCCAGCCGAGCCGCTCGGCGGCGAACGCCGCGAACGCCTCGCCGAGCCCGAGCTCGGCCGGCGCCGAGTAGCCGGTGTCGCCGCCTCGCACCGCCGCCGCCAGCGCCGTCTCCACTGGATCGGCGAGCGGAAAATCCATCTCCGCCACCCAGGCGGGCAACACGTCCTCCGGGTACACGGCCCACTTGGCGCTGCGCCGCCGGCGCAGCGTGACGAGCGACAGCTCGGTCAGCCTCGGGTCGAGGCTGGCGCGCCCCGGCTCACTCGGCAAGGACGGTGTCCTCGTGCGAGTAGGGCGGCGAGGAGCAGCAGACGACGACCAGGTCCCCGTCCCCGGTGTTGCGCAGCTGGTGGACCTCGCCGGGCGGGATCACCGCGCAGTCGCCGGGCTCGATCGCCCGCTCCTCGGCGCCGATCCGCAGCAGCCCGCGCCCGGCGGTGACCAGGTAGATCTCCTCGGCCCGGCGATGGTGGTGGGCGGCGGTCGTCGCGCCCGGCGGCACCGTCGCCTCGGCGACGCTCTGGTTCGCGGCCGCCGCCTCGTACCCGGGTCCAGCCCACTCGCGGATCGTCGACCCGTCCTTGGTCACGTAGGGCTCGAGCTCGGCGCGGCGGGCCAGACGCATCCTCTCGGCCCGCCTACTCGACCTCGTAGCGGGCCGGCACGAAGCTCTGGCTCTCGGCCGGCGGCCGCACGTAGGCCCGATCCTGGCGTGGCGGCAGCTCGATCCGCTTGCGCGGCACGTCCTCGTAGGGGACCTGTTCGAGCAGGTGGCTGATCAGGTTGAGCCGGGCGCTGCGCTTGTCGTCGCCCTCGACCACCCACCAGGGCGACTCCTTGGTGTCGGTATAGGCGAACATCTCGTCCTTGGCCTCGGCGTAGTCGACCCAGCGGGCCCGCGCCTCGATGTCCATCTCACTCAGCTTCCAGTGCTTCGCCGGGTCGTCGATCCGCGCCTGGAAGCGGCGCTCCTGCTCCTCGTCGGAGACCGAGAGCCAGTACTTGATCAAGGTGACGCCGGAGCGCATCAGCATCCGCTCGAAGCTCGGCGCGCTGCGCATGAACTCTTCGTACTCCGCCTCGGTGCAGAACCCCATCACCCGCTCGACCCCGGCGCGGTTGTACCAACTGCGGTCGAAGAGGACGATCTCGCCGCCGGCCGGCAGGTGGGCGACGTAGCGCTGGAAGTACCACTCGGTCTTCTCGCGCTCGGTCGGCGTCCCCAATGCCACGGTGCGGACGACCCGCGGGTTGGTCCGCTCGCTGATCCGCTTGATCACCCCGCCCTTGCCGGCGGTGTCGCGCCCCTCGAAGAGGACGACGACCTTGAGCCCGGCGTGGACCACCCATTCCTGCAGCTTCACCAGCTCGACCTGGAGCCGTTCCAGCTCCTTCTCGTATTCCTTCTTGGAGAGCTTGCGGGGGGCGGGGGAGTCCATCTACCTGCGCAGGCTACCCGCGCCGAGCGCTGCGGCCAGGGCGATCGCCGCGGCCGCGGCGATCGCCAGCGCCAGGCTCGCCTTCAGCAGCAGCGCCCCGGCGACCGCGCCGGCGAGGATCGCGGCGATCCCGGCGCCGCGCACCGCCAGCTCCGCCTGCGAGGCGAAGCCGGTCGGGGTGTGGGAGGTGAAGGCGGTGAGGGTGAGGTTGAGCACGGTGGTCGCGAGGTTCGGGTCGCCGAGCTGGCGCGCGACCGTGTTGCGCAGGCCCATCGCCAGCGCCAGCATTGAGATCAGCAAGTAGGCGCTTACCTGCTCCGGCTCGACGTCGACCAGCACCGCGAGTAGGGCCGCGCCACCCAGCACCGCCACCTCGAACGCCAGCGCGAAGCGCAGGCCGGCAGCGCCGGGGGTCAGCGGCCGCGCCAGCAGGGCCGCGCCGAGGCCGCCGGCGAGGAAGGCGCCGAGCGCGATCAGCGGCGCCAGCAGCGGCGCCCCCGGCGCGCCGCCGATCCCCAGCCCGAGGAAGATCACGTTGCCGGTCTGCATTGCCGCGAAAACCTGGCCGAGGGCGAGGAAGCTGACCGCGTCGAGGATGCCGGTGACGAAGGTGAGGACGAGCAGGGTCCTCGTCAGCGAATCCCACATACGCCCCTTTTTGATCTAGGATGCCCGCTTCCTGCGCGGTTTCCGCGCTCGTCCCGATGAAGCCCGCGCCATGAAAAGGCTCTACGCCACCCTCGCTCTCGCGCTCTGCCTCGGCCTGCTCGTCGCCGGCTGCGGCTCCGGCGACGACGACAGCGGCAGCACGGAGTCGGTCGCGGCCGCCAGCTGCGAGCCCGGCGACCTACAGACGGTCAACAGCGGCACGCTGACGATCGCCACCGACAAACCGGCCTACCCGCCCTACTTCGAAGACGACGACCCGACCAACGGCGAAGGCTTCGAGGGCGCCGTCGCCTACGCGATCGCCGACCAGCTCGGCTACCCGGCAGCGCGGGTGAAGTGGACCGTCGAGCCGTTCAACTCCTCCTACGCGCCCGGCCCCAAGGACTTCGACTTCGACCTCAACCAGATCTCGGTCACCCCGGCCCGCGAAAAGGCGGTCGACTTCTCCGCGCCCTACTACACCGCCAACCAGGCGGTGGTGGCGCTGAAGGACTCCGAGGCGGCGGAAGCGACCTCGCTGGAGGAACTGCAGGACGCCAAGCTCGGCGTCCAGATCGGCACGACCAGCCTCGAAGCGGCCGAAGAAGTGATCGAACCGAGTTCGAGGCCGGAAGTCTTCAACAACTCGACCGACGTCACCACGGCGCTCAAAAACGGCCAGATCGACGCGATCGTCGTCGACCTACCGACCGCGCTCTACCTGACCGCGGTCGAAATCCCCGAGGCGACCGTGGCCGGCCAGTTCAGCGCTCCCGGCGGCGACGAGTGGGGCGCCCTGCTCGCCAAGGACTCGTCGCTCACCGGCTGCGTCTCCGCCGCGGTCGAAGAGCTTGAATCCTCCGGCAAGCTCGAAGAGCTCACCACCAAATGGATGAGCCAGGCCGCCGGCGCCCCGGTCCTCGAGTAGCTACTAGGGATCAGGGTTTGTGGGAGGGGCGGTGAGGGCCTCTCCGGGAATTGGGTTGTGCGGGCTCACGCCCGACACAACTCCAGATTGAGCCCGCCTATGGCGGGCTTCTTATTAGATCGGCATTGGGCCTTCGGCACATTCCCGGAGAGGCCCTCACCGCCCCTCCATCGAAAGCAACTTCCCTCCTATCGGTTCGAGTACAGGCAGCTTTTGCGGAAAGCTGACTAGGGTTCGAACCGAAGCGGCGGGCTCGGTTAGGTCCGTGGTCGCCTCCTGGGACGGCTTGTAGGGAAGACCGGTAGGCCTCTCAGCGAATGTGGCCGTCAGGCCCAAATGTCATCTGACCAGAAGCCCGCCATAGGCGGGCTCAATCTGGGGGAGCCACGACCTTCAGGTCGTGCGACTGAATTCGCCGAGAGGCCTACCGGTCTTCCCCCAGCGCTCACCTTCGAGGCGTCCATTGCCCGGGTCAGAATCCCGCAGGTTGTCTGACTCCGCCGCAATCGGTGACCGCCGACTCGAACGGGAAGTAGCGAAGAAGCGCCAGGACCGGCGCTCGCAGGCGATCGCCGCGGCCTCCTCGATCGTCGTCCTCGGCGGCCTTGCGGCGCTGGTCCTGACCAGCCCCGGCTGGCCCGAAGTCCGCGAGCTGTTCTTCAACTGGGAGGTCTTCAAGGAGTCCTTCCCGGAAGTGCTGGAGGGCTTCTGGCTCGACGTGAAGCTGTTCATGATCGTCGAGGTCGCGGTCCTGATCGTCGGCCTCGCGATCGCCCTGATCCGCAACAGCCGCGGCCCGGCGCTGTTCCCGCTGCGCCTGCTGGGGACGCTCTGGGTCGACGTCTTCCGCGGCATGCCGACGATCCTGCTCGTCTACCTGATCGGGTTCGGGGTCCCGGCGCTGCAGTTGAGCGGGCTGCCGACCGACCCGGTGGTGCTGGGCGGGATCGCCCTCGGCCTCTCCTACAGCGCCTACGTCGCCGAGGTCTACCGGGCCGGGATCGGCTCGGTCCACCGCGGCCAGCGCGACGCTGCGCTCGCGGTCGGGCTGACCGAGACCCAGGCGATGCGGCACGTGATCCTGCCGCAGGCGCTGCGCCGGATCAGCCCGCCGCTGCTGAACGACTTCGTCGCCCTGCAGAAGGAGGTGGCGCTGGTCTCGATTCTCGGCCCGCTCGAGGCCTTCCGGATCGCCCAGATCTTCCAGGGCCAGGAGTTCAACTACACGCCGCTGATCGCCGCCGCCCTGCTCTACCTGGCGGTGACGATCCCGACCGCGCGCCTGGTCGAGCGGATCGGCGGCCAGCCCGGGGACGCGCGCTAGCGGTGGCCGCCCCGGTCCTCGAGCTGCGCGGCGTGACCAAGGCCTTCGGCGAGCGCGAGGTCCTGCGCGGGATCGACCTCAGCGTCGCCGAGCACCGTGCAGTCGCCCTGATCGGCGCCTCCGGCTCGGGCAAGTCGACCCTGCTGCGCTGCATCGACCTGCTGGAGGAGATCGACGACGGCGACGTCTTCCTCGACGGCGAGGTGATCACCGACCCCGCGGTCAGCCCGGTCGCGGTCCGGCGCCAGCTCGGCTTCGTCTTCCAGGCCTACAACCTCTTCCCGCACATGACCGCGCTGCAGAACGTCGTCCTCGGGGAGATGCGGGCGCAGGGGATGCCGCGGGGGGAGGCCGAGGAGCGGGGCCGGGCGCTGCTCGCCCGCTTCGGGCTGGCCGGGCGCGAGGACGACAAGCCCGACAACCTCTCCGGCGGCCAGCAGCAGCGAGTCGCGATCGCCCGCGCCTTCGCCGGCAAGCCGCGGGCGCTGCTGCTCGACGAGGTGACCAGCGCCCTCGACCCGGAGCTGGTCGGCGAGGTCCTGGCGGCGGTCCGCGACCTCAAGGCGGAGGGGATGACGATGGTGATCGCCACCCACGAGATGAGCTTCGCCCGCGAGGTCGCCGACGAGGTCGCCTTCCTCCACGAGGGCCGCATCCTCGAGTCCGGCCCGCCCGCGAAGGTGCTGGGCGAGCCCGAGCAGCCGGAGACGCGCCGCTTCCTCAGCCGCCTGCTGGAGGCCGGCCGGATCTGAAAGTTTGACCGCCGGCCGCCCTGGGCACCGGGGTGGCGATGGCGAATCTCGTCCTGGGACCGCTGCTCCGCTACGTGAGCGAAACCGAGGCGACCGTCTGGGTCGAGACCGACGCGCCCTGCGAGGTCGAGATCCTCGGCCGTACCGAGCCGACCTTCCGGGTCGAGGAGCGCAACTACGCGCTGGTCCGGATCGAGGGCTTGGAGCCGGCCGGATTCTACGAGTACGAGGTCGCGCTCGACGGCGAGCGCCGCTGGCCCGAGCCCGGGTCCGAGCTGCCGCCGAGCGCGATCCGGACCATGGGCCGCGACGCATCGCTGGACATCTGCTTCGGCTCCTGCCGGGTCGCCCTGCCGCACGTCGAGCCCTACATCCGCAGCAAGGACGAGCACGAAGACGGCCGCGAGTTCGACGCGCTGCGCGTGCTGGCCACCGAGATGATCCGCGGCGAGCACACCGAGTGGCCGGAGCTGCTCTACCTGCTCGGCGACCAGGTCTACGTCGACGAGGGCTCGCCGCGGGCGCGCGAACGGATCCGCGAGCGCCGCGGCACCGCGACGCCGCCCGGCGAGGAGGTGACCGACTACGAGGAGTACGCCTGGCTCTACGAAGAGTCCTGGAGCGAGCCGCTGATCCGCTGGCTGTTCTCGACCGTCTCGACCTCGATGCTCTGGGACGACCACGACATCAGCGACGACTGGAACATCTCCCACTCCTGGCTGCGGGAGATCCGCGAGAAGTCCTGGTGGCACCGCCGCGCCACCGCCGGGGCGATGAGCTACTGGGTCTACCAGCACCTCGGCAACCTCTCGCCGCGCCACCTCGACGAAAACGAGCTCTACCGGCGAAGTCCGCGGCAACCAGGACGCGACCGCGCCGCTGCGCGAGTTCGCCGAGCACGCCCACCTGGTCGGCTCCGGGACCCGCTGGAGCTTCTGCCGCGACGTCGGCGGCACCCGCACGATCTTCCTCGACTCGCGGGCCGGCCGGGTGCTCGAGGAGGACCGGCGGGCGATGGTCGACGACGAGGAGTGGGAGTGGGTCGTCGAGCACGCCAGCGGCGACTTCGACCATCTGCTGATCGCGACCACGGTCCCCTTCCTGCTCTCGCCCGGCTTCGACCGCCTCGAGGCCTGGAGCGAGCGGGTCGGCGACGGCGCCTGGGGCCCGCTGGCGGCGCGGCTGGCCGAGAAGCTGCGGCGCGCGGCTCGACTTCGACCACTGGGCCTCCTTCGGCGAGTCCTTCGCGCGGCTGCGCGACCTGATCGCCGAGGTCGGCTCGCGGCAAGCACGGCGAGCCGCCGGCCTCGATCGTCGTCCTCTCCGGCGACGTCCACCATGCCTATCTGGCCGAGCTCGGGTTTCGCGCCCGGGTCGGGGGTGCGGAGCGCCGCCTACCAGGCCGTCTGCTCGCCCTACCGCAACCCGCTCGACGAGCACGAGCGGACGGTGATCAGGGCCGGGCTTCTCGCGTCCCTTCACGGCGCTCGACCCGTGCCCTGGCCCGCGCCGCCGGGGCGCCGGACCCGGGCCTGCGCTGGCGCCTGCGCCGACGGTCCCTTCTTCGACAACCAGGTGGCGACCCTGCGCCTCGACGGCCGCCGCGCCGAGATGAAGCTCGACAAGACCGTGCCGGGGGAGGGCGAGGAGCGCCGCCTGGAGTGCGTCTTCGAGCGCCGCCTCGCCTAAGAAAAAGGCCGCCGCGCCGGGTTCGCGCTGCAAACCGTGCGCGTTTACTCAATTAGATTTGACGTGACGCGTTCGGTGCTGTTATGGTCGCGCCGTCTCAACCAATCAAGGATTTTGATCGGGAGGGACGCATAGCCCGCACCTGTGCCTTAATCGGTTAAAGGGCCGGACTTGTAAGCCGGAGATCCGGGTTCGAGCCCCGGCAGGTGCATCCGTAAACGGGAAACCGGGAGAGCTGGGCTATGGGGGAGAACCTTTTCGACAGCTTGGACACGATCGCCGATCGCGGCGACGGGCAGCCGCACTGGGCGGCGCGCGCTCCCTTTCGGCCGGAGCCCGGCTTCGACCTGATGCTGGTCCCGCGGGTCCCGGACTGGTGGGACCACGACGACTCTCGGCGGGCGCTCGAAGAGATCGAAGCGCCAGGACTGGGTCGACGGGCGTCGACCAGAGCGGCGACGCGGTGCGGCTGCGGCTGGCCGATCGACTGGGTCGCCGAGACTGGCGCCGCCCTCGAAGCGGGTGTGGCACAGACCGCCAACGCCGACCTCGCCGCCGGCCAGCGCTACGCCGTCTACTTCTGGGGCGCCAACACGACCAAGGCGCTGCACATCGGCCACCTGCGCAACCTGGCGATCGGCAACGCGATCGGCGGCACCCTGGCGCAGGCCGGCGCCCGGGTCGAGCACCGCAGCCTGATCTGCGACGTCGGCCGCAGCATGGGCGAGGCGATGGCCGGGATCGTCGAACGCAGCGGCCGCGACCAGCCCGGCCTGGGCGCCGGAGGGCGACGAGAAGAGCGACCACTTCGTCGGCTACTGCTACGCCGACTACGTGAAGGCCGGCCGCGCCGCCAACGGGCGTCGAGACCGACGGCGCCGAGGACTCGGTCGCGCGCGAGGCCGCGCTCTACGACGACAAGGCCGACGAGCTGATGATGAGCGTGCTCGCCGGCGACCAGGAGGCGCTGGAACTGTGGTCGAAGACCCGCGCCTGGGTGATCTCCGGGCAGCGCAAGACGCTGTCGCGGCTCGGCGTCGCCTTCGACAAGGTGATCTTCGAGTCCGACTTCCTGCCCGAGGTCGCCGAGCTGACCAACCAGGGCCTGCGCGAAGGGACGCTGCACCGCCGCGAGGACGGCATGGTGATCTACGCGACCGAGCGCGAGGAGCTGGAAGAGATGCCGCTGGTCCGCGCCGACGGGCTGCCGACCCAGCACATGCGGGCGCTCGCCTACTGGGCCGGCGGCGCCCGAGCTCGACGACGTCACCTCGCTGCAGGTCTGCGGCACCGAGTGGGTCGCCCACGTCACCTGCCGCCGCCAGCTGATGGACGCGCTCGGCGTTTCCGGCAACGCCAACGGGTTCGGCAGCGCGCAAGGGCGGCGGCTACCCGACCCACGACGTCTTCCACGGCATGGTCGCGCGCCAGAAGCGGGCGATCACCTCCAGCGAGGAGGGGGCGCTGCTGATCGACGACCTGGTCGAGTGGCTGGAGGAGCAGCTCGCCGCCGACCCCGAGCGCGCCGCGGTCCGCGGCGCCCACCCGCAGCCCGAGCGGGTCGCCGCCGCAGGTCGCGCTCGCCTTCTTCCTGCTCCAGCAGACCTCCAAGCGGGTCGAGTTCGAGCCGCCGAAGCTGCTCGACGACGAGCGCAGCCTCGGCTGGGACCTGGTCCGCGCGCAGGCGCACCGGGGCGGGACGGCGGAGCTGTCGGGCTCGCCCGCCGCCGACCCCGACTACCGCTTCGCCGTCATCCAGTCGGAGATGTACCGGCGTGCACCTGCGCAGCGCCGTCGACGCGCTCGACGTCGTCCCGCTGGCCCGCTACCTCTCGCACTTCGCCCGCTGGTACCGCGAGGCCGAGCGCCCGCCGCGAGGTCGAGCGGGTCGTGCAGGCGGTGCTCGACGCAGGGCGTCCGCGGGCTCGGGCTGGAGGCGGGCGTGATGAGAACGCTGCTGGTCGACAACCACGACTCCTACACCTACAACGTCTTCCACCTGCTGGCCGCGGCCTGCGGCGAGGAGCCGGTCGTGGTCAACAACGACGCGGTCTCCTGGCGGGCGCTCTCGCGCTCGGACTTCGACGCCTTCGTGCTCTCGCCGGGCCCGGGGCGGCCGGAACGCTGGCACGACTTCGGCGTCTGCCGCGACATCCTCCGCTACAGCGAGGTGCCGGTGCTCGGCATCTGCCTCGGCCACCAGGGGATCGGCAACATGCTCGAGGGCGGCGTCGGCAGCGCCCCGGAGGCGATGCACGGACGCCTCAGCAACGTCCGCCACGAAGGCACCGGCCTGTTCGAGGGCGTGCCGCAGGACTTCTCGGTGGTCCGCTACCACTCGCTCGCGATCACCAGTCCGATGGGCCCGGAAGGGCGCGAAACCGCCTGGGCCGAGGACGGCGTGGTGATGGGCGCCGAGCACCGGGCGCGGCCGATGTGGGGCGTCCAGTTCCACCCCGAGTCGGTCGCCACCGAGCACGGTCGCAAGATCGCCGAAAACTTCTACGCGATGGCCGAGCGCTACGGCGACAGCCGCTCGGGGACGCCGCGGCTGCGCCGCACCCGGCCCGCCTCGCGGCCGGCCGGGACCCCCGTTGCCGAGCGCGAGCCCGTCGCCTCCGGCCTGCGCGCTGCAGTGGCGGGAGCTGGCCGGTGAGGCGCCGACCGAGCAGCTCTACGAACGGCTCTTCGGCGCGGCGGAGACGCAGCTTCTGGCTCGACAGCGCCGACGCGCCGACCTGGCTGGCGCAGTGCTCCTACCTGGGGACGACCGCCGGCCCCGGCGCGGCGCTGGTCAGTACGACGTCGACAGCGGCGAGCTGGCGCTGGAGCGCGATGGCGTCAGCAGCGTCGAGCACGCGCTCGATCTTCGACTTCCTCGACCGCGAGCTGGCGCTGAACGAGGTCGAGCCGCCGGCGGCGGTCGAACGCGGCCTGATCGGCGGCTTCGTCGGCTACCTCGGCTACGAGCTGAAGGCCGACTGCGGCGCCCGCAACCTGCACAGCTCCGACCTGCCCGACGCCGCCTTCATGCTCGCCAACCGGGTCGCTCGCCGTCGACCACGCCAACGACCGCACCTACCTCTTCGCGCTCGGCCCCGAGGGCGACCCCGAGGCGGGCGAACTGGCTTGAGCGGGCGGAGCAGATCGTCGCCGCGGCGATCGCCGAGCCGCCGCCCGCCGCGCCGCTGGCGCCGCCCGAGGATCCCGGCGGCCACGTCCGCTTCGCGCTGCGGCCGCGGCCGCGAGCGCTACCTCGCCGACATCGTCCGCTCGCAGGCCGAACTGGCCGCCGGGGAGTCCTACGAGGTCTGCCTCACCGACCAGATCTCGACCGACGCTAGCCCCGACCCGTTCGACCTCTACCGCCAGCTGCGGCGCAGCAACGCGGCCCCGTTCGCCGCCTTCCTGCGCTTCGGCGAGCGCGCGATCGTCAGCTCCTCGCCCGAGCGCTTCCTCTCGGTCGACCGCGAGCGCGAGGTCCAGGCGCGGCCGATCAAGGGGACGATCTCCCGCCACGAGGACGCGGCCGAGGACGCCGCCCGCGTCGCCTTCCTGGGGGGCGACGAAAAGACCAAGGCCGAGCACCTGATGATCGTCGACCTGCTGCGCAACGACCTCGGGCGGGTCTGCGAGGTCGACAGCGTCAGCGTCCCCGACCTGATGGTGGTCGAGCCCTACGCCACCGTGCACCAGGTCGTCTCGACGATCGTCGGCCGGCTGGAGACGCACCGCTCCGCCGCCGAGTGCGTGCGCGCCTGCTTCCCCGGCGGCTCGATGACCGGGGCGCCGAAGGAGCGGACGATGGAGATCATCGACGACCTCGAGGCCGAGGCGCGCGGCGTCTACTCCGGCGCGATCGGCTACTTCGGGCTCGACGGCTCGACCGACCTCAGCATCGTGATCCGCACGATCGTGATGCGGCCGGGGCGGACGACGATCGGCGCCGGCGGCGCGATCGTGATGCAGTCGGACCCCGAGGAGGAGTTCGACGAGATCCTGCTCAAGGCGCGGGCGCCGATGGCGGCGATCGCCCAGGCGGTGACCGGCAGCGCCGAGCAGGGCGCCGCCTGGAGCGTCGAGCTGGAGCCGGCGCATGTCGGAATGGCGCTGTCCGTGGCGGCCGGGGCCGCGGAGACGTGGCCGCCGCGGCGAGCGGCGGTCGAGGCGCTGCTGCTGGAGCTCGGTGGGCGGCCACCGTCCCGCCCCGCGATCGAGGCCGAGGTGCGGGCGCTGATCGAGGACGGGGCGCCGGCGACGTGCTGGTCGCCGACGCCGGCGGCCGGATCGTCGGCGTGCTCGGCGCGAGCTGGCAGCGGGCGATCCACGTGCCCGGCCGCTACGCCGTCGTCCAGGACCTCTGGGTCGACCCGGGCTGGCGCAGCGCCGGGGTCGGCGCGGCGCTGATCGAGGCGCTGGCGGCGCGCGCCGCCGAGCAGGGGGCGCCGCGGCTCGAGGTCGGGCTGCCGCGCGAGGACTTTCGCGGCGATCGCGCAGACCGACGCCTTCTACGCGCGCGAACGGGTTCGAACACCTCGGGCCGAGGATGCGGCGGCAGCTGTGATGCGAGCTGCTGATGATCGAGCAGCGTCGCGGCAGCGACGACGCGGCGCCCTGGGTGCGCGAAGGCGACCGCCGTCTGCCCGGGCAGGACAGCAACCTGCGCCTGCAGCGAGCTGCGCGAGGGCTTCGTCCGCCACGCCGGCGTCCGCGCGGTCGCCGCCGACGCCGCCGACGAGACCGTCGAGCGCACGCTCGGGGCGCTGCACGAGCGCCGCTACCTGGAGGCGCTGGCGGGGGTCGGGGCGAGCGAGCAGGTGGTGCTGGCGGAGTTCGCGCCGCCCGGCCTGGAGCCCGACATCCCGGTCCGCGCCGGTCTCGTCGCCGCCGCCCGCGAGGGGGTCCGCACCTCGATCACCGCCGCCGAGCGGCTGCTCGCCGGCGCCCGCTACACCTACGCCGTCTGCCGCCCGCCCGGCCACCACGCCGGCCCCGCCTTCCTCGGCGGCTACTGCTACCTGAACAACGCCGCGGCGGCGGTCCGCACCCTCTGCGACGGCGGCATCAAGCCGGTCGGCGTCCTCGACCTCGACCTCCACTACCCGAACGGGACCGCGGCGCTGGTCGAGCGGATGGCCGACGTGACGCTGCACTCGCTGCACGCCTCCCCGGTCACCAACGTCGCTCCCGGCACGGTGCTGCCGCAGGCCGCGGGCGAACGCGCCCGTCGCCTTCCCGAGGCGCCCGACGAGACGACCTACGCCGACGAGGTCGCCGCCTCGATCGAGGCGCTCGCCGCCGAGGCCTCCGCGCTCGTCGTCTCGCTCGGCTACGACACGGTCAGCGGCGACCCGCACGGCGGCTGGCGCTTCTCGCCGACGATCTTCGCCGAGATCGGCCGCCTGCTCGCCGCCTCCGGCCTGCCGGTCTGCGTGATCCAGGAGGGCGGCTACTCGCTGCCGGCGCTCGCCGCCTGCAGCCACGCCTTCGCCACCGGCCTGCTCGGGGGTGGGGAGCGATGAGCGGGCTGGAGCCGTTCCGCCAGCGCCTCGACGTGATCGACGACGAGATCGCCCGCCTGCTCGGCGAGCGCTTCCAGATCTGCCGCGAAGTCGCCGTCTACAAGAGCGAGCACGAGATCCCGATGATGCAGCCCGACCGGGTGAAGATCGTCGCGCCAGCGCTACCTCGACCGCGGCGCCGAGGTCGACCTGCCCGGCGGAGTTCACCGCCGACCTCTTCGACCTCCTGATCGCCGCCACCTGCAAGGCCGAGGACGAGCTGATGGACCGGCTCGCCGAAGCCGAGGGGGAGGCGGCGTGAGCGCGCTGCCGCCGGGGCCGCGGCTGCCCGCGCGTCCTGCAGGCCTGGGCCTGGACGCGGCGGCCGCTGCCCTTCCTCGAGCGCTGCCAGCGAGCGCTACGGCGACACCTTCACGCTGCGGATCCTCGCGCTGGGGCGACTGGGTCGTGCTCTGCGACCCCGCCGACGTGAAAAAGGTCTTCACCGCCGGCGACGCGGTCGGCGTCGCGATCGCCAACCCGCTGCTCGGGCCGGTGCTCGGCTCGCGCTCGGTGATGCTGCTGGAAGAACCGCGAGCACATGACGCAGGCGCAAGCTGATGCTGCCCTCCTTCCACGGCGCCGCGGTCGCCGCCGACGCCGAGATGATGGCCGAGGTCGCCCGCCGCGAGGTCGCCTCCTGGCCGGTCGGCGAGCCGTTCGAGCTCTGGCCGCGGATGCAGGCGATCACCCAGGAGGTGGTGATGCGGGCGGTCTTCGGCCCCGACGACGGGCCGGCTCGACGGCCTGCGCGGCGCGGCTGACCGCGCTGACCGAGTGGATGAACGCTGCCGCGCAACCTCAGCCGGCTGGTCCTCTTCGGCCCCGAGCGGCTGGCCCGCAGCCGCGGCTACCGGGAGGCGATGGGGCCGGTCGAGGAGGCGGTGATGGCGGAGGCGCGCCGCCGCCGCGCGAACCCCGACGCAGCGCCGCTCGGAGTCGTCTCGATGCTGGTCGCGGGCCCGCTACGAGGACGGCTCGCCGCTCGGCGAGCAGCGATCTGCGCGACGAACTGCTGACCCTGCTCACCGACGGCCCGACCTCGACCTCGCTGGCCTGGACCTTCGAGCGGCTGATGCGCAACCCCGAGACGCTCGAGCGGGCCCGCGCCGACGTCGCTCGACGGCGGCGACGGCAGCTACCTCGACGCGGTGATCAAGGAGACGCTGCGGATGCGCCCGCCGGTGCCGGTGGTCGTGCGCCGCCTGCTGGCGCCGCTGGAGCTCGGCGGCTACGAGCTGCCGGCGGGCACGGTGGTCGCCCCCTGCGTCCGCTGATCCACAACGACCGCGAAGGTACTACCCGCAGCCCGACGCAGTTTCCGGCCCGAGCGCTTCCTCGACGGCCCGGCGCCGACCTACACCTGGATCCCGTTCGGCGGCGGCGTGCGCCGCTGCCTCGCCGCCAGCTACGCGGAAATGGAGATGAAGCGGGTCGCTGCGCACGGTGCTCGGCGAGGTCGAGCTGCGGCCCGCCGACGCGGCGCGTCGGAGGGGATGCGCAAAAGCGCGATCTCCTTCAGCCCCGACCGCAGCGCCCGGGTGATCGCCGAACCGCGGTCCGCCGGCTCGCCCGCCACCTCGACCCTCGCCGCCGCCTAGGGGCCGAGCGTGAGCGCCGCGTCGAACGTCACCGAGTCCGACCTGCTGATCGTCGGCGCCGGCGCCAAGGCGGCGGCGATCTCGGCCAAGGTCCACGTCGATCAACGAGCTCGGGCTCGGCCCGCTCAGCGTCACGATCGTCGAGAAAACCGAGCCCGCCGCCTCCTGGCTGGGGCGCAACGGGATGACCTCTGGCGAGGAGCCGCTTGGCGATCCCGCCGATCAAGGACGTCGGCTTCCCGTACCGCTCGCGGCGCCAGTTCGGCGTCGCCGGCGACGCGATCGACGCCGGCCTGCTGCCCTTCACCTGGCAGCGCTACGCGGTCGAACGCGGGATCTACGCGGCCTGGGTCAACCGCGAATCGCCGCCGATCCGCCACCGCGACTACGGCGCCTACCTGAGCTGGGTGATGGAACGGACGACGGCGGGCATCGCCCACTTCCACGGCCGCGTCGAGAGCGTCGGGCTGACCCCCGGGGGCGAGGGCTGGGAGGTCGAGGTCGGCTGAACGCGGCGACCCCGCCGACCCGGTCCGCCACCGCGGCCGCGCCCTCCTCCTCACCGGCCCCGGTGTCCACCGCGACTTCCCCTCCGACCCCGCCGTAGCCGACCGCGTCTTCCACTGCGACAGCCGCCGCGACGAGTTCGCCCGGATCCCCGCCGACGCCGACTGCGAGCTGGCGATCGTCGGCGGCGGCGAGAGCGCGCTCAGCGCCCTTGTCTTCCTGCGCGCGTTCCGGCCGCGGGCGCGGATCACCGTCTACACGCCGACCCTGCCGCTGAGTCGCGGCGAGAGCTTCCTCGAGAACCGCGTCTTCGCCGACCCCGACGACGTCGGCTGGGAGCGGCTCGACCTGCAGACCCGGCGCGACTTCGTCAAGCACTGCGACCGCGGCGTCTTCGACGTCGGCGTGCTCGCCTCGATCGCCGGCGACGGACAGTGCTCGTTCCTGACCGGTCGCGCCGTCCACGTCGGCGCCGATGGCGACCGCGTCGGGCTCGAATACGAGGGCGCCGACGGCGTCGTCGCCGAGCCCTATGACTTCGTCGTCAACTGCACCGGCTTCGACCTGCTGGCGCAGGTCCGGGGGCTCTTTGACGAGGGCCTGCGGGCCGAGGTCGAGCGCCTCGCCGGGCCGCTCTGGGACCGACCGCCGCAGACCGAAGTCCCGATCGGCCGCGCCTTGGAGCTGGCGGGGATGGAGCCCCGCCTGCACATCCCGGGGCTCGGCGGGCTCAGCCAGGGCCCGGGCTTCGCGAACCTCGGCAGCCTCGGGCTGCTGGCCAACCGTGTTCTGCAGCCGTACCTACCGGGCCTCGCTGCCGAGGCCAGATCCAGCGCAGCGCAAATCAGTCCTGATCGAATAGGGGAGGAACTGGGATGTCGGTGTCAGCAAGCAGCAGGAGGACGCGTGTCGCGGTTGTCTTGGCGCTATTTGCGATCGCCCTGGGGGCGCTCGCCGGGTGCGGGGGCTCGGACGACGGTGACGGTGACGCAGCTTTGGCGGCGCCGGCTACCCGGGCGTCGACCTCGCCAACACGCGCGCGGTCAAGGGGGCCGATCGACCGCAGCTCGGTCGAATCGCTGAAAGTCGCGTGGAACCTGCCGCTGACCGCGGAAAGCAGCTACGGCGCCTACGCCTCGACGCCGGTGGTCGCCAACGGGGTGATCTACTCGCAGGACCTCGAGTCCAACGTGCAGGCGATCGACCTCGAGAGCGGCGAGGTGCTCTGGACGAAACGCTTCCAGCAGCCGACCGGCGGCCCGAACGGGGTGGTGGTCGCCGAGGGCAAGGTGTTCGGCGCGACCGCCGAAGCGGCCTTCGCCCTCGATCAGGAAACCGGGACGCAGCTGTGGTCGAAGCCGCTGGTCAAGAACCAGGGCGGCGAAGCGATCGACATGGCGCCCGGCTACGACGAAGGGCTGGTCTACGTCTCGACCGTGCCGGCCGTCAACTCCTCCGAATACCCCGGCGGCGGGGTCGGCGTGCTCTACGCGCTCGACCCCAAGACCGGCGCAGAGAAACTGGCACTTCAACACGGTGCCGCCGAGCCTCTGGGGAGACAAGAAACAGAACTCGGGCGGCGGGCTCTGGTATCCGCCCTCGTTCGACGGCAAGGGGTCGATGTACTTCGGAACCGGCAACCCAGCGCCGTTCCCGGGCACGCCCTCGGACCCGTGGGGCAAAAGCCGTCCCGGCTCGAACCTCTACACCAACTCGGTCGTGAAGCTGGACGCGAAGACCGGGAAGATGGACTGGTTCTACCAGCAGACGCCGCACGATCTCTACGACTGGGACTTCCAGAACCCGCCGGTCCTGATCACCGCCGGCGGTCGTGAGCTGGCGATCGGCTCGGGCAAGTCGGGGTTCGTCACCGCACTCGACGCCAAGACCGGCAAGCCGGTCTGGTCGACGCCGGTCGGCCGCCACAACGGCCGCGACGACGACGGCCTGCTGGCGATGCGCGGCGAATACTCGAAGCTGAAGGGCGGGCTCGTCTATCCGGGCTACCTCGGCGGCGTGATCGCGCCGATCGCCGCGAACGAGACGACGGTCTTCGTGCCGATCGTCAACTCGCCGGTGACCGTCACCGGCGGGGTCGAACTGGCCGGCGCCGAAGGGAGCGGCCCGGCCGGGGAACTGGTGGCGCTCGACGTCGCCAGTGGCAAGGAGATCTGGGACGCCGAATTCGAAGGCCCCGCCTACGGCGCCCCGACGGTTGTCAAACGATCTCGTCTTCGCGACCAGCTTCGAAGGCCTGGTGCACGCATTCGACGTCAAGACCGGCGGCGAGGTCTGGCAGGTGCAGCTCCCGGCCGGCACCAACAGCGGCGTGATGGTCAACGGCGACACCCTGATCGCCCCGGCCGGCCTGCCGCTGGCAGAAGGCCAGCGGGCGCAGATTGTCGCCTACCGGCTTGGTGGAGGTGAGTGAGATGGTACGGTCGACTAGATGTCATCAAGCGGTGACAATGCGGTCAAAGAGCGACGCCCGCACGACGCAGCCGCGAGTCGCGCGGCGCTGCTCGCGGCCGGCCGCGAGGTCTTTCGCGAGCTCGGCTACGAGCGGGCGACGACGCGGGAGATCGGCGAGCGCGCCGGCGTCGACCCGGCGCTGATCGCCCGCTACTTCGGCTCCAAGGAAAGCCTCTTCATCGCCGCGATCGCCGCGGTCGATCCGGCCGAATCCGAACTCGTGCTCGACCCCCAGGGTTTCGTCGCCTTCCTGCTCGAGTACTGGGACGAGCGCGGCCACAACCCGGTTAGCCGCGCGCTCGCCAGCCCGGTCCTGGGCGAGGACGCGCGCCGCGAGATCGGCGCCATCGTCTCCGACCTGATGCTGGCGCCGGAGGCCGCGGAGCTGCGCGAGCGCGGCACCCCCGAACCCGAGCTGCGGGCCGAGCTGCTGGTCGCGCTCGCGGTCGGGATCGCGATGACCCGCGCCAACGGGATCCTCGAGACGCTCGCCTCCGCCTCGCGGGAGCAGCTGCTCGAGGTGCTCGCCCCCGCAGTCGACGCGCTCGGATCGGGTTGAGGAGCCGGTGGCGGCGAAGCGTAGTGCCGGGATCCTGCTGTTCCGCCGCAACGGCGGCGATCCGGAGTTCCTCCTGGTCCACCCGGGCGGCCCCTACTGGGCGCGCAAGGACGAGGGCGCCTGGACGATCCCGAAGGGCGAAGTCGAGCCGGGGGAGGAGACCCGGGCCTGCGCCCTGCGTGAGCTCGGGGAGGAGCTCGGTCCGGCGCCGGAGCTGGCGCCGGAGGAGCTGATCGAGCTCGGCCAGGTGAAGCAGAAGTCGGGCAAGACGGTCGACGCCTGGGGCGCCGAGGGCGAGTTCGACCCCGAGCGCCTGGAGTCGATCGCATTTGCGATCGAGTGGCCACCGCGCAGCGGCCAGGAGCGCGAGTTCCCCGAGGTCGACCGCGCCGGCTGGTTCTGCGCCGAGCAGGCCCGGGCGAAGATCCTGCCGGCGCAGGCGCCGTTCATCGACCGCCTGCTCGAACACCTGCACGCCCCCAGCTAACCCGACTTATACTCGGCGGGGCATGGAAAACGGCTCCGCACCGCGGTCTACCGGCGACAGCGCCGGCCAGAACGGCAGCGTCGACCCCGGCGCCAACGGCCACCTGCCGCTTTCGGCGCGGCTGCTCGGGGTCGGGGTGCGCGGCGCCCGCAGCGTCGGCAAAGCGACCGGGATCGATCGCGCGGTCGAGCTCGCCGCCGAGGAGGCGATCGTCGGCGCGATCGAAAGCGAGGCGGTCGAGCGGGCGATGGCCCGCGTGCTCAACGGCCCGGTGGTCGAAGAGGCGGTGCAGGGGGCGATCGAAAGCGACGCGGTCAAGCGGGCGCTGCTCGAGGCGATGGACAGCGAGCTGGTCGACGAGGTCTGGCGCCGGCTCCTGGCCAGCGAGGAGGCCCAGCAGCTGGTCGAGCGGATCGCCGGGGCGCCGGAGCTGCGGGCGGCGATCAGCGCCCAGGGCGTCGGCCTGATCGGCGACATCGCCCGCACGATCGGCCGCGTGATCCGCGACATCGACAACACCTTCGAGCGGATCGTCCGCCGCATCTTCTTCCGCAAGCCGCGCCCGGAGCCCTCGACCCACGCCGGCGCGATCAGCCGCGCCCTGGCGATGGTGATCGACGGCGTCATCGTCAACCTCTCGTTTACCGCGGTGGCGGCGGCGATCGCGCTGATCGACAACGCCTTCGGCAACGGCGGCAGCCCCTCCGGCTTCACCGTTGTGGTCGGCTCGACCGCCTGGGTGGCGATCGGGTCGCTCTACCTGATCGTCTTCTGGTCGCTGGCCGGGCGCACCCCGGGGATGAGCTTCGTCGGCATCCGGCTGAGCGAAAAACTGGGCTTGCGGCGATCGATCAAACGGATGATCGGGCTCTTCCTCTCGATCGTCACCTTCGGGATCGGCTTCCTCGGCGTGATCTTCCGCCAGGACCGCCGCGAGTGGGCCGACCGGATGTCGAAGGTCGACATCGTCTACGACGAGTGGCGGCCGGACCCGGCGCCCTGGTCGCAGCCGACGCCCGCCTCAGCCGTGGTTGCGGGCGGCGAGCCAGCGTTGCACCCAGAGGGTGGTGCTGCCGGCGAGGATCAGCAGGGTGACGTTGACGGCGAGCACGACCAGGGCGCCGAGCGCTTCGCCGCTGCCGCCGGCCCCGATCGAGACGCCTAGGTAGGCCGAGGCCGGCATCGTCGTCACCGAGATCGCGACGCCGACCGCGGCGCTGGCGCGGGTCTCGAAGGCGAGCATCGCCGCGACCCCGGCGGCGAGGGCGACCAGCACGGTCGAGTAGTCGGTGTGGGCGAGCGTGTTGAGGGCGGAGTCCTCGACCTTGAAGCCGCTGGGCAGGAAGTCGCCGGCGCTGAGCAGGGCGGAGATCAGAGCGGTGACGACGACGACCAGGGCGAGGCCGAGGGTGAGGGTGATCGCGGAGCGCTCGGCGAGCAGCCGCCGACCGCCGACGATGCCGACGCAGGTGGCGCAGATCGGCAGTACGTCGGGGCTGATCGCCATCGCGCCGACGATCAGGATCGAGCTGCTGGTGATCACGCCGCAGGCCGCGATCACCGCGGCGACGGTGATCAGCGCCAGGTAGCGGGCCAACGGTCGTGAGTTGGCCCGCGCCTGACCCATCACCTCGACCCAGGCGAAACCATCAATTCCGCGCTCACCACCAAGTTGCCGCCGCAGCGGCGCGACCACGTCGACCTTGCTGAGGACGAAATCGTCGACCGGGATGCCGAGCTCGGCGATCGCCTCGACCAGCCGATCGGCGGCGGCCGGCTCGACGTCGGCGACGAAGACGCTGCAGCCCCCCTGCTCAGCCTCGTCAGGCTGCTGCACAACCCTGCGCACGCCTTCGATATCGCGCAGCACAGCTACGAACTGAGGCGCTAGCTCGGCCCCGACGGAAGAACGCAGCATCAACATGGCGGCGCCATTCTCGCGCGCCCTCCGGCGGGTGGCGCGGTGGAGGGCCCCGCGGCCGAGGAAGCTTTAGCTACCGCAGGCCGTGGGAGGCACCACCGCGACAGGACCCGCCGGCCGGAGCTCGCAAGAACCCGCGGCCCTACGAGACGAGTTTGAGGACCTTGAAGGCTTTGGTGCCCTTGGGGGTCTCGACCTCGACGGTGGCGCCGACCTGGGTGTTCATCAGCGCTTTGCCGATCGGGGACTCGGCCGAGAGGCGGCCTTCGGCGAGGTTCGCCTCGGTTGATCCGACCAGGGTCCAAACGGCGGCCTCGCCTTTGGACTCGTCGAGCACCTCGGCGCTGCGGCCGAAGGCGAAGGTGTCGGCGGGGGCGGCGTCGGACTCGACCACGACCGCGTTGTCGAGCCGTTCGCGCAGCCGCTTGATCCGCGTCTCCATGTGCGCCTGGTCCTCTTTGGCGACGTGGTACTCGGCGTTCTCCTTGAGGTCGCCTTCGTCGCGGGCAACCTTGATTCGCGCGGCCATCTCGATGCGCTTGGGACCTTCGAGCTCCTCGAGCTCGGCCTTCAGCTCTTCGATCCCGGCCTGGGTGATCGGCTCGGCGTTCTGCTCGGCTGGCGCCATCCCGGCAGACTGCCAGATCTCGCTAGTCGCCGCCGTTTTCCCCCATCAGCGGTCCGGCGAAGGACTTCACGCCTTTGGCGCCGGCGCCGGCCAGGTAGTTGAGGCGGAAAAAGTCCTCGCTCGTGCGCAGTAGCGAGTAGGGGTCGTAGGGGGTGGCGTCGATCCCGCCGGGACTGGCGTAGCGCGAGAGGACCAGCGTGCCGACTTTCAGAGGATCCGTGTTTGGCACGGGGGGGAGCGCCGGGTCGGGCGGGCTTACCTGGTTGAAGGTGACGATCAAGACGCCATCCTTCTTGAAGGCAGCCGACTTTTGGATGATCGGCACCCATTTCGCCAGGAAGGCGTCGGCCGCGGCCGGGCCCTGCGGGACTTCCGGCGGGCATTGGCCAACCACCCCGGCGTTGCAGGGCGTGGGGGAGATCCAGGACCAGTTCGGAGTCGTCTCCTCATTCTTCAGGTCCTTCTCGAGTTCGGTCAGGGGCACGTCGCTGGGGGTGCAGGAGCCCAGATCGACAAGCGAGCGGAAGTGGACGAAGGGGTTGAGGTTTGACGAGTAACCGCCGGGGACGGTCGTCTCCACGGCACCGGCTTCCGGCATCACGCAGTTGTCCGGCTGGCCGGTCGTCGGGTCGACCATCGCTTCCATGTAGGCGTGCCAGCGCAAGCGGGCGCTGTCCACCTGGTCGCCGAGCGAGAGCGTTTCGGTCGGGTAGTAGCAGCCCGCTCCGGAGACGAAGCCGGACGAGTTGTTCTTAGTCCCGGGCGGGAAGTCGGCGAAGGTTGGGCAGTTGGCGGTCGTCTCCGCGTTCGGACGCTGACCGCTTACCGTGGCAATCACGTTCGGGACCGCCGCTTCGGTCAGCAGCTTGTAGTTGGTCAGCAGGGTGCCCTGGGGGCGCAGGGTGCTCGCCAGGTAGGGCATCTGCGGGCTCGCCCCGAAGGCCGCTTCGTAGCCCGGGCTGGCGAGCGCGATCACGAACACGTGCTGGACTTGGCCGGGAGGAAGCTCCGGTTCGGAAGCGGATTCTTTTTCTGATTCTTCTTTTGGCTGTTCTTCTTTTTCTTCTTCTGCGGGTTCCGGTTCGGGGAGCGAGGCGGAGGAGCTCGGTTCGCCGCTGGAGACGGGTTCGGGGGAAGGTTCGCTGGCCGGTTCAGCCGTCGGTGCTTCCGGTTCCGGCGCGGGCGCGGGAGCCGGCGCCTGGGTGGCGGCGACCGGGCGACCGAGCAGGGCGGCCAGCGGGGCCAGGTCTTCGCCGCCTTCGGTCAAGGCGGCGGCGAGGATGCCGGTGGTCGCGACCAGCGAGGAGGCGACCATCAGGGCGAATTTCTTCCCGGTGATCAGCGCCGCGGCGGCGACCGCCTTGGCCAGCAGGGCGGAGATCCAGGTCAAGAACCGGCCTCCGCCTTCCGCTGCTCAGAGGGCGGCACGATTGGGTTCACCTCGGTCGGCGCCTCCGCCGCGGGTGGGAAGGCCGGTGCCGGCGGCACCTCTGGCTGTGCTGGCGCCGCCGGGGCCGGGACGGGGGTCTTCTCGGGGGCGGGCTCGATCGAGACCGAGAGCGAGCTGCCGCACTGGTCGCAGAAGCGCACCCCATGGCGGAACGGCGAGCCGCAGTTCGGGCAGTGGCCGGCGGCGTCGGAGCGTTCGACCTCGAGCGAGCGCTCGAGCGCGGTCAGCTCGCCGTCGACCCGCTGCAGTTCGGCCGCCTTGCGGGTCAGCACGTCGAGCCGCACGTGGTCGCGGATCGCCATCTCATAGAAGGCGCCGCCGAGGTCGGCCTGCATCACCGTGAACTTCTCCAGCAGCCGGTCGCGTTGGGCGACCAGGTCCTTACTCTCGGTCTTCAGCGGCTCCACCGGCGCCTCTTTCTTCGGCGGCGCCGGTTCCTCCGGGCGCAGCTTCGCCAGCGGTCGCTTCGCGATCTCGGTCAGCTTGCTCATGGTCAGTCCCCTCCTCCGCCCGGCGTCGGGCCGCCCTGGGCGTCTTCGCCGACCACGACCACGTCGGGCAGGTTCTGTTGCGCCTTGATGTAGTCGTCGCCAACCTGTTCGGGGTTTTCTTCGACCAGCTTGGTGTCGGTCTCTTCCTTCGCCTCCGAGGCTTTGAAGTCGGTGACTTTGTGGACGTCGCCGTTGTCGGTCTTTTCGACCTTGCCTTCCGCCTTCTTTTCGGCTTTGGGCGATTTCGCTTTCTTCTGCGCTTTCCCGGCGGGGGTGTTGGCGGTGGCCGTGGCGCCGCCGCTCGGGGTGCTGGTCGCGGCGACCGCGTTCTGCGCGCGCAGCGCCTGGAGCAGCGCCGAGTTGTCGCTGTTGTCGCCACCGCCGCGGCCGACGACCACGCCGAGCGCGACCGCGATCGGCAGCAGCGCGAAGAAGCCGACTGCGGCGGCGCGGCTGCTCGTCGGGGCCTTCTCTTTTTTCGGCCCGACCAGCGGTTTGCGCGCTTTCGCGCTCATCGCCGCGAAGTAACGGGAGGAGGGGTTGGCGCCGTTGCCGCGCCGCGCCGCGCAGTTGACGCAGTAGCGCTGCTGTGGGTCCAGCGGCGCCCCGCACTCCGCGCAGGGCTCATGGCCGGCAGGCGATATGGGTTTGTTCTCGGTCACTGCTTCCTTCCCCCGTTCTGGGACGACTGCTGCCCCTTGCCGTCCTTTTCCTTGGCCTGCTTTCGCTCCGCCTGGCGCTTGGCCCGGGCGTCGAGGATTCGCTGCGCCTCCGCCTGATGGGCGGCCGCCTTTTCCTGGGTCGTCTGACAGCCGGTGAGGCTGCCGAGCGCCAGCGCGCCGACGCAGCCGACGACCGCGAGGCGAGGCAGAGAGAGTTGTCGGCTAGCCGAAGGCACCGCTCACGTACTCCGCCGTGCGTTGCTCCCGCGGCGAGCCGAAGAGGCTCGTCGCGCTGTTGTACTCGACCATGTCGCCGAGGTACATGAAGGCGACGTGGTCGGCGACCCGGTAGGCCTGCTGGAGGTTGTGGGTGACGATCACGACCGCGACGTCGTCGCGCAGCTTGACGATCAGGTCCTCGATCACCTGGGTCGATTTCGGGTCGAGCGCCGAGCAGGGCTCGTCGAGCAGCAGCACCTCGGGCTCGGCGGCGAGCGCGCGGGCGATGCAGAGCCGCTGCTGCTGGCCGCCGGAGAGCTTCAGCGCCGGGTGGTCGAGGTTGTCTTTGACCTCCTCGAAGAGTCCCGCCCGGTCGAGGGCGCTGTGGACCGCCGGTTCCAGCGTCTTTTTGCGCATCCGCCGCGAGCCCTGCTCGCGGATCACGTAGGCGATGTTGTCGAAGACGCTCATCGGGAACGGGTTCGGCTGCTGGAAGACCATCGTCACGCGGCGCCGCAGCAGGGTCGGCTCGATCGCCTTGATGTCGATGTCGTCGAGCCGGATCGCCCCGGTCAGGCGCGCCTGGCTGGTTAGCTCGGTGAGCCGGTTGAGCGAGCGCAGCAGGGTCGTCTTGCCGCAGCCCGAGGGGCCGATCAACGAGAGCACCTCGCCCTGGCGGACCGGTAGGGAGACCGATTTGACTGCCTCTTTCTCGCCGTAGAAGACCGAGACCTTGTCGATCTCCATCCGCCGGATCGAGAACTGCGGGGCGCTGATCGAGCGTTTGGCCGAAGTGAAGCCGCTCTGCTGGGGCAGGGCAGCGGCGTTGCCGTGGCCGTTGGTGCTCGTGGTCGGCGCCGTCGCCTCGTGGGCGGCCGGCGTGTCCTCGAGTGGCAGCCGGCGGACCGGCGGCGGGGGCTGATTCAGGTACTCCACGTCCCTACCTTTCGTGCGCGGCGATGGATGACGTCGACGGCCCCGTTCAGGACCAGGACCATCAACAGCAGGACGAAGGCCGCCGCGTAGGCCTTCTCGGGCTGGTTGAGGTTGCCGGTCGGCGAGGCCTCGTAGACGAAGTTGGTCAGGGTGGTGCCGGCCCCGCGCAGGAAGTCGAACGGGAACGGGGCGCCTTCGACCGGCGCGAAGTTCTGGGTGGCGCCGAGCAGGACGACGATGATTGCGGTGTCGCCGATGATCCGGCCGAGCCCGAGCATCGCCCCGGTCGCGATCTGCGGTTTCGCGGTCGGGATCAGGATCCGCCGCGTCGTCGCCGCCTTGGTCTTGCCGACCGCGTAGGAGGCCTCGCGCACGTGGCGCGGGATCGCGTTCAGACCCTCGCGGGTCGAGCCGACGATCAGTGGCAGCGCGACAAGGGAGAGCATCGCCGAGGCGGCGAAGAAGGAGCGGCCGAAGACGACCCCTTCGGAGGTGCGGCTGAGGAAGCCGAGCGCGGTGCTCGAGAAGATCACCGTGCCGAACAGGGCGAGCACGATCGAGGGGATGCCGGCGATCGCCTCGATCGTCGATTCGGTAACCCGGGCGAGCCCGGCGGGGCGACCGTACTCGGTCAGCCAGACCGCGATCGCGACGCCGACCGGGATCGCGATCGCGCTGCCCATGATGGCGACGATCAAGGTGCCGAAGAGGGCGTCGGAGAAGCCGCCGCTTTCGGTCTGCTCGAAGCCCGCGGTGGCGGGCGTCCACAGCATCTCGGGGCGCAGGTAGGTGATCCCCTGGATCAGCAGGTAGACGACTACCGCGACCGCGATCGCGCAGAACAGCAGCCCCAGCGCCCAGCAGATCCCCAGGCCGATCCGGTCCGAGAGCGCCCAGGTCGCGCTGCCCTCGGAGGCGCCGGTGTCCCTGTGCTTGCCGGGGGGCAGCGGCGGAGGCGGTGGGGCCGGCGGGGTGGCTACCGAGGACTCCATCAGGCGCTCCCGTACTTGCGCATCGAGCGGCGAGCGATGAAGCCGGCGAAGGAGGCGGTCGCGGCCGAGAGCAGGAGCACGGTGGCGATCGAGAACAGGGTCGCGCTGCCGGGCGGCGTGGTCAGCGCCTCGATGTTCTTGATGATCGTCGGGGCCAGGGGCCGCGAGGGCTCGAAGAAGAAGATGATGCCGTCGAGGGGGTTGGGCGCGAAGCCGACGGAGCCAGAGATCATCGCCAGCATCACCGCCTCGCCGATCGCCCGCGCGGTCGCGAGCACGGTGCCGGCGACGATCGCCGGCCGGGCGGCGCGGACGCCGATCTTCCAGGTGGTGCGCCAGCGGTTGACGCCGAGCGCCAGTGAGCCTTCGAGCCAGCCCGGTTTGACCGAGCGCAGGCCGTCGGAGAAGATCGAGACCATCAGCGGCGCGATCATCACGGTCAGCACAACGATCGCCGCGATCAGGCTGTAGCCGGAGAGCGAGATCACCCCGGCGACCGACGCCTTCTGGTCCTCGGTGACGAGGTTGTTGCCGATGAACGGGACCAGCACGACGACGCCGATCAGGCCGTAGATCACCGAGGGCACGCTGGCCAGGAAGCGGACCACCGGCTGCAGGATGTTGCTCATCCACTCGGGCGCGAACTCGACGATGAAGACGGCGACGAAGAGCGCCGAGAAGAGCGAGACGAGGATCGCCCCGCCGGTGATCAGGATCGTGCTCCAGATCAGCGGCCAGGCGTGGAAGGTGTAGACGTAGTCGACCCCGGCCTGCCCGGAGAGGAAGATGTCCTGGATCTGGTCGTCGACGCTGCCGCCGGGGCCGAACCAGGCGAGGCCGTTGTGGGCAAAGGAGGGCCAGCCTTTGATGAAGACCGTGATGATCAGGGCAAGCAGCAGCCCGACCACGGCGATGACAAGCGCGCCGAGCATTCGCTCGACGCGCTTGTCCGACCACTTCGGGCCGTACTCAGGAGTGAACTCTTCGCTCACCTAGCGTCCTTACTTCTTGTTGAACGCGGGGACGCCGCCGGCTTTGAGGATGACCTGGCCAGCGAGTTTGCTGCGCCGCATCCAGTCGACGAACTTGAGCAGGCCTTTCGGGCTCGTGCTGCCGTCGCCCGGAAGGACGAGGAACAGGTAGCGCGAGAGCGGGTACTTGAGCGGCTCGACGCTGATCTTGTTCGCCTGGCACGGGATGCCGTTGACCTTCAGCGGTTTCAGCTTCTTGCTGCCGAGCCAGGCAAGGCCGGCGTAGCCGATCGCGTTGACGTCCTGCTTGACCGCGTTGACGACGAGGCCGTCGGCGGTCAGCGCGTTGACGTTGGAGGCCGGCGGTTCGTTGTTGAGCACCGCCTGGAGGAAGAAGTTGTAGGTCCCTCCGTTGGTGTCACGACCGACCGGGGAGATCGTCGCGTCCGCGTAGGAACCCGGGATCTGACTCCAGTTGGTCAGCAGCCCGCGGTAAATGTCGTGGGCCTGCTGAATCGTGATGTTTTTGAGCGGGTTCTTGGCGTTGACGTCGAGGCAGAGCCCGTCCATGAACATCTTGATGTAGGTCGTACCCGCATCGCTGGGGAGGGGGGTACGGGCGTTTCCAGCGAACTGGCTGGTCCCGTTCTGAACGTCTTTGACGCCGGCGTTGCCGCCGTTGGCGGTGTAGACGAACTTGACGCTTTTGTTGACTTGCGTTTCGTACGTCTTGAACAGCGCTTGCAGCACAGGCTGCGCGGCCACCGACCCCGACCCGATGTAGGTCACGGCTCCGGCCGACGCCGGCGCGGCCAGCCCCGCTAGGGCCAGTGCCGCTATGGCGAGGGTCTTGATTCTCATCTGCGGTGATTCCTCTCTTGCCGGGTTATTCGAGTTTCTTGACCAACTTGCTTGGGTAAAGCTACCAGTTTCTGTAGTTTATTGACTAAGTAAGTCAATAAAGGCCACCGGCAGGAGCGCTTGAGCCGATGTAGGGGGCCCCAGAAATGGAGGAATCCGTTGTTGAAGAGAAGGCTGTCAACCCCTCGAGCGGCCACTGTCATCGTCCTGGCAGCCGTCGTCGCCTTGTCGGTGACGGTGGTCCCGTCGATCGCGCAGTCGTTCCTGACCCCACAGCGCGCGGCCAAGGTCTACGTCAGCAACAAGACGGCTCAGTCGCTCTACTTGAAGAAAAAAGCGGCGTCGAATCTCTACGTGGCGAAGGCGAACGCGCCGCAGTCGCCGGTCGGCGCGGTCGCCGCTGGGACCGCGCAGTACGGTCCGGTCACGGTGACCACCGCCGGTTACATCCCGAGCGCCTTCGCCTCGTTCGCGACCAAGGCCTCGGTCAGCAACGTCGCGATCACGTTCTCGGGGACCGGTACCTGCACCGCGGCGAAACCAGGCGCGAACCTGGCCTGCCCGGTCGAAATCCTGATCGACGGTCAGAAAACCGGCAAAGTGAACCTTCTGCCCTCGACGTCGGGCTCGCCGGCGCCGGCGCCGGTCGTCAGCACGATCCTCAAGACGACGGTGCTGACCAAAGGCGGTCACACGGTCGCGCTCCAGTACGCGGGCGCCAAAGACGTCACGTTCACGCTGAAAAGCTGGGACCTGGCGGTCGAGGCCTACCCGCAGCCGGAGGAACCGCTCGAGACCGAAACCGAGCCCAGCTCGGGCTCCGGCTCGAAGAAAGGCAAATAGCTCCAGAGCGGCAAGCAAAATAGGGCCGGCGCCTGGGATAGGCGCCGGCCCTTTTTTTGTGGTCTGCCCCCGGGACCGAGGGGGAGGAGCCGGTCCCTTAACGCTGGGGGCGGGGGAGTGCGTCGCCGAGCAGCAGGCGAGCGCGGTAGAAGAGAGCCTCGTCGGCCGCGTTGCCGGAGTCACGGTTGGCGAGACGGCTGGTCCGGTTCTGTCCGGTCCCGGCCGGGTGCTCGTCCCGGACCAGACCGGCGAGCCGGCCGCGTGAGACGAACGTCGTCTGATTAACCCGCTTGCTCATCTCTGCCGTCCTTTCTCTAGTTTGTTGAGCATCTAACTCAAGAATAGCACGGACAGATCGTGAGTCTGCATTTGACCCCGGTATGCAGGGCCAAATGCAGACTCACGGAGGAGGATGGGAAAATGAGGGTGGCGAGTTGGGCGGGGCGCCACCCGGCAAAAAGCGCGCCCCGCCCGTCGCCCCTTCAGACGGTTCCTGCAGATACCTCTGCGTCGCCGCCGTCCTCGGACCCAGGGGGAGTCGAGGCCCCCTGGGATTCGGACTGCGACTCACCGTTGAAGCTCTTTGCCTGCACGGGGCGGAGGTAGGCGATCTGCCCCTCGCGCAGCTCCAGCCGCTCGAGCTCCGAGCGGGTCAGCTGGGCCCAGACCTCGGTCCCGTCGCTGAGCACGAACTCGACCCGGATCTCGAAGCCGAGCGCGACGATCCGCTGGACCATGCCCTCGGCGGTGCTCTGGTCGGAGTCGCGCACGACCTCCAT
The DNA here is from genome assembly GCA_963837405.1 of uncultured Thermoleophilia bacterium. Lineage (GTDB taxonomy): Bacteria > Actinomycetota > Thermoleophilia > Solirubrobacterales > 70-9 > VAYN01. The sequence continues at coordinate 235,931 of CAWINA010000008.1, forward strand.
GTCGTGCGGGCGCACGAAGGCGTCGCCGATCCGGTTGACCTCGCCGACGAAGCTCATCACGAACTCGTTGGCGGGCTGCTCGTACAGTTCGCCGGCGGTGCCGGACTGCTCGACCCGGCCTTCGTTCATCACGACCAGCTGGTTGGCGACGTCCATCGCCTCTTCCTGGTCGTGGGTGACGAAGATCGTGGTCACGTGCATCTCGTCGTGGAGGCGGCGCAGCCAGGTGCGCAAGTCCTTGCGGACCTTGGCGTCGAGCGCCCCGAACGGCTCATCGAGCAGCAACACCTGCGGCTCGACCGCGAGCGCCCGGGCCAGGGCCATGCGTTGGCGCTGGCCACCGGAGAGCTGGGAGGGGTAGCGGTCGGCGAGCCCGTGCAGCTGCACGAGGTCGAGCAGCTCGTGCACGCGGGCGTTGATCTTCTGCTTGTCCTCCTTGCGGATCTTCAGCCCGAAGCCGACGTTCTCGTACACGGTCATGTGCTTGAAGGCGGCGTAGTGCTGGAAGACGAACCCGACTTCGCGCTTCTGGGTCGGCTTCGTGGAGACGTCCTCGCCGTCGATCAGGACGGTGCCGGAGTCGAGCGTCTCCAGGCCGGCGATCGCTCGCAGCAAGGTCGACTTGCCGGAGCCGGAGGGGCCGAGCAGGGCGGTCAGGGACCCGTCCGGGACCTCTATGGCTACGTCGTTGAGCGCCCGAAAGTCCCCGAAGCTCTTATTGGCTCCCTCGACTGAGATTCCCATCAGGCGTCCTCCTTTCGTTTGAGTAGGTTCATCGCCAGCAGGGTCGCTAGCGCAAGCAGCGCGAGCACGACCGAGGCCCCGAAGGCCCCCGGCAGGCTGAAGTTCTCGTACTCCTTGGCCACGAACAGCGGCAGCGTCTGGGTCTGCCCCGAGATCGAGCCGGAGACGATCGTCACCGCGCCGAACTCGCCCAGCACGCGGGCGGTGGTCAGCACGACGCCGTAGGCGACGCCCCAGCGGATCGCCGGCAGCGTGACCCGCCAGAAGGTCTGCCAGCCGTTCGCCCCGAGGGTCGAGGCCGCCTGCTCCTGCTCGGTCCCGATCTCCTGCAGCACCGGGACCGTCTCCCTGACCACGAACGGCAGCGAGACGAAGATGCAGGCGAGGACGATGCCGGGGGTCGAGAAGAGGATCTTGATCCCAGCTTCCGACAGGGTGGGGCCGAACCAGCCGTTGGTGCCGTAGAGCAGGAACAGCGAGAGGCCGATCACGATCGGTGAGATCGCGAAGGGGAGGTTGATCACGGTGTCGATCACCGCGTTCCCCTTCCACTTGTGGCGGACCAAGAGCAATGAGCAGACCACCCCGAAGATCGTGTTCAGGGGGACCGCGATTGCCACCGTCAGCAGCGTCAGTTTGAACGCGTGCATGCCGTTCTCGGAGGTGATCGCTTCGAGCGGTGGCGAGATCCCGTCTTCGAACGTTTTGTAGAAGATCAGGACCAGAGGGAGCAGCAGCAGGAGCAGGATGTAACCGAGTCCGAGGACCCGCAGGCTCCAGCGGCTGGCCGTGCCGCTACTCACGCTCGTCATCCTCTCGGGTGCTGGTCGGCTCCTCGCCGCTCAGCGGCATCACCGTGACGCCGGCGCCCGCGGTGGTCGCGGTCGAGCGTTCGTGGCGGCTGCCCCAGCGCTGGATCAGCGTGACCACGCCGAGCAGCGACACCGAGGCGAGCAGCAGGACCACCGAGACGGCGGCGGCGCCGGTTTCGTTGCCGGTCTCGATCAGGCTGCGGATGTAGATCGAGGAGACTTCCGTGTCGGCGAGCCCGCCCGCGAACAGCAGCACGGAGCCGAACTCGCCGAGCGCCCGCGCGAAAGCGAGGGCGATGCCCGCGGCCAGGCCGGGGAGAAGGTTGGGGAAGATGATCCGCCGGAAGATCGTGAAGCCGCCGGCGCCGAGCGAGGATGCCGCCTCCTCCATCTCCTTGTCCATCTCGATCAGCAGCGGCTGCACCGCGCGGACCACGAAGGGCAGGGTGACGAAGCAGAGGGCGACGACGACCGCGGCCCGGGTGGCGGCGATGTCGACGCCGAGCGGGCTCTTCGGCCCCCAGAGCTGCAGCAAGATGAGGCTGGCGACGATCGTCGGCAGCGCGAAGGGCAGATCGATGACCGCGTTGACGACCCCCTTGCCGGGGAAGTTGTCGCGGACCAGGAGCCAGGCGAGGATCGTGCCGAAGAAGCCGTTGATCACGACCACGATCAGCGAGGCGACCACGGTCAGCTCGAGCGTGGCGATCGCTTTGTCGGTGGTGACTTGCTTCCAGAAGGTGCCGAGGCCTTCGCTCAGCGACTGGTCGGTCATCGCCGCCAGCGGCAGCAGGACCATCAGGCTGAGGTAGAGAACGACGACGCCGCGACCGAGGCCGACGCCGAGCCCGGGCAGGCGGATGCCTGCCCGGGCGTTCGACTGAGTGGGGAGGGCTGCCGGGTTAGCCTCCATGACTCAGCCGCTGGTGGAAACGCCGAGTTCGCTCTCGATTTTCGCGACGGAACCGGTTTCGTCGTCGAAGAACTCGTCGTTGACTTTGCTCCAGCCGCCGAACTGGTCGATCGTGAACAGGTCGGGCGGGGTGGGGAACTGTTTCTCGTCGACCAGCGCCGGGTTGACCGGGCGGTAGCCGTTCTCGGACCAGATGTTCTGACCCTCATCCGACCAGATGAAGTCCAGGAAGTTCTGGGCCGCCGGCTCGGGGGCGCCGGTGGTGACGGCGATCGGGGTTTCGATCTGGATCGTCGACGGCGGGACGATGTATTCGATGTCCTCGCCCTCTTCGATCGCCTTGATCGCCTCGTTCTCGTAGCCGAGCAGGACGTCGCCCTGGCCCTGGGTGAAGGCGGCGAGCGCGTCGCGGGCGCTGCCCGGCTGCGCGACCGTCTTCTCGAGCACGGTCTTGACCTCGGCCAGCGCCTCGTCGGGCGACTTGCCTTCGTTCAGCGCGGTGCCGTAGATCGCCATGATGTTCCAGCGCGCGGCGCCGGAGCTGAACGGGTTCGGGGTGACCACGTCGACGTCCTTGGTCTGCAGGTCCTGCAGGGTCTTGATCCCCTCCGGGTTGCCTTTGCGGACCGAGATCACGACGACCGAGTTCTGGGCGATCCCTTTGTATTTGTTGTTGGTCCAGTCTTTGGAGACGAGTCCGCCTTCCTCGACCAGCCGTTCCATGTCGCCGGCCTGGGCGAAGTGGACGATCGACGCGGGCTGGCCCGCTACGACGGCGCGACTCTGGTCGCCCGAGGCCCCGAAGGAGTTGCTGAAGGTGACGTCAGCGCCCTCCGCGGTTTCCTCGAAGGCGGGCTCCATGAATTCGGTGTAGACGTATTCCGGGGTCGAGTAGCCGACCACGTCGAGCTTGCCTCCGCCGCTCGTGCTGCCGGTGTCGCCACCGGTGTCCGAGCCGGAGCTGTCATCGCCTCCACCGCAACCGACGGCAAACAGGGCAACGAGCAACGTGAGGAGAGCAGTGCCGAACACTGCCTTCACGCTGCGCCGCCGGGTATCGCGCGCGTTCCGCATCTATGTTCCTTCCTTTGTTGACTGAATTACTGCTAAATGGAAGGACCGCAGGCTAGCACAAAGTCGATCGAAAAAGTCTGCGAATCCCGATACGAATTGCGGGGAACTAAGCTGGCAAGCGGCAAGGGAGCTACTGCGGTGGAACGGAGGGGGCAATGAGCGTCGACGCTGTGCGCACGCCGGACGAGCTGCTGGAGGGGCTGCCGGGCTACCCGTGGCAGTCGCACTACCGGGAGGTGGACGGGCTGCGGCTCGCGCACCTCGACGAGGGCGAGGGGCCGCCGGTGGTCTTCTTCCACGGCGAGCCGACCTGGTCGTACCTCTGGCGCAAGGTGATCCCGCCGGTGCGCGACGCCGGCTACCGCTGCATCGCCCCCGACTACGCCGGCTTCGGCCGCTCCGACAAGCCCACCGACGTCGGCTGGTACACCTACGACCGCCACGTCGAGCAGACCGCAGCGCTGCTCGAGGAACTCGACCTGCGCGATGCGACCGCGGTCGTCCACGACTGGGGCGGGCCGATCGGTCTGCGGCTCGCGGTCGAGCACCCGGACCGGATCTCGCGACTGGTGATCATGGAGACCGGCCCGTTCACCGGGCACCAGCGGATGAGCGAGGCCTGGCTGGCCTTCCGCGAGTTCGTCCGCGAGAGCGACGAGGTGCCGATCGGGATGCTGGTCCGCGGCGGCTGCAAGCAGGACCCCGGCGACGAGGTGATCGCCGCCTACGAGGCTCCTTATATAGACGGGCCCTCGAGGGCCGGCGCGCGGGCCTTCCCGCTGATCCTGCCGACCGATCCCGAGATGCCCGGTGCGGCCGAGGGCAAAGCGGTCGCCGACGCGCTGCGCGAGGACCAGCGCCCGACCCTCGTCCTCTGGGCCGACTCCGACCCGGTGCTGCCGTTCAGCGTCGGCGAGCGGGTCTCCAGCCAGCTCAACTTCCCGCCGCCGCGGCCGATCGCCGACGCCTCGCACTTCCTCCAGGAGGACGAGGGCGAGGAGATCGGGGCGATCGTCGCCGAGTGGCTGGGGGCGTCGGGCTAGGCGCTCGCGCGGTTGACCGGCCGTCCGCCGAGGCTCTCGACAAGCTCGAGCAGGTCGGTGTGCGAGCGGTCGAGCAGCAGCTGGGTGCGGCGCGGCGGATCTTCGTCCTCGAGCCAGGTGACCGTCCCCGGCCAGTAGGCGTTCGGCGGCTGCCCGGGAAGGTGGAAGACCGAGGAGAAGACCCAGCTGCCGGTGTTGTGCAGCTGGCCGCCGCCGGAAAGCGGCCAGCTTTCCTCGGCCGTCGGGCCGGCGCGGTGTGAGTGGCCGGTGATCACGTGAACGCCATCGACCCCGAGCCTGCGCGGCAGCTCGGTCGCCGCGGCGAGCCCGGCGCGGAAGATCGCAACGCCGGTCACGTCGGGCTCGAACTCGGCGTGGAGCAGGCGGTTGAGGCCGTCGATCGCCGGCGGGAAGGCGGCGCGGACCGCGGCGACGGTGAGCCGCTGGCGGGGCGTGCGCTTCGTTTCGATTCCGGCGAGCGCCTCCCAGGCGGCCTCGGCCGCTTTCTGCTGGTGGCCGACCGGGCGGCGGCGGCCCTGGGCGATCGCGTAGGCGAGTCCATATATGGGGCGGAGCACGCGCTCGTAGTCGGCCGGGGTGGCGGCGGCCGGGACGCGGCCGCGGATGCGGGCGATCGTCGCCGTCGCGATGCACTCGGCGCGCGGTAGGCGTAGGTGCGGGTCGATGTAGTGGCCGTGGGTCGCGTAGACGTCCTCGCGCAGCCAGACCCCGGGGTAGGCGATCCGCAGCCTGGCGGGGCCGAGGAAGTCGGCGAGGACGGCGGTCGGGCCGGGGGAGGGGTCGGCGAAGTGCTCGAGGCGAAGGGGGGTGCCGGCGAGGCCGAGCTCGTCGAGCAGCGGCTCGGCGAAGCGGTGGTCGTGGTTGCCGGGGACGATGATCACCTCGCGCCCGCCGAGCGCGGCGCCGAGCGCCTCGAAGAACGGCCGGGCGGCCTCGAGCGCGCCGCCGAGCGGCTGCTCGCGCAGCTCGACCACGTCGCCGAGCAGGACTACCCGGTCGGCGCCGCCGATCTCCGCGAGCAGCAGCTCGCGGACCCGGGGGTCGCGCAGCACGTCGCCGCCGCTGACCAGGCTGAGGTGGAGATCGGATATCACCGCGGTGCGCATCCGGGGGTTCTACCTGAGATGGCGCTTTTGTCCCGCACGTGCGCAACCAATGCGCCAAACCGAAACTGGCTATCCAGCCAGTTTCGGTACCATCCGCGGATGCGCGGCTTCGGCGAGGAGCAGACGGCCCCGGCCAACGGGATCGAGATCGTCTACCAGGAGATGGGCGATCCGGACGGCGAGCCACTGCTCCTGGTGATGGGCCTGGCGACCCAGATGATCGCCTGGCATCCGGACTTCTGCGCCCTCCTGGCCGAGCGCGGCTTCCGGGTCGTCCGCTTCGACAACCGCGACATCGGCCGCTCGACCAAGCTCAAGTCCGCCGGCCTGCCGAGCCGCTTCGACATGCTCGCTGGCCGCCGCGCCACGGCGCCCTACTTGCTCTCCGACATGGCCCGCGACACCTTCGGCCTGATGGACCACCTGGGGATCGTGTCCGCCCACGTCGCCGGTGCCTCGATGGGCGGGATGATCGCCCAGACGATGGCGATCGAGCAGCCCGCCCGGGTCCGCTCGATGACCTCGATCATGTCGACCACGGGCCGCCGCTTCACGGGGATGCCGACGATGAAAGCTTTCGGGATGCTCTTCGGCGGGGCGCCGAAGGGGCGCGACCAGGTGATCGAGCGCACCGTCAAGACCTTCAAGGTGATCGGCTCGCCGGCTTATCCGTTCGAAGAGCAGCGGCTGCGCGAGATCGCCGCCACCTCCTACGAGCGCGGCCACTCCGCCGCCGGCGTCGCCCGCCAGCTGCACGCGATCCTCGCCTCCGGCGACCGCACCGCGGCGCTGCACGATGTCGCGGTCCCGACCGCCGTGATCCACGGCAGCGCCGATCCGCTGATCCGCCCCTCCGGCGGCCGCGCCACCGCCGCGGCCGTCCCGGACGCCCGCTTGCGGATCTTCGAGGGCATGGGCCACGACCTCCCGGAGGCGCTCTGGCCCGAGTTCGTCGCCGAGATCGCCGCCAACGCCAAGCGCGCCGCCGACCCCGTCGTCGCCTAACCGCCCCCATAGGGGCCGAAACACGACGAGCGCCCCGAAGGGCGCTCGAATCATGCGGCTGAGAGGAGTCGAACCTCCACGGGCTCTCGCCCACACGGACCTGAACCGTGCGCGTCTACCAGTTCCGCCACAGCCGCCGGAACCGCCAATCTACCGCCTGAGCCCCCTCATCCGGCGCCCGCCCCCGGCACAGCGCCCCCGACGCCGTTCGCTAAACTGCCCGTCCCCTGCCGCTATCGTCTAGGGGACTAGGACGCCGGATTCTCAGTCCGGAAACCGGGGTTCGAATCCCCGTAGCGGTACCTCAGCAGTAGAGCGAAATCGCCGCCCGCGAGGCGGCTTTTTTGTGCTCGGGTGGCAAGGGAAGTGGCAAGGGTCCCGGCGCGACCGGCCGCCGCGGACTACAGGTCTCCCGGCGTGATGACCATGGCAAGTTGCTCCGCGGCCCCGGTGCGGCCCCCACTTCGTGCTCCTAGCCCTACCGTCGACCGTTGACCGTCGATTCGTCGCACAAGGCCAAATCCCCGAAAGGGACCGGTGATACCGCTAGGGTTCCCAAACCGATGACTACCTTCCTGTCCAGGAGCGCCGCGGCTGTTGACGATGGCTACGAAACCAGAACGGACATTGGGCAGGCGGTCACGCTCGGGGGGCCTAGCCAGCCCTCGGGCCACGATATCGCCGAAGCGATATGCGAGGGCCGAGAGATTGTCAGCATTTCGTGTGCTGTGGACCCAGCGGCCACCGGCTACCGCGACGCTCGCTCCTTCATCTTGTTCAGCTGGCGGACGCCCTGATGGCGGAAATCGCTGGAGCATTCCAAGAGGCGCTGCAGTTTTGCACCGACGTCAGCGATATCCGCGATGTGTCCGCTCGCCTTTTCATCCATGTGGCGAGTTCGGAGCACACGCCTGAGATCCAGGCACAGATTCGCTTTGACTGCTCCGGGGACGATCTCGTTTGGATTGCTAAGACCTCACGGGAGCGCGGCTACAGGGTCACCGCTGTTGAGGAAGGTCTTATCGCCGAGATTGCATAAGTGCGATAGCTGATTTGCCCGAGTTCCGGTGAAGGTCAGGCCGGAGGTGGTTTGTGCCGGCAGGCGATGTGACCCCATCGAGGCAACTCGGCGTTCACGGCGGTCCGGGTTGGGGATGAGAACGTAGTGCAAGAGACCTCAGGATAAATCTGCAGATGTACAAATAGGTAGGACTCTTAACGTGTCGCTTCGGATTGGCCAGCTAAACACCACTGACGGTCACCTTCGTGACGTTTCGATCGAGTTTTCCAGTGGCCTCAACTGCATCATCGGCTCCCGTGGGACCTGTAAGTCGACCATCGTCGAGACCATCCGCTTTCTTTTCGATGACGACCGAAAGCGGGTCGAGGAGATGCTCGACGAAGGAAAGGGGAAAGGGCCATCACACCGTGGGCTCATCGCCGCAACCCTTAAAGGCGGAACCGCCCGAGTGATCTTGGTCGACGAGCCGGAAGGCGGGGAGGCGGCCGTGATCGAGCGCGACGGGGGCGCCGATCGGCCAGCCGTCTATCGGGATGGCGTGGTGGTCGTCGAGGACCCGCGACTCCTACGTGAAGTTGAGATCTATTCGCAAGGCGAGCTACAGGACATCGCGACCGACGCGGCAAAGCGCCTCGCGCTCATCGATCGTCCTCATCAAACGGACATCGACGGCTGGCAGGCTGAGATTACGGAGGTCTCGGCGAGAGTCGCGGCGATCGGGCCCCGGGTCCGTCAGGTGGATGAGGCGATCGAAACTGCCCAGGCGAGCATCGCTGAGGGCAAGCCGCTGGCCGAGCAGCTCGACCAGCTGAGGGCAAACCGCCCGCAGATGTCGGCGGAGATCTCCGGATTGCGAGAGGCCCATCAGGAGCGCGAGGCCAGGATCGAGCGGGCCACCGCCGCGCTCGAGCGCTACCGGGAGGAGACTGAAGACATCGAGGGGCTGCGCGAGGGACTTGTCGCGGCAGCCGCTGAGTCCGCGACCCTCAGCGGCAGCGGCAGCGCTGAGCTCGAATCCTTGGCGGAGCGTCTCAGTGCCGCGGCCTCTGTCGTCGAGAACGTCACCGCCGACCTACCGAGCGTTGTCGATCTCGAGGAGCTTCTGCAGAAGGCGAGGAGCGCCGCGACCGTCGAGTCCGAGCCGTACTACGAGGCGCTTCGTGAGAGGGAGGCAATCACTGATCGGCTCAAACACGAGGACCGGCTGGTGGAGGAGGTAAAGAAGCTCGACCGGGTCAAAGACGAGATGGAAAAAAACAGACTGCGGCGGGAAGCACTGATCACCGAACGCGAGGGTCTACGCGCGAAGCTGCGCGACCTGCGGTCTCAGATCTTCGAGACCCGTCTCTCGGAGGTGGAGCGGATCAACACGAAGTTCTCGGATCGCATCGTCCTTTCTCTCCGTCAGGGGACGCAGAGTGAGCGATATCGCTCCCGCCTCGAAGATCTGCTCGACGGATCCCGTTTGCGCGAGCGTCCGCGCCTTTGCTCTGATCTTGCCGCGGCCTTTCCTCCCGATGCGATCGTCGGCCTGGTTGAGGCCGAGGATTCGACGACGCTCTCCCGAACCCTGGATCGCGATGCGGGTCAGATGGTTCGTCTGGTTTCTCATCTCGGCCGCACCGACGAGGTCTTCGACATCGAGGGTCACGTCCCCGACGACGAGCTCGAGGTCACGATGTACGTCGAAGGCAAGGCGCAGTCGGTTTCCGAGCTCTCGAAAGGGCAGAAGGCCACCGCGATGTTGCCCCTTCTCCTGCGTCCTGCGCCTTATCCCCTGGTCCTCGACCAGCCGGAGGATGACCTCGACAACCGCTTCATCGTCGAGACGCTCGTCGACACGATCAAGGAGCTGAAAAATGAGCGGCAGCTGATCTTTGTGACCCACAACGCCAACATCCCGGTGATCGGTGACGCCGAACGCGTGATGGTGATGACCATGAAGACCCCCGAGCTGGCTGATTTGGCAGGTGTGGGGGACGTCGAGCAGATGCGCGAGCCGATCATCGAACTGCTCGAGGGTGGCCGCAAAGCATTCGACTTGAGGCGCCGCACCTATCAGGTCACCGGCGACGACGCCTGAGTCGTGTCGCTCACGTCCGCCGATGTCGTCGCTTTCGAGTCGACCGCCCGTCGGTGCATTGACGAGCTGCTCGCGGCTGGCATCGATGACGACGGTCTTCGCGCGCTTCTCAAGGAGCTCGAAGAATCCTCGCTCCCTGGATTCGAGATCGCCCGTCGGGCTACGCGGATCGCGGGATTCCTTCCCCCGGGTGCAGTCGGACTCCTATCGGCCGCCGCGGCCGGATCCAGTCCCGAGGTGCGGATGGCGCTCGTGGCCGCGCTGCCCCCTGATCACCAGCAGAGCGTCTACCGGTCCGAGTCAGCAGGGCCGCCGCCTCAGCCGCGAGCCACCGTGCACGCGCCGCAGCCGCAGGATCCCGCGACCGACGATCCGGAAGCTCACGAGGACGACGACGCCGAGAGCTGGAACTCGGTCCTCCTTCTCGGGACCGTCCAGGAGTGTGCGGCAAACGCCCACCTTCTCGAGCACCACAAGTTCAACCCGATTAGGATCTCGGGGCGGCAGGCATTTGAGGAGGCTGGCGACGCTGGGGTATGCGGCGTCGTCATATACGGGAGCTGGTGGAACCAGTTCGATAGACCCGGCGAGACGGTTGAGTTCATCCGGCGTCGGATTACCCGCTCCAACCTTCTCTACGCAAAGATCCAATGCACCAATCTCGGCGACGCCGAGCAGCCTGTCGGCGTCCTCATTCAAGACTTCGATGACGACGTGAAGGCACGCATCAACTGCTCCTTGGATGCCGAACTCAGCACCTTCGATCTCCGCGGCCTCGAGGCGGTGGCGACCGCCCTGCGGGCAGGCCAACGCGTGCAGGTCGGGGTAGAGGGGATCGGTGCCCTGGACCGTCAGTTGCTCGCCGTCGCCGTTGCGGCCTTCGGGCGCGCAAAGCACCTGCCGCGCGCCCAGGGGCTTGAGGAACTGTCCATCAGGCCGATGCATGAAGGGCGCTCCGGCGCAGAGGTCCTAGCGGTCCGCAGTGAGGCGTACCGCCTCATCCTGGTAGCCAAGCTCGACGATCTTCCGGCGCTCGAGGCGGAGCTGGATCGGGCGCGCCTGACGATGCCGTCGCGTTGGCTTACCGCCGGCGAGCTGTGTCTTTACTCGATCGGGGGCCGTGGTGTCCTCCTGCAGCGGCTGCTCGGCGAGCTAGACAGTCCCGAGGATGGCGCGCCCTCCCTACGGGAGAGGCTGCGGCAATGCGCTGCATGGGAGAACGGGCGGACGGGGATCCCGGAGCCCGACGCCGGCGAACTTCGAAGAGGCATAGATCGGCTGGTCGAGAAGGTCATCGAATTGAACCGAGAGGCCCACGATGAGCCGCCGTCGCGCGGGTGGATGGACGCCGAGACGCTCGGCCGCCTTGCCGGTCTCCATGTCCGCTGGCAGGTCGGCGAGGCAGATGGAAAGTTCGACCCTGCCGACCATCTGGATCGGGCGAAACAGATCCTCGATGCCCACCAGGGGCGCCGTGTTGTCCACGGAGACCTTCACACGGGGAACACCTTGATGCCGGACGCTCAGACCCCTGACCTCATCGACTTCGCGTTGGCGGGTTCAGGCCATCCTTGTTTCGATCTCGTTCGCGTCAGTTCCGCGATCGCCTACGAGTTTCTGCGCCAGGTTGACGAGGAGGCGGAGTTCCGTTCCTTTTTCAGCCGCCTTCATGTCGACGGGGCCAGCGAGTCGGAGCTTGAGTCAGAGTTCCCAGAGCTGCTGATCGGTGTCGGTCCTAGGATGGCGCTGCACGCGCTCGTCGCCTGCCGCTCCTCCGCCGTGGAAGCCACGGAGGGGCAGGCCAACGAGGCCCGACTCCAGTATCTCGCGATGGTGTATTTGGTAGCTGCCCAGTCGCTCACTGTGGGCGACTTCCAGGAAGGTGTCGTACGAAGTGCGTTGGCGGCCGTGGGACCAGTCCTTGCAAACTGATCAAGCCAAGACGCATACCCTTCTTCTATGCCGCTCGACCCCAAGCAGAAAGCCCGCGTCGAGGTGCGAAAAGCGCAGGCGGACTTCGAGCGCGAACAGGAGCAGATGAAGCAAGCGCGGGCGAACTCTCGAGCGAAGCGACGCGAGCGTTTCGCACGCGCTCAGAAAGGGCGGCCTCTCTTTGCGAGAAATCGCCGAGGAGACCGATCTGCATGCGACTCGCGTCCGGGAAATCTTGATTGAGGATTTGCCGTTTGGTGTAGGCCCTACACCCTGCTAAGCTGAGCCCTCGACTAGATAGAGCGACGGCCCGCCGCGTTGGAGCGCGACGAGCCGTCTAAGACACAGGAGGCATAACTCCCATGTCCTGTCCCAGCCTACGGGCGGCGGTGAAGCCGTTGCCCTGGATCTGCCGGACTCGCAACGAAAGATTCTCCACAGCGCCTTGACGGACTGCTTGGAGGGGGTGAGCGGGGATCTCAAGAGGCCCGAGCGCCTTCCCGATCCCGAGAAAGCTCAGCGAGAAGCCGACGCCTACTGTCGGCTGCTTTCCGCTCTTGACGTCGGCACGATCTCCCTCCCCGACAAGGAGGCACGCGAGGCGGTCGAGGCGATGGTCCTCTCGATTGAGGGAGACGCCGACTACGCCCGGGTGATTGCCGAACATGACGCGCTGTTCGGTCTGCTGTCGCTGCTCGGCGGCACCGAAGTCGAGGCCGCCTGATGGAGGTCCGCCACGCAGTAGCTCGGGAATTCGGTCTGAACCTGCTGGCCCTCCGCAAACGAGCCAAGCTCTCCCAGGAAGAGCTTGGCTTTCTCGCCTCGCTGCATCGCACCGAGATCAGCCAGCTTGAGAAAGGTGCGCGGCTGGCGCGGATCGACACCCTGGTCAAGCTCGCGGGGGCGCTCTCCGTCCCCCGGGGCGACCTGTTGAAAGGCATGACCTGGAAGGCGCTCGGCCCGGTCGGGTCACTTCCGCTTCACCAGCAGGCAGGGGTGAGGACTGAGCCTTGCCAGTCGCCCTGCCGACCTACCTGCACCGAAGCGCCGCGCCGCGCGGCAGTCAACCCCCCGTGGGGGTCGGGCGCGAAGCGCCCTTGACGGCCGCTCGGCGCAGCGCTATTTCGCTGGGTAGGTCGGCAGGGCGGCGCTCGGAGCACCTAGGCCGTGGGTGGACGGCGCTGTGGACGGGGGCGTGGATGAGCGATCCACCCCCTTGCCGCTTGGGGATGGGATTGAACGAGCACGCCGGTAGCCGACCACGCACACACATGATGAGAGAGATTTCGGGTGAGGTGTGTGCGTGGTCGGCTACCGGCGTGCTCTGGTGGGTGAGGGAGCGGCAAGGGGGTGGATCGGGACGGACGGAGGCGATGCGGGGGATCGAATCCGAGGGTTCAGTCGTCTTGCGGAGGCATGGCGACGTTGATCGACAGCGAGGCAGTGAGGCCAGCGTCGGCTCTGGGCAGGGACCGGGACCGCGAGCTTGTGAGGCTGGTCGGCCGTCACGGGGTGCTGACGGTCGAGCAGGTGATGCGGGCAACTGGCGTTGGGAGGACGGCTACCTACCGCAGGGTCGCCGTGCTGATCGAAGCCGGCCTATTGGAGCGCATCGACTTGCTGCGCTCGCAGCCGACCCTGCTCCACGCAAACCGCGAGGGCCTGCGCTACGCGGGTCTAGCGATGCCGGTAGCAAGGGTCTCTCCGGGTACCGTCGATCACTGGTTGCGCTGCGCGACCGTCGCCCTGGATCTCGGCGAGCACTACGGCCACGACCGCGTCCTCACCGAGCGCGAGATCCCCGTAGCGGTACCTCAGCAGCAGAGCGAAATCGCCGCCCGCGAGGCGGCTTTTTTGTGTTCTGACACCAAGGTGGGTCATTACTCTTGGTCCTGGCGCATCTAGCCGGCATCCGATTCGGCTTCGTCATCGCCAAGCGGGGGCATTTTGTCGATGAGCTCCCCCGCGGCGCCCGTCTTCGGCGAGATCGGAATTATTGGCCGGGTCAGGCTGAGCCGGAGGGTTCCCTTCAACGTCAGCTTGAAGCAGCCTTTGGGTAAAGGTTCCTTCAGGGGCTCGTATCTCAAGGTCACCCTGGTCGGCAGGATAGGGTCACCCGAGCCGCGAGCTCGCCCAGCGCCGACGCCTTCCAGCTGGCCACGATGGTCACCGCCGGCGTCACGCCGACGCTGCCGCTCGCCCGCGACTCGACCCTCGACGGTCGGGCTCCCGCCTCCGGTACGAGCAGGCCGTGCGGGTGCAGGGCTCCTTCGGCATATTCGATCTCTCCGAAGCCGATGTCCGCCGACCGTAAGGCTTGACCTTGACGACGAGTCTGACTGGGATCAGCACCGGCCCAACCGGCGCAAGCGCTTTGAAGAGCGTCGGCTTCAGCGAGCATTTGAAATTCCCGTCGACCGAGCCGGTAAGTGTCGCGCGAAGTTCTCCCCGGACGCCGGCCTTGACGGGTTCGACCCGTTTGCGCAGAAATCTCCTGCCGTTCCCTGTTGTAGCGCGGTACACCCGCACCCGGGACGAAGGTGCTTCTTATAGCCTAGCTACACATTTTGTAACTAGCTTTCTATTTATGCTAGATTCCTAGCTATGGAAGATGGCCGGGCGCCGCTCAGCAAGAGGGATCTCCAGGCGGCACTGGATGCCTCCCTTGCGCGCGTATCCGCGCTGGAGGAGGAGATCGCGACGAAGGTGCGGGAGATGGAGCAGGCGAAAAGCGAAGCCGACCTGATCCGGCAGCTCCTGCGCGTGCGCGGGGGAGAGGGTCGGGGTGAGGACCTCAGTACCGAGACTCCCCAGGCGCCGGCCGCCCCCACGCACCCGGTTGTCCGCGAGGTGGTCGAGGAGCTGAAGGAGGCCGGGCGGCCGCTGCACATCTCGGAACTTATGGACCGCCTGCACGGCCGCGGGGTTCGGATCCCCGGACAAGGCAAGCCGGCCAACGTCATCGCTCACCTCTCGCGTGATCCGTTGATCGTGCGGTCGAGCCGCGGGATCTACGGGTTGGCCGAGTGGAATCTGCCCGCTCCGGCGGCGCCCGCGACCCGTCGCCGTGTCCGCGGCCGGTCGAAGAGCGGGGGCGCGGCCCGGTGATCGAGCGCGACGAGACCATCCGCTTCCATGAGCAGGGCACCCTGATCGCCGTCACGCGCTGGATCTCCAGCCACGACGAGGGCGTCGCCGAGTGGCTGAAGAACGTGCGTCGTGCCTACCAGGCCGACCGGGCCGGAGTCGCCGAGGAGGACCGCTGCGCGGTGCTGCTGCTCAACGACGCCAATCCCGCCGGTCCGGCCCGGATGGGACTGCTCGACGTCGGCGGCGCCACCGTCGAGGATGTCACCGCCTGGAGCACCTGGCAGGATCCCGACGCCTCCTCGCGCACCAGCGCGGCCGACGAGGAGCAGACCCAGGGCAACGGCGGCAAGGCCTACATGTACCGATTGTTCAAGGGGCCCGCGCGGATCGTCGGCGTCCGCGACGGCAAGCGCAACTCGAAGGGGTTCGAGGGCAGGGGGGGGACGGTCGAACGCGGCACGCCCGGCTTCGTCCCCGACGCGGCATCCGGCCGCGAGGTGCCGATCGCCTCGGTGGAGGTGGAGCTGCAGCGGGCGCTGGAGCCCTACGGCCTCGACCCGCAGGACCTTCCACCCGAGGCGCTGAAGTCGATCCTGAGGCGCAGTGCCTTCACCCTCGTCGAGGGCATCGAGCCGCTGGAGTTCTACAACGGGCAGGTTGACACCGAGGAGCTGATCCGCAGGACCGTGCGCCATGACCAGTCGACGCTGGCCCTGCAGCAGGTGCGGATCTACGCGATGCACAACGGCGTGCCGGTGGAGGACGCCAAGCCGCTCCGGCTGCCGGAGATTCCGCCATATCCGGAGCTGGAGGGCCCCTTCGTCCACCCGATTCCCGAGGAGCTGCCACTGACCGACGGGCAGGTCGTCTCCACCACCGAGAACGGCGCCCGCCGTAAGGGCCGGCTGCTCCTCTTCACCTCCAGCGAGCACATGTACTACGCGTACAAGAACCTGCGCCCCCGCTGGAAGATGAGCTACCGCACGACCCACCAGATGGTCGGCTCGAAGCGGATCTCCGACCTGGCCCCGAACACGCCCGGCGCCCACTTCATCTACGGCACAATCGAGCTGCCGGCGTTGGAGCCCGGGTACGTCGACCACGGCCGGCGCCGGCCGAAGGACGGACCGCTGGTCGAGGCCGTCGACCGCTTCGCCAGCGAGAAGATCAAGGAGCTGGCCCGCGAAATCAACCAGCGCCGGCGCGAGGATCTCGACGAACAGTCGCTCGACGAGGTCTACGAGGAGAACCGCAAGCTGAACGAGTTCAAGAACCGGTTCCTGATCGAAGATGGCGCCGGCGAGACGCCGACCGGCAAAGGGGGCGGCGGGGAAGATGACGAACTGCCGCCGCCTCCGCCCGACTATGGCAGCGAAGTCGACAGCATCGAGCTGACCGTCCCGCACCCGGCGCTGCGGGTCGCGCTGGGGGTGGATCTCCATCTGAAGCGGATCCTGACGGCCACCGTCAAGGACCCAGCTGGCCGCACCGTCCCCGGTTGCCAGCTCGAATGGCACGTCGCCGATCCGGCGGTGGCGGCGATCGACGCTTCGGGGTTGCTGGCACCGAAGGCGGCAGGCCGGACCGAAGTCTGGGCCTCCGCCTCGGGCGGGGAAGTGGAATCCCCACGCGTGCCGGTCGAGGTGTGGACGGTCGACCACGTCCTTCTCACCCCCCGCGAAATCGACCTTCCCCTCGGCAAGCGGCAGCAGATCGTCGCCGAGGTGACCAACGACCAGGGAGAAAGGGCGACCGACGTCTACCTGGACTGGAGCCACGACGCCGAAGACCAGATGATCGTGCGCATCCGTCCCAGCGGCTGGGTGGTCGGCAACCGGCTCGGCTCGACGCTGGTCACGGCGGGAGCGGGCGACCCGGCCGCGGGGGGCGTCTGGGCACGCATCCCGGTCGAGGTCCAGGTGGTCCGCGGCGAGGAGGAGCCGGAGCGCGGCAACGGCTTCCCGCGCCTGCTGCTGACCGGCCGCGACTTGGACCCGGCCACCGACGCGGTCCGCGAAGGCGATCCTGATCAGCCGTCCCTTTGGCAGGAGGTGAGCGACTTCAAGCACAACGTCTGGTGGCTGAACCTGCAGAGCGCTGAGGCTTCCTTCGCTTTTCGCCAGCGGGCCGACGACTCCACCCTGTGGCGCCACTTCCACGTCCAGAAAGTGATGGACATGGTCACCCAGGTCCTGATGCAGGACGAGTTCACTCGCAAGGGCGACGACGAGCGCCAAGGGCTCTGGGGCGAGCACAAACTCGCTCTCGACCGGCATCAGGTCCACACCGTCCAGCAGATGTGGAGCGAGCTGCAGGATTACGTGATTGCAGGGGGCGAGCTTCCATAGATGGCCGCGAGAAAGACGGACCTCCGCCAACAGCTCCTCCGCGCTGCTCTTTCGTGCAGCAAAGGGGATCTGCGCAAGACGTTTTCCTCGGAGGAACTGTTGGTCGCCGCCTGGACGAGCGACCGCACCTCCTGGGGGCTGAGGGGCTACGAGCGGGAGTACCCCGACTCGAACCGCATCCACCGCGAGCTCGACAGCCGCGGCAAGGGCAACCAGGGGATCGTCGGCTCCGGTTTGCTGGAGCGGGTGCGTCCCCGGACCTACAGGCTCACCCCGAAGGGCCTGGCCGAGGCTTCGGCCGCGAGCTCAGAGGGCTCGGAGGCACGCGAAAAGACTGACCGCGTATTCGAGATGGAGATCAAGCGGATCGTCGGGCACCCGGCGTTCGTTGCCTGGGTGAAGGACCCGGCCAGCCCCAAGAGCTTCCGCGACGCAGGTCACTTCTGGGGTGTGGCCCCCGGAACTCCGCCGCGAGTCGTGAGCCAGCGCGTGACGGGGGTCGAGGAGACGCTGGAGGCAACGGCGAAGCTGCTATCCGAGCGCGGGGTGGATCAGTTGGGCGACCGGCACGACCGGATCCTGGTCGATATTCGGGACGTGGAACGGGCACAGGAATTCCAGCAGGCGCTGAAAGAGCGCTTTCGCGACGATCTGCGAATCCTCACTCATGGCGAGTTCCCATAGGCCGACGCGTATTCGCTTGAGCTCCAGCGGTAATCGTCCAGGGGCTAACCCTCTGGTTCGTGTCCGCCGCGACCGAATCGCCCTGGACAGCGCAGGAAGCGAGTTTTGCGCGCGCAACTCCACGCGCTGCAAGTAAGCGCAGTGGACCGTCCTACTTCGCCTCTTGGCTATGCCTCGAAGTGGACGGCGACCTCGTATTTCTCGACCGCGGCGTTGGCCCATGCCGCCTCCGGGAGGGCTCATCGAGTTCAGGGCCTCGTCGTTCTGGCGGTAGCCATCCTCGCTCTCGACAGCATGATCGCGATCGACGTGCCGGCGGCGGTGTCCTGAAGGAGCAGGAACTGCTTCGCCGGCACTCCGGCTGGCGGGCCGTCGTCGGACTCGGTCCGTGAGCGGATCTCGGCCGCGCTCTCTTCCATCGACCCAGCGCCGCCGGCGTCGAAGGGGACTACAAGTGGACTTGGGCTCGGGCGTTCGAGGGCTCCTCGACGCGCCTGGCCGCGGCCAGGCGCGTCGCCCTGAAGCTAGGCGGCGGCTTTGCGCGGGCCGCGCCGGCGCCGGCGGCGGGATTTGCCCCGACCACTGCGGTTGTTCCCGCTGTCACCGCTGGTGCTCGAGGCCGATTGCCCGGGGGCGGCGCCGAACTCGGCGGAGAGGCCGAGGCCGGAGGCGATCTTCCGCATTTCGGCGGTCTGGTCGCCGAGCACGAAGCTGATCCCGGTGCCGGTCTGGCCGGCGCGGCCGGTTCGCCCGATCCGGTGGACGTAGGCATCGCGGTCCTCGGGGGCGTCGAAGTTGATCACCTGGGTGACGTCGGCGACGTCGATGCCGCGGGCCGCCACGTCGGTCGCGACCAGGGTCATCACTTCGCCGCGCTCGAAGCGGGCGAGGGCGCGTTCGCGCTGGCGCTGGCTCTTGTCGCCGTGCATGGCGACGGCTTCGACGTCGTGGTTGCGCAGGCGCTTGACCAGCCGGTCCGCTCCGCGCTTGGTGCGGACGAAGACCAGCGACCGGCCTTTCTCCTCGCCCAGGTGCTCGACGAGGTGGTCGAGCTTGGCGCCCTGCGAGTCGACGTGGAGGAAGCGGTGCTCGATGTCCCCCTGGGCTCGCTGGGGGTCCGCGTGGGTGTGCGAGCGCGCTTCGCGGGTGTAGGCGGAGGCGACCTGGCCGGTCGCGCCCTCCAGGGTCGCCGAGAAGAAGAGCGTCTGGCGGTCCTTCGGGGTGAGCTTGACGATCCGGTCTACCGCCGGGCGGAAGCCCATGTCGAGCATCCGGTCGGCCTCGTCGAGGACGAGAACGCGGATTGCGCGCAGCGAGACCGCGCCGCGGTCGATCAGGTCCTCGAGCCGGCCCGGGGTGGCGACGAGGATCTCGGCCCGGCGGGCGGCTGCGATCTGGGGGCCGAAGCCGACCCCGCCGTAGACGGCGGCGATTCGCAGGCGGCGAGCCTTGGCGAGGGTGGTGAGCTCGTCAACGATCTGACCCGCGAGCTCGCGGGTCGGGGCCAGGACGAGTGCCTGGGTGTTCTCGCCGCCTTCGACCAGGTCGACGAGCGGCACGCCGAAGGCGAGCGTCTTGCCGGACCCGGTCGGGGACTGGACGAGCAGGTCGTGACCGGCGAGCGCATCGCGGATGACCATCTCCTGCACGGGGAAGGGTTGGGCGATCGAGCGCGCAGCGAGGGCGTCGACCACCTGCTTAGAGGTGCCGAGTTCGGCAAACGTAGTTATTTCGGTGCTCCTTATGTGACGTCTAGGGGAGATCCTGCGACCCCAAGGCGCCACTCGGCACGCAGAGGAAACGGAACCTCTCGGGCGGCAAACGAGCCGGCCGACTCAGCCACCGTAGCAGTCGTGGCCCGTGGGCGGTCGCGCCGCGGGGCATGAAACGGCTGCTCACAGGCATTTTTCCGTAGCGGATAGTCTGGGTACGTGAACGTCCTGATCGCCGCGGACATGGAGGGAGTCGCGGGTATCGAGGGGTGCGGCGAGTGCCTGCCCTCGCACCCGGCCGCCTACGCTCGCGGCCGCGAGCTGATGACCGCGGAAGTGCTGGCCGCGATCGCGGCGCTGCGGCAGGGCGGAGCGGGGCGGATCTCGGTCGGCGACTGGCACATGGTCGGGACCAACGTCGAACGCGAGCGGATGCCGGCGGGGATCGAGGTGCGGCCGATCGCCGAGCTGGCGCTGGAGGAGGCCGAGCCGTCGATGTCGAAAGCGCACGGCGGCCCGCTTGACGCGGTCGTCTTCGTCGGCCATCACGCCAGCACCAAGAACCCGCGGGCCTTCTGTTCGCACACCTTCGTCTGGGAGATGGAGGTGCTGCTCGACGACAAACCCCTGAACGAGGTCCAGGTCTACGCGCAGGCGCTGGCCGCCGAGGGCGTGCCGGTGCTCGCCGCCAGCGGCGACCGCTGGATGCTCGAGGAGCTCGCTCCCGGCGAGCTCGGCGGCGCCGGCCTGGTCGCAGCCAAGGAGGGCCGCGGCCGGGCGCGGGCCGAGTCGCGACCGCTGGCCGAGGCGCACGCCGAGCTGAGCGCGGCGATCACCGCCGCCATCGCGGACCCCGGGCAGCCACCCCCGCCGCGCAGCTATCCCGCCGAGCTGCGGATCGTCGTCGAGGGCGAGGAGCTATCGCGCACGACCGTCGCCGCGCCGAGCGACCTCCTCACCGCGATCGCCACCACCTTCCGCGCCGGCCAGGTCTCGCGCGAGTACCGGCAGCTGGCGAAGCTCTTCCCTTCCGGCCATGGCTCGCGCGCCCGCGCCCTGCAGCGTCGTCTCGGCGGGATCGTGGCGACGCCGGTGATGCGCTCGAAGGAGCGCCGCTGGCTACGCCAAGCGAGTCCCTCTTAGCGCCGCGCGGTCAGGCCGCGCAACAGCACCTCGATCGGCGAGCTGTGTTTGCCGTCCCCGGATAGGCCCTGGCGAGCTCGTTTCAGCTCGGCGGTCAGCTCACCGACGTTCTCGCCAAAGCGCCCGACCTCCTTCGCCGCCTTCGCTACGTCGCTCGAGCGCAGCTTGACCCGGACCCGCTTCGGATGTGGCAGCCGCACTCCGAGGACCTTGTCGCCGGAGCGGCTCGCTCCGATCAGCACGCCGCCGACCGTGCCGGCGAGGGCGGCGCCGCCGGCGACCAACGGGATCGTCGCCTTGTGCGCCAGCGAGTGCCCGTTGCTCGACGGCTTACCGCCGCCGGCGCCGTTGCTGCTGGCCGGGCTCCGTTTTGCCGCGCTGGTTTTGCTCGCGCTGGCTTTGCGTTTGGGACTGGCTTTTTTTGGGCTCGCCCGTTTCGCTTTGGTCGCCGGTTTCGGCGCCGCTGATTTCGGTTTCGAGCCTGAAGCTTTTTTCGTTTTGGTCTGCGCCATTGGCCTCACTCCTCGTCGGTGGCTGGACTCCCGCCTCCCGCCAAGGGGGACTGCCTCTGCCCAATCCTTCGTACCCCCGTCAGGGAACTTGAACCAACGCCCCGACTAGGGCGGACGGACCCTTGGGGTCGTACCGAGGCGGTACCTTTCTGAGCGCTCTGCGGGACACGACGACATCCAGGCCCTTCTCCAACGGGTCGCCCAAGCGCCGTCGCCTTTGGCGGGCCCTGGCGCTGCTGGCGGTCGTGGCGGCTTTGCTTGCCCTATTCGCCTGGCAGGAGGGCGACGAGGGCGAAGGCGGCGGTCCGCTTAACGCGATCGCCGCGGCGGCTGAGCGTACGCAGGGCGAACCGGGCGGGCGGGCAAGGATCCGGGCGCTAATCACCTCGCCAGAGGGGTCGTTCACGATGACCGGTCGGAGCGTCTACGACGAGCACAGGGAAGAAGGCGTAATCGAGTTCCCCAACCCCGAGGATGAGGGGATGGTGGAGATGGTGCTCGTGATGGAGGACAACATGATGTACATGCGCTCCGATGCCTTCGGCTCGCTGCCGGACGACCGCAGCTGGATGGGGCTCGACCTCTCCTTCGGGGAGGAACCCGAATTGCCAACCCCCGCCGCCGAAGCGAAAAGCGAACTGGAGAAGCTCGAATCGGTCACCGGTGTTCGCAAGCTCAGCAAGGAGGATGTCCGCGGTGTGCCGACGACGCGCTACGCCGGCACGGTCAGCGTTTCCGAGCAGGTCAAGGAGCTGAGGGAGCAGGGCGCGGACGACCTCGCCTTGAGCACGGAAGCGAATGGGGCCCCACTCCAGATCGAAGTGTGGATCGACGCCAAGGAATTGGTTCGGCGCATGCGGATGGTCGCGTCGCAGCCGGGCGAGGGAGACGAGGGGCCGACGACGATGGACATGCGGATGAACTTCTTCGACTTCGGATTCGTCCCGGAAATCGAGGTTCCCGACGAGAGCGAAGTGTTCGACATGACCTCGATGGCCGAAGAGGAACTGGACAGCAGCAAGGAGTAGCTGCCCGCTTCGCGCGGGTCCATGGTGGCGACCGGGGCGGAGCTGATACTGCCCGCGTGATCGTCAACTGCACGCTGTATGAGGACGGGCGGCGCCGCGAGGAGAAGCTCTCGCTGGAGCAGGCGGGGGAGGCGTCGCGGCGGCCGGGCGCCTTCGTCTGGCTCGGGCTGTTCGAGCCGAGCGCGGATGAGCTCGAGGGGATCGCCCGCGAGTTCGACCTGCACGAGCTGGCGGTCGAGGACGCGGTCGAGGCGCACCAGCGGCCGAAGCTGGAGCGCTACGGGGACACGCTGCTGGTCGTGGTCAAGACCGCCTGCTACATCGATCCGGAGGAGGTGATCGAGGTTGGCGAGCTGCTGATCTTCGCCAACCCGGCCTTCGTGATCACGGTCCGCCACGGCAAGGGCGAGTTGGCCCCGGTGCGCGAGCGGCTCGACGCCCGCCCCGACCTGCTCGAACACGGGGTCGGGATGGTCCTCTACTCGATCCTCGACCACGTTGTCGACGCCTATGAGGAGGCAGCCGAAGGGGTGGAGGTCGACATCCAGGAAGTCGAGCGCCAGGTCTTCTCTCCGGACCGCGACAACCCGGCCGAGCGGATCTACAAGCTGGAGCGCGAGGTGCTCGACTTCCAGTCGGCGGTGGCGCCGTTGGCGCTGATCGCCGGCGAGATCTCCCGCGGCCGCTACGACGTCGTCCCCGACGAGCTGCACGAGTACTTCCGCGACGTCTTCGACCACCTGCAGCGGGTCGGCGGCCGCATCGCCGCCTTCCGCGAGCTGCTCGGCAGCGCCCTGCACGCGAACCTGACCCAGGTCTCGGTGCGCCAGAACGAAGACATGCGGAAGATCTCCGCCTGGGTGGCGATCATCGCCGTCCCGACGGCGATCGCCGGAATCTACGGGATGAACTTCGAGGAGATGCCGGAGCTGCGCTGGCGTTTCGGCTACCCGGCGGTGCTGCTGGTGATCGTCGTGATCTGCCTCTTCCTCTACCGGCGCTTCCGCCGCGCCGGCTGGCTGTAGGGCGATTGGCCGCGCGCAGCGACAGCGGGGCCAGGGGAGGGGCGAAGGCGGCGCTGCTGATCGGCGCGCTCGGGGTCGTCTTCGGCGACATCGGCACCAGCCCGCTCTACACCGTGCAGACCGTCTTCGACCCCGGCGACCCGCACCCGGTCGCGCAGACGACCGAAAGCGTCTTCGGGGTGATCTCGCTGATCTTCTGGGCGGTGACGATCATCGTCACGGTCCAGTACGTCACCTTCGTGATGCGCGCCGACAACCACGGCGAGGGCGGGATCATGGCCCTGATAACCCTGGTCCGCAGCAAGTCCACCAGGGGCAGCGTGCAGACCAAGTGGCTGCTCGCCGCGCTCGGCATCTTCGGCGCCTCGCTGTTCTTCGGCGACAGCATGATCACGCCGGCGATCTCGGTGCTCTCGGCGGTCGAGGGGCTGGAAATCGTCGAGCCCTCGCTCGACCACCTGATCGTGCCGATCACGGCGGCGGTGATCGTCGTCCTCTTCGCCACCCAGCGGTTCGGCACCGGCGCGGTCGGGCGCCTGTTCGGGCCGGTGATGATCGTCTGGTTCACGGTGATCGGCGCCTGCGGGATCGCCGGGATCGCGGTCGAACCGAAGGTGCTGGAGGCGCTCTCGCCGACCTACGCGCTCGACTTCTTCACCGGCAACTTCTCAACCGCCTTCTTCGCCCTCGCCGCCTGCGTGCTCGCGGTCACCGGCGCCGAGGCACTCTACGCGGACATGGGCCACTTCGGCCGCACCCCGATCGTCCGCGCCTGGCTGCTGCTTGTCTTTCCCGCCTGCATCCTCAGCTACCTGGGACAGGGGGCGCTGCTGCTCGACGAACCCGGGCGCGAAGTCAGCGGCCTCTTCTTCCTCCTGGTCCCCGAGTGGGGGCAGCTGCCGATGGTCTTCCTCGCGACCGCGGCGACCGTGATCGCCTCCCAAGCGGTGATCAGCGGCGCCTTCTCGGTCGCCCACCAGGCGGTCCGGCTCGGCTACCTGCCACGGCTGCGGATCGTCCACACCTCGGCCCAGGCCGAAGGCCAGATCTACGTCCCCTGGATCAACTGGATGCTGCTGGTCTCGGTCCTGACGCTGGTCTTCGCCTTTCAGACCTCGGCGGCGCTCGCCTTCGCTTTCGGGATGGCGGTGACCGCGACGATCAACATCACCGCGCTGCTCTTCCTCTACGTCGCCCGCCACCGCTGGCGCTGGCCGCTCGGCGCGGTGGTCGCACTCGGCGTCCTGCTGCTTACCGTCGACCTGCTGTTCTTCGCGGCCAACCTGACGAAGATTTTCCACGGCGCCTGGCTGCCGCTGCTGATCGGCGTCGTCGCCTTCGCCGTGATGATGACCTGGCAGCGGGGGCGCGAACTGGTCACCGAGCGGCGCGAGGCGAAGGAGGGGTCGCTGCGCGAATTCGTCGACGCCCTGCACGGGCGCCAGCCGCCGCTGCCGCGGACCCCCGGCACCGCCGTCTTCCTCAACCGCAACGTGGAGACGACGCCGCTGGCGATGCGGGCCAACGTCGAGCACAACCAGATCCTCCACGAGCACGTCGTCGTGCTCTCGATCGCCACCCTGCCGGTGCCCGAGGTGCCGGCCTCCGAACGGCTCGTGATCGACGACCTCGGCTACGCCGACGACGGGATCAGCCACCTGACCGCGCGCTTCGGCTACATCGAGCAGCCGAACGTGCCGGCGGCGCTCGCGCTCGCCCCGGCGGCCGGGCTCGAGTGCCCGCTCGAGATCGAGGAGGCGACCTACTTCCTCTCGACGATTGACCTCCAGGCGGGCGACCTGCCGGGGATGAACCGCTACCGCAAGCGCCTCTTCGTCGCCGCCTCCCACATCACCGCCGACGCCGCCGAGTACTTCCGCCTGCCGCGCGAGCGCACTGTGATCATGGGCTCAGTGATCGAGGTCTAGGGGCTTGGCCCCTCCCAACCTCACGTTTCGCATCCCGGCCGCGTTGTATTGGTATGAGCGTGAACGAAATCGGCTGGTCGATCTGCGAAAGCCCGATCGGCGACCTCACCCTGGTCGCCGCCGAGGGGCGCCTGCGGCAGGTCCGCTTCGCCGGCAGTCGGCGCGGGCTGAGCGAGGAGCAGCACCGGCCGGCCGAGCTCGCCGCGGCGGCGCGCCAGCTTGAGGAGTATTTCCGCGGCGAGCGGTGGGGGTTCGAGATCGAGCTGGAGCTGGTCGGCTCTGAGTTCCAACGCGCGGTTTGGGCGGAGCTGCGCGGGATCCCGTTCGGCGAGACCGTCTCCTATGGCGAGCTGGCGAAGCGGCTGGGGCTGGAGGAGCCGGAAGCGGCCCGCGACGTCGGCACCGCGGTTGGGCAGACGCCGACCCCGATCGTCGTCCCCTGCCACCGTGTGATCGGCGCCAACGGCGACCTCACCGGTTACGGCGGCGGCCTCGAGCGCAAGCGCGCCCTGCTCGACCTCGAGTCGAGCCAGCTGGCGCTGCTCTGAGGTTCGGCTGATGGGCGAGCGCTGGGGGACGCTGGGGGGACACCGGCGCAGCCGGATCTACGGCCGGCTCGACTGCCCCTCGGCCTTGCGGGCGATCGCCCGCGGCGGCTACGTCGCCGACCGCGTCTTTTTCCGCGACGCCGAGGAGGCCGTGGCCGCCGGCTACCGGCCCTGCGCGGTCTGCCTGCCCGCGGACTACGCCGAGTGGCGCCGCGCCCAGTCGGCGCGAGTCAGCCCGTAGCGCCAGGCGACCTCTTCGCCATCGTCGGCGACGCCTTCGTGCAGGAAGCCGGCGCTCTCCAAAAGCTGGTTCGAGGGGTTCGACTCCGGCAGCGTGTGGGCGATCACCCGCTCGACCTCGGGCTCGGCGAACGCTTCGGCGAGCATCGCCTGCACGGCGCCGCCGGCCAAGCCCTGGCGCCGGCGCTCGGGGGCGATCTCGTAGCCGAGCTCGACCGTCCCGTTCGCCGGCGCGCCCTTAAAGCCGCCCCAGCCGACCAGCTCGGCCGGCTCGCCGGCGAGGAAGAAGCGCACGCCCCAGGCTGCGCGCTCGGGGTCGGCGGCGAGAGCTTCGCGGGTCGGTGCCAGGGCCTCGGTGAAGGAGACCCAGCCGGGGACGACCGGCCGCCCGAGCGCCGCGGCCAGCGCCTCGTCGCCGGCGATCGCCGCGTCCATCAACTCGACGCTGCCGCGCTGCAGTTGGACCGTCACGCCCCCAGGATGGCATCCCGGGAACTGCTCCCGCCGCGGCGGGGCGGCGGGAGCAGGTTCGACCCGTCTAGGACCCGAGGTCCTTCCTGAGCTTCGCGGCGGCGCTGACGCAGCGCGAGAAGGCGGTCCCCTTCTCGCCTTTGACGTGCTTCTTGCTCAGGCCTTTGCAGGCACGACGGGCCGTAAGTCTCTCGTTCTGAGCGGCCTTCGCCATCGCGTTGACGCAGCGGCTGAAGGGAGTCCCCTGCTCGCCTGCCACGTGCTTGCGACTCTCGTTCTTGCAGTAGACGCCGTAGGCCTTCGCCTGCGCGGGCAGCGGCGCCTTCGGACCCGGCGTCTGCGGCTGTTCGGGCGCGTACTTCGGCCCCTTGCCGTTGCCGTGTTCCTGGCCGCTCTGCGAGGGCGCGGCGAGGGCGATCGCTGGCGCCGTGGCGAGGGCCAGGGCGCCGAGGATCATGACGATCTTCAGGTAAGTCTTCATCGTCCTCCTTGGGGTTCTTGGCGGCCCCGTCACGGGGCTCCGAATCGCGTTTCCGGGGCTGAAACGCAGCGAGTGGGCGTTTGTCAGGCCCTACTCGGCGGGCGCTTCGACCGGCTTCTTGCCGTTGCCGGTTCCCGGGGCAGGCGTTTTGGCCGCGGGTGCGGCGGCGTTGGCCTGGCCCGGGGGCGGGCCCCCGTCGCGGCCTTTGGCCTTGCCTGAGGAGGAGGAGGGAGGAGAGGAAGGGCTGGCGGCCTTCGGTTCGGGTCCGGTGCCCTTCGGCGGCGCCGCCGCCTTCTCGGGCTTTTGCGGATGCACGGGATGGGACTGGCGCCCGGAGCCCTGGCCTTTGCCCGCGCCTTGGGGCGTCGCCTTGCGGCCGTGGTCGCCCTGCCCGCCGGAGTCGGCGGCTTCTGAGCGCTTTTCGTGGCCGGGAGGGATCGGGTTGGCCGCCGTGCTTGGTGCGTCCGCAGGCAGAGCCTCGGTCGTCCCGCCGTCCTCGAAGGCGCGTCCCGGCCCCGTGGCCGCGGCGCTGGCCGCCGCCACCGCGGCGATCCCCGGCGGAGCGACGCCCGCGACGCCCGGCGCCTTCGCCGGTGAGGTCACCACCGGCGCGTCCTCGCCGCGCCCGGCGCCGTCGGCGGGCGCGGCCGAGGCGGGGCTCTTCGGGTCGCCGCCCGGCAGCCCGACGTCGACCAGGTGGCCGCGCTCGGCGCCGACTCCGATCGCAGCGACGACGGCGACCGTCGCCGTCGCCTTCACGGCCAGCGACCCCGCGGTCGTTTTCGCCGCCCCGGCGCCGAGCGTTCCGGCGACGCCGCCGGTCGCGCCCCCGCCCCCGCCGCCGCCGCCGAGCACGCCCTGCAGAAGACCGGCCGCGACCGCCCCCGGTAGCGGCGAGAGCGCCGCCAGATCCCGCTTGCGCTCGCCGATCCCGGCCTGGAAGGCGGTGCAGCTAGGGCAGCTCCGCAGGTGAGCGCGGATGTCGCGGCGCCGGGCGACGCGGCCGTCGCCGTCGGAGAGCGCCTTGGTCACGGCGATGCAGTCCATCTCACGCCCCGCCTCGGTCTGGCGCAGGTTGAGCCGCGCCTCGTAGACGGTCTGCCGCGCGACCGCCGCCGAGCAGCCGAGAGCGGTCCCGATCTCGGCGAACCCGAGCCCGGAGAGCTCGCGCAGCAGCAGCGCCCCGCGCTGGCGCTCGGGCAGCGTCTTCAGGTCGGCGAGCAGGGAGCCGAGCCGTTCGCGCGTCTCCGCTTCCCGCGCCGGGCCGCCGTCGGCCGCGACCAGCTCCGGGTCGAGTGCTTCGCCGGGCCGCCGGCGTCGCACCAGGTCGATCGACTCGTTGTGGGCGATCCGGTAGAGCCACGGCTTCAGCTCGATCCGCCGCGACTCGCCCGGCAGCGCCCGCAGGGCGCTGACCATCGTGTTCTGCAACGCATCCTCGGCGTCCTCGCGATCGCCGAGGATCGCCAGGCAGAAGCGATAGAGGTCCCGGTGGTGGCGGCGGAAGATCGCCGCGAAGGCGCGCTCGTCGCCCTCGCTGCCGCGCCGCGCCAAGCGCCTGTCGTCGTTCCACATCCCACCTGGATTATGGGCATTTCAATCGCTCCCTAAACGCATTGCGGGACGAGTTGTCAGGGCGAACCCGATTTAGGCGACCCGCGGCGGGGGTAGGTCCGGTGCGATGAAGCTGTCCAATGACCATCGCTTCGGGGCAGGTCCGCCGCTCAGCCTCGGGGTCGAGGAAGAGCTGCTGCTGGTCAACAATGACCTGGAGCTCGTCGCCACGGCCGAGGCGACGATCGCCCGCCTCGATCGCGAGCGCCGCGAGCGGGTCTCGACCGAGCTCTTCGCCACCCAGATCGAGCTGAAGACGGGCATCTGCGACGACGCCGCCGGCGCCGCGACGGAGCTGGAGGCGGTGCGGGCGGCCCTGCGCGCAACCGGCGCGACGCTGCTCGGGGCGGGCCTGCACCCGACCCACGAGGGCAGCTCGGAGCTGGTCGAAAAGCCGCGCTACGAGATCGTCCAGGAGGACCTCGCGGGCCTGATCCACACCCCGCCGTGCGGCCTGCACGTTCATGTCGGGATGCCTGACCCGGAGACCGCGGTCGCCGTCGCCAACGCGCTCCGCTACCACCTGCCGCTACTGGCGGCCCTCTGCGCCAACTCGCCCTTCCGGGCCGGCGAGGACAGCGGCATGGCGAGCGCCCGCGCCGCCGTCGTGCGCGCCTACCCGCGCTTCGAAATGCCGCCCGAGTTCGACGACTACGAGGAGTTCCTGCGGGTCGCCGACCAGCTGACGCTGGCCGCCGGGGTGGACGACTACACCTACCTCTGGTGGGACGTGCGCCCACACCCGGAGCTGGGGACGGTCGAGGTGCGGGCGATGGACGTGCAACCGGCGGTCGCGACCAACGTCGCGGTCGCGGCGCTGGTCCAGGCATTGGCGGCGAAGGAGCTGGAGCGGCCCTCGCCCGGCGGCCTTGCCCGCGAGGCGCTCGAGGAGTCCTACTTCCAGGCCGGCCGGCACGGCCTCGACGCCCGCGTCCTTGTCGCCGGTAGCGACGCGGTTCCGGTCCGCGAGCTGGGCCGCCGGGTGCTCGACGAAGCGGCCCCCTACGCGGTCGGCGGCGCCGGCGCCCTCGACGAGCTGGAGCGGATCCTGCGCGCCGGCAACGGCGCCGACGAGCAGCGGCGAATCCACGCCGAGGGCGGCTTTGAACGGCTGCTGGCGACGCTCGCCGAGCGCACCGCCGGGCGTTCGCTCAGCGCTGGTGCGTAGGCGTCGGCAGGTCGAGCCGACGCCGCGCTGCGGCGACCGCGGAGACCGAGGAGCGGCAGGCTTTGGCGATCACGCCGTCGCCGTGGTCGGGCCGGCGGCTGACCTCGAACTCGATCAGCGCCGCCCGGCGCAGTTTCGCCCGCTCGTCGACGGTGCTGTCGGCGGGGGCGGCGTCGAGCGCCGCCTGGGCGGCGCGCTCGCGACGGCAGTTGAGGCAGAAGGTTCCCTGGCGATCGCTGACCCAGGTCTGCGGCAGCGCGACTTTCTCGCCGCCGATCTGGCTAACCGAGACCCCGCAGCCCTTGCAGGTCCACTTCTTGGCGGATTTGACTTTAGTGCTCATCGCTACGTTCCACGCTAGCAGGCCCGGACTTTTTGCCTGCAAACACGCGTGTTTGCGGCCAGTTTCGGCGCGACCGCGCCGCCGGGCCGGGGTTCGCGGCCTCCTACACTGCTTGGATGCAGGCGGATCCGGCAACCGTTCCCACCTACACGCTCTATCGGCGCGGGATCGAGCTGCTCGAAGACGGCGATTTCGAGCACGCGACCGAGCCGCTCGCCGAGGCGGCGCGGCGCTCCCCGGAGAAGAGCTCGGTGCGGGAGGCGCTCGGCCGCGCCTACTACCGTTCCGGCCGCTTCGCCAAAGCGGCGGTCGAGTTCGAGGCGGTGGTCGAGTCCCACCACGTCAACGACTTCGCCCACTTCTGCCTCGGCCGGGCGCTCTCCCACACCGGCGACCTGCGGCGGGCTCGCCACCACCTGGCGCTGGCCGCCAACCTGCGCCCCGACCGGCGCGACTACCGCTACTACCGGCGGCTGCTCGACGCCTGAGCCGCGGGGCGGCCTGTGCCCTCCTAGAGGCCGCGGACCAGCTTGCCGACCGTCTCGGCGCCGAAGTAGGGCCCGAAGGTGCGCTTCTTGTTATCGAGGTGGAGGTAGGCGTTGACGCCGTTGATCTGGGTTCCGTCGCCGATCAGCCAGCCGCCGCCGCTGGCGCCCGGCGCCCAGCGGCACCCGATCGCCATCGTCGGCGGTCCGGGGAACGGGAAGGAGAGCGTGTCGTCGCCGAGGTAGGGCGACTGGCAGCCCTGCATCTGCTCGGTCTTGCCCGGGTAGCCGAAGCTG
Source organism: uncultured Thermoleophilia bacterium (assembly GCA_963837405.1). Classification (GTDB taxonomy): domain Bacteria; phylum Actinomycetota; class Thermoleophilia; order Solirubrobacterales; family 70-9; genus VAYN01. The sequence continues at coordinate 266,802 of CAWINA010000008.1, forward strand.
AGGAACTGCTGGGCGCGGGGCAGGTCGTAGGCGATCGTGGCGCCGCCGCCGACCGCGTCGGCGACGTTGACCCCTTCGTCGTTCGGCCTGGTCAGAAAGGCGCCCATGTCGAAGTCGGGGTTGCCGTGCTTGATCCACTGCTTCGGGGCGAAGACCTTGTCGCTCTGGGCGACGAAGACGCCGAAGGGGGCGAGTCCGCCGGTGTAGGCGGGGACGAAGGCGAGGTAGCTCGACCGGACAGCCCGGCTGCCGTCTTCCTGGGGGCCGCTGTTGACGCAGTGGCCGGCGGTGAGGACGAGCTGCCGGGTCGGCGAGTTGATCGCCGTGCCCGAGCAGTAGCCCTTCAGCTTGCCGACCTTGAGGAAGATGCGGCCGTTGAACGAGTAAGGCGGGACGTCGGGGGTGGTGACGCGCTTGAAGCTGGCGGTCGCCCCGGCGGGTTCGGGTGCCCCGGCCCGCAGCCGGGTCGAGCCGTCGCCGTCGACGACGAGGTCGAGCGGACGCGCCGCGGCCATCCGCTGCGGCGTCCAGTACGCCGCCACGCGCTCGGCCTGGGCGGCGGAGACGCCGGCACTGGCGGCGGCCGGGAGCGCGAGCAGCGCGACGACCAGCGTCAGGCCGAGCGCGAGCAGCGCCGTCCGGGCCCCTGTCAGGTGAGCGGACTTCACGGGCATCCGGGCTGACAATAGAGGCCGCCTGCGCCCGCCCGACGCATGTCGGAGTCGGTGGGCTGGACGCGTTAGCTGATCAGCGGGATCACGCAGCGGAATTTTCTGGTGGCGGTTGATAGCTCGAAGTCGATCTCTGCCTCAGCCGAGACCGTCGCGACGTTGTAGAGATCCGGCCCCGACGGCGTCCCGATCTCGCTACTCCACTCATCTCCAACAGCCAGGGCGATCCCGGGTTGCTGTGAGAACGCGGCAAGGGCCAGCGCGGCCGGTAGTTCACCGCCCTGCGCGGCGCAGGAAGCGGCCGCGGCTGGGGCGGCGAGCGCCGCTTCGCTGTGTGCGAGCTGCCAGCAGGCGCCGGCGAACTGCCGCGTCCCCGCCGCGCAGCCGGCGCTGAACCCGTTGATCCGGTCGGCGTTGGCGGCGCTCTCGGCGCGCAGCGACCGCGTCGCCTCGCGGGCGTGGTCGGCGTTCTCGGCGTGGGTCGCGCTCGGCACCCGGCCGAGCGTCGCGGTGGCGACCTGGGCGCCGGTGACCGATCCCGGCGCGAGCTGGCTGGCCGTCACGCTGCCGGCGCGCAGACGGTTGCCCGGGACCGAGCCGGGGACCAGCCGGTTGCCGGGCAGGGAGGCGGCGCGGATCGTGCGACCGTCGATCTTGCCGGCGGCGTAGACACCGCCGCCGAAGGAGATCGCGAGCAGTAGGCCCAGAGCGGCGATCGCCGCCAAGATCCCCTTCCTTCCCAAGGTCTGCTTAACACCCAGGTTTTTCAAAGTGACGGCAGCCTAGCTGAGCAATGGCGGCGCTGACACCCCCGCGGCGGGATAAACTCGCCGACGAAAGTACGGTCGGTGGTCAAGGGAAGCCGGTGCAAATCCGGCGTGGTCCCGCCACTGTGACCGGGTCGAGGCAATCGCGGGCGCCGCTGGCGCCAGCCACTGGGGACGCCACTGCAACCCCGGGAAGGTGCGAACGCCCAACCCCGGAAGCCAGGAGACCTGTCCCCGGCCAGCCAATACAACCCTCGAGGAAAGGGTGGCGTAAATGCCAAGAATCAATTCCGTACGGCCGGCTGCCGCGTGCGCGCTGGTGCTGGCCCTGTCCCTGACGTTCGTCGCCGGAGCAAGTGCTGCGGGCTCGGCCGAGCTGCGCGTGGTCGGAACCGGCGGCAAGATAGTCGCCGAAAAGACGGTCGCGACCGGAGCCATCTCGGTCAAGACCAGCCCCAAGGCGACCTGTTTCGGCCCGGGCACGGGCGGCAGCGGCGAATCGGTCGCGCTCAAAGCCAACACCGCGCTCGGGCTGTTGACCCGCGGGGCGAAGTCAACCCCGTCGCTGAACCCGCTGCTGCTCAGCGACAGCTTCGATTTCGGCCTGGCGCTCTGCGGCATCGGCAGCGGCGTCGCCAAGGGCAGCACCTCCTGGTACCTGAAGGTGAACCACAAGGGGGCCTCGGTCAGCGCCGACGCGGCAAAGATCAAGGCCGGCGACGAGGTGCTGTTCGCACTCGCCAAGTCGGACCCGAAAACGTTCGCCTACCCGGACGAGCTGGAGATCGTCGCGCCGGCCAAAGCAACCGTCGGCAAGGCGTTTACCGTGACCGCGTACGCCTACGACGACAAAGGCAAGCGCAAGCCGGCCGCCGGTGTGAAAGTGACCGGCGCCGCGGCTCCGACCGCGGCCAACGGCCAGACCACGGTGACGGTGACCAAGCCGGGCTTCCTGACCGCCAACAAGGAAGACCTGATTCCCGACCGGGCAGCCGTCTGCATCGGGGCCAAATGCCCCGCGGGTAGCTAGCGGTCGTGCTCGGAGGCCGTGGCACGGCGGTCGCGGCGGCGCTGCTCTTGGCGGCGCTCGCGGCCGCCGGCTGCGGTCTCGGGCCGGGCGAGGAGGTCGGCTCGGTCGAGCTGACCGTGACCCGCGAATTCGGCTCGGCCCCGGTGGTCGAGGAACGCTCAGTGGAGGCGAACGAGTCGGGCACGGTGATGCGGGTGCTGGAAGGCGAGGCCGAGATCGAGACCCGCTACGGCGGCGGCTTCGTCAGCGCGATCGAGGGCTACGCCGAGGGGCGCCGCGGCGGCGATCCCTTCGACTGGTTCTTCTTCGTCGACGGCGTCGAGTCGCCGATCGGCGCCGCCGACTACGAGTTGCGCGGCGGCGAGCGGATCTGGTGGGACTACCGCAACTGGGAGGCGACCAACCGCGTCCCGGCTGTGGTCGGCTCCTGGCCGGCGCCGTTCACTGACGGCTACGAAGGCAAGGCGCACCCGGTCGCGGTCGAATGCCTGATCGGGGGGAGCGCCTGCAGGAAGGTTGTGGGAGCGCTGGAGGAGGAAGGCGTCACCGTTGCAACCGGTTCGCCCGAGGACGCGATCCGCGTCCTCGTCGGACCCTGGTCGCGGCTGCGCGCGAACTCCGCCGCGGCGCTGATCGAGCGGGGCCCGGGGGAAAGCGGCGTCTACGCCGACTTCGAACGGCAGGCGGGCGGGGTCGGGAGCGCCGGCGCCTTCAGCCTGATCGCGCTCGGCGTCGACGGCGAGCCGGCGCGCGACCTCGGTCCCAACGCCGGCCTGGTCGCCGCCACCCGCCGCTACGAAGCGCCGCCGACCTGGGTCGTGACCGGTGGCACGCCAGCTGCGGTGCAGGCCGCCGCCGACATGCTCAGCGCCGAGCGGCTGCGCGACCATTACGCGGTGGCAAGCGAAGCCGGGAAGGAGATGCCGCTGCCGCTGCAGGAGAGTCGATGAGGTCGCCGTTCGCCTACACGCCGAGACCTGGGCCACTGCAGGGCGCCTCGCCGGGCGCGGCGGTCGCCTACCTCGGCGCCCTGACGGCGGTCGCGTTCCTCTACTCGAACCCGCTGGTCCTGCTCGCGGCGGGAGCGGCGGTGACGATCGCCGGCCTGCTCGCCGGCGCCCGCAGTGCCGTGCGCGCGGCGCTGCGCATGGGGTTCGCGCTGGCGCTGCTGATCGTTGTCGTCAACGCCCTGGTCGTCAGCCGCGGCGCGACCGTGCTGGCGCGGCTCGGCGAGTGGCCGCTTCTCGGGCAGGTCGACATCACCCTGGAGGCGATCGTCGCCGGCCTCTCGATCGGCCTGCGCGCCGCGGTGGCAATGGTCGCCTTCGCGGTCTACTCGGCCTGTGTCGACCCTGATCGGGTACTGCGGGCGCTGCGCCCGGTCGCCGGTCGCTCGGCGCTGACCGCGACCCTGGTCTCGCGCCTGGTCCCGGTCGCCGCCGCCGACGCCGGTCGCCTCCGTGACGCCCGCCGCCTGCGCGGCCCCGGTGCCGCCGAGGTCGGCAAGGCGGCGCTCGCCCGTCGCCTTCTCGCCGGCTCGCTCGACCGCGCCGTCGACGTCGCCGCGACGCTGGAGCTGCGCGGCTACAGCCTCGACACGGCGCACCGTCGCCCGCGCCCGGCGGTGCGTGGTTTGTACGGGCCAGGGCGCGTAAAAAGCACGGAGCGCGGTCGGCGCTCTCGGTATGACTGGCGCTTCTACCTGGCGGGTGCGGTCGTGCTGGCCGCGGCGATCGCCGGCAAGGTGCTCGGGGCGGACGACTTCCACACCTACCCCGAAGTCGAGATCGGTCTGGGACCGGCGACCCTGGCGCTCTCGACGCTGCTCGTGGCGAGCGGCTTCGTGCCGCTACGGCGCAAGCGGCGTCGCCGGGAGGTGGCGGCCCGTGTCTGAGCTGGCGATCCGTCGCGGCGCCGCTCCCGCGCTCGCGGTTGAAGGCCTTACGTACTCCTTCCCGGATGCTGCCCGTCCCGCGCTGGGCGCTGTGGACCTGGAGGTCGCGCCGGGTGAGTTCGTCCTGCTCGCCGGCCGCTCGGCGAGCGGCAAGTCGACCCTGCTGAAAGCGGCCTGCGGCTTGGTCCCGCACTTCTTCGGCGGCGAAGTCGACGGCACTGTCGCCGTCGCCGGCCTCGACGCGATCGACGCCGGCCCCGGCCAACTCGCCTCTGCGGTCGGCTACGTCTCCCAGGACCCCGAGACCCAGGTCGTCTCGACCACCGTGGCGGCGGAGATCGGGCTGCCGCTGGAGATGCGCGGCGACCCGCCCGCCGACCGCGCTCGCGCGGTCGAGGAGGTGGCGCTGGCGCTGGCGATCCCGCATCTGCTCGGGCGCACCGTCGACACCCTTTCCGGCGGCGAGCTGCAGCGGGTCGCCCTGGCGGCGGCCCTGGTCACCCGCCCCTCGCTGGTCCTGCTCGACGAGCCGACCTCGCAGCTCGACCCGGTCGCCGGCGACGAGCTGATCTGGCTGTTGCGCCGCCTCAACGAGGAGTGGGGGGTGGCGGTGCTGCTGGCCGAACACCGGCTCGAGCGCTGCCTCGCGGCCGCCGACCGCGTCGTCGCGATGGAGGCCGGCGCGATCGGCTTCGACGGCAGCCCCCCCGAGTTCCTGGCCTGGTCGCAGCTCGGTGATCCAGCGCTGACGACGCCCGCCGCCCGTCTCTTTGCGTTGTCCGGCATCGACTCGCTTCCCACCGGCGTTCGCGCGGCCCGCCGCATCCTCGAATTACGCGAGCCTTCGTCTGCCACCGCTGTCCCCCACCCGGGGAAGGGTGGGGGTGGTGGGGCTCACCCCCCCGGCGCCGTCGCTTTCTCGGCGAGAGCGCTCTGGGTCGAGCTGGAACGCGACGAGCGGCCACATGACGTTCTCCGCGGCGTCGACCTCGAGCTGCGTCGCGGCGAACGGGTCGCCCTGATGGGCCGCAACGGCGCCGGCAAGTCAACCCTGCTGAAGACCGCCGCGGCGCTGATCGAGCCGGTCGCCGGCAAGCTCGAGCTCCCCGCCGGCATCGCCCTGCTGACCCAGAACCCGAGCGACTACCTGGTCCGCGAGCGGGTCGGCGACGAGCTCCCCGGCGAGCAGGGCGCTGCCGCCCTGCGCATCGTCGGCCTCGAGCACGCGGCCGACGCCGACCCGCGCGACCTCTCCGGCGGCGAGCGCCAGCGGCTGGCGCTGGCGATCGCGCTGGCTGGCCGCATCGAGGGCGAGGCGCTGCCCGGGCTCGTCGCCCTCGACGAGCCGACCCGCGGCATGGACCGCGCCCGCAAGGACGACCTGGTCGACCTGATCGCCGGGCTCGCCGGCCACGGCGCCGGCGTCGTCGTCGCCACCCACGACGTCGAGTTCGCCGCCGCCTTCGCCCAGCGCGTCGTGCTGCTCGGCGACGGCGTAGTGATCGCCGACGGCCCCGCCGCCGACGTGCTCTCCGGCGGCTGGTACTTCGCCACCGAGGTCGCCCGCGTTCTCGACCTGCCCGGCGTCGTCACCCCCGAGCAGGGCGCCGCGGTGCTCCGCGCCGAGGGGCGGCCGGGATGAGCTGGGAGCTGGTCAGCTTCCTGATCCTCGGCGCCGTCTTGCTCGGCGGCTTCGCCTGGTATGAGCGCTCGCGGCCGCCGGCGCAGGTGGTCGCCCTGGTTGCGGCGTTGGCCGCCCTGGCGATCGCCGGCCGGATCGCCTTCGCCGCCTTCCCCAGCGTCAAGCCGACCACCGACATCATCGTCTTCGCCGGCTTTGCGCTCGGCGCGGCCCCCGGTTTCGCGGTCGGCGCCCTCACCGCGCTCGTCTCCAACTTCTGGTTCGGCCAGGGGCCCTGGACGCCCTGGCAGATGGCCGGCTGGGGACTCTGCGGTGTCTTCGGCGCCCTGGTCGCGCTCGGCTTCCGCAACGCCGGCCGGCTGACCCTCGCGGCGGCCTGCGGTTTCGCCGGGCTCGCCTACGGGGTGCTGCTGAACTTCTCGCTGATGGCGACCTACGGAGGCGAGCTGTCGCTGGAGCGCTTCGGCGTGCTCTCCGCCCGCGCGATCCCGTTCGACGCCGCCCACGTGATCAGCAACATCGCGCTGGCACTGATCGCCGGGCCGGCGATCGTGCGGATGCTGACCCGCTTTCGCCGCCGCTTCGAATGGGAGCGGGGAGGGGGTGCGTCCCGGGGCGGCTGCGCCCCGCCCTCAGAGGCGGGAGCGTCGCCACCTTCGCTGTCGCCGCCCTGCTGCTCGGCGCCGCCTTCGCGCCGATCCCGGCGAATGCCGCCGGGATCGAGAGCGCGGTCGCCTGGCTGCGGTCCGTGCAGAACGACGACGGCGGCTTCGGCGCCTCTCCCGGAGACGACTCCGGGACTGAAATGACCGCCTGGGCGATGCTGGGTTTGGAGGCCGCCGGGACCAGCCCCTATGACGCTCTCCCGGGGAGGGCAGACCCCGATCGCCTACCTGCGCGGGCACGTCAAGGAGCTGCGTAGCCCCGGCGACCTGGCGCGGACGGTGCTCGCCCTGCTCGGCGCCGGCGCCAACCCGCGCGGGTTCGGCGGCCGCGACCTCGTCGCCGACCTGCGCGACCTGCGCCGCGCCAACGGCTCCTACGTCGGCTGGCCCAACTCGACCGCTTTCGCGGTGATCGCGCTGCGCGCCGCCGGCGCGCCCGGGCGGGACCGAGAAGTCGCTGGCGTGGCTGCGCCAGGTCCAGAACGACGACGGCGGCTGGGGCAACGAGCCCGGCCAGCGCAGCGACGCCGAGGCGACTGGGTCGGTCCTCCAGGCGCTCACCCCGAGCTCGGCGGCCGCCAAGCGCGGGCTCGCCTTCCTGCGCGAGTCCCAGCAGGGCAACGGCGGCTACCGGGTTGGCGGCAACGGCTTCATCAACACCCAGGCGACCGCCTGGGCCGTGCAGGGGATCCTCGCGACCGGGGGCGACCCCGGCACGTTCAAGCAGGACGGCTCGACGCCGCTCGACTTACATCGCCGCCAACCAGGCCGCCGATGGCCACTACCGCTACTCGAAATCGAGCGACCAGACGCCGGTCTGGGTGACCGGCCAGGTGCTAGTCGCCGCGGCCGGAGAGTACTTCCCGATCGCCGTGGTACCGCGCCCGACGAGCTCGTCGCAGGCGACGCAGCCCGAACCCGCCGCCGGAGCGCCCGCCCCGACCTCCTCCGAACCCCCCGTCAGCCCGGCCCCGCAGGCCGAAGCGAGCCCCGCCTCGCCGTCCGGCGGAGGCGGCTCGAAGGGCGCGACCGAAGGTCTGGGACAGGCGACCGACGCGACCGGGGCGCCCACCCCCGCCCCCGACCCCGCCGACCGGGCGCCGGGCGGGACCTCTGCCGCGACCGCGCCCGAGCAGGCGGCGGACGGCCCGGCCGAGCAGGAGGAAGCGACCCATTTATCGACCACCGCCGAGGAGCAGGACTCCGACAGCGGCGTCCTCGGGGCGATCCTGGCCGGCCTGCTGGCAGGGTGCGTTCTCTTCGGCCTCGGCCTGCTCGGGCGCAAGGGCTGGAGGCGCTGGCGCTACGGTCTCTAGCTCAATGGACGTCGAGACCGCGATCCGCACCCGCCGCACCCACAAGGCCTTCACCCCGGACGCGCTCGGCCCGGAGGAGCTCGCCGAGCTGTTCGAGCTCGCGAGCTGGGCGCCGAACCACCACCTCACCGTCCCCTGGCGCTTCCGTGTCGTCGGCCCCGCCGCCCTGGGGCGGCTGAAGGTGGCCGCCGGCCCCGAGGGCGCCGCCAAGCTCGACCGCTGCCCGACCCTGGTCGTCGTCAGCTGTCGCCTCGACGGCGACCCGGTGACCGAGGAGGAGGACCTGCACGCGACCGCCGTCGCCTCCTACATTGTCCTGCTCGCCGCGCACGCACGCGGGCTCGCCGGCTACTGGCGCACGCCCGGCCTCTTGCGCGAGGCGGCGGGCCGCGCCGCCGTTGGCATCCCCGACGAGGAGCGCTTCGTCGGCCTCCTGCACCTTGGCCACCCCCGCCAGGAGCGCCCCGTCCCCGAGCGCCCCGCGTCCGAACCGACCGCGATCTTCCTCGACTGATGCTGCCCCGCCCGCGCGCCATCGAGGAGGTCGCCGGCCAGCACTTCGAGGTGGTGGTGATCGGCGGCGGGATCACCGGCGCCGGGGTCGCCCTCGACGCCGCCTCGCGCGGCTACTCGGTGGCCCTGCTGGAGCGCGGCGACTACGCGGTTGGCACCTCCAGCCGCTCCTCGAAGATGGTCCACGGCGGCCTCCGCTACCTGCAGAACTTCGACCTCGGCCTGGTCCGCGAGGCCCTGCTCGAGCGCCAGCTGATGGTCCAACTGGCGCCGCACTTGGTCTACCCGACCCCGTTCCTGGTCGCCGCCCTCGGCGAGGAGCGGCGCGACCGCAAGGTCGGGCTCGGGTTGAACATGTACGACGTGATGGCGACCAGCCGGGTCGGTCGCTCCAGCCGCGAGCTGCGCAGCTCTAAGGACGAGGACCAGGAGTTCTCCTGGTCGCCGGACCGCCACCGCACGATCGAGCGCGAGGAGGTGCTGGAGCTGGTCCCGGCGCTCGCCCCCCGCGACCCCAAGGACGCCTACCTCTTCTACGACTGCCAGACCGACGACGTGCGCCTCGTACTCACCATCCTCGGCGAGGCCGAACGCTTCGGCGCGGTCTCCATGAACGGGGCCGAGGTGGTCGAGGTGCTGACCAAGGACGGCCGGGCCAGCGGCGTCGCCTTCGTCGAGGCCGATTCCGGCGAGCGCCTCGAGCTCGGCGCCGACCACGTCGTCAACGCGACCGGCGTCTGGGCCGATCAGATCCGCCACGAGGTGGTCGAGGAGGAGGACGCGCCCCGGATCTCGCCGAGCCGCGGCACGCACATCGTCGTCGACGAGGCCGACCTGCCGATGGGCGCGGCCGCCTGCATCGTCCCCGCCGGCGAAGGCCGGATGATCTTCGCGCTGCCCTGGTACGGGCGGACCCTGATCGGCACCACCGACAAAGACTTCGACGGCGACATCACACACCCCAAGCCGGGCGGGGACGACGTCGAATATCTGCTGCAGGCGGTCAACGAGTTCTTCGGCGTCTCGCTCAGCGACTCCGACCTGGTTGGCGCCTACGCTGGGGTGCGGCCGCTGATCTCGACCGGCGACCCGCGCAAGTCGGTCGACATCTCGCGCAAGGCCGAGCTGTACGAGACCTCCTCGGGGATGCTGACGATCACCGGCGGCAAGCTGACGACCTGGCGGCGGATGGCGAAGCAGACGGTCGACCGCCTGGTCGAGCGCGCGGGCCGCGAGGCGCCCTGCCACACGGCCGAGATCCCACTCGGGATGCCGGCCCGCGCCGACGACCTGGCGCGCCCGGAGGGGGTGGGGGAGGAGGCGGCCCGGCAGCTCGCCTTCCGTTACGGCCACGCCGCCAAGCGCGTCCTCGACCTGGTCCGTGAGGACCCGGCGCTGGCGCAGCCGATCGCCACCGGCCGCCCCGACCTGCTGGCCGAGGTCGTGCTCGCGGCCCGCCACGAGCAGGCGCGCAGCGTCGCCGACGTGCTCCTGCGCCGGACCAGGCTGGGGATCCTGGCCGCGCCGGCGCTGCGCAGCGCCGGCGACGTGCGGCCGGTCGCCGAGCGGCTCGGCGCCGAGCTCGGGTGGGACGAGGCCCGGGTCGGCCGCGAGGCCGAGGCCTGGGTCGAGGCCGCCGCGGCCGAAGGAATCGACCCCGGCCGGCGTTAGCCGGGATCGACCCCGGCGCCGGAAAGTCCCCCGCAACTGCGGTGGAATAACCTGGGCCGATGACCAAGGCCGAGCTGGAATCCAAGCACCTGTCCGACCTCCACGCCCTTGCCGCCGAGGCCGGCGTCGAGCGCTTCCGGATGCTGAGCCGCAGCGAGCTGATCGAGAAGCTGAGTGACGGCAAAGGTGGCGGTGGCGCTGGCGAGGCGCCGAGCGCCCGCCCGCCGCGCGAGCGCTCCTCGAGCAACCGCCGGCGGGGCAGCCGCGGCGGCCGCGGCCGCGAGCGCGAGCGGGGGAAGCGGGAGGAGAGCTCCGACGAAGTCTCCGGTCGCGGCGACAGGCTCCGCGAGGAGGCCCTCGGCGAGGAGCCCGAGCGGGAGGTCGCCGCCTCGAAGCCGACCCCCACGCCGGCGCCGACCCCGGCGCGGCCGGCGGCCCCGGCCGCGCCGCCGAGCGACGGCGAGCCCGAGCGGCCCCGGCGCCGTCGGCGCCGACGGCGCCCCTTCGGCCGCCGCAGCAAGGAGGGCGTCTCGATCCAGGACCTGCTGCTGCCGCCCGAGGCCGGTCGTCAGGCGGTGCTCGCCGCCGAGTCGCGCGCGGCCTGCACGGCGCTGCTGCGCGGCGTCGCCGCCGACCTCGCCGACGACTCGAAGGGCCCGGACCCGGTGATCCTGCTGATCGACCCGACCCCCGAGGAACTCGGCGACTGGAAGCGCGAGGCGCCGCAGGCGGAGATCGTCGCCGCCGGCCAGGCCCGCCACGCCAGCGATGCGCTCGCCCAGGCCGCGGCCCGGGCCGGGGGTGGCGACGACGTGATCCTGCTGGTCGACTCGCTGACCCGCCTCGCCGCCGAGGGCTTCGGCGACACCGAGATCGCCAAGCAGTTCTTCGACGCCGGCCGCGCCCAGGGGAGCGCCGGCGGCGGCTCGCTGACGGTCGTTGCCGCGATCGAGCGGTCCTGAGGTCGAGTCGTCACTTGACGCCCTTGTAGGGCCACAACTGACGACTCGTTAGCGGCGGTAGGCGATGCGGCGCCAGCTCGGCTCTTTGGAGAGCTCGATGAGCTCGTCCGAGCGGTCCGGCTGGACGTAGCCGAAGGTCTGGGTGCGCTCGTCGAAGACGATGTCGAGCTCGCCCTCCTTGACCCGCTGGTCGAGCCAGGCGCCGCGGAAGACGAGGCGGCGGATCCAGTGGACGAGGCTGCGGTTGGCGGGACCGACCAGGTCCTCCCAGTTCTCGTTGATGTGCTCGCCGAGGCGGGAGCTGGGCTCGGCGATCTCGCCGCTGACCGCGAGGTCGAGGAGGTCGTCGAGCTCCTCCGGGCTCAGGCCCTGGTCGACGAAGGCCAGCTTGACCGCCGCCTGCTCGACCCGCTGGCCGAAGTCCTCCTCGTTGAAGGCGAATCGCAGCTCCCCGTACTCGAGCACGTAATCGGAGCCAGACTCGTAGTTCCCTCTGCGGGTCGTTTTCTTGTCCATAAGTTGAAGCCCAGTCTGCCTTCGCGGTGGCCGCTTCGGCAGGTGCATGATCTTGCCGGTCATCGTAGTCGCGTGCCGGTTCCGCGGTAGTGCCTGAACGGGGGGTTGCACCTCTTCGGCGGTAATCGGGAGGGGAGAGATTTGCGCCCGCCGCCCTTGGGGTGGCGATGGAAAGTGCACGCTTGCAGGGACTTCCTCGTGCTCGGGCGTTCGGACGCGAGGTCGCGGTCGCGGTCGGCCCTCGCGCCCGCCTGCTCGGCCTCGCCGGGCTCGACCGCGAGCAGGCCGGCGCCGGCCTGCTGATCCCGCGCTGCTCCAGCGTCCACACCTTCTGGATGCGCTTCGAGCTCGACCTCGTCTTCCTCGATCGCGAGGGCGCGCCGCTGGCCTGCGGCGGCGCGTGCCGCCCGGCTGCGTCGTCTGGCGCCGCGGCGCCGCCGCGGTCCTCGAGCTGCCCTCGCCGTCGCAGGGGGGAGAGTCTGCCGACCGGTCGCGACTTAGGGCGCGCGATGACGCTGCCCCAGCGCAACGAGATCGCCAGCGTCGTCGTCTGCGAGGACGACGAGGTCACCCTCGAGCTGCTCTGCGACCACCTCGCCGCCGACCGCTTCGGCGTCCTGCCGGCGCCGAGCGCCTCCGACGCGCTGCGCCTCTGCCGCTACAACCACCCCGACCTGCTGCTGCTCGACCTCTCGCTGCCCGACGCCTCCGGCCTCGACGTGCTGCGCGAGATCCGCGAGGCCGACGGGGTCGAGTCCCGCTTCGACCCGCGCCTGCCGGTGATCATCCTCACCGGCCGCGGCGCCGACGTCGACCGGGTCCGCGGCCTCGAGGCCGGCGCCGACGACTACATGACGAAGCCCTTCTCGGTCGAGGAGCTGCGCGCCCGGATCGGCGCCGCTGCTGCGGCGGCGCACGGTCCTCCGCGACGGTCCCAGCCGGGTCGGCGATCTCGTCGATCGACCCGTTCCGCCGCCGGGTCACGGTCGGCGGCGTCCCGGTCACGCTCTGCGAAGAAGGAGTTCACCCTGCTGCGGGTCCTCGCCTCCGACCCGACCCGGGTCTTCACCAAGGACGAGCTGCTCCGCGACGTCTGGGGCTACAAGGGCCCGAGCAAGACCCGGACCCTGGATTCACACGCCAGCCGGCTGCGCCGCAAACTCGACCCCGAGCACGGCCGCTACGTCGTCAACTGCTGGGGCGTCGGCTACCGCTTGATCGACGGCTGAGCGGCGCCGCGACTGCAGGATGGGAAAAACGCCCCCGGGCGAGCCTTGCTCAGCCGGGGGCGTGGTAGTGCTGTCCCGAGTGAACTGGCGCTACTTGTTCTTCCCGGTCGGCGACTCGAAGTGGAGGATGCCGAGCTTGGTCGGAGAGCCCTCGCCCTTGCCGTCGGCAAGGCGGCTGGCGGCTTCCTCCTGGATCTCGCTGGCGCGGGCCTGGGCCTCGTCCAGCAGCATCGTTGATCTCCTTCCAGCCCTGCTCGTCGAGAGCAGCGGGGTGTGGGTGAGTGGGAGTCGGTGCGCTCGTCGATCGTGCCGCGCGACCAGCGCCTCGGTGGCGTCGGTGCCGATCGACTCGAGGATCACGCCGTAGATGCCCTTGCGGGCCGAGGCCGGGATCTTCGCCCAGTCGGAGTCGCTGAAGAAGGCACGCTCGGTGGCACGGTAGAAGTGCTCGACGGCGCCGCGGCGGGGCTCGGTTTTGACCAGTTCGACGCAGTCGTATTCGAGCAGCGTCTTGACGTGGTAGCTGACGTTGCCGAGCGGCTCGCCGAGTTCCTGCGAGAGCTGGTTCGGGCTCGAGATGCCTTTGTGTAGTGAGGTCAGGATGCGCACGCGCAGCGGGTGCGCAAGGGCCTTTGCGAGCTGTTGGGTGATGCCCTCAGGGGACGTTCGGGTCTGAGCCAAGGGGGGCCTCCGTTCAGGGTTTCGGGGGGTCCGGGGCGGCGAGGGAGCGCCGTTGTTCATCCCGGCTTTCTAGGTCAAGTATTCCAAAACGCGCAGACGTTTCCCCGACCGAGCGGATTATTTAAAGCGAAAAGATTGCAGCAATCTAACGAGAACGCGACACAGTTTCATGGCATGATCCGGAACCGGAAAGGCCGCTTAGGGGGTCTTATCCGTGCTGACCCGTCGTCCCGAGGCGCCTGGCCGAGACCGCATGGGGCGGCGGGTCCGCGAGTTTCTCGCTCCGAGCCGGAGTTTCGCGGCGGCGCAGGGGAGAGGATCGTCGGCGCGGCGTCTTGCCCGCACATGTGGAGACGACGGCGGACCGCGCTCAACGAGGCGCTGCACGAGGTGCGCCGGCCCTTGCAGGCGCTGGCCCTGGCCGGGGCGACGCCGCCGGCGTCGGCCCGGATCGAGAGCTCGGTGCGGCTCGCGGCCTCGGCCCTGGAGCGTCTGGACCGGGAGATCAACGGCGTCCCCAGCGTGCGCCCGGTCGAGTCGCTCGACCTCGGGCCGCTGCTGCGGGCGTCGATCGAGCGCTGGCAGGCGCACGCCGCGAGCGCCGGCAGCACGCTCGTCCTGCGCGGCCCCGCCGCCGCCCGGCTCCACGGCGATCGCTTGGCGCTCGCGCAGGCGCTCGACAACCTGGTGCTCAACGCGATCGAGCACGGCGGACCGCGAATCGTCGTCACCGCCACGACCCTCGGAGCCCGCTTGCGGGTCTCGGTCAGGGACTGCGGCCGCCCTTTGCTCGCGCCCGCTGGCGCCGGGCGCGAGCCGCGAGGGAGCCTGCGCGAGCGGGTGCTTCGGCCGGGACCGCCACGGCCACGGCCTGCGCGTCGTGCGGGCGACCGCGAGCGCCCATCGCGGCGGCTTCGCGCTGCACCGCTCGCCGGGTGGGGCCGAGGCCGTGCTCGAGCTGCCGAGGGTGGCCTAGCTTGGGCCGGCGCCGGCGGTCGCTGGGCTTCCTGCTCGCGGCTGGCGTCGCGGCCGCCTGCGCGGCCGCGGTCGCCGACGGCTACGGCGAGAGCGTCGCCCGCGGCTACGGTGAGCTGCGCCCGGTGGTCGTCGCCGCCGGCGATCTGCCGGCGGGCGAGCCGGTCGATCCGGGGCAGCTGGAGGTGCGGCGGGTCCCGGTCCGCTTCGCGCCGCCGGGAGCCCTGAGCTCGCCCGTGGAAGCGGTCGGGATGGAAGCGGTCGGCCGCGGTCCCGGCCGGCTCCTACCTGCTCGCCGCCCAGCTGCGGCCGCCGCGCTCGGCGGGCGATCTCGGCGGTTCGCTCGGCGCCGGCCGACGCCCGGTCGAGATCGCCGTCAGCGGCGCCGACGCCCTGCTGGTCGGCGGCGGCCAGCCGGTCGGTGCCGCGGTCGACGTCATCGTCACCACCGAACCCAGCGGCGCCGGCGCTGGGCGCACCTACGTGGCCGCGAGCTGCGGTGCCGCTGCTCGCGCTCGGACCCGGCGAGGAAGGCGCCGCGGGCGCCGCCGCGGCGACGCTGGGACTGACCCGGCGCCAGGCGCTGCGCCTGATCGCCGCCCAGAGCTTCGCCCGCCGGGTGACGATCATCGCCGCCGGATGAGGGCTGAGGCGCGGGAGCGCAACGTCGCCGCGCTCGGCGTCGGCGCTGCGCGGGCGGCTGGTCGAGCGCCGCCGCGCCGAGGCGGCGGGCGGCCGGGTGCCGGCGGGCGAGCTGCGCGAGACGGTCGCGCGCCCTGGTCGACGAGGAGGCGGCGCTGCTCGGCCTCGCGGTCCGCGCCGAGCTGGTCGAGCGGATCGTCCGCGACAGCGTCGGGCTCGGGCCGCTCGAGGTCCTGCTCGCCGACCCGGCGGTGGAGGAGGTGATGGTCAACGGGCCCGACCGACGTCTACGTCGAGCGCGGGGGGCGGATCGAGCCGACCACGGTCGCCTTCGCCGACGAGGAGGAGCTGCGCAACGCGATCGAGCGGATCCTGGCGCCGCTCGGGCGGCGGGTCGACGAGCTCAGCCCGATGGTCGACGCGCGCCTCGCCGACGGCTCGCGGGTCAACGTGGTGATCCCGCCGCTGGCGCTCGACGGGCCGACCGTCTCGATCCGCCGCTTCGGCGCGCAGCGTCCCGACGCCGAGGAGCTGGTCGCGCGCGGGACGCTGAGTGGGGCGCAGTGCGAGCGGCTGGCGACCGCCGTCAGGGAGCGTCGCAGCATCCTGGTCAGCGGCGGCACCGGCTCGGGCAAGACGACCCTGCTGAACGCGCTCTCCAGCTTCATCGACCCGGCCGAGCGGGTGGTGACGATCGAGGACGCGGCGGAGCTGCGCCTGCAGCAGCCGCACGTGGTCCGCCTGGAGAGCCGGCCGGCCGGGGTCGAGGGGCGGGGCGAGGTGACGGTCCGCGATCTGCTCCGCAACGCGCTGCGCATGCGCCCCGACCGGATCGTGATCGGCGAGGTGCGCGGGCCGGAGGCGCTCGACCTCCTGACCGCGCTCAACACCGGCCACGACGGGGCGCTCTCGACCGTGCACGCCAACTCACCCGCCGACGCGCTCAACCGGCTGCAGACGCTGGCGCTGATGGCCGGGCTCGGGTTGCCGCACGCGGCGGTCGTTGAGCAGGTGCGGCGGGGGATCCAGATGGTCGTCCAGATGGAGCGGCGCGAGGACGGCTCGCGCCGGGTCTCGGCGGTGGAGGAGGTCGGGTGAGCGGGGGCGCCGAAGCGCTGGTGGTCGTCGCTGCCGCCCTGGCCGGTGGGCTGGCGGCTTTGGCGGCCCGCGAAGGGTTGTTGTCGAGTCCGGCGATCGCGGCCTGGCTGCGCTTTGCGCTGGAGCCGCTGCGGCGGGCGGGCAGCGAGGGCTACGCCCCTTCGACGCCGGAGCGGCGGCGGATCGCCGTGGTCGCCGCGGCGGCGGCGATCGGCGGCGGCTGGCTCCTGGCCGGGCCCTTGCTGGCGCTGCCGTTTGCGGTCGCCGGGCCAGCGGGAGCGGCGTGGGCGATTGGTCACCGCCGCCGGCGCTACCGGCGGGCGGTCGAGCGTTCGCTGCCGGAGGTGGCGACCGCGATCGCCGACTCGCTCAGCGCCGGCCGCTCGCTGCGCGCCTCGCTGCCGGCCGCCGCGGGCTACCTCGACGGACCGCCCGCGGCCGAGCTGGCGCGGCTCGGCGCCGAGCTCGACCTCGGCGCTCCGACCGCGGGGACGGTCGCCGCCTGGCGGGAGCGGATGCGCTCGGAGCGGGTCGACGCTTTCGCCGCGGCGCTGCTCAGCCAGCGGCTGGCCGGCGGTGACCTGGCCGGGCTGCTGCGCCGCTTCGCCGCGGGCGCGGCCGAACGCGACCGGGTCGCCGAAGACGCACGCTCGGCCACCGCCCAGGCGCGGTTCACTGGCCTGCTCGTTGTCGCGATGCCGAGCGGCGGGGCGCTCTTCGCCGAGCTGCTGGCGCCGGGATTCCTCACCGGGCTCTTCGGGTCGCCGGTCTCGGTGGTGCTGCTGGCGCTGGCGGGGCAGCTGCAGCTCGCCGGGTTCGTCGCGATTCGGCGCTTCTCGCGGGTGGTGGAATGAGGGCCGAGAGGAGGCCGGGGTAGATGGCGGGGCTACTCGCCGCGATCGCCGTGCTGTTGGCCGCCGTCGGGGTCCGCGAGCAGGTCGCGGCGCGCGGAGGCCTGGCGCTGCCGGCGCTCCCGTTCGGGCTGGGCGGCCGCTCGGCGCGGGCCGCGCTGCGGCTCGGACTGCCGGAGCGGCTGCGGCGCTCCGGGCTGGAAGCCGGGTTCCCGCTGCCGGCCGTGCTGCTCGCGAAGCTCGTCGGGACCGGGGTCGGCGGCTTGGTGGGCGTGGTGCTGGCTCCGGCGGCGCCGGGCCGCACCGCGCTGCTCCTCGCGCTCGCCCCGCCGGTCGCCGGGTTCCTGCTTCCCGACCTCCTGCTCGAGCGCGCGGCGCGCCGTCGCCGTCGCCAGCTTGTCGCCGCCCTGCCCGACGCGCTCGACCTGCTCGCGGTCAGCGCCGGCTCCGGACGCGGAGCGGCCTCCGGGCTCGAGCAGCTGGGGCGGGCCGGAGAGGGGCCGCTTGCCGAGGAGCTGCGGATCGTCGTCGCCGAAGTTTCGTGCGGCAGCCCGCTCGCCGCCGCCCTGACAGCGCTGCGGGTCCGGGTTCCCGGCGGCGAGCTGGCCGCCCTGGTCGCCGCGATCGAACGCTCGCGCCGTTTCGGCTCGCCCCTGGGCGAGCAGCTGCGCCGCCAGGCGAGCGCCCTGCGCCGCGACGCCCGCCGCGCGACCGAGGAGCGCGCCGCCCGCGCCGCCCCGAAGATCCAGCTCGTCGTCGCCCTCGTCCTCGTCCCCTCGGTCCTGCTGATGATCGCCGCCGGCCTGATCGCCAACGCCGGCACCCTGCTCGCGGGGTTTTGAAGCGCTACTCGGTCGCCTCGGATTCGAGCCGCCAGGCGAGTTCGGCAGCGCCCCAGATCAGTCCGTCGAGCTCGACGGCCGAGTCGAGGTGGCCGGCGGCGAAGCAGCAGAGGTGACCGTTGACCAGCTCGAAGGCCGTCGGCATCTCCTCGGCCAGCCAGACGACGAATGCCGGCGCGAAGAGCCGGCGCAGCCGGACCTCGTCCTGGTCGGGCGGATAGAAGATCTCGAAGCGGCGATTCAGCGCCGCGCTCTCCAGTTTCAGCCGCCTGAGGCCATTGCGGCCGAGGGCGTCGTCGAACCTGTCGGTGTTCTCGCCCCCGTGGCGTCCGTGGCAGAGCAGCTTCGGAAAGACGCCAAAGGTGTCGGGCACCTCGATCAGGGCGACCGTGAGGTCGAAACTCGCCGAGGACACGCCACCACCACCACCGCCGCCAGCGCTGGGGACCGGGACCCGCTCGCCGTAGGTGTAGTGGGCGATCGTGCCTTCCCGTTCCTCGGACAGTTCGCCTTGGAACGCCAGCCCGGTAACGCGTTCGCTGCCGCGCCAGAGGATCGGCGTCACCTCCGGCAGTTCCTCGACCGGCTTGAGCCCGCGTTCGTGGGCGTAGGCGGCGAAGCGCTTGCGGCTCTGCCGTTGTCTCAGCAGGCGGACGAGCGCGAGCGCCAGCGCGGCGAGGACGACGCAGCCGGCGGCGATCACCGCGATCAGCTCGCCGCTCGACATGCCCCTAGCTCGTCTCCGCCGCCTCTTCGCGCAGGCGTTTCGCTACGGCGGTAGTGGCGGCGGCGATCTCGTCGAGCTCGTCGGCGTTCTCCTTGTGGTCGCTGACGTAGCAGCAGAGGTTGCCGTCGACCAGCTCGAAGGCAAACTTCTGGGGGGCGGAGTCGGTCAGCCAGACGATGAAGGAGGGGGAGAAGAGGCGACGCAGCCAGACGGCGTCCTGCTGTTTGCCGGCGAAGATCTCGTACTTCTGGTCGAGCACCTCGCTCTCCAGCTTGAGGCGCTCTTTCTTCGTCCGGAAGACGTCCTCGAAGCCCTCGAGGGCGCGGAAGCCGAACTTGCGCTGGGCGTAGAGCTCGGGGATGTGGGCTTCGGACTCGGGGACGTTGACCAGGCCGACGGTGTACCGGTAGTAGTTGGTCTGCTTGTTGCCCTTGCTGTCGCGGCTCTCTTCCTCGTAGGTGTAGAGGGCGAGGATCGCTTCGAAGCCTTCGCCGATTGGGCCCGAGAGGGTGCGCTCGGCGTAGCGGTCGTCTCCCTTCTGGAGCAGCGGGGTGACCGGCGGCAGTGGCGAGCGCCCGCCCAGTTCGTAGCCGCGCTGCGCCGCGTAGGCGGTGAAGAAGGCGTCGGCCGCTCGCGAGTCCGCGATTAGGAAGACGATCAGCAGGCCGACCAGGGCGACGCCGGCGAAGATCGCCGCGCCGAGCAGCGGCTGCAGGAAGGCGGCGCCGACGACGCCGCCGACCAGGGCCGCGCTGAGGACCAGGACCCAGGTCAGCGGCTTGCCGAGCAGCAGCTTGAAGTGGTGGCCGCGCAGGTCGTTGGCGTCGCCGAGGGCCTGCGGCGCTGCTTCGGGGGTGCTCACGCGCAGCAACCTACCGCGCGGGTCAGCGGATGCAAACGGGGTTGCAGTAGGGGATCGTGTTGCAAAGTGGGGGACTGTGGGTTATTGTGGCGATCGAGTTGAAGCCCAGGACCGGGGTGGTGAGGCTCCTCCCACCTCATCACTCCGGTCCCAACTCTTTTCCGGCCCTCATCCCTTAGAAAGGACTCGCCGAGGTGGCATTTCGGGGTCTCTACGAGCACAGCCTCGATTCCAAGGACCGGCTTACGGTTCCTTCGCGATTCCGGGCCTCCCTCGCTGACGGAGTGGTTCTCTCCAAGGGCTTCGACCCCTGCGTCTGGGTGCACACGACCGCCGAGTTCGAGCAGCTCTCCGAGCGCTTCCTCTCGCCGCACAGCCCCTTCGGGCGCGACGCCCGCCAACTGCGCCGCCGCTTCCACGGCGGCTCCTTCGACGACACGCTCGACTCCGCCGGCCGGATCCGCCTCCCGAAGCCGCTGATCGAGCACGCCGGGCTCGACGGCAACTGCGTGGTGATCGGGGCGGGGGAGTACCTGGAGATCTGGAACGCCGACGCCTGGGCCAAGCAGGAGGAAGAGCTCGACGCCGCCGCGCCCGAGATCGCCGAGGGCCTCGCCGGCGCCGGGGCCGCGTGATCATGAGACTCAATGCCGCCCGCACCCACAACCCCCCACCAACCGGCCACTACCTGGACCGCTCGGCCGCGAACCGGCCGTTGGACCTGCGCGCGATGAGCGAGCACGCGCCCGTTCTCGCCCCCGAGCTGGTCTCGCTGCTCGTCCCGCAGCCGGGTCAGACCGCCGTCGACTGCACCTTCGGCGGCGGCGGCCACGCGCGCCTGGTCGCCGAGCAGATCGGCCCGGAGGGACTGCTGATCGGGATCGACCGCGACCCCGCGGCCGCCCAGCGCTTTGCCGTCTTCTCCGCCGAGGTCCCCTGCCGCACTCTCTTTATCCCTGCAAACTTCGCGAGAAGGGCTCGGGGCCCTGCATGGCGAAGGCATACGCCCAGACATGATCTACATGGACCTCGGAATGTCCTCGATGCAGGTCGATGCCTGGGAGCGCGGCTTCTCCTACGCCTACGACGCCCCGCTCGACATGCGGATGGACACGCGCCAGCAGTTCGACGCCGCCGACCTCGTCAACGAGTGGCCGGAGGCGCGGATCGCGCAGGTCCTGCGCCGCTTCGGCGAGGAGCGCTACGCGGGTGGGATCGCCCGCGAGATCATCCGCCGCCGGCCGCTGCGCACGACCTCCGAGCTGGTCGCGGCGATCAAAGCCGGGATGCCCACCTCGGCCCGGTTCGGCGGTGGCCACCCGGCCAAGCGCAGCTTCCAAGCGATCCGGATCGCCGTCAACGGCGAGCTCGAGGCGCTCGACGAAGCGCTCCCGCAGGCCTGGGAGATGCTGCCGCTCGGCGGCCGGTTCGCGGCGATCTCCTTCCACTCGCTCGAGGACCGGCCGGTTAAGCAGTTCCTCGCCGGCAAGGCGCGCGGATGTCTCTGCCCGCCCGAGCTCCCGGTCTGCGTCTGCGGGCACGAGCCGGAGGCCGAGCTGGTCACCCGGCGCGCGGTTGCGCCAGGGCCGGAGGAGATCGCGGCGAACCCGCGCTCGCGCTCCGCCCACCTGCGGGTCGGCCGCAAGATCGCCCTGGCGCAGGTAGGGGAGGCGGGCTGATGGCCGTCGCCGCTCCCAAGCGACGCACCGCGCCGGCGCCGCCGCCTTCGCGGACCGCGCCGCCGAAACGCAAAGCTCCGAAACGCAAAGCGGCCGCCGCGCCGGCCCCCGCTCGGGTCCCGACGAGGAAGCCGGCCCGCAAAGCGCCGCAGCGCGCCAGGCCCAAGGTCCGCCGCAGCCCCGGCGCCCGCGTCATCCCCTTCGCCGGCCGCACCGCTGTCGCGGTCAGCCAGTTGCCCGACTCGGGCCTGATCGTGCAGATGACCCGCGGTCGCCTCTGGATCGGCGTGCTCGGGGTACTGCTGGTCGGGATCGTCGGGCTCAACGTCGTCAACCTCAGCTTCAGCGCCAACGCCGCCAAGATCGACGGACAGATCGCCGCTCTGGAACAGGAGAACAACGTGCTCGAGGGGCGCGACGCGACCAAGTCCAGCGTCGATCGGATTCACAGCCTCGGCCGCGAGGCGGGCCTGTACCAGCCCTCCGCCGGCGACATCCACTTCACCGAGTTCAACCGCGACACGATCCCCAGCGCCGTGCGGCGGCTGGCGGCGATCTCGCCCTAGGAATCCTGGATGCGTCTGATCGAACGCAGGATCGGGCTCCTGTTCGCCGGCTTCCTGCTCTGCTTCCTGGTGATCGTCGGCCGCGCCTTCTGGCTGCAGGGGGTGCAGGGCTCCTCCCTCGCCTCGCAGGCGCTCTCGCAGCAGACCCAGACGGTCACCGTGCCCGGCCTGCGCGGCAGCTTGCTCGACCGCCGCGGCAACGAGCTGGCCGCCTCCGAGGACGCGGCGACGATCTACGCGACCCCGTACCAGGTCAAGAACGCGCCGCTCGCGGCGGAGAAACTGGCCCGGATCCTCGATCTGAAGCCGGCCGACGTGCTCGCCGACCTGACCGAAGAAGGCGGCTTCTCCTACATCGCCAAGAAAGTCTCGCTCGAACAGGCGGCGCGGATCGAGCGCCTCGACCTGGAAGGGATCGGCGAGCTGCCCGACAGCCGCCGCACCTACCCGCAGGGCGAGATGGCGGGCCAGGTGATCGGCTCGATCGGATCCGAAAACGAGGGCCTGAACGGGCTCGAGATGGGCGAGGAAGAAGTCCTTGCCGGGTCCGACGGCGAACGCCGGGTGGTCACCGACGCGCTCGGCGACCCGATCCGGCTGGAAACGATCGACACGGCCGAGGACGGCGAAGACATCCAGCTGACGCTCGATCCGCTGATCCAGGAGAAGACCGAACAGGCGCTGGCGCGGATCGGCGAAACGTACACGCCGAAGGGCGCGACGGCGATCGTCGTCGACCCGCGCAGCTCGCAGATCCTGGCGATGGCGAACTGGCCGCCGGTCGACCCCAGCGACCTCTCCGAAGCGAGCAACGACGATCTCATGAACCGTGCCACGGGCTTGACCTACGAGCCCGGCTCGACCTTCAAGGCGTTCACCGTGGCGGCGGCGCTGCAGGACAAAACGGTGACCCCGACCAGCGCCTTCACCCTGGCGCCGACGATCGAAGTCGCCGACCGGACGATCGAGGAGTCGCACGAACGCGGCACCGAAACGCTCAGCGTCGGCCAGATCCTCGCCCAGTCCTCGAACGTCGGCGCGGTCACGATCGGGCTCGAGGTCGGCGCCGACGCCTTCAGCAAATGGATCGAGAAGTTCGGCTTCGGCCGGCCGACCGGGGTCCAGTTCCCGGTCGACGAACAGGGGCTGGTGCCGGCGCTCGACGAATACTCCGGCTCGACGATGGGCAACCTGCCGATCGGCCAGGGGCTCTCGGTCACCCCGATGCAGATGATCGCCGGCTACACGGCGATCGCCAACGGCGGCCGGCTGCGGCCGCCGCAGCTGATCAAGCGGATCGGCGAAGAACCGGTGCACGAGCCGAAGGGCAAGCGGGTGATCTCGCCGGAGGTCGCCGCCGAGGTGCGGGAAATGCTCGAGGGCGTACTGGCGCCGGGCGGCACCGCCTCGGAGGTCAGCGTCCCCGGCTACACCCTGGCCGGCAAGACCGGAACCGCCCAGGTCGCCGAAAACGGAACCTACTCGGAGACCAAGTACGTCGCTTCCTTCATCGGCTTTGCCCCGGCCCAGAACCCGCACCTGCTGACGGCGGTGATCGTCGACCAGCCGCAGGGGGAAATCTACGGCGGCTCGGTCGCGGCCCCGGCCTTCGGCGAAATCGCCTCATTCGCGCTTCCCTACCTCGGTGTGGCGCCCGAATAGGGCGGCAACCGCGGCGCTTCATATCCTCAGCCAGGTATGAAGCTCAGCGACCTGATCGCGGGCCTCGATCCGGTGGGCACTCGTGGCGACCTCGGGGTCGAGATCGCGGCGCTCGCCTACGACAGCCGCAGGGTCGAGCCCGGCACCATGTTCTTCTGCGTGCGGGGAGAGAAGGTCGACGGGCACGAGTTCGGGGCGGCGGCGGTCCGTGACGGGGCGGCGGCGCTGGTCGTCGAGGATGTGCTCGACGTCGACGCGCCCCAGGTCGTGGTCGCCGACGCAAGGGCGGCGATGGCGCCGCTGGCGGCGCGGTTCAACGGCGACCCGACCGCGCGGCTGCAGGTATTCGGGGTGACCGGGACCAACGGCAAGACGACCACCGCCTTCCTGGTCCGCGAGGTCCTCGAGGCGACCGGGGTCCAGACCGGCCTGCTGGGGACCGTGAAGCAGGTGGTGGGCGGGGCCGAGGAGGAGGTGGTACGGACGACGCCGGAGGCGATCGACCTACAGGCGACCCTGCGGCGGATGCTCGACGGCGGCGACCGGGCTTGCGCGATGGAGGTCTCCTCGCACGCGATGGTCCTGCACCGCGCCGACGCGATCCGCTTCGACGTCACCCTCTTCACCAACCTGACCCAGGACCACCTCGACTTCCACGGGTCGATGGACGAGTACTTCGCGGCGAAGCGGCTGCTGTTCGAGCGCAGCGGGGCGGCGGCGCAGATCGTCAACGTCGACGACCCCTACGGCCGCCGGCTCGCCGGGGAGTTCGAGTGCGTGACCTTTTCCGCCGCGGGCGAGGCGGCCGACTACAGCGCTCACGGGATCGAGTTCGACGTCGCCGGTGCGCGCTTCACGGCGCGGACGCCGCACGGCGAGCTGCCGGTCCGGACTGGGCTGCCGGGCGCCTTCAACGTCGCCAACGCGCTCGGCGCCCTCGCCGCTACGGTCGCGCTCGGAGTCGAGCTGGAGGCCGCGGCGGCGGGCCTGGAGCGGGCGGCGCGCGTTCCTGGCCGCTTCGAGCCGATCGACGAGGGCCAGGAGTTCGCGGTGCTGGTCGACTACGCGCACACGCCGGACTCGGTGGAGAACGTGCTGCGGGCGGCGCGGCGGCTGACCGCGGGGCGTCTGATCTCGGTCTTCGGCGCCGGCGGCGACCGCGACCGCGACAAGCGCCCGAAGATGGGGCGGGCCGGGGGCGAGCTCTCCGACCTCGCCGTCGTCACCTCCGACAACCCCCGCTCCGAGGACCCGGCGGCGATCGTCGCCGAAGTCGCCGCCGGCGCCGCAGGGCAGGCGGCCGCGGTGGAGATCGAGGTCGACCGCCGGGCCGCGATCGCGCTGGCGCTGGGCCGGGCCGGGGCCGGCGACACCGTGGTGATCGCCGGCAAGGGCCACGAGCAGGGCCAGGAGTTCGAGGACGGGCGCAAGGTCCCGTTCGACGACCGCGAGGTCGCCCGCGAGGAGCTGCGGAAGCTGGGCGGCCCGGCGTGAACCTGACCCCGCAGCAGATCGTCGCCGCGCTCGGCGCCGAGGTCGTCGCCGAGGGCGCCCTGGGCGCGCCGCGGCGGGCGACGATCGACTCCTCCCAGACCGGCGAGGGCGACCTCTTCTTCGGCCTCCGCGGCGCCAACTGCGACGGCGGCGAGTTCGCCTCGGCGGCGCTCGCGGCCGGCGCCTGGGGCGCCGTCGTCAGCCCCGCCGCGTTGTCGAGGTTAAACGCGGATAGCGCGGCTAACCTCGACAACGGGTGGGTGTTCGTCGGCGAGGACCCGCTGGCGGCGATGCAGGGGTTGGCGCGGGAGTGGCGGCGCGCGCTGGGGGCGCCGGTGGTGGGGATCACCGGCTCGGTTGGCAAGACCTCGGTCAAGGACATCACCCGCTCGCTGATCCCGGGCCGGGTCCACGCCAACGAGCAGAACCTCAACACCGAGATCGGGCTGCCGCTGACCGTGCTGGCGGCGCCCGAGGGCACCGAGACGCTGGTCCTGGAGATGGCGATGCGGGGCGCCGGCCAGATCCGCGAACTGGGGGAGATCGCCGAGCCCGACGTCGCCGTGATCACCAACGTCGGCCCGGTCCACGTCGAGCTGCTGGGATCAGTCGATGCGATCGCGGCCGCCAAGGCCGAGATCCTCGCGACCCTGCGGCCCGGCGGCACCGCCGTGGTGCCGGTTGAGGCGGGCGAGCTGGAGCCGCATCTGGCGGGCGTCGAGCGGCTGCTCCGCTTCGGCCCGGGCGGCGACGTCGAGGCGGCCGAGGCGAAGGTCGTCGACGGCGTCACCGAGGCGCTGATAGCGACGCCGCTCGGCGAGGCGCGCTTCCACTTCCCCTTCGCCGAGGCCCACAACCTGACCAACGCCCTGGCCGCCGTCGCCGCCGGGGTCGCACTCGGCGTCCCGCCTGGAGATATGGCCGACGGCGCTGCGAGCATAGGCTTCTCCCGGTTTCGCGGAGAGCGGTTGGAGCTTCGCGATGGAATCGTCCTCGTGAACGACTGTTACAACGCCAACCCGGTGTCGATGCGCGCGGCGCTCGACCATCTCGCGACCCTCGGGGCGCCGCGCACCCTCGCCGTGCTCGGCGAGATGAGCGAGCTCGGCCCCGACACGCCCGCCTACCACCGCGAGGTTGGCGAGCACGCGCGTGCCAGCGGTGTCGACCTCGTCGTCGGGGTCGGGGAGCCGGCCCGCGATTACGACCCCGACGAGCTGGTCGCCGATCCCGGCGAGGCGGCCGAATGGCTCGCCGCCCAGCTCGAAGCGGGGGACGCGGTCCTCATCAAGGGCTCGCGTTCGGCCGGCCTGGAGACGGTCGCCGAGGCCCTGCCCGAGATGCTGGAGGACGACTGATGGGGGAAGTCCTGATCGCGGGGATGGCGGCGATGCTGATCTGCATCTTCCTCGGCCCGAAATTCATCGAATACCTGCGGGTGCGCGAGTTCGGCCAGCACATCCGCGAGGAGGGGCCGCAGGAGCACCACGCCAAGGCGGGCACGCCGACGATGGGCGGGCTGATCATCTTCGTCTCGATCTGCGTGCCCTACCTGGTCCTTTCCGAGCGCGACCCGCAGAGCCTCACCGTCTTCGGGGTCGCCCTCGGCTGCGCCGCCCTCGGCTTCGCCGACGACTTCATCAAGATCGTCAAACGCCGCTCGCTCGGCCTCTCCGCCCGCTACAAGATCGGCTTCCAGGTTCTTTTGGCGCTGATCCTTTGGTGGGTCGCCCGCCACGAGGTCGGCCTCGAGCCGATCCTCTACTTCCGGATCGGCGACGCCACCCTCGACCTCGGCCCGGTCCTCTACTTCGTCCTCGTCTTCCTCGTCCTCTCCGGTTTCTCTAACGGCGTCAACCTCACCGACGGCCTCGACGGCCTCGCCGCCGGCTGCTGCGCGATCGTCTTCCTCGCCTACACGGCAATCTCGTTCGTCGCCAACGAGCAGCTCGACCTGGCGCTGCTCTCCGCCTGCCTGGTCGGCGCCTGCATCGGCTTCCTCTGGTTCAACGCCTTCCCGGCCTCGATCTTCATGGGCGACACCGGCTCACTCGGGCTCGGCGGCGCGATCGGCGCCCTCGCGGTGATGACCCAGACCGAGGTGCTGCTGCTGATCATCGGCGGGATCTTCGTGATCGAGGCGCTCTCGGTTGCGATCCAGGTCTTCTCCTTCAAGACCTTCCGCCGCCGCGTCTTCCTCATGGCCCCGCTGCACCACCACTTCGAGATGATGGCCTGGTCGGAGACGAAGATCATGCTCCGCTTCTGGATCATCGCCGCCGTCTGCTCGGGCATCGGCTTCACGCTGTACCAGCAGTCGATCGGCCGCTGAGCGTGCCCGCGGGGCCCGAGCTGCTCAGCGAGCGCCTGCGCCTGCGGCGCTGGCGACCTGAGGACAGCGAGTCGTTCGCGGCGCTGAATGCCGACCCGGCGGTGATGGAGCACTTTCCGGCCCCGCTCGATCGCGGCGCCAGCGATGCCCTGATCGCGACGATCGAGGCCGACTTCGAGCGCCACGGCTTCGGTCTCTGGGCGCTGGAACCGCGCGAAGGCGGCGAGCTGCTCGGCCTCACCGGCCTGGAGGTGCCGTCCTTCGAGGCCCACTTCACCCCGGCGGTCGAGATCGGCTGGCGCCTCGCCCGGCCCGCCTGGGGCTACGGCTTCGCGAGCGAGGCCGCCGCGGCCGCCCTGTCCTACGGCTTCGACGAGCTGGGGCTCGATCAGGTGGTCTCGTTCACCGCCGTCGGCAACGCCCGCTCGCGAGCGGTGATGGAGCGCCTCGGGATGAGCCGCGATCCCCGCGAGGACTTCGACCACCCCTCGCTTCCGGCAGGTCACCCCCTGGAGCGCCACGTGCTCTACCGGATCTCCGCGCCCTAGCTAGGACCACGCGGGCTTCGCCAACAGGTTCCGCGCGTCCGGCGGAGAACAATCGTTATGTGAACCCGCCGCCGACCAAGGAGATCCGGCCGCCGCTGCCCGCGGGACCGTTCCTGGTCGTCGGGCTGGCCCGCTCCGGGCGGGCGGTGGCGCGGATGCTGGCGGCGCGCGGGGAGACGGTGCGGGGGGTCGATTCCGGGCGTCCCGAGGGGGCGGAAGGACTTTCGGGCCTCGGCGTCGAAGTCTTTCTAGATACAGATGGACTGGCGCAGCTCGAGGTGACGAAGACCGTCGTCAAGAGCCCGGGGGTTCCCCGGGAGGCGCCGGTGATCGCCGCCGCCCTGGAGCGCGGGACCGAGGTGGTCGGTGAGCTCGAGGTCGCCTGGCGGGCGCTGCCCAACCGCTTCCTCGCGGTAACCGGGACCAACGGCAAGACGACCACGGTCGAGCTGCTCGGCCACCTCTACCGCACGGCCGGAGAGCCGGTCGCGGTCGCCGGCAACGTCGGCACCGCGCTCAGCGAGCTGGTCGGCGAGGTCGACCCAGACGCCACCGTCGTCTGCGAGTGCTCCAGCTTCCAGCTCGAGGACGCCAGCGAGTTCGCGCCGGAGTGCGGGGTCTTCCTCAACCTCGCCCCCGACCACCTCGACCGCCACGTCGACCTCGGCTCCTACCGCGACGCGAAGCTGCAGATCTTCGCCAACCAGGGAAACGACGACGTCGCTGTCTACAACGCCGACGACGCCGAGCTGCGCGACACCGACCTCGGCGGCTGTGCCCGCCGCGTCGCCTTCTGCAGCGGCGCCGACCCCGAGTGCGAGGTGGCGCTGGCCGCGGGCACGATCTTCTACGACGGCGAACCGCTAATCGAAGCCTCGGAGCTGGGGTTGGTCGGCGAGCACAACGTCGCCAACGCGATGGCCGCCGCCGCCGCCGCGCTCTCGATGGGCCTGGGACGCGAAGCCGTCGTCGAGGGGCTGCGCAGCTTCAGCGGAGTGGCCCACCGGCTTGAGACCGTGGCCGAGATCGGAGGGGTTCGGTTCGTCAACGACTCGAAGGCGACCAACGTCGCCGCCGCGACGGTCGGGCTGCGCGCCTTCGAGGCCGGCGTGCACGCGATCCTCGGCGGCAGCGACAAGGACGAAGCGTTCGCGCCGCTGCTGGCGCCGGTGCGCGAGCGCTGTCGCGCCTGCTACCTGGTCGGCGACACCGCCGAGCGCCTCGCCGCCGAATTGGCGCCGGCCGCGGCGGCCGGGATCGAGCTGCGCCGCTGCGCCGACCTCGAGGACGCGCTCCGCCAGGCGGCCGCCGCCGCCCGGCCCGGCGAGGTCGTCCTGCTCTCTCCCGCCTGCGCCAGCTTCGACGCCTTCGAGAACTACGAAGCGCGCGGCGAGCGCTTCCGCGAGCTCGTCGCGGGGTTGGGCTCGTGAGCACCCTGGCGCTGCGCCGCTTCGGCGGCGCCTCGAAGTCGAAGGGCAAGAAGAAAGCCCGCTCGCGCGCGGCCGCGGTCTCGACCGAGTACAGCTTGCTGCTGACCGCGACGCTCTGCCTGCTGGCGCTCGGCGCGGTGATGGTCTTCTCGGCCAGCTCGACCACCCGGATCCTCCAGAACGGCGGCCTCTCCGACAGCGCCTTCTACCTCAAGCGGACGCTGCTGTTCGGGGCGGTCGCGCTGGTGATCATGCACTTCACCGCTCGCACCCGCAACGGCCTGTGCTCGGTCCGCCGGGCGACGCCGCTGATCCTCGGCGGCTCGATCTTCCTGCTGCTGGTCGTGCTCGGCGCCGGCAACAGCGTCAACGGCGCCAGCCGCTGGATCGGCTCCGGCTTCCTGCAGATCCAGCCCTCGGAGATCACCAAGGTGGCGCTGATCCTCTACGCCGCCGACCTGCTCGCCCGGAAGCCGAAGCGGGCGCGGACGATCGAGGGGCTGATGCCGATCCTGCTCGTGGTCGGCGGCTGTTCGCTGCTGATGATGATGCAGCCCGACATGGGCACGACGATGGTGACCGCCTTCGCGGTTGGCGCCACCCTGATCGCCGCCGGCGCCCGTCCCGCCGACCTCGGCAAGCTGGCCCTGGGGATCGGCGTCCTCGCCCTGCTGCTGACGGTCGTCGAGCCCTACCGGATGGCGCGCCTGACCGGCTTCCTTAACCCCGGCGGCGACGTCCACGGCGCCGGCTTCCAGGCGGCGCAGGCGAAGATCGCGCTCGGCAGCGGCGGCTTCGAGGGGGTCGGGCTCGGCAACGGCGTCCAGAAGGCCTTCTACCTGCCCGAGGCCCACACCGACATGATCTCCGCCGTGATCGGCGAGGAGCTCGGCCTGATCGGGATCATCGGCGTCGTCGGGCTGTTCGCGATGTTCGGCTACGCCGGCCTCAAAGTCGCCCAGAAAGCGCGCGACAACTACGGCAAGCTGCTCGTCGCCGGCCTGACCTCGCTGATCCTCGTGCAGGCAGTGATCAACCTCTACGCGGTGATGGGCTTGGCGCCGCTGACCGGGGTCCCCCTGCCCTTCGTCTCCTACGGGAACAGCAGCCTGATGGTCTGCCTGTTCGCGGTCGGGCTGATCCTCAACGTCGCCCGCGGCGGCACCGCTCCGGCCCCCGGCGGTTCTACGGGGGCCCGCGCTGGCAAACTGCGCGTCGTCGATGGGGGGCGCGCGCCCGCCCGTGAAAGGAGCCGATCGAGCAGTGCCAGGAAACCCAAGAGTGGTGGTGGCGGCGGGCGGAACCGCGGGTCACGTCGTCCCCGCGATCGCGGTCGCTGACGAGCTGCGGGCAGAGCGGCGCCACGGTGAGCTTCCTCGGCACGCGCGAGCGGATCGAGGCCGAGCTGGTCCCGGCGGCCGGATACGAGATCGACTTCGTCAAGGTGCGCGGGATCGACCGCCGCAACCCGCTGCGGGCGGCGCGGGCCGGGCTTGAGGCGCTGGTCGCGGTCGGGGCAGCGCGACGGGCGCTGCGCCAGCGCGGCGCCGACGCGGTGATGGGCGGCGGCGGCTTCGTCGCCGGGCCGGCCGGGCTGGCGGCGACGCTGACCCGGACGCCGCTGGTCCTGACCGAGGCCGACAGCCACATGGGCCTCGCCAACCGCCTGCTCGCATCGCGGGCGCGCGCGGGTCTGCCTCGCCTTCCCGATCGCCGGCCGCGAGGGGGAGCGCTACGCGCTGACCGGACGGCCGGTGCCGGCCGGCGGTCGTCGGCGCCGACCGCGGCAGCCGCACGCGAGCGCCTCGGGATTGCCGCGGAGACCCGCTGCCTGATGGTCTTCGGCGGCAGCCAGGGGGCGCGCTCGATCAACTTCGCCGCGCTGGAAGCGTTCGCCGAGCGCCCCGGGCGCGAGTTCGCACGTGGTCCACCTGAGCGGGCGCCGCGACCACGAGGAGCTGGCCGCCCGCCTCGAGGACGCTCCATCTCCATACAAGTGGGGCTACCGGCTGAGCCCCTACGAGCCTGACTTCGGCGCCGTGCTCGCCGCCTCCGACCTCGTGCTGGGGCGCTCCGGCGGCTCGGTCTTCGAGGTCACCGCGGCCGGCCGTCCCGCGATCCTCGTCCCCTACCCACACGCGACCGCCGACCACCAAGCGGCCAACGCGGAGTGGATGCGCGGGACAGGGAGCGGCGACGGTGATCGCCGACGCCGAGCTCGACGCGGACCGGCTGGCGGCCGAGGTCGAGGGCCTGTTCGCCGACCCGGCGCGACTGCAGGCGATGGCCGCGGCGGCGCAGCGGATCGCCAAGCCCGACGCCGCGCGGGCGATCGCCGACCGGTGCTGGAGGCGGCGTGATGGCCAGCTGAGTGGAAGCGGCCGGCGGCTGCACTTCATCGGGATCGGCGGCGCCGGGATGAGCGGTCTGGCGCTGGTCTGCGCACGAGCTGGGCGCCACCGTCACCGGCAGCGACCGCGCCGACTCCTCTTATATGGAGCGCCTGCGCGCCGCCGGGCTCGAGCCGGCGATCGGCCACGACGCCGCCAACCTGCCGGAGGGCGCCGAGGTCGTCGTCTCGACCGCGATCGGCGCCGACAACCCGGAGCTGGCGCTGGCCCGCGAGCGCGGGGTCGAGCCGCTGCACCGCAGCGAGCTGCTGGCCGAGCTCTGCGCCGAGAAGCGGCTGATCGCCGTCGCCGGCACCCACGGCAAGACGACGACCACGGCGATGGCGGTCTGGGCGCTGCGCGCCGCCGGCGCCGACCCGGCCTTCTTCATCGGCGGCGAGGTGCCCGGGGCTCGGACCCGGGGGCGAGGCGGCAAACGCCGGCTGGGGCGGGGGCGAGTGGGTGGTCGCCGAGGCCGACGAGAGCGACGGCAGCTTCCTGCGCCTGGCGCCCGAGGTCGCGGTGATCACCAACGTCGAGATGGACCACCACGCCACTGGGGCTCGCTGGCCGCGCTGCACGCTGCCTTCGGCGAGTTCGCCGACAAGGCTTCGACCGTGGTCCTGCCCGCCGACGGCTCACTCGACGCTCTCGCGGGGTCGGCTTCGGTGACCGGTTTCGACGCCGAGCGGCCGGGCCCGCACGACCTCCACCTCGCCGTCCCCGGCCGCCACAACCGGGCCAACGCCCGCGCCGCGCTGGCGGCGATCGGCGCCGCCGGGATCGACCCCGAGCTGGCGCCGGCCCACGCGCTCGCCGAGTTCCCCGGCGTCCGCCGGCGGCTGGAGCTGAAGGGAACGCCGCGGCCGGACCCGGGTCTACGACGACTACGCCCACCACCCGACCGAGGTGCGCGCCGCCCTCTCCGCCCTGCGCGAGCTCGAGCCCGCGCGCCTCATCGCGGTCTTCCAGCCGCACCTCTACTCGCGGACCAAGGCGCTGGCGGTCCAGTTCGGCGCCGCGCTTGCGCTCGCCGACGAGGTCGTGGTCCTCGACGTCTACCCGGCCCGCGAGCAGCCGGTCGGCGAGCTCGCCGGGGTCAGCGGTCTGCAGGTCGCCGAGGCCGCCGCCGAGCGCGCCGGCGGCAGGCCGGTCGCCTGGCTGCCGAGCGCGGCTGCGGCCGAGCGCTTCCTCGCGGCCCGGCTCGACCGTGACCCCGATCGCGAGGGCCGGGTCCTGGTGACGCTCGGCGCCGGCGACGTCTTCCGCCTCGGCGAGGCGCTGGTCGATGGGAGCGCGGCGTGAGCGCGCCCCGCCGGGATCGAGCCGCGACAGGCCGCTGGCGCCGCTGACCAAGGTCCGCACCGGCGGCGCCGGCCGACGTTCTACGCGGCGCCGGGCACGCCAGGAGGCGCTGGTCGAGTCCTTGCGCTGGGCGCAGGATCAGGGTCATGCCGTAGGACTGATCGGCTCCGGCTCGAACCTGCTGGTAGCCGACGATGGATTCCACGGACTCGCGATCAAGCTGGAGGGAGACCTCGCCGCGTTCGAGCGCGACGGCGAGCGCGTGCTCGCCGGCGGCGCCGCGCGGCTGCCCTCGGTTGCGGCCAAAACCGCCGGCTGGGGCCTCTCCGGCCTCGAGTTCGGCGTCAACATCCCCGGCACGGTCGGTGGCTCGGTGCGGATGAACGCCAACGCCTACGGCGGCCAGCTGGCCCGGGTGCTCGAGTGGGTCGAGATCACCACCGCCGCCGGCACCGCGCGCCGCGCTCCCGGCGAGCTCGGCTTCGTCTACCGCAACTCGAACCTCGCGCGAGGGCGAAGTCGTCAGCCGCGCCAGCTTCCGGCTGCGCTCTCAGGACCCGGCGGAGATCCGGGCGACGCTGGCGACGATGCGGGCGCGCCGGCGCGAGGACCAGCCCTCGGGGATCAAGACCTTCGGCTCGACCTTCAAGAACCCCGAGGACGAGCGCGCCGAGGGCCGCACCGCCGGGCAGCTGCTCGACGACGCCGGCTGCCGCGGCCTCGCCGTCGGCGGCGCCCGCTTCTCGCCGAGAAGCACGCCAACTTCGTCGAGAACTTCGACGACGCGACCACCGCCGACGTGGTCGCGCTGATGGCCGAGGGGCGGCGCCGGGTCCACGAGCGCACCGGGGTCGAGCTGGAGCCGGAGGTCCAGGTGCTGGGCGAGGTGAGCTGGCCCGGCGGCTGGGAGCTGTGAGGCGCGCGCTCGCGGCCGCCGTCCTGGTCCTGGTCGCGGCGGCCGCCGTCTACTACTTCTTCGTCCGCGACGAAGCGGTCGCCCCCAAGGTGCGAGCCGCTCGCCCTGGCGGCGACGATCGGCAGCGGCGAGGAC
This sequence comes from uncultured Thermoleophilia bacterium, assembly GCA_963837405.1. Classification (GTDB taxonomy): domain Bacteria; phylum Actinomycetota; class Thermoleophilia; order Solirubrobacterales; family 70-9; genus VAYN01. The sequence goes on from CAWINA010000008.1 coordinate 300,813, forward strand.
GCGATCCCGGTCGACGCCGACGGGCGAGGTGCTGACCTGGCTGCGGCTGCCCGAGGATCTCACCTTGCCTGAGCTGCCGCTCGAAGAGCCCCCGAAAGGGAACCAGCTGAAGGGCACTGCGCTGGAACAGGCGCAGGTGCTCGGCGCGATGCCGGAGGCTTTGCGCCCCTACGTGGCGGAGCAGCCGCTACGGCGAAAGCGGGGTGGACGTCGAGCTCACTTCCGGGATCGAACTGCGCTTCGGCGACGCCTCGCAGGCGGAGCGGAAATGGAAGGCAGCCGCCGCGGTGCTCGCCGACCCGGAAATCGAAGCGCTCGATTATGTAGACCTGCACTCGCCTGCACATCCGGCGGTGGGCGGCGAAGGCCACCTGCTGCCGCCGCTTCCCTGAGCGTAAAGGCCGCTTCATGACCAAGGCTCGACCTGAGAGTGAGGCTTGCGAAACCCTCAAGTCAGGATCGAGAGTTATCGCTTGCAGGATGCCATTCGGCCGTTTGACAGACCCGCGAGAATGCCCTACGTTGAGCGCAATTTCCGAGGTCGCGGCGACACCTTGAACTCTCAAGCATCGCTGCAGGCTCGGACAGATCAAGGGCTCAACTCAAAACCAAGACTTGGCTGAACGCCGATCCATCCCCGGGATCGGCCCAGCTGGAGAAAATCGGGAGATGGAATCCACTTACCTCGCGGTCATCAAGGTCGTCGGCGCCGGCGGCGGCGGCACTAACGCGGTCAGCCGCATGATCGATGCCGGCATCCGTGGCGTCGAGTTCGTCGCCGTCAACACCGACGCGCAGGCGCTGCAGGCATGTGACGCCGACATCAAGCTCTCGATCGGACAGGAGCTGACCCGCGGCCTCGGCGCCGGCGGCAACCCCGAGGTCGGGGCTGGCGCTGCGGCGGAGAGCCGCGACGAGATCAAGGAGGCGCTGAAGGGCGCCGACATGGTCTTCGTCACCGCTGGCGAGGGCGGCGGCACCGGCACCGGCTCGGCCCCGGTGATCGCCGAGATCGCCAAGGAAGAGATCGGCGCCCTGACCGTCGGCGCGGTCACCAAGCCGTTCGAGTTCGAGGGCAAACGACGCATGCAGCAGGCGCTCGAGGGCATCGAGAAACTGCGCAACAACGTCGACACCCTGATCATCGTCCCGAACGAGAAGCTGCTGCAGGCGGTCGAGCGCCGCACCTCCGTGCTCGACGCCTTCCGCCAGGCCGACGACATCCTGCGCCAGGGCGTCCAGGGCATCACCGACCTGATCACGATCCCCGGCCTGATCAACCTCGACTTCGCCGACGTGCGCACGATCATGCGCGACGCCGGCTCGGCGCTGATGGGAGTCGGCACCGCCTCGGGCGAGAAACGCGCCCTCGACGCCGCCAAACTGGCGATCACCTCGCCTTTGATCGAGGAGTCGATCAAAGGCGCAACCGGGATGCTGCTGAACATCACCGGCCCCGAGGACCTCGGCCTGTTCGAGGTCAACGAGGCAGCGCAGCTGGTCCAGGCCGAGGCCGACGACAACGCCAACATCATCTTCGGCTCGGTCGTCGACCAGTCGATGGGCGACGAAATCCGCGTCACCGTGATCGCCACCGGGTTCGAGGGCTTCGAGCTGCTGGCTCGGTCGCCGCAGCGGGTGCGGCGCCGCTACGAGAGCCGCCCGCGCGTCGACGCCGAGGATCGCGATATCAGGAAACTCAGGGTCAGCGACGACGACATCGACGTGCCCGGCTTCCTCAAAGAATAGGAACGCGTCGCGCTCAAATAGGCTGGGCCGCGTGAGTGACCCAGCCTCTCGTCGCACCCCCCTTTATGAGCAGCACGTCGAGCTGGGCGCCAAGCTGGTGCCGTTCGCCGGCTGGGAGATGCCGGTTACCTATGAGGGAATCCGCGAGGAGCACTCGGCGGTGCGGACGCACGTCGGCATGTTCGACGTCTCGCACATGGGCGAGGTCGAGGTCGAGGGACCCGGCGCCCGTGCCTTCCTGCAGCGGGCCCTCTCCAACGACGTAGCCGCGATCGAGGTCGGCGGCGCCCAGTACTCGTGCCTCTGCAACGAGGACGGTGGCGTTGTCGACGACCTCTTCACCTACCGGCTCGGCGGCGACCGCTACCTGATCGTCACCAACGCCGCCAACCACGCGACCGACCTCGCCTGGCTCGGCCAGGTGAGCCGCGATTTCGACGTCTCCGTGCGCGACGTCGCCGACCGCTACGCGATGCTCGCCGTCCAGGGCCCGCACGCCCGCGCCGTGCTCTCCGCGGCGCTGAAGATCGAGCTGCCGCCGCGCATGCGGATCGCCCACGTCCGCGTCGGCGGCCGCCCGGCGCTGGTCGCCGGCACCGGCTACACCGGTGAGGACGGGGTCGAGCTGCTGCTCGATCCCGAGGTCGCGGTGCCGATCTGGGCCGAGCTGCTTGAGGCCGGGGTGGTCCCCTGCGCGCTCGGCGCCCGCGACACCCTGCGGCTCGAGGTCTGCTTCCCGCTGCACGGCAACGAGCTGACCCCGGAGCGCAACCCGATCGAAGCCGGGCTCGGCTGGTGCTGCAAGGAGGCGACCGGGTTCATCGGCGCCGCGCCGATCGCCGCCGCCCGCGCCGACGGTCCCGCCGAGCAGCTGGCGCCGTTCCTGATCGACGGCCAGGGGATCCCGCGCCAGGGCAACCCGGTCCTCGCCGCGGGCGAGCCGGTCGGCGCCGTGACCAGCGGCACCTTCTCGCCCTCGCTGGAGGTCGGCGCCGGGATGGCCTACGTGCGCAGCGACCTCGCCCAGCCGGGCACCGAGCTGGAGATTGACGTCCGCGGCAAACGTCGTCCCGCCCGGGTAGGTTCAAAACCCCTCTACAGAAGGAGCTGAGCTTGGCTGAGGAGCATTACCCCGAGGACCTGCGCTACCACGATCAGCACGACTGGGTGCGGTTGGACGGGGACGAGCACGCTGTCTTCGGGATCACCTGGTACGCCCAGGACTCGCTCGGCGAGGTCGTCTTCTACGAGGGGCCGGAAGTCGGCGCCAGCGTGCAGAAAGACTCCTCCTACGCCGAGGTCGAGTCGGTCAAGGCGGTCTCCGACGTGATCGCGCCGATGTCCGGCGAGATCACCGAGGTGAACGAGGCGCTCGGTGACACGCCGGAGAAGGTCAACGAGGACCCCTACGGCGAGGGCTGGATGATCAAAGTCAAGCTCAGCCATCCGGAGGAGTCCGAGACCCTGCTCGGCGCCGCCGAATACCGCAAGCTGCTGGATTCCTAGGGCGCTAGCCGCGCCCCCCGGTCCCCTAGCCTTAGAGGCAGTGAGCCGCTACACCTCCGCCACCCCCGAGGACCGCGCCGAGATGCTCGCCGCGATCGGGGTCGATTCCGTCGCCGACCTCTTCGCGCAGGTCCCAGGGCCGCTGCGGCTCGGCCGCCCGCTGGCGCTGCCGGCGGGCCTCAGCGAGACCGAGGTCTACGACCGGCTCGCCGAGCTGGCGGGGCGCAACGCCGACGCCGAGTCCGAGGTCTGCTTCGTCGGCGCCGGGATGTACGACCACTACGTGCCGGCGATCGTCGACGCGATCACCTCGCGCTCGGAGTTCCTCACGCCCTACACGCCCTACCAGCCGGAGATCTCGCAGGGCGGGCTGCAGGTGATGTTCGAGTTCCAGACGGCGATGTCGGAGCTGACCGGGCTGCCGGTTTCGAACGCCGGCCTCTACGAGGGGCCCTCGTCGGTCGCTTCAGCCGGCTACCTGGCGATCGGCGCGACCGGGCGCCGCCGCTTCGTCGTCTCCCGCGGCCTGCACCCCCACAGCCGCGAGACCCTGGCGACCTACGCCGTGGGCTTCGGCGCCGAGGTGGTCGAGGTCGGGTTGGAGGGCGGTCTGACCGACCCGGCGGCGCTGGCCACCGCGGTCGACGGCGAGACCGCAGCGGTCTTCCTGCAGAGCCCCAACTTCCTCGGCGCGGTCGAGGACGTCGCCGCGCTCGGCGCCGCGGCGAAGGAGCACGGTGCGCTGCTGGTCGTCGCCTGCGACCCGATGACCCTGGGGATCCTCGAGCCGCCCGGCGCCCAGGGCGCCGATATCGCCCTCGGCGAGGGCCAGCCGCTCGGCAACCGCCTCGATTTCGGCGGCCCTTCGTTTGGTTTCTTCTGCGCGACCGAGGAGCAGGTCCGCCGCATGCCGGGCCGGATCGCCGGCGAAACCGAGGACGTCGACGGGCGCCGCGGCTTCGTCCTCGCCCTGCAGACCCGCGAGCAGCACATCCGCCGCGAGAAAGCGACCAACAACATCTGCACCGCGCAGGCTCTGAACGCGCTCGGGGCGATGGTCCACCTCGCCTGGCTCGGCCGCCACGGCTTCCGCGAGCTCGGCGAGCTGCTGGCCCGGCGCACCGCCTACGCGCGTCAGCGTCTGGCCGCGGTCGAGGGGGTCGAGCTGCTGCACGAGGCGCCGGTCGTGCGCGAGTTCGCCGTCCGCCTCGAGGCGCCGGTGGGCGCCGTGATGGAGCGCTGCGCCGAGCGCGGGATCGCCGCCGGATACCCGCTCGGCCGCGAGTACCCCGAGTACGAGGACGGGCTCCTTGTCGCGATCACCGAGCGCCGCACGAAGGTGCAGATCGACCAGCTGGCCGAGGTGCTCGGCGCCGCGGTCGCGGCCGAGCGCGCGGGGGTGGCGGTCTGATGGCGCTGACCGAGACGCCGATGCAGCGCGAACGGGCGACGACGATCTACGAGAAGTCGAAGCCGGGCCGGCGCGCCGCGGTGCTGCCCGACGCCGAAGTCCCGGAGACGCCGCTGGAGGAGCTGATCCCGGCGCACCTGCTGCGCTCCGAGGGGCCGAACCTGCCGGAGATCGCCGAGCCGGAGATCGTCCGCCACTACAACCGGCTCTCGCGCCGTAACTTCGACCTCGACAGTGGCTTTTACCCGCTCGGCTCCTGCACGATGAAGCACAACCCGCGGCTCAACGAGCGGGTCGCGGCGCTCCCCGGCCACGCTCGCCTGCACCCGGCCCAGCACCCGCGCCGCGCCCAGGGCGCGCTGGAGCTGATGTGGCTGCTGCAGGAGAGCCTCAGCGAGATCTGCGGCCTGCCCCACGTCAGCCTGCAGCCGAGCGCCGGCTCGCACGGCGAGCTCGCCGGCCTGCTGCTGACCCGCGCCTACCACGCCGACCGCGGCGAACAGCGCCACAAGGTGCTCGCCCCCGACACCTCGCACGGGACCAACCCCGCCTCGGTGACGATGGCCGGGTACGAGACGGTCAAGGTCGCGACCAACGAGAGCGGCGGGGTTGAGATGGACGACCTGCGGGCGCGGCTGACCGAGCACGCCGGCGACGTCGCCTGCCTGATGCTGACCAACCCGAACACGCTCGGGTTGTTTGACGAGAACATCGCCGAGATCGCCAGCCTGATCCACGCCGAGGGCGGGACGCTCTACTACGACGGCGCCAACCTCAACGCGGTGATGGGCCAGTCGCGGCCCGGCGACATGGGCTTCGACATCGTCCACGTCAACCTGCATAAGTCGTTCAGCCAGCCGCACGGCGGCGGCGGGCCGGGCGCCGGTCCGATCGCCGTCTCCGAGCGGATCGCCCCGTATCTGCCGCGCCCGCAGGTGATCCGCCGCGAGGCCGACAACGGCCACGGCCCCAGCTTCGACCTCGAGTTCGACCGGCCCAAGTCGATCGGCCGCCTGCGCGGCTTCCAGGGCAACTTCGGCGTCTTCGTCCGCTCCTACGCCTACATCCTCAGTCTCGGCGCCGACGGCCTCGCCGAGGCCTCGGAGACCGCCGTGCTCAACGCCAACTACCTGAAGGCCCGGCTGGCGGACGGCCGCGCCGGCAAGCGCTTGCCGATCGCCTTCGACCGCCACTGCATGCACGAGTTCGTCCTCTCCGGCAAGCCGATGAAGAAGGAGCTCGGCCTCGCCACCCTCGACCTCGCCAAGCGCCTGCTCGATTTCGGCTTCCACCCGCCGACCGTCTACTTCCCGCTGCTCGTCGACGAGGCGCTGATGATCGAGCCGACCGAGACCGAGACCAAGGAGAGCCTCGACGCCTTCGCCGACGCCGTCGAGCAAATCCTCACCGAGGCCGAGGCCGACCCCGAGATCGCCAAACAGGCTCCCTACACAACCCCGGTCCGCCGCCTCGACGAGGTCAAGGCGACCCGCAAGCCAGTCGTTCGCCAGCGGTTCGGCGCGTAGGCCGGCTAGAGCTCCGGCAGGTCCTGCTGCAGCTCCAGCACCGGCGCGAAGAGGTCGCCGTGCTGCTCGATCCGCGCCAGCACGTCGGCGGCTTCGAAGACGAGGTGGGAGCCGTCGCCTGAGTCGGCGGCCTGCTCGACCTCCTCCCAGCTGACCGGAGTGGAGACGGTAGGGCGCTCGCGGGCGCGCAGGCTGTAGACGGCGATCGTCGTTTTGCTGCGGTGGTTCTGAGACCAGTCGACCAGGACCTTGCCCTCGCGTTCGACCTTTTTCATTTTCGAGACGACCGCGTCGGGGGTCTGCTTTTCGAGCAGCTGGGCGATCGCTTTGGCGAACGGTTTGGTCAGCTCGTAGGACATCTCTTTGCGGTTCAGCGGGACGTAGACCTGCATCCCCTTCGAGCCCGAGGCCTTGGGGAAGCTCTCGACGCCGAAGTGGCCGAACATCTCACGCAGGCGCAGCGCCACCCGGCAGCAGTCGACGACGTCGGCGGGCGGGCCGGGGTCGAGGTCGAAGGCGAGCACGGTCGGCCGGGTCGGGGCGCGGCCGAGCGAGAGCGAGGGGTGGAGCTCGATCGCCGCCAGCTGCGCCATCCAGATCAGGGTCGGGCGCCCATCGCAGACGCAGAAGTCGATGTTGCCGGCGTTCGGGCCGGCGCGCACGTTCGTCGTCTTCACCCATTTCGGCCGGTGCTTGGGGCAGCGCTTCTCGAAGAAGGCGGAGTCGAGGTCGTCGACCCCTTCGGGGAAGCGGCGCAGGGTGACGGCGCGCCCTTTCAGGTGCGGGACCATTGCCTCCGCCACCTTCGCGTAGTAATCGACCATCTCGCCCTTGGTGAACCCCGTCGCCGGGTACAGCACCTTGTCGAGGTTGGTGAGCTTCAGCTCACGCCCGTCGACCTCGACCATTTGGTCAGTGGCCACGGCCCGGCCCCTCTACTTCGCGGATTTGGCTTTTTTGCCGGACTTGGCCGGCTTCGCTTTGGCCTTGGCTTTCGGTTTCGCCTTGGCCTTCGCCGCCGATTTTTTCGCCGCTGCCTTCTTCGCGGGGGCTTTGCCGCTGCCCTTGTCCTTGACCGCGGCGATGCTCTGCTCCAGCGCGGCCATCAGGTCGGGCGTCTTGGTCGCCTGCGGCGCCTGCTCCTCGGCGGCGGTGATCTCCTTGCCTTCGGCTTTGCGTTCGATCAGCGCCAGCAGTTCCTCGCGGTACTCGTCGCGGTAGCTGTCGGGGTCGAACTTCGAGGTCAGTGACTCGATCAGCTGTTCGGCCATCTGCTGCTCTTTCTTCGCCACCTTGCCCTTGCTCTCGGGGAAGGCGTCATCGAGCTCGGAGGCGGGAACGACCTCGTCGGCGAAGCGCATCGTGGTCAGCGTCAGCACGCCGTCGTCGGCGCGGATCGCGCCCAGCTGCTCCTTGTTGCGGAAGACGAAGCGGGCAATCGCCGCCTTGCCGGAGCTCTCCAGCGCCGCGGCCAGCAGCGTGTAGGCCTTCTCGGCGCCGTCGGCCGGCCCCAGGTAGTAGGGGCTGTTGAAGTACTTGGGGTCGATTTCCTCGATCTCGACGAAGTCCTGAACGTCGATCGACTTCGACTTCTGCGGCCGCAGCGCGTCCATCTCCTCGCTGGTCAGCGGCACGTAGCGGCCCGAGGTGATCTCGTAGGCCTTGACGATGTCCTGGCGCGAGACTTCCTCGTCAGTCCCCTCGGCGAACAGGCGGTGTTTGATCCGGGCGCTGTCGGACTCGCGGATTTCGCGCAGCGCGATGTTGCGCCGCGCCACCGCGCTGTACAGCTTCACGGGCACGTTGAGAAGCCCAAAGCTGATCGAACCGCTCCATATGGATCTCGCCATCAGCGCATCACCTACCCGGATTGTTCCAACCGAGCCGTGGTGGTTTCAAGCCAGCGGCCCCGGCGGTGGTCATCTTGCGCGCGTCAATAGGCTGGAGGCGTGAGCGACGCCCCGATCGTCTTCTCCGGCATTCAGCCGACCGGCCGCAAGCACCTCGGCAACTACATCGGCGCGATCCGCCAGTACGTCGAGGCGCAGGAGCGGGGCGAGCCGGCGATCTTCTGCATCGTCGACTTGCACGCGATCTCGGTCGCCTACGACCCGGCGGAGCTGCGCGAGCGGCGTATACGACACGACCGCGATCCTGCTCGCCGCCGGCCTCGACCCCGAGCGCTGCATCCTCTTCCGCCAGTCCGACGTGCGCGAGCACACCGAGCTGACCTGGCTGCTCTCCGCCGTCACCGCCCACGGCGACCTCAACCGCATGCACCAGTTCAAGGAGAAGTCGGCGAGACAGAAGGAACTGGTCTCGGCGGCGCTCTTCTACTACCCGGTGCTGATGGCGGCCGACGTGCTCGCCTACAAGGCGACCGAGGTGCCGGTCGGCGACGACCAGCGCCAGCACGTCGAGCTGATGCGGGAGATCGCCCACCGCTTCAACGAGACCTTCGGCGAGACCCTTGTCGTGCCGGAGCTGGTGATCCCCGAGATCGGCGCCCGGATCATGGACCTGCAGGAGCCCGCGAGCAAGATGTCGACGACGAGCTCCAGTGAAGCGGGCACGATCTACGTGCTCGACGAGCCCGCCGCGATCCGCAAGAAGTTCGGCAGCGCCGTCACCGACTCTGGCCGGGAGATCGTCCGCGGCCCCGAGAAGGCCGGGATCACCAACCTGATCGATCTGCTCGCGGTCGCCCGCGGGGTCGACCAAGCGGCGATCGAGGCCGAGTTCGCCGAGTCCGGCTACGGCGACTTCAAGCAGGCGGTCGCCGAGGGCGTCGTCGAGCTGCTGGCGCCGGTCCAGGAGCGCTACGCCGAGCTGCGCCCCGACCAGGCGGCGCTGGAGGAGATCCTCGCCGCCGGGGCCGAGAAAGCCAGCGAGATCGCCGCAAAGACCGTGCTCGAGGTCCGCGACCGCATGGGCATCGGCGCGCCGCTCTAGTCTGCCCCCAGTGGCGGTCTCCGAACTCGACCTAGACCTCGATCTCGACATCTTCGCCGGGCCGTTCGACCTGCTGATGGCGGTCGTCCTGCGCGAGGAGGTCAGCCTGCTCGATCTGCAGCTCGGCGAGGTCGTCGTCGCCTACGTCGAGCACCTGGAGCGCGAAGGCGAGCTCGAGCTCGAGGTGGCGACCGAGTTCCTGGTCCTGATCGCCGCCCTGCTGGAGCTGAAGTCGCGGCTGATGCTGCCGGGCCCCGAGGAGGGCCTCGAGGAGCTCGGCCCCGAAGAGGCGGTCGAGGAGCTGCTGGCGCGGATGCTCGAGTACCGCCGCTACAGCCAGCTGGCTGGCGAGCTGGAGGCGCGCTTCGAGTCCCAGCGCGGCTACCTCTACCGCTCAGCGCCGCTGCCGCCGGAGCTGCGCCGGGTCGAGGTCGACGCCGCCGTCGCCGTCTACGACCCGGAGACGCTCGGCGCCGCGCTCGGCGACCTGCTGACCGAACCGGAGGAGATCAGCCTCGACCACATCCGCCCGACCGTCTCGCTGGAGCGCCGCCTGCGGGCGCTCCGTGACGCGCTCGGTCGCCGCACCAACTTCGACTTCGACGACGAGTTCGGTGGCGAGGACCGGCTGACCCAGGCGGTCACCGTCTTCGCTCTGCTCGAGCTCTACCGCAAAGGCGAGGTGACCTGGGAGCAGGCGCAGCCGCTCGGCCCGATCACGGTCAAGAAGACGACCTCGGGAGCAGCGTGAGCCACCTCTCCCGCACCATCGAGGCGCTGCTCTTCCTCTCCGCCCAGCCGGTCTCGGCCGCCGATCTGGCGGAGGCGACCGCGGCGACCGAGGGTCAGATCGAGGAGGCGATCGAGCTGCTGCGCGAGGACCTCGCTGAGGGCAAGCGGGGGATCGTCCTGCGCGAGGTCTCCGGCGGCTTCGGTCTGGCCAGCGACCCGGCCGCCGAGGAGGCGGCGCGACGCTTGCTGGCGAAACCGCGGACCCCGCCGCTGACCCAGGCGCAGGCGGAGACGCTGGCGATCGTCGCCTACCTGCAGCCGGTCTCGCGGCCCGAGATCGCCCGCATCCGTGGAGTCAGCGGCGAGTCGGCGGTGCAGACCCTGGCCGAGCGCGGCCTGATCGAGGAGTCGGGCCGCTCGCGCTTCGGCGCCGCGATCTTCAAGACCTCGGAGCTGTTCGAGCGCCTCTTCGGCCTCTCCGGGCTCGACCAGCTTCCCGACCCAGCGCAGTTCGACCCGACGCCCGAGGACGAGCGCGAGTTGCGCGAGCGCCTCCTCAAGGCCGGCGAACAGCGGGCTGAGTGAGGCTGGCGAAGTTCCTCGCGCATGGGGGGGTCGCTTCTCGTCGGAAGGCGGAGGAGATCATCGCCAAGGGCCTTGTGACCGTCGGCGGTGAGGTCGTGACCGACCCGGCGCGCGACGTCGATGCCGGCGACGACATCCGCGTCAACGGCAGCCCGGTGGCGGCCGAGGCGACCGAGGTCTGGGCGGTCAACAAGCCGGCTGGCGTGGTCTCGACCGCGAAGGAGCCGGGCGCGCGCCCGGCGGTGGTCGAGCTGGTCCGCGACTCCAGCGCGCGCCTCTACCCGGTCGGCCGCCTCGACGCCGACTCCACTGGCCTCCTCCTGCTGACCAACGACGGCGCCCTCGCCAACCGGCTCACCCACCCCCGCTACGAAGTCCCGAAGGCCTACTGGGCGCGGCTCCGCAAGCCGATCGCCGACGGCGACCTGGAGCGGCTGCGCGGCGGGGTGGAGCTGGAGGACGGCCCGACCGCCCCCGCCGAGGTCCGCCGCCTCGACAAGCACGCGATCGAGATCGTCCTGCGCGAAGGACGCAACCGCCAGGTGCGGCGGATGGCCGAGGCGGTCGGCAACGAGGTGGTCGGCGCTGCGGCGGGTGGCGTTCGGGCCACTCCGGCTGGAGGGACTCGGTGAGGGTGAGGTGCGGCGGCTCGAGGTCTCGGAGATCGACGAGCTGAGGAACGCGGCCGGGGCGACGGAGCCGGATATCCCCACCCACTAAGCAGGTAGGTGGGGATATCCGGCTCCGTCCTCGGGGCCGCAGTCAGGAGATACGGGCGCGGATCGCCTCGAGGACGGCTGCCGGTTCCTGCTCGGCGTGGCGCCAGGAGACGCGGAGGGTGGTGTAGCCGGCGCGAAGCAGTTCGCGGTCGCGCCAGCGATCGCGCTCGAAGGCGAGGTCGGTGCCGTGATGGCGGCGGCTGTCGGCCTCGACGACGAAGCGGTGGGCGGGCCAGAGGAGGTCGACCTCGAGGCGGCCGCCGGGGGTGCGGACCGGGGCGTTGACCTCGGGCATCGGCAAGTCGGAGGCGGCGAGGAGGGGGAGAAGCTTCGCCTCGAAGGGGCTGCGCAGGTTGGGTTGGGTGGGGAGGGCGTCCGCCGCGGCGCGCCACTCGGCGAGCAGGGCGCGAAGAGCCGGCGCGCCGCGGCGCCTGCGGCCGGCTGCCGCTTCGATCGCGTCGAGGTCGAGCAGGCGCTTGAAGGCGGCGGCCTCGAAGGCGCCCCGCAGGGTGCGGGCGCCGACGACGCCCGCGAGGTCCACCAAGGTTTTGGCCGGGCTGGTGCAAGGGATGCGGGCCACGAATCCGCGCTCGGCTTGGGTCGGCCGCACCACCCGGTGGGCCTTGATCCGGTCGATTCCCGCGCCGCGCTTGCCCGGAGCGATCACGTCGACCACGACCGGCGCCCGGTCGATTAGTCCCAGCAAGGCAGCGGCGCTGCGGTGGGAGACGACCGTCCCCGGACCGCAGGCCAGCACCGCCGCCATCATTCGCCCGCGCACGCTGATTTCGGGTCGTCCGACGGCATAGACGCCGGGATAGATCGTGTGCAGGTGGCCGTCGCGGATCGCCCTAGTGGTCGCACTGTCGCTTCGACCCAGGCGCCGCAATTGCCGCCGCGACACAACCCCGTGCTGCCGGCCTGCGAGGGCCTGGGTTCCGTGCCGAATTCTGGTCGCCATGCGGTCATAAGTCGGCGCGGAACCGGATTCGCCCCGTCCTCTGGAAAGATTGGAGATATGGACCAGGAGCAACGGCTATACGCGGTGCGCGGGGCGACACAGGTCGAGGCCAACGAGGCGGACGCGATCCTCGTCGCGACCGAGGAACTGATGCGGGAGCTGATCGACCGCAACGGACTGACCGCGGAGGCGATGGTCAGCTGCCTGTTCACGACCACCGATGACCTCGACGCCGAGTTCCCGGCGGTCGCGGCGCGGCGGATCGGGCTCGACCAGGTGCCGCTGCTTTGCTGCCGGGAGATCCCGGTGCCGGGTTCGATGCCGCGGGTGATCCGGGTCATGGCCCACTACTACGCGCCCGCTGGCCACGTCCCCGCGCACGTCTACATGGGCGGCGCCGAGGACCTGCGGCGCGACCTCCAATCGGCTCAGTAACACCCGCCGGGCCGAGGCTGCGTCACAATCGCTGGCGATGACCGTCACCTTCGCTGAGAAGCTCGCCCGCATGCCCGGCTACCAGGCCGGCGTGCCGACCGGGGCGGCGCCGGAGTCGATCGCCGAGACGGGGATCGCCCAGCTCGCCTCCAACGAGTCTTCGTTCCCGCCGCACCCGGCGGTGGTCGAGGCGATCCAGCGCACGGCGGGGGCGATGAACCGCTACCCGGACCCCGATGCGACGCTGCTGTGCCGCCGCCTCGCCGAGCGCTATGAGACCGAGCCGGGACAGATCGCGGTCGCCAACGGCTCCTGCGAGATCCTCCTCGCCGCCGCCGAGGCGCTGGCCGAGCCGGGGGCCGAGATCGTTTACGCCTGGCCCTCCTTCTCGATGTACCCCTACCTGCCGGCGCTGACCGGGGCGCGCGAGATCCGCGTGCCGCTGGCGCCTGGCGACGTCCACGACCTCGAGGCGATGGCCAACGAGGTGACCGCGGCGACCCAGCTGCTGATCGTTTGCAACCCGAACAACCCGACCGCCACCCACATCCCGGCGGCCGAGATCGCCGAGTTCTGCGAGCGGATCCCCCCGCACGTGACGGTGATCCTCGACGAGGCCTACATCGAGTTCCAGACCAACGACGACCCCGACGCGACCCTCGACCTGCTCGACGAGTTCCCGAACCTGGTCGTCCTGCGCACCTTCAGCAAGTGCTACGGGCTGGCCGGGATCCGGGTCGGCTACGCGATCGGCTCCGCCGGCTTCCGCGCCGCCGTCGACGCCGTGCGCCAACCCTTCAGCGTCAACGCGCTCGCCCAGGCGGCGGGGGCGGAGGCGATCCTCCACCAGGACGACGTCCTGCGCCGGGTCGAGGCGACCGTCGCCGAGCGCCTGCGCGTCCAGGAGGGGCTCGCCGAGCTCGATCTCGAGACCACCGAGTCGCAGGCGAACTTCTCCTGGATCGACCTCGGCGACGCCGACGAGGGCGAGATCGTCGCCGGCCTCGGCGAGCGCCTGATCGCGGTCCGCCCCGGTACGCCGCTCGGTGACCCCGGACACATCCGGGTCAGCTACGGCACCCCCGAGGAGAACGACCGCTTCCTCACCGCGCTCGACGAGCTGCTCGACTGAACGCCCGCCGCCGCGGAATGCTGCGGATGTCTCGACTAAAACCGAGCGCCGTGCTACAAACATCGGAAGGTGAACCGCAAGCGCACAAACGCGATCGGCCCCCGCGCCCACGGCGCCGCCGTCGCCCCTGCGTGTTTCACCTACTGGCGATTTAGCTAGGCGCCCATCCGGCGCGCGGCGCATCCGCCGCGCGAAGAGACCCCGTCGGCTCGGGCGCCGAACCTCCCGTTCGCGTCGGCCGCGTGGCTTTGGCGGTCGGCGACCAGTAAGTACGATTTCCGCAGCATGGAGAAAGGCATAGGCAAAATGCGCATCGGGATGCAGGAGGGAGCCAAACGAGATCGGGTCCGGGACCAGCGGATCGCCAAAGTGGTGGAGCTCTCTCCACCGGAACGGCTGCTCGAGGAGCTCGCGCTCGGCTCGGAGCGCGCGAAAGCGGTCGTCCGCGGCCGCGAAGACGTGGTCGAGGTCCTGGCCGGATCCGACCCGCGGCTGATGGTCGTGGTCGGGCCCTGCAGCGTGCACGACCCGAAAGCGGCGCTGGAGTACGCGACGCGGCTGGCGGCGCTGTCCCAGCGGCTGGAGGACGACCTGCTCGTGGTGATGCGGGTCTACTTCGAGAAGCCGCGGACGACGACCGGCTGGAAGGGGCTGATCAACGACCCGTACCTGGACGGCTCCGGCGACGTCAACCACGGCCTGCGGATCGCCCGCGAACTGCTGCTCAAGGTGGTCGGCCTCGGCCTCCCGGTCGGCTGCGAGTTCCTCGACCCGATCATCCCCCAGTACACCTCGGACACGGTCGCCTGGGGCGCGATCGGTGCCCGCACGACCGAGAGCCAGACGCACCGCCAGCTCAGCTCCGGCCTCTCGATGCCGATCGGGTTCAAGAACCGGACCGACGGCAACGTCCAGGTCGCCGTCGACGCGGTCCGCGCCGCGGCGGCGTCGCACGCCTTCGCCGGGATCGACGACGCCGGGATGCCGGCGATCCTGCACACGACCGGCAACCCCGACTGCCACATCATCCTCCGCGGCGGCCACGGGCAGCCGAACTACTTCGCGCCCGACGTCGAGGACGCCCTGGTCTCCCTGGGCGTCGCCGGCGTCAACGAGCGGCTGGTGATCGACGCCTCCCACGACAACAGCGCCAAGGACCCCGAAAAGCAGTTCTTCGCTGCCGGGGAAATCGCCGACCAGGTCGCTGACGGCAACAAAGCGATCGTCGGCGTGATGCTGGAGTCCTTCCTCAAAGAGGGGCGCCAGGACATCGTCCCCGGTGAGCAGCTCGTCTACGGCCAGTCGGTCACCGACCCCTGCATCGACTGGGAGGACACGGTCACCGCGCTGGAGCGGTTCGCCTCGGCGGTCCAGGCGCGGCGCGGTTGAGCGAGCCCGCTGCCATCGGGGTACCTAAGATCGCCGTGCTCGGCGTCGGCTTGATCGGCGGCTCGATCGGGCTGGCGGCGCGGCGGCGGCTCGCCGCCGAGGTGGTCGGGTACGGTCGCACCCCGGCGACCCTGGAGCGGGCGGTGGAGCTCGGCGCCCTCGACCGCGCGGCCGGCTCGCTCGCCGAGGCCTGCGCCGACGCCGACCTCGTCTTCTGCTGCGGCCCGGTCGCGGCGCTGCCGGCGCAGGGAGCCGCGGCGCTCGCCGCCTGCGGCCCCGAGGCGGTGGTGACCGACGTCGGCTCGACCAAGGGCGAGCTGGTCGCGGCGCTCGGCGCCGACGAGCGCTTCATCGGCGGCCACCCGCTGGCCGGGGCGGAGACCGCCGGGGTCGAGAACGCCCTCGAGGGGCTGTTCGAGGGCGCGCGCTGGTACCTGACCCCGACAGAGAGCTCCAGCGGCCTGCTCTACGACCGCCTGCAGCGCACTCTCAGCGCGCTCGGCGCCCGCCCGCAGGCGGTCGACCCGGCGACCCACGACCGCCTGATGGCAACCGTCAGCCACATGCCGCACGTGCTCGCCAACGCGCTCGCCAGCGAGGCCGCGGCCGAGCTGACCCGCGACTCCGAGCGCCTGCCCGAGGTCGGGCCGAGCTTCCGCGACGCGACCCGGGTGGCCGGCTCCAACCCGGAGGTGTGGGGCGACATCTTCGCCAGCAACCGCGAGGCGGTCGCCGATTCGGTCGCCGCGGTGGCGAGTCGGTTGGCCGCGGCGGCGGAGCTGATCCGCGCCGGCGAGCGGGCCGAGATCGCCGCCTGGCACGCCGCCGCAGGCGAGGACCGCCGGCGCCTGCTCGAAGCCGACTCCGAGGCCGGGCCACTGCAGGAGCTGCGGATCGTCGTCCTCAACCGCCCCGGGACGATCGCCGAGCTGGCGCTGGCGCTCGGCGAGGCCGGCGTCAACATCGAGGACATGGCCCTGCACCCGGCGCCCGACATGACCTCGGGCGCGGTCTCGCTCTGGGTCTCCGGCCCCGAACAGGCGGCGAAGGCGGCGGAGCTGGTCCGCGGGCTTGGCCACACGGTGTCGGTGCTCGGCGACGGCGAGTAGGGTCGCCCGACAGTGACCCGTTTCGATCCAGCTGGACGGCTGCGCGGCAGCCTGCGTCCGCCCGCCGACAAGTCGATCTCCCACCGAGCGGCGCTGATCGCGGCGATGGGGGAGGGGACGACGACGGTCGTCGGCTATCTGGAGGCGGCCGACACGATCTCGACCTTGAACGCGATCGAGGCGATCGGAGCCGACGCGAGACGGTTCGAGCTCGAGTCGGGGTTGACCTATCGAATCGAGGGCGTTGGGCTCAGAGGCGCCCGCTCGGCCGAAATCGACGTCGGCAACGCGGGGACGCTGCTGCGACTGCTGCCGGGCTGGCTGTCGGGGCAGGTAGGGGCTGGGTGGACGCTGGACGGCGATGACTCGATCCGTCGCCGGCCGGTGGACCGGATCGCCACCCCGCTGCGAGCAATGGGAGCGCGTCTAAGCGCTCGCGAGGGTCGCCTGCCCCCGCTGGAAGTGACGGGTTCGCTCTTGCATGGGATCACCTACCCGATGCCGATCGCCAGCGCCCAGGTCAAGTCTTGTCTGCTGTTTGCAGGGCTTTTGGCCGATTCGGAGACGACCGTGGTCGAGCCCCACCCGAGCCGCGACCACACCGAGCGGATGCTTTCGGCGGCGGGTGCGGAGGTCGCCCAAGAGGGCGACGCGGTGACGGTTCGTCCAGCTGAACGGCTGGAGCCGGGCAGGATCGTCGTCCCCGCCGACATCTCCTCGGCCGCCTTCTTCATCGTCGCTGCGACCCTGGTCGCCGGTAGCGAGATCGTGCTCGAGGGGGTCGGGGTCAACCCGACCCGGGTCGGCCTCCTCACGATCCTCGACCGGATGGGCGCCGACGTCGAGATCGAGCCGCGGGGCGAGACCGGGGGCGAGCCGATCGCCGACCTGCGGGTGCGCCCGGCGGCGCTGCACGGGGCCGAGGTCGGCGGGGCCGAGGTCCCGTTGGCGATCGACGAGCTGCCGCTGGTCGCGCTCGCCGCCTGCTTCGCCGAGGGGACGACGACGATCCGCGACGCCGCCGAGCTGCGCCGCAAGGAGTCCGACCGGGTGGAGACCGTGACCGCTGCCCTGACCGCGCTCGGCGGCGCGGTCGAGCCGACCCCCGACGGGATGGTCGTGACCGGGACCGGCGGGCTGCGCGGCGGCACGATCGAGTCCCACGGCGACCACCGGATCGCGATGCTCGGCGCCGTCGCCGGCCTCGCCAGCGTGGACGGCGTCGAGGTCGAGGGGATGGAGGCCGCCGCGGTCAGCTATCCCGACTTCGAGTCGGACCTGGGCTCGCTCCTGCGCGCCGGCACCTGAAGCAGCGCTCCGCGACGCGTACTCCATACGCTGCTCCGATGGTCATCGCCATCGACGGTCCCGCCGGGGCCGGAAAGTCTTCGGTCGCCCGCGCCGTCGCCGCCGAGCTCGGCATTACCTACCTCGACTCCGGGGCGATGTATCGCTGCGTGGCGCTGGCCGCGCTGGAGGCCGGCGTCGACCCCGACGACGGCGCGGCGCTCGGCGCGCTCAGCCGCGAGCTGGCGATCGAGCTCGAGGGCGCCACGGTGCGGCTCGACGGCCGCGACGTCAGCGCCGCGATCCGTGAGCCGCGGGTCAGTGCCGCGGCCTCGCGCGTCTCCGTTCACCCCGGCGTACGCGAGGCGATGATCGCCCGCCAGCGCGAGCTGATCGCCCGCGCCGACTACGTCGCCGAGGGTCGGGATATCGGCACCGTGGTCAGCCCGCAGTCCCCGCTGAAGGTGTTCCTCACCGCCTCCGACGAGGAGCGGGCGCGGCGCCGCGCGGCCGAGACCGGCGAGGACTTCGAGTCGGTCCTGTCCGCCCAGCGCCGCCGCGACGCCCGCGACACCGAGCGCGAGCATGGCGCCCTGCGCGCCGCCGCCGACGCGGTCGAGCTGGACACGACCGGGTTCGGTCTCGAAGAGGTGGTCGGACGGGTCGTCGCTCTGGTCCGCGAGCGGGGACTGGCGTGAGCGCGATCCCAACCGTCGCCATCGTCGGCTTCCCCAACGTCGGCAAGAGCACCCTGATCAACCGCGTGGTCGGCGGCCGCGAGGCGGTCACCGGGGCCGAGCCGGGGGTGACCCGCGACCGCAAGCGGCTCGCCACCGAGTGGAACGGGCTCGCCTTCGAGTTCGTCGACACCGGCGGCATCGACCTCGACGACGAGGCGGAGCTGGCCCGCGACGTGCAGGCGCAGGCGCGAGTAGCGATCGCCGAAGCCGACGCGATCGTGATGGTCGTCGACGGCCGCGCCGGGCTGCGCGCCGGCGACGCCGAGCTGGCGAAGACGCTGCGCGGGGGAGGCGTGCCGGTGCTCGTTGCGGTCAACAAAGTCGACAGCCCCAACGACTACTCGGCGACCGCCGATTTCCACGCTCTGGGGCTCGGCGAGCCATTGCCGGTCTCCGCGACGCACGGTCTCGGCACCGGCGACCTGCTCGACGCCGTGGTGACCGCACTCGGCGAGCGCGAGCCGCGGCCCGAGCCCGAGGACGGCGTCCGTGTCGCCGTAATCGGCCGTCCCAACGCCGGCAAGTCCTCGCTCGTCAACGCATTCCTCGGCTCCGACCGGGTGATCGTTTCCGACATCGCCGGTACGACCCGCGACTCGATCGACACGGAGCTGGAGGTCGAGGGCCGGCGGGTGATTCTGGTCGACACCGCTGGGTTGCGCCGCCGCACCAAGGTCGCCGGCACCGTCGACTACTACGCACAACTGCGCTCCGAACGGGCGGTCGAGCGGGCCGACGTCGCCCTGGTCGTCTGCGACGCCAGTGAGGGGATCACCTCCGAGGACTTGCGGATCGCGGAGATGGCGATGAAGGGTGGCTGCGCGACCGTCCTCGTCCTCAACAAGTGGGACCTGACCGAGACCGACATCGACGACGCCCGGGCCCGGGTGACGCGCAAATCCCGCCTGCGTCCGGCCGTGATCACCTGCTCGGCTACCCGCGGCCGCAACGTGCCGGCGCTGCTTCCGCGGGCGTTGCAGCTTGCCGACCGCGCCGGCGAGCGGATACCGACCCCGGAGCTGAACCGCTTCGTCGGGACCGTGGTCGCTAAGACCCCGCCGCCCGCGAAACGTGGTCGTCGCCTCAAACTTCTCTACGCCGCCCAGGTGGGCGAGCGGCCGATCCGGGTCGCGATCCAGGTCAACGACCGCAAGCTGATCAGCCGCGACTGGGCCTACCACCTGGAGAACCGGATGCGCGAGACCTACGAGCTCGAGGGCGTCCCTCTGATCATTGATTTCATCGCCCGTTCGGGCTACCGCGGCCGCGAGGATTGAGCGCCTGCACCCGCGCTCGATTCCTCTAGGCTTCCGCGGATGCCGACCAAACCGCTCGCCGAGAACGAGCACCTCTTCACGTCCGAGTCCGTAACCGAGGGCCATCCCGACAAGGTTGCCGACCAGATCTCCGACGGCGTCCTCGACGCGATCTTGGCCGAGGACCCAAGCGGCCGCGTCGCCTGCGAGACCCTGGTCAACACCGGCATGGCGGTGGTCTCAGGAGAGATCTCCACCGACGTGCACCTCGACATCCCCGAGATCGTCCGCGAGACGATCCGCCAAATCGGCTACACCGGCAACGGCCGCTACGGCTATGACTGCGACCACATCTCCGTCCTCGTCTCCCTCGACAAGCAGTCCCCCGACATCGCCCAGGGAGTAGACGTCGCCTATGAGACCCGAGTGGAGGACGCCGAGGATGAGCTCCTGATCGCCGGAGCGGGCGACCAGGGAATGATGTTCGGCTACGCCTCAGAGGAGACCGAGGCCTTGATGCCGATGCCAATCCACATCGCCCACCGCCTCGCCGAGCGCCTGGCAGCGGTCCGCAAGGACGGCACCTTGCCCTACCTCGGCCCCGACGGCAAGACCCAGGTCTCGGTCCGCTACGCAGAAGGTAAGCCGGTCTCGATCGACAAGCTGCTGATCTCAACCCAGCACGACGAGGGTGTGGACTCCCAGACCCAGATCAAACCCGACCTCTTTGAGGCGGTAGTGCTCCCGGTCCTCTCCGCCGAGGTCCCCGGACGCTATGAGGAGGCAGAACTCCTCGAGGGCTTCTTGGTCAACCCGACCGGCAAGTTCGTGATCGGCGGCCCGGTCGGCGACGCCGGCCTCACCGGCCGCAAGATCATCGTCGACACCTACGGCGGCATGGCCCGCCACGGTGGCGGCGCCTTCAGCGGCAAGGACCCCTCCAAGGTCGACCGCTCCGCCGCCTACGCCGCCCGCTACGTAGCCAAGAACGTCGTCGCCGCCGGCCTCGCCGAGCGCTGCGAGGTCCAGGTCGCCTACGCGATCGGCGTCGCCCACCCGGTCAGCCTGATGGTCGAGACCTTCGGCACCGGCGTACTCCCCGACTCCCGCATCTCCCAACTCGTCGAGGCAGAGTTCGACATGCGCCCCGGCGCCTTCCGCCAGTACCTCGACCTCCACCGCCCGGTCTTCCAAAAGACCGCCGCCTACGGCCACTTCGGCCGCTCTGAGCCCGACTTCACCTGGGAGCGGACCGACCGGGCGGAGGCGTTGCGGGAGGCGGCGGGTCTCACCGCCGCCGCGTAGCCCCAGCCGCTGCAGGGCAGGTCAGCGGGGAGAAACTTCCGCCCCAGGTCCCTTCTACACGCTATGGCGTGTACGAAAGACCAAGCGCGAAGCGCCCGCGCCTGGCGGCTCGCGCAAGCGCAGCACGGGGTGCTGGCGCGGCGTCAGCTAGCAGCGCTCGGCTACTCGCGAAGCGCCATCGAGCACCGCCTCCGCACCGGCAGGCTGCACGGCATTGCGCGGGGCGTCTACTCGGTCGGTCGTCGGGATCTCTCCTCCGAGGGGAGGTGGATGGCGGCGGTGCTGGCATGTGGCGAGACCGTCTGCCTCTCCCACCGCAGTGCCGGCGCTCTCTTCGGCATCTGCCAGGAGCGAAACGGGGTGGTTGAAGTAAGCGTGCTTCGGAGCGGGAAGGTCCGTTGCGGCGGGATCAAGGTCCATCGTCGCCCCTCCCTCCCCAGCAACGACGTCGGCGCCCTGCACCGCATCCCAATCACCTCACCCGTCCGCACCCTGATCGACCTCGCCACCGTGCTGCCATCGAAGACCTTGGAGCGTGCGGTCAACGAGGCCGACAAGAAGGACGTGATCGACCCCGAGTCCCTGCGCCGCTCGCTCAACGCCTATGCCGGCGTCCCCGGCGTGAAGCGTCTACGCGCTCTCCTCGACCGCGACACCTTTGTCCTCACCGAGGAGGAGCTCGAACGTCTCTTCCTCCCGCTCGTCCAGGAGGCTGGGCTCCCTCTCCCCAAGACCAGGGAATGGGTGAACGGATTCGAAGTCGACTTCCTCTGGCCCGAGCTCAAACTCGTGGTCGAGACCGACGGCCTGCGCTACCACCGCACGCCCTCGGCCCAGGCGAGAGATGCACGCCGCGACCAGGCCCACACCGCCGCCGGCTACGCCCGCCTGCGTTTCTCTCATCACCAGGTCAAGCACGAAACGGACTACGTCAAGCGGATCCTCGGCGAGACCGCAGCGCGGCTGGGCTAGGCCTGGGACGGCGGCTGGGGCTCGCCGAGGCCGTGCTGGCCGGCGGCGTGGACGCCGGTGGCCTGGTCGACCCGGTGGACGACTCCGCCTGGGTCGGCGACGCCGGCGAAGACGAAGCTGTTGTCGTCGGTCGCGGCGGTGTCGAAGTCGACGTCGCCGATCTGCATGATCCGCTGGTAGACCGACTGCTGGTAGTTGACGTTCTGGACGCGCTCGAGGCGCGTCTCCTGGATCTCGCGGGAGATGATCCCGCGCTTGATGTTGAGGCGCCGGTTGGTGATCGTGTAGGTCGTCGCAATCCGCTTGATGAAGCCGGTCAGCACGGTCACCGCGATCACGACCAGGATCACGATGAAGGCGCTGGCATTGCCGTCGATGAGCTTCGCGATCACGCCGAGGACCACCGCGACCAGGATCCCTTTCAGGTAGAAGCCGAGGATCGCCCGCCAGGAGGGGTGACCCTCGAAGATCACCTGCTCGCCGGGGCTGAGATTGAGGCTCACGGGCGCCAGCATATGCGCTGCGCCGGGCGCCCGCCAGGGGCGCTGGACACGGCGTCCCCCCGCCCGCATACCCTCGCTGGATGTCGATCCTCAAGGTCGAGCCGCTGACCACGGCCCGCGCCCTGCGCGGGCCGTTCGACTACCGCCGCCCGGCGGCGATGGACGGGCTCGAGGTCGGCAGCGTCGTCCGCGTCCCCTTCGGGCCACGCCGCCTGCTCGGCGTCGTCGTCGCCACCGCCGAGAGCTCGGAGCTGCCGCCGGAGCGGCTCGCCGAGCCGATCGAGGCGCTTGAGTCGGGGGCGCCGCCGGAGCTGGTCGGGCTCGGCCTCTGGGTCGCCCGCGAGTACTGCTCGACGCCCTCGCGCGGCCTGCAGCTGGTGCTGCCGCCGGGGACCGGGACGGGAGCCGGCGGTCGGACCGTGCGGACCAAGATGGAGCTGCGGGCGGAGATCCTGCCGGCCGGCGAGGCGGCGCTCTCCGGCGGCGAGCGGCTCGGAGTCAAACAGCGGGCGACCCTGGAGGCGCTGAGCGCGGGGGAGATGTCGGCCCCCGAGCTGGTCGCCGCGGTCGGTGCCGACCGCGCCACGCTGCGCCGACTGGAGGCGCGGGAGCTGATCGCCACCCGCAGCTCGCAGCTGCGCCGCGCCCCCGGCGGCTCGCGGCTCGCCGCGCCGGCCGAGCGCCCTGACCTCCTGCCCGAGCAGCAGGCCGCGGTGGATGCCCTGATCGCCGCTTTCGACGGCGCCGCGGAGGCGCCCCGCGAGCAGCTCCTGCACGGCGTCACCGGCTCCGGCAAGACCGAGGTCTACCTGGCCGCGGTCGAGGCGGCGCTGGCCCGCGGCCGCGGCGCGATCGTGCTCGTCCCCGAGATCGGCCTCGCCCCGCAGGCGGTGGCCCGCTTCCGGGCCCGGCTCGGCGACCGCTTCGCGGTCCTGCACTCGGCCCTCTCGGCCGGCGAGCGCTACGACGAGTGGCGGCGGCTGCGCAGCGGCGAGGCCAGCGTCTGCGTCGGCCCCCGCTCGGCCGTCTTCGCCCCGGTCCGCGACCTCGGCCTGGTGGTGATCGACGAGGAGCACGATCCCTCCTACAAGCAGGAGGGCGACCCCACCTACGATGCCCGCGCGGTCGCCCGCAAACGGGCCGCCGACGCCGGCGCGGTGCTGGTCGCCGGAACCGCGACGCCGCGCCCGGAGTCGTGGCTGGAGCTGCCGCGCCTGGAGCTGCCGAACCGGGTCGACGGGCTGCGGATGCCGCCGGTCAACCTGGTCGACATGCGCGAGGCCGATCCGCGTTCGGGCCCGTTGCATCCCCAGACCTGGGCCGCCCTCGAGGAGGTCCGCGCGAGGGGCGAGAAGGCGATCGTGATGATCAACCGGCGCGGCTTCGCGCCCTGGCTGACCTGCCGTTCCTGCGGGCACCACTGGGGCTGCCCGAACTGCGACGTTTCGTTGATCGTCCACCGCGGTAGCGGCCGCCTCGTCTGCCACCACTGCGCCCACGCCGAGCCGGCTCCGCGCGCCTGCACCGAGTGCGGCTCGACCACGTTGGCGCAGGCCGGCGCCGGGACCGAGCGGGTCGAGGAACTGCTGGCCGAGCGCCTCGCGCCGATGCCGGTCTTCCGCCTCGACTCCGACACCGCCGCCGCCCGCGGCGCCCACGCCCGCATCCTCGCCCGCTTCGGCGAGGCGCCAAGCGGGGTCCTCGTCGGCACCCAGATGGTCGCCAAGGGACACGACTTCCCGGAGGTGACGCTGAGCGCGATCCTCGACGCCGACGCGACCCTGCGTTTCCCCGACTTCCGGGCCGAGGAGCGGACCTTCGCGATGGTCGCCCAGCTCGCCGGCCGCTCCGGCCGCGGCGCGGCCGGGGGGGAGGTGATGGTCCAGACCCTCGCGCCCGGCGCGGCCAGCATCGAGCACGCCGCTCGCCACGACGCCGCTGGCTTCCTCGCCGGCGAGTTGCAGCGCCGCCGCGTCCTCCACTACCCGCCCTACTCGCACCTGGTGCGGATCAACTTCGCGGCGGAGCTGGAGCCGAAGCTGGACGAGGTCGCGGTCGCGGTCGCGAACGAGCTGCGCTCGCGGCTCCCGAACGGGTCGGAGCTGCTCGGCCCGGCGCCGATGTTCCGCGTTCGCCAGCGCTACCGCCGCCGGGTCCTGATCAAGGTCGACGAGCGCGAGCGCACCGTCGCCGCGGTCCGCGAGGTGGTCGAGCGCCGGGCCGCCGACCGCTCGCTGAAGGACATCGCGATCGGCGTCGACGTCGACCCCCAGTAGGCGCCGCCGTAGGGCTCGCGCTGCCCATAGAATCGATTCCGTGAGTGACGAGCAGGCCACCGGAGCCGAGGAGCAGGAGCGCAAGGCGCTCGAAGCCGAGCTGATCGAGCGCCGCGAAGCGGCGCTGGCCCACGTGGTCAAGTGGGGCGACCCGGTGCTGAAAAGCGTCGCCTCGCCGGTCGAGTCCTTCGGCCCCGAGCTGCGGGCGGAGGTCGAGCGGATGATCGCGATCATGCGCGACGGGATGGGGGTCGGCCTCGCCGCTACCCAACTTGGCGTGCTGCGTCGCTTGCTCGTCTTCCAAGCCGGCCCCGACGCCGAGCCGACCGCGCTGGTCAATCCCCGGATCGAGTGGCTCTCCGAGGAGGTCGTCGTCGCCGAGGAGGGCTGCCTCAGCCTGCCGAAAGTCTCGATGGACGTCGAGCGCCCGCTCTACGCGCGGGTCAGCGGCCGCGACGCCGAGGGCGAGCCGATCGTGATCGAGGCGGCCGGCCTCGAGGCGCGTGTGCTCCAGCATGAGATCGACCACCTCGACGGGGTCCTGATCCTCGACCGCACCACCCGTCCCCAGCGCAAGGGCGCTCTGCGAGCGCTGCGCGAGGGCGAGAGCTACCACCCGCCGAGCGCCGAGGAGGGCGAGGGCGAGGACGAGCTGCGCGAGCCGCGCACCGACGCGTGAGGACCGCCTACCTCGGTACCTCCGAGTTCGCCGCCACCGTCCTGCGGCGCCTTGCCGCCTCGCCCCACAAGCCGAGCCTCGTCATCACCCCGCCCGACAGCCGCCGCGGCCGCGGCCGGCGCGAGCTGCCGCCGCCCGCGGCGGAGGCCGCCGCCGAGCTCGGGCTGCCGCTGCTGCAGAGCGCCGACATCAACACGGAGGAGGCACTGGCGAAGCTCCGCGCCGCGGCACCGGAGGCGGTCATCGTCTGCGCCTTCGGTCAGCTGATCCGCGAGCCGCTGCTCTCCGACTTCCCGCTGCTCAACGTGCACCCCTCGCTGCTGCCGCGCTGGCGCGGCGCCGCCCCGATCGAGCGGGCGATCATGGCCGGGGACGCCGAGACTGGCACCTGCATCATGCGCCTCACCGCCGGGCTCGACTCGGGCCCGGTAGCGCTCTCCGAGCGGGTCGCGATCGGGTCCGAAGAGGACTTCGCGGCGCTCACCGCGCGACTCGCGGAGCTGAGCGGCGAGCTGCTGGTGCGGGCGCTGGATCTGCAGGAGGTCGGCAAGCTCGAGTTCGCCGAGCAGGACGAGGCGGCGGCGACCTACGCGGAGAAGATCGAGGGCGGCGAGCGGCGCATCGACCGCTCGCGTCCCGCCGTCGCGGAGGCGGCGCGGGTGCGGGCACTGACCCCGCACGTAGGCGCGTATCTGGAGCTGGCGGA
The DNA here is from genome assembly GCA_963837405.1 of uncultured Thermoleophilia bacterium. GTDB lineage: Bacteria > Actinomycetota > Thermoleophilia > Solirubrobacterales > 70-9 > VAYN01. Next base: position 326,743 of record CAWINA010000008.1, read on the forward strand.
CGGCGAACGGCTGGGGGTCAAGCGAGCCCACGCGGCCACGCAGGCCGACGGCCCGCTCGCGGTTCCCTGCGCGGAGGGCGTGCTCGTCCTCGACCTCGTCCAGCCGCCCGGCGGCAAGCCGATGGCGGCGGACGCCTACCTGCGGGGCCACGCGCTCCCCGAGTTGGCGTGATCGCCCCCGCCCGGCGGCTCGCTTTCGCCGTCGTCCGGGAGACCTTCGAGGACGGCGCCCACACCGAGCGCGCCTTCCGCGCCGGTGCCGATCGCCTCGGCCTGGAGGGGCGCGAGCGCGCCCAGGCGCAGCGGCTCTCCTACGGCGCCGTGCAGCGCCGCGGCACCACCGACGCGGCGGTCGAGCGCCTCGCCGAGCGCTCGCCGAACCTGCTCGACCCGCCGGTTCTGGCGGCGCTGCGGCTCGGCCTTTACGAGCTGCTGTTCGCCGACGGCACCCCCGACCACGCCGCCGTCGACCAGGCGGTCGAGCTGGTCAAGAGCGCCAAGGCCGCTCACGCGGCTGGATTTGTCAACGCGGTTCTGCGCCGGGCCGGGCGCGAGCGCGAGCGGTTGCTGGCCGATCTGCTCGGCGACGACTCGACCCCGGAGAAGGCGGCCGTTGCCCACTCGGCGCCGCTCTGGCTGACCCGGCTCTGGTGGGAGGAGCTGGGACCGGAGGTCGCCCGGACGCTGCTCGCCGCCTGCAACCAGCCGGCTGAGACCGCCTTCCGCGCCCGCGACCCCGAGGCGACGCTGGCGCGGCTGCGCGAGGCCGGGGTGGAGGCGGCGCCGGCGACCGGCGGCTGGCCGCTGCAGAGTGCGGCGGCGATCGTCGTCAGCGGCCGCACCGGGCCGCTCGGCGTCGAGCTGGTCGCCGCCGGCGAGCTGACCCCGCAGAGCCGCGGCTCCGCGGCGGTGGTAGAGGTGCTCGACCCTGGGCCCGAGGACCAGGTGCTCGACCTCTGCGCCGGCCCGGGGATCAAGACCGGCCAGATCGCCGAACGCCGCGACGACCGCGGGCAGCTGATCTCGGTCGAGCTCGACCCGACCCGGGCCGAGGAAATCGCCGCCCAGGCGACCCGCCTGCACCTGCGTAGTGCCACCGTCTTCGAGGCCGACGCGACGAGCATGCAGCTGCCGCAGGAGTTCGACCTGGCGCTGGTCGACGCGCCCTGCTCGGACCTCGGGGCGCTGGCCTCGCGCCCGGACGCTCGCTGGCGCAAGTCGCCGGCCGCGATCGAGCGCCTGACGGCGATCCAGGACGGGGTGCTGCGGGCCGCCGCCCGCGCCCTGCGACCCGGCGGGGCGCTGGTCTACTCGACCTGCACGATCTCCCGCGCCGAGAACGAGGAGCGGATCGCGGCGCTGCTCGCTGACGCGGCTTCGGGAGCGGGTCCAGGGCTGGAGATCGAGGACCTCGGCGCCCGCGCCCCGGCCCTCGCCTCTCCGCACGACCCGCGCTTCTTGCAGCTCCGTCCGGACCGCGACCGGACCACCGGCTTCTTCCTCGCCCGGCTAACCCGCAATGATTAGTCGATGAGCGATACGCCAGAAGCCGGCGGCAGCAGCGTTCTCAATCGGGCGCCCTGCCCGAACTGCGGCGAGCCCTGGCTGCGCCCGACCCAACTCCCCGGCCGCCTGCGCTGCGTCAACTGCCTCAGCCGCTTCGAACTCGTCTCGCAGTGTCCGAACTGCGGCGAACACGGCACGATCGCCCGCATGAGCCAGACCGAGGACCTGCAGTGCCAGCAGTGCGGCGCCTCGATGCTGCGCTCCACCTGAGCCGCGGGGGCCGCGTCCGCAGGCGCTCAGTAGGGTGCGGCCAATGAGCGAGCGCATGTGGGAGTTGGTCCAGTCGCCGCGGGTCCTGCCGTCGATCCTCTCCGCCGATATGGCGCAGCTCGGCGCTCAGATCGACGAGGTGATCGCGGCCGGCGCCCGGGTCATCCACTTCGACGTAATGGACGGTCATTTCGTGCCGCCGATCACGATCGGCCCGCTGGTCCTCGGGGCGATCGCCGACCGGGTCCACGACGCCGGCGGCGCGGTCGACGTGCACCTGATGATCGAGGCGCCCGAGCGCCAGATCGCCGAGTTCGCGAAGGCTGGGGCCGACTCGATCACTTTCCACGAGGAGGCGACCGCGCACACCAACCGCACCCTGCAAGCGGTCCGCGAGCTGGGCTGCCTGGCCGGTATCGCGATCAACCCCGGCACTCCGGCCGAGGCGCTCTCCGAGCTGCGCGGCCTCGCCGACATCGTCCTCTGCATGAGCGTCAACCCCGGCTGGGGCGGGCAGTCGTTCATCGAGTCCTCGCCGGCCAAGGTCGAGCGCCTCGCCAAGTTGATGGGCGAGGCGAAGATCGAGGTCGACGGCGGCGTCGACGTCGCCACCGCCGGCTCGATTGCCACCGCCGGCGCCTCCCTCTTCGTCGCCGGCTCCGCCGTCTTCGGCACCCCCGACCCCGCCCAGGCTTACCGCGACATCGTCGCGGCCGCGGGCGCTGTCTAGCCGCGCGCGATCAGCGCGCCGGTTACCTCCTGCCACCAGGCGCGCTCCGGTCCCGCGATGTCTTCGCGGCCGGCGCGGCGCTCGCACCATTCGGCCAGCGCCCGGCGGCCGCCGACCGCGACCAGGGTCGCCCCGGTGACGGCGAAGCGACCGTCGGCGAGCGCGACCATGGCGCCGCTCTCGTCGCTGCGGGTGCGCATCACCGCGATCACGGCGATGCCGTCGACTTCGCTGAAATCGAGCGGGTCCTCGCCGGCGCGGACCGGGCGCACGGTGAAGATCTGCGAGCTGCCGCGGGGCGGCAGCGCCGCTTGTTTCGGTTTGCCGATCGGGCCGTCGCGCCACTGCTCGGTCAGCGCCTCGACCTCGTCGCGGAGCTGGCTGCGGACGAGGATGTGGAGCTCGTCGCCCTCGCGCAGCTCGGTCGACCCGCGGGGCGGGATCGCGTTGCCGTCGCGGACGATCACGTTGACCAGGGCCTCGCGCGGCAGCGCCAGCTCGCGCACCGGCTGCCCGGCCGCGGCCGCCCCGGGCGGCAGCGTGTAGGAGACGACGTCGCCGCCCATCTCGCGGATTCGCCCCGACTCCAGCAATCGCTGGGGCAGCGCCGGCTGGTCGGTGGTGAGGCCGAGCCGAGTCGCCAGCGGCTCGAAGCTGGCCCCCTGGACCAGGGTCGAGGTGACGACGACGAAGAAGACGATCGAGAACAGTTCGTTGCCCTCTTTGACGCCAGCGACGACCGGGAAGGTGGCGAGCCAGATCGGGGTCGCGCCGCGCAGTCCGGCCCAGCCGAGCATCAGCTTCTCGCGCGAGTTGAAGCGCGTCAGCGCGGTCGAGAGGAAGGCGGCGACCGGCCGCGCGAGGAAGATCAGCACCGCCGAGAGCGCCAGGCCTTCGAGCGCGACGTCGCCGAGGCTGCTCGGGAAGATCAGCAGCCCGAGCAGGATGAAGAGCGAGATCTGGGCGATCCAGCCGAGCCCCTCGTGGAAGGAGACCAGCGTGCGCTTAGCCGGCAGCTTGGCCGAGCCGAGGGCAAGGGCGACCAGGTAGACGGCGAGGAAGCCGGACCCGTGGGCGATCTCCGCCAGCCCGTAGGCGAGCCCGGCGATCGCCGCCGTCGCCACCGGGTAGAGCCCGTCGGAGGTGAGCGGCACCCGCTCCAGGGCGAGCGCCGCCAGCTTGCCCAGGGCGAGCCCGATCACGATCCCGAGGCCGAGCTTGAGCGCCAGCAGCCCGGCCATGTCGGTGAGCCCGTAGCCCGGCTCCTGGATCCATTCGATGAACCCGATCACGAGCAGCAGTGCGACCGGGTCGTTCATCCCGGACTCGCCCTCCAGCGAGCGCGCGAGGCGTTTCTCGATCGTCGAGTTACGCAGGACCGCGAAGATCGCGGCCGAGTCGGTGGCGGCGATCGCGGAGCCGACGATCAGCCCTTCCAGGAGCGAGAGGCCGAAGAGCAGCTTCGCCGCGAAGCCGGCGATCAACGCGGTCGCCAGGGTCCCGACCGTGGCCAGGGAGGCGGCGGTGCCGAGCACCGGCCGGATCTCCTTCCAGCCGGCGGCGAGACCGCCCTCGAAGAGGATCAGGACGAGCGCGATCGTCCCCAGCAGCCGGGTCAGCTCGGCGTCGGAGAACTCGATCCCGCCGATCCCCTCCGAGCCGGCCAGCATCCCCAGCGCGAGAAACAGCAGTAGTCCGGGGATCCGGGCGCGCTCGGCGACCAGGGCGCCGGCGATTCCCGCGGCCAGGAGGACGCCGGCAATCAGGATCAGCTCGGCGTCGTGACCGCTCATCAGACGTTCTCGTCGATCGCCGCGAGGCGCGCCTCGAGCTCCTCGGGCGAGCCGACCTCGGGCACGTCCTCGGGCCGCTCGTGCGGGTGGCGATAGACGAGGTAGAGCAGGGTGAAGAGGATGCCGGCGGTCAGCGCGAAGCCGACCTCGACCCGGCGGAACTCGTCGGAGATCAGCGGCACGAAGTTCCAGGCGACGAAGAAGGCGGCGCAGGAGATCCAGCGCACGGCGGCGCGCCGCACCTGGCCCTGGGCGAGGCAGGCCTGGTTGATGGTGACGGCGCCGAGGTACAGGCCCATCCCCAGCGCGACCAGGAGCAGCCCGGGCCGGTCGTAGGTGAACTTGGCGCTGAAGGCGATCTGCATCAGCTTCGGCCCGGCGATCAGGACGGCGATCGCGGCGACCGCGGTGAAGGCGGTGATCCCGAGCAGGACTCCGCGCACCGAGCGGTGGAACTCGCGGTCGGAGTCCGGGTCCTTGGAGGTGTGGAGGCTGGTCAGGTGGGGGAGGATGCTGGTCGAGACCGCCTGGAAGAGCTGCAGCGGCGCCCGCGCCAGCATCAGCACGTTGAAGATGAATCCGGCCGCGGCGGCCCCCTCGAGTCCGCGCACGATCAGCGGCCCGGCGTTGAGGAAGGCCTGTTCGGAGAACATGATCACGAGCACGGCGGCCGCGAACCCCGAGCCCTCCTTAAAGGAGAAGTCATCGGCCGCGTCCTCCGCTTCGCGTCCGGGCGCGGCCGGCGCCCGCTCTCCCGCCCCGGTCTTTCGGGCCTGCCAGGCGAAGAAGATCGGGACCACGATCAGCGAGAGCGAGGGCGCGGCGACGATCCCGACCGCGACCATGTCCTGGCCGCTCAGCAGCCCGACCGCGACCAGGACCGCGAACGACGTGCGGAAGACCGACTCGGAGAGGATCAGCGCCGTGAACGGGCCGAACGCGCGGCGGCCGGCGAGGTAGCCGCGCGCGAAGTAGGAGGCGGCGTAGAAAAGCACGGCGCCGAAGAAGACCCAGTAGAGCGGTTCGTTCCCTTCCAGCAGGTCGCCTTCGATCGGCCCGCGCAGGGCCAGCGCCGCGACCGCGAAGATCAGCGCCAGCCCGACCTGGATCGTCGAGGCGACGCGCATCGGCTGTCCCAGCGGCTCGCCGTGGACCAGCCGCTGGGAGATGTGGCGGGAGAGCAGCTGTTCGACCGGCCGGTAGAGGGTCGAGATCGTGATGAAGACGGCCGACCAGAGGACCGTGATCTGTCCGTAGTCGGTCGCCGAAAGGGTGTGCGAGGCGATCAGGAAGTAGGCGTAGGTGATCAGCCCGGTGAGGCCGACCCCGATCGCCAGGAAGCTGGCCGTCTTGCCGTATTCCGCGCTGGACGCGGTCTCGCCTTTTCCAGCACCCATCCGCTGGGCCCCGCGCCGGAACCGCGACATCAGCCGTCCTGGTCGCCGCGCTCGTAGTGCGAGGGCTCGACCCCGACCGCGAGCTCGACCCGCCGCACCCGCTCGAAGACCCGCTGGGTCATCACCCGCTGCCCGGCCAGGAGGTCGCCGATCACGCCAAGCGCGAAGAGCTGGATCGCGGCGATGAAGAGGACCGCGCCGAGAATCAGCGACTGGACGTGACCGCTGGAGTCGCCGTTGAAGATCCAGTCGACGAGGAACGGCATCCAGGCGGCGAGGGCGAGGGCGAGCACGATCGCCCCGGCGGTCGCGAAGACGCGCAGCGGCTCGTAGCGGGCGTAGATCCGGAGGATCGCCAGCCCGTTGCGGCGCACGTAGCCGCCGGTCGAGTCGAACAGCCGCGACTCGCGGGTCTGCGGGTTGGTCCCGACCGCGACCTCGTCGACCGCGACCAGCATTTTCCCGGCCTGGATCAGGCTCTCCAGCGTGTAGGTGAAGTTGTCGACGACGAGCAGCTGCAGGGCGGCCTCGCGGTTGTAGGCGCGGAAGCCGGAGGTGGCGTCGGTGATCGCGGTCCCCGAGACCCGCCGCACGACCCAGCTGCCGAGCCGCTGCAGGCCCTTCTTCGAGCCCGAGAAGTGGTCGATCGAGCCGACCTGGCGGTCGCCGACGACCATGTCGGCCTCGCCGGCGAGGATCGGCGCGACCAACTTGGCGACGTCGGCGCCGCTGTACTGGTTGTCGGCGTCGGTGTTGACGACGACGTCGGCGCCGAGCTTGAGGGCGGCGTCGAGCCCGGCCTGGAAGCCGGCGGCGAGGCCCTTGTTGTTGGTCAGGCGGACGATGTGGTCGACGCCGAGCTCGCGCGCGACCGCGACCGTGCGATCGGTCGAGCCGTCATCGATAACCAGCAGCTCGACCGCGTCGAAGCCGTCGACCTGGCGAGGCAGATCGGCGATCGTCGCGGGCAGGGTGGCCTCCTCGTCGAGGCAGGGAATCTGGATGATCAGCTTCAAGCGCGCCCCAGGGTATCCCTTGCGGGCAGCTAGAATTGCCTGATTGACTCGTCAATCAACTGATCACGGCTTCCTCAACCGGGCGCTCGAACTCGCCGAGGGGGGGCGCGGGCGCGTCAGTCCGAACCCCTTGGTGGGCGCCGTGATCGTCTGCGACGGGGAGATTATCGGCGAGGGCTTCCACGCCGAGCTGGGCGGGCTGCACGCCGAGCGCTCGGCGCTGGCCGAGTGCCGCGCCCGCGGCGAGGACCCGGCCGGGGCGACGATGTACGTGACGCTGGAGCCCTGCGCGCACGAGGGCCGCCAGCCGCCCTGCGTCGACGCGATCCTCGAGGCGGGGATCGCGCGCATCGTGATCGCCTCCGACGACCCCTCCGAGAAGGCCGCGGGGCGTGGTCCCGGGATGCTGCGCGACAGCGACGTCGAGGTCGAGTTCGCGGCCGGGGCGGAGGCCGCCGCGGCGCGCCTGCTCAACCAGCCGTTCCGCAAGCACGCCCGCACCGGCCTGCCCCTGGTGACGCTGAAGATGGCGATGTCGCTCGACGGTCGGACGGCGACGGCGGCCGATGAGGACCCCTGGATCTCCGGCGAGAGCAGCCGTCCGCTGGTCCATCGCTGGCGCTCGGAAGCCGACGCGATCGCGGTCGGGATCGGCACCGTGCTCGCCGACGACCCGCTGCTCACCGCGCGCCTGCCCGGCGCCCGCCAGCCGCTCCGCGTCGTCTTCGACAGCGAGGCGCGCCTGCCCTGCGGCTCGCAGCTGCTCGCCACCCTCGACCGCGCGCCGCTGCTGATCGTCGTCGCCCCCGACGCCGACCCCGCCCGCCTCGGCGCCCTCCGCGACCTCGGCGTAGAAATCATCGTCGCCTCTGGAGATACCGCCGCGGATCGAGTCACGTCAGCTCTAACGGAGCTTGGCCGCCGCGGCATCACCTCGGTCTTCCTGGAGGGCGGCCGCACCCTCGCCTCAGCCTTCGCGTCAGCCGACCAGCTCGATGAGTCGAGGATCTTCATCGCCCCCGTCCTTTTGGGAGGAGCCTCCTCCGAACCTCGGGCGGGTGGCGGGGTAGGGGGGACCATGCCCGAGGAAGCTTTAGCTACCGCAGGGCATGGTGGGTCCCCTACCCCGACAGGACCCGCCCGCCAGCGCGCGCTGAAGTCGTCCACCGAGACGGTCGGCGAAGACACCCTGATCACGTCCCGCTTCAAGGAGTGGTGATGTTCACGGGGCTCGTACAGGACGTGGGAACGATTGAGCGTCTCGACGCCGACGACGACGGCGCGCACATCCGCATCGCGACGACCCTGGGCTCCGACATTGCCCTCGGCGACTCCGTCGCCGTCGACGGCTGCTGCCTAACCGCGACCACCGCCGACCCCGCCGGCTTCGACACCGAGGCGATGAATCAGACTTTGGCGGTGACCGCGCTCGCCGGCCTCGAAACCGGCGGCCGGGTCAACCTCGAGCTGGCGATGCGCGCCTCCGACCGGCTCGGCGGCCACCTCGTCCAGGGCCACGTCGACGGCGTTGCCGTCGTCCTCGAGAGCCGCGAGGACGGCTTCGCGCGGCGCCTGCGGGTCGGGTTGCCGGAGCCGCTGCGGCGCTACGCGATCGACAAGGGATCGATCGCCCTGAACGGCGTCAGCCTGACGATCGCTGCGCTCGGCGAGGAGTGGGTCGAGGTCTCGCTGATCCCGGAGACGCTGCAGCGCACGACCCTTGGAGACTTGGAGCCCGGAAGCAAGCTCAACGTCGAGAGCGACATGGTGGCGAAGTACGTCGAGCGTTTGGTGTCACCATTCGCCGGAAAGGACTAGCCGTGAGCCCGATGAACGCCGAGACCAAACAGGAAGATCACAAGCGCACCGACACCGAAGGCGCTTTCTCGACGATCGAGGAAGCGATCGAGGAGATTCGCCGCGGCCGGATGATCGTCGTCTGCGACGGCGAAGACCGCGAGAACGAGGGCGACCTGGTGATGGCGGCGCAGTTCGCGACCCCGGAGGGCATCAACTTCATGGCCAAAGAGGCGCGCGGGCTGATCTGCCTGGCGCTGACCTCCGAGCGCTGCGACAAGCTCGGGCTGAGGGTGATGGCGGCGAAGAACGAGGCGCCGCTGCAGACCGCCTTCACGGTCACGATCGAGGCCGCGACCGGGGTCAGCACCGGGATCTCCGCCCACGACCGCGCGCACACGATCCAGGTCGCGATCGACCCCAAATCGGGTCCCCGCGACATCGTCGTCCCAGGCCACATGTTTCCGCTGCGGGCCAAAGACGGCGGCGTGCTGGAGCGCACCGGCCACACCGAGGCCAGCGTCGACCTCGCCGGCCTCGCCGGCCTCACCCCGGCCGGGGTGATCTGCGAGGTGATGAACGACGACGGCACGATGGCCCGCGTCCCCGACCTGATCCCGTACTGCAAGAAGCACGGGCTGAAGATGGTCACGGTCGCCGACCTGATCGCCTACCGGCGGCGCACCGAGAAGCTGGTCGAACGGGTGGTCGACACCGCGCTGCCGACCACCTTCGGCGACTTCACCGCGGTCGGTTACCGCTCCCTGGTCGACGACAAACACCACGTGGCGATGGTCAAGGGCGAGGTTGACGGGGCGCAGGACGTGCTGGTCCGCGTCCACAGCGAGTGCCTGACCGGCGACGTCTTCCACAGCATGCGCTGCGACTGCGGCGAACAGCTCGAAGCGGCGCTCTCCCAGATCGAGGAGGAGGGGCGGGGTGTGCTGCTCTACCTCTCCCAGGAGGGCCGCGGGATCGGCCTGCTGAACAAGCTGCGCGCCTACAAGCTGCAGGAGGAGGGGGCGGACACGGTCGAGGCCAACCTCAAACTCGGCCTGCCCGCCGACCTGCGCGACTACGGCATCGGCGCCCAGATCCTCGGCGACCTCGGCCTCAGCAGCATCCGCATCCTCACCAACAACCCGAAAAAGATCGTCGGTCTCGAGGGCTACGGCCTCTCGGTAACCGAGCAGGTGCCGATCGAGGCGGCCCCCAACACCCACAACGAGGCCTACCTGCGGACCAAGCGCGAGAAGATGGGCCACTCGCTGCACCACCAGGGCCTGCCGCTCGACGAGGAGATGATCCACGACGAGCAGGAGCACGACGCGGAGTCCGCCGGTGGGTGACGCCGACGGGCGGTTCCTGGAGACCTTCAGCGACGCCGAGAAGGAGTACCTCGCGGCGCAGCGCTGGGCAGTCTGCGTCGGCCGCTTCTACGAGGACCTCGCCCAGCGCCTACTGGCCGGGGCCGACGAGGGCTTCGAGCTGCTCGGTGTCCCCAACGACGCGATCGAGCGCAGCTCGGTTCCCGGCGCCTACGAGCTGCCCTACGCGGCCAAGCTCTTCGCCCAGACCGGCCGCTTCGCCGGCGTCGTCTGCCTCGGCGTCGTGATCCGCGGCGAGACCGACCACTTCGACTTCGTCTGCGCCGAGTCGGCGCGGGGCATCCAGGACGTACAGCTGGAGACCGGCGTCCCCTGCGCCTTCGGCGTGATCACCTGCGACAACATGGATCAGGCCCTGGCCCGGTCGGGCGGCGGCAAACGCGACCAGGGCCGCAACGGCGCCCTCACCGTCGCCCGCATGGCCCTCCTGAAGCGCCAGCTCTCTTAAAAGTCGCCGCAAGCGGGCACCCTGTACCATCCACCGTCCTCATGGCCAAGGTATGCCACAGCTGCGGCAAGGGACCCGGTTTCGGCCAGTCTCGAAGCCACTCGATGGTCGCCACCAAGCGCCGCTTCGATCCGAACCTCCAGAAGGTCCGGATCATCGAGCGCGGCAGCCCCCTGCGCACCTACGTCTGCACGCGCTGCCTCAAGGCCAACAAGGTCACCAAGGCGGCCTAGCCCGCCTTCCCCGGCGCCATAGTGGCGCACCTCCTCTTCTTCAGCTGTCCCATCCCGACCGGCGAATCTGCGCGGCCCGGGTGGGGGGCGTGGGACTTCTCTCCGGGAATGTGCCGAAGGCCCCAAATGCCGATCTGATCAGAAGCCCGCCATAGGCGGGCTCAATCTGGAGTTGTGTCGGGCGTCAGCCCGCACAACCCAATTCCCGGAGAGGAGTCCCACGCCCCCCGCATTGGCCCCGAAGCTGTCCTAAGCGCGCTCGGTAACGACCGGCTGCTCACCCGTAACCGGCGGCTCGGCGGGCTCGACGTGGAGCTTCGGGAGCCAGTCGAGCCACTTCGGGAACCACCAGGCGCGGCGGCCGAGCAACTGCATGATCGCCGGCACCAGGACCGTCCGGATGATCACGGCGTCGATGAAGACCGCGGCGGCGAGGCCGAGGCCGAAGAGTTTGATGATGCGGTCGTCGCCGAGCATGAAGGAGGCGAAGACGGTGACCATGATCGCCGCCGCAGCGGTGATCACGCGGCCGGTCAGGGCGAGGCCGCGGGTGACCGCGCCGGTGGCGTCGTGGGTGTGCTCCCACTCCTCGTGGATCCGCGACATCAGGAAGACCTCGTAGTCCATCGAGAGCCCGAAGATGATCGCGAAGAGGAAGATCGGGAAGAAGGAGATGATCGGTCCGGTGCCGTCGACGCCGATCAGGCTGGAGCCCCAGCCCCACTGGAAGACGGCGACGATCAGGCCGAAGGCGGCACCGATCGAGAGCAGGTTCATCACCACTGCCTTAACCGGCACCAGGATCGAGCGGAAGACGATCGTCAGCAGCAGGGCGGAGAGCAGGACGACGACGCCGATGAACAGCGGCAGCTTTTCGGCGATGGCCTCGCCGAAGTCCTCGAAGATCGCGTTGATGCCCCCAACGTGAAGCTGGGCTCCGGTCTTGGTTTCGATCGGTGGGATTACGGTGTCGCGGATGTGGTCCAGCAGTTCGGTCGTCGCCTCGCTCTGTGGCGAGGTCGTCGGGTAGACCTGAAACACGCCCGTGTTTTCGGCGTCGTTGAGGTTGATGTCGGTGACCGAGGCGACGCCTTCTTCGCCTTCGAGCTGCTTGCTCAGGTCTTCGAGTCCTTCGGCGTCGCCTTTTTCCGGCAGCGCCGCGACCATCACGAAGGGACCGTTGAAGCCGGGGCCGAAGCCCTCGGAAAGCAGGTCATAGGCCTGGCGCGTGGTCTTGTCGGTCGGTTCGGTGCCGGCGTCGTTGGTGCCGAGGCGCAGTGAAAGGGTCGGGACGCAGAGGATCAGGAGGAAGGCGCCCGATAGCACCGCGGCGAGCACGGGTCGCTTCTGGATCTCACGGCTCCAGCGGTACCAGCGGCCGGTTTCGTTCGTGCTGGCCGATCGCTTCCCGAGCCCTGGGATTCGCAGGCGATCGACCCGGTGGCCGACGATCGCCAGCAGCGCCGGCAACAGCGTCAGCGCCGCGATCATCGTGAACAGGACCGCCAGCGCCGCAGCGAGGGCGACGCCGTACAGGAAGGGGAGGCCGAGCAGGAACATCCCCATCAGGGAGATGATCACCGTGATCCCGGCGAAAAGGACCGCGCGACCGGCGGTGTCGGTGGCTTTGATCGACGCCTCGCGTGGCTCTAGGCCTTCGTCGAGGCCGTTGAGGAACCGGGTGAGGATGAAGAGGGCATAGTCGACACCGACACCGAGGCCGATCATCGCCGCCAGTACCGGCGCGAAGTTGGCGGTGTCGAAGACGTGGGTTCCAAGGCCGACGAGGCTGAGCCCGACTCCCAGTGCGAAAAGCGCGGTGATGATCGGAAGTCCCATCGCCACCACCGAACCGAAGGTGATCAGAAGGATGATCATCGCCGCCAGCAGGCCGATCGCGAACGATGAGTCGCCTTCCTCCTGTTCGGCTTCCGATATCAGGTTGCCCCCGAGCTCAACCTCGAGTCCGTCGCCGTCGGCGCCTTCCGCGATGGCGACGATCTCGCGCGTCTTCTCTTTGTCGATCTTGTCGCTGGAAACGTCGAACTGAACCGTCGCGTAGGCGATCTTGCCGTCCTCGGAAACCGCGGCGGCGCCGCCGTCTTCATAGGGGCTGGCGACTTCGCTGACGTGAGGGAACTGGTCGACCTGCTTGAAGACCGCTTCCATCTTCCGCTGAATCGCCGGCGATTCGACCCCGGCGTCGGACTTGAAGACGATTTGTGCGGTGTCGCCGGACTGGGCCGGGAACTTCGTTTCCAGCAGATCGAACGCTTCCTTGGAGTCGGAAGCGGGGAGCTTGAATTCTTCGGTGTACTCGGGGCCGGCCGAGGAAGACAACATGCCGATCCCGACCAGGGCGACGATCCAACCGATGATCACCGTCTTGCGGTGTCCGGTAATCCAGGTGGCGAAGGAGCGCATCGAGCCGGGCACGCTAGCAACGTGCGCGGCTCGGCTGCGTGACAGTTCTCTGACAGTGGCCGAACGTCGCGGGCGACGGATAGATTGCCCCCAGATGCCCGATCCCTCGATCGCCCGCTTCCGCCGGGTCATCAGCTCCGCATACGCCTCTTTGGAGGCCCGCCGCCAAGAGGTGAACGACCTCAACGTCTTCCCGGTCGCCGACGGCGACACCGGCGACAACATGGCGATGACGCTGCGCGCCGTGATGGAGGAACTCGACCGCCTCGACGGCCAGGAGGTCGACGAGATCGGTCGCACCGAGCTAGTCCAGGCGCTCGCCCGGGCGGCACTGATGGGCGCCCGCGGCAACTCCGGCGTGATCCTCAGCCAGATCGTCCGCGGCGCCGCCGAGGAGCTGGCCAGCCGCCCCGGCGAGCTGGTCGACCCGGTGCTGGTCGCCGCCGCCTTCGCCAGCGCCGCCGACGCCGCCTACGACTCGGTCCGCGAGCCGGCCGAGGGCACGATGCTGACCGTCTTCCGCGAGATGGCCCACTCGCTGGCCCGCCAACTCGCCCACCTCGAAGCCGACAAGCAGCGGCTCGGGCGCGACGTCACCGAAGACCAGCAGGACGCGGTCCTGGCCGAGGTTCTGCAGCGGGCGATCGAAGACGGCGAGCGGGCGGTCGCCCGCACCCCCGAGCAGCTCGAGGTGCTGCGCGAGTCCGGCGTCGTCGACGCTGGCGGGCACGGCCTGGTGCTGATCCTCGCCGGGGTGGTCGCTGGGCTGCGCGGCGAGGACGGCGAGCTGCCCGAGGTGCAGCACCACGAGGCGCCGCGGATGAGCCTGCCCCACCACGAGGACAGCCGCTTCCGCTACTGCACCAACTTCATCGTCAGCGGCAGCGGGCTCGACAGCCGCCAGTTCCTGCCGCGTTTGGAGGGGCTCGGCGACTCGGTCCTGGTGGTCGGCGACGCGGCGACCCTGAAGGTCCACGTCCACACCGACGAGCCCGAGCGGGCGGTGGCGCTGTTCGACGGCGCCGGCGAGGTCACCAACCTCGACGTCGCCGACATGCGCGAGCAGATGGCCGAGCGCAGCGAGCGGCTCGCGGCCGGCCGCACCGGCGTCGTCGCGGTCGCGGCGGGGGACGGGCTGCAGCGGCTGTTTACCGAGCTCGGGGCCACCGTCGTCCCCGGCGGTGAGACGCTCAACCCCTCGACCTACGAGCTGCTCGCCGGGATCCACAGCGTCGCCGCCGCCGAGATCCTCGTCCTGCCCTCGTCCTCGAACGTGGTGATGGCGGCCGAGCGCGCCTGCGAGCTCTCCGAGAAGCCGGCCCGGGTGGTCCCGGCTCTCTCCCAGCAGGCCAGCCTGCTGGCTCTGGTCGAGCTCGACCCAGCCGCCTCGGCGCGGGAAAATGCGACCCGGCTCGAGGGGGCGCTAGCCGGGGTGGCGACCGGCGGCGTCGCGCCCGCCGCCCGCGACGACGCCCAGGGCCGCTTCCAGAAAGGCGACGCGGTCGGCTTCTCCGATGGCGAGATCATCGCCTGGGGAGGCGCCGGCTCGACCCTCACGGCGACGATCCAAGCGCTCGCCGTCGAGTCCGAGATCGTCACCGTGATCGCTGGCGAGGACGCGCCGATCCCGCTCTCGGAGATCGACACCCACGTCCCCGACGGGGTCGAGATCGAGACCCACGAGGGGGGACAGCCGAGCTGGTGGTGGCTGCTCGCGGCGCAGTAGTGCTGCGGTCGTTCGCCGGCGAGCGCGAGCTGACGCCGGCCGAGCTCCGCGGGGCGCCCGTGCACTGGCCCCGCCCGAGCGCCCTCGACGCCGGGCTGCAGGCGCTGGCGGGGGTCGGCCCGAAATCGGCGCAGGCCGCCGCCGAAGCGGGGATCGCCACCGTCTGGGACCTGCTGCTGCGCGTCCCCCGCCGCCACCGCGATATGCAGCTGCGCCCGCTCGCCGAGATCGGCGTCGGGGAGACGGGGACGGCGCTGGTCGAGGTCCTGGGGGCCCAGCCGCGGCCCTTCCGCAAAGGCCGCCTTACCTTCGTCGGGGTCAAAGTCGGCGACGCGAGCGGGCACCTGCGGGCGACCTGGTTCAACCAGCCCTGGGTCGCCGGCAAGCTGACCCCGGGCGCGCAGCTGCTGGTCACCGGGAAACGGACCGAGCGCGGGCTGGCGGTGAACCAGTGGGAGCTGGTCTCGGCCGGCGACGAGGACCAGGAGGCGCCGGAAGGCGGTTCCTTCGTGCCGATCCATCCGGCGACCGAGAACCTGCCCCCGCAGAAGATCCGCGAGTGGGTCGAGCAAGCGGTCGTCTGGGCGCCGAACGTGGTCGAGGGCCTGCCGGCGGAGATGCGCGCGCGGCGGGCGCTGGCCGGGGCTCCCGACGCCTTCGCCGCCGTCCACTTCCCCGAGAGCGAGGACGACCTCGAAGCCGCCCGCCGCCGCCTCGCCTTCGAAGAGCTCTTCCTGCACCAGGCGCTGCTCGCGACCCGCAAGCGCAGCCAGCGGACCGCGCGGCCGGCGCCGCGCTTCGGCCGGCCGGGCGAGCTGGTCGGCCGCTGGCTCGACTCGCTGCCGTTCGAACCGACCGGCGACCAGCTAAAGGCGTTGGACGAGATCGACGCCGACCTCGACCGCGGCGAGCCGATGCAGCGGCTGCTGATGGGCGAGGTCGGCTCCGGTAAGACCGTGGTCGCCGTCTACTCGATGCTGCGGGCGCTGGAAGCCGGCTACCAGGCGGCGCTGATGGCGCCGACCGAAACGCTCGCCGAGCAGCATGCGCTGACCCTCGACCGGCTGCTGGGAGCGGAGGCGATCCCGTTCTCCCTGCTCACGGGGGCGACCCCGGCGCCGAGCCGCAAACGCGCCCTGAACCAGCTCGCCAGCGGTGAGCTGGGGCTGATTCTGGGGACGCACGCGCTGATCGAGCCGACCGTGGAGTTCGCCCGGCTCGGCCTCGTCGTGGTCGACGAGCAGCACCGCTTCGGGGTCGAGCAGCGGCGCGCGCTCGACGCCAAGGGGGTCGAGGGGATGGCGCCCCACGTCCTCCACATGACCGCGACGCCGATCCCGCGCACGCTCTCGCTGACCGCCTACGGCGACCTCGACACCACCGCCCTGCACGAGCTGCCGGCGGGTCGGATGCCGGTCGAGACCCGGCTGGTCGAGGAGGAACAGCGGGCCGAAGCCTTCGAGTTCATGCGGCGGCGGTTGCGCGAGGGGCGCCAGGCCTTCGTCGTCTGCCCGCTGGTCTCCGAATCGGAGAAAGTCAGCGGCAAGGCGGCGGCGGTCGAGGCCGAGCGGCTGCGCGGCGGCGAGCTGCGCGACTTCCGGGTCGGCGTCCTGCACGGCCAGATGCAAGCCCGAGGAGAAGGCCGAGGCGATGCGCGCCTTCGCCGCCGGCGAAACCGACGTGCTGGTCGCGACGACGGTGATCGAGGTCGGGATCGACGTCGGCAACGCGACCGTGATGGTGATCGAGGGCGCCGAGCGCTTCGGCGTCTCCCAGTTGCACCAGCTGCGCGGCCGGGTCGGGCGCGGCGAGCACCCCTCGCAGTGCTTGCTGTTTACCGAAGAGGCGGGCGAGCTGGCGCGCAAACGGCTGCGCGCCGTGGAGGGGGAGAGCGACGGGTTCAAGCTCGCCGAGGTCGACCTGGCGCTGCGCGGAGAGGGCGAGATCCTCGGCACCCGCCAGTCCGGGGTACCGCGCTTCGCGGTCGCCGACCTGCCCGACGACCTGCCGCTACTGCTCGAAGCCAAACGCGAGGTGCTGGAGCTGCTGGAGCGCTACGGCTCGCTCGAAGACGCCTCCCTCGGTCCGCTGATCGAGGCCGCCCGTCGCCGCTTCGGCGCCGGCGCCGCCGACCCGATCCCGCTCTAATGACCCGATGCGGATCATCGCCGGAGAGCTGAAGGGGCGGACGTTGGTCGCGCCCAAGGGGTGGAAGGTGCGGCCGACCTCCGACCGGGTCCGCGAGGCGATCTTCTCGGCGCTCGGCGAGCGGGTCGTCGCTGCCGCGGTCCTCGACCTCTACTGCGGGACTGGGGCGCTGGCGATCGAGGCGCTCTCGCGTGGGGCGGCCGGCGCCACGATGGTCGATCGCGACACCCGTCCGGCGCTCGGCAACGTCGAGCGGCTGGGGCTGGGGGAGCGGGTCGAGCTGGTCCGCGCCGACGCCGGCCGCTGGCTCGAAGGTTTAGGCGACGCCACGAACCGGGGTAGGTTCGACCTCGTCTTCGTCGATGCCCCCTATAAACTCGCCGACCGCGTGAGCGCCCCGTTGAACGAACACCTGCCCGCGTTGCTCGCCCCCGGCGGCCGCGCGATCGTCGAGAGCGGCGCCCGCCGCCCGCTGCGGATCGAGTCGCTGGAGCCGCTGCGTCAGCGTCGCTACGGCGCCGCCGACGTGACGATCTACGGGGAGGGCCAATGAGCGAGCGCAACGGCACCGTCGTCTGCCCCGGCACCTACGACCCGGTAACCAACGGGCACCTGGACATCATCGCCCGCACCTCGCGGGTCTTCGACCGGGTCGTGGTCGGCGTTGTCAACAACCCCCTGCGCAAGGAGAGGACCCTGTTCACTGCGGAGGAGCGCAAGGGGTTCATCGAGGCGGCGACCGCCGAGCTCGGCAACGTCGAGGTACAGATCTTCGCCACCCTGCTGGTCGAGTTCGCCCGCGCCAACGGCGCGAAGGCGATCGTCAAGGGGATGCGGGCGATCTCCGACTTCGAGTACGAGTTCGAGATGGCGCAGCTGAACCGCAAGCTCGACCCCGGGATCGAGAGCATCTACGTGATCGCCTCGCCTCACTACAGCTTCCTTTCCTCGACTGGTGTGAAGGAAATGGCGACCTTCGGCGGCGACGTTTCCGACCTCGTTCCGGACCCGGTTGCGGCGGCGCTCAGGGACCGCCTGCCCGAGCGCTAGGCTTCCATCCAGTCTGGGGCGCGTGGGCGCCTGCTTGCAAAAAACGCACCCGGTCATCGCGATCCTCACCAAAATCCCCGCGTACACGTAGGCTTACGATCTTCCAATGGACGTTCTGGTCCTCATAGACAAGCTCGACGACGTCGTTCACAACGCCCGTCCCGTCCCTCTGACGGACCAGGTACGCGTGGACCGCGAGGAGATCTACGACCTCCTCGACCAGATGCGTGCGACGATTCCCGAGGAGATCAAGCAGGCGCGCTGGATCGTCAAGGAGCGCCAGGAGATGCTGGCCGAGGCCAAACGCGAGGCGGAGCGGATCGTCCGCGAGGCCCGCGAGCAACAGGCCCGTCTGATCTCCGACGAGGAGGTCACCAAGCAGGCCGAGCGCGCCGCCGACGAGATCGTCGAGGACGCCCGCAACCGCGAGCGTGAAATCCGCCTCGGCGCCGAGGACTACGCCGACGAGATCCTCAACACCCTCGAAGTCAACCTGCAGAAGTTCCTCGCCGCCGTGCAGCGCGGCCGCGACCGCCTCGCCGGCCGCGACGAAGAGCCCGCCGCCGAGCTCGAGCAGCCGTAGCTAGCCGCCAAGTTCGCGGCGGATCAACGCCGCGATCTGGGTCGGTTTCGAGCGGACCTGCTGGTAAGTGAGACGCAGCGGCTTGTAGCCGGCGGCGCGCAGGCGAAGGTCGCGTTCACGGTCGACCTCGAACGCAGAGCTGCCGCGGTGGTAGCGATACCCGTCGGTTTCCACGACTAGCTGCTGGTCTGGCCAGAGGAAATCGACCTCTATCCCGGCGACCTTGACGTTGACCCGAGGGATCGGGATGCGGTGTTCTCGGCAGAGCTCCAGGAACATCTCCTCCAACTCGCTGCGGGTGGGAGCACGGGCGGGCAGGCCGGTTTCTAGGCCGAGGACCTCCGCTGTCCTGATCGCACGGCGGAGATCGGCTGGATTGACGTCCGGCTGGATGTCCGCGAGGGTGCGCGCAGCGGTCGTTACCGGGATTCGGTTCCGCTCCGTCACGTCCGTCGCTGGCAGACGGGCTCGACGATGCACGCGAAGCCCAACTCGTCGCTTGCGACCGCCCAAGCCAAGGACAGACACATGCACCGGTGCCGCAATGGGGTCCAGGAGCCGCCAGAGCCCCGCCGCGCTGCGATGGCTCAGTACGGCACCGTCGCCAAGCGCCAGCACCGCTGCCATCCATCGGCCCTCGACCGCAATTCCTCGATGGCCGACCGCAAAGACACCGCGGTGCAGTGCGTGTAGATGTCCCTCCGCGACTCGGCGCCCGATCGCGGTGTCGCTCAAGGCGGCCTCCCGCAGCTGAGCCCGAGTCACGACTCCGTGCTGAGCGGCCGCGAACTCAGCCACGCGATGCCAGTTGGCTCTTTCTGCCCGCATGTCGGGCATAAGGAGCCAACCCGCACAGGTTCGCCCCCAGGCTAGTCGTCTCGGAGCGCGTCCAAAGCGGCCCAGCGGGGGTCTTTGGCGCCGCCGTGGTCGTGGTCGGCGGGGTCGGCGTCGTTGAGGGACTCGCCGCAGGTGGGGCAGAGGCCGAGGCAGTCGGGGCGGCAGAGCAGCTGGGTGGGGAGGGCGAGCATCGTCGCGTCGTGGGCCCAGCGGCCGATCGCCAGCTCGTCCTCGTCGACGTAGGGGCTGCGCAGCTCCTCGTCGTCGGTGTCGGACTGGTCGACCTCGCGCGTCTCGACCTCGAGGTCGAGCGTGGCCGGCTCCAGGCAGCGCATGCATGGGCCCTCGAGGTGGATCGGGAAGCTCAGGTGGAAGGCGAAGCCGCCGCTTGGCCGCGAGACCTCCAACCGGGCCGGGACCTCCTCGGGGTCGGCGCGGTAGGTCTGGCCGCCGAGCTCAAACGCGGCCAGGCGCACCGGCAGCTGCACCCGCTTGCCGGCGCCGAAGGCGAGGTTGAGGCTGGAAAGATCGATCGTCGTGGTCGGGCCGTCGGGCATGGCCGCACCTCCGCGGGCCGGGGACTTACGATGGGGCACCCGGGACGAGATTACGAGATGAGCCAATTCCACTGGAAACCAGAGACCTACCTGGAGGCGATCCGGGCCGAGGTCCCGCGCTACGACGAGTTGCAGGAGGCGGCGATCGCCGCGGTCCCGTTCGTGCCGCAGCGCGTGCTGGAGCTCGGGATGGGCACGGGGGAGACGACGCGACGGCTGATCGAGACCCACCCGGACTCCTGGGTGATCGGACTCGACTCCAGCCCCGACATGGTCTTCCGCGCCCGCGAGGAGTACGACGAGGTGCAGCTGGCGCGGATCGAGGACCCGCTGCCGGACGGGCCCTGGGACCTGGTGATCGGCGTGCTCTCGGTCCATCATCTGACCACCGAGCAGAAGCGCAACCTGTTCCGTCGCGTGCGCGAGCACTCGCGCTCGTTGGTCGTCGCCGACATCGTCAAAGCCGAGGCTCAGGTGACCCCGATCGATCCCGCCCACGACTTCCCCGAGACCGCCGAGGACCTGGCCGAGTGGAGCGGCGGCGAGATCGTCTGGCGTGCAGAGGACCTCGCCGTGATCCGCGCGGAGTATTGACCCGCTACCATCCCGCGTCGCAATGGCTGTACCGAAGAAGCGAACCTCGAGCGCCCGCCGCGACAAGCGCCGCGCGCAGCCACAAGGCCGGCAAGGCCCGCCTCAACAGCTGCCCGCGCTGCCACAGCCCCCGGCTGCCGCACCGCGTCTGCCCGACCTGCGGCACCTACGCCGGGCGCGAGGTCGTCTCCCACCAGGTCACCGATCCCACGGTGACCTCCGCCTCCGACTCCGAGTAGGCCGTGGCGGCACCGCGCCGCGTCACCGTCGCGCTCGACGGCTACGGGGCCGAGCAGGGCTTCGAGGTAATCGCGGAGGGCGCCCGGCTGGCCGCCGCCGACGGGATCGGCGTGCGCGTCTTCGGGCCGCAGGCGCGCGCTCGGCCTCGACGGCGTCGAGGGGGTCGAGGTGATTGAGACCGCCGAGTGGATCGGCAACGACGAGGACCCAGTGAAAGCTGTTAGGGCGAAGGTGGAGGCCTCGGTCGTGCGGGCCGCCGCCGACGTCGTCGAGGGCCGCTCCGCGGCGCTGGTCAGCCCCGGCTCGACCGGGGCGACGATGGCGGCGGCGACCTTCGGCCTGCGCCGGATCAAGGGCGTGCAGCGGCCGGCGCTCGCCGTGCAGCTCCCGGTCCCCGGCAAACCGGTGCTCTTCCTCGACGTCGGCGCCAACGTCGAGGTCCGCGCCCAGCACCTGGTCCAGTTCGCCTTCCTCGGGGCCGCCTTCAGCGAGGCGGTGCTCGGGGTCGCGAAGCCGAGCGTCGGCCTGCTCACGGTCGGCGAGGAGGCGGGCAAGGGTCGCGAGGAGGTCGTCGAGGCGCACTGCCTGCTCGGCCAGGCGGGCACTCTCAACTTCGCCGGCAACGTCGAGGGTCGCGACCTGCCGGCGGGCGGCGTCGACGTCGTCGTCACCGACGGCTTCACCGGCAACGTCGCCCTGAAGCTGCTGGAGGGGACCGCCAAGGCGGTCGCCGGGGCGGTCTCCGACGCCGCCCGCTCGAACCCGGCTTCGCGCGCCTCGGCGGCCTGCTGCTGAAACCCGCCCTCGGCGGCCTCAAACGCGAACTCCACCCCGACACCACCGGCGGCGCGATCCTGCTCGGTCTGCGTGGCATCGCCGTGGTCGGCCACGGCAGCGCCGGCGCCGAGGGGATCGCCAACGCGGTCCGGCTCGCCGCCCGCTGCGCCGAGGTCGACGCGGTCGGCCGCACCGCGGCGCTGCTGCACGAGGGCGGCGCCGGCCGCGCCGCTCTCGCCGGCGGGGATGAGCGCCTGATAAGACACCCGGGATGAATCGCGACCAAGTTCTCACCCTCGTCCGCGAGCACCTCGCCGAGGAGCTCGAAATCGACGCCGGGCGGATCACCGAGACGACCCGCTTCCGCGAGGACCTCGACGCCGACTCGCTCGACCTCTACGAGCTGGTCATGGAGCTCGAGGACAACTACGGCGTCACCGTCACCGAGGAGCAGGCCACCCGCATCGAGACCGTCGGCGACGCTGTCGGCTTCGTGCTCGAGCACGCGCCCGCCTGACCTTGGCCACCGACCCCGACTCGGCGGTCACGGCGCTCTCGGAGCTGATCGCGGAGCTGCCGGCCGAGCTGCGCCGACAGGCGCTCACCCACTCTTCCTGGACCGAGCGCCGGATCGACTCCTACGAGCGCCTTGCCTTCCTCGGCGACAGCGTGCTCGGCCTCGCGGTCGCCAGCCGCGTCTACGAGGGCTCACGCGGCGATCGACTCCGGCGGCCTCACGAAGATCCACAACCAGGCGGTCAGCGGCGTCTCCTGCGCCGAGGTCGGCCGCGCGCCTCGGGGTGCCGGAGATGCTGGCGCGCCAATGAGCCCGAGGACGTCACAGCAGCGATCCCGGCCAAGGTCCTGCTGGAAGGCGAGCGGCCGCTGCCCGGAGGCGACCGAGGCGCTGATCGGCGCCTGTTACCTGGCCTTCGGCTTCGAGCGCACCGCCCCTGCGGTGGCCGCCGCTTTCGCGCCCGGATCGAGCTCGCCGCGGAAACCCGGATCGACTTCAAGTCCGCCCTGCAGGAGCTTCTGGCCCGCCGGGGGGCGCGCGTAAGCTACGAGGTGATCGCCGCGACGGGGCCCCCGCACCGGCGCACCTTCGAGGTGGCGGCGATCGTCGATTCCGAGCAGGTCGGGTCGGGCGAGGGCCGCAGCAAGAAGGCCGCCGAGCAGGTCGCCGCGGAGCAGGCTTTGGCGCAATTTGGCGGGTAGTTCGCGCCCGGGGGCGTCCGAGGCAGGCGCGAACCTTTCGGTTGGCCTTCCATGGGAGCCAGAGGACGCGACCGCATGTATCTGAGATCGATATCGATGAAGGGGTTCAAGTCGTTCCCCGAGCGGACGAACCTCGAGTTCTCGCCCGGGCGTCAGCGTGATCGTCGGCCCTAACGGCTCCGGCAAGAGCAACATCACCGACGCCGTGCTCTGGGCGCTCGGCGAGCAGAGCCCGGGGGCGATCCGCGGCGCCTCGATGCAGGACGTGATCTCGGCCGGCGGCAAAGGGATCGGCCAGCGCCGCGCCGCCGAAGTCGAGGTCGTGATCGACAACTCCGACGGCCGCGCCGCGACCGAGTTCTCCGAGATCGCGATCGAGCGCAAGCTCGACCGCTCCGGCGACGGCGTCTACCGGCTGAACGGCGCCCGCTGCCGGCTCGCCGACGTCTCCGACGTGCTCTCCGACACCAACCTCGGCAAAGAGATGCACTCGGTGATCAGCCAGGGTCGGGTGGAGACGATCGTCCACTCGAAGCCGCGTGAGCGCCGGCTGCTGGTCGAGGAGGCGGCCGGGCTCGGCAAGCACCGCAAGCGCCGCCGCCGGGCCGAGCTGAAGCTGCGCTCGACCCGCGACAACCTCGACCGCGCGCTCGACGTCGAGCGCGAGGCGCGCGCCCGGCTGCGGCCGCTGAAGCGCCAGGCGCAGGCGGCCGAGCTGGGGGCGCGGATCGAGCGCGAGGAACTCGGGCTGCGCGCGCCGCCTCGTCTCCGAGGAGCTGCGCTTCGGCGCCGACCGCGCCGCGGCGGCGAGCAAGGCGGCCGAGCAGGCGCGGGCGACCCGCGACCAAGCTCGAGCAGGAGCTGGCGGCGGTCAGCAAACGGCGCAGCGAGGCCGAGGAGCGCTTCGCCGCCCGCGACCGCGAGCGCACCCAGGCCTGGGGCCTCCTGACCAAGCTGCGCGGCGACCAGGAGCGGGTCGCGGTCCGCGTCGCCGGGCTCTCCAGCCGCGAGGCCGAGCTCGAGGCGGGGCTGGAGCGGCTGCGCGGCGAGCTCGGGCCGCTGACCCTCGACGTCGGCGGCAGCGGCGCCCCCGCCGCCCGCGCCCGCCAGCTCGAGGAGGAGCTGGGCGAGGTCGACGCCGGCCTGCGCAAGGCGACGGAGAAGCTGGAGGTGGTCCGCGACGACTCTGAGTCCGAGGGCGTCCGCGAGGCGGCGCTGGGCGAGCTCCGCGGCTGGCGCCGAACGAGCGGCGCGCCACGCGCTGCGCGCCGAGGGCCTGCTCGGCGAGCGCCACCGCGAGGCGCTGCGCGCCCGGGTCGCCGCCGGCGAGGGGCTGCTCGACGACGTCCGTGCCGCGCTCGCCGCGGCCGAGGCGGCGGGGGCGGCGATCCGCGCCCGGGTCGAGGCGATCGAGGGCAGCGTGGTCGGCGGCGAGGACGACGGCGACGAGATCGCCGACGAGCTGCGCGCCTGCTCCCAGCAGGAGTTCGAGCTGCAGGCGAAGCTGCGGGAGACCGCCGACGAGCTGACCAAGGCCGAGGTCGAGGCGGCCCACCTCGGCGACCGCCGGGCCGAGGCCGAGCGCGAGCTGGGCCACGATCGCCGAGAAGCTCGGCGAGGAGATTCCGCCGGCGGAGGTGGCGCTGAGCGAGGAGGAGCGGGCGGAGATCGACCGCGGGCTGCAGCGCCTGGAGCGCCGCCGCGGCCAGATCGGCCCGGTCAACCCGCTGGCCGAGCGCGAATACGAGGAGGCGCGCGAGCACGTCGAGGCGCTGCAGGCCCAGCGCGAGGACACCGAGCGGGCGATGCGCGAGCTGGAGTCGCTGATCCGCGAAATCGACGCCGAGATCGAGCGCGCCTTCGAGCAGACCTTCGAGGCGACCGCCGAAGAACTTCGAGGAGATGGTCGAGCACCTCTTCCCAGGCGGCCGCGGCCGACTGCGCCGGGTCAGCCTGCGCCCGGTTCGCGACGCCGAGCGACCGAGCGGCGAGCAGGAGGTCCCCGGCGAGGACGCGGAGCCCGAGCCCGAGGAGGAGGGCGAGGAGCAGCGCGACGAGCTCGGGGTCGAGATCGAAGTCACCCCGAACGGCAAGTCGACCCGCAAGCTCTCGCTGCTGTCCGGCGGCGAGAAGTCGCTGGTCGCGCTGGCCTTCGTCTTCGCCGTCTTCCTCGCCCGGCCCTGCCCCTTCTACATCCTCGACGAGGTCGAGGCCGCGCTCGACGACGCCAACATCGACCGCTTCCTGCAGCTGATCCGGCGCTTCTCCGACCGCGCCCAGTTCGTCATCGTCACCCACCAGAAACGGACGATGGACGCCGCCGACGTCCTCTACGGGGTCAGCATGGGTGGCGACGGCGTCACCAAGGTGGTCTCCCGCCGCTTGCCCCGTGAAGCGGGCGAGGACGACGAGGACGAAGGCGAGGAGGGCGCCGGCGGCACCCTCTCCGCGGTCGCCTAGGCCATCGGCGCGTGTCCACGAGTCCGTCGTAGTACCCGCATAGCGGGCACTAGCACGGACTCGTGAGCTAGCCTGCCGGCTCGATGGCGACCAGCTGGGAGGAGATCGTCGACCTCGGGGCGCGCGTGCCGCGGCCCGCGGAGACGGCCGAGGAGGCCGAGGGGCCGCGTCGCCGCGGCGTCTTTCGCCGCCTGCGCGAGAGCCTCTCGAAAAGCCGCCAGGCGCTGCAGGAGGAGATCTCCGCCAGCCTCTTCGACCGGATCGACGAGGAGACCTGGGAGCTGCTGGAGGAGGCGCTGATCCTCGCCGACGTCGGCGCCCCGACCACCGCGGCGGTGGTCGAACGGCTCGAGCACGAGGTCGAGGCCGGGACGGTGCCGGCCGACGGCGCCGCCGTGCGCGATCGCCTGATCGAGATCCTCGCCGAGGTCGCCTCGACCGGCCGCGCCCCGATCGACCTCTCCGCCGAGCCGGCGGTGCTGATGATGGTCGGCGTCAACGGCACCGGCAAGACGACGACGATCGGCAAGATCGCCTGGCACCTGAGCAAGGAGATGGGCCTCTCGGTGGTGATGGGCGCCGGCGACACCTACCGCGCCGCCGCCGCCGAGCAGCTCGCCGAGTGGGCCGACCGGGCCGGGGCCGAGCTGGTCCGCGGCGAGGCCGGGCGCCGACCCCGGCTCGGTCGCCTACGACGCGGTCTCCGCCGCGGTCGCCCGCGGCGCCGACGTGGTCATCGTCGACACCGCCGGGCGCCTCCACACCCAGGACAACCTGATGGACGAGCTGGCCAAGGTGCGGCGGGTGATCGCGAAGCAGATCCCCGAGGCGCCGCACGAGACGCTGATCTCGATCGACGCGACCACCGGCCAGAACGGGCTGCGCCAGGCGAAGGTCTTCTCCGAAGCGGTCGAGGTCGACGGCGTCGTCCTGACCAAGCTCGACGGCACCGCCAAGGGCGGCATCGCGCTGGCGATCGCCTCCGAACTCGGAGATCCCGGTGAAGCTGATCGGCGTCGGCGAGACGCTCGAGGACCTGCGTCCCTTCGATCCCGCCGAGTACGCCCAGGCCCTCCTGGCCGAGTAGCCCTCGTAAGCTGCTCGATGTTCGACCAGCTCTCAGAACGACTGCAGGCGACCCTCTCGGAGGTTCGCTCGCGCGGCAAGCTGAGCGAGTCCGACGTCGACGCGGCGATGCGCGAGATCCGCCTCGCCCTGCTCGAGGCCGACGTCAACTTCAAAGTCGTCAAAAGCTTCACGAAGACGCTGAAGGAGCGCTGCCTGGGCGCCGACGTGCTGGAGAGCCTCGATCCCGGCCAGCAGGTCGTCAAGATCGTCAACGAGGAGCTGGCCGCGCTGATGGGCGGCGCCGGCAGCGAGCTGGCCTTGGCCTCGCCGCCGGGCCGACCGTGATCCTGATGGCCGGCCTGCAGGGCTCCGGCAAGACGACCGCCTGCGCGAAGCTCGCGCTGCACTTCGGCAAGGAAAAGAAGGACGTGGCGCTCGCCGCCTGCGACGTCTACCGCCCGGCCGCGGTCGACCAGCTGGTGACGGTCGGCGAGCGCGCCGGCGCCGCACGTCTACCAGCAGGGCACCGAAGCCGACCCGGTCGAGATCGCCGGCTGGGCGCTCGACCGCGCGGCGAGGAGCGCCGCGACGTGCTGATCGTCGACACCGCCGGCCGCCTCCACATCGACCAGGACCTGATGGGCGAGCTGGCGCAAGATCCGCAAGCGGATGAAGCCGCACGACGTCCTGCTCGTCGTCGACGCGATGACCGGCCAGGACGCGGTCGGGGTCGCCGAATCGTTCGCCGAGGTGGCCGAGTTCGACGGCGTGGTGATGACCAAGCTCGACGGCGACGCCCGCGGCGGCGCCGCGCTCTCGGTCAAAGCGGTGACCGGCAAGCCGATCATGTTCGCCTCGACCGGCGAGAAGCTCGAGGACTTCGACAAGTTCCACCCCGACCGGATGGCGCAGCGCATCCTCGGCATGGGCGACGTGCTCAGCCTGATCGAGAAAGCCGAGCAGCAGGTCGACGAGAAGGAGGCCGCGGACCTGCAGGAGAAACTGAAAAAGGACCAGTTCACGCTCGAGGACTTCCTCACGCAGATGAAACAGGTCCGCAAAATGGGTCCGCTCAGCGGCATGCTCGGGATGCTGCCCGGGATGGGGGCGATGAAACAGCTGAAGACACGCCGAACATCGACGAGCGCGAGCTCGACCGCACCGAGGCGATCATCCTCTCGATGACTCCGGCCGAGCGCGCCGACCCGAGCATGATCAACGGCTCGCGCCGCAAACGGATCGCCAACGGCTCCGGGACCAGGGTCCAGCACGTCAACCAGCTGGTCAAGCAGTTCGACCAGATGCGGGTGCTGATGCGCTCGATGGCCAACGGCAAGATGCCCGAGCGCGCAGCAGATGGCGCAGATGGCGATGGGCGGCGACCAAGCGGCCGAAGGTCCGGCGCCGCTAAGGCGCGCCGATTCCGCTAATCTCTCGCCGCTCATGGCTGTCCGAATCAGACTTAGAAGGGTGGGTTCGAAGAAGAACCCGATCTGGCGCATCGTCGTCGCCGACAAACGCTCCCCGCGCGACGGGCGCACGATCGAGACGATCGGCCAGTACAACCCGCAGACCGAGCCCTCGACGATCGTCCTCGACGAGGAGCGCGCCCGCCACTGGCTCGAGCACGGCGCCCAGCCCTCGGAGACGGTCGCCGGCACTGCTGCGGACCAAGGGCATCGCCGCCTCCGGCAGCTAGCCGGTCCAGCCGATGACGGAGCTGCTCGAGTTCCTCGTCAAGGCGCTGGTCGAGGAGCCCGAGGCCGTCGTGGTCGAGGAGCTCGAAGAGGACGGCGACCTCGTCTACGAGATCAGCGTCGCCGACGGCGACCTCGGCCGGGTGATCGGCAAGGGCGGCCGCGTCGCCAACGCGATCCGCACGATCGCCAAGGCGGCCGCGGTGCGGATCGACCGCCGCGTCATCGTCGACATCCTCGACTGATGGGGTCCCGATGGGTTCCGCTAACTTCGCTTCGCGAAAGACGACGCTCCACCCATCGGACCCTGAGGCTCGACATCTTCACCCTCTTCCCGGAGGCCTTCGACTGGTTCCGCGACGCAGCGCTCGGTTACCAACGCGCTCGCGCGAAGGCAACGAGCTGCGGCTGATCAACTACCGCGACACGACTCCGATGAACGCCGGCCAGGTCGACGACTCCCCCTACGGCGGCGGGGCCGGGATGGTGCTGCGGGTCGACGTCGTCGACGCGGCGCTGGAGGCGGCCTACGGGGCCGAGCGGCCGCGGATCGTCCTGCTCATCGCCGACCGGGCCGCTGCTCGACGACGCGATCGCCGACGAGCTGGTCGCCGAGCCGCACGTGGCGCTGCTCTGCGGTCGCTACGAGGGCTTCGACGACCGCGTCCACCAGCACCTCGCCGACGACGAGCTCTCGATCGGCCGCTACGTCCTCGCCGGCGGCGAGCTGCCGGCGATGGTCGTCGCCGACGTGCTGATGCGCAAGCTGCCCGGGCGCGCTCGGCCACGAGGACTCGGCGCGTCGAGGAGTCCTTCAGCCACGCGCTCGAGGGGATGCCCGAGTACCCGCATTACACGCGCCCGCCGTCCTACCGCGGCTGGGAGGTGCCCGGAGGTCCTGCTCTCCGGCGACCACGGCAAGGTCCGCGAGTGGCGCCTGGAGCAGAGCCGGGCCCGCGCGCGTACGCCGAGCAGTGCGAAGGCTGAGACCGCGCCATTAGCTACCATTCCGCGACCGCGCGGTTCCCGCTTCCGGGTCCCGGCGGTTTTTTCTCGCCAGAACCTATGAGCTCCGTAATCGACAGCATCGAGCGCGCCCAGCTGAGGCAGGGCCTGCCGCCCTTCGCTCCCGGCGATCGCGTCCGCGTCCACTTCCAGGTGATCGAGGGCACGCGCAAGCGGACCCAGGTCTTCGAGGGCGTCGTCCTGCGGCGCCAGGGCTCCGGCGTGCGGGAGACCTTCACCGTCCGCAAGCAGTCCTTCGGCGTCGGCGTCGAGCGGACGTTCCCGCTGCACTCGCCGAAGATCGAGAAGCTCGAGGTGGCGGCGCGCGGCGACGTGCGCCGGGCCAAGCTCTACTACCTGCGCGGCCGGGTCGGCAAGGCCGCCCGCGTCGCCGAGCGGCGCTGGGGCATCGACGAGGACGATGGTCTCGGCGCCGGCTGACGGCGAGCCGCGGTCGACGCCGAGGGCGTCAGCCAGGAGGAGGTCGTACCGGTGGAGACGCCGGAGGAGGCCCCGAGGCGGAGACCGCCGAGGAGGCGCCGGAGGCCGAGGAGACCGAGGCCCCGGCGGCCGAGAGCGAGGAGGCCGCGGAGCCGGAGGCTGCCGCGGCGGAGGATTCTGGGGAGACTGAGGCGGCAGACGCGGAAGCGGCAGCGCCCGAAGCGGGGGAGACTGAGGACAGACTCAGCGTCCGAGGATGCCGAGGACGAGGAGCCGGCAGAGGCCGGCGACTCCGACGAGGACTCAAAAGCCTGAAACCGCTGATCCCGAAGCCGAAGGGCAAAGGCGGCGGGCTGATCGAGTTGGTCGTCATCGTTGCGCTGGCCTTGGGGCTGGCGCTGGCGATCCAGGCCTGGATCGTCAAGCCGTACCAGATCCCCTCCGAATCGATGGAGCCGACCCTCGACGTCGGCCAGCGGGTCCTCGTCAACCGCTTCGTCTACCACTTCAACGACCCGACGATCGGCGACATCGTCGTCTTCCACCCGCCGGTCGGCGCCGAGGCGAACGGCACCGAATGCGGCGTCCAGGTAAGGCACCGAAAGCCGGCGAATGCCCTGCCCGAAGCCGACCCCCGAGCAGTCGAGCCAGAACTTCATCAAGCGGATCGTCGCCGGGCCCGGCGACACGCTCTCGGTCAAAGACGGCCACCCGGTCGTCAACGGGGTCGAGAAGAGCGACGAGCCCTACATCAACCCCTGCGGCAGCGCCGGAGCCTGCAATATGCCGAAAACGATCACGATCCCGCCCGACCATTACTTCATGATGGGCGACAACCGTGGAGCAAGCGACGACAGCCGCTTCTGGGGACCCGTCCCCCGAGACTGGATCATCGGCAAGGCCTTTGCCACCTACTGGCCCCCGACCGCATCGGCGTCTTCTAAGCCGGCAAGCACCACCGCCGCCGGCTGGCCCGCAGCCGCCGCCTGTTCGCCTTCGACCGCGGCCTGCAGAGCCGCTACGTCGCCGGCGCCGACGAGGCCGGTCGCGGCTGCCTGGCGCGGGCCCGCTGGTCGCCGCCGCGGTGCTGATCGACTACGAGCGCCTCACGGTCTCCGACCGCCGCGCGCTCGGCGGCCTGCACGACTCCAAGCAGATGACCGAGGAGCGGCGGCTGGAGATGTACCCGTGCGTGCTGCGGGCGGCCGAGCGGGTCAGCGTCGTGATCCGCTCGGCGGCCGGGATCGACCGCCGCGGCCTGCACGTGACCAACATCGAAGCGCTCTCGGTCGGCGCTGGAGCGGCTGGCGCCGGGCGAGGAGGCGATCTGCCTGGTCGACGGCTTCCGCGCTGCCGCGCTGCGCGGTGCCGCACCGGCGCGTGATCAAGGGCGACGCGACCAGCGCCGCGATCGCCGCCGCCTCGGTGATCGCCAAGGTGACCCGCGACCGCTACATGCGCGAGGCCGCCGCGCGAGCACCCCGGCTGGGGCTTCGAGGAGCACGTCGGCTACTCGACCCCCGAGCACCGCGCGGCGATCGAGGAGATCGGGATCTCGCCGCTGCACCGGCGCTCGTTTCCAGAGCGTGGCCTACTCGCAGCTCGAGCTGGGCTGATCGCCGTAGAAGGCGCCCTCGATGTGCTCGACGTCGACGGACCGGTCGCTGCGGTCGAAGGTGACGCCGACGGCGTCGAAGCGGATCTCGTCGTAGCGCGGCAGCGGTCGCGGCGCTCGGCCATCCAGGCGGTGGCGAGGCGGCGGACGCGCAGCTGCTTGCGCGCAGTCGACCGAGAGGATCGGGCGCTCGGGGCCGAACCGGGTGCCCTGCGCGCGCGCGCCTTGACCTCGACGAAGACGAGGGTGCGGCCGTCGCGGGCGACGATGTCGAGCTCGCCGTAGCGGGTGCGGGCGTTGCGCTCGACGATCTCCCAGCCGGCGGCGGCGAGGCGGCGGGCGACGAGCTCCTCGGCGATGGCGCCGGTGCGGCGGCGGGCGAGGGTCATCGGACGGCCAAGGGCCGCGGGCGTCGACGAACTCTCCCCACCTCCGGCCGCAGAGATTTTCCGATCTGCGCGCCACGCGTGAACCGACGCCGCCTTAGCGTCGCCTCCGTGCTCGCCACCGCCCGCACCTTCACCCTCGACGGCATCGCCGCCCGCCCGGTCCGGGTCGAGGTCGACGTCCACCGCGGCCTGCCGGGCTTCGCGATCGTCGGCCTGCCCGACACCGCGGTGCGCGAGGCGCGCGAGCGGGTGCGGGCGGCGCTGGTCAACTGCGGCTTCGAGTTCCCGCTGCGGCGGATCGTCGTCAACCTCGCGCCGGCCAGCCTGCGCAAGGCCGGGCCGGGGATGGACCTGGCGATCGCCGCGGCGCTGCTGAGCGCCTCCGGGCAGCTCGAGTGGGAGGGGCTGGCGCGGGTGGCGCTGGCCGGCGAGCTGGCGCTCGACGGCTCGACCAGGCCGGTCCACGGCGCGCTGGCGATCGCCGAGGCGGCGCGCGAGGGCGGGGCGGAGGCGATCGTGCTGCCGGCCGAGAACGGGCCGAGGCGGCGCTGGCGAGCGGGATCGACGTGGTCGGCGCTCGACAGCCTCGGCCAGCTGCCGGCGCTGGTCGGCGGGGGAGTGGGACCCGCCGCGGCCGCGAGCCGCTGTCGCTGCGGCTCGAGCCGCGCGCCGGGCGCACCCGACCTCGCCGACCTGCGCGGCCAGCCGCACCTGCGCCACGCGCTCGAGGTGGCGGCGGCGGGCGGCCACAGCCTGCTGATGGTCGGGCCGCCCGGGGCGGGCAAGTCGCTGGCGGCGAGCCGGCTGCCCTCGATCCTGCCGCCGCTGGCGGCGGTCGAGGCGCTCGAGGTGGCGCGGATCGCCAGCGCCTGCGGCCGGCTCGACGCGCCTGCCCGGCGGCCGGCCGTTCCGCGCGCCCCACCACACGATCAGCGCCGCCGGCCTGATCGGCGGCGGCACCGCCGCCGCGGCCGGGCGAGGCGACGCTGGCCCACCGCGGCGTGCCTCTTCCTCGACGAGCTCTGCGAGTTCCGCCGCGACGCGCTGGAGGCGCTGCGGGCGCCGCTGGAGGCGGGCGAGGTCTCGATCGCCCGGGCCGGCGGGCGCACGCAGCCTGCCCTGCCGGTTCATGCTGGTCGCCGCCGCCAACCCCTGTCCCTGCGGGCGCGGCGAGGCCGACCCGGACTGCACCTGCGCGCCGGTCGCGGTTCAGCGCTACCAGGGCAAGCTGAGCGGCGCCCTCGCCGACCGGATCGACATCCTCGCCGCGGTGCGGCAGCCGAGCGCGGCGGAGATCGGCGGCGCGCCGGGAGAGCCCTCGGCGGCGGTGCGGGAGCGGGTCTGCGCCGCCCGCGAGCGCCAGGAGCGCCGGCTCGGGCCCGGGTCGCTGCAACGCCGAGATGACGCCGGCCGAGGCGCGCGCCTGCGCGCTCGAGCGCCGAGGCCGGGGCGCTGCTCGCCGAGCTCTACGCGCGGCAGCGGCTCAGCGGTCGCGCCCACGACCGGGCGCTGCGGCTGGCGCAGACGATCGCCGACCTGGCGGGTGCCGAGGAGATCGGCGCAGGAGCAGATGGCCCAGGCGCTGCAGCTGCGGAGGCGGGACCGTGGTTGAGCCCCAGCGCCTGTCCCGAGTGCCTGCGCCGCTCCTGGCTGCTGGCCGCTGCTCGGGCCCTACCTCGAGCGGACTGGCCACCGGCGAGGCCGGCTCGCGCTCGCCGGAACTGCTGCGGCTCTCGCAACGAGGACCTGGTCGAGGTCGCGGCGCCGAAGGTCGGCGGGGCAGCTGCTGGCGCGGGTCGCGGCGACTCGGCGAGCGCCAGCTCGACGAAGAGCTGGCGCCGGCGCGCTGCTGGGCCTGCTGTCGCCACGGCGACCTCTACCCGGCGGTCGCTGCGCGACGCCGCCGACGCGCCCTGGGCGCTGATCGGCCGCGGCGACCCCGGCCTGCTCGACGGCCTGGAGCCGTTCGACGCGGTGACGATCGTCGGCGCCCGCCGCGCCACCTCCTACGGCCGCGAGGTCGCCCGCGAGCTGGGGCGGGAGCTGGCCGGCGCCGGGATGATCGTGGTCAGCGGCCTCGCCTTCGGGATCGACGCCTGCGCCCACCGCGGCGCCCTCGACGCGGCGGCCGCACGATCGCCGTCCTCGGCTGCGGTCCCGACGTCGCCTACCCGGCCGCCCACCGCTCGCTCTGGCGGCGGATCTGCGAAGCAGGGCCTGGTGCTCTCCGAGCTCCCGCCCGGCGCGACGCCCTGGCGCTGGACCTTCCCGGCCCGCAACCGGATCATGGCGGCGCTTGCCGGGGATGACCGTGGTCGTCGAGGCGGCGGCCCGCTCGGGCTCGCTGATCACCGCCGACCTCGCCGCCGACCTCGGCCGCGACCTCGGCGCCGTCCCCGGCCCGGTCACCTCCCGCGCCTCGGCCGGCCCCAACGACCTGCTCGCCGGCGGCGCCTGCGTCGTCCGCGACGCCCAGGACGTGCTCGACGCGATGCTCGGCGCCGGCGCCAGCCGCTCGAGCGCACCGGCCCGCCCCTCGACGAGGCGCTGGCAGCCGTCCTCGCCGCGGTCGAGGCGGGCGCGAGCACCTGCGACGCCGTCGCCGCCGCGCATCGGCCTCTCCGGCCCCGACGCCGCCGCCGCCCTCGCCCGCCTCGAGCTGCTCGGCTACCTCACCTGCTCGCCGCTCGGGACCTACGCGCGCACCCTGCTCGCCGCGCACCGAGCGAGACGGATCATCTAGGCTCGGCGGCGATGACCGAGAACGCGATTCCCGCCGTCCTCTCGATCGCCGGCTCGGACTCCGGCGGCGGCGCCGGGATCCAGGCGGACCTGAAGGCGTTCGCGCGCTGTGGGGTGCACGGGATGACCGCGATCACCGCGATCACCGCGCAGAACACGGTCGGGGTGCAGGCGGTCGAGGCGGTGGCGCCGGAGACGATCGTCGCGCAGGTGCGGGCGGTCGCCGAGGACATCGGCGTCGACGCGGTGAAGATCGGGATGCTGGGGACGGCGGAGACGGTCGACGCGGTGGTCGAGGCGCTCGGTTACGTCGGCGAGGCGCCGGTCGTGATCGACCCGGTGATGGTCGCCGAGAGCGGCGCCGTGCTGCTCGACGACGGCGCGCGCGCGGCGCTGATCGAGCGGCTGCTGCCGCTGACCGCGGTCGCGACCCCGAACATTCCCGAGGCGCGTGAGCTGACCGGGCTGGGGGAGGGCGCGAGCCAGGAGGAGCTGGCCCGCGCGGTCGTGGCGCTCGGCCCGCGCGCGGCGGTCGTCACCGGCGGTCACAGCGAGGACTTGGTCGACCTCTTCTTCGACGGCGAGCAGGTGGTGGAGATCCCCGGCGAGCGGCATCCCGACGGGGCCGCGCACGGCTCCGGCTGCACCCACTCCTCGGCGCTGGCGGCCTTCCTGGCCCGCGGCGCCGAGCCGCTGCAGGCGGCGATCGCCGCGCGCCGGGTCGCCTCGCTCGCGGTCGGCGCCGGCCTTCGCGAGATCGGCGAAGGCCCCGGTCCGGTCGACGTCTTCGAGCTCGACGCACGCGAATCAACGAGGAAGCTGATTTGCCCTGATGAAGTAGATTTGTCCTATGAGCTCGAACGGCAACACCGCCACCGGCCTGCCCCGCCCCCGCTCGGCGACCGTCTTCGACGGTCCCGACCGCGCCCACTCGCGCGCCTACATGAAGGGGGTCGGGTTCGACGACGACGCCCTCAGCCGGCCGACGATCGGGATCGCCAACACCTGGACCGAGGCGATGCCCTGCAACTTCCACCTGCGGGCGCTGGCCGAGCACGTCAAGGAGGGCGTGCGCGCCGCCGGCGGCACGCCGATGGAGTTCAACACCGTCGCCGTCTCCGACGGGGTGACGATGGGCACCCAGGGGATGAAGGCCTCGCTGATCAGCCGCGAGGTGATCGCCGACTCGATCGAGCTGATGGCGCGCGGCTACCAGTTCGACGCGATCGTCGCCCTCTGCGCCTGCGACAAGACGATCCCCGGCTGCGCGATGGGGCTGGCCCGGCTCGACGTGCCCTCGGTCCTGCTCTACGGCGGCTCGATCGCCCCCGGCCACTGGCACGGCCGCGACGTCACGATCCTCGACATCTTCGAGGCGATCGGCGCCCACAACGCCGGCGAGATGACCGACGAGGAACTGCACGAGCTGGAGGGCGTCGCCAGCCCCGGCGCCGGCGCCTGCGGCGGCCAGTTCACCGCCAACACGATGGCCTGCGCCTTCGAGGCGCTGGGGATCAGCGCCGGCGGCTCGGCGATGGTCCCGGCCGAAGACGACGACAAGCCGACCGTCGCCGAGAAAATCGGCGAGCTGGTCCTGAAGGTGCTGGTCGAGGACCTGCAGCCGAGCAAGATCATCACCCGCGACGTCGCTCGAGAACGCGATCGCCTGCGTCTGCGCCTCCGGCGGCTCGACCAACGCCGTCCTGCACCTGATCGCGCTCGCCCACGAGGTCGGGATCGAGCTGACGATGGACGACTTCGAGCGGATCTCACGCGCGACGCCGCTCTACGCCGACCTCAAGCCGGGCGGCCGCTTCGTCGCCACCGACCTCTACGCGGCCGGCGGCGTGCCGGTGATCCTCAAGCGCCTCGCGGACAAGGGCCTCCTGCACGAGGACGCGATCACGGTCACCGGGCAGACGATCGGCGAGGTCGCCGCGGCGGCGACCGAGGCGCCGGGCCAGGAAGTGGTGCGCCCGCTCGACGACCCGCTGAAGGCCGAAGGCGGGCTGGCGATCCTGCGCGGCAACCTCGCCCCCGAAGGCGCCGTGGTCAAGGTCGCCGGCACCGAGCGCCGTCAGCAGACCGGCCCGGCCCGCGTCTTCGAGTCCGAAGAGGATTGCTTCCGCGCCGTCAAGGAACAGCAGATCAACCCCGGCGACATCGTCGTGATCCGCAACGAGGGCCCGGTCGGCGGCCCCGGGATGCGCGAGATGCTGCAGGTCACCGCGGCGATCGTCGGCGAGGGCCTCGGCGAGAGCGTCGCGATGGTCACCGACGGCCGCTTCTCCGGCGCCACCCGCGGGCTGATGATCGGCCACGTCGCCCCCGAGGCGGCCAAGGGCGGCCCGATCGCGGCGATCCAGCGAGGGCGACGAGATCACCGTCGACATCGACGCCCGCAGCCTCGACGTCGCCCTCTCCGACGAGGAGATCGCCGCGCCGCGTTGCGAGCCTACGAGTCGCCCGAGTCGCCGTTCGGGCGCGGGGTGATGGCCAAGTACGCGGCGACGGTCAGCTCGGCCGCGCAGGGCGCGATCACCGGCTAGAGACCGGCGTCCTAGTCGGCGAGGAACTCGTCGAGCAGGCGCGTTGAACCGGGTGCGGGCGCTCTAGCTGCGGCAGGTGGCCGGTGCGCTCGAAGATCTCCAGGCGGGAGTGGGGGATGCGGCGGTGGTAGCTGATCCCGGCGGCGACCGGGATCACCCGGTCCGAGAGGCCCCAGACGATCAGGGTCGGCATCTCGATCGTCGGCCAGGCGGTCGCGGATGTCGTGCCGGATCAGGCTCTGCAGGGCGTCGCCGAAGCCCGGGCAGCGTCCTCCGGCGAGCTGCTCCAGCAGGAGCTCGCGGCGCAGCTTGCCCTGGATAGCGGAAGAACGGCGCCAGGGCGAGCTGGCGGCTGCGCGGGTGGCTGACGATCCAGTGGCCGTTGTCGGCGACGGCACCGCCGAATTTGCTCCAGAAGTATGCGGTGGCGGTCGCCCGCGCCTCCGGGTTCCAGGTGTTCATGATCCCGGCCGCCGCGACCAGGACCAGGCGGCGGTAGCGCTGCGGCTCGTCGGTCGCCGCCTCGACCGCGATGAAGCCGCCCATCGAGTTGCCGACCAGGGTCGACCCCCTCGAGCCCGAGCGCTTCGCAGAAGTCGTGGACCATCTGGCCGTAGCTCGCCATCCCGATCTCCCATTCGGGCATCGGGCTGGCGCCGAAGCCAGGTAGGTCCAGCGCGATCGCCCGGCGTCCGGCGCCGAAGTAGGGCAGGTTCTCGAGCCAGTTCTGCCAGGTCCCGGAGATCCCGTGGATGAAGAGGACCGGCTCTCCCTCGCCGATCTCGACGTAGTTCACCCCGGCGCCGGGCAGGGCGACGCTGTGGGTGTGGGCGCGCCAGTCGACCCCCATCCAGGCCGGCGCCGGGTCGGGGTTGCCGTAGTCGGCACCAGAGACGAAGCGCGGGTCGAGGGTCGCCGGCGCCATCGCCAGCTACCGCTTGGTGCTGTGACGGCGAACCATCAGGTCTTTGGCGATCCGCTTCAGGGTCGCGCCGACGCCAGACTTCGAGGCGGGACGCTGTGCGTCCGCTTCGGCCTGTCGCGCTTCGATCTGGGCGAGCTCCCTGTCGACCTTGCTGCTCACCCTGGGGAGGCTAGCCGAGCCCCGCCGGGCGGGTTGGTGAAAATTCCTCAGATGAAGGACTTGCCGATCGCGGACGGGGCGCAACTGCGCCTCCTCGACGGTGGCGACGCCGGCGAGCTGCACGCCCTGATCATCGCCGAGCGTCAGCGCCTCTCCGAGTGGCTGCCTTGGGCCGCCGCGCAGACCCCGGCCGACACGGTCGACTACCTACGGCGGGCGCAGACCCAGCGGGAATCCAACGACGGCTTCCAGGCCGCGATCGTCTGCGACGGGAGGATCGCCGGCTCGGTCGGCTTCCACCGGGTCGACTGGCCGAACCGGACGACCTCGATCGGCTACTGGCTCGGCAGCGAGTGGGTGGGGCGGGGGTTGATGACCGCCGCGGTCGGCCGCCTGGTCGATCACGCCTTCGCGACCTGGGAGCTGAACCGGGTCGAGATCCAGGCCGCGGTCGGCAACGCCCGCAGTCGCGCGATTCCCGAGCGCCTCGGCTTCCGCCAGGAGGGGGTCAGGCGCGAGGCCGAGGTGGTCGGCGATCGCTACCTCGACTGCGTCCTCTACGCGCTGCTCGCTGCGGAGCGGCGCGAGGCGCTCTAGCGATCGTCGGCGATCCGCCGCCTCGCGGCGGCGAGCTCCTGGTCGCTGAGCACGCCGTCGGCGTGGAGCGCGAGCAGTCGCTCCATCTGCGTCTCGACCTCGGCCTCCGGATCCCCGGTGGGCCGGTCCCGGCCGCTAAAGCTTCGCTGCGGCTGTTCGCGGTCGAGCATCTCGATCTCTTCCTCGGTCAGTCGCAGGCGGTTGCCGACCCCGAGCAAGCCGCGCTCGGTCATGTGCTGGCGCCCGTGACGCAGCCGCCGCGACTCGCCAAGCCAGGATTCGCCCTCCGCGAGCGGCGCCGCCTCGCGCTCGCCGTGGATCGAGTCGAGCAGCTGCCGGTACTGCTGCGAGCCCCGGTAGATCAGCGCCTCGACCTGCTCGGACTCCTCCCGGGCGACCTTGTCCTCGGTCCGCGCCTTGTCCCAGGCGAGCAGCTCGAGCGCTATCGACGTGGCCTGCAGGTTGGCGTCCAGGGAGTCGCGCCGGACCGGCGTTCCGCAGCCGCAGATGCACTCCATGCGCCGAGGATCGCAGCTCTCAGGCGTAACCCATCC
This sequence comes from uncultured Thermoleophilia bacterium, assembly GCA_963837405.1. Classification (GTDB taxonomy): domain Bacteria; phylum Actinomycetota; class Thermoleophilia; order Solirubrobacterales; family 70-9; genus VAYN01. The sequence continues at coordinate 365,676 of CAWINA010000008.1, forward strand.
GTTCGAGCACCGGGATCTCGCGGATCTGGGGCGGCTGCAGGTGGTCCCAGAGGATGCCGCGCGGGCGCTCGTACTGGCGCTCGACTTCGATCACGGCGCGCGGCGTCGCGATCAGGTCGCAGGGCAGGTCGTGGTCGGTGACCATCAGGTGCTGGCGGAGGATCTGGATCGGGTGCACGGTCGTCGCCACGCAAGTGTGGGAGTCGATCTTGCCGGTGTGGGTGAGGATCCCGTACTCGAGGTCGTGGTAGCCGCCGCCTTTGCCGATCCGGGCGCCGCTGAGGTTGACCGCGACCGAGCCGCAGAGCACGAAGTCGATCTCCGGCAGGTCGTCGAGGGCGACCACGCGGCCGTGCTTGAGCGCGCCCTTGATCGTCGCCGCCTCCTTGACCGCCGCCTTCGAGAGCTTCTTCGGGTCGAGCACCCGGAACGGGTGCGGGTCGCGCAGCCGCGGCACCGCCATGATCACCGTCTTGCCTTCGTCCAGGGCCAACCGCCGGGCGTGGGTCTGCGGCGAGTCCGGGTTCGCCTTGATCACCTGCGCGCGCTTCCAGAGGCGGTGTTTGGCGAGTTTCTCGGCGGCCAGCTTCGCCCCCGCGAAGTTCGGGATTCGCCCCTCGGCGCCTGGAAACCGCGAGACTCCTTCGCGTTCCATCGCCTTCCAGACCTCTTTGCGAACTTCGTCCTTCGAACGCATGGGGCGAAAGATATCCACCCCGCCTGCCGATAAGACCGACGCAGATGGCAAATTGCAGGGAAGACGAATCTCCGGGCCGAATGATCCGGATGCTTAGACTTTTCGGAAACGGTTGCGGGACGAGAGTGAGCTGATGGGCAAGAAGACGAAAATCGCGCTGGGCGTGATCGCGGGGCTGATCGTGGTCCTCGCTGTGGGCGCCTACGTCTACGACAGCTCGCAGAAGGACAAGATCGCCGACGGCGTCACGATCGCCGGCGTCGACGTAGGCGGGATGGACGCCGAGGAAGCGAAGGCCGAGGTCCGTCGCCAGCTCCTGGCGCCGCTCGAGGACACGCTCGAGGTCGAGCTCGACGAGGAGACCTGGACCCTGCCCGGGGAGAAGCTGAAGATCCGCGCCAACATCGACCAGGCCGTGCGGGAAGCGATCGACGAGAGCCAGGACGGCGGCCTGCCGACTCGCCTCGTGCGCTACGTCAGCGGCGAAGAGCTCGACAAGCCGGTGACCGCCCAGCTCGACTACTCGAAGTCGGCGATCAACCGCTTCGTCCGCCACGTCGCCGAAGAAGTCAACCGCGACCCGGTCAACGCCAGCGTCGAACCGAGCTCGGCCTCGCTCAACGTCGTCTCCGGCAAGGCGGGCCTGAAGCTGCGCGACAACAAGCTGACCGAAGATCTCGAAGCGGCGGTGCTGAACGCGAGCGCGCCGCGCACGGTCGTCGCTCACGTGCACAAGACCAAGCCGGAAGTGACGACCAAGAAGGTCGCCGGCGAGTACCCGTCCTACCTGACGCTCGACCGCTCGACCTTCACCCTGCGTCTCTGGCAGGACCTGAAGAACACCAAGACCTACACCGTCGCGGTCGGCCAGGAAGGATTGGAAACGCCCGAAGGCCTCTACCAGATCGAGGCGAAGGAAGAAAACCCGACCTGGCACGTGCCGGACTCCGATTGGGCAGGCTCGCTGGCTGGGCAGACGATCCCGCCGGGACCGTCGAACCCGATCAAGGCGCGCTGGATGGCGATCTACGAAGGCGCCGGCATCCACGGCACCGAAGAAACCAGCTCGCTCGGCTCGCGCCGCTTCGCACGGCTGCGTCCGCATGGCGATCGCCGACGTCGAAGAACTTTACGACTTGGTCGAAGTCGGAACCCCGATTTACATCGGCTGACGCCGTCGTTTTCCCGCCCCTATAGGGGCGGGAATCCACCCAGCGCGCAGGACGTACGGGCGTTTGGGCGAATCCCTTTTCGTGAACTGGGACGCCGCCCTGGCCGAGTACGACCGTGACCTGCGGGCGCGTGGGTCCGCGGAGCGGACCCGGCGCGCCTACGGGGTCGACCTCGGCGGCTTCGTCGAGTGGATGCGGCCGCAGGGGCTGGGGCCGACCGAGGTCCGCCACCGCGACGTGCGCCGCTACGCGGCCGGCCTCTCCAGCGCCGGCGCGGCGCCGGCGACCGTGGCCCGCAAGCTGGCGGCGATCCGCGGCCTCTACGGCTTCCTCGTCCGCACCGAGCGCGCCGGCTCCAACCCGGCCGAGCTGGTCTCCAGCCCGAAGCGCGCCGAGAAGCTGCCGAATGTGCTCTCGACCGAGCAGATGCGCAGCCTGCTGGAGCGGATCCCGGCCTCGACGCCGCTGGAGCTGCGCGACCGGGCGATGCTCGAGCTCGCCTACTCCTGCGGCCTGCGCTGCGAGGAGATCGTCAACCTCGACGAGGACGCGGTCGACTTCGACGAACGAGCAGCTGCGGGTGCTCGGCAAGGGCTCGAAGGAGCGCATGCTGCCGATCGGCGAGCCGGCCCAGCGGGCCCTGGAGCGCTACCTGCAGAAAGGACGGCGGGCGCTGGCGGTCGATCCGCGCGAGCGCGCCCTGTTCCTCTCGCAAGAGCGGCCGCCGCCTCTCCAACTCCGACGTGACCCGCCGCCTCGGGCTCTGGACCCGCGAAGCGGCCCTGGCGGGCGGCGTTTCGCCGCATTCACTTCGACATTCTTTTGCAACGCATCTCTTGGAGGGTGGGGCCGACCTGCGTACGATTCAGGAGTTGCTCGGCCACGCGTCGATCTCGACCACCCAGGTCTACACCCGAGTCGACGCTGCCCGTCTGCGTGACACGTACGCTGCAAGCCACCCCCGCGCCTGAAGTTGATCCGACCAAATCGACCATAGAATCCCGGGGCTCTGATGGAGACCGGCGTAAAAGAGGTCGAGCTGCGCGATCTGTGGCGCCGCTACAAAGACGAGGGCGACGAAACCGCCCGCGAGCGTCTGGTCGTCGCCTACTCGCCGATGGTCAAGTTCGTCGCCGGCCGGCTCGGCGCCGGGCTGCCCTCGCACGTCGAGGACGCCGACCTGATCTCCTACGGCCTGGTCGGGCTGATCGGCGCGATCGAGCGCTTCGAGCCCGAGCGCGGGATCAAGTTCGAGACCTTCGCGATGACCCGGATCCGCGGCTCGATCATCGACGAACTGCGCTCGCTCGACTGGGTGCCGCGCTCGGTGCGCTCGCGGGCGCGCGAAATCGAGGCCGACCCAGGCGAAGCTCGAGCACGAACTGCAGCGGGCGCCGACCGAGGCCGAGCTGGCGGCGAAACTGAACATGACCGAGGAGGAACTGCAGAGCCGCGCTGCTGGAGATCGCCAACTCCTCCGTCTACGCGCTGGACGAGCTCTGGACCGTCTCCGACTCCTCCGGCGACCAGGTCTCGCTGCTCGACACGATCGCCGACGACGGCGCCGCCGACCCGCAGGAGGCGCTCGCCTCCAGCGAGGTCAAGGACCGCCTCACCGAGGCGATCGGCTCGCTGCCCGAGCGCGAGCAGCTGGTCGTCGCCCTCTACTACTACGAGAACCTCACCCTGCGCGAGATCGGCGAGGTCCTCGGGGTCACCGAGTCGCGCGTCTCCCAGCTGCACACCAAGGCCGTGATGCGGCTCAAGTCCCACCTCCAGGCCTGAGCCGGTGCGCCTGCGCCTGCAACGGCGGGGACGGCTCGACACCCACGGCCTGACACCGTTCGAACGCGCCGTCCTCCGCTTCAACACCGCGGAGACGCGCCGCACGGTCGCGGCCTGGTGCGGACGCTGGGCGAACCGGTCGCCTCGGTCGGCGCCTCCGCCGGCGACGCGCGACGAGGTGCGGATCACGGTCGCCTGGGAGCTCACCTGGTACCAGTGGGGGGTCGACCTCGGCGACGAGTTGCGCCGGCGTCTTCGAGCTGGCCAACGGCCGCCGAGGTCGGCGAGCTCGACGCGGCCGCCCGGCAGTGGAACGCCTCCGTGGTCGAGGGCGGCCGGATCGTCCTCGAGGCGCCGCGCCGCCGCGGCGCCGGGCGGCGCCGCTGATGGCCGCGCTGGTCGTCAACGTCGACGGCGGCGCCCGCGGCAACCCGGGGCCGGCGGCGATCGGGGTCGTCGTCCGCGACGAGGGCGGGGCGGTGCTGGAGGAGCTGGGCGAGACGATCGGCCGCGCGACCAACAACGTCGCCGAGTACCGGGCGCTGCTGCGCGGGATCGAGCTGGCCGCCGCCCACGGCGGCACCGAGGTGGAGCTGGTCGGCGACTCGGAGCTGGTCGTGCGCCAGGTCGAAGGCCGCTACAAGGTCAAGGACGCGACTCTGCGCGAGCTCACGCCGAGGCCAAGCGCGAGCTGCGCGGCTTCGAGCGCTGGTCGATCCGCCACGTCCGCCGCGAGGCACAACGCCGACGCCGACCGCCTCGTCAACGCGGCGCTCGACGCCGCCTCTGCTTGACTGCGGATGGCCGGCGAGCCGACCCGCCCGATCGACCCCGGCGTCGACATCGGCCACGTCCACCTCAAGGTCGCCGACGTCGACCGCGCGCTGGACTTCTACTGCGGCGTGCTCGGCTTCGAGCTGATGCAGCGCTACGGCGCCGACGCTGCCTTCGTCTCGGCCGGCGGCTACCACCACCACATCGGCCTCAACTCCTGGGAATCGAAAGGCGGCTCGCCGCCCCCGCACGGGACCACCGGGCTCTACCACACGGCGATTCGCTACCCGACCCGGCGCGCCCTCGCCGACGCCCTGCGGCGGCTGATCGAGGCCGGGATCCCGCTCACCGGCGCCTCCGACCACGGGGTCAGCGAGGCGCTCTACCTCGACGACCCCGACGGCAACGGGGTCGAGCTCTACTGGGACCGGCCGCGGGAGCAGTGGCCGCCGCCGCAGCCCGGGCAGAAGGTCGAGATGTACGTGCGCCCGCTCGACCTCGACGGGCTGATGGCCGAGCTCGATTAGCTGAGCTCCGCCATCGCCCTACCTAGGAGCCGAGGATGGCGCCGAGCAGGTTCGCTTTGAAGGGCTCGGTGCCCGGCACCAGCTGGACGGCGCCGAACGGGCTGTGGGCGCGCGCGTAGGCGAGCTCCTTGGCCGAGGTCGCCGACCCCGTTGGTCGCCGGCAGCGGCGCCAGCTGCAGGGTGCTGAGCACGCCGATCGCCTGCGCCGGAGCCGTTGAGGAAGCCGCTGCCGGAGTCGCCGGGGATGCCCGGGGTCAGGGTGAGCGACGTTGTGGCTCCAGCCGTTGCCTTCGTTCTGGATCACGATGCCCTGCTTCGGGCTCAGCTTGGTGATCCCGCCGCGCAGTTCGGAGTTGCCGTAGGAGTAGACGCGTCGAGCCGAGGTCGCCGACCGTGCCGACCCCGGTCGGGCCGCCGAAGCCGGGGACCGAGGGGTTGACGTTGGCGACGTCGGCGGCGTCGAGGCGGACCAGGGCGAGGTCGTTGTAGGCGCAGGTGTCGGGATCGGTCTCGCCCGCGGCCTGCATCGCCAGCCAGGAGTTGTAGACGAGGGTGCCCGGCTGGTTGGCGCCGCTGACCTCGACCGGGGTGCCGAGCGGCAGCGAGCCGCTGGTGCAGCCGTCGGTTTCGGTCTGTCCGCCGGTGCCCGAGCAGTGGGCCGCCTGGCCGATGAAGACGGTCTCGCCTTCTTGGAAGATGAAGTTCGCGGTGCACTGGCCGCCCTCGGTGTGGGTCTGCACGCCGGGGTGGATCGTCGCCGTATTCGCCGGTGCCCAGGCCCCGGGGACGGCCGGCAGGACCAGCACCGCAGCCAGCGCCATCACCGTCGCGATCAACCCCAACACGAGCCCATAGGTGCCTCGCCGCATCGATTCCTCCTCGTTAGTTCGGCTTCCCGGCCCCGCCGGGAGCTCGCTTACCCATAATTAAGTAGCCGAAACCGATGCGGCCCGGTTGACTGCGTGGGCGATAATCACCCCCATGGAGGTGGCAATCGCCGGTGGTCACGGCAAGATCGCGATGCTGCTCGGCAAGCTCTTGGTCGAACGCGGCGACATCGTCTGGGGCCTGATCCGCAACCCCGACCAGAAGGAAGACCTGCACGCGATCGGGGTCGAGCCGGTGATCTGCAACCTCGAGGCGGGCGACGAAGTCGCCGCCGGGGTGCGCGGCGCCGAGGCCGTCGTCTTCGCCGCCGGGGCGGGCCCGGGCAGCGGCGCCGATCGCAAGCGGACGCTGGACTTGGGCGGCGCCCTGAAGTTGATCGAGGCGGCCAAGGCGGAGGGGATCCGGCGCTACCTGATGGTCAGCTCGATCGGCGCCGGCAACCCGCCCGCCGCGGGCGGCGAGGTCTTCGGCGAGTACCTGCGCGCGAAGGCGGAGGCCGACCGCGCGCTCGCCGCCAGCGGCCTCGAGTACACGATCGTGCGCCCGGGCCCGCTCACCGACGACCCGCCGCGCGGCCTGGTCAAGGTTGGCGAGGATCTCGACCGGGTCGAGATCAGCCGCGCCGACGTCGCCGCGGTACTCGCCGCCTGCCTCGGCTCGCGGCACACGATCGACCGCACCTTTGAAGTCGTCGGCGGCGAAATCGCGATCGACGCCGCGGTCGCCTCGCTCTAGGCGGTGGCTGGCGCGCCGCTCTCGACCGGGTGCCCGGCCTGGCGCCAGGCGCCGACGCCCTGGCCGACGTGGACGACGTCGGCGAAGCCCTCGCGCTGCAGGATCGAGGCGCCGAGGCCGCTGCGCTTGCCGCCGCGGCAGATCGTCGCGATCGGCCGCTCGCGCGGCAGCTCGTCCAGGCGCGCGGCGAGCTCCCCGTAGGGGATGTGCAGTGAGCCGGGGATGTGCTCCCCGGCGTACTCGGAAGCGTTGCGGACGTCGAGGACCAGCGGCGGCTCGGGCCCCTCGACCCGCTTGGCCAGCTCGTCGGGGTCGATTAGCTCGATTCGCTGCACCGGCCGCTCCTCGATCCGCCAGGCGGTCATCCCGCCCTCGAGAAAGCCGCGCACCCGCACCCCGACCGCCGCCAGCAGCTCGGCCGCAGCGCGCTCGGCGCCGTCGGAAGCGGCGACTACGACGATCTCGGCGCCCTCCGGCACCACCCGCGTCACCTTGGTCGCGAAGCCGGTGTCATACGAGGATGCGCTGAGCGCACCGGCGATGTGGGCTTCGTCGAACTGGTCGTTGGTGCGGCCGTCGATCACCACCGCGCCGTTGGCCACGCACTCTTCGAGCTCGTGCGCGGTCATCGCCGCCGGCGTGCCGAAGTCGTCGACCAGCGGGCCGCGGTTGATCGCGACGATCGCCGCCACGTTCGGCGGTTTATCGCCGAGCGAGCCGACCGCGTCCTCGATGAACGCCGCCTCGTCGGTGACTGCGAGCGCCCGGTTGTGGCGGCGCTCGAAGCCGATCGTCGAGGAGTTCTTGAGGTCGAGCCCGGAGCCGCCGCAGAGCGAGCCACCGAGGTGGCCGGGCCAGAGCTCGACTTCGTCGTCGAGGCTGAGCAGGCGCTGGTGCAGGGTGTGGAACATGTCGGCGGCGCCGACCCGCGGCTCGATCGCCAGGTCGGGCCGGGCGACGTCGCCGATGAACAGCGAGTCGCCGCTGAGCAGTGCCCAGGGCGTGCCGTCGCGGCTCGCGTCGCGGAGCAGGAAGGCGGTGTGCTCGGGCCGATGGCCGGGCGTGTGGACTGCCTCGATCGAGAGGTTGCCGAGCTCCAGCCTCCAGCCATCGGCGAACGGCTCGTGCGGATACTCGGCCTCGGCCAGCTCATGGATGTGGATCGTCGCCCCGGTCGCCCGCGCCAGGCGGCCGTGGCCGGAGACGTGGTCGGCGTGGTTGTGGGTCTCGAGCACGTGCCCGATCCGCACCCCATGCAGCCGCGCCAGCTGTTGGTAGGGGTCGACATCCCACTGCGGGTCGACGACCACGGCGACGCCCGATTCGCGGTCGGCGACCAGGTAGGAAGCGCACCCGAGGTCCTCGTGGATGATCTGGCGGAAGAGCATGGTCAGAAGGAGCGCCGGGCCCTGCTTCGCCAGGCTATCGCGGAACCGCCGCGCTGCGGCGGCGGCGCAGGCGAGACTCGACGATCCCCCGCGCCAGGGCTGCGAGCAGGATCAGGATCGAGGAGCCCAGGGCGAGGTACATGGCCGCGACCCAGACGGGAAAGACCGGATCGCCGGTCGCGTCGGCGGGGAGGCCGAACGGGATCGCGATCGGAACCGCCAGAAACGAGAGCGGCGCAAAGCGGAGCTCCCCGGTCCCCGCGCCGAGCAGGATCGATGCGGCCAAACACGTCGTTTGCATCCATTCACCGCCGCCGGCGTCCAACGCAACCACTCCGAGGACGAGGCCGATCAGGTAGATGACGACGAGGGCGATCCGGATCATCCCGACGTACTACCCGGCAGGCGAGGTTTGTTTCGCGCGTGCCCGCGCGGGTCGGTCCTCCTCCGCCGCGGGCGACCCTATTGTTCCGCGCCCTTGTACGACGCCTCTCAGCACCTGATCGGCGGCGGGGCGCGTGCCGGATCGCTGCCGGAGTGGCCCGATGCCCGGCCGCTCCGCTCTTGGCAGGAGGAGGCCACTGAGGCCGTGCGGGCGCACTCGGCCGCCAGCTTCCTGGCCTCGGCTACGCCGGCGGCCGGCAAGACCACCTTCGGCCTGCACATCGCCCACCGCATGCTGAGCGCCGGGTTCGTCGCGCGCGTCGTCGTCGCCGGGCCGACCACCCACATCTGCCGCCAGTGGGCCGCCGACGCGGGACGCTACGGCATCGACCTCGAGCCGAACCGGCCGAACTCCGACGGGCCGGAGTCGGCCGACTTCCACGGCGTCGCCGTCACCTACCAGACGATTGCCGCCGGGCCGGACACGCATCGGCTGGCCGCCAGCCGCCGACTGACCCTGCTGATTGCCGACGAGCCGCATCACATGGGCGATCAGGCCGCCTGGGGCGTGCAGACCCGCCGCGCCTTCGACGACGCACGCTTCCGGCTGCTGCTCTCGGGCACGCCTTTCCGCTCCGACAACTCGGCGATCCCCTGGGTCAGCTACGACGAGGACGGGGTCAGCCGCGCCGACTACAACTACGGCTATCCGCAGGCGCTGCGCGACCGGGTCTGCCGCCCGATCACCTTCCTGCCCTACGACGGCGAGATGGAATGGATCTCGGACGGCCGGCTGCGCAGCGCCGACTTCGACCTTGTGCTGCCGGCGGCGGAGGCGGCCCGGCGCCTGCGGACCGCGCTCAGCCCGGAGGGCGAGTGGATGGGCGAGGTGCTGCGCGACGGCGACGCGAGGCTGAGCGAGGTGCGCGCCGACGGGCACCCCGACGCGGGCGGCCTGGTCATCGCCTCCGATCAGGAGCACGCGCGAGCGATCGCGGCGCGGCTCGGGTCGATCTCGGGGCAGCAACCGGAGCTGGTGATGAGTGACGAGCCCGGGGCGAGCCGGCGGATCGCCGATTTCGCCGCCTCCAATCGCCGCTGGCTGGTCTCGGTCCTGATGGTCTCCGAGGGGGTCGACATCCCTCGCCTGCGGGTCGGCGTTTACGCAACGGCGGCCCGGACCGAGCTCTTCTTCCGCCAGGTGGTCGGTCGCTTCATCCGCACCACCCCGGGGGGGCCGCGGCGCCAGATGAGCTACCTCCTGATGCCGGCCGACTCGCGGCTGAAAGCGCTCGCCCACGAGATCGAGCTGGAGCGCCGTCACGCGCTTGATCTCTCGCCGGCCGCTGAGGAAGACGAGCTCGAGGAGCTGGACGACCCCGATCCCGAGCGGGGCGAGCCGGGCGGCGACTTTGCCGCCCTCAGCTCGGGCGACGCCGAGCTGGACGAGGCGATCATGAGCGAGACCGCGCTGCAGCTCTTCCCGACCGATGACCCGAAGCCGGCGGCGAAGAAGGCGGTCTCCCTCGCCGAGCCCGAGCCCGCGCCGGCGGACCGCGAGCCAGGGCGGGAGTCGGCCTACGCGGCCCGCGAGCGGCTGCGCGGCGAGCGCAGCCGCCTGGTCGGCGATCTCGCCCGCCGTACCGGCAAGTCGCACCGCGAGATCCAGAGCCGGATCAACCGCGACACCCGGGTTCGCTCGGTCGCCAGCGCCACGATCGAGCAGCTCGAGCGCGGCAACGCGCTGCTACGCCGCGAGCTGTGGCGCTGAGTCGCGGCTCGGTAAGAATCGGGCGATCACCGAGGCAAAGGCACGCACAGTGGACGAGGACGCCGCCGCGGTCGCGGCTGTCAAGGTCGCGGCGGTACGCGATGACCCTCGGAAGCGCTTGGCGCTCGCGAGTGCGACCTACAGAGGGCCGACCGGGGACGCGCCTCGCCACCTGCCATTCCGCCGGGCGGCGATGTCGTTCATGCGCTGGGAGGCCCGGCGGGGGGTGCTTAGCCCGCTCGATGCCGAGCCGCCGGGGAGCAGGTGGTGGCGGGCGCTGAACGAGCGGCTGCTACAGGACGGGTGCGAGGCGGTCGCCCGGGCCGGCGGCCACGGTGGCCACCCGTCCTCCCAGACGATCGAGTTGTGGGACGCCTTCGTCGAGATGCCGACGGCGAGGACCTGGTACCGGGCGCACAACGCGAGCATCGTCGGCGCTTACCTCGACCATCGCGATCTTGCCGAACAGGAGAGCCGGACGGAGCGGTTCTTCCTCAACGTCGTCCTCCTGCGCGTGCTCTACGCACACGCCCTCGTCGCCGCGCCCCGGCTCGCGCTTGGCCGCATGGCCCTTTGCGGCCGGTCCCTCGGTGACCCGCGTCTGGGCATGGCCGGGGTCTTCCTCTCGCTGGGCCGGGTCCTGCCGGATCGCTATCCGGCCGACGGCGACCTCGAGGTCTACCTGCGAGCCGAGAGCGGTTTCGGCCGCCTGCTCGACTACGCGGTGATCCAGCCGCGACTGCGTCGCCTCTATGACTGGTCTGCGCGCGAGCTCGAGTGGCCGCAGCTCTCGGAGCTCGTGGTCGACGACACGCCCGCCTACGCCTGGTCGCCCGAGGAGCGGCACGAGTGGGAACCGCCGCCGCCGTCAATCCTGGTAAAGGCGATAAAAACCGCGACCGCCGCGCGTTGATAGGCGATGACGCATAATTCGCAGGTGCCTCGGCCCGGCCCGCTATCGAAGCTTCTGCTTGCCACCGCTCTGCTTGTCTCGCTGGTGGCCACCCAGGCACCGAACCTGATCGGCATCGCCAGGGCGGCTGCCCCGAACTGGTCCTCGGCGGCGCCAATGCCCGTGGCCCTCGGCGAGGTCGCGGCCGGCCTCGTCGGCGGCAAGCTCTACGTCGTCGGCGAGGGCAGCACCGCGACTCTTGCCTACGACGGCGCGGCGAAAACGTGGACCAGCGCTGGCCTGGCAACCAGGCCGTTCCCGGGGAACCACCATGCCGCCGAGGTAGTCGGCGGCAAGCTCTACCTCTTCGGCGGTCTCGGCAGCGGCTCGGAGGGCAAGGTCCAGATCTACGATCCGGTGGCCAACCAGTGGACCGAAGGCGCGCCGATGCCGTTCGCCGCCGGTTCGAGCTCGTCCGCGGTGATCGGCGGCCAGGTGTACGTCGCCGGCGGAATCGTCGGGTCCGCGACCACTACGCAGGCCGCCCGCTACATCCCGGCGACCAACACCTGGCAGGCGGTCGCCTCGATGCCCCAGGGCCGCAACCACGCCGCCGCCGAGTCGGACGGCACGAGGATGTTCGTCTTCGGCGGGCGGGGACTCGGAAGCGGGAACGGCAACGTCGTCGCCAACGGGTTCAACACGGTGCAGATCTACAACCCCGCCAGCAACACCTGGGTGTCGAGTCAGGATCCCGGCTCCACTCTCGCGCCCTTGCCGCAAGCGCGTGGTGGCATGGGCACCGCCGTGTTCGCCAACGGCGAGTTCTGGGTCATGGGAGGCGAGACCCTCGACGGGCCCGGCGCCACGGCCAACGATGTCTACAAACGGGTCGACGTCTACAACCCGACCAGCAACAGCTGGCGTGCCGGCCCGGCTCTGCCCACGGCCCGGCACGGCATCTTCCCGGTGTTGGACGGCACCCAGATCCACGTCGTCGGCGGCGGGGTGAAAGCCGGGTATTCGTCGTCGGCCGTGCACGAGGTGCTCGATCTGGACCCAGCCACCCTGGCCTTCTCGAAAAGCGCGCTCGCCGGGGAGACGTCGAGCGGGCCAACTTCGATTCAGTTCGGCCCCGACGGGAAGCTCTACGTGGCCCAGCAGGACGGCTTGATCAAGGTCTATGAGGTGACGAAGAACGGCAAAGACGACTACGCCGTCACCAGCACCCAGACGATCACCTCGATCAAATCGATACCGAACCACAACGACGACGGCACGCTGAACACGAGTCCGAGCCTCGTCGAGCGCCAGGTCACGGGCCTGCTCGTCGCCGGCACGGCGGCCAACCCGGTCATCTTTGTTGGCTCGAGCGATCCGCGCATCGGCGGCGGCGAAGGGGGTACGGCGGAACAGCTGGACACCGGGCTGGACACCAACTCCTCGATCATCAGCAGGTTGACCTGGAACGGCAGTGCCTGGCAGAAGCTCGACCTGGTCCGGGGTCTGCCGCGGTCGGAGGAGAACCACTCGATCAACGGGATGCAGCTCGACCCCGCGACGAACACCCTCTACGTGACCCAAGGCGGCAACACGAACAGGGGGGCGCCGTCCAACAACTTCGCCGCTCTCCCCGAGTACGCCCTCTCGGCCGCGATCCTCTCCGTCGACCTGGACGCGATCGGCAACACCACCTACGACCTGCCCACCCTCGACGACGACGATCGGCCGGGCGCCAGCGACGCCAACGATCCCTTCGGGGGGAACGATGGCGCCAACCAAGCGAAGCTCGTGCCGGGCGGCCCGGTGCAGGTGTTCATGCCTGGGTTCCGCAACCCCTACGACCTGGTCAGGACCGATAGCGGGCGGCTCTACACGATCGACAACGGTGCCAACGCAGGCTGGGGCGACATACCGGTGGGCGAGGGCCCGGGCGGGACCTGCACGAACCAGGTCAACGAGCCGGGGCCGACCGATCCCGACACCCTGCACCTGGTTACCGAAGGAGGCTACGGCGGCCACCCGAACCCGACCCGGGCCAACATGGCGAACACCTTCAGCAACCCTCCTCAGTCACCGGTCTCGGTCGCCAATCCGGTTGAGTGCGACTGGCGAGGCCTCGGACCGGAGCGGGGCCACATCACCGCCTACCCGGCGTCGACGAACGGGCTGACCGAGTACACCGCGTCGAGCTTCGGCGGCGCGCTGCAGGGCGACCTCCTCAGCGCTAGCTTCGACGGCACGATCTACAGGGCGAAGTTGAACTCCGCCGGCACGCAGCTGGTGCTGGGCGAGGGCCTGTTCCACAACGTCGGAGACCTTCCGCTCGACGTTGTCGCTCAGGACGACGACGACGAGTTCCCGGGAACGATCTGGGTGGCCGACCTCGTCAGCGGCGAGATCACTGTGTTCGAGCCGGACGACACCGGCAGTGGCTGCACCGGCGCGGACAGCCCGACGCTGGACGAGGACGGCGACGGCTTCAAGAACTCCGACGAGATCGACAACGGCACCAACCCCTGCTCGTCGGCCGACACCCCTCCTGACCGCGACGGCGACCAGACCTCCGATCTCAACGACCTCGATGACGACAACGACCTCCTTCCCGACACCGCGGACCGCTTCGCGATCGACCCGAACAACGGCGAGACGACCACTACGCCGGTCCGCTTCACCTGGGACAACGATGCCCCGCTCCCCGGCGGGCTCGTGAACCTGGGGTTCACCGGGCTGATGACCAACGGAACCAGCAACTACGAGTCGCTGTTCGACCCGACGAAGATGACGGCCGGCGGCGCCGCCGGGGTTGCCACTGTCGATGAAGTTTCCGAGGGCGACGCCTATGGGACGACGAACACCCAGGAGTACGCCTTCCAGCTGGGGGTGATGCCGCCAGCCGACAGCTTCACCATCCACACCCGCGTCCTCGCCCCGTTCAAAGGCATCACCCCGCAGGGCGACCAGTCGATGGGGATGTTCATCGGCACCGGGAACCAGGACAACTACGCCAAGCTCGTCGTGTCCGCCAACGGCGGCGCCGGCGGCATCGAGTTCCTGAAAGAGATCGGCGGCATGCCGACCGCCCGGCCGCAGGCGGCCGTGGCGCTCCCGGGCCCCAGCGCGATCGACCTCTATCTCACTGTCAACCCCGTCGCGGCAACGGTGCAGCCCAGTTACACGGTGACGAGCGCGGGAGTCACCGGTCCACGCACGGCGATCGGCGGGCCCGAGCCGATCCCGGCGAGCTGGCTCAGCGGCCCTTCGGCGCTGGCGGCGGGTCTGATCAGCACCTCGAACGGGCCCGCGCCCACGTTTGCGGCCACCTGGGACCTGTTGGAGATCGTCACCGAGGCCGGGCCGCCCGACCCCGACCCCGACCCCGGCGACCCCGACCCCCCGGTGACGCCGCCTACGCCCGACCAGCCTGGTCCACCGGCGCCCGACGAGCCCGGTCCGCCGCCGGTCGTCTCCAACTCCTTCGGCTTCGGCAAGCCGGCGCTGAACAAAAAAGCGGGCACCGCCAAGCTGCCGGTCACCATCCCCGGCCCCGGCGCTCTGATCCTCAGCGGCAACGGCGTCGTCGAACAGACGAAGACCCCGACCGCGGCAGGCACTGTGAACCTGCTGGTCAAAGCGAAGGGCAGCAAGAAGGAACTCTTGGCGACCGGCAAGGTGAAGGTGAACGTGAAAGTCACCTACAACCCCACCGGCGGGACGGCGAACAGCAAGACCAAGACGCTGGTCCTCAAGTACGCCCCAACGACGGGTCAGACGGCAGCTACGCTTCGTGGATGGGTCCTTCCGCAACCCTTTTGATCTGGTTCCAACTGCGTTCGCCCGATCTGGCTGAGGACTTCGAGAGTCTGATGGCCGAGGATCACGAGATCGTCCGCGGGTCGCTGGACACCCTCTCGGACTGGCGTCTGATGCGGCCGGCTGACGTGCCCGGACAGGCGATTGGTCAAGCCGACTACGTGCTGATCGCGGAGATCACCGGAGTCGAGCGTTTCGAGCAGCAGGGGAGCGAACACGTCCAACGCTTGACGGACGCCCTCGAGCATCTGGTCTCAAGTCAGGGGATGCTCGTCTTGCGTCCCGCCCTTTGAAATCTGCGCTCGGAGCTTCAGGTGAGCGTTCGCTCGAGCTTCACCTCGCACATGTCCACCGATGCACGAGTGCCGGGCGTATCAGACGAATCCATCGCGCTGAACACTTTGTCTCCGGCCTCCATGTCCTCCGCGCTCTCGAACTGCTGAAGGACCAACGCCGTTCCCTGTGACTCATCGAGCAAGATCTTGAGACCCGTGGCGGGCACGCCGGGTGGTGGTCCGTCGGCCTCCTCGATGCGAGCAAGGAGCCCCTGCACCCGCTCGGCAGATACGTCGGTGAACCTGACAGCACGTACATACATGGCAGCAGCCTCCTCGATCGTGGAATACCGACCCTATTCGGTCCGCCTCGGGCCGTCGAGTCCTCAGTTCGAACTGGCTGCGGCTGCTCCCGACGTGATGTGGTCGATCACCAGCCGAAAACTCCTCGGTCGGTGAGAAGTCGACGTACTCGGAGTCCTCGAGCGCCTCGGGAGCGTGGCCTGGGGCCCAGTAGAACGCTTCGCCGGCGGCGAAGTCCCGATGCCCGTCCAGGGTGTGCATCCGCACCCGGCCCTTGATCATGTACCCCCAGTGCGGACACGGGCAGAGGTCATCCGGGAGGCCCTTGGTGGCAGGGCGCAGGTCGGCGCCGGCCGGCAGCCGCACGAAGCCGACGGAGAGGCCGTCCTCGTCGCGCAAACGGACCTCGACGCCGTTGTCGTCGATGACGACCGGGACGTCCTCGCGTGGGATGGATCGCATGGTGTGTCCTCCTCCTGTTAGTTGAGTAGCTCGGCGATGCGTTGCGCCGCCCGGCGGGCGCCGTCGGTCTCCACCGGGCGGTAGTCGACGTCGCGGCCGATCTCCTCGGCGATCGCCTGGGCGATGACGTCAGGGGTGGCGCTCTCGAAGTCCATCCGGCGGCCGGCGCGGTAGCGGTCGAGCCGGTGGGCGACGTGGAAGTGCTGCTCGAAGTGGTGGCGCAGCGGGAAGTAGAGGAACGGCCGCCGTGCGGCGGTCAGCTCCATCGCGGTCGTCAGCCCGCCCTGGACGACGGCGAGGTCGCAGGCGGCGAGGTGGCGGTAGAGGTCGTGCGACGAAGGCGCGCACCTCGAGACCGTCGGCCGCGGGCAGGGATCGCCGGGTCGATGCGCGGTCCGGCGACGACGATCATCCGCAGCTCGGGGACGAGTTCGCTGCGGCGGGGAAGGCGGCCATGACCCGGCGCAGCAGGCTCGCGCCGACGCCCGAGCCGCCGACCGTGACCAGGCAGACGCGCTCGTGCGGGCGGTAGCCGAGCTCGGCGCGCAGGCGCTCGCGGTCGCCCAGCTCGGCCTGGTCGAAGCCGGTGACGTAGCCGGCGAAGTCGAAGTTGCGCTCGGTCCACTCGCGGATCCCGGGGAGGCCCGGGCCGAGGCGCTCGCCGACGATGTCGTCGGGGTTGCCGACGAAGATCGCCCGGTCGCGGATCTCCGGGTGGTCGCGGACGTGCTCGACCATCTCGGCGTTGTAGTCCGCCGCCACGAACGCCTCGCGCTCGCCGCCGTCGGGCATCGGCAGCCAGCCGACGAAGTCCGTCAGCCAGGCGAACGGTGCGCGCTTTCGGCGCTGGGTTCTCGTGCAGGTGGTAGTCGAGCTCCCAGGCCTCGTCGCCGATCCAGAGGTCGTACGGCGTCTCGCTGACGACGTCGTCGAAGACCATGTAGTTCGCGGTCAGGATCTCGTCCATGCGCCGGATCGCCTGGAAGCACGTGCAGGTCGTGCTCGGCGGACTCCGACTCGATGTGGGCCGACTCGTTGGCCAGGTGCGCGCTGGCGGGATGGATGCGCTCGCCCTCCGCTTCGAGCACGCGCGTGACCGGGTCCTGGGCGAGCCAGTCGATCTGCGAGGTCGGGGACCAGCGCGCGCAGCTCGCGGGCGATCGCGACGTCGCGGCGGGCGTGGCCGAGGCCGATCGGCGAGCTGACGTACAGCGCGCGCGGCCGGCCGCTCGACCGGTGGACCGTCGGGCTCGCGGCGGAAGGAGGGATCGACGAACTCGCGGATCGCGAGGTTCACCTCGACCGGGTGCCGCCCCTCGGGGAGGTGGTCGCCGCCCTCGATCGCCAGCAGCTTGCCGCCCGTCGCCTTCGCCAGCGCCCTGGCGTCGGCGTGGCTCGTGACCTTGTCCTTGGTCCCGCTGATCACGAGCACGGGGCACTGCACGCGGCGGGCGAGCGCCAGCTGGTCGCGGCGGGTGACCGGCGCGGCGGCGTCGGCGAGCACGGTCAGGATCAGCGTGTCCGGATCGGTCTCGAGCCCCCAGTCGACGACGTCGTCGAATCCCTTGGTCGAGTGGGCCTCGCTGGTGGCCATGCGCCGCGAACCACTCGACGAAGTCGCGGAAGTCGCGGCGAAAGTGCACCGCGTTGAACTTCGCCCAGCTCCGCGTCGTGAGCGGCCTGCGCGTGAACAGCGACCGCGCCCAAGGCTGGGACATGAGCCGGTAGCGCAGGCCGCCAAGCGAGCGGCTGGCGGGGAACCAGGGGCCGATGAACACCAGCCCGAGGACCCGCTCGGGGTGCTCGGCGGCGAGCAGGAGGGCGCGCTGGGTGCCGCGGGAGAGGCCGACGACGAACGCCTGCTCGGTGCCGGTCGCGTCGAGGACGTCGAGCGCGTCCTGGGCGAACTCCGACTCGGCGTAGGCCTCGACGTTGGGCGGCCGGTCGCTCTTGCCGTTGCCGCGCGGGTCGAAGACGACCACGCGGTGGTGGCGGGCGAGGTAGGGGATCTGCATCTTCCACACCCGCGAGTGCACGAGCGTCCAGGTCGGGCAGAACAGGATCGTCGGCTCGCCGCTGCCGTAGACCTCGTAGAAGACGCGCACGCCGTCGCGCTCGATGTAGCCCTGATCGTCCGGATACCGCGCGCGGGTCTGCTCGTCCGCATTTGCTGTCGTATCTGCCTGCTTGCTTGTGACCTGCTCGGCGATGGTCATTTGTTCTCTTTTGGCTCGGCGATCTGTCGAAGGTGCACTTGCTTCAGATGATTGGTCGGACGACCAACTAACTTCTATCGTATACTGCGACCCGATGTCAACCGCTGACCCCGACGTGCGTGCGACGCCAGCGCCGAGTGGGGACCTCCGAGTCGCGCAGGGCCAGTCGACGCGCGCGCTGCTGCTCGCCGCCGCCAGCGACCTGCTGCGCGAGGAGGGCTATGCCGCGACCTCGACGCGCGCCGTCGCCGAGCGCGCGGGGGCGCGACTCTCACTGGTCCACTACCACTTCGGCTCCAAGCGCAGCCTGCTGCTCGCCGTTCTCGAGGACTTCAACGAGCGCCTTCTGCAGCGCCAGCAGGCGATGTTCAGCGACGGCCGGCCGTTCGCCGAGCAGTGGCGCAGCGCCTGCGATTACCTGCGCGAGGACGTCGACTCCGGCTACGTGCGGATCCTCTGGGAGCTGTGGGCTGCCGGACTTGCCGACCCCGAGCTCGCCGAGCGTTGGCGCGCCACCCAACGCGGCTGGCGCGAACTGATCGAGGCACGCCTCGAGCGCCTCCAGACCGAGCGCGGCACCGAGCTGCCGATGCGCCCGCGCGCCCTCGCCACGCTGATCGGCAGTCTCTTCGAGGGTGCGGAGGTCGAGATCCTCGCCGGCGTCACCGAAGACGAAACCCCACACCTCGAAGCGCTCGAGGCCTGCGCGGCGCTGATCGCATGGGCCGAGCGGTGATGCCCCGTTAGGTATTCGGGGACGATTTCGAAGCGCAGGGGATTCGAAGCGAAGCGGCTGAAGGGATTCGAACCCTCGACCTTCTGCATGGCAATTAGGCAGGGCTCCGACCCCGGCTAACGGCAAATATGCCGATTTGCAGGGACTCCGTAGGGTGCCGCAGGAGACCGTAAACCGGGAATGCGTGCGGATATGCGCCGATATGCAGTCATTCGGGCACTCGCGCGCACGAGTGCCCGAAATCCGAGGTGGCGGTTTGATTTCTCTGGAACGGCAACCGCAATCGGCCTCCTCGGGGGTCGGGGGTGAAGCTCAGGCGGGGGACTGTATGTCGGTGGCCCTCTTACGCGCGCGCCTATCAAGCAGACCACCGGGCCAGATACCGTCTCCAGGTCGTGGCCAGATCACTCCAGTCATCGCTGCTGTCCCGGGGGCCTCTATTCGAGCGCCAGGTGCTCGATCAGTACCTCTTGGATTTGCGGTCCACGGGCATCCAGGGCGAAGCAGAGCGAGCACGACAACTACGCGGCTGGTTAACCGATCTCGAGACGTCGCAAGGGACGAAGGAGACCGCCCTAGAGCAAGGCTTCAACCAAAGGGTCCTCGGGGAGGTCCTCGGCTATCGCCTCTGGCCAGACGGGGGCGCAAGCGCATGGCCAAAGACGCCCACGAAGGTAACCGCGATCAGCGGCGAGCCAGACGTGATGCTAGGCCGATTCATCGAGGGAGAGGCTCCGGAATTTCTCGCGGTCTTGGAGCTGAAGGGCCCCCGTATTGATCTCGACAAGCCCCAAGCTCGTGCCAGCGGCGTAACCCCGGTTGAGCAGGCATTTGAATATGGCCGCAGCGTTCTCGGCGTGCGGTGGGTGATCGTCAGCAATATGCGGAGAATCCGTCTCTACTCCGTCGAGTCGCCGCACGACGCGATCTCGTTCGATCTTGACCAGTGCTGTACGCCGAGCGGAGAGCCCACCCCTGCCTTCCGAGAACTCTGGGGCCTGCTCTCGCGGGAATGCCTCTTGGACGGCGGCCCAAACTCCGCAGTCGCGCGGTTGCTTTCGAAGTCGTTATCCCGACAGCTCGAGGTCCGCGACAGCTTCTACGACGCGTACTACCTGATCCGGGCGGATCTACTCGAGGCCGTCCAGGCGGCCTCCGCTCACCTCTCTCCGGTGCCGAGCCGCGACGAAACCCTCACGGCGACCCAGCGGCTCTTGGATCGGCTGATCTTTATCTACTACTGCGAGGACACGCCTGCACGCCTCCTCCCGCCCGACACGATCAAGTCCATTACGGAGGCGGCTCGCAGGCTTCCCGGGCCCAGCGAATCAAAGGTCTACGACAGCCTCAAGGCGCTTTTCCAGGAGGTTGACAAGGGTAGCCCGCAAGGAAGCCTTGACCCACTGCCTGCCTACAACGGGGAGCTATTCAAGCCCGACCGCGTGATTGACAACATCGACCTCCCGGACAGCCTGCACGACAAAATTTACGGTGTCACCGACGGAGACACGACCCGCAGAATCCAAGGTGCATGGGGTCTATATGCCTTCGATTTCTGGCGAGAGCTCAATGCACACCTTCTCGGGCACATTTTTGAGCAGTCGCTCTCCGACCTCCTTGACCTCGCAGCCGGAGAGAAACTGTCGGCGGATCGGCTCGCCGAGCGCAAACGTCACGGCATCTACTACACCTCTGAGCTTCTATCCGACTCCCTGTGTGAAGGAAGCGTGCGAGCAATCCTGGACGAGGTCGCCCCAATCGGTCGAACCCGAAACCAGGCAGAGCTAAGAGAGCGCCTCAATGCCCGCAAAGAGCAGGTACAAGGTCTACGGGTCGTGGATCTCGCGTGCGGTTCGGGGGCATTCTTGGTGTCCTGCTATCAGTCGCTTCTCGAGGAGCTATGGCGAATCGAGGATGCGATCGATGCCCTCACGGGAAGCGGGCACGATCTCCTTTCCCAATCGGAGCGCCTAAGTCAATCGCAGCTCCTGCGTAACTCTCTACATGGGGTCGATCTACTTCCACAGGCCGCAGAGATCGCCAAGCTCGCCCTGTGGCTCCGATCTGCTCGCAGGGGAGAGAAAGTCACGGACCTGTCGGGGAACATCGTTTCGGCCGACAGCCTGGATATTGACCGCGTCCTTGGGTTGCTGGGAACCGAGCTGGGAACGTTCGACCTCGTCGTTGGAAATCCGCCTTGGGGAGCTGAGCTAGCCGAGGATGAGAAGGCGCGCGCGGTCGAGCGGCTTGGCCTCGACGCTACTCGGGACTGGGACTCATTCGAGCTCTTTACGGCGCTTGGAATGGCATTCCTGAAACCCGGCGGACGACTGGCGCTTGTCCTACCAGACACCCTGTTCTCGCCGGAGAAGGGGAAGACCCGGGAGCTACTCCTCCGCGGCGGCCAGATTGAGCGACTCAACGATCTCGGTCCGGACTGGTTTGCGGATGTTCGCATGGGCACCGTCCTGGTCCAGCTAAGGCGGGGCGCGGCACAACATGGAAGCACCTTCCGCTCCGTCCTACTCTCTGGCGAGCTGAGGCGTCAGGCGCTTGCGGGAAAAATGCCGCTAAGTCAGATCGAATCCAAGCTGGGCCGCCAGATTCCACAGGATCGCGCTCTAGCAGCGAAGGAATTCGAGATTGAGGTATTTCGCTCAGTTAGAGACGACGAAATCATGGACCAAATGGTGGGCTCCAGCATCGCCCTAAGCGAGCTATGTGATCGCGGGCGCGGAGAAGAGATGAGCAAGTCTGGCTTGCTCTGGGTCTGCCCATCCTGCTTCACCGCCTCCGTGCCGGCGACCAAGCGGAAGGCTGATCCGAACAATCCCGACGCCCCCAAGTACCGCAACAAGGCTTGCCCGGAATGCGGTTTGCTCCTCGACGAGGAAAATGTGAGCGAGCGCTTTCTTGTCGAGCCAGGGGGCCCAGACGACAGAGAGACTCGAGCCGGATACGTCGATGGGGACGACCTCACGCGTCGCTGGCAGGCGGTGCAGCCAGTGAAGTCGATTGATCTCACCCTGAAAGGGTTTCCGTATAAGGAGGATCTCTTGTACGCGGCCCCGAAGATTTTGGTCCGAAAGACGGGCGTCGGACTCATGGCTGCCTACGACGCGAGCGGCGCACGATTTCCCCAAACCGTTTTCTTCTATCGCCTCAGGGCCGGCGCACAGGCGGAGGGTTACCGTGAACAATTCGTCCTTGCGGCACTTTTGTCGAGGACGATGGCCTACTACCTCTTCAAGAGATATGGACAGGTCGATCCGGCACGTGGGCATGCGCACGTGACCCACAAACGTCTTGAGGCGCTGCCAATTCCTCGGGTTGACTTTGACGATACGGCCCAGAGACAACGACACGACGAGATCGTCCAGCTCGCAGAGATCCTGCTCGCGGGAGAGGCAGACACGGGGGGCAAAGAGGACATGCGCATCGAGCTTCTCCTCCGTGAACTCTGGGGCGTATCTGCGGAGGATGGGCAGCACATCAACCTCGAGCTCGCGCAGGTTCCGGAAGGCCAGGTTCTTCGAGAGCTCTTCCCGGGCGGGCTACCCAAGCAGATTCTCTCCGCTGCCAATGCAGAGACCGAGCCCCTGACCGCGGAAGTCCCCGTGGCTTGAACGGTCAGTTGGTCCGCAGAGCCTGTGCACAAGGACGTCGAATGAGTCACGTCGTCGACCGCTGCCAAGTCAGGTCACGACCGCTCGGGATTCTAGGTCTCCATGAACAGCGAGGAAGTAGCACGGGAACCCACGCAAGGCTTGCCCCAGCATGACTTGGCAAACCACGGAGAGACCCGTATTCACGTCAGCGGAGGCAACCGAGATTCGCGCCCTCCTCAACGGGATGCCCTACCCGCGGCGCGCTAGCCGCCGGATTGCGATTGCGCGATTGCGGCGCATGGGGCTGGGACTCGCTGGCGATCCGAATACGGAGCCGCGCAACGAGCAGTTCGAGCAGCTGCTCGACACCGGTGAGCTGAGGATCGACGAGAGCGCGGCGGCGGCAATCGAGCCGCGTTTCAGCAACGTTTTCCGAGTTTCGGTAGGTGTCACCGGAGATCCGGTCGAGGAGACGTGGAGCACTTTCGACCAGCGCTACCAATGGTTCGGGAAAGCTCCACAGAACATCACGAGCGGCTCGCTTCTGTTTCCACTCGCCGTCGACCGCTGGGGGAGCGGCGTCGTTGGGCTCTACGAAGCTGTTTCAGCCGGCGCTGCACGATTGCCAGACTCGCCGGACCCGGAGCGCTGGCCTTGGGCGGTAGGCGTCCGCCCCCTGGCGGCGATCCCCCCGCCCCTCGCGGAGCACGTGGAAGGACAGATCGGTCCGCAGAGTGGCCTGCCCGCCAGGATCACGAACCGCGATGCCTTGGAAGCGCTGTTCGCAGCGGTCGCCCCCAGCCCACCGCCGCCGGGGCCGGCCAACCTGGAGCAGCGGGTACAGGAAGTCGAGTGGCGGGACGTCGCCCCCGATGTACTTGAGGCGGTAGCGAGCCTCAGCGGCGAAGCGGGGAAAGCCGAGATCGTCGCGCGGGCAGTCGAACTCGGCGAATGGAGCGACGAGGAGCTTGCCGCCCGTGCCTGGTACACCGGTGGCGACTCCGACTCCCACATCGAGCACGTGCTTAGCCAGGTCCTCCTCTTCGAGGTGGGAACCGGCGGGTCCTTGCAGCAGCGGCACGGCCGCTACTCACTGAGCGGCGGAGACGGCTTCGGGGTCGCCTACCGCCCGGCCGCCGACGACCGGCCCCCGGGGGCAGACGGCCCGCCTGCGCGCATCGTGGACCTAGCGGAGCTCGACCGGTCGACGAAACGCCATATGGACCTACAGGACTGCCTGGCCGAGGCACTCCGCGAGCGTGGCATCCAACCTCTCTCGCCCGCCCCCTGGCAGCCGAAATTCGACCTCGCCTTCGAGCATAAGGGGTACCGCTTCGTCGTCGAGGTGAAGGGTGGCAGCCCGGTCGGCGCTCAGCAGGCGCGACTGGGGGTCGGACAGGTACTGGAATACCAACACATACTTACCGCCGGCAGACCGTCTCCCGTGCAGGGGGTCGTGCTGTTCGAGACGGTCCCGCCACGACCGTGGGTGGAATTGGCCGAGGCGCTTGGGTTGAGGCTCCTGCGAGCCGATCAGCTCGAGCTGTCGCTCTCGGCGCTACTTGGCAGGTGACCCCCGGTTGAGCGCTGCACCGATCCCCGGCTTCGGTGCCGGCCCCGGGGCGTTCCATCGCCGCCGGGGCACTTTGCTTATGTCGGCGGGCCGACCGTAGCTCCGCCGCTGGCGCAAAGCGAGACTGAATCGGGGGGAATCGCCGTCAATCGCCGCGCATCGGGGTCATTTTGGGCACTAGTGCCCAAAATGGAGGCGATAGGAGGGGATGGTTCCATTTCCCCTTTGCGCCCTCAGAAACGACGAAATCCCGCCCTAGAGCGAGATTTCGTTCGAAGCGGCTGATCGGATTCGAACCGACGACCTTCTGCATGGCAAGCAGACGCTCTAGCCAGCTGAGCTACAGCCGCGCAGGGGCGGATTCTAGACCCGCGACGACCTTTCCTGCTTCCGGCCCGGCGATTTAGCCGCGATCCAGGATCGCGGCCTAAGATTTACGGCTTGAGCAGACGACGGATCGCCACCCTCGGGGCTTTGCTCGTGGCGCTTGCCGGCCTCGGGGCCTACCTGCTGGCCGGGGCGCCGCCGCTGGCGGGGCTCTGCGGTTTCGCCGGGGTCGTCTGCGTCTTGCTGCTGATCGGCCTCAGCGGCCCGCGCGACGAGTTCTCTTAGGCGCGGGGTGTCGCCTTTTCCGTCCTATAGGCGGAAAAGGCGACACCCGAACCTCATCGGGTGGGTTCTAGCGGTCGCTGGGGTCGGCGCTGAGCAGCGGCTTCAGGTCGAGGACCGGGGTGCCGTCGAGCGCCTCCAAGTCGGCGACCCGGAGGCGGTTCCCGTCGATCGCGAGGATCCGCACCCGGTGCAATCCAATCGGGTTTGGGCGGTGTGGCGAGCGGGTCGCGAACACTCCCTGTTGGGGCCGGGAGGAGTCGCCGCGCGGATGGACGCTGAGCGCCTCGCGGTCGGCGCGGTCGAGCCAGGTCAGGACCAGCACTTCGTCGCCCGCATCAAGTCCGTCCAGCGCCGCAGCGAACTCCGGCTCGATCTCGATTGCCGCCTCCGGGGCGCCCTCGTCGCCCTGCTTCGGGGCGCTGGACGGGTCGGTCAGAGGCGAGTGGACCCGGCCGACCGGCCGCAGCACCGGTGTCTCGTCGCTCATGCCAGCAAGTTAGCGCCCGGGTCGAGCTCGCCACCGATCGCTGTAAGAATGGAGGGCGTGGAGGGGGAACGTCGTTTCGACTTGGTGCTGTTCGGGGCCACCGGCTTCACCGGCGGGCTGACCGCCGACTACCTGGCGGCCCACGGGCCGGCGGAGCTTGCGCTGGGCACTGGTCGGCCGCAACCGGGCGAAGCTCGACGCGGTGGCGGCGCGCCTCGCCGGCGTCGGACCCGGCGGCCCCGCCGCCGGAGCTCCTCGTCGCCGACGCCGCCGACCCGGCGGCGCTGCCGAGGTCGCCGAGTCGACGCGGGTCGTCATCACCACGGTCGGCCCCTACGCGCTCTACGGCGGCCCGCTGGTCGCCGCCTGCGCCGCCGCCGGTACCGACTACGTCGACCTGACCGGCGAGCCCGAGTTCGTCGACCGGATGTGGATCGAGAACCACGCGGCCGCGGAGCGCAGCGGCGCCCGGCTCGTCCACTGCTGCGGCTTCGACTCGATCCCGCACGACCTCGGCGCCTACTTCACCGTCAAGCAGCTGCCCGAGGGCGTGCCGCTGAAGGTCAACGGCTACGTCCGCTCCAACGCCGAGTTCTCCGGCGGCACCTACCACTCGGCGATCAACGCGCTTCGCCCGCTTCCGCCAGACGCAGGCGGCGGCGAAGCAGCGCGGGCGGACCGAGCCGCGGGCCGAGGGACGCAAGATCCACGGCGCCAGTCCCAGGATCCGGCGCGACGAGGAGCTCGGCGGCTGGGTCGTGCCGCTGCCGACGATCGACGGCCCGATCGTGCGCCGCTCCGCCGCCGCGCTCGACCGCTACGGCCCCGACTTCACCTACGGCCACAACCTCGTCGCCGGCCACCTGGCCACGGTCGCGGCGCTGACCGCCGGGATCGGCACGGTCGCCCTGATGGCGCCGCTGCCGCCGACCCGCAAGCTGCTGCTCAAGACAAATCGCCGGGCGAGGGGCCGAGCGAGGCGACCCGCGAACGCAGCTGGTTCAAGGTCACCTTCGTCGGCGAGGGCGGGGGAGAGCGGGTCGTCACCGAGGTCTCCGGCGGCGATCCCGGCTACACGGAGACGGCGAAGATGCTGGCCGAGTCGGGCCTCTGCCTCGCCTTCGACGAGCTGCCGCCGAGCGCCGGCCAGGTGACCACCGGCGACGGCGATGGGCGACGTGCTGCTCGAGCGCCTGCGGGCGGCCGGGATAGCGCTTCGAGACCCTCGGCCTCGGTGGGTGACGAGGCTCTCACAAAGGACTGGCTGCGCAGCTAGCCTTCGATAGGGAAGCCGCGCGCAACACGGCGCGCCAACTCGGACAGGGAGCAAGAGTGGAGACCGAACACCTCGACGTCCTGATCGTCGGCGCCGGCCTCTCCGGGATCGGCGCCGCCCACCACCTGCAGCAGCGCTGTCCGGGCAAGACCTACGCGATCCTCGAGGCGCGCGAGGCGATCGGTGGCACCTGGGATCTCTTCCGCTATCCGGGCATCCGCTCGGACTCCGACATGCACACGCTCGGCTACAACTTCCGGCCCTGGACCGACCGCGAAGTCGATCGCCGACGGCGACTCGATCCTCGACTACATCCGCGACGACCGCCAGCGAGGGCGGGCATCGACCGCAAGGTCCGCCTTCAGCACCGGGTCGTTGCTGCGCGCCTGGTCGAGCGAGGAGGCGCGCTGGACGGTCGAGGTCGAGCGCGGCGACACCGGGGAGACCTTGACCCTGACCTGCGGCTTCCTCTTCATGTGCAGCGGCTACTACCGCTACGACGAGGGCTACACGCCCGAGTTCCCGGACTCGACGGCTTCGCCGGCCCGGTCATCCATCCCCAGCACTGGCCCGAGGACCTCGACTACGCCGGCAAGCGGGTGGTCGTGATCGGCAGCGGCGCGACCGCGGTGACCCTGGTGCCGGCGATGGCCGAAGGACGCCGCCAAGGTGACGATGCTGCAGCGCTCGCCGACCTACGTCGTCTCGCTGCCGGCCGAAGACCCGATCGCCAACTGGCTGCGCCGCCACCTTCCCGACCGCGCCGTCTACTCGATCGTGCGCTGGAAGAACGTCACCCTGCAGGGGATCAGCTACCGGCTCTCGCGCCGCTACCCGGAGCTGATGAAAAAGCTGCTGCGCCGTGGGGTGGAGCGGATGCTGCCGCCCGGCTACGACGTCGACACCCACTTCAACCCGAGCTACAACCCCTGGGACCAGCGCCTCTGCCTGGTCCCCGACGCCGACCTCTTCGGGGCGCTCGGCGACGGCAGCGCCGAGGTCGTCACCGACCGGATCGCCGGCTTCGACGCCGGCCGGGATCGAGCTCGAGTCGGGCGGCCGGATCGACGCCGACGTCGTCATCACCGCGACCGGCCTCAACGTCCTCTTCCTCGGCGGGATGAAGGTGACGATCGACGGCGAGCGGCCGGACGATCGCGGACACCTGGTCTACAAAGGGATGATGCTGAACGACTTCCCCAACTTCGCCTTCGCGCTCGGCTACACCAACGCCTCCTGGACGCTGAAGGCGGACCTCGTCTGCGAATACGTCTGCCGGCTGCTGAACCACATGGACGCGGGCGGCTACGACGTCTGCGTGCCCGAGGTGACCGACCCGGCTCGATCACCGAGGAGCCGCTGCTCGACTTCAACTCCGGCTACGTCCTGCGCGCCCTCGACGGCCTGCCGAAACAGGGCTCGAAGGAACCGTGGAAGCTGCGCCAGAGCTACCCGTACGACCTGCGGACGATGCGCCGCGGCTCGCTGCTCGACGGCTCGATGCAGTTCCGCCGTGCCGGCGCTCCCGCGACGGCGAGCAGGCCCGAGCGGGACGCCGCCCTGACCTGAGCCTCGCGCTCCTGGCCGGCCCGTTGCGGCGGCGGCTACCCTAGGTCGATGGACGACCAAGCGGTTCTCAGTCGCATCGACGAGCTGGTTCAGGAGGAGGAGCGCCTCCTCCACGCCCACGAGAACGACGGGCTCTCATCCGAAGAGCGGGCCCGCATGGAGGAGATCAAAGTCCAGCTCGACAAGGCCTGGGACTTCCTCCGCCAGCGCCGCGCCCTGCGCCAGTACGGGGAGAACCCCGACGAGGCCAGCATGCGCGACGGCGGCACCGTCGAGGATTACGGCAACGTCAAGGACTACGAGGAGTAGGAGCCGGCGCGAGCCCTCAGAGCTTCGCGATCGCCTCCTGCGCCTCCTCTATCCCGGCGCCGGTCAACTCCCGGTACTTGCGGATCGCCCCCATCCGGTCGCCCGCCGCGACCAGCTCGACCACCTCGGCCGGCGCCGCCTGGCTCGCCGCCTCATACGGCACCCCCGCCTGCTCCGACAGCACCGCCAACTGCGCCTCGATCGCCCGCAGCCGCTCGAAGATCTGATCGACGAAGGAACTCAGTTGCAGCTCGTTGTAAGCGGACAAGGGCGCTCCTCTCTGAAGCGACTGGGACGAAACGGTCCCGGCACCCTATCCCGACCCAGCCGCCCACCCCGCCTTTGCGCCGCTACTCTTGAGCGGCTTCCCGGCGCCTTGGCGGAGTGGCTACGCAGCGGCCTGCAAAGCCGTTTACACCAGTTCGATTCTGGTAGGCGCCTTTTTCGCTTGAGCGGGGATTTTGGCTTGTTAGAGCGGTTTGCAGGCTGCTTTTTCGGAGCTGTCTTTTCCGGTTGATCCCGGTTGTGACCGGCCTCACTGGCCCACGAGTGGCCCACAGGGGTTGGTCCGAGCCCCGCTTTATGGTCGCTGGGATGGCTCCCTTTCCGTCCCTCAAGGCAAAGAAGCTCCTTGCCGTTCTCGAACGCTCGCCTCTGAGCTACCGCGTCGCGAGGCAGTCGGGCTCGCATCGCCGGATGGAGTCGCCCGGCTATCCGCCGCTGACCTTCGCCTTTCACGACAAGGCCACGATCCCCGCGGGCCTGGTCCGCAAGATCCTCGTCAGGGACGTAGGGCTTGAAGAGGACGAGGCGCGGAAGCTACTCTGACCGAGGAGAACAATGGAGACCGTACGCGTCATTTATCACCACGAAGCAGATGGCTGGTGGGCCGAGTCGCCCGACGTAGAGGGCTGGTCCGCTGCTGGCGCCACCTACCCCGAGGTTCGCCAGCTCGCCGTTGAGGGCATCCCGTTCGCCCTGGACCGCGATGCTGAGCTGGAGCACTACGTTCCCGCCGGCGAGCGCGTAGCGGCCTAGTACTCGTTGCTGCCGGACCCTCGGCGAGTTGGGCCGGGGGGATTGCGCAGAAGACTCAGTTTTCCCAGCTCTCCCAGACCGTCAATACCGGCGAAAGAAAAAGAGGAGTTTCGATCTCCGTTTCCTCTATTTCGGCAAGCTGAAGCTCCCCAGAATCAGTGCGCGACATGGGCGAGAACCACTGCCGACATTCGCCTCCGCGTTGGATCGCGATCGTGCAGAAGACCTCCGTTCTGTCGTCTCGCTCGGTCGCCCTAAGCTCTGCACGCGGGTCGTCGGGAGGCAGCGCCGGTGCCTGCCATAGCTCGGTGGTGACGACAAGACTGTTAACGCCCAGCTCGTTCACCTTGTGGGCAACCTGCTCAATCCCTAGGTACTTCTCACGATGATCTTCTGGATTCAAGATGATGCTCACGACGCGTTTTTCGGGGGTCAGGAGCCACGCGATTGATTCGTGGTAGCCGTCGGCGAGAAGAATCTTCCGACCCCATTCGTGGAAGGTCTTGCCGAGGTCGAAAACGTCAGCTGACTTCTTCAAGCTCTCCAGCTCCAGCGGCGCTCCGTAGCGTTTTTCGACTTCCTCTTGGGTGGGAGGCGAACCCTCTAGCGGGCGAAGTCCCACCCCTACAGGCGCACCCGACTCCAGGTTTCGTCGCGCCGTTCGAGCCTCGCGTCCCGCAACCATGCAGGGCACGCGACCACTCGGGTGAGGATGGGATGCCGCCGAGTCATCGCATGCCGCGTCTGCGCTTAGCTCACAGCGCCTGTCCTTCGCACCCCACTTTGAATGGGCGGCTTCGAGGATGCGGAGGAGGAAGCCGAAGCAATAGCCAAGGATGTCCAGAATCTCATCGTCAGGGAAATCGTCAACGGTCCAGCGCCGCTCAACAACGAGGGTGTCTTCTCGCCTGGACCGAGCTGGCACTTGCACACTGACCCGTCGCGCGATGTCGTGCGGCCCAGCCATCGGATCGACATCAATCTCAATCGCTGCCGATTTGCGCCAGTCGCCGGCCACGCGAACATGGGCCTTGGAATGAGTGTCTAGATCTCCCTGCTTCTCGATCTTGTTCCTGGCGGCTATCAGCCACGCCATCCGGCGGTCGGCCCGCATCTGCTCCTGCCACTCCGCATACCACTCGTCGAATCCATCTTGGTGCCGAAGCTCTTTTTGGAGAACGAACGTCACGCTTCGGAGGGCGGGGATAAGAGAGTTCAGCCGGCCTGCGAAGCGATCTGGATCAGAGTACGACTCCAGAGCCTCGTGCCAAAGGGTGTGACTTTGGTTCAGGCGGCCATGCGTCTTCGGGATCGGGCAGTCGTTCTCTGATGCAAGGTCTGCTTGCCCGCCCGGGGCAATTGGATGGGGCTCATCTGCGGATCGACCAGGAACCGGGAGGGGCCACTCCTTGGGAACGAGCCCCACCTTTTCGCCCTTGAGCTCCGCGCTGCGTCTGGCTTGTCGGCTCAGCGGGGCGGGCACGAGGTCCACCTCAAGCGCCTCCAGGCACATAAGGATTGAAAGCACCTTCAAGTTCAGGTTGTGCGTCACTCGCCCTTGCTGGGTGCAGATCGATTCTTCGTCGAGATCAACCCAACAGCGCGCTTCGCCGTTTGCTCGGGCGATGAAGTCGCCAGGACCCGGATCAGGCCACTGCTGATCTTGACTCTGAACATATTGCCAGCGCGTCCAAGCTTGGTAGTCCGATCCACCCCAGGGATGCCTTCCTCCTACGCTCCCGAAGGGAACGATGCTCAATAGATCGTCCATCTGCCAGCACAACGCTCCCCTCAAATGAAACGGGAAAGGCCAAGTCTCGCTCTCCCAGATCACCGGCTCCCCGGTCGGGGCCTCAAGGTCTAGAAAGAGAGGCGACACCGGCAGACGAGCCTCGGCTGCATAGACCATTGCCTCATCGGTGGAGCGCCAGTCTGGGAGGCCATATAGCTGTGCTGGTTGGATGACGGCTAGCTGTGCCTCGACCAAGGGCATCAGCAGGTTCATGCTGATGTAGATCTTCGCGGCGACGGCTTGGTCTATGTCCGCATCCGATTGGTTCGGCGGCCTGTGGTCCCACGGCCGGCCCGCGCCGAGCAAGGGAAGCTTTTTCTGGCCCACAGTGATCAGTCCTCCCATTCCGACCTCCAGGGTTTCGCGCCATGCTGCTGGAAAGGCTCGACCGTTTACCCAGCTAGGGGCGGGAGGAACTGGATCTGGCGGCGGCGAGAGCCAGCCGCTCCCGTCGCCTTCCACCATCGGACCACCTCCCTGGTTAGCCACAGGGAAAGGTCTAGCAGCCTGCTTCGCATGCCGCAGATACGCTCCATCGCGCCTCTACGACAGCGCTGCTCACATAATCGACGATGCTTCATCGAGCCACGATCGCCGATCCTCTCTACAGATAGTCACGGAGGGATAGACATTCCTCGGCATCGCCCCTAGGCGCAGACCTCTACCACAGCACCACCCCCTCACGCGGTATCACCTGGGTGCCAGTGTCCTCCCGAAGCCGGCGTCGGCGAGCTGGTCGCCGCCAGCATCCTGGTCGGGGTCGGCGGCGCCGCACGCTTTGGATCGGACGCCGCCCTGGCACGCCACGCCGGCTGCGCCCCGATCGAGGTCTCCTCCGGGTACAGCCGATGTCAAACGACGACGTGAAGTGTCGCGTACAGCTTGCGGTCGCTAGGGCCGGCGAACGCCTGAACAGCTTGGCTTCGACACAATCGGCTGATGGCTTGGGAGCTCGGACCCGGCGTCCTGGAGTTGCCTGATGGCGCTCGCCTGCGAGGTCGCGGCCTCCGCAAGGGAAGCCGACTGCAGCCGGACCCCGAGTGGGGGCTCTATCTCCTCGGAAGACCTCCAGCAGATATCCCCTGGCCGAACCGATGGCTGCGCTGGCCGGATTTCTGGCTGCCCCTTGACACGCAAGACGCCCGATCTGCCTTCGGGGAGGCCCATCGCCTCGCCAGAGAAGGGTGCCGCGTGGAGCTCGCCTGCGGTGGCGGCAAGGGCCGCACGGGGACCGCGTTGGCCTGCATCGCACAGCTCGGCGGCGTGCCGGCCAACGAGGCCGTGAGCTGGGTTCGCGCGCATTTCCAGCCCAAGGCGATCGAGACTCCTTGGCAGCGGCGCTACGTCAGACGTTTTGCCCGTGGGCACTGATTCCGAGCCCGCGCCCGTGGGGGCCGCTCTCCAGCGCAGCCAGTGAAAGTAGCGTCCGACGGCAATGCGAACATGTGTTCGTATAGAGAAGAAATCGGCCAGGAGGGCGCGAGAAATGTGGAAATACGAGCTGTTCAAGGATGAAGGTGGCGAGTGGCGTTGGCGGCTTTGTGGGCCTGAGAAGCAGACGGTGATGACCTCGGGGGAGTCGTTCCGATCGCGCGGCGGTGCGCGGCGGGCGTTGGTGCGGGCGCGGAACTACGCCGGGCAGGCGTCGCTGCCGCTCGCCGACGGCCTCGACGACATGTTCGGCGAGGTGCTGGAGCGAATCGCCAAGCGGGATGACGAGGAGCGGGTGCGGCGAGCCTCGATCGCGGCGCTGAACTAGGAGCCGGCCGCCGCGGCGCGCTTCCAGTTGGGGCGCAGATAGGCCTCCTCGAAGCCGGCGCGGAGGATGTTGCGGTAGCTGCCCGAGGGCCGGTCCGGCACGCGCTCGCCGGTCTCGACGAAGAGCAGCCAGCAGCCGGCATCGGCGGCGTCGACGATGCGCCGCCGCAGCAGCGCCAGCTGGCAGCCCTTGCCGCGGGCCGACTCCAGCGTCGCCGCCATCCCGAACTCGGCGATCCCGCCGTCGATCCGCATCGCCGCGCAGCCCTGCGGAGTCCCGTCGACCAGCGCGATGTAACAGCGCCAGCCGGCGCGGCCGGGGAGGTCGAAGAGGCCGGCGGCCCAGGGCGGGGCGCCGAACCCGGTCGCGACGATCATCCCGAAGGGCGCCTGTCCTGGCGCGTCGACCTCGATCACCTCGATCCCGCTGGGCTCGCGAAAGCGTGGCGGATGGACGTCGCGGACGAACTTCATCCAGGCGTAGCCGGGTTCGAACCCCCGTGCGACCAGCCAGGCCTCGGCCTCTGCGCTGCCCGGCGCGTCGGGCGTCACCGGGACGTGGGGCGCTGCCCCCCGGGAGCCGATCCAGTCGACGGCCGCCGCCAGCTCGCCGCCCTCGATCGCCCCTGGAAGGGTCGCCCCGAGCGCCTGGTTCAGCATCCCGGCCGCCGGCAGCTCGGCCACCACCTGCGCCTGGACGGGGCCGAAGTCGCGCAGCGCGGCGCCGTGGTCGGCGGCGACGCCGGGGTCGAGGCCTTCCCAGCACTCGCGCCAGAACAGCCGCTCGACCCGATCGAGCTCGGCGGTGTCGTACTCGGTGCCCCCGGGAGTTGCGCGCGTGGCCATTGATCCTCACTCTAAGCTGGTTCGGGTGAGTGTCGCCACCGCCAGCGTCGCGGCAACCGACCCGAGGACCGATCTCCCCCGCGACCAGGTCATCGTCCTCTTCGGGGCGACCGGCGACCTGGCGAAGCGCAAGCTGCTGCCGGGCATGTTCCACCTCGCCCGGGTCGGCTTGATGCCGGAGCGCTTCCGGATCGTCGGCGCCGCCCGCAAACCGATCGAGGTCGACGAGTTCCGGGAGCTCGCGCGCGCGGCGGTCGAGGCGTCAAGCCGTCGCTCCCTCGACGCGGAGGCCTGGGACCGCTTCGCCGACTCACTGCGCTTCGTCGGCGTCGGCGACGGCTTCGAGCAGCTCGGCGCGGCGATTGGCGCGGCGCGGGAGGAGCTCGGCGGCGACCCTGGCCTGCTGATCTACCTCTCGCTTCCTCCGCGGGCGACGGCCGGAGCGGTAGAGGAGATCGGGGCGCTTGGGCTCGGGACCGGAGCGCGGGTGATCACCGAGAAGCCGTTCGGCACCGACCTCGAATCGGCCCGCCGCCTGAACGCCCTTCTGCACTCGGTCTTCGCCGAGGACTGCATCTACCGGATCGACCACTACCTCGGCCGCGAGGCCGTGCAGAACCTGCTGGCGCTGCGCTTCGCGAACGGGATGTTCGAGCCGGTCTGGAACCGCAACCACATCGACCACGTCCAGATCGACGTGCCCGAGACCCTCTCGATCGAGATGCGGGGCAGCTTCTTCGAGGAAACGGGCGCCTTCCGCGACATGGTCGTCACGCACCTGTTCCAGGTGCTCGGCTTCGTCGCGATGGAGCCGCCCGTCTCCCTCGAGTCCAAACACCTCGGCCGCGAGCGCGAGAAGGTCTTCGACTCGATGACCCCGGTCACGCCCGACGACGTGGTCCGCGGCCAGTATGCGGACTACCGCGAGGAGCCGGGCGTCGCCCCCGACTCCGACACCGAGACCTTCGTCGCGGTCGAGGCGCGGGTCGACAACTGGCGCTGGGAGGGCGTGCCCTTCTTCCTACGCACGGGGAAGCGCCTGGCAGAGAACCGCCACCTGCTCACCGTCGCCTTCAAGCAGCCGCCGCGGCGCATGTTCCCGCTCGACTGCGACCAGATCGTCGAGGCCTTCGGCCACGATCACCTCACCTTCGAGCTTGGCGACCCCGGCAGCATCTCCGCCTCCTTTCTGGCCAAGGTCCCGGGGCCGCGGCTGCAGCTGGGCGAGGCCCACATGCGGTTCAGCTACGCCGACAACTTCAACGGCGCCGAAGCCTCGCTCGACCCCTACGAGCGCTTGATCCACGACGTGATGCTCGGCGACCGCACCCTGTTCACCAGCTCGGAGGCGATCGAGCGGCTCTGGGAGATCTCCTCGCCGCTGCTCGCGGAGCCGCCCTCGGCGCGGGAGTACGAGCCCGGATCGTGGGGGCCGCCGGAGGCCGAGACGCTGATCGCGCCGCGCCGCTGGCACCTGCCCTCAGACCACGTCTGAGAACGGAAAAGGGCCCCGGTTAAGGGGCCCCTTGTTTCCGAAGGACGTACCACCAGAGAGTGTGAAGTCCCTGGCTCGTCGGTCCTCGAGCTTTGAAGTTCTAGCTGCGTCTACTCGCGCAACGTCCCAATAAACACCCTTGGGATAGGAAAGTTGCACCTGGACATCGGAATCCCTGCAAGCGACCCTTAACGGACGGCCCGCGAGATCGTGCCGCTGCTAGATTCAGCGACCCCGGGCGTTTAGCTCAGTTGGGAGAGCGCCAGCTCGACAAGCTGGAGGTCACTGGTTCGAGCCCAGTAACGCCCATGAAGAACCCCGGTCCAGAGCCAACTCTGGGCCGGTGGTTCGAGCCCAGTTCCTCGTGGTCCGAGATCGCGACTCGCTGATGTAGGGGAGAGTAGCCGCCGCACCAGCGGCGAAACGGGCGACGAAGCGCCCCGGCCGCTCCCTCGACGGCCGCTCTGCAAGAGCCGCCCCACCCAGCCGACCGCGCGGCAAAGCCGCGCCACAATCGGCGGTGGGACGGTGACCAACGGCCCGAAAGCTGATTCGGGGAGAAAACCGATCTGAGGCACGAAAGGCGAACACCTGTTCGGGTTCATAGTGTGTCGGGGGTCGGAGGTTGCTTGGATCGGGGCGCATCCGATCCTCCGAATCCGGGTCAATTTGACGATCGCTCGCTGGGCGTTCTCCTTGGCGAATCGTTCTTGCTGCTCAGAGTCGATCGCTCTGAGCAGGTGGGCTGCTGCGTCGCCAAGGGGTTCCGGGGCGGAACTCACCCGCCGGCCGGTTCGAGACGAACCGCCCCGGCTCTCCGATGCGCTCAGGTAGCTGCCAGGTCAGCCCATCCACAAGCTGCTCTACCGAGATTTCCAAGGCGGTCGCCAGCTTGACCACGCTGTCAACGCGCGGAACGCGCTCGGCGTACTCCAATTTCCCGATCTCGGTGCGATGCAGGCCGGCAAGCAGCCCCAGCCTTTCCTGGCTGAGGCCGGAGAAGCGCCTGGCGCTCAGCAGGTTTTCGGCGAAGCGCCTGGCGAAGATGTCTCGGTCCCTCAGGTGGTCGGTCATCGCTACAGCCCCGCCGTGACGATTTCGTTGAACCGCAGCGCCGCCCGCGTCGGCAGCACCAGCTCGCCGAACTCGAATAACAGGCCGATGCCGACGAGATCCCGCGCGGCCCGCTCGAAGCGATCCAACGCCGCGAATTCAGCGGAACCCGCCGTGACCTCGCGGACCAGCTCCACGAGCCGCAGGTGGGCCGGATGGAGCGTCAGAACATGGACCAGGACAATGCCCTGGTCGCGGATATCCAAGGCGGCGGTCGTGGGGCACTCATCGGTGCCCGCGCCCTTAGGCTTGTCGTGCATGGGAGTTCACCCTCCTGTGCCACGCCCCCGGCTGTGTCAGCAGCGCGGGGGCACTTTTTTATGTGCGACGCCAGGCTAGCAGTCGCTGTCGAGAAAAACTAGACGGTGGAGCTATTCGCCCTTGATGATCTGGGCGACCCGCGAGCGGTGTAGGCCAACCTCTTCACCTATCTGACGCAGGGAGAGCCCGTTCTTCTGGGCTTCTGCAAATGCTCTGCGTCGCGCATCGCTGGCGGCATCCGACTTGCGCCTGAACCTTTCCTCCGCCTCCCGCACTTGGCTCCTGATCGCCTTCATCGCATCATCCGACATGAGGGGGAGCCTATGTGCTCGAGTGCGCCTACGCCGATATGCCTATAACCTCCACTTCTACTCAGCGTTAGTCGAGTTACCTCGCATCCGTGGCCGCTCCCTATCCCCTGAAAACCTGGACCCTCGAAGGCTTTCGGGCAATTGGTGACCAGACTGATTTTCAGCTTGGGGGTCTAAACATCCTGGTTGGTGCGAACTCGGCAGGAAAGTCGAGTGTTCTTCACTCCCTGCTTCTCGCAGCCCAGACGCTCGCGACCCCGATGGCTGATCGGCCGCTTGTGCTCAACGGACCTCTCGTGCGCCTTGGACTCGCTAACGACTGTGTTCACGAGCAAACGGGAAATGCGTTGACGATCGCATTTTCTTTCTGCCCGAGCGCGATCGATCTTGGCCGGCCCGTGATGGAAGATGTCAGCCAGATCGACGTTCGAAGCAAATTCGTCGTCGCTCCGGATGAGGCAAATTTCAACCTTGCGGAGACGAAGCTCGTTTCGCATCTGCGTTCGGACGAGCCAAGTCGCGTCCATGTCAGGGCGTTCGGGAGGACGCAGATTGAATCCCACGAAACGCTTGTCAAGGAAGGTGCCGACGAGGGGCTCGCCAACGAATACGCGGGACGAATAGGAATTGGAGTCGAAGGAGAAATTCCTGAAGGCGCTGTTGGGGTCTATATGCGCCAGTTCTTGCCAAATACGCTGGCGATATTGATCAATGCATACGGTGCGGAAGTCGAAGACATCCTCCGGATTCTGAGACCGAGGGCGGGGCGGCTTCAGCTCGGCGTGAGGGCAAGGCAAACCCCACTTAGCGAGCCAGTCGCAGTTCTTCTGAGGAGATTTGTTGTCGAGACCCTCGGCGCAGACGAAGCGATCCAGCTTCCGTCAGGAACGGACCTTACTCCTGAGGCACTCCGACGCCTTCCTGACCGCCTATTGGATGGGATGCGAAGTAAACAGCCAGCTGTCTGGTTTAGCGAGCATACGAAGGAGTTGCCGTTCAAGGGCGAAGTCGAAGGCCAGATGATGGTGAACATCCTCGACGCCTCCGTCGACTACGTCCGGTGGTGGTTTGAGCGCCGGGTTTTTCATCTAGGGCCACTTCGCGCCGCGCCGCAGCCCTTGTACGGGCTTCCCGAGGCTGCCTCAGGACTTTCTGTCGGTCCCAACGGGGAATACACCGCCGCAGTGCTCAGCACCTATGGAAAGCGATATGCGCCAGTTCCAATGCCCGATGGCGCGGTTCGCACGGTGAGCCTCGGCGCCGCAGTAGACCAATGGATGGCAAAACTCGGACTTCTCGCTGCGGTGAAGCCGCGAGAGCGGGGGAAGTACGGGTACGAGCTTAACGTTGAGATCTCTGGCGTTGACCGTCCACTTGACCTAACGACGGTTGGCGTTGGCGTCTCACAGGCATTGCCAATCGTGGTTCTCGGCTTGGTGTCGGAGCCTGGGGCTCTCCTGCTTTTCGAGCAGCCTGAGTTGCACCTTCACCCCGATGTTCAAGCTGAGCTAGGAGACTTTTTCCTCGCCTTGGCCAGATCAGGCCGCCAACTCGTAGTCGAGACCCATAGCGAGTATCTCGTCAACCGATTGCGGAGGCGACAGGCAACCGACCAAGATCCGGACGCAGCCGACTTAACTCGCTTGTTCTTCTTCGAGCGAGACGGTGCCGATGCGAAGGTGATCCCTGCGCGAATTGGACAGGATGGTTCGATGCCTGACTGGCCGCGGGGGTTTCTGGACACTGCCTCTCGTGAGCTCGAAGAGATGGTTCGACCACACCCCAAGTAAGTGCTCCAAATCGTCGTCGACCCCCTTTTCTTTGCTCCGCCAGGCGATGGCGATGCCGACGGCTGGATTGATCAACTCCGCAGTCTTGGCTCCTTGATCGGCGGGTCGGCCATTCGTGGCGCGTCCTCAAGCGCATTGAGGCAGAAGATGATTGCTCGATGGTATTCCGAGCTGCCTCAAATCGGAGTGCTCCAGGGCTATGAGATGGCGCGCTTAGTGGCTGAAACGTCGGAACGCCTACACGATGCTCCGGAGTTCGCCGCTGGGCACCCCCTCGTTGATCACATTCGATGCACTCCCCAATACGCTCCCAATGGGCTTGCTCAGAGCGAGCGTCAAGATTTCGAAGTCACCGTTGCCGAGGCGGGCTGTGTGAGGGCTGAAGGAATTCCGCACGCAGGGATTTTTGGTCCCTCATCCCACTGGGGGCAACCCGGCAGCAGTGTTCTGGTGGAGGCGGAGATTCTTGCCCGCGACATACCGGAGCTTGGGCCGGTTGAGACCTCCGGATCCGACGCGCAGATTCGGGAGTTCGTTCCTTTATCGGAGTCGATAGACGAGATCCTCGGGCACTGCTGCGAATACCCCGGCAAGCTCATGTCGCATCCGGAGTTTGCGATTCAGGCGTACTGGACGGCGGTGCTACATGGCTCAGCAGTTGCCTTGGATTTCGAAGTCGGCCCTGACTTTGTCTCTAGCGCGATGGGCATGAACTACCAAAATGAGGATGGCTTGGCGCGAACCTGCCTTCGAGTCATGGCGCGAATTGCGGCTGGATATGCTGCCGATGTAGAGGGGCACCGGGAGCGGCAAGGCCCGGGCCCGAACGACCCGCCTCTTAGTGACAGCGACGGTACGCCGGTCATGCGCGCCTATCTCGCTAACCACACGAGTGATCCGCACCGCCTCTTTTGGCTTCGAGGGAAGCGACCCAAGTTCTTGAATGTGACTGGGCACGAGGGTCGCCCGGCCGTCTGAAAATCGATAGGTCGGCAAGTTGACTGACCCGATGTTGGCGCTCCTACGTCAAACGCATTCCGACCAACGCTGCCCGTGCCCGCTCGGATTTCGTCGGTGCGTAGTGGCGGCGGGTCGTGGCGATGTCCGCGTGCTTCAAGACCTCGGACACCACGTCAATGGGCAGCTCCTTCTCGTTGAGGGCGATGGTGGCCCAGGCGCGGCGGTAGGCGTGAGGGGAGATGCGGGAGGTCTGACCGTTGAGGCGGTCTTGGCGGCCTTGGGATTTGCGAAGGCCGACGCCGGCTCGGACGGCGTGCCATTTGGCGATCTTGCTGATCGTCTGCGGCGCGGTCTGGCGGCCGTTCTTGGTCAGCAGGACGTAGGCCGTCTCGGGGTCGGCCAGGGCGTCGCGGATCGCGTCGTGACGGGCAGCTTCGGCTAGCTGCCAGCTCCGGTAGAGACGGAAGGCACGGATTAGCGGCGGGGCAAGGTCGAAGATGTCGAACTTTTCGCCCTTGCCCATCACCCGCCAGGTGCCCTGATCGAGATCGATGTCGCGCCAGCGGGCATCCG
Organism: uncultured Thermoleophilia bacterium; assembly: GCA_963837405.1. Taxonomy (GTDB): domain Bacteria; phylum Actinomycetota; class Thermoleophilia; order Solirubrobacterales; family 70-9; genus VAYN01. The sequence continues at coordinate 405,865 of CAWINA010000008.1, forward strand.
AGAAGGTCTGGCGGCGGGAGGGCGCGTAGAACAGCCAGTGAGCGAGGAGGCGACCCTTCGGGGTGCCGGGGCACTCCAAGAGCTTCTTCACGTCATCCGAGCTGGGCGTGTAGCCGAGCTTGGTCGGCACCTTGGGCGATTGCTCAAGGGCAGCCGGGTTGATGTCCGGCAGATCCTCTTCGGCGAGGAAGTGGTGGTAGAGGAATTTGATCGCCACCAGGTAGCTCTTGCGGTAGGAGGGCGACCAGCCCGGTCCCGATTTGCCGTCCGGGTAACCGCGCGTCTTGCACCAGGCGCATTGCAACCGCGAGTCGTGGGGCTTGGGTCCGCCCGGCTTCGCCAGGTGATTCATGAACATGCGGACGTGCTTGCGCTTCGCGGTGTAGAAGGTCACGCCGAAAGCGCTGGCGAGGTACTGGCTGTAGTGGACGAGATGGTCCCGGTAGCGGCTAAGCGTCTTCTCCCTGCCAACTCCGGCGTGGTTGGTTTCGATTGCCTCGGCGATCAACTGCTGATCGGAAAGCTCCATGCGTAGCTCCTCGAATCGGTCGAGGAACAGGGCGGGAGCCGCGCCGAAGAGGGAAGCCTGCTTTGCGTCGGGTGGCACGCCGCTTACCTCCGCCGCGCGCACCCAACGCCCCCGGAAGCCGCAGCTTCCTGGGATCAGGCTGGAAATCTCGCTTCAACACGCCTCGAATCCTGTCCTCGGGATTTCGAGCCGCTGATCTCTTTCGTTCGAGGCAAATGAGACTCCACTGGTTCGAGCCCAGTAACGCCCATCAAACCCCGCCTCGCGGCGGGGTTTTTCTTTGTTCGGGTTTGCTCGGGATCAGGCGCACGACCAGGCGCCGGCGCCGACCGAGTCCCAGACCCGGGAGGCGACGATGTCCTGCGCGTGGGTCGGTGCGAAGTTCGCCTGCGCCGCCCAGCGCGCGCCGCCGTAGTGCTGCCAGGTCGAGGGCAGCAGCCCGTAGGCGCCGCCGTAAGCGAGCCCGTTGGCGGGGGTGTAGTCGCCGCCGCTCTCGCAGTCGACGATGTAGGCGGGGAGGGCCCACCACCTGCAGCCGCCCAGCGTCGTGCAGCCGTAGTGGGGGGTGACGCGCTGGCGGAACAGCATCTTCTGGCGGTGCTCGAAGAACCGCGTGCGGTCCGAGCGCCAGATCCGCCCGATCTCATCCTCTCCACAGGCGAGGGCGAGCCGCTGGGTGCGGATCACGCCCGGTGCGGGCTTGCCCCGCTGCCAGGCCGCGAGCCTCCAGGTCTCGGCGCTGAAGTCGCGGAACTGCTTGGTGTCGATGGCGTCAGAGCCTCGGCACTGGTCGATGCTCGTGTTCGCGGTAAAGGCCGAGGCCGAGCTCACAACGAGGGCGAGCGCGGTCAGGGCCCCGAGTATGGGGTACGTGGCGCGGCTGATGCCGATCCTTTCCTTGCTTACGGGACAGGCCCCGGACAGGGCCGTGAAGCCACCCGCGACGACTGGGTCGCTAGCTACTTACTGGGAGCAGAAACGGCTGATTAACCGCGCTGCAGGCCAGTCGATTCCGGGCTACTTCGTTCCCACAGGGAAGCAGATCGGGGATATCGGCCGCCCGCCGCCACCCCGGGCGGCGGGCGATTTCTTGCAGCTCAGGCGGTGGCCGGGAGCTTCACCTGAGTGAGGCGGACCGAGTTGCCGGAGGGGTCGCGGAACCCCGAGTCGACCCCGTAGGGGCGCTCCTCCGGCGCTTCGGTGAACTCGACCCCGCGGGCCTTCAGCCGCTCGTAGTCGGCCTGGACGTCGTCGGTGGTGATGAAGGCGGTCCCGGCGAAGCCCTTAGCCATCAGCGACTCGACCTGGGAGGCCGTCTCCTCGTCCATCACCGGCTGGCCCGGGATCGCCATCAGCACGATCGCGAAGTCCTCCTGACCGGGGAAGCCGACGGTCAGCCAGCGGAAGTCGCCCATTTCCGCGAGGGTGACGTCCTGGCGGACCTCCATCCCGACCTTCTCAGTCCAGAAGGCGAGCGCCTCGTCCTGGTCGTGGACCCAAAGCTGTGAGTTTGCGACTTGCATTTCGTTCTCCTCTTGTTCGAGCTTTTCGACGTTGCGGCGACTCTAGGTCCGCCCCGCCGGGCTGTCTTCTCGAAACGTGCGGTGTTGGCGGCGGCCGTAGGTACGCACGAAGCAGCCCGGCACCATCGCGTGGGCGGAGGCGGGCGGGCAGGATTCCCGGTACTCGGTCGGGGTCTGGCCGTAGACCCGCTTAAAGCTGGTGGTGAAGGAGCCGACGCTGGTTAGGCCGACCTCGAGGCAGATCTCGGCGACCGAGTAGTCGGTGTTGCGGAGCAGCGCCGCCGCCCGCTCCAGTCGCCTGGTCAGCAGGTAGACGTGGGGGGACTCGCCGAAGGCGCGCTTGAACTCGCGGCTGAAGTGGGCGCGCGAGAGGCCGGCCGCGGCGGCCATGTCCTCGACGCCGACGGGCTCCGCGTAGCGCGCGTCGGCGAGGTCCCGGGCGCGCGTCAGGTGACGGGCGGGAGGTACTAACGCCATCCCCGCAGTCTAGGCTCGCGCCCGAATGGTCGGGACCTATGTAACGGCGTTGACGGTTTGCGCTGCCTCGCTGGCGTTCGGGCAGGCGGCGATCGCGCTCGGCGGCGGGCGCCGCTGGTCGTGGCTGGCGCCTCCGGTCGGGTTGGCGCTCCTGCTCGCCGTCTGCTGGGGGACCGTGCGGTTGCCGGGCGACGGAATCGTCCCGGCGATCCTCGTGCCGCTGCTGCTGATCGCCGCGGTCGGCTATCTCCGCGGCCGGGTCGAGGGCGGGGGGGACGCCCTGCGGGCCGGCTGGCCGGTGGCGCTCGGGGCGCTGGTCGCGGCCTCGCTGCCGTTCATCGCCGAGGGGCACTTCGGCATCCTCGGGACCAGCTTCAACCCGGACATGTCCCAGCACCTCCTGGCCGCCGACCGGCTGGCCGCGGGGCAAGGATCGCAGCTGCTGAACCAGGGCTACCCGCTGGGGCCGCACGCGGTCGTCGTCGCCCTATACAAGGGGCTTGGGATCGGCCTCGTCCAGGGCTTCAGCGGTCTCACCGTCGCCGTCGCGGTCCTGGCGCCGCTCACCGCGCTGGCCGCCTTCGCCGAGTTCCGGCCGGGGTGGCGGACTGCCGCGGCGCTGGTCGTCGGCCTCGCCTACATGGTCGCCTCCTACTTCGCGCAGGGCGCCTTCAAGGAGACGATCGAGGCACTCTTCCTGCTCGGCTTCGTGCTGGCCCTGCGCGAGGCGGGCCGCGGCTGGGCCGAGCTGCCGCTGCGCTTCGCCCCGGCGGCGCTGATCGCGGTCGGCGCCGTCTACGCCTACAGCTTCCCCGGCTTGATCTGGCTCGGCGGCGCCTTCGTCTTCTGGCTCCTGGCCGAAGCCGCGCTCGGGCGCCGGCAGCCACCCTGGCGGCCGCTGCTCCTAGCGGCGGTCCCATTCCTTGTCCTGGTTGCCCCGGAGATCGGCCGGATGGTCGACTTCCAGCAGTTCGAGACCTTCGACCCCAACGGCCCCGGGCTCGGCAACCTGTTCGGCCAGATCTCGCCGTTCGAGGCGCTGGGGATCTGGCCCTCGGGCGACTTCCGCCTGGCGCCCGGGGACGGCGCTGTGCCGGCGATCGGCTACTACCTCGGCGCCGCCTTCGGCCTCATCCTCCTCGTCCACGGCGTCTACCGCTGCGCCCGCGGCCGCGAGGTCGCGATCCTCTCGGGCCTCGCCGCCGCCGCGCTCGCCTACGCCGCCGGCCGCTTGGGCGGCACCCCCTACGCCAGCGCCAAGGCGATCGAGATCGCCGCCCCGATCTGCGCCCTAGTCATCCTCCTGCCGCTGCTTCAGCGGTCCTCGATCCGGGGGGGCACTGCCGCGACAGGACCCGCGGCCGCCTGGCTCGCCGCCGCGTTCCTCGCCGCCGCCGGGGTCTGCTCGCTGCTCGCGCTTGCTAACGCGCCGGTTGGGCCCACGACCTACTCGTCGACCCTGACCGACTTCCGCAAGCAGGTCGGCGCCGGGCCCACGCTGGTGCTCGCTGACCCGGAACTGCTGGAAAACGAACACGGCGTGCCGTTCCTCTCCTGGGAACTGCGCGGGGGTCGAGTCTGCATCCGCTCGCGCGATGAACCCGGCGCGCTGCCGCCGGCCACCCGCTTCGTGATCACCGAGAGGGCCGGTGACCGCTACGTCCTCCGCGAGGTCGCCAATCCGCCCCCCGGCGAGAGCCCCTGCCCGCTGATCGCCGTCCGTCAGGCGCGCCAGGGCCCCGCTCGCTGAGCGCTGTCGAGGTAAGCCGCGCTATTCGCGGCTTACCTCGACAGCGGTCGTGGGGGCTTGCCGCGTACCATGGTCCGCCTTGGAGGCCGCGACCGACAAAGTCCTCGTCACCCTGCCCGACGGCACGCCGCTGGAGCTGCCCGCCGGCGCCAGCGGCGCTGACGCGGCGGCGGCGATCGGCCCCGGCCTCGCGAAGGCGGCGCTGGCGATCAAGGTCGACGGCGAGCTGCGCGACCTCGGCGCGCCGCTGCCCGAGGGCGGCGCCGCCCAGGTGGCGATCCTCACCGATCGCGACCCCGAGGCGCTGGAGCTGATCCGCCACGACGCCGCCCACGTGATGGCGGAGGCGGTAATGGACCTCTACCCCGGCGTCAAGGTGACGATCGGGCCGCCGATCGAGTCCGGCTTCTACTACGACTTCGAGTTCCCGCCGGGGACAAAGATCACCGAAGAGGACCTGCCGAAGATCGAGCAGGCGATGCGGAAGCACATCAAGGCCGACGAGGAATTCGACCGCCGCGAGGTCCCGGTCGCCGAGGCGATCGAGATCTTCCGCGCCCAGGATCAGAGCTTCAAGGTCGAGCTGATCGAGGACTTGATCAAGAACGAGGGGGCGGAGACCGTTTCGCTCTATCGCAACGGCCCCTTCGAGGACCTCTGCCGTGGCCCGCACGGTCCCTCGACCGGGCGGATCAAGGCGATCAAGCTGAACTCGGTCGCCGGCGCCTACTGGCGCGGCGACGAGACCCGCGAGAGCCTTACCCGGATCTACGGCACCGCCTTCTTCTCCAAGGCCGACCTCGAGGAGCACATCAAGCGCCTCGAGGAAGCCAAGGAACGCGACCACCGCCGGCTCGGCCCCCAGCTCGGCCTCTTCATGCTGCGCAGGGAGGCGCCGGGGATGCCGTTCTGGCTGCCCAACGGCACCACCCTCCTGCACCTGATCGAGGCGGAGGTCCAGAAGCAGCTGACCAAGCGCGGCTACGAGGAGATCAAGACGCCGCACGTGATGGACGTCGAGCTCTGGCACCGCTCCGGGCATTACGACAACTACCGCGAGAACATGTACTTCTCCGAGTGGGCCGAGCGCGAATACGCGATCCGGCCGATGAACTGCCCCGGCGCCTGCCTGGTCTACGGCTCCGACCGTCACTCCTACCGCGAGCTGCCGCTGCGGCTCGCCGAGTTCGGCCAGGTCTCCCGGGCCGAGCGCGAGGGCGTCCTCCACGGTCTGCTGCGGGTCCGCGCCTTCACCCAGGACGACGCCCACGTCTACTGCACGCCCGAGCAGGTGGTCGGCGAGGTGACCGAGGTGATCGCGGCGATCGACGAGCTCTACGACCGCTTCGGCTTCGACGACGTCAAGGTCGAGCTCTCGACCCGGCCGGAGAAGTCGATCGGTAGCGACGAGCAGTGGGAGCTGGCCGAGACGGCGCTGCGCGAAGCGCTCGAGAGCCAGGGCCGCGAGTACCAGCTGAATCCCGGCGACGGCGCCTTCTACGGGCCCAAGATCGACTTCCACGTGACCGATGCGCTGGGCCGCTCCTGGCAGTGCGGGACCTGCCAGGTCGACTTCTTCATGCCCGAGCGCTTCGACCTCAGCTACACCGACGAAAACGACGAGCAGCAGCGGCCGGTGATGATCCACCGCGCCCTGCTCGGCTCGATGGAGCGCTTCGCCGGGATCCTGATCGAGCACTACGCCGGCCGCTTCCCGGTTTGGCTGGCCCCGGTGCAGGCGATCGTGCTGCCGATCTCCGACCGCCACGCCGAGTACGCGGAGCGGGCGCTGGCCGAGCTGCGCGAGGCCGGGGTGCGGCTGACGATCGATGAGCGCTCGGAGTCGATCGGGAAGAAGATCCGCGACGCGGCCCTCGGTCGCTACCCCTACATGCTGGTCGTCGGCGACCGCGAGCAGGAGACCGGTGCGGTCTCAGTTCGTTCCCACGCCGACGGCGAGCTCGGGGAAATGCCGCTGGCCGAGTTCGCCGCCCGGGTCCGGGCCGAAACCGAAGCGGGCTGAGCCCTGGCCTTGCCAAGCGAGTTACTCCCTCTATACTCCGGCCAACTTGACCGCAGGCACGCCAATCCACCGCCGCCGCTGAGCGCCCCGTGCCGGTTTCGCGACCTCTCGTCCATTTGAAGCTCCACCAGCTCTTTCAATAGTGCCGGTTCCGCGTAGGTTCGATCGGCGCCCACCAGAGCGCGACACGACGAGGATCAACGAGCGGATCCGCGTGCCCCAGGTGCGCCTGATCGGCGCCGACGGCGAGCAGCTCGGGATCGTCGACACCCCCGACGCCCTGAAGCGGGCCCAGGACGCCGACCTCGACCTGGTCGAGGTGGCGCCGAACTCGAAGCCGCCGGTCACCCGCCTGCTCGACTACTCGAAGTACAAGTACGAGCAGGAGCAGAAGCAGAAGCAGGCGCGCAAGCACCAGCAGCAGGTCAACATCCGCGAAATCAAGCTGCGGCCGAAGATCGCTAGCCACGACTACGAGACCAAGAAGGGTCACGTCGAGCGCTTCCTCAAGCACCACGACAAGGTCAAGGTCACGATCATGTTCCGCGGTCGCGAGCAGGCCCACCCCGAGCGCGGCCGCAACCTCTTGCAGAAACTCTTCGAGGACCTCGGCGGGATCGCCGTGATCGAGTCGGCGCCGCTGCAGGAAGGGCGCAACATGAGCATGCTGCTGGCCCCCAGCAAAGAGGTCGACAAGCTCGAGGAGCCGAGCACCGACGAGGCTCCAGCCGCGGACGCTCCTGCGGCCGATGCGCCTACCGCCGAGGCGCCTGTCGCCGACGCACCCCCGGCGGACACCCCCGCCGACAGCTAGCCGGCGATCACGTCGGCGATCCGCTCGGCGGCATGGCCGTCCCAGAGCGGCGGCGGTGAGGCCGGGGGGGACCCGCGCTCGGCGAGCGCGGCCGGGATCTTGGCGATCGCCGCCGGGTCGAGGCCGAGCAGGGTGTTGGTGCCGGCGCTGATCGTCACCGGACGCTCGGTGTTGTCGCGCAGGGTGAAGCAGGGGACGCCGAGGTAGGTCGTCTCCTCCTGGATCCCGCCGGAGTCGGTGAGCACCGCTCCGGCGTCGGCCAGCAGCGAGAGGAACTCGAGGTAGCCGAGCGGCTCGACTAGAGCCAGCCCGGGGGCCTCGCCGGCGCCGGCGCTCTCCATCATCTTCCGGGTTCGCGGGTGGACCGGGAAGACGACCGGCATCCGCTCGGAGAGGGAGGCGAGCTGCGCCACCGTCTCGCCGAGTAGCGGACCGTCGACCAGGGCCGGGCGGTGCAGGGTGACGAGCAGGTACTCGCCCGGGGAGACCCCGTGCGCGGCGGCGGCGCCGGCGGCGCGGAAGCGGTCTTCGAGCGCGACCAGGGTGTCGATCATCGTGTTGCCGACGAAGTGGACCCGCTCCTCGGCGATCCCTTCGGCGCGCAGGTTGGCGATCGCCTCCCCGCTGTGGACGAAGAGGTACTCGGCGAAGCGGTCGGCGACGATCCGGTTGGCCTCCTCGGGCATCGTCATGTCGAAGCTGCGCAGCCCGGACTCGACGTGGGCGAGGGGGATCTGCAGCTTCAGCGCGGTCAGGGTCGCCGCCAGGGTCGAGTTGACGTCGCCGGGCACGACGACCAGGTCGGGGCGCTCCTCGAGCAGCACCGGCTCCAGGCGCTCCATCGTGCGGGCCGTCTGCACCGCGTGGCTGGCCGAGCCGACCTCGAGCATGTGGTCGGGGGCGGGGACGCCGAGCTCCTCGAGGAAGACGTCGGACATCTGCCGGTCGTAGTGCTGGCCGGTGTGGACGATCGCGTGGCGGCCCGCGGGCAGGCGCTCGCGCAGGGCCGCGATCACGGGCGCCATCTTCACGAAGTTGGGCCGCGTGCCGATAACATGGACGATCCGCATCGCGGCGCAGGCTACCCGGGTCGGTGGCCGCCACAGGGTGCAGGGGAAACCCGGGCCGGCGTCCGCCCCCCGCGGTCTGCTTCAATAGCGAACCCGATGCCGAAGATGAAAACCCATTCGGGCGCCAAGAAGCGCTTCAAGAAGACGGCCACCGGCAAGCTGCGCGGCCGTCGCGCCTACTCCAGCCACATTCTGGAGAAGAAGTCACCGAAGCGTAAGCGGCGGATGGCGAAACCGTCGGAGATCTCGCCGAACGACGCGCGGACCGTGCGCAACCTCCTCGGGGGCAAGTAGATGGCCCGCGTCAAGCGCTCCGTCCACGCGCGCAAGAAGCGCCGCAAGGTGCTGAAGGAAGCGAAGGGCTACTTCGGCCGCAAGCATTCCTCCTACCGCTTCGCGAAAGAGCAGGTGCAGCGGTCGGGGATGTACGCATACCGTGACCGGCGCAACCGCAAGCGCGAGTTCCGCCGCCTCTGGATCACCCGGATCAACGCCGCCGCGCGGCTCGAGGGGATGAGCTACTCGGAACTGATGCACGGCCTGAACAAGGCCGAGGTCGAGGTGAACCGGAAGATGCTGGCCGACATCGCCGTGCACGACCGCGATGCCTTCCGCCGATTTGTCGAGCTAGCCCGGGAGGGTGCGGCCGCCTAGCGGCACACCGAACACTCCACTTTCCCGGGCGGGCCGCAGAGTTGCGGCCCGTTTTGCGTTCCAGGAGAAGATTCCGCAGCAAAGAAAGACACCCCGACCCGAGGCACACCGTGATCGAAAGCCCCCAGAACGAGAAGCTGAAGCTGGTCCGCAAGCTGCGCGAGCGCAAGCACCGGGAGCGCGAGGGCCTGTTCGCGACTGAGGGCGAGGACCTCCTCATGGCCGGGCTCGCGGCCGGCGGCGAGCCGCGGTTTGTGCTCAGCGCGGCGGGGTCAGGCCTGGCCGGCGAGGAGGTCGAGCCGGGGTTGCTGGACGAAGCCTCCACGCTCGGCTCCGGGACGCGGGTGATCGCGGTCTGGCCGCTCGGCTGGGCGGAGCGGCCGACATCGCCCTGCGTCTACCTGCACGGCGTCGGCGACCCCGGCAACGTCGGCACGATCGTCCGCACTGCCGAGGCCCTGGTCGGCGGCACGGTCGTCGTCGGCCCCTACTGCGCCGATCCCTTCGCGCCGAAGGCGGTGCGGGGGAGCATGGGCATGGTGATCGCGCGGCCGCCGCTGCGGGCCGGGATCGAGGCGACGCCGGAGCCACGGGTGGCCCTGGTCGCCCACGGCGGCGCCGGCCTCGACGGCCTCGACGGCGCCGCGACGATCTGCCTCGGCGCCGAGCGCGAGGGGCTGCCCGAGGAGGTCGTCGCCCGCTGCGACGCGCGGGTCACGATTCCCCTGCGCGGCGCCGCCGAGTCGCTCAACGTCGCCGCCGCCGCGGCGATCGCCTGCCAGCGGATATCGTCGGCCGCCATGGACGCGGAGCGGCCCGGTGCTTGAGCGGATCGAGGAGATCAACGCCGCCGGCGCGGCCGCGATTGGCGCCGCCGGGTCGAGCGCCGAGCTCGAGGAGCTGCGGGTTGGCTACCTCGGCCGCAAAGCCGAGCTGACCACGATCCTGCGGGGGATCGCCGAGCTGCCCCCGGAGGAACGGGGCGCCATCGGCGGCGCCGCCAACAAGGCGCGCAAGCAGCTGGAAGGCCTGCTCGAGGAGGCGGGCGGCCGTCTCGACGCCTCCGAGCTCGACCAGAAGCTGGTCGCCGACCGGGTCGACGTCACCCTGCCGGGGGCGCCGCCGCGGCCGGTCGGCCACCCGCACCTGATCGCCCGCACCGCGCGGCTGATCGAGGACGTGATGGTCGGCCTCGGCTACACGGTCGCCGAAGGTCCGGAGATCGAGCACGACTACTACAACTTCACCGCCCTGAACCACCCGCCCGGGCACCCGGCGCGGATGCTCCAGGACACCTTCTACGTGCAGTCGCACCCCGAGGTGCTGCTGCGCACGCACACCTCGCCGATGCAGATCCGGGCGATGGAGACGCAGCCGCCGCCGATCTTCGTGATCGTCCCCGGCAAGGTCTACCGCCGCGACTCCGACGCCACCCACAGCCCGATGTTCCACCAGATCGAGGGGCTGGCGATCGCCGAGGGCATCACCCTCGCCGACCTGCAGGGGACGCTGCTGGCGCTCTGCCAGGCGATCTTCGGCGACGAGCGCGAGCTGCGCCTACGCCCGCACTTCTTCCCCTTCACCGAGCCCAGCGTCGAGGTCGACGTCTCCTGCTTCCAGTGCGGCGGCAGCGGCGCCCTCGCCGGCGGCGAGCGCTGCAACCTCTGCAAGGGGCAGGGCTGGATCGAGATCCTCGGCGCCGGGATGGTCGACCCCAACGTGCTCGGCTTCGTCGAGCAGCACGGCTACGACGCCGAGCGGGTCCAGGGCTTCGCCTTCGGCCTCGGGGTCGAGCGGGTCGCGATGCTGCGCCACGGCGTCCCCGACCTGCGCCGCTTCTTCGACAACGACGTGCGGATGCTGGAGCAGTTCTCATGAGGCGCAACTGATGAGGAACGACTGATGAAGGTCCCCTATAGCTGGCTGCGCGAGTGCTGCGACCCGGGGATGACGCCGGAGGCGCTCGCCGACCGCCTGGTGATGACCGGGACCGAGGTCGAGCGGGTCGGCGTCGCCGGGCCGCCGGCGCCGGACAACTTCATCGTCGGCAAGGTGCTCAGCGCCGAGCAGCACCCCGACGCCGACCGGCTGCGCGTCTGCACTGTCGACGACGGCAGCGGGGAGGAGCGGACGATCGTCTGCGGCGCCCCCAACGTCGCCGCCGGCCAGACCGTCGCCGTCGCCCTGCCCGGGGCACGGATGCCGGGCGGCGAGAAGCTGCGCAAGGCGAAGCTGCGGGGGGTCGCCTCCGAAGGGATGATCCTCGCCGCCGACGAGCTCGAGGTCGGCGACGACCACGACGGGATCATGATCCTCGATGAGGCACTCGCCGCCGGCACGCCGCTGGCCGAGGTGCTGCCGCTGGCCGAGCCGGTGCTGGAGATCGAGGTGACCCCGAACCGGGTCGACTGCTTCGGCGTCTTCGGCGTCGCCCGCGAGGTGCACGCGATCAGCGGGGCGGCGCTCAGCCCCGAGCCCTGGGCCGAGGACGCGGCGGCCGAGGGTGCGGGCGCGGTCGAGGACTACGCCTCGGTCGCGGTCGATGTCCCCGAGCTCTGCCCGCGCTTCACCGCCCGCGTCTTCACCGACGTCACGATCGGTCCCTCGCCGCTCTGGCTGCAGGCGCGGCTCGCCGCCGCGGGGCAGCGGCCGATCAACAACGTCGTCGACATCACCAACTACGTGATGCTGCTGACCGCGCAGCCGCTGCACGCCTTCGACCTCGACAAGGTCCCAAACGGGGCGCTCTACGTGCGCACCGCGGCGGCCGGCGAGAAGATGACGACCCTGGATGGAGTCGAGCGCCAGCTCGACCAGGAGACGGTGCTGGTCTGCGACCGCGATGGCGCCACTGGGGTCGCCGGGATCATGGGCGGCCAGGTCTCCGAGGTCTCCGACGCGACCACCCGCGTCCTGCTCGAGGTCGCGAACTGGAGCGGGACCAACATCCTTCGCACCTCGCGGCTGCTCGGGCTGCGCTCGGAGGCGTCTTCCCGGTTCGAGAAGCAGCTGCACCCCGACCTCTGCCTGCGCGCCCAGGCGGTCGCCTCGAAGTTGATGGTGGAGCTCTGCGGGGCGAAGCTGGTGCCGGGGACGATCGACGTCGCCGCCGAGAGCCCGGCGCCGCGCGAGCTGGCCCTGCGCGCCGCCCGGGTCGGCGGCCTGCTGGGGATGGAGGTCTCCCAGGCCGAGCAGACCGAGTATCTGCAGCGGCTCGGCTTCGGGGTCGAGCCGGCGGGCGCGGACCTGACCGTGACCGTGCCGCCCGACCGCCACTACGACGTCACCCGCGAGGTCGACCTGATCGAGGAGGTCGCGCGGGTGCACGGGATCGACGAGCACCTGCCGACGACGCTGCCCGCGGTTGCGCACCCCGGCGGCCTCAGCCGCGAGCAGCGGCTGCGCCGCCGGGCGGAAGACGGCCTCCGCGACCTCGGCTTCGACCAGATCGTCGGCTGGAGCTTCACCGACCCCGCTGAGGCCAGCCGCCTACGGATCTCCGCCGAGGACCCGCGCGCCAACCCGGTCGCGGTCTCCAACCCACTCTCCGAGGAGCAGTCGCTGATGCGGACCACCGTGCTCGGCTCGCTGCTCGACGTCGCCGCCCGCAACGCGGCGCGCGGGGCGGACCGGCTGGCGCTGTTCGAGGCCGGCGCCGTCTACCTGCAGAGCGATCCGCCCTCCGAGGGCAGCGCCCTCGGAGGGAACTTCCGCGGCGAGCAGGCGGCGCCGGTCACCGAGCCGCACCGCTACGCGGCGCTGGCCGTCGGGGCGCTGGCGCCGCGCTCCTGGCGGGGCGGCGGCGAGCCGGCAGACTTCTTCACCCTCAAGGGCGTGCTGGAGTCGCTCGCCGCGCAGCTCGGCGCCACGCTCGAGTTCGCTCCGGGCGAGCAGCCCTTCCTGCACCCGGGCCGCTCCGCCGCGGTCTCGGTGGGTGGAGTCCCGGCTGGTTGGCTCGGCGAGGTCCACCCGCTGGTCTGCCGCGAGTGGGATCTTGACGCCGCGGTCGGCTTTGAAATCGATGCCGCGCCGCTGCTCGACGCCGCGACCGCGGGCGCGGAGAGCTTTGAGGACATCGCCGAGTTTCCACCGGTCCTGCAGGACATCTCCGTCGTCGTCCCGTTGGAGGTCCCGTTCGCCGAGATCGAGGCCGCCGTACTCGGCGCCGGCGGGGAGCTGCTGCGCTCCAGCCGCCTGATCGACTCCTACGAGGGCGAGCAGATCGGCGCCGGCAAGGTCAGCCTGACGCTGACGCTCGAGTTCCGCGCCGCCGACCGCACGCTCACCGAGGACGAGGTGTCGGCGCAGCGGGAGGCGATCAAGGACGGCCTCGAGGCGATCGGGGGTGGGCTGCGTGAATGAGCTCGATGCTCAGAGGCTCGGCAATCCGGTCGCGCGGGTCCTGGTCGCCGGCGCCAACGGGTTCACCGGCGCGCTGGCGGCGAAGATCGTCTGGGAGCACCCGCGGCTGCGGCTGGTCGCTGCGACCTCGCGCAGCGACGCCGGCAAACGGATTGACGAGATCTACCCGCGCTACCGGGTCCCGGTGACGCTGACCGAGTTCGACCTCGGCGACCTCGACAGCCTCGGCGTCGAGGTCGCGATCGTCGCCTACCCGCACGGGGCGGCGGCGCCGACCGTGGCGGCGCTGCGCGCGGCGGGCGTCGCCGTCGTCGACCTCTCCGCCGACTTTCGGCTGCGCGACCTCGCCACCTACGAGCGCTGGTACGGCGAGCACGGGGCGCCGGAGCTGTTCGGGACCGGCGTCTACGGGCTTACCGAGATCTACCGCGAGGAGCTGCGCGGAGCGACCCTGGTCGCGACCCCGGGCTGCTACCCGACCGCCAGCCTGCTGGCGCTGGCGCCGTTGGCCGAAAAGGGGCTCGTTACCGACGTCAGCGTCGCCGCGATGCAGGGCACCTCCGGCTACGGGCGCTCCAGCGACGACCTCGTCCACTTCAGCTCGATGACCGAGAACGCCTTCCCCTACAAGACCGAGGGGCACCGCCACCGGCCCGAGATCGAACAGGAGCTGGGAGCGCTTGGCTCCGAGGCGACGGTCGCCTTCGTCCCGCACCTGCTGCCGCTCGACCAGGGCGAGCTGGCGACCTGCTTCACGACCTTGGCCGAGCCGACGTCGAAGGAGGCGGTGCTCTCGCTCTACCGCGAGCGCTACGCCGACGAGCCCTTCGTCCACCTGCTCGACCGGCCGCCGAACCTGCGGGCGTTGCGCGACACCAACGAGTGCCACGTCTACGTGACGGTCGAGGAGCACGGCAAGGTGATCGCCTTCTCGGCCATCGACAACATCTGGAAGGGGGCCTCCAGCCAGGGGGTCCAGAACCTCAACCTGATGCTCGGGCTCGACGAGACGGAGGGGCTGCTGTGAGCGTGCTCGGGGCGCCGAGCGTGCACGGTGAGGACTTCTTCCGCTCGCGCTGGGTGGCGCGCCCGGGGGGCGTCGAGGAACTCGACCCCGCCCAGCTGCCGCCCGGGTTCCGGGCCGGCGGCGCCCACTGCGGCCTCAAGCAGGGCGGCGCGACCGACGTCGGCGTTGTCGCCTGCGACGCCCCGGAGGTGCGCTCGGCGATGGTTCTCACCCGCAACGCCTCGGCGGCGGCGCCGATCCGGGTCTGCCGCAAGCAGACCGACCTCGGCGGGGTCCGCGCCGCGGTCGTCAACAGCGGCAACGCCAACGCCGAGACCGGCGAGCAGGGCTACGCCGACGCGCTCGGGATGTGCGAGCGGACCGCGGCGGCGCTCGGCCTGCGCAGCGAGCAGGTCGCGGTCGCCGAGACCGGCACGATCGGGGTGCCGCTGCCGATCTCGGCGGTGCTGCCGGGGATCGACGCGGCGGCCGCCGCGCTCTCGCCGACCGGCGGGATCGATTTCTCGGCCGCGATCTGCACCACCGATCGCTGGGCCAAGTGCTGCACGCTGAAGGTCGGCGGCGTGACGCTTTCCGCCCAGGCGAAGGGGGCGGGGATGATCGAGCCGAAGATGGCGACGATGCTCTGCTTCGTCCAGACCGACGCCGTGGTCGCGGACCCAGATCAGCTGCTCAGGGCCGCCACCGACGCTTCCTTCAACCGGATCACGGTCGACGGCCAGATGAGCACCAACGACTGCGTGCTCCTGCAGGCGACCGGGGCGAGCGGCAAGCCGCTCCCCGACGGCCTGCTCGAGGCGGTGCTGCTGCAGCTGGCGATCGAGATCGTCCGCGACGGCGAGGGCGCGGTGCGGGCCGGCCGGATCGAGGTCAGCGAGGCCGCCTCGGCCGCGGAGGCCGATCGGGTCGCCCGCGCGATTGCCAACTCGCCCCTGGTCAAGACGGCGCTGTACGGCCGCGACCCCAACTGGGGCCGGATCGCCCAGGCCGCAGGCGCGGCCCTGGCCGGCGAGGACCTGGAGGAGATCGGCGCCGACTCGATCGACGCCGCCGAGCTCGGAGCTGAGACCGGCGAGGCGGAGATCGGCCTGCGGCTCGATCGCGGCGAGCACTCTGCCCACGTCTGGTTCTCCGACCTCGGCCACGAGTACATCCGGATCAACGCGGAGTACACGACCTGATGACCGAGCGCGCACCGCAGTCACGGGCCGCCGGGACCAGCGTCGAGACGCTGCTCGAGGCGCTGCCCTACATCCGCGAGTTTCACGGCCGCACGGTGGTGATCAAGTACGGCGGCGCGGCGATGGTCGACGAGGCGCTGCGCGACGAGTTCGCCACCGACGTCGTCCTGCTCAAGTACGTCGGCCTCAACCCGGTGATCGTTCACGGCGGTGGTCCTGAGATCAGCCGCTACATGGACAAGCTCGGGCTCGAGGTGAAGTTCTTCGAGGGCATGCGGGTCTCCGACGCGGCGACTGTCGAGGTCGCGAAGATGGTTCTCGTCGGCAAGCTCAACTCGGAAATCGTCCAGCGGCTGAACCGCAGCGGCCAGCCCGCGGTTGGGCTCGCCGGCGAGGACGGCTCGCTGTTCGAGGTCGCGCCGGTCGCCAACGCCGACCAGGTCGGGTTCGTCGGCTCCGTCGAGCGGGTCGACGTCGACGTGCTCAATCACATCGCCGCCGACTACATCCCGGTGATCGCCTCCTCGGGCGCCGACCGCGACGGCCAGCCCTACAACGTCAACGCCGACGAGGCGGCCGGCAAGGTCGCCGCCGCGCTCGGCGCCCACAAGGCGATCTTCCTCACCGACGTCGAGGGCTGGAGGGCCGACGCCGAGGACGAGGCCTCGCTGATCTCGCGGGCGACGGTCGACGAGGTCGAGGACGCCCTCGGGGACGTCGACGGCGGCATGCGGCCGAAGCTGCAGGCCTGCGTCGACGCGATCCGCGGCGGCGCCCAGTCGGCCCACATCATCGACGGCCGCGTCCCCCACAGCCTCCTGCTCGAGCTGTTCACCGACGCCGGCATCGGCACCATGGTGACCCCGTGACCACGGCCGCCGGCGCCCTTGGACTGGAGCAGACGCGGGAGCTCGAGGAGCGCTACCTGATGCGCACCTACAAGCGCGGCGCGGTCGACTTCGTGCGCGGCGAGGGGGCGCTGCTCTGGGATGCCGACGGCAACGAGTACCTCGACTTCCTGACCGGGATCTCGGTCTGCTCGCTGGGTCACTGCCACCCGGCGGTGGTCGCCGCGGTGCGCGAGCAGACGGAGCGGCTGATGCACGTCTCCAACCTCTTCTACACCGAGCCGATGGCG
The DNA here is from genome assembly GCA_963837405.1 of uncultured Thermoleophilia bacterium. Classification (GTDB taxonomy): domain Bacteria; phylum Actinomycetota; class Thermoleophilia; order Solirubrobacterales; family 70-9; genus VAYN01. The sequence goes on from CAWINA010000008.1 coordinate 422,413, forward strand.
CGGCTCGCGCAGCGGCTGGCCGAGTCGAGCCTCGGCGGCCGCGTCTTCTTCGCCAACTCCGGTACCGAGGCGAACGAGTGCGCGATCAAGATCGCCCGCAAGCACGCCCACGCCCGCGGCGTCACCGCACCGGAGATCGTCAGCTTCGAGGGCGAGTTCCACGGCCGCAGCTACGGGGCGCTCTCGGCGACCCCGGGCCTTGCCAAGAACGAGTCCTTCTGGCCGATGCTGCCCGGCTTCCGCTCGGTCCCGCGCAACGACGCGGCGGCGCTGCGCGCGGCTGTGGACGAGAACACCGCGGCGGTTCTGATCGAGCCGATCCAGGGCGAGGCCGGGGTCTACCCGACCAGCGAGGAGGCGCTGCTGGCGGCGCGGCAGGCCTGCGACGAGGCCGGGGCGCTGCTGATCTTCGACGAGATCCAGACCGGGGTGGGGCGGACCGGTTCGCTCTGGGCCTACGAGCAGTCGCCGGTCCGGCCCGACGTGATCACCAGCGCCAAGGCGCTCGGCGGTGGCGTCCCGATCGGCGCCTGCATCACCGCGCCGGTCGCCGCCGACGTGCTCGAGCCCGGTGACCACGGCTCGACCTTCGCCGGCGGCCCGGTCGCCACCGCGGCGGCACTGGCGGTGCTCGACGCGGTCGACGATCCGGCGCTGCTGCGGGCGGTGCGCGAGCGCGGCGCCCAGCTGCGCGAGGGCCTGGAGACACTTGAGGGCGTGCGCGAGACCCGCGGCCGCGGCCTCATGGTCGGCGTCGGGCTGGAGGACGGAATCGACGCCCCGGCGCTCGGCGCCGAGCTGCTGCGGCGCGGCCTCGTCGTCAACGTCCCCGCGCCGGATACGCTGCGCCTGCTGCCGCCCTTGGTGGTCGATTCGGCGCAGATCGAGCGCGCGCTCGGCACGATTCGCGAATCCCTTTAAGGTTTCCCGGACGTGAGGCGGAGCAAGGACCGTAAGGATGAGCCGCAGTCGCGCCCCCCTGGCGGGGGTAGCGAGCTCGCCGACGAAGCCGCCGAGCGGCTGGCGAAGATCGTCAACGCCGCCGAGCGCGCCGCCGAGCAGGTGATCGACGACGCCGAAGCGAAGGCGCGGCAGGTGCTCGCCGAGGCCGAGTCCGAGGCCGAGCAGATCCGCGGTGAGGCGCTGGCCGCGCTCGAGCGCGCTCGCCGCGAGCTCGACGCGCTCGGCGCCGACGAGGCCGAGCAGCCCCCGCCGCCCAGCCGTACTTCCCACCTCAGCGCCGTGCCGGTCCCCGAGCCGCCCGCTCCGACGCTGGAGGCCGCGCCCGTCGCCATTCCCGACCCGCCCCGGGGCGGCAACGGCACCCCGGCCGGGGCCCGCCTGCTGGCGACCCAGATGGCCGTCTCCGGCAGCAGCCGGGAGGAAATCGAGTCGCGGCTGCGCAGCGGCTTCGAGATCGAGGACACGGCGGCGATTCTCGACGCGATCCTCGGGCCCGAGGGTTAGCTCCGGTGCACGAGGACCCGACCCGCATGATGCGGAGCCCCGAAGACGATCCCGGCGGGAGCGGCGGCCGCCCGCGCGGCAACATGCGGCTGGTAATCGCCTGCCTGATCGCGGTGATCGTCGGCCTGGTGATCGCGATCCTGGTGATCGCCGGCGACGACGGGGGTAGCGGCGGCAGCACCGAATCGATCACTACCGAAACGACCGCGACGGAATCGACCGGGACTACGCAGAGCGAGCCGAACACCAGCGTGACGCCGACGACCGAAGAACCGGAACCGGAACCGGAAGAAGAACTCGAAGAAGAGGAACCGGCGCCCGAAGAAGAAGGCGGCGAAGGTGGGCTCTCGCCCGAAGAAGACGGCGGGGGCGGCGGCATCGAAGCTCCGTAGGTCCTCCAGGGCCTTCCCGAAGTAGTCTTGCGCTCCCCCGTGAGCGAGCAGCCCCAGCACCCCCAACCTACCGCCAGCTACGAGGCGGACCCCGCGCAGGTCGATCGCGTCCTTCTGCTCTACTCGGGCGGGCTCGACACCAGCGTGATGCTGAAGTGGATCCAGGACTCCTACGAGGCCGAAGTCGTCTGCCTCACGGTCAACCTCGGCCAGCCCGGCGAGGACTACTCGGTGATCGAGGAGAAGGCGCTGAAGCTGGGCGCTGCCGAGTGCCACGTGGTCGACGCCCGCGAGCAGTTCGCCGCGGAGTTCATCGCGCCGGCGATCAAGGCGAACGCGGTCTACGGCAACGGCTACCCGCTCTTCACCGCGCTCGGCCGGCCGCTGATCGCCCAGCTCGCGGTCGAGTACGCGCGCAAGACGAACTGCGACACGATCGCCCACGGCTGCACCGGCAAGGGCAACGACCAGGTGCGGATCGAGGGGACGGTGGCGACGCTGGCGCCGGAGCTGAAGACGATCGCGCCGGTGCGCTCTTGGCAGATGGGCCGCGACGAGGAGATCGCCTATGCGCGCGAGCACGGGATCCCGGTCAAGGGCGGTACCGAGGCGGCGCCGTACTCGATCGACGACAACCTCTGGGGGCGCTCCTCGGAGGGCAAGTGGATCGAGGACCTCGACCACGCGCCCGAGGACGACGTCTTCCAGCTCGTGACCCGGCCCGAGGAGGCCCCGGACGAGGCCGAGACGGTCACTGTCGGCTTCGAGCGTGGCCTGCCGGTCTCCCTCAACGGGGAGCGCCTCGGCCTCGTCAACCTGCTCGAACGGGCGGCCGAGATCGGCTGCCGGCACGGGGTCGGGATCGTCGACCACATCGAGGACCGGATCGTCGGGCTGAAGGTGCGCGACATCTACGAGGTGCCGGCGGCGGCGATCCTGCTGACCGCGCACGAGGAGCTGGAGCGGCTGGTCGGGACGATCCACCAGAACCAGTTCAAGCCGGCGCTCGACCAGAAGTGGGGCTACCTCGTCTACGCCGGCCTCTGGTGGGAGCCGCTGCGGACCGACCTCGACGCCTACATGGACGCGGTCAACGCGCAGGTGAGCGGGGAGATCGGGCTGCGCCTCTACAAAGGCAGCGTCCGCGTCGTCACCCGCTCCTCGCCGAACGCGGTCTACGACGCCCAGCTGGCCGGCTTCTCCGAGTCCGGCGGACTCTTCTCGCAGACGGCTTCGCCGGGCTTCATCGAGCTCTGGTCGCTGCAGTCGCGGCTGGCGCACCGGATTCGGACCGAGCGCGAGGGGGAAGAAGAGAGCTGATGTACGACAAGCTCGGCAAACAGGCGGTCAAGTTCGCCTACAGGTACCTGCGCTGGCGCTACCGGCGCGAGATCAGGATCGGCCTCGGCGTCGCCGCCGTCGGGATCGCGGTCGCCGGCTTCCTGGCCAGTCGCAACGTCCGCGAGGGCTGAGCGGCCGCAAGATCCGTTGCGCCTTATCGTCTACTTGTTAGGGATCGCTAACAAACTCCGCTAGCCTCGCCACCTTCGTGGCGCGGGCTCAACTCAGATCCGTCGTGGCCTTCCTGGCGCTGCTGGCCGCCGTCCTGGCGCTGGCGCCGCTGGCGGGGGCGGCCGACAGCGAAGGGCTGGAAGGTAAGCTGGCCAGCGCCCGCGAGGAAGCCGGCGCCCTGGCCGGCGAGCTGCAGCAGAGCCGCGCCGCCCTGGCCGGGGCCGAAAGCGAAGCGGCGGCGGCGCAGGAACGCGAGACCGAAGTCTCCGGCCTGCTCGCCGAAGGCCAGGAACGGACCGCCGAGCTGTCCCGCGAGGTGGACCGGACCCGAGCCCGGCTGGCCGCCGAGAAGGCCCGCCTGCAGCGCGCCCGCGCGGTGCTCGCGGCGCGCCTGGTGGCGATCTACGAGAGCGGTACCGCCGACCCGACGGCGATGGTCCTCGGCTCCGGCGACTACGACGAACTGCTCACCCGCAGCCACTACCTCGACCTGATCGCCGAGTCCGACAGCGATCTCGCCGAGCGGGTCGAGTCGGTCCGCGACGAGGTCGCGGACGACGTCGACGCGGTGCTGGCGCTGGAGCGGGAAGCGATCGCGCACGAAGAAGAGCTGACGGCGGCGCGGGCGGAAATCGACGCCGTGCGCGCCGCGGCGCAAGCCAGCGCCGCCGAGCTGCGCTCAGTTAGCGCCACTCGCGAGGCCTCGATCGCGGACCTGCGCACGAAGATCGACGGCTGGGTCGAAGAGGTCGAGGCGGCGCAGGCGAGCGAAGCGGAAGCCGAAGCCGAGGTCGGCCGCTGGCTCGGCGGCCCCTACTCGATCCCGACCTACATCGTGATGTGCGAGTCGGGCGGCGACTACGGCGCCGTCAACCCCTCCAGCGGCGCCGGCGGCGCGTACCAGATCCTGCCCTCGACCTGGGACCTCTACGACGGCCAGGGCGAACCGCAGACCGCCCCGAAGGCCGAACAAGACCGGATCGCGGCCGAAATCTGGGCCGACTCCGGCGGCTCCGCCTGGGTCTGCGCCTGAGTCGCAGGTTTTGTCGCACTGCCGGCGTTGAAGATTTTGAATCTGCGCGCCATTGCAGACAACACGCCTCCTAAGGTCTATCCTCATGGAGGCGATGAGAGAGGCCTGGACCGACGAGCGGCTGGACGACCTGCGAGATGAGATGCGGCTCGGCTTCGAGCGGGTTGACGGGGACATGCGGCAGTTCAGGTCGGAAATAAATGAGCGCTTCACGTCGGTAGATGCTCGTTTTGACGCCTTGCAACGGACGATGGTGATCGGCTTCGCGACCATCGGTGGCGGCGTGCTCGCTTCGGTCGCCGCGACGGTGCTCGCTGCCGTCCTCGGTTAGTCAGGCCAGCGCGGCGATTCGCGCTTCGATGAAGCGGCGCTCGGCGGGGTTCTCGCTCAGCGCCAGCGCTCGTTCGTAGGCGGTCCTCGCCTCCGCGTCGCGGCCGAGCCGGCGCAGCAGGTCGGCGCGGGCGGCGTGCAGCGGCTGGTATTCGTCGATCCCCGCGATCGCGTCGATCAGTTCCAAGCCGCGCTCCGGTCCCTCGACCATCGCCACCGCTGCCGCTCGGTTCAGTTCGACGACCGGGCTCGGGGCGATGACCGCGAGCCATTCGTAGAGGCGGGCGATCCGCGCCCAGTCGGTCGCGGCGGCGCTCGCGGCCGAGGCGTGGGCGGCGGCGATCCGCGCTTGCACGATGTAGGGGCCGACCGGGCCGGCGGCTGCCGCTTCTTCGGAGAGCGCCAGCCCCTCGGCGATCCGCTCGGCGTCCCAGAGGCCCCGGTCCTGGGCTTCGAGCGACACCGCCACGCCCGCCGCGTCGACCCGCGCCGCCCGCCGCGCGTCGTGCAGCAGCATCAGCGCCAGCAGCCCGCGCAGCTCCGGCTCCGCCGGCAGCATCGAGAGCGTCACCCGGGTTAGCCGGATCGCCTCGGCGCAGAGGTCCTCGCGCACCAGCCCCTCGGCGCTGGAGGCTAGGTAGCCCTCATTGAAGATCAGGTAGAGCGTCGCCAGCACCCCCGGCAGCCGCTCCGGCATCTGCTCGGCGTCGGGCACCCGGTAGGGAATCCCCGCCTTGGCGATCTTCGCCTTCGCCCGCACCAGCCGCTGCGCCATCGTCGGCTCGGCGACCAGGAAGGCGCGGGCGATCTCCGCGGTCGAGAGGCCGCCGAGCGTGCGTAGCGTCAGCGCGACCCGCGCCTCCGGCGCCAGGGCCGGGTGGCAGGCGGTGAAGACCAGGCGCAGCCGGTCGTCCTCGATCTCGCCCTGGGCGGCGAGCGCCTCGGCCGGCCCGGCGATTGGCGGCCGCAGCGCCTCCAGCCGCTCCAGGATCGCTTCCTTGTCGCGCAGATTGCGCTCCCGCCGCACCCGGTCGATCGCCTTGTTGCGGGCCACCTGGGTGATCCAGGCGCCGGGGTTGGCAGGGACGCCGTCGCGCGGCCAGCGCTCCAGCGCCGCGATGAACGCCTCCTGCACCGCTTCTTCGGCGGCGTCGAAGTTCCGCAGGACGCGAATCAGCGTCGCCACCGCTTGTCCCGACTCCTGCCGGAAGGTGCGGTCGACGACGCTGTCGCGGTCGGTCGGGGCCAAGCGCCCGCCGACTACTCGGAGCGCTGGCCCGAGCCCCGTCGGATCAGCTCCTCGCCGTCGATCTCTTCGCCGCCGGTTCCGATCAGCGGCCGCACTTCGATCGAGGCGCCCTGCATCGGCACTTTCTTCGTCCAGGTGAGGGCCTCGTCGAGGTTGGCGCACTCGATGATCCAGAAGCCCATCAGCTGCTCCTTGGTCTCGATGAAGGGGCCGTCGGTGACGGTGGTGTCGCCGCTGAGGTCGAAGCGGACGACGGTTGCGGTGGAGCGGCTCTCGAGCCCGCCGCCGGTCACCATCGCCCCGGCCGCGATCAGCTCCTCGTTGTACTTGCCCATTTCGTCGAGGTTGGTCTGCGCATCCTCCGGCGAGAACTCCTCCCAGTTCGGTTCCTCACCCATAAGCAGCAGCATGTAATGCATCGTCGAAACTCCTTCGTTCGAGGCGGCCGATTACCGCCTTTCACCCTAACGTCGAACGGCGAGCGGCCAGATCGACAGGTCGTCGGAAATTTTCTGGAATTGGCTCTGAGAGGCGGTTGGGGGAGGAGCCGGTAGGGGTTCCGCTTAGTTTTTTCGACACCCACCTCCGGCCCTCCGGAAGGGGAGCTCCCCCGAAAAAACACAAGACGCTCCACCCCTACCGGCTCCCCCCACTCGGACCTTCCAGGCAATGCCAACAGCTTTAGCCAAGACCTGCCGGGTCTTGCTCTTAGCTGATTGACCTCGGACGGCCGCGGCGGCTCGGATCGGGGATCGGGGGAGGGGTGGAACGTCTTGTGGCTTTTTCTCGGTGCGCGATCGCCGCGAGGCCGGCCCTCGATCCTGAAAAAGACTAAGAGGAACCCCTCCCCCGATCCCCGCCCGCGATCCGTCTCGAAGCTGTTCGAAATCAGTCCGTGATTTGCGAGAAAGCGGCTCGGCTCTATCCGAGTCAATTGCGATGATCGCTGACCTCGATGAGCACGCCTGCCGTCCATCTCCATGCCCACTCGGAGTACTCGCTGCTCGATGGAGCGTGCAAGATAGATGCGATGGCTGCCAGGGCCGCCGAGCTGGGGCAGCCGGCGCTGGGGCTGACCGATCACGGCGTGATGAACGGGGCGGTCGACCTCTACAAGGCCTGCAAGAAGCACGGGATCAAACCGATCGTCGGGCTCGAGGCTTACCTCGTCGACGACCGCGTCGCGATCAAGGAGCAGACCCGTTACGAGCGCAACCACCTGACCCTGCTGGCCGAGAACGACCAGGGTTTCGCCAACCTCGTGAAACTGACCTCGGCCGGCTTCCTCGAAGGCTTCTCGCGCGGCAAGGCCAACGTCGACATGGAGTTGCTGGCCGCCCACGCCGAGGGCGTGATCGTCCTCACCGGTTGCCTGCAGTCCCGCTTCTGCCGCCGCCTGATCGAAGAGCGCGCCGATGACGCCCGCGCCCACCTCGACGACCTGATCCAGGCTTTCGGCGCCGACCAGGTCTACTTCGAGGTGCAGAAGAACGGGATCGACGATCAGGACAAGGCAAACGAGGGGATCGTCCGCTTCGCCCGCGAGCTCGGTCGCCCGCTGGTCGCCACCGCCGACGTCCACTACCTGCGGCGTGAGGACTTCGCCAACCACGCGGCGCTGCTCTGCGTGCAGACGAAGTCGACCCTGGAAGCGCCGAAGATGAGCTTCGACACGAACGAGTTCTACATCAAGAGCAACGAAGAAATGCACGACTCGTTCGCCGAGTGGCCGGACGCGGTCCCGACCACGATCGAGATCGCCGAACGCTCCCAGCTCGACATCGAGCTCGGCGGCCTGCTGCTGCCGCGCTACCCGACCGAGAATGGCGAGGAGCCCGAGCAGATGCTGCGGCGAATCGCCACCGACGGCCTGCGCGCCCGCTACGGCGACCCGGCGCCGGCCGAGGCGGTGCAGCGGCTCGAGTACGAGCTCGGGGTGATCGAGGAGATGGGCTTCAGCTCCTACTTCCTGATTGTCTGGGACTTCATTCGCTACGCAAAGGAAAACGGCGTCGCCGTTGGCCCTGGCCGCGGCTCGGCGGCCGGCTCGATCGTCTCCTACAACCTCAACATCACCGACCTCGACCCGCTCGCCAACGACCTGCTTTTCGAGCGCTTCCTCAACCCCGGCCGCAAATCGATGCCGGACATCGACATCGACTTCTCAGTCCGCGGGCGCGAGCGGATGATCCGCTACGTCGGCGAGAAATACGGGCGCGAATCGGTCGCCCAGATCATCACCTTCGGCAAGATGGCGCCGCGCGCCGCGACCCGTGACGCGGCCCGCGTGCTCGGCTACGACTACGGGACCGGCGACCGCCTCGCGAAGCAGATTCCGGAGCCGATCATGGGCCGCAACCCCTCCTTCGAGGAGTGCCTGAGGAGCGGGCAGGAACTAAAACGGACCTACGACGCCGAGCCCGACGCGAAGAAGATCCTCGACGTCGCCCAGGGCCTCGAGGGGATCATCCGCAACAACTCGATCCACGCCGCGGCGGTGGTGATCGCCGACCGGCCGCTGCAGGAGATCGTGCCCCTGCAGCTGGCCGAGGACCGCAGCGCGCCGGCGGCGACCGCGAACGGCAACGGGTCCGGGAAACCAGAGCGCCAATACAAGATCGTGACCCAGTACTCGATGGGGCCGATCGAGGAGATCGGGCTGCTGAAGATGGACTTCCTCGGCCTCCGCAACCTCGACGTGATTGAGGACGCGATCGAGATCATCGAGCGCTCGCGCGGCGAGCGGATCGACGTCGAGAAGATCCCGATCGACGACGCGCAGACCTATGCGATGCTCGCCAAGGGCGACTCGACCGGGGTCTTCCAGCTTGAGTCCGAGGGCATGCGCGAGGCGATGAAGAAGGTGCAGCCGACCGAGTTCGACGACATCGTCGCCCTGGTCGCCCTCTACCGCCCCGGCGCGATGGCCTACATCCCCGCCTACGCGAAGGGCAAGCGCAACCCCGCTTCGGTCACCTACCCCGATCAGCGGCTGCGCGCCTTCACCGAGTCGACCTACGGCTGCGTCCTCTACCAGGAGCAGTTGATGGCAATCGCCCGCGAGATGGCCGGCTTCTCCGGCGCCGAGGCGGACGACCTGCGCAAGGCGGTCGGCAAGAAGAAGCGCGACCTGATGGCGACGATGAAGGACAAATTCATGCAGGGCCTTTCGGAGTCGGGGACCGCGCCGAACGTCGCCGCCGACCTCTGGAAGCTGAACGAAGCCGCCGCCGACTACTCGTTCAACAAGTCGCACGCCGCCTGCTACGCGCTGATCTCCTACCGGACCGCCTACCTCAAGGCCAACTTCCCGGCCGAGTACATGGCGGCGGTGATCTCTTCGGTGATGAGCACCAAAGACAAGGTGCCGTTCTTCGTCAACCGCTGCGCGGAGATGGGGATCGACGTGTTGCCGCCCGACGTCAACACCTCTGACCACAGCTTCGTCGTCTCCGAGACCGCGATCCGCTTCGGCCTCGACGCGGTCAAGAACGTCGGCCACCAGGCGGTCGAGGCGATCCTGCGGGCCCGCGCGGACCGGTCGATCGAGTCGATCTGGGACTTCTGCGAGCGGGTGGACTCGCGGGCGGTGAACAAACGCGCGATCGAATGCCTGATCAAGTGCGGCGCCCTCGACTCGACCGAGGCGACCCGCAAAGGGATGTTGGAAGCGCTGCCGGCGGCGCAGTCCGCCGGCCAGAAGGCCCAGGAGGACGCGCAGATGGGCCAGGGTTCGATCTTCGACTTCGGCGAAGACGCCGGGGGAGGGGGGATGCAGTCGCAGGCCGTCCACCAGCGGCCGCCGATATCCGCCGCCGAGTTCGACCGCGCCGAGCTGCTGGCGCTGGAGAAGGAGACGCTCGGGACCTACCTCTCCTCGCACCCGCTGGCCGAAGTCGGCCCGGCGCTGCGCCAGCGCGTCGACTGCAGCCTCGCGCAGCTCGCCGGTAAGCCCGACGGCGCCTGGGTGACGGTCGGCGGGATCGTCGTCGACTGCAAGAAGATCCGCACCAAGAGCGGCAACCAGATGATGTTCGCGACGCTCGACGACGTCGAGGGCCAGGTCGAGATGCTCGTCTTCAAGGCCGACCAGTCCGAGAGCGCCGAGATCATCCAGCCGGACGCTATCGTCCTCGTCCGCGGCCGCCTCGACCACAAGGACCGCGGCGAGACGAAGCTGGTCGTGCAGGAGGCCCAGCGTTTCGAGCCCGACGGCGAGGAGATCGCCAGCGCCGCCAAGAGCGCGCCCGTGGTCCAGGCCGGCCCGTTCGAGCTGACGATCGCCGCCGCCGACATCAACCCGGAGCTGCTCGCCGAGCTGAAGGCGGTCTGCGAACACCACAAAGGCGAGGCCGACGTCCACATCGTGGTGAAGACCAGCGAGGGCCCGAAGAAACTGCGCTTCGGCAGCGACTACCGCGTGCGGCCCTCGGCCGGGCTGCGCAACGATCTGGACCAGATTCTGAGCACCTCGGCCCTGGCCGCTTGAAACCAAGCAGTTCAAGGACGCAGGGAGCGCGGCGTGCTCTGCACGCAAGCGACTGAGGACGCCGAAATGCGCTGGTTGCAGGCGGCCAGGGTCCCTAGACTTTGTCCATGACCGCGACGCGCACCGAGCTCGGAGAGTGCCGGCAGTGCCGCTCCTTCTGCGACAAGATGGTCGAGCCGCGTGGCTGTGTCGAACTCGGCTGCCGCTACCTCTACAGCTACATGGACCGGCTGACCGGCGCGCAGTACGTCGGCTGTCTGCAGGAAGTGTTCGGCGCCGAGATCGACCTGCGGGCGGTGCTCGAGCCCGGCGGCTTCGGCGGCGTGAAGATGACCGGCGAGCCGCTGCCCCACTGCCAGTTCTCGGTCGAGCGCGCCTACGAGGGGGCCGGCGAGTCCTACGGCTGCGTCAACCGCCGCTTCTTCGACTGCACCGACGGCGGTTCCGAGGGCCTGCGCGCCTTCGATCTAAGGGACGTCTGACGGCGACACGAATTCGTGTAAGATCGCCGCCATGTCAGAGGCGTCTGCCGTCGCCGAGGTGAGCGCTGACGAGGTTCTGGCGGGGATGGGCAACGGCTCAGACCCCGAGCAGACCGGTCCCGCGTTCACCCTCGAGCTCAACCAGGACCAGAAGGACATCCGCGACTGGGTCCACGGCTTCGCCGAGGGCGTCGTCCGGCCCGCCGCCGCCGAGTGGGACGAGCGCGAGGAGACGCCCTGGCCGGTAATCGAGGAGGCCGCCAAGATCGGCCTCTACAGTTTCGAAGCGATGGGCCAGTTCTGGGCCGACGAGACGGGGCTGACGCTGCCGATCGCCAACGAGGAGCTCTTCTGGGGGATGCCGGCATCGGCATGGCGATCATGGGCACCTCGCTCGCGGTTGCCGCAATCTTCGGGCAGGGAACCCCGGAGCAAATGGGGGAGTGGATCCCCCAGTGCTTTGGCACTCCGGACGACGTCAAGCTCGGGGCGTTCTGCGCCTCTGAGCCTGACGCCGGTTCGGACGTGTCGGGCATCCGGACCAGCGCCAAGTACGACGAGGCCAAGGACGAGTGGGTGCTCAACGGCCAGAAGGCCTGGGCGACCAACGGCGGCATCGCCAACGTCCACGTGGTGATCGCCTCGATCGACCGTGAGCTCGGCTCGCGCGGCCACGCCGCCTTCGTGATCCCGCCGAACACCCCCGGCTGCGAGCAGGGCGCCAAGGTGAAGAAGCACGGCCTGCGCGCCTCGCATACCGCCGACGTCCACCTCGACGACTGCCGCATCCCGGGCTCCTGCCTGCTGGGCGGCAAAGAGAAGCTCGACGAACGCTTGGCCCGGGTCCGCGAGGGCAAGAAGGCCAAATCCCAGGCAGCGATGCAGACCTTCGAGGCGAGCCGGCCGGTGGTCGGCGCGCAGGCGCTCGGGATCGCCCGCGCCGCCTACGAGTACGCGCTCGACTACGCGAAAGAGCGCGAGCAGTTCGGCAAGGCGATCATCGAGAACCAGGCGATCGCCTTCGCCCTGGCCGACATGAAGCTGGAGATCGACGCCGCTCGCCTGCTGGTCTGGCGCGCCGCCTGGATGGGGCGGACCGGACAGACCTTCGAAAACGCCGAGGGCTCGATGTCGAAGCTGAAGGCCGGCGAGGTCGCCGTCTGGTCGACCGAGCGGGCGATCCAGATCCTCGGCGGCAACGGCTACACCCGCGAGTTCCCGGTCGAGCGGATGCACCGCGACTCGAAGATCTACACGATCTTCGAGGGCACCTCTGAGATCCAGCGCCTGGTCATCTCGCGCGCAATCTCGGGCGTCCACATCAAATAAGGCTTACGGCGGGAGAGCGAGGGCCGGCTGGGGGGCCGGTCCTCGTCGCCTACCTAGGAGGGACCGGCCGGGCGCAACGCCCGGCCAGCCCCTGCCCGAGGGGAGAACCCAGCGCGCTCCGTGCCTTGTCCACCGTATGCGGGGGACAAACCACGGAGGGCGCGACGCCACGGCGTGGCGGCTGGCGCGCAGGCAGCACGGGGTGCTCGCGCGCCGACAGTTGCAGCGCCTCGGGTTTAGCTCCCGGGAGATCGAAAGGCGCATCGAGCGTGGACGCCTGCACGCCATAGCGCGAGGCGTCTACGCCGTCGGCAGGAGGGATCTCTCCCCCAACGGGCGCTGGATGGCGGCGGTGCTCGCATGTGGCGAGACCGCCTGCCTCTCCCACCGCAGCGCTGGGGCTCTCTTCGGGATCTGCAAGGAGCGGAACGGCGTCATCGAAGCGAGCGTGCGCCACCGGGGCAAGATCGAGCGCCCCGGGATCAGGGTTCGCAGCCGGCCCTCCCTACCCAGCCATGACATCGGCGCCTTACACCGCATCCCAATCACCTCACCTGTCCGTACCCTGATCGACCTCGCCACCGAGCTCCCGCCCAAGAGCTTGGAGCGAGCGGTCAACGAGGCCGACAAGATGGACGTGATCGACCCCGACTCCCTGCGCTGCTCACTCGACGCCTACTCCGGCGTCCCAGGCGTTAAGCCGCTCCGCTTCCTCCTCGACCGCGACACCTTCGTCCTTACCGATGAGGAGCTCGAACGCCTCTTCCTCCCACTCGCGCTGGAATCGGGTCTTTCCCTCCCGCTCGTGAAAGAGATGCTCAACGGCTACGAGGTCGACTTCCTCTGGCCCGAGCTCAAACTCGTGGTCGAGACCGACGGCCTGCGCTACCACCGCACGCCCTCGGCCCAGGCGAGAGATGCACGCCGCGACCAGGCCCACACCGCCGCCGGCTACGCCCGCCTGCGTTTCTCTCATCACCAGGTCAAGCACGAACCGGACTACGTCAAGCGGATCCTCGGCGAGACCGCGGCGCGGCTTGCTCCTACTTCGCGCGCCGTCTGAGCCCTTCGCGCCGCAGTTTCTTCGCCAGAGTGACTTCCTTCTTGTCGCTGCCTTTCTTGTCCGGCCCCGGCGTCTCCAGGGTCGCGGGCAGGCCCTCGAAGCGCGGCTCCGAGAGGAAGGCCGAGAGACCGCGTTTGCCCATCTCGCCTTTGCCGATGTTGGCGTGGCGGTCTCGGCAGGAGCCGAGCGGGGCGGCGGCGTCGTTGACGTGGACCGCTCCGAGGCGCTCGATCCCGACCTTGGCGTCGGCTTCGTCGAGCACCTCGCCCAGGTGCTTCTCGTCGGTGATGTCGTAGCCCTGGACGAAGAGGTGGCAGGAGTCGAGGCAGAGGCCGAGCCGCTCACCGCTGCCCGCCAGCTCGATCAGCTCGGCGGTCTGGTCGAAATCGCGCGCCAGCAGGCCTTTGTGGCCGGCGGTCTGCTCGATCAGCAGCGGGCAGGAGTCGGTCTCCTGGAGCGCCGCCGCGATCACTTTCGATGCCCGTTTCAGCGACGGTTTCAGCGGGTCGGTTTTCTGCGAGCCGGGGTGGAGGACGACACCGCGGGCGCCGATCCCGTCGCCGATCCGCAGCGCGTGGGTCAAAGAGGTCAGCGACTTCTTGCGCAGCTCTTTGTCTTTGGTCGCGCAGTTGATCAGGTAGACGGCGTGGATGATCACCGCGTCGACGCTCTTGGAGGCGGCCATCCGCTCGCGGAACTCCTCGAAGTCGGCCTCGCCGTAGTTGGTCGGCCGCCACATACGCGGGCTCTGGTGGAAGATCTGAATTGATTCGCAGCCGCGCTCCGCGCCGCGCTCGATCGCGTTGGCGAGCCCGCCGCCGGTCGATACGTGCGCTCCGATCAGCATCGGCACGCATCCTATGGACCGCGCCCGCTCGCGATCATTTCGGCGCTTTGATCCCGCAGACTTCGGGCGCCTCCCTGACGTCGAGGAGGAAGCCGTCGTCGCCGCGGTCGAGCTTGTCGCCGACCACGACGTGGTGGGCGAGCGCGTAGAGGGAGGGCCGGTTGCCGACGTCGAAGCTGTACTTGAAGCCACCGATCACGAGCTTCTTGACCTGTTCGGCGGGGATCATCTGGATCCGCCCCTCCATGCTTTTGGTCGGGGTTCGCTGCACGCAGGTGGCGAGGAAGACGCCGTCGGCGTTGCGCCCGAGGAAGGCGCCCGGCAGTTCCTCGCCCTCGGTCGTGGTCACGGTGGCGCGGTCGAAGGCGACGGGCGCGGTCGCCAGGTAGGGCACGATGATCAGGTTCAGCGCCGCGGCGAGGATCAGGCCGGTTCGCACCAGGTCCCGCATGCCGGTGCCCCCCGGCACCAGCGGCACGTGCCGCCCCAGCTCGAGCAGGACGACGAGGACGATCACGGTCAGGCCGAGGGCGACCGCCATGTAGCGGACCGCCACAAAGAGCACGATGATGCTGAGGGCGGCGCGGCCGAAGGAGATGCCGCTTCTCTTCTGCTCGCCGCTGCTCTTCCGCGCGCCGCTGGCGAGCCCGTGCAGCCAGCGCGGCCAGCCGGCCAGGTCGAGCACGGCGAGCAGCAGGCCGACCAGCACGATCAGGGCCATCACGACCCCGTCTTCGGCCCCGACGTCGACATCGAAGGTGTTGAAGAGCAGGGCGATCACGGTGAGGCTGACGACCAGCGAGGCGGCCAGAACCCTGAGCACGTAGGTCAGCAGCTCGCGCTCGCTGCGTCCGTCGCGCTCGATCCAGCGGGCGCCGCTGGCGATCAGCCAGACGACCGCGGTCATCAGGGCGAGCAGGACCAGCTCGAACAGCAGCACCTTGATCCCGACCGCGAGCAGGGCCCGGTCCTGGAAGGCGACGGTGGCGTTGTCGGCCGGCAGTTTGGCCGCGTAGATGCGCAGCCAGACCACGGCGCCGCCGAGCAGGTAGACGTAGGCCGTGAGGCCGACCGCGGCCGCGGCGACGGTGGCGGCCTTCTCGAGGCGTTCCATCGGCCGCCAGCCTTATCGCTTGAGCGCCGCCGTGCAAGAACAGACGCGTACGAAGACGGTCCGGCTATGGAAGGATGCGCTGGCCTGTGGCCGACCCGTCCCTTCGCCTCCGCTTCGCCCCTTCGCCGACCGGCGCCCTGCACATCGGCGGCGCCCGCACGGCCCTCTACAACTGGCTCGCCGCCCGCCACGGGGACGGCCAGTTGGTGCTGCGGATCGAGGACACCGACCGCGAGCGCTCGACTCAGGAGAACTGGGACCAGATCATCGACGCGCTTGAGTGGCTGGAGCTCGACTGGGACGAGGGGCCGGTCTCCCAGGTCGGGCGGACCGCGGCGCACGAGGCGGCGCTGGCGCGTCTGCTGGAGTCCGGCGCCGCCTACCGCGACTCGGCGACCGCGAAGGACGTCGAGGCCTGGAAGGCCGAGCACGGCGCCGGCAGCGGCTACCGCGGCGCCCCGACCGAGGAGCCCGGGGCGGCGATCCGGCTGCGCGTCCCGGACGCGGGGGAGACCGTGGTCGAGGACCTGCTGCGCGGGCCTGTCGCTTTCCCCAACCGCAGCTACGACGACTTCGTGATCGCCCGCGGCGACGGCACCGTCCTCTACAACTTCGCGGTGGCCGTCGACGACGCCGAGATGGGCGTCACCGAGGTGGTGCGGGGCGACGACCACCTCTCCAACACCCCCAAGCAGCTGCTCGTGCTGGAGGCGCTCGGCCACGAGCCGCCCCGCTACGCCCACCTGCCGCTGCTGCACGGTCCCGACGGCAAGAAGCTCTCCAAGCGCCACGGCGCCGCCTCGGTGCAGGAGCTGCGCGAGGCCGGCTACCTGCCGGCCGCGGTCCGCAACTACCTGGCGCTGCTTGGCTGGGGCACCGACGACGACACGACCCTGATGTCGACCGCGGAGTTGGTCGAGCGCTTCCGGGTCGAGGACGTCGGCAAGGCGGCGGCGATCTTCGACGAGAAGAAGCTGCGCTGGCTGAACGGCCGCTTCATGCGCGAGCTGCCGCTGGAGCAGTACGTGGAGGCGGTGGCGGGATGGCTGGCGCGGGCCGGGATCGAGGTCCCCGAGCGCGAGCGGCTGCGGGCCGGCTGCGAGATCGCCCAGGAGAAAGCGCAGACTCTGGAGGAGGTCTGGCCGCTGATCCGCTTTCTCTTCGAGCCCCCGGTCGACGATCCGAAGGCCTGGAAAAAGGTGATGAAAGAGGACGCCGACGAGATGCTCGAGGCCGCGGCCGCGGCGCTTTCCCCGGTCGACCCCTTCGAGCCGGCCGCGATCGAGGCGGCGCTGGGCCCGCTGCTGGAGCGCTTTGAGGTCAAGGCGGGCAAGCTCTACCAGCCGATCAGGGTGGCGATCACGGGCAGCTCGGTCTCCCCGGGGATCTTCGAGTCGCTCGCTGTGCTCGGGCGCGAGCGCTCATTGGAAAGAATCGGCGCGGCGGTCAAACGGCTTCGCAGCGCCGATTTGGACACATAGCGTAGGCGAACCCAGACCCGAAGCATACGTTCGGCTAAACCAAACGTCTTCTGCTGCCGATGGTGTCGCAAATGGCAGCAACTACGACGGTAAAAAAGGCAGCAAAGAGCGACAAAGAGAGCGTTGAGGCAAAGGCCGCCCGCGCGGCGGCCGAGCCCGGTGCAAGCAATGGCGGTAATTCCCGCGGCGCCGCGGGGCCGGCGCCAGGCAGCCGCCTGGCCGAGGCCTTCGAGGCGGTCGAGCGGTTCCCGGTCCTGATCGAGTCGCGCGAGCGGGTGATCGCCGCCGCTACCGCCGACAGCGCCCGGGTCGGTGAGGTCGTCGAAGCGGTCGAGGCTGACGTCGCCCTCGCGATCTCCGTGCTGCGCTTCGCCAACCGCAGCGGCATGGCTGGCGGTGGGGTCGGCAGCATCCCCGACGCGGTCGAAGTGCTGAAGCCCTCCGGCGTGCTGGCGATCGCAGGCACCGCCCCGAGCTTCGATTTCTTCGAGTCCAACGGCGGCTGGGAGCTGAAGCCGGAGCGCTTCCGCGTCCATGCGCTCGCCACCCAGCGGGCCGGCGACCGGATCGGCCGCCTGGTCGGCTGGACCGAACGCGACGAGCTCGCGGTGGCGACCCTCCTGCACGATGTCGGCCGGCTTGTGATCTCCCGCCTGCACCCGGGCTACAAGGTCTACTTCGACGCGATCTCGCGCACGCCCGAGCAGCGGCTGCGGGATGAACGCGAGCAGCTCGGCATCGACCACGCGCTGGTCGGCGGTGTCCTCGCCCGCCGCTGGAACCTGCCTTCGCGGATCGCCGTCGCGATCGAGCGCCACCACGCGGACGACGCCGAGGGGCTCGCCGCGCTGGTCGCCACCGCCGACATGGTCGCCCACTACTCGCAGGGCGAGGCGGTCTCGCCGGATCGGCTGCGGAGCAGCGCCGAGCGCTGCGGGCTCAGCCCGGAAGCGCTGCGCGACCTCCTCTACGAGCTGCCGATGCCGCGCCAGGAGACCTCCCGGGTGAGCGAGCCCTGCCCGCTCTCGGCCCGCGAGCTCGACGTCCTCCGCCACCTCTCCGAGGGCATGGTCTACAAGCAGATCGCGAGCGAGATGCACCTCTCCGTCTCGACGATCCGCACCCACCTGCACAACGTCTACGGCAAGATCGGCGCTGTCGATCGCGCCCAGGCCGTGCTCACCGCTCGCGACCGTGGCTGGATCTGAGGGCGCGCCGCGCCAGCCACAGTCCAGTGGGTGGCGCCGCCGCTCACTGCTGAAGGTCCGCCGCCCCGCCTGGTCGGAGCACCCGGCCGAGCGCCGCGACTCAGTCGATCAGCGACTCGCGCAGGGCGATCGCGACGGCGTGGGTTCGGTTTCGCGCTCCTAGCCGCGCGGTCGTGTTCTTCATGTGGGTCTTGACCGTCTCTTCGGAGAGGTCGAGTTCCCGCGCCGCAACCGTGGTCGACTCGCCGTTGGCCAGCAGCTGCAGAATCTGACGCTGGCGCCGGGTGAGCTTGCCGCGGCTCCCTTTCGGCGGCACGTCGGGGTCGACGAAGCGCTCCTGCGCGGCCGCCGCGTCGACCGCCTCGCGCAGCGCCGCTGGGCCGGCGGTGCGGGCGACGTAGCAACTGGCCCCGGCCTGCAGGGCGGCGTTGGCTGTGTGGCGGTGGGGGCGGTCGCCGTGGGCGACGATGCCGAGGACCGGGGAGGAGCGGTGCATCGCCCGGATCGTCTCGTGGGCGCCGATCGTCGGTCCGCCGCCGTTGAGGTGTGGCCGCATGTCGATGATCGCGACATCGAAGTCGCCGATGTCGCGGACCAGGTCGAGCGCCTCCTCGCGGCTGGCGGTCTCGTGTATCTCGAAGCGGTCCTCGAGGATCCCGCGGACCCCCAGCCGGACCAGCGGGTGGTGGTCGATGACCAGGCAGTTGAGGCGGGCGCTCAGGACGGGATCCGATCGTTGGTGGGCGTCTGGGAGGCGGTTGCGTCCCGCGCCCCAATCGGCTTCGATCCTAGCCCAGCGGGGGGTGCGTGCGGTAGAAAGTCGGGGTGATCTCGATCACCTCGAAGTCCCGCTACGCGGTCGTCGCCCTTGCCGAGCTCGCGCGCTCGGGCGAGCGGCCGGTGCCGATCAAAGAGCTGGCCGAGCGCCGCGACATCCCCGAGCAGTTCCTCGAGCAGCTGTTCTCGACCCTGCGCCGGGCCGGCCTGCTGACCAGCCACCGGGGCATGCGCGGGGGCTACACGCTCTCGCGCCCGGCCGAAGAGATCACCGTGCTCGACGTCGTGCAGACGCTCGACGGCAAAGTCGGCCAGGAGGCCGAGGAGGCCGGCGGCATCTGGGCCGAGGGCGTCGGCGCCCTGCGCAAGGTCTTCGGCCAGACGACGATTGCCGAAGTCGCCCGCCGCGAGGCCGAGGAGGCCGGCAGCGGGATGTACTTCATCTAGGGCGGGCCGCCGCGCGGGCGCGCATCAAGGGAGAGCAACGGGATGAGACCACTTCGATACTCGATCAACGTCACGCTCGACGGCTGCTGCCATCACGAGGCAGGACTCCCGCCGGACGAGGAGTCGATGCGCTACTGGACCGCTGAGATGGAACGAGCCGATGCCCTGCTATTCGGCCGGGTGACCTACGAGATGATGGAGTCGGCGTGGCGGAAGCCGGCAACGGGCACGTGGCCTGACTGGATGAATGAGTGGGAGGTCCCGTTCGCCGAGACCATCGACCGGGCGAAGAAGTACATCGTGTCGAGCACGCTGAGCGGCGTCGATTGGAACGCCGAGCTGGTGCGAGGCGACTTGGGGCAAGCGGTTCAGCGGCTCAAGCAGGAGCCAGGCGAGGGCCTGTGGGTGGGCGGCGTGACGCTCCCCCTGGCGTTGGCAGATCTGGGACTGATCGACGAGTACGAGTTTCTTGTGCAGCCGGTCCTTGCCGGACACGGGCCGACGTTGCTCGCCGGTCTGCGCGAGCGCATCCAGCTCGAGCTCGTGGATCGCCATGAGTTCCGGTCGGGGGCGGTCGCCCTGCGATACCGGACCTAGCGGAGCTGCTTCATCTAGGCGCCCGCTCTCGGAGCCGTGCCGTCCATTGCGCATGGCGCCGCCGAAGTTCGTCTTCATCGAGGTCGGGGCGGCCCAGGGGGAGGTAGTTCGGGGCCCAGGACCCCACTGCGTCCTCGGACTGGGCAACGGCCCAGCAGTCCCAAAGGCGCATCTCGCCGACGGCTATGCCGGTCCCTGTTTCATAAGCGGCGAGAAAGTCGCCGGCGATCTGCTCGTCGAAGAGGAGGACGAGATCGAGTCGGCACCAGCCCAGGTCGAAGCCGCGGGGACCGCGTGACCCGTCCGACCAGTCGACGATGCCGGTGAGTCGTCCGTCCCGCCAGACGACGTTGCCCGACCAGTAATCGCCGTGGATGAGCACCTCCGGCGGCGCAACGACCTCTGCCCAGCGAGACCGAACTTCCGCCGCCAGCGGCCCACTCAGCAGCTCCTGCGAGCCCCCGTTGCGGTCGAACACGCTTGGCAGCTCCGCCAGCCGCCCGGTCGGCACCGTGTGCACCGCGGCCAGCGCCCGACCCAGCTCGTGCGCCCACGCCCTGGGGTCAGCCGGGGTGATGTCCGGCTGACCGTCGAGCCAGCTGACCAACGAGGTCGGATACTGCGCTCGGCGGCCGTCTAAGTCGCCGCCGAGCGGCACTGGGGCTAGACCGCCGAGTCCGTCAAGGGCCCGCAGGACACGCTGCTCTTGCGAGGGGGCGGGGTCGTCAACCGGAAACTGGCGGACGACGACGCTGGTCAATGGACTCTCAGTGTCGACTCTCCAGGTGTCCGCGTGCTGGCCGCCTTCGAGGCGCACGACACCCGCGACGACGGCCGACGGGCCCGCCAGGCGCCGGGCCTCCTCGAGCGCACCAGATGAAGGCAGGGCCTCGGATCGAGCCATCGCCGAGACTCTAAGTCGGCGGCTCGCCTGGCGGCCCTCCCAATCATCTAGGCCTACCCGACAGGGCCCCGCCGCCCCGTCCGGTCGAGCCTGCTCAGACCACCCGGCGGAACAGGTAGATCGCCAGGAGGACGAGGATGATCACGATCAGGATCCAGACGATGGTCATGCTGTTCCCTCCGTTCGTTCCCGTGCGCCAGAGTGCCTTTGCGGCCCTGAGGTCCGGCGCTGTGGGTTGCTGTGCGTCCCTACCCCCAACTCTGCAATTGAAAAACAACGCCTTTGCGATCGGGCGTGGCTGGCGGCGGGCGAGCTTAGACTCCCGCGGATGAGAATCGGCGCGGAGGCATCGGCGGTAGTCGGCAACACGCCGATGGTCCTGCTCGACCGGCTTGCCGACGGGCTCGGCGCCCAGGTCTGCGCCAAGCTCGAGTACTTCAACCCCGGCGGCTCGGTCAAGGATCGGATTGGCGTGGCGATGATCGACGCGGCCGAAGAGGAGGGCCTGGTCAAGCCCGGGCGCTCGGTGGTGGTCGAGCCGACCAGCGGCAACACCGGCATTGCCCTGGCGATGGTCTGCGCGGCGCGCGGCTACGAGCTGATCCTGACCCTGCCGGAGGGGATGAGCCGCGAGCGGGCGAAGTTGCTCCGCGCCTACGGGGCCGAGGTGCGCGAGACGCCCTCGCTGGGTGGGATGAACGAGGCGGTCGCCCTGGCCGAGGCGATCCGCGAGCAGCGCCGCGCCTTCATGCCGATGCAGTTCTCCAACCCGGCCAACGCGGAGATCCACCGGCTGACCACGGCGGAGGAGATCTGGAGCGACTGCGACGGCGAGGTCGGTGCCTTCGTCACCGGCGTCGGCACCGGTGGCACGATCACCGGGGTCGGGCAACTGTTGAAGGAACGCGCGCCGGAGACGCTGGTGGTCGCGGTCGAGCCGGCAACCTCGCCGGTGCTCGCCGGCGGCAGCCCGGGCCCGCACAAGATCCAGGGGATCGGGGCCGGCTTCGTGCCCGAGGTCCTCGACCGCTCGGTGATCGACGAGGTGATCGGGGTCGGCGACGAGGACGCGCTGGAGACGGCGCGCCTGGTCGCCCGCGAGGAGGGGGTGCTGGCGGGGATCTCGGCCGGCGCCAACATCTGGGCGGCGCTGCAGGTCGCGGCCCGGCCGGAGCTCGCCGGCAAGCGCGTCGTCACCGTGGTCTGCGACTCGGGCGAGCGCTACATGTCCCTACCCTTCTTCTCACCATGAGCCGTTGGAAGCGAGTAGTCGCCGAGGTCCGCGCCGACGTCGCCGCGGCGCGCGATCGCGACCCCGCTGCGCAGGGCGTCTCGACCTTCGAGATCCTCACCAGCTGGGCCGGCGTGCAGGCGCTGCTCGCCCACCGCGCCGCCCACGCGCTGCTCGACGCGGGGGTCCCGGTGCTGCCGCGGATGATCGCCTACGCGACCCGCGCGGTGACCGGAGTGGAGATCCATCCCGCTGCCCGGATCGGGCGCGAGTTCTTCATCGACCACGGGGCCGGGGTGGTGATCGGCGAGACCGCGGTGATCGGCTACCGCGTCACCCTCTACCAGGGGGTGACCCTGGGCGGGACCGGCTTCCAGCGCGGCAAGCGCCACCCGACACTCGGGGACAACGTCACCGTCGGCTCCGGGGCCAAGCTGCTGGGACCGATCGCGGTCGGCGACAACGCCAAGGTCGGCGCCAACACCGTCGTCGTCGAGGACGTGCCGCCGGGTGCCACCGTGGTCGGCAACCCGGGCCACCCGGTGCGGGTCGAAGGCAAGCGGGTCGAGGGCCCCGACGCCGACTGGATCCACCTCCCGGACCCGATCGCCGACGCGATCAAGGGCCTCTCGGGACGGCTGGCCGAGATCGAGCGCCGGCTGGCCGAGCTCGACGGCGCCAACGCGCCGGGCGGCGAGCGGCCGACCGAGATCACCCCGCGCACGGGCCGTTCGTCCGCCGGCGGCTGAACTAGTCTGCGCGCGCTCTCGTCCATCGTCGCGGGCCGACCGCGCGGTCCGAAAGGAATCTCTTGCCCAAGCACCTGCTGACCGTTCTGTTCGCCGCCCTCTGCGCGGCGCTCCTCGTCGCCTGCGGGGGCGATAGCGAAAGCGACGAAGAAAAGGTCGTAACCACGATCGAGACTTCGGCGACCAGCACTGATCCCGCCGACTGCACGATCTACTCGACTCAGGCGTTCATGGAACAGACGGAGATCGAGACCGGCAAGGCGGCGGTGAAAGCCTGCGAAGAAGGGGCAAAGGACGGTTCCGACAACCCCGACTCGGTCACGGTCGACGCGGTCGAGATCGACAACGGCAGCGCCAGCGCCGAGGTCGCCTTCGAGGGCGGCAACTTCGACGGCCAGACGCTGGCGGTCAGCTTGGTCGAAGAAGACGGCGAGTGGAAGCTCGACCGGGTCGAGCGCTTCGTCGGCTTCGACCGCGACGCCTTCGCGACTAGCTTCGAGGAAAGCCTTGCGGGGGCGGAACTGACCGGCGAACAGAGCTCTTGCCTGCAGGAAGCGCTGGATGGGGCCAGCGACGAGCAGCTCGAAGCGCTGGTTACCAGCGGCAGCGAAGACGGCCTGGTCGAACTGTTCGGCGACTGCTGAGCGCGGGGTTGGCGCTTTTGTCAACCGGTGGTTGACAAAAGCGCCATGCCAAGCCCCGCCGCGGCCCTGGCTATGCTCGCTCGGTGAGCCTCCAAGGAG
Organism: uncultured Thermoleophilia bacterium; assembly: GCA_963837405.1. Lineage (GTDB taxonomy): Bacteria > Actinomycetota > Thermoleophilia > Solirubrobacterales > 70-9 > VAYN01. The sequence goes on from CAWINA010000008.1 coordinate 445,857, forward strand.
AGTTCGACGTGCCGGAAGAGGCGCTGGAAGCCGGGGGTGGGGCGCCGACCGAGCCCGGGGCCGACCGGGTCGAGCGGTTGCTGGCGGGGCTGAACCCGCCCCAGCGGGAAGCGGTCGAACACACCGAAGGGGCGCTGCTCGTCCTCGCCGGGGCCGGCTCCGGCAAGACCCGGGTGCTGACCCACCGGATCGCCTACCTGTTGGCGACCGGGGCGGCGCGGCCGGGGGAGATCCTCGCGATCACCTTCACCAACAAGGCCGCGGCGGAGATGCGCGAGCGGGTCGGCCAGCTGATCGGCCGCTCGGTGCGGGCGATGTGGGTGACGACCTTCCACTCCTCCTGCGCGCGGATGCTGCGCGCCGACGCCGAGAAACTCGGTTACTCGAAGAGCTTCACGATCTACGACCAGGCGGACTCGACGCGGATGCTCAAACGCTGCATGTCCGAGCTCGGGATCGACCCGAAACGCTACCCACCGCGGGCGATCCACTCGAAGATTTCCGGCGCCAAGAACCAGCTGATCGACGCCGACATGTACGCAGAAACGGTTGGCAGCGTGTTCGAGGAAGCGGTCGCCGAAGCCTTCCCGCTCTACGAGAAGCGGATGCTCGAGGCCAACGCGATGGACTTCGACGACCTGCTTGTTCGGACCGTCAACGCGCTGGAGCTGTTCGAGGAGGTGCGCGAGCGCTGGCGCCGCACCTTCCGCCACGTCCTCGTCGACGAGTACCAGGACACCAACCACGCCCAGTACAAGCTCCTCCAATTGCTATCCGCCGAGCATCACAACCTGATGGTTGTGGGCGACGAGGACCAGTCGATCTACGGCTTCCGCCACGCCGACATCCGCAACATCCTCGACTTCGAGCACGACTTCCCGGACGCCGCGGTGGTCAAGCTCGAGCAGAACTACCGCTCGACCCAGACGATCCTCTCGGCCGCCAACGCGGTGGTCGAGCGCAACCGCGAGCGGCGGCCGAAGCGGCTGTGGAGCGAGGAGGAGGGAGGCGACAAAGTCGAGCTGGCCGAGCTCGGCGACGAGCACGAGGAGGCGCGCTGGGTGGCGGCCGAGATCGAGCGGATCGGCGAGGAGCACGGGGTCGCCCGCTCCGAGGTCGCGGTCTTCTACCGAACCAACGCGATGAGCCGGGTGCTGGAGGACACGCTCAACCGCTTCAACGTGCCCTACCAGGTGATCGGCGGCACCAAGTTCTACGAACGGGCCGAGGTCAAGGACGCGGTCGCCTATCTCAGCCTGCTGGTCAACCCGGCCGACCTCGTCTCCTTCCAGCGGATCGTCAACTCGCCGCGCCGCGGGATCGGCAACACCAGCCAGTCGCGGCTCGCCAGCTACGCGAACACGGCCGGGCTGACGATCTGGGAGGTGATGGAGCGGGTCGAGGAGGTGCCGGGGCTGGGGGCGGCCGCGATCAAGGCGGTGGGCCGCTTCCACGAGACGATGGACCTGCTGCGCGGCCGGGTCGACGCCGGCGAGCCGGTCGCCGAGGTGCTGCAGGCGGTGCTGAGCGAGACGGGCTATCTGGAAGCGCTGGAAGCCGAGCGCACGGTCGAAGCCGAGGGCCGGGTCGAGAACCTCGAGGCGCTGCGCGAGGGCGCCGCCGAGTTCGACCTCGAGCGCGAGCAGGAGGGGGAGAGCGAGACCCCGCCGGTCGAGGAGTACCTGCAGCAGATCTCCCTCTACAGCGAGCAGGACGGGCTCGATGAGGCCGAGGAGCTGGTCACGCTGATGACCGTCCACAACGCCAAGGGCCTCGAGTACGACACGGTCTTCGTGGTTGGCTGCGAGGACGGCTCCTTCCCCCACGTGCGGGCGCTGGAGGAGGGCGGCGAAGAAGAGGAGCGGCGCCTCTGTTACGTGGCGATCACCCGCGCCCGCAAACGCCTCTACATGACTTGGGCGCGGGAACGGCGGCTGTTCGGCCGGGCCGAGCGCAACCTGCCTTCGCGCTTCATCGACGAGCTGCCGGTCGAGCTGACCGAACGCCAGGCGAGCGCCTCGACGTCTCTGGGGGCGATGAGCTGGGACCAGGCGGCGCCCAGCACCGACGCCGAACAGCGGGTCGACCCCAGCCCGGCGCTGGAGATGCAGGCCGGCGACGACGTCGTCCACGCCAGCTTCGGTGAGGGCGTCGTCACCGCCGTCGAGCCCGGCGGGGTGGTCATCGTCCGCTTCGCCGGCGACGGAACCGAGCGCAAGCTGATGGCCGACTACGCCCCGATTAAGAAGCGGTAGCGGTGGCGGCCAGGACGATCGACGGCAAAGCGGTGGCGGCGGCGGTGCGCGAGCGGGTCCGCGTCGACGTCGCCGCATACGTCGAGGAGACGGGCCGGACCCCGACCCTGGCCACGGTGATCGTCGGCGAGGACCCGGCCTCCGAGGTCTACGTGAAGATGAAGCACAAGGCCTGCGGGGAGGCGGGGATGGGCTCCGTGCACCACGGGCTCGGGTCGGCGACCTCCGAGGATGAGCTGCTGGCGCTGGTCCGGTCCCTGAACGAGGACGACGAGATCGACGGGATCCTCGTCCAGCTACCGCTGCCCGATCAGATCGACCCCGACGCGATCGTTGCCGCGATCGACCCGCGCAAGGACGTCGACGGCCTCACCCCGACCAGCGCCGGGCTGCTCGCCCACGGCACGCCGCAGATGGTCCCATGTACGCCGGCCGGGGTGATGGAGCTGCTCGCCCACGAGGGCGTCGAGCTGGAAGGAGCGGAGGCGGTGGTAGTCGGCCGCTCGAAGCTGGTCGGGGTCCCGGTCGCGAGGCTGCTGCTGAGCGCCAACGCGACCGTGACCGTCTGCCACTCGCGCACCCGCGACCTCGACGGGACCTGCGCCCGCGCCGACGTCCTCGTCGCCGCGGTTGGGGTGCCGCGCCTGCTCGGCGCCGCGGCGGTGAAGCCGGGCGCGGTGGTGATCGACATCGGTGTGAACCGGCTCGAGGAGGGCCTGGTCGGCGACGTCGACTTCGAGGCGGCGCGTGAGGTCGCCGGGGCGATCACCCCGGTGCCCGGCGGGGTCGGGCCGATGACGATCGCGATGCTGCTCGCCAACACCCTGCAGGCCGCCCGACGGCGGGTGTAGGGTCGCCGCCAAGGGTTCAGCTACTCGGTAAGGAGGCAATATGAGTGAGCGTCCGGGAAACGGTGAGCTGATCGCCGGAGTCGCGGGTTTCCTGCTGCTCCTGGGCATGTTCATCTTCGCCTGGTACGGGCTCGAAGGCTTCACCGGCGACGCTTTCGACACGCTCGACGACTGGGTCAACATCATCCTCGTCTTCACCGCCTTCGCGGGCATGGCGCTGGCGCTGTTCGGTCCCGACATTCCCCGCGCCGACGTCGCCCCGCTCGGCGCAGTCACGGTCGCGCTCGGGGCGCTCTCGACGCTGGTTGTCCTGATCCACATCATCGCCCCGCCTGGGGTCTCGGGAGGCGGCATCAGCGTCGACTTCGACGCCGAATTCGGCGTCTGGTTCGGCCTGATCTCCTCGGCCGCGGTGGCGATCGGTGGCTACCTCGCGATGCAGGAAGAGGGCGCCTTCGAGCCGTCCTCGGCAGAGCCCGGTCAGCAGGCGCCTCCACCTCCACCGCCGCCCCAGCAGCATCAGGCGCCGCCGCCCCCGGCACCGCCGCAACAGCAGCAGCCCCCGCCGCCACCACCGCCCCCGCCCCCGGCGGGCTGAGTGCCGGGGGAAGCGCAGCGGACGCAGCCGGCAGGTCCGGCTGCGCCGCGGGGAGGCCATCGCCGCCGGCGCGGCGATGACCCTCTTCGTCCTCCTCTTCTTCCCCTGGTACGACGTCAAGATCTCCGGGTCGCAGCTCTCGCTGCCGGATACCTCCGAAGGCGGCCGCACCGCCTGGGGGACGCTGGAGCTGGTCACGCCGCTGCTGGCGCTGGCCTCGGTCTGCGTCCTCGGCGTCGTGATCGCGCGCCGGGTCCGCCCGGGCTGGCGGCCGGCGATCGCCCCCGGCGCCGCGATCGCCGTGCTCGGCGGCCTCGCCACTCTCCTGGTCCTCTTCCGCGTCCTCGCTCCGCCCGACCTCGGCGCGGTCGGCGGCATCGGCCTAGAGGGAAGCCCGAGCCTCGGCGCCTTCCTCGGGCTCGCCGCGGCGCTCGGCGTCGCGGTCGGCGGCTACCGGGCTATGCGCGAAGAAGGGAGCTCGTTCGCGGCTGTGGCGGACGCTCTGCGGCCACCCCGCGAGCGACCTGCTTCGCGAAGGCGATGATCGTCATCATCGGGTTCACCCCGACCGAGGTCGGGAACAGCGAGCCGTCGGCGACGTAGAGGTCCTCGGTGCCGTGGACGGCGCCGCGGATGTCGCAGGCGCCCTGCGAGGGGTCGGCGGCGATCCGCGCCGTGCCCATCGGGTGGAAGGCCTCGAGCCGCAGCTCCGAGGGCTTGAAGGCGGTCGCCTCGAAGCTCGCCAGGTCGCCTGGCCTCAGCACCCCGACCCGGGCGATGTTCGGGTAGACCTCGGTCGCGCCGGCGGCGAAGTGGACTTCGGCGGCGCGGGCGATCCCGAAGGCGAGGCGGCGGGCGTCGGCGGCGGTCAAACGGTAGCTGGCGCGGAGGCTGCCTTCGGCGCCGAGCCCGACCCGTCCCGCCGACTCGTCGCAGAGGTGGACGCCGATCGAGCCGACGTGGGCGAAGTCGAGCATCCGCCGCTGGTGCTCGGCGCCGGCGCCGAGCAGCCAGGCGCCGCCGAAGGCGAGCGGGGTGAAGGTCGCCTCCAGGAGGATCTTCTCGTGCTCCCACTGGTCGACGTAGAAGCTCTGCATTACCCCTTCCCAGCCGCGCACTTCCTCCTCGTAGCGGGCGCCGACCCAGCAGGCGGGGTGGATGTGGAGGTTGCGGCCGACCTGGGGGCCGCCCAGCCCCGAGCGCTGCAGCAGCTCCGGCGTCCCCAGCGCCCCGCCGGCGACGATCACCGCCCGCCGCGCCCGCACCGTGTAGGGCTGACCGCCGGCCACCGCCTCGACCCCGACCGCGCGGCCGCCTTCGGTAATCACCCGGCGCACGTCGACGCCGGCCCGGACCCTCGCCCCGGCCGCGACGGCGCGCGGCAGGTAGCTGACGTGCATGCCGCGCTTGGCGTCGATCTCGCAGCCGAACGGGCAGGAGCTGCACTGCACGCAGTCGCCGGCGTTGCGGGAGATCGGCGCGGCGCTGGCCCCGATGGCGGCGGCGCCCTCCATCGCCAGCTGGCCGTTGCGGCCCATCCGGTTGGGATCGAGCTGCTTGACGTGCAGCATCTGCTCGGCCTCGGCGAAGTCGGCGTCGAGCTCCTGCGCCCACTCGATCCCGAACCGCGTCCGCCAGTCCTCGAGGATCGGCTGCGGCGCCCGGAAGCAGGTCCCCGAGTTGATCACGGTGGTGCCGCCGACCACCTTGGCGACCGGCACCGGGATCGGCGGCCGGCCCTCGGCGATCGTCAGGCCGGCGTCGCGGTAGAGGGTCGCGATCGCCTCGAGGTGGTCGCTCGGGTAGTTCTCGCGGTTGTAGTGGCCGCCCGCCTCCAGCACCAGCACGTCGAGCCCCGCCTCAGCCAGCTCGGCGGCGGCGACCGCGCCGCCGGCACCCGAGCCGACGATCACCACGTCGCACTCCTCACCCTCGCCGCGCGGCTCGGTGTCGCCCAGCGTCCCCGCCGGCTCGGGCAGGGTGCCGTCGGCGAGCCCGCAGCGGACTTCGAAGCCGATCCGCTCCTCGACCTCCGGCGTCACCGCGTAGCCGAGGGTCGAGACCAGCTTCGCCATCAGCAGCAGGTCGTGGTGAAAGGAGAGCTTCGAGCCCTCCAGCTTGTGCAGGAAGTCCTCCGCCGCCTCCGGGTCGAGCCGGCTGAAGCGCCAGGGGAACGGCAGCCACTCGAAGGCCCGCAGGCCGAGCCGCAGGCGCAGCAGGACGCGCGGCGAGGTGGTGGCGAGGAAGCGCGCCACCGGTCCGGAGACGTCGACATCGCGCTCGCCCGCCGGCAGGCCGTCGATGCCCGGCGCCATCGCCGCGCAGATCGCGCTCAGGGTGCGCTGCTCAGCGGCCGCAAGCCCTGGCGGGCGCCTTCAACCGGGGTCGAGCGGCCGCCCTATTCGCCCGGCCAGCGACCAGAGGACCAGCGAGAAAACGGCGAGGAAGCCGTCGACGAGGAAGTTCAGGAGGTAGATGAAGACCTGGTCCTGGAGCACGAAGAAAGCCAGCGAGCCCAGTGAGGAGGCGGTCTTGCCGGCGGCGAGGACGAGGATCAGGGCGCGGTAGCGGACGACGTCGGTCTGCGCGAGCAGGCAGATGCCGGTGATCACCACCATGTAGGCGAAGGCGAGCGCCAGCCACAAGTACTCCTGGGTGTGCGGGGCGCGGGTGTCGTTGCCGAACCATTCGCCGACATCGGAGATCACGTCGAGGACACCGCTCGGAGCCGCGATAAAGAGGATCCCGACCACCGCGAAGGTCGCCGCGAGCAGGCGCAGGTTGAGGACGACGAATCTCTCCGCAGCGGGTCCCTGCATTCGCGGCGAACCCTACTGGCTGCGCAGCCAGTTCGCCAGCCGACGGGCGCGGCGCGGTTGCGGGAGGATCGCGGCTGATGGGGTTCACGCGCGCCGAATTGGAGGAGTACCGCGACCACGAGGTCGACGACCTCGTCGGACCGGGCCTGAAGCTGCTGTTCGTCGGCATCAACCCCGGGCTCTGGACCGCCGCCGTCAAGACCCACTTCGCCCATCCCGTCAACCGCTTCTACCCGGCGCTGGCCCTGGCCGGGATCTCCGGTTACGAGATCGACCGCGCCGCCGGGATGAGCGCTGAGGACCGGGCGCACCTGATCGCACGCGGGGTCGGGATCACCAACCTGGTGCGGCGGGCGACCGCCCGCGCCGACGAGCTCTCGCCCGAGGAGCTGCACGCGGGCGGCGAGCGGCTGCAGCGGTTCGTCGCCGAGCACCGGCCCGCGGTTGTCGCGATCGCCGGCATCACCGCCTACCGCGAGGCCTTCGGCGAGCGCGGCGCCGCCGCGGGGCGGCAGCCGGAGACGCTCGAGACCGCGACCCGCTGGTCCGGCGCGGCGCTCTGGGTGGTCCCGAACCCGAGCGGACTGAACGCCCACGAGACCGTCGCGACGCTCGCCGCGGCCTACGCGGGGCCCGCCGCCGAGGCGGGCGTCATCGCTTTAGAATCTTCGTCGTGATCGACCGCGGGCAGGTACTCCACGTCGCCAAGCTGGCGCGCTTAAAGCTCTCCGACGAGGAGGTCGAGCGAATGGCCGGCGAGCTTTCGGACATCCTCGAGCACGTCGACCGGATCGCCCAGATGGACCTCGACGGGATCGAGCCGACCTCGCACGTGGTCGCCCTGGAGAACGTCCTCCGCGCCGACACGCCGCGGCCCAGCCTGCCCCGTGAGGCGGCGCTCGCCAACGCCCCCGAACCGGTCGACGGCGCCTTCCGCGTCCCCTCACCACAGGCCGAGTGATGGCCGAGCTACTCGACCTGACCGTCGCACAGGCGGCGGCGAAGATCGCCGCCGGCGAAGTCTCCCGCGAGGAGTACTTCGCCGCCTGGATCGGGGCCGCGGCGGGCGACGAGCTGAACGTCTACCTCTGGTCGGTCGAGGACGCCGGTAGCTACCAGGTCGGCGAGGGTCCGCTGAGCGGGGTCCCGGTTGCGGTCAAGGACATCTTCTGCACCGAGGGCACGCCGACCACCGCCGGCTCGAAAATCCTCCAGGGCTACGTCCCGCCCTACACGGCGCACGCGGTCGAGCGTCTCGACGCGGCCGGCGCCCGGGTGCTCGGCAAGACCAACATGGACGAGTTCGCGATGGGCTCCTCGAACGAGAACTCGGCCTACGGGCCGGTGCTCAATCCCTGGGACCGCGGCCGGGTTCCGGGCGGTTCGTCCGGCGGTTCGGCGGCGGCCGTGGCCGGCGGGCTCGCGCCCTGCGCGATCGGCACCGACACCGGCGGCTCGATCCGCCAGCCGGCCTCGCTCTGCGGGATCGTCGGGCTGAAGCCGACCTACGGCGCGATCTCCCGCTACGGGATGATCGCCTTCGCCTCCTCGCTCGACCAGTGCGGGCCGCTGACCCGCGACGTCACCGACGCGGCGCTGCTGCTCGGCGCGATGGAGGGGCGCGACCCCTGCGACTCGACCTCGGTCGGGATCGAGGGCGGGATCGCGGCGCCGACCGCGACCGACCTCAAGGGGCTGCGCTTCGGGGTTCCGGCCGAGCTGGCCAGCGACGCGATCGAGGCCGGCGTGCGCGAGGTCTTCGAGGCGACCCTGGCGCGGATCGAGGAGCTCGGCGGCGAGATCGCCGAGGTCGCCCTGCCGAGCGCCGAGCACGGGATCTCCGCCTACTACGTGATCGCCCCGGCCGAGGCGTCCTCGAATCTCGCCCGCTACGACGGGGTCCGCTACGGGATGCGCGCCGGCGGCGACGGCGACCTCGCCGAGATGTACGAGACGACCCGCACCGACGGCTTCGGGCCGGAGGTCAAGCGGCGGATCCTGCTCGGCACCTACGCGCTCTCCTCGGGCTACTACGACGCTTACTACGGCCAGGCGCAGAAAGTGCGGACGCGGATCGCGCACGACTTCGCGACGGCCTTCGCCGACGTCGACTTCGTCGTCACCCCGACCTCGCCCTCGGTCGCCTTCGGCCTCGGCGAGAAGACCGCCGACCCGCTGGCGATGTACCTGAACGACTTCTTCACGGTGCCGATGAGCCTCGCCGGGCTGCCGGCGATCTCGGTCCCGGCCGGGCTCGCCGAGCCCGAGGGCGGCGGCCCGCGGTTGCCTGTCGGCTTCCAGATCGCGGCCCCGGCCTTCGCCGAGCAGCGGCTGCTGGAGGCGGCCTTCGCCCTGGAGGGCGCGCTCGACTTCGCCGGCCAGGCCGGCTCGGTGCCCTACCTGCGCGGGGAGGGCGGGACCGGTGGCTGATCTGGAGGCGGTGATCGGGCTGGAGATCCACGTCCAGCTGGCGACCAAGACGAAGATGTTCTGCGGCTGCGAACTCTCCTTCGGCGACGAGCCGAACACCCACACCTGCCCGGTCTGCCTCGCCCACCCCGGCGTGCTGCCGGTGCCGAACGAGGAGGCGATCTTCTACGCGCTGCAGATCGGCATGGCGCTGGATTGCGAGATCGCGCCGCGCTCGATCTTCCACCGCAAGAACTACTTCTATCCCGATAGCCCGAAGGCGTACCAGATCAGCCAGTACGACATCCCGATCTGCGGCGCCGGCCGGCTGGGCGACGTCCGCATCCACCGCGCCCACCTCGAGGAGGACGCGGCGAAGACGATCCACCTCGGCGAGTCGGGGCGGATCCACGGCTCCGCCCACTCGCTTGTCGACTTCAACCGCGGCGGCACGCCGCTGGTCGAGATCGTCACCGAGCCGGACCTGCGTGACGCCGCCGAAGCGGCCCAGTGGGCGCGACTGCTGCGCGAGACGGTGCGCCAGCTCGGCGTCTCCGACGTGAACATGGAGGAGGGCAGCCTGCGGATCGACGCCAACGTCTCGGTGCGCCCGGCCGGCTCCGACCAGCTCGGGACCAAGACCGAGCTGAAGAACATGAACAGCTTCCGCTTCCTGCAGCGCGGGATCGAGGCCGAGCTGCAGCGCCAGCGCGAGCTGGTCGAGGCGGGGGGGACGGTCGAGCAGGAGACGCTCCACTTCGACCCGCGCAGCAGCGAGCTGACCTCGCTGCGTTCGAAGGAGGAAGCGCACGACTACCGCTACTTCCCCGAGCCCGACCTGGTGCCGCTGGCGCCGAGCGAGGAGCTGCTGCGCGCAGCGCGCGAGGCGCTGCCGGAGCTGCCGGCGGCGCGGATCGAGCAGTACATGGGCCTCGGCGTCGCCAAGGAGGTTGCCGAAACCCTGGCCCTCGAACCGGCGAAAGCCGTGTTCTTCGAGCAGGCCGACGCGGCGGCTGGCGACCGGGTCGACTCGCACACGATCGCCCTCTGGGTCAGCAGCGAGCTGGTCGCGGCCCTGCGCCACGGTGACGAGGAGGTCGCCCTCGAGGAGACGAAGGTGACCCCGGAGGCGCTGGCGGAGGTCGTGGTGATGGTCACCGAGAAGAAGATCTCTCACGCCAGCGCGCGGCTGGTGGTCGGCGCCCTGGTCGCCGAGGGCGGCGACCCGGCGGCGATCGTCGAGCGCGAGGGCCTCGCCCAGATGGCGTCCGACGACGGCGCCCTGGAGGGCATCGTCGCGGCCGCGATCGAGGCCAACCCCGAAGCCGTGGCCAAAGTCCGCGAAGGCAACCAGAAGGCGGTCGGCGCGATCGTCGGCCACGTGATGCGCGAGACCAAGGGCCGCGCCGACGGCGGCGCCGTCAACCGGCTGATTCAGGAGCAGCTCGGGCAGTAACGAAACCGCTGTCGCCGTCGGGCCAGGTCACGTCGATCCCCTCGCTGGCGGCGAGCTTCAGCAAGTCACGACGCGGCTCCTCGGGAACGAGGATCACCCGGCTGGGCGGCGGGTCGACCAGCCGCGCGTAATCCGCGAGCTGACCAATCGCCATCCGGATCGAGCTCCGGGAGACGCTGCCTTTCGCCTCGACCACGCTGTTCGCGGTTGCGTCGAAGAGGTCGCAGAGGAGGGGCGCGGGCTCGCCCTCGGGCCGTAGCTGCAGACGGTCGACTTTGTGGCCTTGGGCGCGGAGGAACGCCGCCAGCTCGAGCACGAGTGGTTGCTCGCGGCGCTCCGCCTCGTAGGGCTCGCGGTTCGGTTCGATCACCATCCGCTCGGTCAGGTGCTGCTCGATCGGGATCAGTTTGATTGCCTCCGATCCGAACTGGTCGACCGGCGAGGGGGCGAGGGGGATGTTGCCGCTGAGCCGCCTCAGGGTGAAGATGATCACCTTGCGCTGCGGCCCGTCGCCGGTCTCGTGCGCGTCGCCACTGTGATGGCTGACGTACTCGAACTGGCCCAGGTATTTCGCCTCACCCGCGCTGGCGTCGAAAAGGTGGAGCTCGCGGCCTTCCTCCCGGTGGTCGCGGATCGCCCGGTTGCCCTGGACCATGCGTTGGTCGCCCTTCTGGCCCTCGCCGGTGTAGTCGTAGGAGCCGTCGTCTTTTTCGCCGTCATAGATGTAGCCGTGCTGCGCGCCTTGCGCCTGGTCGGTGAAGAGGAAGACGTTGGTGCTCTGCTTCGAGGGGCTGATTCCACCTTGGCGGCGTCCCCCGTAGCGTTCGTGCAGCTCCACCCGCCGGATCGTCGCGCCGGGCTCAAGGTCGATTGCCATGCGTCCCCTCCATTTACCATTGAAATTTAGGTCCAAAAACGAGCTAAAATGATAGCGGGGCGGACGGGCTAGTGCGGTCTCAGGTAATTATCCCCTTGACGCAGGGTTAATCGGTGCGTAGATTTGCCCCGTGGCGGGGGCGCTCCACCCATCTAGGCTCCACTGAGTGGATCGGTTGCGCAAACTTCGAGACCACCCGGTGGTCCTGATCGTGCTCTGGCTGCCGACCATCGCCCTCCTACCAGGCGATTGGCTAACGATAGGTGACGCGGTTACTAGCAACACCAATCTGACCCGGCTCGCCCTCGGTTTGGCTGGCCTCCTGGCGATTCTCTGGGCGACTGGTCACCTGACTCCCCATTCAGTCGCGGACGCCCCTGAGGCACCTTCTGTTGAACCTGGGCCACCCCGCGAACCGCACCTGAAACCCGGTCACCTCGCCCGTCAAGTCAAGGAACGAGGAGTAAGCCCAGCACAGGGACGGACCTACGGCAGCGCAGCAGTCGCGTCAGCGATCCGGCAGCACCAGCACCAGGTTGAAAGGGATTCGGTCGAGGCCGCCCTTGTAGCCGTGATCGATGAAGGCGTGAAACTGATGGGCGATGTAATCACCAGCAAACCCTCGTTGCTGGAGTTCAACGGCTGGCGAGCACCCATTGTCGAGTTCGTGGGGAAGGTATTTGGCGACACCGAGAAGCAAAGGCTTCTGGAGGTCCAAGGGTTCGGCATTCAAGACCGCATCAGCGGGAACCTTCAATGGCTTCGTGATCTCAGGGATCGGCCCGACTCCTGGCGCCTACGGCTAGGAGGTGACGAGCTAGAGGCCGCGGTCGGGGCGCTGCGCGGGGACTCGAATGCCGTCACCCCGGACCCCCTGCCTCAACTCAGCTTCGGTCGGGTCTATGTCCCCCAGAACTCCCAGCGAATCGCGTTCAGCGAGGACCCGCAGCCGCATGACTTCTTCGTCGGTCGCGTCCTACGCGTGCCGGTGATCAACGCGCCCGGAACAGAGACCGCCAAGTCGGTCCAAGCGCTTCTGACCTTCAAGTCAGACGACACCAGCGGCATCTGGTCCCCCCGCGATCCCGCAACCGCAGAGTGGGACACGGACCCGATCACCACCAACATTGACATCCCCGGCAACGGCCAGCCGCACCTGTTCAACGTCGCCTTTGTCCTCGACGCGGAGCACGTCTGCGTTCACCAGTGGACCCGGCACAGCCGCGAGGCGGCGCTACAGGGCTACGGCATCGCGGGCAAGGGCGTCATCAAGGTCGAGGTTCGTGCTGCTGGCCAGAACGGCGTAGCCCCGGAGCCGCTCATCGACACTCTGCACGTCGAAGCCCTGGAAGGTCAACTCTGCGCCCAATGGGAGAGCGAGGGCCTGCGCACCCGAACGAACTGCGCCCCGTGGCAGGACCCACCACGAATGCCAGGTCGCCGCTAAAACTACCTATTTGACACAGGGCTATCGCCCATCTAAACTACCCCTTAGATGGTGATTTGCGGCTCTCCAAAGCGGTTTTCTTCGCTTCGTCCCGAACGGGTTTCGGGAACAATTTCTTCATCACCGCGTCGTCGGTCAGCTCGCGGGCTTTCGGTTTCTTGCGGGGCATGGCTATGAACCTCCCAAAGCTGATTGAGGAGTACGGCTCCGAGGATAGATGCCGTGCCTACCTCGAAGACCTGCGCTGGCCTGACGGGGTGCGCTGCCCACGGTGCGGATGCGAGTCGGTCTCGAGGATTGAGCAGCGCAACCAGTGGGAGTGCAACGAGGGTTCATGCCGCTACCAGTTCTCGGTCACCGCCGGGACGGTCTTTCACGACTCCCACCTACCCCTCTGGAAATGGTTCCTTGCCATCTACCTGATTGGCGAGTCAAAGAAGGGGATCAGCGCCAAGCAGCTTCAGCGGACCCTGGGCGTCAGCTACAAGACGGCCTGGTATCTCGGCCACCGGGTGCGCTCGGCGATGGAGGAAGACTCGCCTGTGCCGCTTCAGGGGATCGTGGAGATCGACGAGACGTGGGTCGGCGGCCAGCAGAAACGCTCGAAGGGCACCGCAACGTCGAACAAGTCGATGGTGCTGGGTGCGATCTCGCGCGGCGGCGAGATTCGCCTTGAAGTCCGCGAGGGTCCGGGCCGCCAGTCCAAAGTCTCCTACCAGAGCTTCGTTGCCTCGAACGTGAACGGGCTGACGGAAATGATCTTCACCGACTCCGACTCATCCTGGGGCGACATGACCGACTGGGACACCAAGCACGAGAAAGTCGATCACTCCCGCGAAGAATGGGCGCGCGGCCTTGTCCACACGAACTCCATAGAGGGCGTCTGGAGCCTGTTCAAGCGCTCGGTGGTCGGTACCTACCACCAACTCTCGGTCAAGCACCTGCCCGCCTACTTAGACGAGATGGCCTTTCGCTTCAACAACCGAGACAACGCCTATCTGTTCCGGGACACGCTGCTACGGATGATCCACGGGGAGACGCTGCCCTACGCGGAGTTGGTCGCGGACGAGGGCGCGGCTTAGCACTGGCTCCCAGGGCAGGAATGCCTTTCGAGACCTACGGCGCCGCTACGTAGAAGCTGCCGCCGGTCTGACTACGCGGCACCCATTCAATGCCTACGAGCAGTTCGCTCACCTCGGCTTCCACCGCCGCCGAAAGCTTCACAAGGGTGTCTACCCGGGGCATCCGCTGGCCGTTCTCCAGCATCCCGACCGCCGTGCGGTGCAGTCCGGCTCGATGCGCCACCTGTTCTTGAGAGAGGCGTACACGGCGTCGGCAGCGGCGAAGGTTCTGACCGAACCTTTCTTCGATGGTCAAAACGCGAGTTCCTCGAAGACGAGGGCAGGGGCGGTGAGGGCGAGCGTCTCGTACTCCCAGCGGAGCAGACGGGCTCCAACGAGAAAGCGGATGGCTGCCGCAACCTCTTCGGTTTCGCCCAACTCGCGTTCCAGATGTTCGCGGTGAAGGCGAGACGGGTGTACCTCGAATGCGAGCGCCAAGACGGCTCGTTGCAGGCGCACAGCGTCCTGCGGAGAATGGGTTTCCTGCATCGGAAGGCCTGACCTTTCGGTGCCAGGCCGGGGGCTGTTTGCGCAGCGCCCCGGCCGCTTTGCGAATGAGGCGCAAAGTAGGTCAGGCCACGGACGCTGCCGAACCCTGTGTGAAGGGGATAATTACCCGGTCTCACACTTTGTAACAATTTGTTACAAAGTGCTAGAATCCCTGCTATGGCTTGGAACGTAGTCATCGCCGGAGGTGGTTTTGGTGGCGCTGCCGCGGCGCGTGAGCTGGAGCGAGTGCTGCCGAAACAGTCGGCCCGCCTGGTGATGGCCAACGAGACGAACTTCGCGCTCTACACGCCGTTTCTGCCGGAGGCGGCGGCGGGAACGCTGGAGCCGCGGCACGTGACGACGCCGCTGCGCGACATCCTCAAACGGACCTATCTGCGGCTCGGCTCCATCGTCGGCCACGACCCCGAGGCGAAGACTGTCCAGCTCGCGCCCAAGCACGGGCCGCTGGAGGCGCTGCCCTACGACCAGCTTCTGCTCAGCCTCGGCTCGGTCTCCCGGGTTCTGCCGGTCCCGGGCCTGGCCGAGCACGCGGTCGGCTTCAAGTCCCTCGCCGATGCGATCTACCTGCGCAACCACGTGATCGAAACGCTGGAGGAAGCGAACGCGACCGAGGACCCGGCGCGCCGCGACGAGCTGCTCACCTACGTCTTCGTCGGCGGCGGCTACGCCGGTCTGGAGGCGCTGGCCGAGCTGCAGGACTTCGCCGCCGACGCGATGGACCGCTACCCGCGCGCTCGCCTGCACGGGATGCGCTGGGTTCTGGTCGAGGCCGCCGGTCGGGTGCTGCCGGAGATCGACCTCGAGCTGGCGAATTACGCCCTGCTCGAGCTGCGCGGTCGCGGCATCGACATCCGCCTGGAGACGACGCTCGAGGAGGTCGGCGCCGACTTCGCGCGGCTCTCCAGCGGCGAGCGCCTCGCGACCCAGACCGTCGTCTGGACTGCTGGCGTCGCCCCGCAGCCGATCCTCAAGCAGCTGAACCTGCCGCTGGACGAGCGCGGCCGGGTGCCTGTCGACTCCCACCTGCGGGTCGAGGGGCTCGACTCGGTTTGGGCGATCGGCGACTGCGCCGCCGCCCCCGACCCCCGCGGCGGAACCTGCCCGCCGACCGCCCAGCACGCGGTGCGTCAGGGCCCGGTCGTGGCGCGCAACATCGCCGCCGAGCTCGGGATCGGCTCCGCCCGCCCGTTCGAGTACCGCTCCGAGGCCTCCTTCGTCAACCTCGGCCGCTACAAGGCGGTAGGTCGGATCGGGAACAAAACCTTCCGCGGCTTTCCCGCCTGGTGGCTCGCCCGCAGCTACCACATGTCCCAGATTCCGGGGACCGCCCGCAAGGCCCGCGCGGTGCTCGACTGGACCGCGAGCCTGCCCTTCAAGCGCGACATCTCCGAGGTCGGCTCGATCGGCCACCCGAAGCCACTTGCCTAGGCAGAGCTAGCCGACGATCAGCGTCGCTTTCATCCCGCGTTCCTCGTGTTCGTCGAGGTCGCACCAGAGCCGGTAGGTCCCGGCCGGGAGGTTGAATTTCGCTTTCCCTTGCTGGGAAGGGCCGATCGTCGAGATCTGCCCTTCCGGCCCGCTTGCGTCGGCGAGCTGGAGGTTGAGGTTGTGCGGGTCCTCGCCCATGTTGTTGAGCTCGACCAAGACCTCGCCGGCCGGGATTTCGGGCCGCGAGAGCGTGTAGGACCACTCGACCGCTTTGACGCTGAGCCGCGGCAGGGTCGGCGCTTCCGGTTCGGGCGGCGGCTGCCCCGGCGCCGGCGACGTCCCACTCGACGGAGTCGGGACCACGGGCGCCGCGTCGGCGCGCTTCGCGCAGGTCCGCCACCGTTTCACCCGCACGACGCGCTTCCACTCACCGCCCCGTTTCACGTGCTTCACGACCCGCTTGGAGTGCTTCTTCCAGCCGACGCAGGGGGTGGATCCTGCACCCGCAGCCGGCACCAGAAGCGTGGTCGTCAGCGCCACGCAAGCCGCGGCGAGGGCCGCGCGCCTCACGCTTTTACCAGGGTCGGCTGGGTGAAGCCGGAGGCGCCGGGGATGATCGGGGCGGCTTCGTGGCCCAGCCACTGCTCGAGCAGCGCGCAGTACATCGCCCGGAAGTCGCTGGTCACCCGCAGGTTCGAGTTCTGGTCGAGTTTGGCCAGCCCGGGGAATTCCCCGACCATCTCTCCCTGCGCTTTGGCGCCGATCACGAAGGCGCAGCCGGCGGCGCCGTGGTCGGTGCCGGCGGAGCCGTTCTCCTCCGGCCGCCGCCCGAACTCGCTCCACATCTCGACCATCACCCGGTCGGCGAGGCCGCGTGCCTCGAGGTCGCGCTGGAAGGCGAGCAGGCCCTCGCAGGTCTCGCGCAGGTTGCGGTCGAGGTCTTCGGCCTGGCCGGCGTGGGTGTCGTAGCCCCCGGCGGCGCGGATCGTCGCCACCCGGACCGGCAGGCCGGAGTCGATGTATTCGGCGAGCCCGGCGAGCTTGTGCGCGAACCGCGTGTCGGGATAAGCCACCAGGCTGGTGAAGGCGCCGACCCCGGCGAGGTCCTGGCGCAGCTTGTCGGTCTGGGCGGTGGCGCGCCGCACCTGCGCCAGCCCTTTCGAGTCGGCGGGCAGGGAGCCGAACTTGGCGAAGCTCTTGTACATCTCGCCCCGCACCGGGTCGGAGACCGCCGACCAGAGGTCGTAGCCGTCGACGCTGTCGATCGCCGCCACCGGCTTCTCCGCGGTCGCGATCATCGGCGAGAGCGCGCCGTCCATCGAGAGCCCCTGCAGCGGGTTTTCTTCGTCGCCTACCGAGTCGATGTAGCGGCCCAGCCAGCCGGTCCGGAAGCCGATCTCCAGCTCGCCGATCTCGTAGTAGTGGCGCGAGGTGAAGTGCGACTGGTCGGGGTGGTCGTAGCCGATCGCCGGGAAGACGCTTACCTTTTTCTCCCCGTGCAGGGTGGCGAGCGACTCCGCCGCTGGGTGCCAGCGCAGGCGCGAGTCCTCGCTGAAAGCCGTCCCTTCGCCTTCTCCCAGCGCCAGACTCGGTCGCAGCGGGGCGTATTTCGGATCGCCGACCGGGGCCAGCACGCTCATCGAGTCGATGCCGCCGTCGAAGAAGACCGAGACGAGGATCTTGTCGCCCTGCGCCGCCTGCGCGATCCCCGGTTCGAAGGCCGAGAGCGGGATCTTCGAGGCGCCGTAGATCGAGAGCGCGAGGCCGGCGCCGCGCCAGAGGAAGCTGCGCCGCGAGAGCCCGGTCCCGGCCGGCTCCGGCATCCCCGGCTCGACCACCGGCAGGCCCCTGCCGGCCTCGGCGGCGCCGGCCCGCAGCAGCTGCGAGCGGGTGTAGTTCGTGCAGCAGTTGTGGCTCGGTTTGTGGCTCATAGGCGGGGACTCACTGCAGGACGGTGTCGGGGCTGGCGCCGATCAGCTGCAGGAGGGCGTTCTGGCGCATCGCGCGGTATGGCCCTTTCTGCCAGTTGGCGGTGATTTTTTTCTCCGCCCGCTGGGCGAAGTCGAGGAGCTCGGCGCGGTGCTCGGGCCGCAGCGCCGGGTTCGACCAGGAGGCGACCGACCGGTTCAGCGCTTCCTCGGCCGTCTCGGTGGTCGGGTAAGCGTCGTTCCAGGCGTCGACCGAGATGTCGTCGAGCGCGTAGTGGACGAGGTTCCAGCGCGCCCGCATGGTCGAGGTGTCGAGCCAGCGGCGGTCGTCCCAGCCGGCGACGTTGGGTGGCCAGAAGAGAACCTGCCCCGCCGGTTCGCAGAGCCAGCGCCAGGCGTCGGTGTCGATGTAGCGGCCGAGCGCCCGCAACATGCCCGCGAGCTGGACGACCGGCGGTTTGACCATCGGCGGGCCTTCGTAGAACTCGGGGCTGGTGAGGATCTGCTCGAGCACCGGCCGCACGCCCCAGCCGCTGCCGGCGTAGGTGGAGATCAGGCCCGCGCGGCTCGCCGCCGAGGGCGGGTCGGCGACGTAGTAGCTCCACAGCTTCTCGACGAAGAAGGTGGGGTGGAGGGGGTGCTCGACGCAGAGCCGGGCCGCGTCTTCCCAGCCCCAGGCGCCGGCCCGTCCGAAGATCGTCTTCACGCCGGTGTCCCAGCGTTTCGGGTCGAAGCGGAAGTTGTGGGCGCCGAGTTCCGAGGACCAGTCGTTGCGCCACCCGGTCAGCGCCCGCGCCGCTTCGCGGATGTCGGTCTCGGTGTAGGCGCCGGAGTCGGCGCCGAGCGAGAACAGCTCCATCATCTCGCGCGCGTAGTTCTCGTTCGGGGCGCTCTTGTGGCTGCCGCTGCCGTTCAGCCACTGCAGCATCGCCGGGTCGATCGTCACCCACTTGAAGAGGTCGAGGAACGAGCCGAAGCCGGCGGCGCGGAAGAGGTTGGACTGGTCGATCATCTGCTGCTGCTTGGAGACGCCGGCCAGCGAGGTCGCGAACCAGTCGTGGAAGACGAGCGCCAGCCGCTCAACCCCGGACTGGTCGCTGCGGACCATGCGGTCCAGCCACCAGAGGTGGTCGTGGCCCCAGGCGTCGGCGGGAGCGATCGGGTAGCCGTCATCATCGACTGGCGCCGGACCGCTGAGCACGGGGGCGCCGCTCGGCCGGGTCAGCGAGTAGACCGCGCCCAGGAGGCCCATCGAGGCGAGCTGCTCCGCCTGCCCCGGCTTCGGGCCGAACCCGGCCCGGTTCAGCAGTCGCGTCGCCTGCGCGGGGCCGAAGGAGCCCTGGTAGGCGCCGGGCGGGCGCGGGTCGGGATCGACCGCCGCCGGCGCGGGTCCGGCGGCGACGGGGACCCGGTTCGGCGGCCGTTTGCCGGGCCCGCGGAAATGGTTCTTCTTCGGCTTGTGCTTGTGGCGGACGACGTAGCCCTGCTTGCGCCAGCCGCCCTGGCCGTCTTCGACCCAGCGCCAGTGCTTGTCTTTCCAGACGTGCTTGCGTTTGCGGCGCTGCCGCTTCTTACTTCCCGCTGGGCTGGGAGTTGCTTGAGGGATCGCCATGCCTGAGAACCCGGATCGAGGCTCTTGACCTTTTCGGTGCCGGGCGGGGCCGCCTGAAAGGCGCGGCCGCCGAGTGGACATAAGGCCGATGCGAACGCGTAAGAATGGAGGGCGTGGAGTACCTCGTGATCGCCTTCTTCTTCGGTCTCGCGACCGGGATCATCGGCCGGGCCAAGGGCAGCTCCTTCTTTATCTGGCTGCTGATCGGCGCCGTCGTGCCGCTGCTCGGCCTGATCGCGGTCGTCCTCTATCGGGTCGAGAAGGACGAACCCGAACGCCAGTGCCCGAACTGCAAGAAGACCCTGAAGCTCTACGTCCAGGTCTGTCCCCGCTGCGGCACCGATCTCTACTTGCCCGACCCGGCGGCGGTCCGCCACCCGGGCGTCGAGTAGAGCCCCGACGCCGCCCGCCTCAGTCCGATCTCTCGACGATCTCCCGGCGGCTGTAGGCGAGCCGCTTGCCGCTCGGCGCGTAGAGCAGGTTGTCGACCGCTTCGCCGGGGAAGCTGGCGATCCGCTGCGGCTCCCCGCCCTGCGGCCGCACCTTCTCGATCGCCCCGTCCGCGGTCGCGTAGGCGATCCAGTTCCCGCCCGGGGTCCAGGCGGGTTCGGCTGCGGCGAGGTCGTTGTTGGTTAGCTGCCGCTCGCGTCCACCGGCGGCAGGGACGACGTAGAGCCGGTTGCCCGGTTCGTTTCGCGTCGCGGCGACGACCGCTACTTCGCGGCTGTTCGGCGCCCAGCGGTAGGCGAGGCCGAGGAACGGCCCGGCGAGGCGGCGCGCCTTCGTCCCGTCGGCTCGGGCGATCCAGAGCTCGTACTTCGCTTCCGCCGGTTCCAGGGCGAAGAGGATCCGGGTCGCGTCGGGGGATAGTTCCGGGCCGGACTCCTGGCCCGGGAGGTCGAGCAGCTCCTGCGGCTCGCCGTCGATCTCCGACAGCTCCCAGAGCGCCGCTCGCGGGCCGACGTCGCCCTCGGGGCCGAATGCGTAGGGGCCGGTCGTGTAGAGCAGCCGCGGACCGCGCGAACTCCAACCGACGCTGTCCACGCTGGTCCCCAACGCGACCTGACGCACGTCGCCGCCAGTCGCCGAGACCGTGGTGACCCAGGCGCCTTCTCGCTTTTCTTCGGGTCCGACGGTGGTCACGTACCGCAGTTGCTCGCCGTCACGGGACCACCCGATCCGCCCCGGCATCGCTCCCAGGTAGCGGGGCGTCCGCGGCGCTTGCAGCTGCCTCGTGGTGTCGCCGTTGGGGCTTCGCAGCAGCACCCCGGCGCGGTTTGGGATCGCGATCCAGCGCCCGTCCGGCGACCACGAGGCCCCTTCCGCGGTCTCCTCGGGGATGCGGACGCCGGCCGGGAACCCGGGCGGTCCGTCCTTGTCCAGCGCCAGGACGAGCACGGTGAAGAGGGCTCCGGCGGCGATCAGGCCGCCCATCAGGATCCGGGCGCGGCGGGGGTTCAGCGCAGCCACGTGCGCACGATCGCGTTGGCGAAGCCGACGCCGTAGCGGATCACCGCCGGCTTCTTCGAGTGGCCGTGCAGGCGCTGTTCGACCGTGATCGGGATCTCCTTGGCGGGAATCCCGCGCTTGATCGCCTCGATCATGAACTCGGAGGTGTGGAACTGCTCCTGGCGCAGGACGAGCTGCGGCAGCACGGTCGTGCGCACCGCGCGGTAGCCGTTGGAGCAGTCGGTGACGTGGGTGCGGGTGATGAACGACACCATCCGGTTGAAGAAGACGATTCCGAGCTCGCGCGCGAAGTGGTTGCGGTCGGCGCGGCCGAGGACGCGGGAGCCGTGGGCAACGTCGACCTCGTCGTCGAGCACGGGTTTGACCAGGCGCTCCATCTCGTCGGGGCGGTGCTGGCCGTCGGCGTCGAGCGTGACCACCACCTCGGCGCCCGATTCGACCATCAGCCGGTAGCCGGTGCGCAGCGCCGCGCCGCCGCCGCGGTTGGTGACGTGGCGGGCGACGGCGGCCCCGTGCTCGGCGGCGACGTCGCCGGTGCCGTCGCGGGACCCGTCGTCGACGACCAGGACCTCGGTCCCGACCCCACAGACTGCGGCCGGCATCTGGTCGAGCACGGTGCCGACGTTTTCGGCCTCGTTGTAGGCGGGGATCAGGATCGCGACCTTGCCGCGAAAGCGCTCCGGCAGCCCCGCCTGGCGGAACTCCTCCCAGGCCAGCCCCTCCAGCGCCGCCGAGAGCTGGCGCGAGTTCCGCGCCGCGACCGAGAGCGCCCGCAGGCAGAGCAGGAAGAGGATGAAGATCGCGAAGACGGCGAGCCCAAGGATGCGCCCGCCGTTGCCCTTTTCGAACGAGAAAGCGGAGAGCAGCCCGTTGACGATTTCGGTCCCGGAGACCAGCGCCAGAGCGATGCCCGAGGCGAGCAGCAGCAGCACGTCGGCGTTGCGCAGCATCCGGCGGCGGGCGACGGCGTAGACGATCAGGGCGACGGCGACCAGCAGGCCGCCGGCGCGGAGCGCCGTCAGTTCGGCGGGGAGGATGCCTGCGGTGAGCGCCATGAGCGGCCAGAGGATAGGGCCGACGCCACCCAGAACAGCGCCATCGCGGCGAGCGGAAAGACCAGCGTCATCAGCACCTCGTTGCGGCGGGGCGCCGCCAGCGTGACCGCCCCGACCGCGGTGACCAGCAGGATCGGCGCCGCCAGCGCCGCCAGCTCCCACCAGCGACGGCGCCGCCCGAGCAGCACCAGCCCGGCCAGTCCGAGCAGCACCAGCGCGATTTGGACGACGCGCCCGAGCGGGCTGCTCATCGCCTCGCCGACCCCGCTCGACCACATGCGCCCGACCTTGCGCGCGGTCATCGCCAGGTATTCGAGCGGGTCTTCGGAGAGGTAGTCGGAGAGGTTCTCTTTGCCGATCTTGCCGAGCGCCGAGTCGCGCGGCAGGTCGGGGTAGCGTTCTTCGGCGACCCGATCGAAGAGCGGGGTCGGGTCGATTTCCTCGAGCTCGCGCGAGTGGGGGTCGAGCTGGAGGCCGTCGTAGCGCTCGGCCAGGATCGCCTTGACCCGCTGGTATTCGCCGTCGGCCGGCAGGTAGGTGCCGACGTAGAGCGCCTTGCCGCCGCCGGTCGAGATCGGCACCGTGCGGTCGAGCACCACCTGGTTGCGGATAGACCAGGGCAGGATCACGACGACGATCGCGCCGAGCAGCGCCAGGGCGCTGACCGCACGGCGCTCCCAGCCCGTGCCGGTAGGCCGGAGGACGGCTAGCAGGGCGAAGGCGACCCCGACGAAGAGGAATTCCGGCCGGAACATCGCGGTCAGACCGAACAGGGCGCCGGGGGCGAGCCAGGCGTACCAGGGCCGCTCGCGCTCGCTGGCCCAGAGGAAGGCGAGGATCGCGGCGGGCAGGGTGAGGATCGCCGGCGGCTCGCTCATCAGCTCGCCGGTCGAGTGGATGAAGGGCGGGTAGATCGCGACCGCGGCGGCGGCGAGGAGGCCGACCGCGGGCTCGGCTCCGGCCGCTGAGTCCGGCCGCCGCGCCACCCGCGCGAGCCGCCGCGCGAGCGCGTAGACGACGAGGATCGCGGCCAGCCCGCAGAGTGCCTCGACGATCCGCGCGGTGCCTTCGCGGGCGCCGCCGGTCAGGTAGAAGGCGGCCGCGTAGAGCAGCGGCGCTCCCGGCGACCAGTCGCTGGAGTCCTCGAATTCGGGCCCGCCGAAGCTGCCTTCGGTGTAGAGCGCCTTGGCGAGCGCGTAGTAGGCGCGCGAGTCGTCGGCCGGGTGCTCGACCGGGTTGACGACGACGTAGGCCCGCGCCAGCAGCCCGACGAAGAGGATCGCCCCAAGCGCGATCAGCGTCTTGCGCCCGTGGCGTTCGGGCAACCCGCGGATCCAGTCGGCGACGGCGCTCAAGGCCGGCCCAGGCTATCCGCCGCCGCCGGACCTCCCCCCGGGTGTGGTCGCCATTTCAGTCGGATAGCGGTTGAAATGGCGACCACCCCGTAGCCGGCGCAAGCGGCGAGCAGCGGCAGCAGGACCAGCACGCGGCGGGGAGAGGCGACGAGCAGGGCGCTGATTGCGGTGATCGAGAGGAAGACGGTGGCGATCACCAGCGCCTCCCAGCGCCGCCGCCAGGCGAGGAGGCCGAGCCCGGTGAGACCGAAGACGAGCAGCGCCCAGTGCAGCCCCTCCCAGACCGGCGTCCGCATGATCTCCCGCGGCCCGTGCGACCAGACTCGCCCGACCTTGGTGGCGACGAAGCCCGCGTATTCGAGTGGCTCCTCGGTGACGTCGTCCCAGAGCTGTTCGCGGCCTAGCCGCGAGAGCGCCTGGTCGCTTTCGAGCTCGGGATAGGTCGCGGCGGCGAGCCGGGCGAGGATCTGCTCCAGCCGCAGGCGCTCGGCGGCGCCCGGGGCGAACAGCTCGGGGTGTTCGGCGACGACCCCTGCGCCGACCTTTTCCGGGTCGCCGTCGGACGGCAGGTAGGTCCCCGCGTAGAGCACCTGCCCGCCGCCGGTCGAGATCGGCACCAGCCGGTCCAGCGCTACTGCGTTCCGCACCGTCCAGGGCACGATCACCACCGCCATCCCGGCGAGAACGAGCGCCGCCGCCCCCAACCAGCGCCCCCAAGCCACGCTCCGTTCGTCCTTTGTAGCCCTCTGGGCGACAAAGGACGAACGGCCGCCGGATGCGAAGACGACGAGCGCGATCAGGGCGCCGACGCCGAGGTACTCGGGACGGACCAGGGCGAGGGCGCCGAGCGTGGCTCCCGGGAAGAGCCACGACCAGACCGTCTCCCGTTCCCGCGCCCAGAACAACGCGAGCACGCCGCCGGAGAGCAGCGTCGCCGCCAGGGGCTCGCTCATCAGCATCCCGCCGTACTCGAGGAACGCCGGGTACACGGCCACCGCCAGCGCCCCGAGCAATCCGGCGGCGGGGCCCGCCAGCCTCCGCCCGATCAAGTACGTGAAGAGGACGGCCAGCGCCGCGATCAGCGCCAGGACGATCCGCGCCAGCTGTTCGTGCTCGCCCCCGGTGACGGTGTAGATCCCCGCCACGAGCAGCGGCAGCCCCGGCGAGTAGTTGCTCGACGGCTGCGTCGCTCCGGCGCCGACCGTGAACCCCTCGCCGTCCTCGAGGTTGGCGGCGATCGCCGCGTAGGCCTGCGCGTCGTAGACCGGCGCCCGCCCGTCCCAGGCGTAGCCGAGTCGCAAACCAAGCCCGAGCAGGACGATCGCGACCAGCAGGGCAAGCCCGATCCGACCCCCGTTGCGCGCCGCCAGTCCGCTTGGCATCCCCCGGATTCAACTAAGCTGCCCCGCCTATGCGTGTTCTGATCCTCGGGGGCGACGGCTACCTGGGGTGGCCAACGGCTCTGCGGTTCTCCGCCCGTGGCCACGAGGTCTCCGTCGTCGACAACTTTGCCCGCCGCCGCTGGGTCGGCGACGCCGGCTCGGATTCGCTCACCCCGATCGCCGATCTCGACGCCCGAATCGCCGCTTGGGAGGAGATATCCGGCGACCGCATCCGCAGCTTCGTCGGCACCGTCGAGGATGGCGAGTTCCTCGACGCGGTCATCGCCGAGACCAAGCCCGACGTGGTCGTCCACTACGGCGAGCAGCCCTCGGCGCCCTACTCGATGGTCTCCCGCCAGACTGCGGTCGAGACCCAGCAGGCCAACGTCGTCGGCAACCTCAACCTGCTGTTCAGCATGCGCGACCACGTGCCCGACGCCCACCTGGTCAAGCTCGGGACGATGGGCGAGTACGGCCAGCCCAATATCGACATCGAGGAGGGCTACATCGAGATCGAGCACAAGGGCCGCAAGGACACCCTGCCGTTCCCGAAGCTGCCCGGCTCGCTGTACCACTGCTCGAAGGTCCACGACTCGACCAACATCCACTTCGCCTGCCGCACCTGGGGCTTGCGCGCGACCGACCTCAACCAGGGCGTCGTCTACGGGATCGAGACCGAGGAGACGGCCCGCGACGAGCGCCTGATTACCCGCTTCGACTACGACGAGCTGTTCGGCACCGTGCTCAACCGCTTCTGCCTGCAGGCGGTGATCGGCCACCCGCTCACGGTCTACGGGGCCGGTCAGCAGACCCGCGGCTTCCTCAACATCCGCGACACCCTCAACTGCGTCGAGTTGGCGGTCGCCAACTCGGCCGAGCAGGGCGAGTTCCGCGTCTTCAACCAGTTCACCGAGCAGTTTTCGGTGCTCCAGCTGGCGGAGAAGGTCAAGCATGCCGCCGAGCACCTCGGCTACGCGGTCGAGATCGACCACGTCGACAACCCGCGGGTCGAGAAGGAAGAGCACTACTACAACGCGATCCACACCAAGCTGCTCGACCTCGGGCTCGAACCGACCCTGCTCGGCGAGGAGCTTGTCGAGTCGATGCTGCACGCGATCGAGCGCTACAAGGCGAACGTCGTCGCCACCGCTTCGATCGATCCCCACACCCGCTGGAACCCGGCGAAATCTCCTGCGGCGCAGGCGTAGCGTCAGCCGCACTGGCGGGGCCAAGCTGAACCCGCGCCGCTGGTAGCATCGAGCGTTCGATGAGGGCCGCGGACACGCTTGTTGAATCACTGCAGGCCGAGGGCGTCAAGCACGTCTTCGGAATCCCCGGAGGGGCAAACCTGCCGACCTACGACGCGCTGGTCGACGCACCGTTTCGCCATGTCCAGACCCGCCACGAGCAGGGCGCCGGCCATGCCGCCGAGGGCTACGCCAAGGCCTCCGGGAAAGTCGGCGTCGCCTTCGCCACCTCAGGGCCCGGCGCGACCAACCTGATCACGGCGATCGCCGACGCGATGCTCGACTCGGTTCCGACCGTCTTCATCACTGGGCAGGTCAAAACCGAGCTGATCGGCACCGACGGCTTCCAGGAGGCCGACGTGCTGGGGGCGACGCTGCCCTTCGTCAAGCACTCCTTCCAGGTCACCGACCCGCGCCAGATCCCCGAGTACGTCCACGAGGCCTTCCACATCGCCGCGACCGGCCGCCCGGGTCCCGTCCTGCTCGACATCCCGCAGGACCTCTCGCGCGCCGACATCGACTACGAGCCGCGCACCGACCCGGTCGACCTGCCCGGCTACCAGCCCTCGATCGAGGGCAACGTGAAGCAGATCCGGATTGCCGCGAAAGCGCTGGCCAACGCCCGCCGCCCGATCCTCTACACCGGCGGCGGCGTGATCAACGCCAACGCCTCCGAGGAGCTGCGCGAGCTCGCCGGCTCGGACCGCTTCCCGGTCACCTCGACCCTGATGGGGCTCGGCGGCTACCCGGCCTCGGGCGAGGCCTGGCTGGGGATGCTCGGCATGCACGGCACCTTCACGGCCAACTACGCGATGGACAAAGCCGACCTGATCGTCGCGATCGGCGCTCGCTTCGACGACCGCATCACCGGCAAGCTGAGCGAGTTCGCGCCGCACGCCAAAGTCATCCACATCGACATCGACCCGGCGGAGATCTCGAAGAACATCGGCGCCCACATCCCGATCGTCGGCGACGTCAAGCTGGTCCTGCCGAAGCTGACCCGCGAGTACCGGGCGCTGCAGACCGATAGCAGCCGGCTCGACGCCTGGTGGGACAGCCTGCGCGGCTGGCAGCAGGAGCACCCGCTCTACTACGAGCCCGGCGTCGACGGCGAGATCAAACCCCAGTTCATGATGGAGACGATGCACCGCGCCACTGGCGGCGACGCGATCCTCACCTCCGATGTCGGCCAGCACCAGATGTGGGCGGCGCAGTACTACGGCTTCGACAAGCCGCGGCGCTGGATCAACTCCGGAGGCCTCGGGACGATGGGGTTTGGGCTGCCAGCGGCGAT
Organism: uncultured Thermoleophilia bacterium; assembly: GCA_963837405.1. Lineage (GTDB taxonomy): Bacteria > Actinomycetota > Thermoleophilia > Solirubrobacterales > 70-9 > VAYN01. Next base: position 472,971 of record CAWINA010000008.1, read on the forward strand.
CGGCGCCAAGGTCGCCTGCCCCGATGAGCAGGTCGTCTGCATCGCCGGCGACGGCAGCCTGATCATGAACATCCAGGAGTTCGCGACCGCGGTATCCGAGCAGATCCCGGTCAAGGTCTTCCTCATGAACAACGGCTACATGGGCATGGTGCGCCAGTGGCAGGAGCTCTTCTGGGACCGCCGCTACAGCGCCGTCGACATGGCCGGCAGCCCCGACTGGGTGAAGCTCGCCGAGGCGTTCGGCGCGACCGGCCTGCGCTGCGAGGACGCCGCTGACCTCGAGGGGACGATGACCGCGGCGCTGGAGGCCGACGGCCCGGTCCTGCTCGACGTCCGTGTCGCCCGCGAGGAGAACTGCTACCCGATGATCCCGCCGGGCAACGCCGCCCGCGACATGGTCGAGGCGCCGCGCAAGGCGGTGAGCTGATGGAGGCCGGGACCCCGCAGGCGGTCAAACTGGAGGAGCTACACCTGCCGGGGCAGCTGACCGGGCGCAAGCACGTGCTCTCGATCCTGGTCGAGAACAAGCCCGGCGTCCTCGCCCGCGTCGCCGGCCTCTTCTCGCGCCGCGGATTCAACATCGACACGCTCGCGGTCGGCCCGACCGACGACCCCAGCATCTCGCGGATCACGCTCACCCTCGACGGCGCCGTCCACCCGATCGACCAGGTGACCAAGCAGCTGCACAAGCTGATCAACGTCCTGAAAATCCGCGACATGGAGCCGGAAGAGACGGTGGCCAGGGAGATGGCCCTGTTCAAGGTCTCCTCGGCGGTCGAGAACCGGGCCGAGATCATCCAGTTCGCCGAGATCTTCCGCGCCAAGATCGTCGACGTCGCCCGCCGCACGATGACGATCGAGGTGACCGGCTCGGCCGACAAGATCGAGGCCTTCGAGCGCATGGTCCGCCCGCACGGGCTGGTCGAGATGGTCCGCACGGGGGAGATCGCGATCGCCCGTGGTCAAGACTGAGACCCTCCGGGGGCTCGTCGAGAAGGGCATAGGGCGGGGGCGCCGGACGCTGGTCAGCGTCACCGCCGAGGTTGAGGTCGCCGATCCCTGCGCCGCGGTCTTCGCCTCGCGGCTCGCCTCCGACCGCTGGTTCTGCTGGGAGCAGCCCGACCGTGGCTTCGCGCTGGCCGGGCTCGGGGTCGCGCACGAGGCCGCCTCGCGCGGCCCGGCGCGTTTCCAGGAGGTAGCCCGCGAGTGCCTGCGAGCAGGCGGCGACGCGGTGCTGGAGGAGCCGCCGGGGCTGCCGGCGGGCGCCGGTCCGGTCTGGCTCGGTGGCTTCGCCTTCGACCCCGAGGGTGGGGCGTCCTCGACCTGGTCCTCGCTGCCGCCGGCCTCACTGTTCCTGCCCGAGCTCTCGCTCTGCCGCAGCGGCGGGCGCAGCTTCCTCACCCTCAACGCCGTCGTCGGCCCCGGCGAGGAGGCCGAGCGCGTGTGGGCGCGCCTCGAGGCGCGCCTAGCCGGGCTGCGCGCCGAGACGCCGCTGCCGCTGCTCGACCCGCACCCGACCGCGCACGCGGCGATCCGCAGCGCCCGCCCGCCGGGCGAGTTCGAAGCGACGGTCGAGGCCGCCACAGAGCGGATCGCCAAGGGGGAGATGAGCAAGGTGGTGCTCGCCCGCGAGGTGATCGTCGAGGCCGCCGCCGCCCACGACCCCGCGGCCCTGTTCGGCGCGATGCGCCAGCAGTTCCCCGCTTGCTTTTGCTTCTGCGCCGGCACCCCCGAGGCGGCCTTTATCGGCGCCAGTCCCGAGCTGTTGGTCCGCCGCTCCGGCGCCGGTGTCTCCACCGTCGCCCTCGCCGGCTCGACCCGGCGCAGCTCCGACCCGGCGGTCGACGACCACCTCGGCGAGCAGCTCCTGCGCAGCGACAAGGACCGGCGCGAGCAGCGGATCGTCAGCGAGCGCATCGTCCGCGCCCTGCGCCCCCACTCGGTCTGGGTCGAGGCGGCTGCCGAGCCGGAGATCGTCAAGGTGGCGAACATCCAGCACCTCGCGACCCCGGTGATCGCCCAGCTGACCGAGCCGCGCTCGGCGATCGAGCTGGCCGGGATGCTGCACCCGACCCCAGCTGTCGGCGGCGAGCCCTGGCCCGCCGCGGCCGCGGCGATCGCCGAGCTCGAGGGCATGGACCGCGGCTGGTACGCCGCCCCGGTCGGCTGGATGGACGCGACCGAGGACGGCGAGTTCTGCGTTGCCCTGCGCAGCGCCCTGCTGCGCGACCGCGAGGCCCATCTCTTCGCCGGCGTCGGCGTCGTTGCCGGCTCCGACCCCGCCGCCGAGCTGGCCGAGACCGAGGTCAAGCTCGGCGCCCTGCTGCCGCTGCTGGCCGAGTAGGCGAAACGCGCCGAGTAGTGCAAGATGCCCCGCGTGACTCGGTGGGCGGCTTGGGATCTTGATGGCGGCGGTCTCGCTGGCGTTTGCCAGCGGTACCGCGAGTGCTTCCGAAGCGGGTCCGCGCCTCGCGTTTCTTCGATGGGTGGAGGGGGCGGCGGACAGCCGTCCCTCCTCGAGATCCAGACGGCTGAAGCAGGCGGTGGACTGGTGCGCCGGCTGGCCGGCGGCGAAGAGGGCGGACCTGGACCGATTCCAAATCCCTTTTCCTCTGTCTCCTGGTCCGCTGACGGCTCGATGCTCGCCTTCGCTGGAACGCCGGCAAAGCGACCCTCAAGGCTGGCAAAACCCCAGATGTTCGTTGCTCCGGCCAACGCTGGGGGGCCTGCGCGCACTCCGGGGACGATTGGCGGGCATTCTCCGGTGCTTGTCCCGGATGGCCGCAGCATGGCCTTCGTCCGAGTGCGCGGCAGAAACTCAAGCTGGGCAACGTCGGGTGGAAAGCATGGCGGAAACCTTCGCGCGGACTTCGATCTGGCTCACCCAGGTTGATGGTGGCGCTAAGCAAATGCTCACGCTGTGGCGCGAAGCAGTCATCACGACACGCCTCGTCGTTCTCTCCGGACGGGGCGGTCCTTGGCGATCACGCAGGGTCACTGGCCCCGACCGGTTCCGCGCGGGTGGTCGCGCTGCCTCTAGCGGCGCTGACCCGAGTCTCAACGCCAAGCCCGCGGCGAGCGGCCGTCTTCTCTCCGGACGGACTGAAGGTCGCGATGGTCCGGATCGGAGTTCGCACCTTCCGCCATCCCTCGCAGGGTGGGCGAGCAACTGCCGGCATTGAAACCACGTCAGACCTCGTCATTGCGCACAGCGACGGAGCCGGTCCCACTCAGTTGACCCGGACGCGGGCGATGGAGCAAACCCCTAGCTGGGATCCTTCCGGACGAGCGCTTGGCATTCGTCAGACTCGCGCGGCCTTTGACCGAACGGACGGTTTATGGGTATTGGAGATGCCGGTGATGGAGATCAACGCTGACGGCAGTTGTCCGACAAGGATCCTCTCGTTCCGCGGGGTGGCCTCCCTCAGCCCCGCCTGGCAGCCTGGTCCCGGCCGCGAGGCGGAGCCGATCAGCTGCTGACCGGGCCACCATTCGTGCATCTGCAGCTAGGCATCTATGAGAGGTGCTGGAGCAGACTCACCTGTTACGAAATCGAGTCGAGCGCCTCGTGGACCCGAGTGGTGAGGCGGCGGTGCAGGGCGACGTTGGTCTGACGGTCGGCCTTGACCTCGATTAGGCCGGTGCCGGCGCCGAGAGCTTGGGGAAGATCGGCGAGGGGGTCCCAAGTCGGCGATGTGGAAGGCCGAACAACGCCGCCGCCCGCTCGACGTCGACGCCGCGGGGGGTGCCGAACAGGGCCTCGAACTCGCGCGCCGTCCAGTGCCTGCTCCTGCGGCAGGAAGTGGAAGATGCCGCCGCCGTCGTTGTCGATGACGACGATGCGGAGCGGGGTCGGAGACATCGCGCAGGGCGGCGAGGCCGCCGAGGTCGTGGAGCAGGCCGAGGTCGCCGCTGAGGATCGTGGTCGGGCGGCCGCTGGCGTGGGCGGCGCCAATGCCCGAGGAGATCAGGCCGTCGATGCCGTTGGCGCCGCGGTTGCTGAGGAAGAGGGCATCGGCGGCGCCGCTGGCGAGAAAAGCCTCCTGGTCGCGGATCGGCATGCTCGAGGCGGTGTAGACGAGGTCTCCGTCGCCGTGTGCCTGGCCCAGGGCCCGATGCAGAGCCGGCTCGGTAGATCCCGCCGCCCGCGCCGAGCTCGGCGTCGAGCGCCTCCTGCGCGGCGGCCTCGGCGGCGATCCAGGGCGGCGGCTCCGCGCTCGGCTCCTTCGTCCAGCCGGGCCGCCCAGCCCGACGCCAGCTCGGTCGGGTCGGCTCGCAGGATCGCCGCGCCCGGCGCGTCGGCTCGTCCAGCCGCCGTCGGGGTCGACGACGATCTCGGTCGGCGCCGCTGGCCGCGAGCCAGGCTCGCAGCGGCTTGCTGGTCGGCATCTCGCCGAAGCGCAGGACGAGGTCGGGGACGACCGAGCGGGCGAAGCGCTCGTCGCGGAGCAGCTGGTCGTAGGCGGAGATCACGCGCGAGCGGTCATGCGGTCCGCAGCGCAGCTGCGAGGTCGGGCTCGGCCAGGATCGGGAAGCCGGAGACGCGCGCCAGGTGGCCAGCGGCCGCGCAGCTCCGGGTCGAGCTGGCGGCCGGCGACGATCACGCCGGCGATCGCGTCGCCGATGTGGCCGGCCATCTCCTCGAGCAGGAAGGCCGAGGACTCGCGGTCGATCCGCGTCACCGCGGTCAGCGGGCGCTCGTCGCGACCCGCCAGCGCCAGCGGGTCGGTGGCGGTCACCGCTCCCGCGACGGGATCGGCGCCAGCGGCTCGCGCCAGGGCAGATTGAGGTGGACCGGCCCGGGCCGGGCCTCGCCGCGGGCGCGGCGAAGGCCCGGCAAGCGACCGAGCGGTAGTGGAGCAGCCCGTCGTCGTCGGCCTCATGGGTGCCGACTCGCAGAACCAGCGCACCGCGGAGCCGAAGAGCTTGATCTGGTCGATCGTCTGCCCGGCGCCGATCCCGCGAAGCTCCGGCGGCCGGTCGGCGCTTGAGCACGACCAGCGGCACGGCGGACTCGTCGGCCTCGAGCGACCGCCGGGTGGTAGTTGGCCGACGGCGCGTGCCCGAGGTGCAGAGCAGCGCCACCGGCGCGCCGGTCGCCTGCGCCGCCCCGAGCGCGAAGAAGCCGGCCGAGCGCTCGTCGACGAGCACCGTCGCCTCGATCGCCGGCGCCCGCCGCAGCGCCACGCGCCAGCGGCGTCGAGCGCGAACCGGGGGAGACGACCGCGTGGCGCAGTCCGCCACGGTCCAGCTCCTCGATCAAGGCCGAGGCGAGAGCGGTGTTCAAGTTCGTGCGGTCCACGGTGGCGTGTGGTTTGTCGACCGATCGGTCACCAACTCGACATTCGCAGGCTAGAGGGGGTAGCGCTTCGAGCGTCTCCTCGTCGATCTCGACGCCGAGGCCCGGGTCGCGGGGCAGATGCAGCGACCTCGTCGCAGAGCAGGCACTCGCCCGAGGCGATCGTCGTCCGCGAAGAGGCGCTGGGTGGCAAGGCCGTGGGCGAGGTTCGTCGAAGGGGCGGTCGCCTCTCGCGTAGCGGCGGGGCGCAGCTCGACCACGGCGGCGATCCCGACCGGGCCGATGAAGGAGCTGGAGAGAAAGCTGGGGAGGACCGCGGCCGTCGTGCTCGGGCGCGGCGCCGCCAGCTTCGAGAGCTTCAGCCTGGCGCGACGGCAGGCCGCCCGTAGCGCCGGCCCGTTCGGCGTCGGCGAGGGTCTTGATGATCTCGTCGGCGGCCAGCGGGATCGAGGTCTCGGCTCGCGACCCGGCCGGCCGTCCAGCCTCGCGACCGGCTGCTCGGCGAGCTCGATACCGAGGGCCTCCGCTCGCCCAGGACCCGCTCGCGGCCGCCTCGCCGTCCCAGGCCTCGTTCGCGTCGACCCTGATCCGCGGCTCCGGGCCGAGCGCCTCGCGCACCGCCCGCACCTGGCCACGTCGTCGCCGGCGCCGAGCTTCAGTTTGAAGGTCCCGAAGCCCGCCGAGGACCAGCGTTCGCGCATGGTCGGCCACGGCCTCCGGCTCGGCGGCGATCAAGGTCGCGTTGCATCGCACAGGCTCGGGGGGTTTTCGGCCCCGAGCGGGTTCCGCCGCGGCTCTCCGCGAGCTTCGCGGCCAGGTCGAGCAGGGCGCCCTCGACCGCTGCCCGCGGCGGGCGGCGACCGAGCTTGTTGGCGGTCGCCAGCTCGACCACGACGGTGGCGATCTGCGCCCGGGGGCCGTCGGGCGCATCGCCGAGGTCGAGGCCGACGAGTGACGGCCGATTTGCCAGCGGACCGGCTCGACCTCTGTCCAACGGCTTTGTCGCCGCGCAGCGCCAGCGGCACCGCCTCGCCGAGGCCGACCTGGCCGGAATCGTCGAAGAACAGCCGCAGCAGCACCATCTCGCGCCGCTCGAGGGCGCCCCTCGCAGTCACGTAGGGGTCGCGGAAGGGCAGGGCATAGGGGACGGCCTCGACGCGCTCGAATGCCACGGTCACGCCCCTCCGCCTGGAGATCAGCAGGCCGACCGAGAGCAGGATGCTGAAGACGCCGAGCAGCGGCGCCCGTCGCCGGCCAGGGCTCCGTTCAGCGCCGGTCCGTCGGTGCGGTTGGTCATCGCCCGCATCGGCGCGAACGCCAT